>NZ_CP061298.1:0-1200000 GCF_018687595.1 Polynucleobacter paludilacus | reverse complement strand
GGCCCGTTTGGGGACTCCAGAGGATGTCGCGCAAGCAGTCGTATTCTTGGCTTCACCAGCTGCTGATTACATCACTGGAAATACGCTTCATGTCAATGGCGGGCTCTATTTAGCCTGATCTCGCTAAGCTATGGATTTTATTGGGTTTTAGCGGATTTGCTGATTTAGTCCAACAAGCTGATAAAATCCTCAAATCGTTTTTTTACAACCCTTGGGGGACTTAATGGATAACATCGAACAACGCGTTAAGAAAATCGTCGCTGAGCAATTGGGCGTCGCTGAAGGAGATATCAAGAATGAATCTTCTTTTGTGAATGACCTGGGCGCTGACTCTCTTGACACTGTTGAGTTAGTAATGGCTTTGGAAGATGAATTCGGTATTGAAATTCCTGATGAGGAAGCCGAAAAAATCACCACCGTTCAGCTCGCGATCGACTTCGCTAAATCTAAAGCTCAGGGTTAATTCCCGAGCTCAGGTATTTTCGTGTCAGCATCAAATGGCCGACGCCGGGTTGTAATTACCGGCTTAGGTCTTATTTCACCTGTCGGTAATTCAGTCGATGTAGCTTGGTCTAACTTGCTTGCAGGCAAGTCGGGCATTGCTACCATCACGAAATTTGATCACGCAGCGCTGGGCGTGCATTTTGCTGGCGAGGTCAAAGACTTCAATGTAGAAGAGTACGTCTCTGCCAAAGAGGCGCGCCATATGGATACCTTTATCCATTACGGCATTGCTGCTGGCACACAAGCCATTCGCGACAGTGGTTTAGAGATTAATGATGCTAATGCCGAGAGAGTAGGCGTGATGGTCGGCTCTGGTATTGGCGGTCTACCGTTAATTGAAGAGACGGATGCAGAGTATTTGTCTCGCGGACCCCGTCGTATCTCACCTTTCTTTGTGCCCGGCTCGATCATTAATATGATCTCTGGCCACTTGAGTATCTTGTTTGGCCTCAAAGGCCCTAACGTTGCCGCAGTGACTGCCTGTACAACCGGCCTTCATAGTATTGGCTTAGCGGCACGCTTAATTCAGTACGGCGATGCCGATGTCATGGTTGCCGGGGGAGCAGAGTCAACGATTTCACCATTAGGTGTTGGCGGTTTTGCTGCTGCTCGTGCACTTTCAACCCGGAATGATGATCCTGCGACTGCTTCGCGTCCATGGGATAAAGACCGCGATGGTTTTGTATTGGGAGAGGGTGCTGGCGTTGTTGTCCTTGAGGAATACGAACACGCAAAAGCACGTGGCGCCAAGATTTACTGTGAGCTCGTTGGCTTCGGCATGAGTGGCGACGCTTATCACATGACTGCACCCAATATGGATGGCCCCCGTCGCTGCATGGTCAATGCGATTCGTGACGCAGGTTTAAATGCCGATCAGATTCAATATCTCAATGCCCACGGTACTTCAACGCCTCTTGGTGACAAGAATGAGACTGAAGCGATCAAAGCAGCTCTGGGCGATCACGCCAAGAAAGCGGTGATTAACTCTACCAAGTCGATGACGGGCCATCTTTTGGGTGGTGCTGGCGGCTTAGAGTCTGTATTTACTATCCTCGCTTTGCATCATCAAAAATCTCCCCCCACCATTAATATCTTTAATCAAGATCCTGAATGTGATTTGGACTACTGTGCCAACACAGCGCGGGATATGAAGATAGATTACGCCCTGAAAAACAATTTTGGCTTTGGGGGTACTAATGGCTCACTGGTTTTTGGCAAAGTAAACTAATATTCAATTGATATTGGCTGCATTGGCATTAACTCAGTAGGTTTAGGGCATGATGAAAAAGTTTTCAATCGCATTTTTAGCTGCGCTTGTCTTGGGACAGGCATTTTTCTCTCCTAGCGCCTTGGCGCAGAATCCCCGCGTCACTATTCCTGACTTTGCTGATTTGGTTGAGCGCGCCAGTCCTGCAGTAGTGAATATTCGGACAACTGAAAATGTCGTAGTGCAACAAGCACAAGGTGGTATTCCAGGCATGCCTGAAGATCAAGCTGAATTCTTTCGCCGCTTCTTTGGGGTGCCCATCCCAGGAATTCCAAATACCCCAAAACCCCAGCAACCTAACTCGGGAAAGCCACAAGAGGCTGAGCGTGGCGTAGGATCGGGATTTGTCATTGATTCAAACGGTTTGATTTTGACGAATGCCCACGTCGTAGAAGGCGCCACAACTATTTACGTGACCCTCACAGACAAGCGCGAATTCAAAGCCAAATTATTGGGAATGGATAAACGTACTGATGTTGCTGTGGTTCGAATCGATGCCCATGATTTGCCCCGACTTCCATTGGGCGACTCTTCTAAAGTCCGTGTAGGCGAGTGGGTCTTGGCGATTGGCTCACCCTTTGGTTTGGAGAACACCGTTACTGCTGGCATTGTCTCGGCAAAGAGTCGAGATACTGGTGATTACTTGCCATTTATTCAAACTGACGTAGCAGTCAATCCCGGAAACTCAGGCGGACCTTTGCTCAATACCGCAGGTCAAGTCATTGGTATTAATTCACAAATCTTTAGTCGCTCTGGTGGTTATATGGGAATCTCTTTTGCGATTCCGATTGATGAAGCGATGCGTGTTGCCGATCAGCTGCGAACCAATGGCAAATTAGTTCGAGGTCGAATTGGTGTGGCTTTAGGTGATATGACTAAAGAAGTGGCCGAGAGTTTGGGTCTGGGTAAGCCCCGTGGTGCATTTGTACGTAATGTAGAAGCTGGTGGTCCTGCAGCAATTGGTGGTATGGAGGCGGGCGATGTCATTTTGAGCTTCAATGGACGTGACATCAATAAAGCCAGCGATTTACCCAGAGTGGTAGGGGACACACGTCCTGGTACTGTAGCTAGCGTTCAGGTGTGGCGTAAAGGAGCTTCCCGTGAATTGAGTATTACAGTGTCAGACACTGAAAATAATTCAGGCCCCCTGAAGAAATCAGAAAGCTCTAGCAATAACTCTGGGGCGACCAATAATGGCTTTGGGGTTGCAGTGACCGAATTGTCAGATGCTAAGAAAAAGGATATGGGCCTCAAATCTGGGGTTGAAGTAACTAGTTTGGTGGATGGCCCCTTGGCACGTGCGGGTATTAGGACTGGGGACATTATTGTGAGGGTTGCCGATAGCGACATTACCGGAGTCAAGCAGTTTGAGTCTCTGGTCAAAGGGCTTGATTCCAATAGGGCTGTGCCAGTTTTTGTCCGCCGAGGTGATAGCACCCTAGTGATTCCTGTAAGGCCAAAATAGGCCCTTTTTGACCTCTAAATCCAGCTTCAGGCTGGGTTTAGGTTCACCCATTACAATTCTCCATAAGACGGCTTTTTGCAGCGCATCATTGTGGTGCGTTCTGACAAGGCGTTTTTTGATTGAGCTAACAAGACGCCATGGATTTAATCCGCAATTTTTCTATCATCGCCCATATTGATCACGGCAAGTCGACCTTGGCTGATCGCATTATTCAGTTGTGCGGTGGACTTTCAGATCGTGAGATGGAGGCGCAGGTTCTGGACTCGATGGATATCGAGCGAGAGCGCGGCATCACCATCAAAGCGCAAACAGCCGCACTGAACTACAAAGCCAAAGATGGCAAGGTATACAACCTTAATCTTATTGATACCCCAGGACACGTTGACTTTTCTTATGAAGTAAGTCGATCACTTTCGGCATGTGAGGGTGCGCTCTTAGTGGTGGATGCGAGTCAAGGTGTTGAAGCACAAACCGTGGCTAACTGTTACACCGCAATTGAGCTGGGTGTTGAGGTGGTACCAGTTCTCAACAAGATTGATTTGCCCCAGGCAGATCCTGAACGTGCCAAACAAGAAATTGAAGATGTCATTGGAATTGATGCAACTGATGCGGTCACCTGTTCTGCAAAAACTGGCTTAGGTGTAGCTGATGTGATCGAAGAAATGATCCGCCGTGTGCCGCCCCCGAAAGGGGATGCATCTGCTCCCTTGCAGGCTTTAATCATCGACTCGTGGTTTGATAACTATGTCGGCGTCGTGATGTTGGTGCGGGTCGTGAATGGCACCCTTAAGCCTAAAGACAAAATTACATTGATGGCCAATGGCTCAACGCACTTAGTTGAGCATGTTGGAGTATTTAGCCCTAAATCGATCGATCGCCCGGAACTCTCCGCAGGACAGGTGGGTTTCATCATCGCCGGCATTAAGGAGCTGAAGGCTGCTAAGGTCGGTGACACTGTTACTCATGCGCCCGGTCAGCAGGGCCGCACTCCTTCGCCAGACCCCTTACCAGGCTTCAAGGAAGTGAAGTCACAGGTCTTTGCTGGACTATATCCAGTCGAGGCTAGTGAATACGATCAGTTGCGGGAGTCTTTAGAGAAACTCAAGCTGAACGATGCTTCACTCCTCTATGAGCCAGAAGTTTCTCAAGCGCTGGGTTTTGGCTTCCGCTGTGGTTTCCTAGGTTTGCTCCACATGGAGATTGTGCAAGAGCGTTTAGAGCGTCAGTATGGAATGAATCTGATTACGACTGCGCCAACAGTGGTCTATCAGGTGAAGCAATCTGATGGCGAAATCGTGATGGTGGATAACCCATCCAAGATGCCAGAGCCTAGCAAGACCGATACGATTTTTGAGCCGATTGTCACCGTCAACCTGTATATGCCACAAGAGTATGTGGGTTCCATCATTACTTTGTGCGTAGGTAAGCGGGGCATTCAGACTGGGATGAACTATCTCGGCCGACAAGTGCAGTTGACCTATGAGTTACCGATGGCCGAGATTGTGATGGATTTCTTTGATCGTCTGAAGTCGATCTCAAGAGGTTATGCCTCAATGGATTATGAGTTCAAAGAATACCGCCCTGCCGATGTGGTGAAGGTTGATATCTTGATTAATGGTGAGCGAGTTGATGCCTTATCCGTCATCGTTCACCGCAGTAACAGCCAACATCGGGGCCGTGAAGTAGTTGCCAAAATGCGCGGCATTATTCCACGTCAAATGTTTGATGTTGCGATTCAGGCAGCGATTGGAAGCAATATTGTGGCCCGCGAAAACGTGAAGGCTCTGCGGAAGAACGTCTTAGCAAAATGTTACGGCGGTGATATTTCTCGAAAGCGTAAATTATTAGAGAAACAGAAAGAGGGTAAGAAGCGCATGAAACAGGTTGGTAACGTAGAGATCCCTCAAGAGGCATTTCTTGCCATATTACAGGTGGATGATTAATGAACTTCGCACTGATTCTTTTTGTCCTCGTCATCATCTCTGGGATTGCCTGGGTCGCTGATAAATTACATTTCGCACCACAACGTCGTGCTGCTGGAATTGAGCGTATGCCGCTCTGGCTTGAGTACTCCGCTAGTTTCTTTCCTGTGATTTGCGCTGTATTCATTCTGCGTTCTTTTATTGTTGAACCTTTCAAGATTCCATCGGGCTCGATGATTCCGACTTTGCAAATTGGCGATTTCATCTTGGTGAATAAATTCACTTACGGCATTCGTTTGCCAGTCATCAATCAAAAAGTGATTGAATTGGGCTCCCCTCAACGCGGTGATGTAGTGGTGTTCCGCTATCCTCGTGATGAGTCAGTTGATTACATTAAACGCATCGTTGCTTTGCCTGGCGATGTGATTGAGTATCAAGACAAACGCTTAAAAATTAATGGCCAAGCGTTAGGTTATAGCAATGGTGAGCCTTATCTTGATCCAGAGAGCATGCACTATGCCAAGCGTTTTACCGAATCATTCCCTACTGATCTTGGTGGTAATCATCACGAGATTATTAATGATCCTGATCGTCCAGTAGGCATGTTCCCAGCTGAACGTTTTCCTGGCTTTGAGGCATGCCACTACGTCAATGCTGGTTTAGTTTGTACTGTCCCGCCTGGAAGCTACTTTGCAATGGGTGATAACCGCGATAACAGTGCGGACTCACGTTATTGGGGCTTTGTCCCTGATCAAAATATTGTTGGTAAAGCCTTCTTTGTTTGGCTGAATTTAGGTTCACTAGGTCGTATTGGTGGCTTTAACTAAATCATGAACGCACGCGCTGTCATCGATATCGGTCCGCTGCAAGAGCGCTTGGGGTATACCTTCAAGAAACCTGAGCTGCTGACGCAGGCATTGACACATCGTAGTCATAGTAAAAAGAATAATGAGCGCCTTGAGTTCTTGGGGGACTCCGTTCTCAATTGCGTGGTCGCTGAGATGTTGTACGAACGGTACTCTGATTTAGATGAGGGCGACCTCTCTCGGGTGCGCGCCAATCTGGTTAAGCAACAAGCACTTTATGAAATCGCACAATCACTTGCTTTGTCAGACTACCTCCGTTTAGGAGAGGGCGAGCTTAAGAGTGGCGGCTTTAGACGTCCTTCAATCTTGGCCGATACCTTAGAAGCTGTTACAGGAGCTATTTTTTTGGATGGTGGATTTGATTCTGCGAAATCCTGTCTGCGTAAACTGTATTCCTTGATCTTGCAGCATGTTGATCCTAAAACATTAGGTAAAGACGATAAAACGCTTTTACAGGAATGTCTACAAAGCTACCAGCTGCCATTACCAACCTACAATGTGACCGGCACTACGGGCGCTGCTCACAATCAACAGTTTGAAGTGGAATGTTTAATTCCGAATCTCAAGATTGCAGTCAAGGGCGAAGGCGCCTCACGCCGAGCGGCAGAGCAGGGTGCGGCTAAATTGGCGCTTGCTGCCATACTCAAAGCATTGCCACAAGAATCGCGTAAACCCAAAAAGACCAGGGCAGCCAAGAAGAAAGCGGCCAAGCAAGATGCTGGTGAAGAGCAATTGAATCTAAAGCTGAAGGGCTAACTGTGTTTAGATGCGGCACTATCGCTATTGTTGGTCGACCCAATATGGGCAAGTCGACTTTGCTGAATGCTTTGGTCGGACAAAAGATCAGCATTACTTCTCGCAAAGCGCAGACTACTCGCCATCGTATTTTGGGTATTCAGACGCGCGAGAATGCCCAATTCATCTTTATTGATACACCTGGCTTTCAGACTCGCTTACTGAATACTCTCAATAAAGCACTTAACCGCACGGTAACCACTGCGCTTCAAGATGTGAATGTCGCTTGTTTCATTATTGAAGCAGGTTACTGGGGTGAGGATGATAAGAAGGTGTTAAAGCTTCTACCGGCTGATTTGCCAGTAGTGCTAGTGCTGAATAAACTGGATTTATTCAATAGCCGTTTCCAGACCCCGTCTGAGCGAGATCAAGCGCTGCTGAATTTCATGAAAGAAATGAGCCGCCCTTGGAGTGAATTAGGGGGCCACGAGGACCAAAATCAATGCGAGTTTGCTGAGATCGTCCCGATGAGTGCCAAAAGTCCACCTGACATTACTCGCTTGCTTGATACATTGGAGGGCTACCTACCTGAGGCCGAAGCAGTCTATGACCCAGATACATTAACTGATCGCAATGAGCGTTTTTTAGCGGCAGAGATTCTGCGTGAAAAAGTATTTCGCTTTACTGGTGATGAGTTGCCCTATACCAGTACGGTAGTGATTGATCAATTTAAAATGGATGGTCGGATGCGCCGGATCGCGGCCACAATTCTGGTAGATCGCGATAGTCACAAGGCTATGATCATTGGTGAGAAGGGTGAGCGCCTTAAGAAAATATCGACTGATGCGCGTATCGATATGGAAAAACTATTTGATGGCAAAGTCTTCTTAGAGACTTGGGTCAAAGTCAAGCGTGGCTGGGCAGATGATCGCGCTGAACTCCGGGCGCAAGGTTTGGAATAAATGGCTTCGATCCGGATCGTTGACGAGCCCGCTTTCGTATTGCACAGTATTCCCTATAAAGAGACCAGTCTCATCTTGGATGTCTTTACTAGGCAACATGGTCGTATGGCTCTGATTGCTAAAGGTGCCAAGCGCCCACACTCTGTTCTGCGCCCCGTATTACAGCGTTTTCAGCCGCTCCTAGTTTCGTGGAGCGGTAAGTCAGAGCTGCGTACCTTAACTAAATCGGAGTGGGTTGGTGGTACTCCTGCCTTGGTTGGTGATGCACTGCTATGTGGTTTTTATTTGAACGAGCTGCTAGTGAAATTCCTGGCTCGTGAAGATGACTATGAAAGACTCTACGATCGCTATACAGAAACCATTACAGCGCTTTCTAATCTCGAGTTTGAATCTAAGGGCCTAGAAGAAATATTGCGTCCTTTTGAGTTAGCGCTATTACAAGAAACGGGTTATGCCGCAGCCTTAGACCATTGTGTAGAAACCCAAGATAAACCCGAGCCATCTCTGCAGTATGTTTACCAGCCTGAAAGAGGCGTAAGACCAGTGCAGGCGGATGACCCTGGTCACTGGCCAGTTTTGAGTGGTCAATCTCTGCTCAATATTGCAGTTGGTCATTTTTCTGATCCGGTAACTCTTGCCCAAAGTAAACAGCTGATGCGCTTTCTGTTGGGATTGCATCTTCAGGATCAAGTCCTGACGACCCGTCAGATCTTGATTGATCTCAAGAAAATCTAGCCTCCTCATAAATTCCAGTAATCTATTGCTATGAGCCCTTCTCCAATTCTTGAGCTTGGTGTCAATATTGATCATGTCGCTACCTTGCGTAATGCACGAGGTACTCGCTATCCTGATCCCATTCGGGCAGCCCAGTTGGCAGAAGAAGCTGGTGCAGATTTAATTACCTTGCACTTGCGTGAAGATCGTCGCCACATCAAAGATGCTGACCTCTTGGCTTTACGCCCATTAATCAAAACCCGCATGAATTTAGAGTGTGCGGTTACGCCTGAGATGCTGGCAATTGCCTGTCAAGTAAAGCCACATGATGTATGTCTAGTGCCAGAAAAACGGGAAGAGGTAACAACTGAGGGCGGTTTAGATGTAGTGAGCCATTTTGCTGCTGTCAAAGCCGCTACTCAGCAATTACAAGCCGCAGGTATTCGGGTCTCGCTTTTTATTGATCCTGCAGTAAATCAAATTCAGGCGGCTAAAGATGTGGGCGCAACAGTAATTGAACTGCATACTGGACGTTATGCAGATCTTGCTGGAGTAGAGCAGGCTGCTGAGATAGAGCGTATTCAAAAAGCTGCTCAGTTTGGTAAAAGTTTGGGTCTCAGAGTTAATGCTGGTCATGGCCTGAACGAAAGCAATGTTCTGCCGATCGCAGCTATTGCCGAGTTATCTGAATTGAATATCGGTCATGCGATTGTGGCTGAAGCCCTCTTCAAGGGTTGGCAAAAAGCTATTATCGATATGAAAGCCCTGATGAAGCAGGGCAGACAGCACGCATCATGATTGTTGGTATTGGTACCGATATTTTGAAGATCGAGCGCTTACAAGCGGCTTATGATCGTACGCAAGGACGTTTAGCGGAGAGAATTCTGGGCCCAGATGAGATGCTGATTTTCAAAGCCCGTTTAGCCCGTAACCCCAAGCGGGGTATGGCTTTCTTGGCAACTCGTTTTGCTGCTAAAGAAGCCTTCTCCAAGGCAATTGGTCTAGGGATGAGAATGCCAATGACCTGGCGCTCATTGCAGACCTTGAATGAAGCTAGTGGCAAGCCAGTTACAAGTTATTCAGGTGCCTTGGCTATATTTATGGCAGAAAAGCAGTGGCAGGCTCAGGTTACCGTAAGCGATGAGGTAGACATGGCGATTGCTTTTGTGATTGTGACTAAACAACAATAAATTAGGAACAGAAATGGCTCAAGCGCTTAATCCATCTTCACCGGGACCGGTGACCTTAGATGTTATTGGTCAAGAGCTCAATGCAGAAGATCGCCGCCGCATTTTGCACCCACTGACAGGCGGAGTAATCTTATTTGGTAGAAACTTTTCTAATCGCAAGCAACTCAGCAAACTGACTGCAGAGATTAAGAAGCTACGCCCTGATGTCTTGATCTCGATTGATCATGAAGGTGGTCGTGTGCAGCGTTGTAAGTCTGATGGCTTCACCCATTTGCCCGCGATGAGAAAATTGGGTGAGCTTTGGATGGGTAAGCACCAATCAAAGCATGCTGCTGAGTCTGCAGCATTAGCGATGGCAGCGGCGACTGCCTGTGGCTATGTATTAGCAGCCGAGCTTAGGGCTTGCGGGGTAGATTTCAGCTTCACGCCAGTACTAGATTTAGATTTCGGGCGCAGCGCCGTGATTGGTGATAGATCATTTGGTCGTGATCCCCAAATTGTTTTCGCTCTAGCAAAGAGTCTGAATGAAGGCTTACGAATGGCTGGTATGGCCAATTGCGGTAAACACTTTCCAGGTCATGGATGGGCAGAGGCCGATTCACATATCGCCATTCCGGTCGACGAGCGCTCTCTAGATGACATCCTCAATGACGATGCCAAGCCTTATGAATGGCTTGACCTGAGTTTGGCTGCAGTGATGCCTGCCCATGTCATCTATCCTCAGGTTGATAAGCTCCCAGCCGGCTTCTCAAGAATCTGGCTTCACTCTGTTCTGCGACAAGAGTTGGGCTTTCAGGGGGTGATTTTTAGTGATGACCTCTCCATGGAAGGTGCTAGCGTGGCAGGATCGGTGGTGAAAGGTGCCGAGTTGGCCCTGGAGGCTGGTTGTGATGCAGTCTTAATTTGTAATCGTCCAGATCTGGCTGATGAGTTGCTAGCTAAACTCAGAGTTTCATCAGCCAAGCAAGTTGAATCCAGATTACGACTCAGTCGCTTGATGCCAATAGCCAGTGCAGCCAGCTGGGATGAGTTACAAAAACAAGCTGAATATCAGCATGCAAAGGGTTTACTCAGTGAGTTTGACTTGATCCAATAAAAAAGCCCGCTACTAGCGGGCTTTTTAACATTGCAGCTTGCTAATTAATTAGCGCGACTGCGGTATTCACCAGTGCGGGTATCAATTTCAATCTTGTCACCGGTGTTGCAGAATAAAGGAACCTGTAATTCATAACCGGTAGCTAGCTTTGCGTTCTTCAATACTTTGCCTGAGCTTGTATCACCTTTTACTGCTGGCTCGGTATAAATAATTTCACGAACCAAGGAGTTAGGCATCGCAACTGAAAGTGCTTTACCTTCGTAGAACACTACTTCACAAGGCATACCTTCTTCGAGGTAATGAAGGGCATCGCCCATGAACTCTGCTTCAACTTCATATTGGTTGTATTCAGTATCCATAAATACATACATTGGATCGGCAAAATAGGAGTAGGTGCAATCTTTTTTATCAAGAATGACAACATCAAATTTGTCGTCGGCTTTGTAAACGCCCTCGTTGGGTGCGCCAGAAATGAGGTTCTTGAACTTCATTTTCACAACGGAAGAGTTGCGACCAGAGCGGCTGTATTCAGCCTTCAATACGACCATAGGATCAGTGCCGAGCATTACTACGTTACCAACGCGGAGTTCTTGTGCTGTTTTCATCTTGCTATTCCTGAGGGCAGATCAATAATCTGCGATTTTTATCAAAGACAGCATTGTAACCGCCCGCAGACCAACTCTGCAGGGGTCTAGCTTACGAACCGGACTAAACGCGCTGCTAGGCCTCCGTCGCCTTGTTTTTGTAGTAAATCTGTTTGCCAGGCCGTGGCATGGAGGGTCCATGTATCGAGTTCTGAAAACCAGGTATGGGGCAGAGCCCAATTCATGGCATTTCGGCAAGCGCTCTGGAAGGGTGGATTTGCATTGGCGAGGTAAAGATCCAGAAAGGCTGCCAATTTGACTTGATGCGCTTGATCATCCTGTGGGTAAATGTGCCAAATCAATGGCTTGCCAACCAATTGAGCGCGGATGAATGAATCTTCTCCTCGCACAATATTCAGGTCACAATGAGCGAGCAGCCAGTCATATTCATCTTGAGAAACAAACGGTATAGAAAGTAGCTGAATACTGGGAGCTAGCTCAAGAGATTCTGTAGAGCCCATCTTTAATAGCTCTGCATGGCCATGCGTCAGGATCACATCGATTGGCTCATCTATCGTACTCAGATCTTCAATCCATTTGCGGAGCGGAAAGCCGGGGTAGCAGAAGACGCTGATCCGTTTTGCTCCAGGTCGCAGCTTTGCCCAAGTGTTGATTAAGCTTTTAGGAAGATTGCTTGCAGCGCTTTTTTGTTCAGTTGGAATAGGATCAAGGAGGATGCCACCAGCAGTCTCTTGAAATCCTGGAAAGAAAAAGTACTTCGGCATGCCGTGAGCTTGGGGTGAGGCTTTAGCATGAAAGTCCAGTACCCACGGTTCAGCGCTGAGGTACTCTAAGTTGATGATTGTGGGTTTTTTTGGTGCAATCATTAAGCCCGCTAGATAGCGTTCGGGTAAATGGCAGCCAAAGGCCTCGATCACAACATCAGGGGTTTCAACAGGGTGGCGAGCATTTTCAAAGCTGGCTGCCCAAGTTTCGGTTTTAATTTTGTCACGATTCTCAGCGGGACAGCCTTGGGAGAGTAAATTGAGGGTTGGTAGGTCATCGCAGAAAATGCGGACCTCTTGGCCATGAAGGCTTGTTAAGCTTCGGGCTAGACGCCAGCAAATACCGGCATCACCATAGTTATCGACGATTTGGCAGAAAATATCCCAACGCATGAGTAATTCGCTTTTTGAAACCCTTCAGCAGGACGTTAAACGGCTTCCCGGATTGCCGGGGGTGTATCGCTTTTTTGATGAAGCGGGACACATTCTGTATGTAGGTAAGGCCCGCAACCTCAAAAAGCGTGTATCGAGTTATTTTCAGCGCACCCAGTTATCTCCGCGAATTGAAAACATGGTGCGCAAAATTGCTCGCTATGAAACGACGGTAACACGAACCGAAACTGAAGCCTTAATTTTAGAAAACAATCTGATTAAGGAGTTGTCTCCGCCATTCAATATTTTGTTTCGAGATGATAAATCCTATCCCTATGTCATGCTAACGGGACATACATTCCCTCGTCTGGCCTCATATCGTGGCAAGGTAGATAAACGCAATCGCTACTTTGGCCCTTTCCCGAATTCATGGGCGGTGCGAAATAGTGTACAGATCTTGCAAAAAGTCTTTCGCTTACGAACCTGTGAAGACTCTGTGTTTAAGAATCGGAGTCGTCCTTGTTTACTTCATCAAATTCACCGCTGCAGTGCTCCTTGTGTTGGGCGGCTGAGCGTGGAGCAATACGGACAAGATGTAACACAAGCTACCCGTTTTTTAGAGGGTGACCATAGTCGCGTGCTGTCTGAACTAGAAAAAGAGATGGCGGCATACAGTGAAGCAATGGAGTTTGAAATGGCCGCTGTGATGCGGGATCGTATCGCTGACTTATCTAGTGTTCTGCAACAACAGTCGATGGATACCGTCGCCGATGGTGAGGGAGATGTTGACATCATTGCAGTGGCGCAAATGGAGGGCATGATTTGCGTCAATCTAGCAATGGTGCGCGGTGGCCGTCATTTGGGTGACAGACCATATTTCCCGAAAGGCTTGCGCATGTCTTCGGGTGAGCAGGCTAGCCCAGCTGAAATATTGGAAACTTTTATTCAGCAACACTACTTAGAGGATGAGCCAAGTGAAAGTGGAACTAGCACTACGAATTTAATTCCCCCAGTTTTTATTCTCAATCACTCCTTACAGCCCAGCACTGAGGATGGCGGATCTGTAGAAGATAAATCCGTTGAGAGCTTGCAAAGTCTATTAAGCACTCAAGCGGGCAAGAAAATTACCTTCTTGCATCAACCTCAAGGGCAGCGTCGTCATTGGTTAGCAATGGCAGAGGGCAATGCTAAGCTGGCTCTCACTAAACGCCTAGTCGAGACTGGTGGACAGCTTGCACGGGCCCGAGCCTTAGCTGATGTATTGAGTCTAGATCTGGAAAATCTGGAGCAGTTGCGTATCGAGTGTTTTGATATCAGTCACACCTCTGGTGAGGCTACTCAAGCTTCTTGTGTGGTGTACGCCAAGAATGATATGCAATCGAGCGAATACCGTCGCTTCAATATTGATGGTATTACCCCCGGAGATGATTACGCGGCGATGCGACAAGTATTGCAAAGACGTTATGCTAATTTTCAAGAATTACCAGTCGATAAATTACCGCAAGTGATTTTGATTGATGGTGGTAAAGGGCAAGTGGAGATGGCAAGACAAGTTCTCACAGAGTTTGGTATGGACATCAGTTTGATTGTGGGTGTTGCCAAAGGTGAGGGCCGTAAGGTGGGGCTGGAAACACTCATCTTTGCGGATGATCGTAAGCCGCTCGAGTTAGGTATTGATAGCGCAGCCCTCTTACTGGTGGCACAAATTCGGGATGAAGCGCATCGCTTTGCCATTACCGGTATGCGCGCTAAGCGTGCCAAGGCCAGAACGGTCTCTCGCTTAGAGGAGATCGAAGGGATTGGAGCCAAGCGTCGTCAAAAACTCTTGGCTCGCTTTGGAGGCTTGCGAGGTGTGGCGGGCGCTACCGTTGAAGAAATTGCCGGAGTTGATGGAATCTCGATGACCCTAGCCGAGCAAATCTATCGGCAATTGCATTAATTTCTGGAGTCCTGCTGCTACTAGTTCGCATTGGTTTATGCTTACACGATGCCCTTCAATCTACCAATCGCTTTAACCTGGTTGCGCGTTGCCGCTATCCCATTGTTGGTAGCCATTTTCTATTTACCGAATTCTTGGTTATCTCCATTCGACCAAAATCTTTTTGCAACGATTATTTTTGTTGCGGCGGCAGTAACCGATTGGTTGGATGGTTATTTAGCCAGAAAGATGAAACAAGAGTCGGCCTTCGGGCAATTCTTGGATCCCGTCGCGGATAAGCTGATCGTAGCTGCGGCCTTACTGGTTTTGCTGAATATGGATCGCGTTCAAGTCTGGGTGGCCCTAGTCATTATTGGACGAGAGATTACGATTTCAGCACTACGTGAATGGATGGCACTCTTAGGTGCTGGCAGAAGCGTGGCGGTGCATATGGTCGGGAAGCTCAAAACTACTGCACAGTTGATCGCAATTCCGTTTTTACTCCTCAATGACACGCTTTTTGGTTGGCTCAATTGCGCTCGGCTTGGAACTTGGCTGATTTGGATCGCCGCCTTTTTAACCTTATGGTCTATGTTCTATTATCTGCAGAAAGCCTTACCGCAATTGAGTGGCAGGGCTGATTAAAGCTCTGGACTATCTGCTTTGAAATGAAATAGTGCTCTCTTGGCGATTGTTTGTTAAACTACTGCCCTGTTATGCGGGAATAGCTCAGCTGGTAGAGCGATACCTTGCCAAGGTATAGGTCGGGAGTTCGAACCTCCTTTCCCGCTCCAATTTTGATGGGAAGCCCTGAAAAGCTTCCCATTTTTGATTCAAGTTTGGCGCGTTGGCCGAGTGGTTAGGCAGGAGCCTGCAAAGCTTCGTACGGGGGTTCGATTCCCTCACGCGCCTCCATCTATTTCCCTTGACGAAATAGTGGCTTCACCTAAAATACTTATAGTTGCTGTAAGTTAGACACTCTAGCAAAACAAGAGAAAAGAGCAAAAAATATGACTGCACTTAGAATGATCAAAGTCGGATCCTCGGTTCTATTCGCTTCCGTATTATTTGGCTGCGCATCGGGCGACTCGCCAAGCGGCACGCAAGCCGAAGTTCAGGAAGTGCAGACTCAGCTTCTGGGTGATATGCCTTTGCCACAAGGCGCCAAAATTGTTGGTGCTGAGTCCATCATCATTGGTGGCGGTGATCAATGGGTTGGGCGAGCCGTCATTAGCGCTTTGCAAGGGGCAATAGACGTCTATGCTTTCTTTCAGTCTGAATACCCTAAAGCTGGCTGGAACACTGTGAGCGCAGTCAAAGCAAAGACCAGTATTTTGGTGTTCACTAAAGGCGATAGAACGGCAACGGTCGAAGTCTCTGAAGGCTCATTTAGTGGACCTAAGACAATCATAGTGATTACTTCATCTCCTAAAAATGCAAATGTGATTTCTCCTACTAAGCGTTAATTCAAGTTAGGAAGTAGTAAAAAAAGGCCTCTTACGAGGCCTTTTTGTTTGCTAAGGGGCGCTTGTCTTACAGGCCGCCAGCTCTGATCAATCCTACTGCCTGACCTTCAACGGCAAAGTTCGCTTGCCGAGAGTCCACCAGAATATTTTTGAAGTCTGGGTTCTCTGCCTGGAGTTCAATAACCATACCATTCGCAGTTTTCTTTTGCTGCCAACGTTTAACGGTCACTTCATCGTCAAGGCGCGCAATCACAATATCGCCATTGCGCACTTCGGACGTTTTACGAACTGCTAGGTAGTCTCCATCCAAAATACCTGCATCACGCATGCTCATGCCTTTTACTTTGAGTAAGTAATCAGCACCTTTGCTAAATAGGCTTGGATCAATGGGTACGTGCTTCTCGATATGCTCAACCGCCATGATGGGGGAGCCAGCAGCAACGCGACCAATGAGTGGCAGGGTCAGTTGTTGTAGTGCGCCCGAAGGTAAAGACATTTGACGTGGACGTGATTGACTATGCGACTGATTAAAGCGTTGCGGAATGCGGATGCCGCGTGATGTGCCAGGACTCAACTCAACATAACCTTTGCGAGCTAAAGCGCGTAAGTGTTCTTCCGCTGCATTGGCAGAGGCAAAGCCCAGGCGGGTAGCAATTTCCGCGCGAGTCGGTGGCAGGCCACTTTCTTCAATGGCACTGGTAATGAGATCCAAGATCTCACTTTGGCGGGGAGTGAGTTTGGGGAGGGCAGCTAGCTCCTCGGGGAAGTCGACTGTATTTATGTCCATGCTGTGATTGTATACAGCAGTTTTGGACAATTCAAGAGAATTTGGGAAGCGGGATAATGAACCATGAGCACAAAAACCACAGATACCGCAAATTCTCCTCATATTCTGATTCTTGGAGTGGGAGGTACGATTGCCGGACTAGCTCCTAGTCCCTCTGAAAATCCCCTTCAGTATGAGGCTGGGCAATTGGGGGTAGACACCCTGCTGAGCCACCTCAAGCCGGGTCTTCCGGAGGGAATCCAGCTGATCTCCCGTCAGCTTGCCAACATCAATAGTCGGAATCTGAGTGAGGATCTGCTAACCCAGTTGGGTAATGCAGTAAGGGAGTCCCTTACCAATACCCAAGTTTCAGGAATCGTCATTACCCATGGTACCGACACTCTTGAGGAGACGGGAGTCTTTCTCCAGGCCACCTGCAGCAAGCTTGCATCAACCTTGGGTAAGCGGGTTGTTCTGACTGGTGCGATGTTGCCTGCAAATGCTCCTGGTGCGGATGGCCCTAAGAATCTGATGGCTGCGATTCTCTGGGCTGCTACCCCCTTAGATAATGCCCCAGGCGGGGTTTATGGCGTGTTTGCAGGTCAGGTTTGTTTAGCTGCTGATCTCGCAAAGCGTCACAGTAGTGCTCTTCATGCGCCCATTCAGGATTCACCCTCAAGCCCCATGCACCTGGTGAATCCCTCCTGGCTATCGATGGTTCGGGAAGTCCTTGCGACTTTTCCGGAGGATTTACCGATTCCAGCTGCTGATGCTTGGCCCTGGGTAGAAATTTTGACCAGTCATGCAGGTGCCAGAGAGGTATCTATTGCCCATTGGCTCAAAACAGATGTCAAGGGCTTAGTCATTGCAGGTTCGGGCTTGGGCGGCTTTCATGATGCTTGGAGGACCGCTTTAGAGGTAGTAGCCCAGCGGGGCATTGCTATTGTGCGAACTACTCGAACAGGTGCGGGATTGGTTTATCCAAATATTCCTGAAAAGGACGGCCCAGGCTTTGCGGCAGCAGGCAAGCTTTCAAGCCCTAAAGCTAGGATCGTACTGCAGTTGGCTTTAAATGCTGCCCATTTACAGGGCGGGAGCGCTAAATCTCTGACTTGGCAGGATTTTTTTGCTAGAATAGCGGTCTTGCCTGAAATCAGGTGAGAGTTTTAGGTTTACCTACAATTTGTTACTACCTTGCCACACTGGTCGCTAAGTTCTACAACCATCCGAACTTAGCAAGACGCCCAGGTGGCTTTATCCTAAAGGAGTGTTAGATGCGTCATTATGAAATCGTCTTTATCGTCCATCCGGACCAAAGCGAGCAAGTGCCAGCGATGATTGATCGCTATAAGGCAACCTTAGCTGCCAGCGGCGGCAAAGTTCATCGTATCGAAGATTGGGGTCGTCGTCAGATGGCTTACATGATCGACAAACTTGCTAAAGCCCATTACGTTTGCATGAACATTGAGTGCGACCAGAAAACTCTGGAAGAGCTTGAGCATGCGTTCAAATTTAATGATGCTGTTTTGCGTCACCTCATCATCAAGACTAAGAAAGCTGAAACAGAGCCTTCCATCATGATGAAAGAAGTGCAGCGTGAAGAAGCGCGCAAACAAGCTCATACCGATGTGCCAGAAGTGGCTGTCTAAGTAAGCAATTTGAAGAGGAAAGCAGAGACTACGAAACGAAATAGAGTGGCGGAACGGCGTTGAATCATTTCACCCTTACTGCACGCTTGGTTGCTAAAGACGCAATTCGATTTACCCCCGCTGGAATACCAGTGATGCATTGCCAGCTAGAACATGCTGGTGAAGCTAACGAAGTAGGAGTAGCGCGGAAAATTCAGATGAGTGTCGAAGCCATTGCAATTGGCCCAATTCAAAAGGGTATAGAGCAAATGGATTTAGGAGCCGAGGCAGTGTTTGAAGGATTTTTAGCCCCCAAGAACCTACGTAATCAAAGACTCGTTTTCCACATTACCCATATTCAATTGAAAGATTAAAGAGGAATCATCATGGCGTTTGGAAAGAAACCCGATTTCAAAAAGAAGCCCGCTCAGAACCCATTGTTCAAGCGTAAGCGTTATTGCCGTTTCACAGTTGCTGGTGTAGAGCAGATCGACTACAAAGATGTCGATACCTTGAAGGACTTCATTGCTGAAAACGCAAAGATTACCCCTGCACGTTTGACAGGCACAAAAGCAAAGTATCAGCGTCAATTGGACACCGCTATCAAGCGTGCTCGTTTCTTGGCTCTGTTACCTTTCTCAGATCAACACAAGAAATAATTAGGAGCCCATTATGCAAATTATTCTTTTAGAAAAAGTAACCAATTTGGGCAATCTTGGCGACGTCGTTCGTGTTAAAGATGGCTACGCTCGCAATTTCTTGATCCCACAACGTAAAGCCCGTCGTGCAACTGAAGCAGCAATTGCTGATTTTGCAGTGCGTCGCGCTGAATTGGAAAAGTTAGCCGCTGAGAAATTGGCTGCTGCTGAAGCAGTTGGCGTCAAGATGAAAGATCTTGTTTTGGAAATCGGTCAAAAAGCAGGTGTGGATGGACGTTTGTTTGGCTCAGTCACTAACCATGACATCGCCGATGCTTTGAAGACTAAAGGTTTTGAGATCGAAAAATCATCTATTCGTATGCCTACTGGCCCATTGAAAATGGTTGGTGATCACCCTGTAGCGGTTGCAGTTCATACCGATGTAGTGGCTGATATCACCATTCGTGTCATTGGCGAGCAAGCTTAAGTCTTCAGTCTGTAAACTAGCCTCATGGCTGAATCCCGCTCACGTTCCGTTACGCTGAATCCTGGCATGACGGGTTCTGGGGACTCAGTCCTGCAGGCTTTAAAAGTCCCGCCTCACTCTGTAGAAGCCGAGCAATCATTGCTCGGCGGTCTACTGCTCGATAACACCGCCTGGGACCGCTTAGGTGGCGTATTAACAGATAAAGATTTCTACCGTCGTGAGCATGCCTTGGTATTCAAGGTGCTGGCACGACTTATTGGTGAGAATCAACCGGCTGATGTAATTACTGTGCACGATGCTGTGAAGGCGGAACAGGGCGGCGATCTGGTGGGTATTGATTACCTGAATTCTCTGGCGCAGAACACTCCAAGCTCGGCCAATATCAAGGGTTACGCTGATATCGTACGTGATCGCAGTATTCTGCGACGCTTAATCGAAGTCTCCGATGCGATTGTGAATTCGGCTTTTGTGCCTGAAGGACGATCGGTGAGAACTTTGCTGGATGAAGCAGAGTCACGCATTTTGCAGATCGGCGAAGAAGGCAATCGTAAAAACGATTGGCTCGAGATTGAGCCCTTGCTGAAATCTGTTGTTGCACGCATCGACGAGTTATATAACCGTCAAGGTGGTAGCGATATCACTGGTATTGCTACAGGCTTTATTGATCTAGACAAACAAACGAGTGGCTTACAAAAAGGTGACTTGGTGATTGTGGCCGGTAGACCCTCTATGGGCAAGGCGCAACCTTTAGACGCAAAGATCAAAACGGTTGATGGTTGGAAGTTGATGGGTGATTTGCGTTTTGGCGATCGCCTCGCTTCGGTGGATGGTCAGCATTCAATGGTGACTGGCATTTACCCACAAGGCCTCAAGCAGATATACAAAGTCACTTTTTCAGATGGTCGTCAAGCAGAGTGTTGCGATGAGCACCTATGGCGTGTGATGTACCGCGATTGGTCTGAGCCGCGCGTTATCAATACAGCTCGTTTAATGGAAATGCTGCAGTGTGTTCGATATAAGAACAGACTATGGATTGACCCTGTATCAGGTGATTTTGGCCATTCGAATGCATTGCCAATTCATCCATGGGTATTGGGTGCATTGCTTGGCGATGGAACTTTGGCTCTATCTCATAGCAGCATTTCATTCTCTACCAAATCTCCAGAGATGGTAGAGCGTATGAATTTACTTGCGAACTATGAGATGGAGTTGGTGCACGCTAATGCATACGACTGGAGAATAGTCTCTAAAGCCAGAATCGCAGCCAATGGCGCACGTCAAGCAGTTCCAACTAATTATTTCAGGCCTGCATTGCAGGATATCGGTGTTCTTGGCAGCAGAAGTTTTGATAAATACATTCCAGCAACTTATCTAGAGGCGAATAAAAATTCTCGTCTTGCATTGTTCCAGGGTTTGATGGATACCGATGGCTGGATTGAGAAGTGGGGTTCTATTCGCTTCTGTACAGCAAGCAAACAACTATCTGAGGATGTTGCAACTTTAGCTAGATCTCTAGGTGGCTTTTGCACAATAGCCCATAAGCAGACAAGCTATACCTACAAGGGTGAAAAGAAGCAAGGTCGTCTAAGTTATGTTTTAAATATGAGCTTTGGCCCTGGCTTTGAAGCTTTCACTTTGCCCGAAAAGAAGGAAAGATTAAGAGCAAGCTGGGATCGTCAGCGCAGACTTTCATTTACAAGCATTGTTCCCTCCAGAATGTCTGAGGCGCAATGTATTTCAGTGAGTCATCCTCAAAGAACCTATGTAACGAATGATTATGTCGTTACCCATAACACCGCGTTTGCTCTTAATATCGCCGAGAACGTAGCCCTCTCTGAAGGTTTACCAGTCGTAGTCTTCTCAATGGAGATGTCGGGTGAGCAATTGGCCTCTCGTTTACTTGGCTCAGTAGGTAAGGTAGACCAAAGCCGGATGCGTACCGGCAAGTTGCAAGATGATGAGTGGCCACGTGTGACAGATGCCATTGCCCGTCTCAGTAATACCCAAATTCTGATTGATGAAACGGGCTCGTTATCAAGTCTCGAGCTTCGTGCACGCGCTAGACGGATTGCCCGAAACTTTGGTGGCACCCTGGGTTTAGTTGTGATTGACTATTTGCAACTGATGAGTGGTAGTGGTGGCTCCAGTTCTGAAAACCGAGCTACTGAAATTTCTGAGATCTCCCGCTCACTAAAGTCGCTTGCAAAAGAATTGCAATGCCCTGTAGTTGCTCTGTCACAGTTAAATCGTGGTCTTGAGCAACGCCCTAATAAACGCCCCATCATGTCTGACTTGCGAGAGTCTGGAGCGATCGAGCAAGATGCTGACTTGATCATGTTTATTTATCGTGATGAGGTTTATCACCCGGATACCACCACAGATAAAGGTATGGCAGAGATCATTATCGGCAAACAGCGTAATGGTCCAATTGGGACAATCCGCCTGAGCTGGCAAGGTCCGTATACCAAGTTCGATAACTTGGCATTAGGATCCATTGGTTATTCCTCTGGTGGCTACGAGCCGTTTTAATTCGTGTGCTGTACCGAGAAGCTGAACCTTCTTGCCTCTGTAAATCGCGCTGCCCAGTAAGGACTCTCAATTTGTTCTAACCGCACTGTGCCACCTGCGCTAGGGGCATGAACAAAACGCCCTTGACCAACATAAATGCCTGCATGAGAATATTTTTCACCAGTGGTATTAAAGAACACTAAGTCGCCTGGAGCAGGGGGTTGATTTTCAACACTGCGACCCTTATTACTCATCTCTTGAATAGTGCGCGGCAACTTAATGCTAGCAGCTTTAAGATAAACATAGTTGATTAAGCCACTGCAATCAAAGCCACCATTGGGATTGTTTCCGCCCCAGCGATAAGGAACACCCACTAAACCGACGGCGGCAATCGAGATATCTTCTGTACCTACGCTCGTATCATTTTTGAATTGAGCGAGCTTAGGATTGGAGTATTTGCCTCCTGTGCTCGAGCCTGAGAAAGTGCTGCAGCCCGATAGTGTTAGTAAGGTGCAAATAAAAATGCCGCACCCCACAAGGGTGCGGCATGATTGATTTGACTTAGAGTGCGTCTGCAGCATGATCCGCAAGACGGGAGCGCTCGCCCCGAGCCAAGGTAATGTGGCCACCATGACGCCAACCCTTAAAGCGATCAACAACATAGGTCAGACCCGAAGATCCCTCAGTCAAGTAAGGTGTATCAATTTGGGCAATATTGCCCAAGCAAATAATCTTGGTCCCTGGGCCTGCACGGGTAACCAAGGTTTTCATTTGTTTTGGAGTTAAGTTTTGCGCTTCATCAATGATGACAAACTTACTCACAAAGGTTCTGCCCCGCATGAAGTTCATACTCTTGACTTTGATGCGTGAGCGAATGAGCTCTTGAGTGGCAGCGCGACCCCATTCACCGGCATTGTCATCATTGCGATGCAACACTTCAAGGTTATCGTCAAAGGCACCCATCCATGGCTGCATTTTCTCCTCTTCGGTGCCTGGTAAAAAGCCGATATCCTCACCTACTGGAACGGTAGCGCGGGTGATGATGATTTCGTTATAACGCTTGCTATCTAGCACTTGCTCCAGTCCAGCAGCCAAGGCCAACAAGGTTTTACCTGTACCCGCTTGACCTAAGAGCGTTACAAAATCGATCTCAGGATTCATGAGTAGGTTCATTGCAAAGTTTTGCTCACGATTGCGGGCGGTCACGCTCCAAACATTATTTTTCTGATGAGAAAAATCTCTCAATGTTTGTAGTAGGGCGGTCTTGCCGTTGATTTCACGGACTTGGGCGTAGAACGGTGTGGAGCCGTCAGGATTTTCTTGATAGACAAACTGATTCACCAGCATGCTTGGAACAGCTGGGCCAGTCACGCGATAGAACATCGTGCCTGACTTGGAGTCTGCCCAGCTCTCCATCGACTTGCCATGCTTGGGCCAAAAATCGGCAGCCAATGTCATCACGCCGGAGTACATCAGGTCACGGTCTTCTAAGACTTGGTCATTGAAATAATCTTCTGCTGGTAATCCCAAGGCGCGAGCCTTGATGCGCATATTGATATCTTTAGAAACCAACACCACCTCTTGGCCCTGGCGAGTTTTTTGCAACTCACTCACGACCGCCAGAATCATGTTGTCACCTTTACCTTCAGGCAAACCTTCAGGCAAAGCTTGGGTCGATAACTTGGTTTGGAAGTAGAGGCGACCAGAAACATCTTGGTTGCCTAGCTTGTTCAGCGGAATACCTTCATCCAGTGATCCATTGGTGCCAGCAACCAGTTGATCGAGTGAGCGACTGACGGTACGGGCATTGCGTGCTACTTCAGTCATACCCTTTTTGTGATTATCCAATTCCTCTAAGGTAGTCATTGGTAAAAACAGATCGTGCTCATCGAAGCGGAACAGCGAGCTTGGATCATGCATCAAAACATTGGTATCGAGCACGAATAAGCTAGGAGGGCCAGTGCGGATAATCCGCTTTGGCTTTTCGGGAGCTGGCGCTTTAGCTTCAGCGCGTTGAATTTGCGCTGGGCGATGATCGCTTTTAATCTTCTCTAAGGCTTCTTCAGCAGCAGATAAATCGACCTCATCATCATGAGCCCAATCGGGGGCATGATTTTCCATCACAACTGGTTTTGCTGGAGCAGGGCGTTTCTTTAAATCTGGTGTGTCTTTAGCGCTCAACTTCACTTGACCAGCAATTTGAGTTGGGATGGGTGGCAATGGCATGCAGCTCTCCTAAAAGAAAAAACCGCCAAGCGATTTGCATTGACGGTTTGTGATGAAACTGGATACAAAAAAGAGGGGGTTGCTTACCGTGCCTGCTCTAGAGTCTTCAGGCTGATGATTCAAACGGATTGTCAGACTTTCCCGTCGTTTACGGTGCATGTAAATACTTTACCCCAAATTCAGAGCTTTGCAAGCGCCTGCAGCAAATTTATTTAATTGCCTGAGCAGCCTGTAATACTTCTGTCACATGACCTGGAACTTTGAGGCCACGCCACTCTTTAACGAGCTTGCCTGAAGCGTCAAAAAGAAAGGTGCTGCGCTCTACGCCACGGACTTGTTTGCCGTACATGTTTTTCATCTTCATGACCCCAAAGATCTGGCAAAGTTGCTCTTCAGTATCGGCAACCAATTCAAACGGTAAGCCTAATTTACTGCGGAAATTATCGTGTGATTTGAGGCTATCGCGGGAGACGCCAACAACCAAGGTATTGGCTTTGCTAAAGGCCTCAATATGATCTCTAAACTCACCAGACTCAGCGGTGCAACCTGGAGTCATATCTTTAGGATAGAAGTAGAGCACCAATTTTTTGCCTTGGGCAGATTCTGGGGTAAAGGTCAGTCCTGATGTAGCAGGAATCGCACAGTTAGGAATAGTTTGGCCGATGCTTACAGTCATATTAGTCTCTCTTAATTATCAATGGGTTTGTACGATGAGTTCACCACTCCGATTGGGGATCTCACTCCAAACCAGGGGCATTACCGCTATCTTATCAAGCTGTTTTGTCGCTACCCATGATTGATGTAACTCTCCCATGGTGACTAAATCGTGACCCTGCTCTAGCCAGCCCCGAATGAGGGTTTCAAAAGCGGGGAGCAGTTTTTGACCCTCGAGCTCAGCGTGCAAGGTAAAGACTTGATCGTTGGGATTGCTTTGGGTAATGGCCAAGATTTGTTTAACGGCATCCAATTCGGAGGCATCATCTACTCCGATCAGTTCATCAAAAGTCGGAAGCGTAGTTGGATATTGAACGTGTTTTGCTTTGCCGGATGGAAGTGCTAAGCGGTAAGGCATGAGGTTGGGTTCAGATCGGCCATCGGAAGAGTAGCGGATGCCCCATTGGTCGAGTTGCTCAAACGCAGCTTCATTCATTTGCCAGCCAGCTGCACCGTAAGTGACTGGAGGATGGCCGAAGATCTCCACAAAACGATCCCAACTCTTTTGCATTTGTACATGAGTCCACTGGGGGTCGCGATTACGAACGGCGTCCTGCCAAGCAACGTGGTCCCAAGTATGGATCCCAGTCTCATGACCCGCCTGATCAATTGCACGCATTTGATTGGCTGCTTGCTTGCCAATATCAGGGCCCGGAAGCAATACCCCGTACAGCAATGTTTTGAGACCGTAGTGCTCTAAGACTGAGGTGCGGCTGACTTTTTTCAGAAAGCCTGGACGAAAAACGCGCTTCAAGGCCCAGCCGGTATGGTCAGGTCCTAAGCTAAACAAAAAGGTAGCCTTCAGATCGTAGTGTTGAAAAAGACGCGCTAGATTTGGGGCGCCTTCTTTCGTACCGCGTAAGGTATCAACATCAACCTTGAGAGCAATTTTTGCCATGGACCTCGAGAATTAGTCTGAGTCGACGAGTTGACGGGCTTTATCCACATCCTGACGATAGGCTTCAAAAATATTCTTGAGCGCATCAGTCATGGTGGTGGTGGGCTTCCAGCCCAATTCAGCCATGGTGTTATCGATTGCGGGAACTCGGTTCTGCACATCTTGGTAGCCCTCACCGTAATAAGCGCCTGAGGTAGTTTCGACAATCTTTACTTCTTTGGCGGTCTTCGCGTATTCAGGAATACTTCTGGCAATCTCAAGCATCTGATTAGCGAGGTCGCGTACAGAGTGATTGTTTTTTGGATTGCCGATGTTATAAATCTTGCCATTGGCAATATCGTTCTGGTTGGCGATGATGTGCATTAAGGCATCGATGCCGTCGTCAATATATGTGAAGGCTCTTTTTTGAGCACCACCATCAACTAAATTGATGGGCTCACCGCGCACAATATGGCCTAAGAACTGAGTTACCACCCGTGAGGATCCCTCTTTTGGGGTGTAGATGCTGTCTAGACCAGGGCCAATCCAGTTGAATGGACGGAACAGGGTAAAGCGCAAGCCTTCCATGCCGTAACCCCAGATCACGCGATCCATCAGTTGCTTTGAGCAGGCATAAATCCAACGGGGTTTATTGATTGGGCCATAGACTAGATTGGATGTGCTGGGATCAAACTCGCTGTCTTCGCACATGCCATAGACTTCAGAGGTTGAGGGGAAGACCAAATGCTTTTTGTATTTCATGGCAGAGCGCACGATGGGCAAATTAGCCTCAAAGTCGAGCTCAAAAACTTTCAACGGCTGTTGAACGTAAGTCGCTGGAGTAGCAATCGCCACGAGCGGGAGGATCGCATCGCATTTACGAATATGGTATTCAACCCATTCTTTATTGATGGTGATATCACCCTCAAAGAAATGCATCCGTGGATGATTGATCAAATCACCTAAGCGATCGTTTTGCATGTCCATGCCATAGACATCCCAATCAGTTGTCTCCAGTATCCGCTTGGAGAGGTGGTGGCCGATAAAGCCATTAACACCCAGAATGAGTACTTTTTTCATCTTTCTACTGCCCCGTTTTCATGAAGTTTTGTTTGCGGGATACCACTCTAGAATTTCCAGAGCCCGTTGGTCTCCGCAGATACCAAATACCCGATTATCAACCACTTGGACTCCCGGAGTCTGAAGATTCAGCCCCTGAGGAAATGGCCCGCCCAAATGGGTTTTTGCCACAATCCGTGTTTGTCCTTGAAAGTCGGTAAAGGCTCCAGGATAAGGGGGTGCCACCGCACGGACTAAGTTATGGACCCGCTGAGCCGTTTGGGCCCAATGAATGCGCCCATCTTCAGGCTTGCGTCCACCAAAATAACTACCCTCACTCAAAAGATTGGGTTTGCGAGGAACTTGGCCTTGAATCAGTTGGGGCAGTACGCTTTTGAGAACCGCTACAGCGGCCTTGCTCACTTTGGCAAATACCTCTGTTGCGGTTTCATCGGGACCAATTGTGACTGCTACTTGACCAACAATATCGCCCGCATCGGGTTTGGCTTCCATGATGTGTAAGCTCGCACCCGTTTCAGATTCGCCATGCAGAATCGCCCAATTCACCGGTGCTCTACCGCGGTACTTTGGTAGTAACGAGCCATGCATATTCAGAGCCGCGACTCTGGTGCAACTCAGAATATCTGCCGGAATCATGTAGCGATAGTAAAAAGAAAAGAGGTAGTCTGGTGCAAGCGCTTGGAGTTTTGGAGTAAGGCTTAACAATTCGCTAGCGCTAGGCTGAATGTAAGGTATCTGCTTTTCTTCACAGAATCTAGCCACACTGCCAAACCAAATATTTTCATGTGGATCATCATGATGAGTGAGCACTAGATCCACTTGAATGCCTGCATCCAGCAATGCCTGTAAGCAATTGACGCCTACATCGTGATAGGCAAAGACGACTGCACGCAATTATTTTTTCTCGAGAACAGTTTTAACAACATAACGAGGACGTTGTCTAACCTGTTGGTAGATACGCCCGATGTATTCACCAACTAAGCCAAGGCCAAAGAGCATTACACCAATCAAGCAGAAGGTGAGTGCAAAGAGGGTAAATACACCCTCAACTTCAGCTCCTAGTAAGAAGCGGCGTACTAGAAGATAGATAAATAAAATACCGGAAGCCAGGGCCAAGAGCATACCCAGGATTGAAAAGATTTGCAGTGGCATCACAGAAAAACCAGTCACTAAATCAAAGTTCAAGCGAATCAATTGATAGAGACTGTATTTAGATTCGCCAGCAAAGCGCTCTTCATGCTTGACGACAATCTCTACTGGATCAGCAGCGAAGGTATAAGCAAGAGCAGGAATGAAAGTATTACTCTCATCGCATTGACGAACTAAGTCCACAATTCGACGGCTATAGCCACGTAACATGCAGCCTTGATCTGTCATGGTGATGTGGGTAATGCTGTGGCGCAGACGATTCATCATGCGTGAAGCGAATTTTCGGAAGAAACTATCGCGACGATCAGCGCGAATCGTGCCAACATAGTCATGCCCTTTGAGTAACTCGACAACTAAGGCATCAATCTCCTCAGGAGGATTTTGCAGGTCGGCATCCAAAGTAATGACGTAATCCCCCCGGGCATACTCAAAGCCAGCCATGATGGCCATATGCTGACCAAAGTTACTGTGAAATAAGAGAACACGGGTTTGGTCAGGGCGGAGCTCAAATTGCTTGCTCAGCATGCCAGCAGAGCGATCTTTACTGCCATCGTTCACGAAAATGATTTCATAGGCAAGTTGGTGCTTGGCCGCCACACGATCCATTTCGGGGTAGAGGCGATCAAAGAGGGCTTGCAGGCCATCTTCCTCGTTATAAACGGGGATAACGATGCTCAGCTGAGGCTGATTGGCTGGGGTGGCTATATTCGCAGTCATCCCGCAATTTTGCCTGATCTTGGCATGTGGCCCCAGTTATGGCGAATGGGGGTCGTCAAAGGACTATTTAGCGTGCTTTTTGAGGATGGCAACCAGGCTTTTGCAGATACGCCCCACATCGGGTTGATTGAGGCCCGGAAATAATGGCAGAGTCAGAATGGATCGGCCAATACGCTCGGCGATCGGCGTATCGCTGACCTGATAACCCAGTTTTTTGTAAAGGCTAAAGCCGGTGATTGCTGGGTAATGTAAGCCAGTACCAATGCCCAGCTCTTTTAGTTCTGTCATGACTTGTGCGCGATCGACCTGGAGTTGGTTTAAAGGCAAAACCACTTGGAACATATGCCAATTACTATCTGTGAAATTTTCTGGAGGCAGCTCCAAGTGCAAATTTTCTAGGCCGGCTGATTGGATTTCTTGACGAAGACTTGCAAAGTAGTGACGCGCTAACTCGGTTCGCTTAGTCTGAAATTGGGGTAGTTGTTTGAGTTGATGAAGGCCGATCACGGCATTGACATCGGTGAGGTTATCTTTTCCGCCCAATACATCGACATCCATGACATCCATGCCTTGCCGAGTCACGCCTTGTAAGCGCAATTTCTCAGCCAGTTTTGCCTCATCCAGATTGTTAAAAACCAAGCAACCACCTTCTACAGTAGACAGATTCTTATTCGCTTGAAAACTAAAGCTCACGAGATCACCAATGCTGCCGATCTTTCGACCTTTCCAAGTAGAGCCAAACGCTTGTGCAGCATCTTCAATTACGCGCAATTGGTGTTGCTGAGCTAAGTCGTACAACTCATCCATATCGACAGGTAAGCCTGCTAAATAGACCGGCATGATGGCACGGGTCTTGGAGGTTATTGCAGCAGCTACTTTGGATAGATCGAGATTACGAGTAATTGAATCAATATCCACAAACACCGGTTTGGCACCAACACCCAAAATCACATTAGAAGTGGCAACCCAAGAGATGGGGGTGGTGATGACTTCATCGCCTTCGCCAATGCCAGCCACTTGAAGAGCAATCTTCATGGTTGCCGTGCCGTTGGCAAAACAACGTACAGGACTACCTCCAAAATAGTCGCTGAGGGCTGCCTCGAATTCGGCCAACTTAGGACCTGAAGTCACCCAACCCGAGCGCAATACTTCACCTACGGCATCAATCGTCGCCTCATCAAAGCTGGGGCGCGTAAAGGGAATAAAAGGAGTATCAGCCATGGGGTCTTATTGTTGCAGAGATTGTGGGCTATCAGGATGTTTGACTACCACTCGGCGAGAGTCTCGGTCTACCTCTTGCATTGCCAGTCCTTGCTGCTGTAATTGCAAGTATTGCTCAGGCACCATCAAAGCATAGCTGCTAGGGTCTTCTTTCCAGCGTTCGATGAAGGCATCTAGAGTGGGTAGCCAAAGATTGGGTTCCTGACTGACGCCGTACTCCAGCTCGTCTGGATCTTCCACCATGATCATCGTTCTACCTAAATAGAAGGGCATCGTGTGATCTAGTATGCGCACGGAATAGAAATTGACCTTTTGCGGAATGCTGGACTTCACTCGCTCAGCTAGATCAACGCCAGAGACAGCGCGTCCCAAAGTTTCATGGCCAGTCCCTGCAACAATGGCGCAGAGAAAAAATCCGATAGCAAAGCTAGCAATACTAGTAAGCCCGTTGCGCTTAGCTTGCCAGGTTGCGAGAAGTGAAAAAATAATTAAAGCAATTAACGCTGCAATGATCCAATGGGTATAGATCGCATAAGCGGCGATTTCATCGGGGCGCGCTTGAGCACCGACTTTGTCGAGGAATGCGAATCCAATTCCTCCCAGAATGGCAAAGGTAAGGGTCTGCAATTGCCAGGTGAGCCGAAGAGAATTTGTCTGGCCTAAGTTGTGATTTAGGCGAAAGCCAACCAGCATGGCGAGTGCCGGAAAGATTGGCATGATGTAGCCCGGGAGTTTTGAATGCGAGATGCTAAAGAATCCAAATATCACCACAAACCAACAAACCAATAGCCAAGCGCTCGAGAAGCCCCTTTTGGATTCTGCCCAAGCTTGCGCAATAGCGCTAGGCATCTGGAAGAGCCAAGGCAAAAAGCCAATCAAGAGCAGGGGAACAAAGTAGTAAATCGGCCCCGTTCTGCTATGAGCGTCTTGGGTGAAGCGCTGTAGATGCTCATGAATAAAGAAAAATTCTGCAAAATTGGGATTGCGAATCGAAACCAAAATAAACCATGGGGCAGTGATTGCTAGGAAAAGAATGAGGCCACTAAGCAAAGACAACTGTCTCCAGATTTTCCAGTTCCAGCTGCTGATGGAATACACGATTAAAACCATGAGTGGTAAGGCAGCACCAATTAAACCTTTAGAAAGCGTTGCCAAGCCCATCATGATCCAGCAGACCCACATCCATTGTCGGGTAGCGTTTTGATTATTCGATGTTTGCGAAAGCAAAAGACTGCAAAGTGCGGCTACCAAAAATGCTGAGAGGCCCATGTCCAGAGAATTAAAGTGGCCCCCAATAACCCACATCGGGCTGGATGCCAGAACCACTGCTGCAAGCCAGCCTGCGCGCGCACCATAAATGCGTGCACTAGTAAAGCCAACGAAGAGAATGGTGATGAAGCCTGTTAAGGCTGTCCACAGACGCGCTTGCCAGTCGCCAATACCAAAAAGTTTGAATGCAACTGCAGTAGCCCAAATTTGTAGAGGAGGTTTCTCAAAGTATTGGTAGCCGTTATAGCGTGGGGTAAGCCAATCACCACTGACCAGCATTTCACGAGCCATCTCTGCGTAACGACCTTCATCAGAAGGGATGAGGTGGCGATAGTTTAGTGTGCCAAACCAAATCAATGCATAAATGGCCAAGAGCAAAAGCACTTGAGCTGGGCTTAATAAAGTCTCTGGTTTTCTGGAGCTAAAGCTCATGCATCGCCTTCAACGATCAGCGCTAGCAAAACATGGCGTCCTTCCCCAACCAAAATGTTGTAGGTTCTGCAGGCGGCTTGGGAGTCCATGATCTCAAAACCCACCTTGGCCGCAATTAAAGGCTTGAGTAGCTCCGGTTTAGGAAATTGCTGGCGCTTACCGGTACCGATGATGATGAGTTCAGGCTTTAGGCTGGCTATTTGGGAAAAATGCTCACCTTGGAGTTCGCCGAAACTGGCTACTGGCCATGGCTTAATCTCACCGTTGGAGCTTAGAAGTACGGCGTGCTGATAGGGAACTTTGTTGATTTCAACATAGCCTTCGCCATAACCGGTAACGGTATTAGCTCCAGAATGGGGGTCAGATTCAAGCTTCACATGGACTCTCTGTCATAATTGTAGGGATTATAGCTAGGCATTTTTTCCAAGATTTCAAGAACTTACCCCTAATTTACCGTGAAGCCGATCCTTAAGTCAGAAAAACTCAAAGACGTTTGTTACGACATTCGTGGCCCCGTGCTCGAGCTCGCTCAGCGCATGGAAGAAGAGGGTCAAAAGATCATTAAGCTCAATATTGGTAATGTGGGCATCTTTGGCTTTGATCCCCCCGAAGAAATTCAGCTGGACATGGTCCGAAATCTGAGTAATGCATCAGCCTATTCCGACTCAAAAGGCATCTTTGCAGCCCGCAAAGCCATCATGCAGTATTGCCAAGAAAAAGGGATCCAAGGCGTCACATTAGATGACATCTATACCGGCAATGGCGTTTCTGAGCTCATTGTTTTGGCTATGAATGCATTGCTCAATAACGGTGATGAAGTGCTAGTACCTGCGCCTGACTATCCTTTGTGGACGGCTGCGGTGAGTTTGTCTGGTGGCACGCCGATACATTACTTGTGTGATGAGTCAAAAGAGTGGGCTCCTGACTTAGCGGATCTCCGTAAAAAAATTACGCCACGTACCAAAGCGATTGTGGTGATTAATCCCAATAATCCAACGGGTGCTATTTATTCCACTGCAGTATTAACTGAGCTGACTCAGATTGCTCGTGAGCATGGTTTGATCCTATTTGCGGATGAGATTTACGACAAGATGCTTTACGATCAAGAGAAGCATGTGTCTTTGGCCTCGCTCTCAAAAGATGTTGTTACGATTACTTTTAATGGCTTATCTAAGAACTATCGCTCATGCGGTTACCGCGCTGGTTGGATGGTAGTCTCAGGTGATAAGTCGATGGTGCGGGATTATGTTGAGGGACTCAATATGTTGTCCTCAATGCGGCTGTGTGCCAACGTTCCAGGCCAATATGCAATTCAGACAGCCTTAGGTGGTTATCAAAGCATCAATGATTTGGTAGGTGAAGGCGGTCGTCTTGCAAGACAGCGTGATATCGCTTGGAAACTCATTACCGCGATCCCAGGCGTGACTTGTGTCAAACCCAAATCTGCCCTGTATCTTTTCCCTAAGTTGGATCCTGAAATGTATCCAATCAAAGATGATCAGCAATTTATTGCCGATTTGTTAAAAGAAGAAAAAGTTTTATTGGTGCAGGGTTCTGGATTTAACTGGGCAACGCCAGATCATTTCCGCTTGGTGTTCTTGCCGCATGAAGATGTTCTGAAAGAAGCAATTACACGTTTGGCGAGTTTCTTAGAGCGTTATCGAAATAAACATGGCCGCAAAGTGGCTTCTTCAACCGTAACAAAGGCATCATGAAACCGATTCAAGTAGGTCTGTTAGGTATTGGCACTGTAGGTGGCGGCGTATTCACTGTTCTCGAGCGTAATCAGGATGAGATTCAGCGTCGTGCGGGTCGCGGGATTCGGATTCATACCGTTGCGGATTTAAATGTCGAGCGCGCAAAAGAAGTGGTTGGGAATCATGCGCAGATCGTGAACGATGCCCGTGCTGTCATCAACAATCCCGAAATTGATATTGTGGTGGAGTTGATTGGTGGCTACGGGATTGCTAAAGACTTGGTCTTAGAGGCTATTGCTGCAGGCAAGCATGTCGTGACAGCCAACAAGGCTTTGATTGCAGTGCATGGCAATGAGATTTTTAAGGCGGCCCATGATAAAGGCGTGATGGTGGCGTTTGAAGCTGCGGTTGCAGGCGGCATTCCTATCATCAAGGCACTGCGCGAAGGTTTAACTGCCAATCGTATTGAGTGGCTTGCTGGCATCATCAACGGCACTACCAATTTCATTCTTTCTGAGATGCGTGACAAAGGTTTGGACTTTGCGACCGTCTTGAAAGAGGCGCAGCGTTTAGGGTATGCAGAAGCAGACCCCACCTTTGATATTGAGGGTATCGACGCCGCTCATAAAGCCACCATCATGAGTGCGATTGCATTTGGTATTCCAATGCAGTTTGATAAAGCGCATGTGGAGGGCATTACAAAACTCTCCGCGATTGATATTCGTTATGCAGAGCAGTTAGGTTATCGCATCAAATTATTGGGTATTGCCAAGAAAACACCTGCTGGTATCGAGTTGCGTGTACATCCCACCTTAATCCCAAGCAAGCGTTTGATTGCTAATGTTGAAGGTGCGATGAATGCCGTTCAGGTTTTTGGTGATGCAGTCGGAACGACTTTGTATTACGGTAAGGGTGCAGGGTCTGAACCAACTGCCTCTGCTGTGATTGCTGATTTAGTAGACGTTACTCGCTTGCTTACGGCTGATCCGCAAAATCGCGTCCCCCATTTGGCCTTCCAGTCCGATGCTGTTCAAGATATTCCTGTCTTACCGATCGGTGAAGTAACTACGAGCTACTACTTGCGTCTGAGAGTGGCGGATCAAGCTGGCGTCTTGGCAGAAATAACTAAAATCTTGGCTTCACATAGTGTCTCAATCGACGCGCTTCTTCAAAAAGAAGCCAATGAAGGTGAGAGTCAAACGGATCTCGTGATTCTGACTCATGAAACTAAAGAGAAAAATATGCTGGCTGCCATTCAAGAGATTCAGGGCTTGAAAACAGTCGCGGGTGAAGTCACCAAGATTCGTTTAGAGAACTTATCCTAGTATTCAAAGATGCGTTATCAATCGACTCGCGGCAATAGTCCGCAACAATCTTTTCTAGAAATTCTCCTGGGTGGATTAGCGCCAGATGGTGGTTTATATCTGCCAATGCACTATCCACAAATTAGTACAGCGCAACTCGATAGCTGGCGTGGCCTCTCCTATGCCGATCTGGCTTATGAGATTCTGAGTTTGTATTGTGATGACATTCCTGAGGCGGACCTGCGTGCTTTGTTGCGCAAGACCTATACCGCTCAGGTGTATTGCAATGGGCGTGCAGCAGACTCTGCTCAAGATATCACCCCCATTCATTGGTTGGGTGAAGAGCAGGGCGCACAGATTGGATTGCTCAGTCTTTCCAATGGTCCGACCTTGGCCTTCAAAGACATGGCCATGCAATTGCTGGGTAACTTGTTTGAATACGCACTCAAGCGCGCTGGTCAGAAGCTGAATATTCTCGGGGCGACTTCTGGAGATACCGGTAGCGCCGCTGAGTATGCAATGCGTGGCAAAGAAGGTGTGACTGTATTTATGCTCTCCCCAAGGGGCAAGATGAGCGCCTTTCAGTCGGCCCAAATGTATTCCTTGCAAGACCCGAATATTTTTAACTTAGCCGTAGGTGGCGTGTTTGATGACTGTCAAGATATTGTGAAGGCAGTAAGTAACGATCTTCCTTTTAAAGCGAAGAACCAGATTGGAACAGTCAACTCAATCAATTGGGGCAGGGTAGTGGCACAGGTGATCTACTACTTCCAGGGCTATCTGTTGGCTACTAAATCCAGTGCAGAGAAAGTATCCTTTACAGTTCCTTCCGGCAACTTTGGTAATGTCTGCGCCGGCCATATTGCTCGCATGATGGGTTTGCCAATTGAGCATCTAGTGGTAGCAACGAACGAGAACGATGTACTCGACGAGTTCTACAAAACAGGCGTCTATCGCGCTCGCAAGTCTGCTGAAACTTTGCACACTTCAAGCCCATCGATGGATATCTCCAAAGCTAGCAACTTTGAGCGCTTTGTATTTGATTTGATGTCACAAGATGGTCAAGCTACTGCCAAACTCTTTCAGCAAGTAGAAAGCCAAGGTGGTTTTGATCTCTCCAAAGCATCGGTTTATCAGACAATGGCTAAGTATGGTTTTCAGTCAGGTCGCAGCACCCATGAAAACCGAATTGCAACCATTCAAGATATCGACCAACGCTATGGTGTGGTGATTGATACGCATACCGCAGATGGTGTGAAGGTGGCTCGTGAGCATCTGCAAGCAGGAGTGCCGATGCTTGTATTAGAGACTGCTTTGCCTATCAAGTTCGAAGAGACTATTTTGGAGGCTCTTGGTCGTCCGGCGGACTGTCCCAAAGCTTTGGAGGGTATTAAGTCTCTTCCTCAACGCGTCGTTAATATCGATGCTGATGTCGGTCAAGTGAAGTCTTTCATTACTGACCACGTTAATTAATTCTATTTTTAAGCTGCTATGAATAAGCCACCGATGCTGACTGCTGAGCAGGCACTTGAGCATTTACTCAGTCATGCAAGAGCAGTTTCAGAAACTGAGCGCGTTGCCATGCAAGCTGCCCTTGGGAGAGTGCTTGCTGAAGATGTTAATAGCTTAGTAGATGTGCCGCCACTGGATAACACCTCAATGGATGGCTATGCAGTGCGAACTGCTGACATCACCAAAGAGGGTGCAGTACTAAAAGTGAACCAGCGGATTCCGGCGGGTTCGGTAGGGAAGCCTTTAGAGGTAGGGTGTGCTGCACGAATTTTTACAGGGGCACCTATCCCACCTAATGCGGATGCGATCATTATTCAGGAAGACACCACTCTTATTGAAGGTCAAGCCGATCAAGTACAAGTGAATTACATCCCTAAATTAGGTCAATGGATTCGTCGTCGCGGTGAGGATCTCAGCGCTGGAAAAGTGGCGCTTCAGGCTGGAACGTTTCTGCGCCCTCAAGAGTTAGGGGTTGCTGCTTCGGCCGGTTTAACCCATTTAAATGTGAAGCGTCGCGTACGCGTTGCTACATTCTTCACTGGCGATGAGTTAGCTCTGCCGGGTGAGCCATTAAAGCCAGGCGGTATCTACAACTCTAATCGCGATACCTTGTTAGCCTGCTTACGTTCATTAGGATGTGACGCGATGGATTTGGGAATTATTCCGGATCGGCTCGATGCCACACGCGAGGCTTTGCGTAAAGCTAGTAAAGATCATGATTTGATTATTACCTCTGGTGGAGTATCGGTGGGTGAAGAGGATCACATTAAGCCTGCAGTGACTGCAGAGGGCCGCCTAGATTTATGGCAGATCGCCATTAAGCCCGGAAAGCCTTTGGCATTCGGTGCGGTTCGTAAAGCAGAACAAGCAGAGTCAGGGGAGGCTTGGTTTATCGGCTTGCCTGGCAATCCGGTTTCTAGCTTTGTCACTTTCTTGCTCTTTGTTCGTCCTTTCATTTTGAAATTACAAGGGCGTGATTCAGGGTCGATGACTGCCTACCCAATGCGAGCCGATTTCAATTGGCCTAAAGCAGATCGGCGTAATGAATTCTTGCGCGTTAAAGTCAATAGCAAAGGCGGTCTAGATTTATTTCCTAATCAGAGCTCTGGAGTCTTAACCAGTGCTTCATGGGGTGATGGTTTGATCGATTGCCCCCCAGGCCAAGCTTTTGAGGCGGGTAGTATGGTGAAGTACATCCCTTTTAGTGCGTTACTCGCTTAATCTATGCAGATTCAATTACGCTTCTTTGCTGCTCTGCGCGAGAAACTGGGTGTTTCGCAAGAAAGCATCGATGTCCCGGCAGAAGTAAAGACGATCGATGATCTCAAGGCTTATCTTTGCAAACGAGATGCACTGTGGTCTGAGGTCTTCACTGGTAACAGGATTATTCGTTGTGCCTTAAATCAAGAGATGGTTGATTCAAGTACACCATTAATGGAAGATGCGGAAGTCGCTTTCTTTCCGCCGGTGACTGGAGGCTAAATGATCATTCGGATTCAGGAAGCAGACTTTGACCTCAGTACGGAGATTGCTAATCTGCGTAAAGGTGATTTGCAAGTCGGTGCAGTGGTCTCTTTTCTGGGCACTGTAAGAGATATGAACGAGGGTAGTGAGGTGCATTCAATGACTCTCGAGCATTACCCTGGTATGACTGAGAAAGCCTTGGAGGCGATCGTTGCTCAAGCCAAAACTCGCTGGGATATTCGCAATACCTTGATTATTCACCGCGTAGGACCTCTCAAACCAGAGGATCAAATCGTTCTAGTAGCAGTCACAAGCGCACATCGAGCCGAAGCATTTGCTGCTTGCGAGTTCATGATGGATTACCTCAAAACTGCTGCTCCCTTCTGGAAAAAGGAAGAGACTGCCGAAGGTGGGCGTTGGGTTGATGCCAGAGTTACTGACGATGCTGCTATGGCGCGCTGGATGAAGAGCTAAAGCAGCAATAATTCAGAGGCATTTGTCAAAGTAGCGATAATGCTGTCATGGCTCTAATCGTACTCACTGATGCAAAACTGGCTTTTGGCCACGTTGATCTACTCGCAAATACTGCTTTTTCTCTTGAATCTGGTGAGCGTGTCGGCCTCATTGGTCGCAATGGTACCGGCAAATCTTCTTTATTGAAGATTCTGGCTGGCATAGAAAAGCTTGATGATGGCCTTTTGCAATATCAGCAAGGTCTTCGCATTGCTTATGTTCCTCAAGAGCCACTCTTTGACGCAAATGAAAGCATCTTTGAAGCTGTTTCTAAAGGAGTAGCCCAAGCAAAAGCATTGCGTGAAGAGTATGAGGCACTGAGCATAGGTGAGTGGGATGATGCTTCTCATCATCGCCTTGACGAAGTTCAGTCTCAATTAGAAGCGCTTAGCGGTTGGAATTGGGAACAGCGTGTTCATGAAACCCTAGACCGCTTACATCTCGATGCCGAAGCCAAAATCAATACCCTGTCTGGTGGCACCAAAAAAAGAGTTGCTCTAGCCAGAGCTTTAGTGGAAGTGCCCGATGTCTTGTTGCTAGATGAGCCTACTAACCATTTGGATTTAGATTCGATTTCCTGGCTCGAAGAGTTGCTGAAAGAGTATCAGGGCTCAGTGATTCTGATTACCCATGACCGCGCATTCTTGGACAACGTTTGCACTCAGATTGTTGAGCTTGATCGGGGCATCCTCAGATCCTATCCCGGTAATTTTTCTGCTTATGAAGTACTGAAGGATCAAGAGTTAAGCGCAGAGTCTCTCGCTAATGCTCGGGCTGATAAATTGCTAGCGCAAGAAGAGGTCTGGATTCGTAAGGGCGTGGAGGCTAGAAGAACCCGCAGCGTCGCTCGTATTGCTCGACTAGAACAACTGCGCACCAGTCGTAGTGAGCGTCGCGATGCCATTGGTCAAGTTAAGCTGGCTGTCTCTGCAGGTGATCGCAGTGGCAAAATTGTGGCTGATCTGCAGAATGTTTCTAAAACCTACGATCGCCCAATCGTGAAAGATTTCACGGCGACGATTTTGCGTGGTGACAAGGTGGGACTCTTAGGCCCCAATGGTGCTGGCAAGACCACTTTACTCAAGTTGATCTTAGGATCGATTCAGCCTGATTCGGGTTCGGCCACAATGGGTACCCGTATTGAGATCGCCTACTTTGACCAAATGCGTGAAGGTCTTGATCTCAATGCCTCCTTAGAGGATTACATTAGTCCTGGCAGCGAGTGGGTTGAGATCAATGGTAATAAAAAACACGTCAAGAGTTATTTGAGCGATTTTCTGTTTGCACCAGAACGCACCAATTCCCCTGTGAGTACTTTATCGGGTGGCGAACGTAATCGTTTGCTCTTAGCCCGCTTATTTGCAAGACCTGCCAATGTCCTGGTCCTCGATGAGCCAACCAATGACCTGGATATCGATACACTCGATTTGCTAGAGCAACTCCTACAAGATTACAAAGGTACAGTATTTTTAGTAAGCCATGACCGTTATTTTCTGGATAACGTCGTAACGAGCATTATTGCCAATGAGGGTGATGGCTTCTGGCGTGAGTACGAGGGTGGTTATGAAGACTGGAAGATTCAAAAGGCACGCTCTGACAAAATTCGTGCCAGCAAGACTCCTGCAAAAATAGAAGCTAAGCCAGAGCCCAAGACGGAGGTAAAGCCAATCAAAGTCGAGAGTAAAGTTCAAAAACTCAATGGTAAAGAGCGTCAAGAGTTAGAGCAATTACCCCTGCAAATTGAAGCACTAGAGGAAGACCAGGCAGAAATTGGCATCACAATGAGTAAGCCCGAGTTATATCAGAACGAGCCGGAGTTATTAGCTAGCCTTCAAGCTCGTTTGAGCGAGATTAATGCTGACTTGGATCGAAAAATGCAACGCTGGGAATTGCTACTCGCTAAATCCGAATCTTAGGCAGGCTTGCCTAAGCGCAATAGCTCTGCACGCAATTGAGTAATTTGATCCATCAGGTCTAAGGCCAGTGCCAGACCTGAAGTATTGATTTCAAAATCCCGTGTGAGGCGTGCAGCAGTTTTGGCGCGCTTTAAAGAGTCTCCACTAAAGCGCCAGTCTTGAGGGCTGGCACCTGCTGGGCTGAGGACGCCCTCCGAGACCCAATCCATGATGAGTTGCTCAGGCGTGCTGGCTGCGTGAGACAGTTCTACGATCGTCATATGGACTTCATCCTCAACGATAGTGCTTTCAATCCAAGTGATATTCGTTTGGCTCATCGCTTATCCCTTCAAGTGAGATCTGGGCTTGAAATCAAATGCTTTTTCAAGCTCTTGATACGCTGCTTTTTGCATATCGCTTTGTGCTTCGGGTAAAACAATATTCGGGACTACATAAAAGTCACCAGGCTCTTTGCTCGGGATTCCTTTTCCTTTCAGCCTCATCTTGCGGCCCGACTTGGTGTTGGGGGGTATGGTTAATTCCAGAGTGCTACCAGCTGGTGTGGGAATGTTCACATTCGTACCTAACGCTGCCTCCCAAGGAGCCAGTGGTAAATCGAGATACACATCTTTCCCATCTACTTTGTAAAGTGGGTTAGGGTGAAACTCAATTTCCAGATAGAGATCTCCGGCACCACCTTCGCCCATACCAGCACCACCTTGTCCACCCAGACGAAGATTCTGCCCAGCCTTAATCCCCTTCGGAATATTGACGTCTAGCTTACGCTCTTGCGTACTGACATGACCTTCTGCATCTTGAACTGGCATGTGCAAAGAGATAGTCCGCTTAGCCCCGTTATAGGCATCAGCTAAATCAATCAGAATTTTTGCGTGATGATCTTGCCCTTTGAAATGCATGCCTTGGCGAGCATTGCCACCACGACCACCTTGACGGTGTCTTGCACGACCAAATAAAGATTCAAAGAATTCGCTTTGATCGCCGTCGTAGCCGCCGCCATATCCGCCGAAGCCAGCATTGGGATCCTCAGAAAATTCAAAACCGGCATTCCAATTAGGGGGAGGACTAAAGTCTTGGCCTTGCTTCCAATTGCTACCCATTTGATCGTAGGCCGCCCGCTTTTCTGTATCTTTGAGAACGGAGTAGGCCTCGCCAATCTCTTTGAAGCGCTCTTCAGCATCCTTCTCTTTATTGACATCTGGGTGATATTTGCGAGCAAGCTTGCGATAAGCAGTCTTGATTTCTGCTTCAGTTGCGCCACGGGCAACACCGAGTGTTTCGTAATAGTCCCGAAATTTCATGGTTCTAGCGTGATCCCCATTGAATGTTTACCTCAATAAAGGGATTCTACAGCCCTTCGTATTTCAATTACGCTAAGGTGTCTGCCCAGATATTGTGAGCCCAGCCCCAAGCGTAGCTTGCCTCTGTATTAGAGGATTCTGAGGAGAGGCCGCCAGCGCCTGGTACTGATTTAAAGGTTTTTGCTTGGGCATCGTATTGATGAACGCTGGCAACATGAACGGCGGCATGCTCATTCACAAAGCTATAGCATGTGTTATTGACAACGGGCGCGGGATTGATTGGCCAATCGTTCAGTTGTGCAATGATGGCTGCCGCGGCTACTTTGGCATGTTGATTGGCCATATGACCTGACTTTGGCATGAGTGGCGCTGTCTGGATAGCATCTCCCAGCACATGAATGTCCTTCGCTGCAGTGGCTTCAAAATTGAGGAAGTCAACATTGACCCAGCGTCCATTCGCATTCGCTAGCCCCGTCTTGATGGCAATTTCACCAGCACTCATGGCTGGTAAAACATTCAATACATCGGCTCGCACATCATCCTGCACTTCGAAGCGGAGTGTTTTGGTTTTAGCATCAACGCCAGCAACGTTGTGTGAAGGAAAATATTCAATTAGTCCAGAGTATTGCTCTGCCCAAGCTTTTTTAAAGAGCGCTCCCTTTGAAGTGATGTCTTGATTGGCATCCAAAATCAGTACTTTAGACTTCGGTTTATGTTGCTTTAAGTAATTGGCAACCAAGCTGGCTCGTTCATATGGTCCAGGAGGGCAGCGATAGGGCGCCTCAGGAATGCTGATAGCGAACACGCCACCATCGCGCATAGCAGCTAATTGTTTATAGAGCATCAGCGTTTCAGGACCGGCCTTCCAGGCTTGTAATGTCACGCCTGCTTGATTGGCCTTGGCAAGACCCTCAATAGAATTCATCATCAAACTGATGCCGGGAGAAAGGACGACTTTGTCATAGCTGAGAACGGATCCTGAAGACAGTTTGACGGTCTTCTTATCAGGGTCTATCGCACTCACGCTATCACGAATAAGTTTGATGCCATGATGCTTGGTCAGGCCTTCATAGGGCGATGTGATATCTGCCATCGTACGCATACCTGCTACAACAAAATTCGACATGGGGCAAGACAAGAAGCTCGCATTAGGTTCAATCAATATGACATTGGCCGTATTGTTCGAAAACAGGCGCAGATATTTAGCAGCCGTTGCACCACCAAAGCCACCACCAATCACTAAAATCTGTGCTTTACCTAAGCTGGCTTGGGCAAAAGAAGAGAATCCCCCCAGCAAGCTTAAGCCAGCGGCGCTATGAGCCAGAAAGTGACGGCGACTATTATTCATCTTCTTATGGCTTCTGACCAAGTTGATTGGCAATGCTCTCTAGTTGAGCATCGGTATAGCCTTTGGTTAACTGAGGCATGAGCGTGCCAGACCTAGTGCCTGATTTATAAGCTAAAAGTTGTGCCAGTAATTCTTCGCTGCTCAATTGGCTAATTAAAGGAATGCTGGCATTGGGTACACCCTTGCCATTCGTACCATGGCAATTGGCGCAAGTAGCAGCCAAACCCTGTTGATCAAGTTGATCGGCTGTAGAGATTTGAGCCCAGCAAGAAGAGCTGAGGCTGACAAATAGTAAAACGCTATAGGCGAGGGATTTCACTTGAGGTCTCTCTGATTCATGGATTCATTTTATCCCTCCCGATCAAAACCGATAAACTGTCGGGATGCAAGGCAATTTCTCAATCCGTAGCGCGCTTCTAATCCTGTTATTAGCGGTCGTGAGCTATTTTTATGGATTAGATAGCCGCTTTGCTCCAAAGAATGGGGACGAGTATCCCTATATGCATATCGCGCGCCTGACTGCGGACTCTGGCCATTGGCTGCCTTTGCAGTCCGAGATGGATGGCTTAAAAAATACCAAACCCCCCTTACTGTTTTGGCAGGGAATCGCTAGTACCTCTTGGGCAAGTCATTGGACTTTATGGAATCTTCGGTGGCCCAATCTCCTTTATACGGGCTTAACCGCTTTCTGTTTATTTTTAGCGGTGCGACGTTTTAGCGCTCAAACAAAGACGGGAATATTGGCTGCTCTAGTGTGGCTAGCTTTTTTCTCAAGCTATCGTTATGGTCGACCTTTCTTAACCGATCCCGCAGAAGTCTTTTTCTTAACCCTTCCTTTTATGGGATTGTTGTATTGGGGTAAGGCAGCCTTTGACTCCCGTTTGCTATTCCCGGTATTTGCCGCCCTATGTTTTGGTCTGGCATTGCTCGCTAAATCTTTTGCCTATATCGTACCAGCCACATTTGCCCTAACTCTCTGTTACTGGCGCTGGCGTGAGTGGAGTCTGTCTAAATTCACTACCCGCGATCTCTTGAAGTTGGTCTTGATTGTGATTGTGGCCTTAGGTGTATTTGCTATTTGGTTCTTGCTCGATCCTTCGCCTGAGGCAATTTGGAGAGAATTTGTCTTGGGTGAGAACGCGGGCAAGTTTCAGGCGAGAAGCTCTAACTACTTATTCGATCTCTTCCGAGGTGGCGATAGTGTCTGGATGCTGATTCTGACCACTTTAGCCAACGCTGGTCTATTCATTGCCGTCCTGGTTAACACGCTCTGGCAATGTTGGCGTGAGCGGCGCTTTCTGTCCATTGAAGAAAATCTCTTGCTACTCTTGATTGCCGCCTTCTTGATTGTCTTTAGTCTACCAAGCCAACGCTCTGGACGCTATCTATTGCCGGTGATGCCAGCCTTTGCTGCATTGATTGCATTGCATTGGCAACGCTTATCCTTTTGGGGCTTTCGGTTTGCTTTGGTTCTACAGTTGATCATCCTCGGTGCTCTGACGTGGGTAGGCTTTAATCTCCAAGCTGAAAATCCAATCTGGCATTACTCCCTCTGGCATTGGATCTTGATGGCGATCAGTGTGACTTGCGCATTGCTAGGCCTTATCAAAACACCATGGTGTAAGTCACTGACATTGGCTGTCTGCTTCCTCTCTTATTGCGCTCTCAATAGCAGTCTTGCCCCACTAGAAGGCGCATTGGGTCGCTATGACGCCCGGACCATTGCAGCTGTTCAGGAAAAAGCGGTCTGGATTCCTTGTGACTATCGCGCCAAAGACGAAGAGTATCGCTTGCTATTACCTGGGGCACAGTTGCACGGTTATCCATCTCAGCAGGCAAATGACATCTCCGGCTTACTAGGCCAATATCCATTGGTGGCTGTCCAAACCCCTTTGAACTCATCAATTGAAGAGAAGCTAGCAGCTTGCCCTTCTTGCAATATCATTGGCCGCCGTATGGAAATGCGGGCAAGACAAACGCCGCAAGAGATTGAGGCGATACTAAAGGGTCATATTGGGGAGTATCTTTTTGTGAATGAATATTTAATCGCAGGTCCGGCGATCGTTCCAAGTGTTGAGCCTGGTAATGAATTGAGCAGCGGACTGCTTAAGGATGCTTGTAGATGATGCGCGTTGTAGCACTGTGTTTTTTATTGCTGGCAACAGTCCTCGGTTTCTTGCATCTGGATAGTCATCCTGCATGGGCGCCGTTTCAGATACAAGAGCTGGTTAGTGTTGACCCAGAATCTAGCCACAACAGTAAAGCGGTAGTGGTTCAGCCCAAATCAGATTGGCTGCCCGATACTGGCGCAGCTTCAGTTCATGCGGCTTCATTGATTACCCTTAAAGATGGCGCATTGCGAGCCTTCTGGTTTGCCGGTAGCCGCGAGGGGGCAGCAGATGTAGTGATCAACAGTGCTGTATTTGACCCACACACTAATACTTGGGGTGAGCCGACGGTAGTGATCGATCGGATGACTGCTGAAAAATCCTTGGCGCGCTATATTGCCAAATTGGGTAACCCTGTTCCTGCTAGGGCGGCTGACGGGCAGCTACAACTATTTTTTGTTACGGTATCCATAGGGGGATGGGCGGGTAGCTCAATCTCCACCATGAGTTCGGCTGATGAGGGGCTAACGTGGAGTAAGCCACAACGCTTAATTACTTCGCCGTTTACCAACTTGAGTACCTTAGTAAAAACACCCGCTATTTCTTTTACAGATAACCGCCTCGGTTTACCCGCTTACCACGAGTGGATTGGTAAGTTTGGGGAGTTACTACGAATCGATGGTGATCAAGTGATTGATAAGCGCCGGATGAGCTCGGGTCGCAGCGCGATTCAACCACTCGTGTTGGTCGATAGTCCTGAAAAAGCCCATGCCTACTTCCGTCAGACCCGAGGGGGCCCTCAAGCACATCAAATCCCTGTTAGTGAAACGCAAAATGCCGGCCAGTCTTGGCAGGCTCAAGCCGACCTTCCGATTGTCAATCCTAATGCTGCCATTACGGGAGTGCTGTTACCCAGTGGCTTAAGAGTGCTCGTAGCCAATGACCTCGAATCGGGGCGCGATCGTTTGGTGATGCTGGCTCAAGATCATTCAGCTGCGCAATGGCAAATCATTGATGTGCTCGAGGATGATGAAGCCTTGGCACCAGAACAGCGCCGAGAGTTTTCTTATCCTTACATCATTGCTAATGGTTCTCAAGTCGACTTGGTCTATACCTGGGATCGAAAAAAGATTCGGCATATTCGTTTTGATGCTGGCTGGATTCAGCAAGCTTATAGCAACGCACAAGCGAAGTCCATAATCAGCGAGGAGGCTAAGTAATGAAAAATATCATGCAGACGATCGCCTTGCTCGAGATGTCGATCACTTGTGCCGCGCTCATAGTTTGGGCGATCCAAAGAAACTTCGAGGCGCAAATACCGGTGGCAGCCCGAATGATCTTGGCCTTGCTATTTGCCAATCTTTTTTATTGGCCGCTCGGCATGTTTATGCAATTGCCACTAGCAGCCTATATCCGCGGTATAACTGGCGATCTCAGTGTGGTCACTTTGCTCTTGCTCTGGTCGAGTGTGTTGCTTGATCGCGTTGATCCCAGAAATACCGAAGCACATTTTGTGCCGATTGGGTTTAAGGTGTCGATCGTCGTCATCGCATTCGGTTTTTATCCCTTTGCGCTTGGTGTCGGAATGTTTGATCCTTATGGGTGGGGCTATGCGAGTATTGGGTTCTTGATGGTCGTGTCGATATTTGCGGCCATCCTGGCAATCGCAAACTGGACTAAGGGCGCATTGATTATTGCCTTGGCGATTCTGGCGTGGTCGATTCATTGGCATGAGTCTGCGAACCTATGGGATTATTTATTGGATCCTTTCCTCATGATTTGGGCTTTATTTGCTTGTATTAGTGCTATCCGACGTAAGCGACGCGAGCGTTTGCAGTCAGGATTCTTATTTAGAGCGGGATAAGATCTCGCCACAAGAAAAAAGCCAGCAACACGCTGGCTTTTTCACTAATGGAGTCGAGTCAGATATTTAATCTGCATAAGCTCCAGCTTTACGAATGACGGGACCCCATTTATTAATTTCAGAGTCTAGTTGAGTCTTGAGAGACTCAGAAGTCACTTTGCTCATTGGGACAACTTCAATATTCGATTCGCCTAGGCGGGCCTTAACCTCAGGATTATTGAGAGCCACTTTGAGTGCTTTATTAATTCTGGCAAGCACTTCGGGTGGAGTGCCTTTTGGCGCATAGAGACCATGCCATGCTTTGACTTCAAAACCTTTTAGACCTTGTTCGTCAAGCGTGGGAATGCTAGGCAGGCCTGGAAGGCGTTTCAGGGTTGTAACACCATAGGCTTTGACGAGATTGTCTTTAATGTAAGGAACAGTTTGAGTGGTCTGGTCGCACAATAAATCGACTTGACCACCGAGCAGATCAGTTAAGGCTGGGCCTGTTCCCTTGTAAGGCACAGTGGTAAGTTCCACACCTTCACGAGACATCAATAAAAGACCACATAACTGAGACACTGAGCCGGGTCCCGCGTTAGCAATCGTCACCTTTTCTTTATTGACCTTGATATAAGCCTCAAGCTCTTTAAAGTTGTTTGCTGGAAAGTTTTTGCGACCCAAGAGCACCATTGGCACATCAACGACTTGACCAATATATTCAAAGTCTTTCATGGGATCAAAGGGGAGCTTTTTGTACAAAGCTGGTGCAGTTGCCATACCCATATGATGCAGATACAGAATATAGCCATCTGGAGCCGCCCGTGCCACACGAGTAGAGGCAATCGTGCCACCAGCACCCACAGTATTTTCAACAATCACCGTTTGGCCAAGCTCTTTGCCCATAGGCACTGCGATTAAGCGGGCAACAGCATCAGTTGGTCCACCTGCTGAGAAAGGTACTACTAGAGTAATGGGTTTATTGGGGTAAGCGTCAGCGGCAATTGCCGTTCCGATCAGGCCATAAGTGGCTGCGACTAGTGCAAACAAGCCGCTAAATAATGATGAGTGAATCTTCATGGGGATCTCCGTTTTCAAGCTTGAATTATTTTTTTACCTAGCTGTGATTGTGCCAGCTTTAGGGGTTTCCTAGATTGGTGTTTACCAGTAAGAAACAAGGAAGTTCAATAGTCCCGCCAAAGCTGCTCCAGCAATGATGGTAATTACCCCGCGCTGGTATTTGAATAAGGCAATGGCTGATAGCACGCAAATCACAATTGAAGCCCAAGAGATTGATCCGCTGAAGCCGGCAGGAAAAAAGACATGGTAGGCAAAAAATATTCCCAAATTAGCAATCACACCAACAACTGCTGCGGTGATGGCAGTCAAGGGTGCGGTCAAGCTCAGCTTACCGTGAGTCGATTCAATAAGTGGACCGCCGACTACGATAAAAAAGAAGGAGGGCAGAAAAGTAAACCAAGTGGCTACCACGGCACCAAGTGCGCCGAACCAAAAGGGATTGAGATTACTCGACAGATGAGTGAGATGTCCCGCAAGATAACCCACAAATGCCACGACCATAATCAATGGACCTGGAGTTGTTTCTCCCAAAGCGAGACCGTCGATCATTTGTCCTGCGCTGAGCCACTGATAATGTTCAACCGCACCTTGATAAACATAAGGCAAAACAGCATAAGCCCCACCAAAGGTTAAAAAGGCAGCCTTGGTAAAGAAATAAGCCAGTTGAGGATAGAGGCTTTCCCAGCCACCCAAAGCGCAAAGTAAGCCGATGGGTAAAAGCCAAAAACAAAGTGCGAGCAGGCTGTGTCGAATCGCCTTGCCGGAGGAAAATTTCGCATGCTCAGGAGTTGGGGTGTTGTCATCGATGATGGCTGGCCCAAAGTGCTCTGAGTTGCTCCCGTGCGATTGTTGCGTTTGAAAATATTCTGGATAACGTTTGCTAGCCCACCAACCAATCAAGGCGGCAATCACTACGATGATGGGAAAAGAAATATTGAAAAGAAAGATCGCTAGAAAGGATCCCAGTGCAATCAATTGCAAGAAGCGGTTATGAATCGTGCGTTTGCCAATGCGAACTGCGGAGAATATAACAATTGCAGTGACTGCAGGCTTAATTCCAAAGAAGATAGCCGCTATCCACGGTATCTGTCCAAAAGTCAGGTAGATCCAGGATAGAGCAATCAAAATCACGAGTGAGGGCAGAATAAATAAACTACCCGCTAATAAGCCGCCCCAGCCCCGATGCATCAGCCAACCAATATACGTTACCAATTGTTGTGCTTCAGGTCCCGGTAAAAGCATGCAGTAGTTCAAAGCATGTAAAAAGCGCCGCTCAGAAATCCAACGACGCTTTTCAACTAACTCTTGATGCAAAACTGCAATCTGTCCTGCAGGACCACCAAAGCTAATGAAGCCTAGCTTAGCCCAAAACTTCAGGGCTTCGCGTAGCGGAACACTCAAGCGTCTTCCATTCCGCCAACCACTTGGCTAAAGCCGTTATCAACGTAAATGATTTCAGCAGTAATGCCGTTAGCTAAATCAGATAAGAGGAAGGCTGCGCTATTGCCAACATCATCAATCGTGACATTACGACGTAAGGGTGCAGTCGCCTCAACTGCTTCTAAGATCTTGCCGAAGCCTTTGATGCCAGAGGCTGCCAAAGTTTTGATTGGGCCTGCAGAAATACCGTTCACACGAATTCCTTTGGGGCCTAATGAACCTGCCAGATAGCGAACCGATGCCTCCAAAGATGCCTTGGCTAAGCCCATGGTGTTGTAATTGGGTACATTGCGCATCGAGCCCAAATAAGTCAGCGTCAATAAAGCAGATTTGTCACGCAACATGGGCATGGCTTCTTTAGCCATCGCTGGAAAACTATAAGCAGAAATATCATGGGCAATTTTGAAGCCCTCGCGGCTCAAGCCGTCCAAGAAATCACCGGCAATGGCTTCGCGAGGAGCAAAACCAATGGCATGTACAAAACCATCAAATTGGGGCCAGGTTTTGGCTAAATCCCTAAAGAGTGCGGTGATTTGTTCATCGCTGCCGACGTCACAGTCAAAAATCAGATCGGTATTGAATTCTTTAGCAAAATCGACAATGCGGTCTTTAAAACGCTCACCCACGTAGGTGAAGGCTAATTCAGCCCCTTCGCGATGGCACGCCTTAGCGATGCCATAGGCAATTGAGCGGTTGGAAAGAAGGCCGGTAATGAGGATTTTTTTGCCGGTCAGAAAGCCCATAGAGTGTCCTTTGCTTCAAATGTGGTTTGCTATCTACAATTGTTACATATATGCCGATTTACTCATCCCTTCCCCCATTCTGCATTCAGCGCCTGATTGCGGGTTTAGTCCTGCTACTCAGCCTCATTAGCATCCCAAGTTACGGCTCACAGGGAATCGCGCAGTATGGAAAACCAAAGTATGCCGATGGATTTAGCCACTTTGATTACGTTAATCCCAATGCACCTCGAGGTGGTACGCTGACCTTACCCAACCCGGGGTCCAGAAGCAGTTTTGATAAGTTCAATCCTTTCACCCTCAGAGGCGTCACCGCCCCTGGTATCGAGTTGATGTTTGAATCTTTGGCTGAGGGTAGTGCAGATGAAGTGGCCAGCATCTATGGCCTATTGGCAGAGGATATTGCTGTTGCGGCCGATCGTAAATCAGTGACATTTCGCCTGAGGCCTGAAGCAAAGTTTTCAGATGGCAGTCCAGTCATGGCTGCAGATGTTAAATACAGTTTTGATATGTTGATGAGTGGGCAGGCTCATCCTCGCTATAAGACTACTTTCGGGGATATTCAACAGGTAGTGGTCTTATCTCCAAGAGAAGTGCGGTTTGATTTCAGGAACCAAAATCCCGAACTGCCACTTCTAGCCGGAACCATGCCGATCTTTTCGCGTAACTGGGGCAAGAAGGTGGATGGTACTTACATTCCATTTGATCAACTTGACTTTGAGACCCCGATTGGCAGCGGCCCTTATTTAATTGAATCTTATAAAGCAGGAAAGTCGATTACTTTCAAACGCAATCCTGATTACTGGGCGGATCATGTAAATAAATCCCTGAATGTGCGGGTGGGTTTTTACAACTTCGATCGGATTGTTTACAAGTTATACAGTGATGATGCGGTGCGTCTCGAGGCATTCAAGGCGGGTGAGTTTGATGCCCTAGTTGAGTACCGCGCTAAGATTTGGGCCAAAGGCTATGTCGGCTCTAAATTTAATGACGGCAGCTTATTGAAAAAAGCCTTCTTGAATCACAATGGTGCCGGCATGCAGGGCTTTGCGATGAACTTGCGCCGGCCAATTTTTCAGGATGTGCGCGTCCGTCAGGCTCTGGGTTATGCGCTTGATTTTGAATGGTTAAACCGCCAACTCTTTTTTGATCAATACAGTCGCATTAATAGTTATTTCACGAACAGTGATTTGAGTGCCAATTTTGATGGGCCACGTAAACCAACCGAAGCGGAGTTGAAGTTACTCAGACCCCTGAAGGAAAAATACCCCCGCTGGGTACCGGATGCTGTATTTGGTCCTATGCCGCCAGCGCCATCAACTGCCGCACCAGCCAGCTTGCGTCAAAACCTGCGAAAGGCGCGTGAGTTATTGGCAGATGCTGGCTGGACTTATCGTGATGGCGCTTTAAGAAATATTCAAGGTGAGCCATTCCGTTTTGAAATGGTCGAAGACGGCGGCTTCTTTCTGAGAGTCATTTCTGCCTATACCCGTAATTTGGAGAAGTTGGGAATTCAGGTGGATGTCAGAACCAGTGATTTCGCCCTCCATCAAAAGCGGATGAACGAATACGATTTTGATATGACGACGGTTCGCTTTCCAGACTCACAAAGCCCAGGTAACGAGCTGTGGGATCGCTTTGGTAGCCAAGCCGCTAAAGAAAAGGGCTCGGATAATGTCATCGGCATTCAGTCGCCAGTCGTGGATGCCTTGGTTGGAGAAATTACTAAAGCCCAGAACCGAGAGCAGTTACGAGCAGCGAGTCGAGCACTCGATCGAGTCTTATGGAATAGTTATCTTGTCGTACCCCAATGGTATAACCCAACACATCGAATCGCCTTCAGAAAAGAAATGCGCTATCCAGAACCCCCGTCGTATTACATGGCTGAAACTTGGATCCTGCAGAACTGGTGGAAAGCAGAGGCGCCCTGATGCAAGTACAGATGCGTTCTTACATTGCAAAGCGTTTGTTGTTGATGATCCCGACGCTATTGGGTGTCTTGACCCTCACTTTTGCAGTAGTGCAATTTGTTCCTGGCGGTCCAGTAGAACAAATGGTGCTGGAGCTAAAGGGCAAGGGTAATGGCTCGGTAGGGGGTTCTGAGTCTTCTGGCGCTGGTGCGACTTATCGGGGGCGCCAAGGAATTGATGAGCAGCGTCTAGCTGAGGTCAAGGCTCTATATGGTTTTGATAAGCCACCAGTAGAGCGCTACTTCATGATGTTGGGACGCTTTGCTAGATTTGATTTAGGTCAAAGCTATTACCAACACCAAAGCGTGTGGCATTTGGTGGTTTCCAAATTACCCGTGTCAATCAGCATTGGTTTGTGGACTTTCTTTATCACCTATTTAATTTCGATTCCCTTGGGTATTGCTAAAGCAGTGCGAGAAGGTTCTCGCTTTGATACGGTGACGAGTACCATTATCTTGGTGGGTTATGCCATTCCAGGGTTTGTGTTGGGAGTCTTGTTGCTCGTGCTCTTTGGAGGGGGTAGCTTCTTACAGCTATTCCCCTTGCGTGGTTTAACTTCTGATAATTGGTCAGACCTCAGTTTGATTGGCAAGATTCTGGATTACCTCTGGCATTTGGTCTTGCCCATTACTGCAATGGTGCTAGGCAGTTTCGCAGTGGTCACGATGCTGACCAAGAACTCTTTTTTAGAGGAAATTCGCAAGCAGTATGTGTTGACAGCAAGAGCCAAGGGCTTAAGCGAGCAACAAGTCCTATGGAAGCATGTCTTTCGTAATGCGCTTTTGCCCTTAGTGACAGGATTTCCTGCCGCTTTCATTGGCGCCTTCTTTACAGGCTCTCTTTTGATTGAGACCTTGTTCTCTCTAGATGGCCTTGGTCTCCTCTCGTATGAGTCTGTCATGCGACGCGATTACCCGGTAGTGTTTGGTACTTTGTATTTGTTCACCCTGATTGGTCTATTTACCAAATTGATCTCGGATCTCTGTTATGTCTACATTGATCCTCGTATTCAGTTTGGCGCAGGAGGGGGCTCGTGAGTCGCTGGCAACGATTTAAGCGCAATCGCACAGGCTATGTGAGTCTGTGGATTTTTCTGTTGTTGTTTGGCTTTAGTATGTGCGCCGATTTCATTGCCAATGACAAGCCGCTGATTGTTCGTTACAACGGGCACTTCTATTTTCCGATTGTGCACAATCAAGCCGAGACGGTTTTTGGTGGAGACTTTGCTACGCCGACAGATTTTCTGGATCCCGATATTCGTCACAACATTACCAATGATGGCAATTGGGCGATCTACCCACTGATTCCTTATAGCTACGAAACCCTCAATTACTTTTCACAGGTCCCCAATCCCGCCCCACCATCCGCGGAAAATTGGTTTGGCACTGACGATCGTGGGCGCGATGTCTTATCGCGTTTGATTTACGGCTTTCGTTTATCCATTCTTTTTGGCCTTGCACTCACCATTGTGGGGGTTGGTGTGGGCATCATCACAGGCTCTTTGATGGGTTTCTTTGGTGGTAAGTTTGACTTGATCTCTCAGCGCCTGATTGAAATCTGGGGCTCAATGCCTGAACTCTATCTACTGATTATCTTTGCCTCGATCTTTAATCCTAGCGTCTTACTATTAATTGTGTTGCTGGCGGCTTTTGGTTGGATGGGTTTGTCTGATTATGTCCGTGCGGAGTTTTATCGTAATCGTGCCCTTGAGTATGTTCGTGCGGCTAAAGCTTTAGGGCTTACCAATTTTCAGATCATGCTGCGCCACATACTGCCAAATAGTTTGACACCAGTGATTACCTTTCTACCATTCCGAATGAGTGCTGCCATTTTGTCCCTCACCAGTTTGGACTTCTTGGGTTTGGGTGTTCCACCAGGTACGCCAAGTCTTGGTGAGCTGCTCTCACAAGGCAAAGGGAATTTAGATGCGTGGTGGATCTCCCTCTCCACCTTTGTGGTCCTAGTAGCAACACTGCTTCTTCTGACCTTTATGGGGGAGGCCCTGCGCAACGCGTTTGATTCTCGTCAATCAGGCTCGGTCAGCGGGGTGCGCTCGTGAATACCTTATTGCGCTTCGAAGATGTAAGTATTTCTTTTGGAACAGGGCGTCGCGAGAAGTTTGCACTGAGCCATCTTGATTTAGAAATCGGGGTTGGTGAGCGAGTTGCTTTGGTTGGCGAGTCCGGCTCTGGAAAAACCTTAAGCGCGCTAGCTCCTTTGAGACTTGAGCCCGAAGGCGCCAAGATGACCGGTCGGATTTGGTGGAGTGGCAAAGAGAATGCACAACGGCAAGCCGCTACCAAGCCAGTCGATTTACTGTCTCTGCCAATTGAAAAGATTCGTCAGATCCGCGGACGAGAAATCGCTATGGTATTTCAGGAGCCGATGACAGCTCTGAATCCCTTATTTACTATTGGTGATCAGATTATTGAAGCAGTCCAGATTGATGAGCCCTTCATCTCTAAAGCAGATGCCTTTGCAGCAGCGGTGGATCTCTTGCGTAAGACCGGAATCCCTGAGCCTGAAAAACGCTTTCATTCTTACCCGCACCAGCTATCTGGCGGACAAAGACAGCGCGCGATGATTGCGATGGCTCTGGCGTGTAAACCCCGTTTGCTCATTGCGGATGAGCCCACGACTGCACTCGATGTGAGTTTGCGTTTACAGATTCTGGATTTACTAAAAGAGCTTCAAGAGGAATCTAAAGATCACGGCGGCATGGGCATTCTGTTGATTACGCATGACCTCAATCTCGTGAAGCACTTTGCCCATCGTGTGGCAGTGTTGAACCAGGGTAATTTAGTTGAGTTCGGCGTGACCAAGCAAGTCTTTGAACATCCAGAAAATCCATATACCCAAACTTTGGTCAATAGCGAGCCCTTGCGAAACTTAGCCCCTGTGATGCCGCTTGCTCCAGTCTTGTTGCAAACTAATCATTTGTCAGTCTCCTATCCCAGTCTAGATTCAGGATCGTGGCTTAAGAAGGCGCCAAGACATTCGGTATTAAAAAAGATTGGCTTCGGCCTGAAACAAGGGCAAACCATCGGTGTGATCGGAGAGTCCGGCTCTGGTAAAACAACATTAGGGATGGCGGTGCTCGGTCTCTTGAGTGATTCAGCTGCTGAAGTGACTGGTGAGGTGGATGTGCTCGGAAATGATTGGAAAACTCTGAAGTCTGCTCAAAGAAGAGCATTGCGCTCGAGCTTGCAGGTCATTTTCCAGGATCCCTTTGGCTCTCTCTCGCCACGGATGACGGTAATGCAAATCATTGCCGAAGGTTTGGATATTCATTTCCCAAAATTGAGTAGCGCCGAAAGAGAGCAGAGGGTGCTAGATATTTTGCGAGAGGTTGGTATTGATCGCTCTGCACTAACGCGTTATCCACATGAATTTTCTGGCGGACAGCGACAGCGCATCGCAATCGCCCGGGCACTGATTTTGCGACCCCAGATTCTGGTGCTGGATGAGCCAACGTCGGCCTTAGATGTCTCGATTCAGAAGCAAATACTGGCTTTACTGACCGAATTGCAGAAAAAATACAATTTAGCTTATTTGATGATTAGTCATGACTTGGCAGTAATTAGAGCCATGTCGCATGAGATTATGGTGCTCAAAGGTGGCAAGATGGTGGAGTTTGGTGAGACCGAAACCCTAATTAAGCACCCCAAGCAAAGCTATACCAAAGAGCTATTTGAGGCCGCCGAAATTACCTAGGCCCCTTGATTGAATGGGCAAAATTGGTGCATTTTTACCATAAATATCAAAAAAACTGTTTATAAACAGATACTTATTGATATCCGCAAGTCTTGGTAACGTCAAGCTTCTTTGTTACACTCGCCTGATGTCATTTAACAAAGCAGCCCCTCAGACCCTCAAAGGCATCCTAATGTCTTTGGGCCTTGCCGCATTTCTTGCCTGCGCTGGATTTGCCCATGCCGAGGAGGTGGTTGATGCTCCAAAAGAAAGCATGTTCCAGGCCGGGAAATCCTATTTCTCTCGCGCATCGGATCGTCTGGTTGATTCTGTCTCAGAAAAATCTGAGTCTTTGATTAATCAAGCGATGTCAGTCATTGGGGTGCGTTATCGCTGGAATGCTGAGCTGCCTCAATCTGGCTTGGATGGTAGTAGTTTTGTTGCCTATGTCTTTAAAGACAAGTTGGGATTTTTGCTTCCCAATAAGTCAACCCAAATGAGTCAGGTTGGTAAACCCATTACTCGCGATGATCTGCAGCCTGGCGACTTGGTATTTTTTAACACCATGCGTTTAACTTTTTCACACGTGGGTATTTATGTTGGCGACAACAAATTTATTCATTCACCTTCTAAGGGTGCCAGCGTGCGAGTCGATGATCTGAGTAGCGTGTATTGGGATCGTCGTTTTGACGGTGCGCGTCGTTTAGATAGTGGAGATGCATTGGGCGGTGCTGAGCGTCGCGAGCTGCTCGATCAAATCAACAATATCAAGCGTAAGCCCCAAAGCCTCTAGTTCAAACTCAAGTGATTACAGTTTGAGCTTGTCTTTAATGAGCGCCATTTGTTCTTGAGTGGCAACCTCGCCAGCCAAGATGGCTGCATTTCTGGCCTTGAAATCACTTCCACTCATTTGTTTGAGTTGCGGTTGGATTGCAATGTCAGCACTTTTCAGTTCATATTGATTGATGCTGTTCTGCATGATGGAAATGGTTTGTTGTAGAACACCGAAGGTACCACTGGCATCTTGATGTAAGGGCTCAGAAGAAATGTTGACTGCGATCACAACAGTTGCGCCCATCTGTCTGGCATAGCTCACCGGTACGGGGGCTACTAAACCACCATCCACATATTCCTTGCCATTAATGCTTGCTGGTTGAAATACGCCAGGCACACTACAGGATGCTCTCACTGCTAAGCCCGTATTGCCAGAGCGAAAGAGCACACCTTTGCCGGTTTGTAATTCGGTTGCGACAATGCCGAGCGGCAGATTCATTTGCTCAATGGTTTTGTTGCGCACTTCTCGATTCACCATCGCTTGCAGGGCTTCCCCTTTGATAAGGCCTCCAAAGCGACCGGCAAATGGAAGACCCCAATCGGCAATCGTGGCTTCATCCAAATTAAGTGCCAATCGATTGAGCTCATTGCCAGTGGCGCCAGATGCCAGCAGAGCGGCAATCACACTCCCGGCACTGCTTCCAACCACCAAATCGGGGCGGATACCCTGAGACTCTAGGGCCTTAATGACGCCGATGTGGGCAAACCCCCTTGCTGCGCCTGCACCTAAGACCAAGCCTAGGACCGGTTTTCGTGGCGGACTGAGGCTGCAGGCTCCTAGGCTTAGACCGCCAGCCAGACCCAGTCCCCAGCCTAAAAACTGGCGGCGGGGGGCGGAGAGGGTAAATTGGTGGAAAGATTTAGGCATATGGCTATTGTATTGAGCCTACCTTATAATGGTCTGACTGCTGACGAAGGATACTCAAATTTGCTTTGTTGTAGCTCCGGCGTCGCTTCTAATGAGAAATCCAGAGATTGATTGCCTGTTATACCGAGAAATATCTCAAACCCATTACTGAAATACTTTTTTAAGCCTACTCAGGTTATGCCTGGTAGCCCGACTTTATGGACGATCACAATAAACGCGTAATTGAAACTGCACTCTTGTGCGCGCAGGAGCCGCTGAGTGCTGCTGACCTCACTCGCTTGTTTGTAGAAGAGATATCCGCTACAGAAATTAAAGACGTCTTGGATGTCATTCAAACCGAATGGCATGACAAAGGCATGGAGTTGGTGCACATCGCAACCGGTTGGCGTTTTCAGAGTCGCTTAGCAATGCGCGAGTATTTGGATCGCCTCACTCCTGAGAAGCCACCTAAGTATTCCCGCGCTGTGATGGAAACCTTGGCGATCATTGCTTATCGTCAGCCTGTAACCCGCGGTGAGATTGAAGAGATTCGTGGCGTTGCTGTGAGTAGTAATGTGATGAAGCAGCTAGAAGACCGCGGTTGGGTAGAAGTGATTGGCCACAAAGAAACCATTGGCCGCCCAGGTTTGTATGCCACAACCAAGCAGTTCTTAGATGATCTGAGTTTGACGAATTTACAAAGTCTGCCGATGTTAGAAGATGTTGCGCCTGCTGCAGAAGACGTGGGACAGGCTGTCATTCAGTTTGATGTTGATACAGCTACCGAAACGATCACCGAGATCGTGACAGAAGAAGCCACGATTGAAACGGTGGAAGAAATCACTATCGAAATTACCGAAGAAAGCGATGCGTCAGACAATCCTGACGAGCAAAAATAATTATTAATGACTAGTTCCATCGAAAACGATTCACCACCAGTAGTGCATTCACCTCAGTCTGGCGCAGCCCCATCCCCAGCGGAGGGTGCTCCTACCGAAGGCCATGAGGGCGCAGAGCGTCGGCCGCGTAGACCTGGCAAGCACCCCTTTAATAAGAAGCGACCCTTCAATAAAGAGAAGCCGCGCAGAGAAGGCGGCGAATCAAGGGGGCCTCGTGAGGGTGGCGGGCTGCCAGCTAAATCAGCACCCAATCCTGCTGAGAGTGAAGCCTTATTCGCTGCAGTAGTTTCTGGTGAATTTGATGCTGCCTTAGATGCCCCCGAAGTGGAGGATGTAAAACATCCTGAAGGTTTTAATGAGAACGACATCTCACATCAGACAGGTGCAGAGCGCCGTGCACAGCGCGTGCGTCATGATGAAGATGCGGATGCGCCTTCTGAAGAAGAGATGAGCAGTTTGCAGTTTGCAAACGTGGATGAATTGCCTTTAAGTTTGCGAGATGAGGTCTGGTCTGATCTCGATGGTCTTGACGACGAAGCGGATGATGAAGATACCGTCAAGTTACACAAAGTGTTGGCTGATGTTGGTATGGGCTCACGCCGCGACATGGAGGATTTGATTATTCAGGGTCGTGTCTCGGTAAATGGTTTGCCTGCCCATATTGGTCAGCGCATTGGTCCAACCGATCAGGTTCGAATTAACGGCAAACAAGTCCATCGCAAGATACAAACTAAGCCACCACGCGTGATTTTGTATCATAAGCCTTCTGGCGAAATCGTCAGTCAATCTGATCCAGAGGGGCGCCCAACTGTATTTGATCGCCTACCAAAGCCACGTCAAGGCCGCTGGATTGCGGTCGGACGCTTAGACTTCAATACTGAAGGACTTTTACTCTTCACGACTTCTGGTGAATTAGCCAATCGTTTAATGCATCCACGCTATGGGATTGAGCGTGAGTACGCTGTACGTATTTTGGGTGAGCTAGGACAAGAGTCGATGGCGCAATTAAAGAGTGGCATTCAGCTCGATGATGGTCAAGCCCGTTTCTTACGCTTAACCATGGGTGGTGGTGATGGCGCTAATCGCTGGTATCACGTTGCCTTAACCGAAGGCCGTAATCGTGAAGTGCGTCGCATGTTTGAGGCAGTTGGCCATACCGTATCCCGCTTGCTTCGAACCCGCTATGGCATGTTCTTATTACCCCCAAGATTAAGACGCGGTAAGTGGGAGGAAGTTCCTGCTGAAGGCGTTGCTGCACTCATGCGCTCCGCTGGACTCAAAGTTCCTCAAGCTCAAGATAAGAGTCGTAATATGAACGGGAATGGTAATCATCATCACCGCAATCCTCAAGCGGGCGGTGATCACCAGCCCGATCCAATGCAAACCTCAGTATCTTATTGGGGTTCGCGCGACGCTCTGACGCTGGCGAGCGGGCACAATGGTTTAACTCACCAAGGCAGAGGTGGTCAGCCGAGTGGCGGCAGCGAAGGTCGTGGCCCTTTCCGTGGTCGAACCCAAGGCGGCAGACCAGGCCAAGGCGGGCAGGGTGGTCAAGGTGCTCAGGGACAAAATCGCAATAAAGCCAAAAAAGTCCATCACGGTCAGTCTGCTTTTGTGACTGGTAATCCCCAGAGTCCGGGTAATGGCCCTAAACGCGGCGCACCCAAAGGCCGCAAGCCCTTCAATAAGGGCCCTAGAAAGCCCCGTAATCCGAGCGAAAGCTTCTGATTTCTATCGATTTTCTGTTAATTCGGCTATAATTTCCTTCTTACAGCGGATTACCGCTGTTTTAGTTAGTAGCGATGGGGTACGTATTTCCCGGCTGATGTTGCGATCAACGTAAGCCGGCCTGTTCTGAATTCGAGAATATGGGCTTTGAAGCCCATTTTTTTTTGCCGTTTCGGTATGAGGGGTTGATGTGAGAGATCAGCAGATTATTTCTGCGGAGTTAGAAAACTTGGGTTACGCGCTAGTCGATATCGAGCGTGAAGCCGGTGGTTTGCTACGCGTCACAATTGAAAACCCAGATTACGAACGTTTGATTACGGTCGAGGATTGCGAGAAGGTAAGCCATCAACTGAGCTATGCATTGCCAGTAGAGAATATTCCTTATGAGCGTCTGGAGATTTCTTCTCCAGGCTTGGATCGCCCGGTCAAATCGGCAGAAGATTTTGTTCGCTTTGCTGGCATGGAAGTGGATGTGAAGTTACGTGTTGCAGTAGGTAGTCGCAAGAATTTTCGTGGTGTGTTGCAAGGTTTGCTGAGTGGCGATATTCATGCGCCCGATGCTAAATTTGGTTTGCTGTTTGAAGGCACCGATGGTGCTGAGTCTCAATTGGAGTTTTCATTAGCCGAGGTCGATAAGACTCGGTTGGTCCCTGTTATTGATTTCAAAGGAAGAAAGTCATGAGCCGAGAAGTTCTCATGTTGGCAGACGCCCTAGCGCGTGAAAAGAATGTTGATCAAGCTATTGTGTTCGAGGCGCTAGAAATGGCGTTAGCATCGGCCACTAAGAAGCGCTATCCAAACGAGGATGTGGATATTCGTGTTTCCATCGACCGTGAGTCTGGTGAATACGAAACCTTCCGTCGTTGGTTGGTCGTACCTAATGAAGCTGGCCTGCAAGAGCCAGATAAAGAGATTCTGCAATTTGAGGCTCAAGAACAACTAGCTGACATGGAAGTCGGCGATTACATCGAAGAGCAAATTGAATCCTTGGCCTTCGGTCGTATTGGCGCGCAAGCCGCTAAGCAGGTCATTCTGCAGCGTATTCGTGATGCTGAGCGTGAGCAGATTCTGAACGACTACCTTGAGCGTGGCGAAAAAGTCATGACCGGTACCGTTAAGCGTGCTGATAAGAATGGCTTAATCATTGAATCTGGTCGAGTAGAAGCATTGCTGCGTCGCGATCAAATGATTCCGAAAGAGAACTTGCGCTCTGGCGACCGTGTACGCGCCTACATCCTTAAAGTAGATCGCGAAGCCCGTGGCCCACAGATTGAGTTATCTCGTACCTGCCCTGATTTCTTGATCAAGTTGTTTGAGAATGAAGTTCCTGAAATGGAGCAGGGCTTGCTAGAGATCAAGGGCGCGGCTCGTGATCCTGGCATCCGTGCCAAGATCGCAGTTGTCACCTATGACAAGCGTATCGATCCTATCGGTACTTGCGTTGGCGTCCGCGGAACACGTGTGACTGCTGTGCGTAACGAAGTGGCTGGCGAGGCAGTAGATATCGTGTTGTGGTCAGAAGACCCAGCTCAGTTTGTGATTGGTGCTTTAGCTCCAGCACAAGTCTCTTCAATCGTAGTTGATGAAGAGCGTCATGCAATGGATGTCGTGGTTGATGAAGAAAACTTGGCGATTGCGATTGGCCGTAGCGGACAGAACGTCCGTTTGGCGAGCGATCTAACGGGTTGGCAAATCAATATCATGACTCCAGAAGAGTCTGCTGAGAAAACAGAAAAAGAAGCTTCTTCAATTCGTCAATTGTTTATGGACAAATTAGACGTTGATCAAGAAGTGGCAGATATTTTGATTGAAGAAGGCTTTAATACTTTGGAAGAGGTTGCTTATGTTCCTCTTTCAGAGATGTTGGAAATCGATTCATTTGATGAAGATACTGTGAACGAGTTGCGTACTCGTGCACGCGATTCTTTATTGACTATGGAGTTGGCTAAAGAAGAGCGCATTGGTGAAGTTTCCCAAGACTTGCGTTCACTAGATGGCATGACTCCTGAGTTGATTGCGAAGCTTGCTGACAATCAAGTACATACCCGTGACGACCTTGCTGAATTGGCTGTTGATGAGCTAGTTGAGGCGACACAAATTGACGAAGAAACTGCGAAAGCGCTCATCATGAAAGCGCGTGAACATTGGTTTACTTCATAAGAGGAAGCAGTGAATGGCAACAACAGTAAAAGTACTCGCTACGGAACTTAAACGGACTTCGGTTGACCTTTTGGAGCAATTAAAGGCGGCGGGGATCGATAAGGGTTCTGAAGACGACAGCATTACCGAGAAGGACAAAAAAGTCCTGCTTGAGCATTTGCAAAAAGAGCACGGTAATGCCGATGCAGGGAATCGTAAAAAGATTACCCTGATTAAGCGCGAGAACTCTGAGATTCGTCAGGCAGACTCTGCTGGGCGGACTCGTACCGTTCAAGTTGAGGTGCGCAAAAAACGCGTGTTGCTTAAGGGTGGTGAAGCCGCCGCCGCTCCTGAAGTAGAAGAAGAAAAGCCAGTCAAGGTAGCTGTAGCAAACACACCAGCGAAGTCGATTCTTTCTGAAGAAGAGTTGGAAAAACGCGCTGCTGAAGCAACTCGTCAGGCTGAACTTTTAGCACGCCAAGAAGCAGAGATGAAGGCTGCTGAAGATGCACGTCAGAAGGAAGTTGCTGCTGTCGAACCCCCAGCTAAATCGAATGACGAAGCCGCAGTTGAAAAGAAAGCCGCATCTGAGAAGGCTGCTAAAGATTTGGCAGCGGCTAAAGAAAAAGAACTCGCTGATATACGAGTGCGTCGTGCTGCTGCGGAAGCTGAAGCATTGGCGATTCGGGACATGATGAGTGCGCCAGCCCGCGTTCTCAAGGCGCCCAGTGAGACTGCTGCTGAAGAAGCCAAAAAAGGCACACTTCACAAGCCCGCCAAGGTTGAAGGTGCTGACGATAAGAAAAAAGTCGTTAAGGTTGGCGGCAAAACGATTAAGTCTGCTGAAACTTCCTCCACGTGGCAAGAAGAGGGTGCAAAACGTCCTGGTGGTCTGAAGACCCGTGGCGATAGCTCCGGCGGTGTTGGTGGTTGGCGCTCTGGCGGTGGTCGTAAGAAGCAACGTCAAATTGCTGAAGCCAATGTCGATACCAATTTCCAAGTGCCTACAGAGCCAGTAGTTCGTGATGTGCATGTTCCTGAAACCATCACCGTCGCTGAATTAGCGCACGCGATGGCAGTGAAGAGTGCTGAAGTAATTAAGTTGTTGATGGGTATGGGCCAAATGGTCACCATTAACCAAGTGCTCGATCAAGATACTGCAATGATCATTGTGGAAGAGATGGGTCATACAGCCCATGCTGCTAAGCTTGATGACCCTGATTTAGATATTGGTGCCGAACCCCACGATGCTGAGTTATTGCCACGCCCACCAGTTGTTACGGTGATGGGTCACGTTGACCACGGTAAAACTTCTTTGCTCGATAAGATTCGTCTAGCAAAAGTAGCCTCTGGTGAAGCGGGCGGTATTACTCAACACATTGGTGCATACCATGTGGAAACCCCGCGCGGCATGATTACCTTCTTGGATACTCCAGGTCACGAAGCCTTTACGGCGATGCGTGCTCGTGGTGCTAAGGCGACAGATATTGTGATTCTAGTTGTGGCTGCGGATGATGGTGTGATGCCTCAGACTAAAGAGGCGATTCACCACGCGCTGGCCGCTGGTGTACCTATCGTGGTTGCTATTAATAAGATTGATAAACCCGAAGCTAACCCAGAGCGTGTCAAGACAGAGTTGGTTGCTGAGCAAGTCGTGCCAGAAGAGTACGGCGGTGATGTGCCATTTATTCCAGTGTCTGCAAAAACTGGCGTTGGTATCGACGAACTCCTAGAGAACGTTCTTCTCCAAGCAGAAGTGCTTGAACTCAAGGCACCTAAAGATGCTCCTGCGCAAGGTCTTGTGATTGAGGCACGTCTCGATAAAGGTAAGGGTCCTGTTGCAACCATTTTGGTTCAGTCGGGCACCCTCAAGCGCGGCGATATGCTCTTAGCAGGTTCAAGTTTTGGTCGTGTCCGTGCGATGTTGGATGAGAACGGTAAGCCTTGTAATGAAGCAGGCCCATCGATTCCGGTTGAGATCCAGGGCTTGTCTGAAGTTCCTGCAGCTGGAGAGGCAGTACAAGTTGTGCCTGACGAGCGTAAAGCGCGCGAGATTGCACTCTTCCGTCAAGGCAAGTTCCGTGACGTGAAGTTGGCCAAACAGCAAGCTGTCAAGCTCGAGACTATGATGGAAAATATGGGTGAGGGCGCAATTGAAGCGAAGCTCTTGCCATTAATCATCAAGGCTGACGTTCAAGGATCGCAAGAAGCACTTTCTCAATCATTGCAAAAATTGTCTACACCAGAGGTGAAGGTGCAAATCGTTCACGCTGGCGTAGGTGGCATTACCGAGACTGACGTGAACTTGGCCGTCGCTTCGAAGGCTGTGATTATTGGATTTAATTCCCGCGCTGATGCTGCTGCTCGCAAGCTGGCTGAAAACAATGGTGTTGATATTCGATACCACAACATTATTTATGACGCAGTTGATGAAGTGAAAGCAGCCTTGAGTGGCATGTTGACTCCCGATAAGAAAGAAGAAATCACTGGCATGGTCGAGATTCGCCAGGTCTTCTTGGTCTCTAAAGTCGGTGCGATTGCAGGTTGCTTGGTTTTGGATGGCGTGGTCAAACGCAATTCAAGCGTTCGTCTCTTGCGCGATAACGTCGTGGTCTGGTCAGGCGAATTGGATTCGCTCAAGCGCTTCAAAGATGATGCCAAAGAGGTGCGTGCCGGTGTTGAGTGTGGCTTGTCATTGAAGGGCTATAACGACATCAAGGAAGGCGATCAGCTTGAGGTATTCGAAGTGACTGAAGTCGCTAGAAGCCTCTAAGTTAATCACTAAGCCCCTATGCATAAAGCTAGCCCACATCGTAACCAGCGTCTCGCCGATCAAATTCAGCGAGATCTGGCTGAGCTGATTCCAAGAGAGTTGCGCAATCCCAGCTTAGGTTTAATTACCTTGCAAAGTGTTGAGCTCTCTCCTGATTTGGCCCATGCTAAGGTCTTCTTTACTGTTTTGGGTGCAGAGCCTGATCATGCATTACAAGCTTTGCAAGAAAAAGCGGGTTACCTACATTCTTTGTTATTTAAACGTTTGCATATTCATACGGTGCCAACACTACACTTTCACTATGACGTCTCAGTCGAGCACGGCATTGAAATGTCTAAACTGATTGATCAAGCGGTTGATAGTGATCATCGGGACGAAAATAAGTAATCCTATGTCAGTTCGCATCGATGGAGTTGTATTGTTAGATAAGCCAGCCGGAATGAGTTCTCAAGGGGCTGTTACTGCTGTTAAACGCGCTTTCAATGCCGATAAAGCGGGCCATACCGGTACTTTAGATCCAATGGCTACAGGCCTACTCCCGATTTGTTTGGGTGAGGCTACCAAGTATTCACAAGACTTACTCGACGCCGATAAGACCTATATTGCTAAAGTTCAATTTGGCAGCAGAACCGATACGGGTGATGCTGAAGGTCAGATAGTCGAAACCTTTGACCTTCCAATCTTTGCAGATCAGACAGCAATTCAGAAGGCGCTAGATCAAGTTCTTCACCAATTTACTGGCGCCATTAAACAAGTGCCACCAATGTATTCCGCACTCAAGCGAGATGGCAAACCTTTATATGAATATGCCCGTGCAGGTGTAGAGCTCGAGCGTACCCCAAGAGAGATCATCATTCATCGCATTCGATGGACCGATATTCAGTGGCCACAAGCCACCCTGGAAGTAAGCTGCAGTAAGGGCACTTATATCCGTGTTCTCGCTGAAGAGATTGGTGCGGCACTGCACTGCGGTGCCCATTTAATCGGTTTGCGCCGAACCGAAGTAGGGCACCTCAATCTTGAGCAATCCTTTACTTTGGAGTCGATCCAAAAAGGTCTGCAAGAAAGCTCCACTTATATCTTGCCAGTCGACGCCTTATTGCAAACCTTGCCCCACTTAACTGTGGATGAGCAACAGGCTAAACGTTTAGAGATGGGGCAAAGAGTTCCTATGAGCCTGCCTTCGATTGAAGCTTTAGTGCGTATTTATCGTGCGACTGCGGCTCCTCACAACTTCATTGGTACTGCGGATTGGCGTTCTGGGGTCTTGCATCCCAAGCGCTTGATTTCTCAGGCCCATTAAACCATTTTGACTTATTTATTTATTAACCTGATTTCACTTTTACCTTAACTTTAGAAGCTTCACATGACTAAACGCGCACTCCGTAACATCGCCATCATCGCCCACGTTGACCACGGCAAAACTACCTTGGTTGACCAGCTCTTGCGTCAATCTGGCACCTTCCGTTCCAATGAAAAAATGACCGAACGCGTCATGGACTCAAACGATCTCGAAAAAGAGCGTGGTATTACTATTCTCTCGAAGAACTGTGCAGTGGAATACGACGGCACTCATATTAATATCGTTGATACACCAGGACACGCAGACTTTGGTGGCGAAGTAGAGCGCGTGCTATCGATGGTTGATGGTGTATTGCTCTTAGTTGACGCGGTTGAAGGCCCAATGCCCCAGACCCGTTTCGTGACCAAGAAAGCCTTGGCACTGGGATTAAAGCCAATCGTCGTTGTGAATAAGATTGATCGCCCAGGCGCTCGTCCTGACTATGTGATTAACGCAACCTTTGAGTTGTTTGACAAATTAGGCGCTACCGAAGAACAGCTCGACTTCCCCATCATTTACGCTTCTGGCTTGAATGGTTTTGCAGGCATGACGGAAGATGTCCGCGAAGGTGATATGCGCCCCTTGTTTGATGCGGTGCTGAAGTATGTACCTGTTCGTGATGACAATCCAGATGGTCCTTTGCAATTCCAGATTTCTTCGATTGATTACAACAGCTACGTTGGCAAAATCGGTATTGGCCGTGTTAATCGTGGTCGTGTTAAATCAGGCATGGAAGTCATTTGTATGAATGGCCCAGATGGCACCCCCTTTAAAGGCCGCGTCAATCAAGTTCTCAAATTTAAAGGCTTAGAGCGTGAGGTCGTGGATGAGGCGATTGCTGGTGATATTGCTTTGATCAATGGTATCGAAGATCTCGCGATTGGCACTACCATTTGTGCGCCTGACACTCCAGAAGCATTGCCAATGCTCAAGATTGATGAACCCACTTTAACCATGAACTTCATGGTGAACACCAGCCCCTTGGCCGGTCGTGAAGGCAAGTTTGTGACAAGCCGTCAGATTCGTGAGCGTTTAGATCGTGAGCTCAAATCCAATATGGCATTGCGCGTTAAAGAGACTGATGATGACACTGTATTTGAAGTGTCTGGTCGTGGTGAGCTACATCTCACGATTTTGGTGGAGACGATGCGTCGTGAAGGCTACGAGTTGGCGGTTTCCCGTCCACGTGTGGTGTTCCACGAAGAGAATGGCGTCAAGATGGAGCCATTTGAGAACCTGACTGTGGACGTTGAAGATGCTACCCAAGGCGCCGTCATGGAAGACTTGGGTAGGCGTAAAGGAGAGTTGCTTGATATGGTCAGCGATGGTAAAGGCCGTACCCGTTTAGAGTACCGCATTCCAGCGCGTGGCTTGATCGGTTTCCAGGGCGACTTCATGACCATGACTCGCGGTAATGGATTAATGAGTCATACCTTTGATGCTTATGCCCCTGCCAAAGACGGTGTATTGGGTGAGCGCCATAACGGCGTATTGATTAGCCAAGACGATGGTGAAGCAGTAGCCTACGCAATTTGGAAATTACAAGATCGTGGCCGTATGTTCGTGAAGCATGGTGACCCTGTATATGAAGGCATGGTCATCGGCATCCATAGTCGAGATAACGATTTGGTTGTAAACCCGATTAAAGGTAAGCAATTAACCAACGTTCGCTCATCAGGTACCGATGAGGCTGTGCGCTTGGTTACCCCTGTTGATTTGACTTTGGAATACGCAGTTGAATTTATCAGTGATGATGAATTGGTCGAAGTCACTCCAAAGAGTGTTCGTGTTCGTAAGCGTCACCTGAAAGAGCACGATCGCAAGAAAGCATCACGCGAGTAATCGCCAACAGAAAAGCCACCCTCGGGTGGCTTTTTTTCAACCTTTTCTCCTAATTAATAGGAGTTTTGCGATATCTTAATTTTGTAGTAACATTGCTACATTATAGAGAAAGCATGGGGTTGCGCTAATGATTACTACCTTTTCAAGTCGTGAATTTAATCAAGATACCAGCAGGGCTAAAAAAGCAGCCAGAACTGGACCTGTTTTAATCACCGATCGCGGAAGACCCGCACACGTCTTGATGACATTTTCTGAGTATGAAAGAGTTACAGGAAAAAGCAAAAGCATTCTAGATCTTTTGAGTATGAAGAGTGCAGGCGATATTGAGTTCGAGCCTGAGAAAATACACAGCTTGTCTAAGCCAACCGGAGATACTTTGTAATGTATTTATTAGATACAAATGTTGTGTCAGAATTTAGAAAAGCGGGTACCGGCAGAATTAGCAAGCGAGTTGAGCAGTGGGCTGAAGGAATTTCTGCAAATTCAATGTTTATTTCAGTTATCTCGATATTTGAATTAGAGATGGGGATCTTGCAAATTGAAAGACGCGATAAGAAGCAGGGTTCGGTCTTAAGAAAATGGCTAAACAAAAATGTTTTAGGAACATTTTCTGAAAGAGTTCTTCCTATTGATACGGCCGTTGCCCAGCGCTGTGCTAGCCTTCATGTACCCAATCCAAAGTCAGAGCGCGACGCTATGATTGCTGCAACTGCAATTGAACATCGCATGACGATTGTTACTAGAAATGTCTCGGATTTTAGTCAGTCAGGGGTAAAAATCTTCGATCCGTGGGCCTAATATTTTTACTATTTTCTATTCAGTCAAATAGTAAATAAAGGCGCCGATCGGAAAGGCAAAGCCAATCCAAGCTACGAGGCTCCAGCCGCCAGTGACATAAGCCAGACTCGCAATACCCGATCCAATCGCACCGCCTGCAAAGAAGATGGCCATATAGAGTGCATTTAAACGGCTACGAATATCTGCACCAAGTGAGTAGATCGCACGCTGACCTAAAACAACGTTACATTGCACGCCTAAGTCAAGCAAGATGCCAGCGAACACTAGGGCTGGTAAAGAGCCCATACCTCCCAATTGGGATAATAAAAATGCGCCAGCTACAGTCAATAGAGAGCCCGCTGTTGCGACCTTAGTGTGACCGTGATCTGCTAGCCAACCACCAATCGGAGCTGCTAAGGCACCCGCTGCTCCTGCCAAGGCAAACAAGGCAATTCCGAGTTGGGTTAAGGAATACATTGGGCCAGCAAGCAGGACTGGAGAGATTGTCCAGAATAAAGTGAAGGAAGCAAATAGACAGGCTTGATAAATAGCGCGACGACGCAGGATGGGGGTATCGCGCAATAAAGGCCAGAGTGAAGCAATTAAAGAAAAATAGTGATGATGAGAATTCGGTTTACGAATCGGTAAGAGTAGCCACAAGATCACGGCCAGCAAAACCAGTAAGCAGGCAGAAATTCCAAATACAGGACGCCAGCCAAATGAGTGCGCAATCAAACTGGAGATTGGGCGTGACAACATAATGCCGAGCAACAAACCACTCATGATGTTGCCGACAGTACGACCCCGTGTTTCTTCTGGGGAGATGTGGGCAGCAATCGGAATGAGCATTTGTACGGCGACGGTACCAATGCCGACTAATAAAGAGCCCATTAAGAACCAAGTCGCATTCTGGGCCAGCATCGCAATGAAGAGCGCCAGAATCGCGCCGCAAATTGTGAAGATCACCAACTTGCGATTCTCAACCAAATCACCTAGTGGGACCAGCAAAATGAGACCAGCGCAATAACCAATTTGGGTCAAGGTCACGATTAAGCTTGCTGCGGAGTCACTTAAACCAATCTCAGGGGCAATCAAGCCAATCAGCGGTTGAGAGTAGTACAAATTAGCGACCATCAGGCCGCAGGCGCAGGCAAAGAGAAAGACCATCCAGCCTGGCATATGGGATGGATGTGAGGCGGAAGAATGGGGGGTGTGAGCTGGGTTCATCGTCTGAGTTTAATTTAAGAAAGCGTCATAAAAGGTTTTGATTGTCAAAATCGAAACCGAAATAAAGAAGGCCTTACGAATAAAGCCATTGCCATATTTCAGTGCAATGCGGCTACCAATCTGACCGCCAATAAAATTGGCTACAGCCATAAAGAGACCGAGCCGCCAATCAAAGAACCCCAAATAGAAGAAGACACAAAGGGCTCCTAGGTTAGAGGCGACATTGAGGAACTTCGATGGTGCGGCGGTGTTAATAAAGTCAAAGCCTAAAACACGGGTGTAAAGCAATTTATAGAAGGAGCCTGCTCCGGGTCCTAAGAAGCCATCATAGAAACCAATCACGCTTGCGCCTAATGAGGCAATCGCACTTTGTTTATGGTTCTGATGACGTGGCGCATGTACTAGGCCTGCACTCGATTTAAGATTGAAAATCAGGAGGGCAGCCAGGATAAAAGGTAGTGCAACTCGTAACCACTGATTGGGTATCTGAGTTACTAAATAAGCCCCAGCAACTGAAGCTAAAAAAGCTGCCGAACAAGAGATGACGACTAAACGCCAAGGGGTCTTATTAACACGGGTGTACTGAAAGGCTGAGCCAGTTGTGCCGATCACTGAGGCAATTTTATTGCTCGAGAGAAGGGTGGCCGGCGCCAGACCCGGAAAGACTGCAAATAGCGCTGGAACTTGAATCATTCCACCACCACCCATAATGGCGTCAATTAGCCCTGCGAGTAGAGCTGCGCATACTAGAACGATGAGATTAAATAGAGAAAGATCAAACATCTTGCATCACAAAAATTGCATCCTTAGCTTAGCGGGGGGTGCCATATCTGCATTGTATAGCCCCCTTTATAATGGAGCCCTATGCGCCTGATACAGATCTTCCTCGCGGCTCTCTTTGCTATAGTTTTTAGCTACAGCATAAATACGCATGCTGATCAAACTAGTGCAGCTAATTCTAATCAAGCCTTCCCAGTGCAAAAGAGTCCTTACGCTCCACCAGTGCAGAATCAGTCCAGTACAACTGATGTGAATCTGGATGATATCGATAAGCCAAAGAAAGCACCCAATAACAATATCCTCAATCTCAATGGCGGCAGTGGCACCAATACCAGACCTGGGGGTGCAACGGGAACATTAAAGCATCGCTTCACTTTTGACTGATGACAGATATTCATAAAAAACGTCTCGCAGTCGCGCCTATGATGGAGTGGACCGATCGCCATTGCCGATCATTTCATCGCACACTGACAAAAGAAGCAGTACTGTATACCGAGATGGTGACTACTGGAGCTCTACTACATGGTGATGTGCCTCGTCATTTAGATTATTCGGAAGATCAGCACCCAGTGGTATTGCAATTGGGTGGATCAGAACCCAGTGATTTGGCTAAGTCAGCAGAACTTGCTCAACAGTGGGGCTATGATGAGATTGATCTGAATTGTGGATGCCCTTCAGAGCGTGTGCAGCGAGGTGCATTCGGTGCATGCCTTATGGCAGAGCCCGAGTTGGTGGCGAATTGTGTCAAGACGATGAAGAATTCGGTAAACATTCCGATTTCTGTTAAGCATCGCTTAGGCTTAGATCATATGGATGCATCTAGTTCCAAAGCAGATTATCAATTTGCTCTCAACTTCATTCTTGCCGTGGCTGATGCAGGAGCTGGTCAAGTGACGATTCATGCGCGTAATGCAGTGCTGAAAGGTTTATCTCCTAAAGAAAATCGTAGCAAGCCGCCTTTACATTACGAAGTAGCGAAACAGTTGCGTATTGATGCTCAAAAACAATTCCCAAACCTAAAGGTGCTTTTGAATGGCGGTCTTGAGACCAATGATCAGATCGCTGGCCATTGGGAAGATTTTGATGGCTTCATGGTGGGTAGGGCGGCCTATCATTTTCCGGCAATGTTATTGGGGTGGGATGATTTAATTAGTACCCACGGTGAAGCAGCCGGCTACCTCTTCAGTGAAACTGAATGGCACCGGATTCAGATTACCTTGGTTAAGCAAGTACAAGCCTGGTTTGAAGAATGCCACGCCAAAGGCAAGCCTTTCTATATTGGCGCTTTCACAAGACATATTTTGGGCCTCGCCCATGGTAGGGCAGGTTCACGCTATTGGCGCCAAAGGCTCTCAGACCACCATGCTTTAGCCAAAGTCCAGAGTAAAGCGGCGATTGCTGACTTTTTCCTCGATGCCAGTCTAACTCTTGGGGATTGGGCTGCATTTGAGCTCGAAAGCGCCTAAATCGGGGTATTTGGCAGGTTTTGAGCAAGAAGCTATAATCTCAACTCTACAACGGCGGACGTAGCTCAGTTGGTAGAGTCCCAGATTGTGATTCTGGTTGTCGCGGGTTCGAGCCCCGTCGTTCGCCCCATTTACTCCATTCCACCTTTCGATTTCCCTAATTTGACATGAGGTACTTTTCTTGAAAGTGCCACTAGAATAGGTTTTATGGATCTGCTCAATCAAATTTTTTATTTTTCCGCCTTCATTATTTTGATGGGTTTGATGTTGGGCTTTGTTTCTCAACGCGATGAATACAAAGAAACTGAGAAGATTTGGTATTGGCCTGCTGGCCTCTTCTTTCTCGCATTAGCATCATTTTCTTTCTTCATCGCTTCTTGGGGCAGTTTATTTTTCCTGACCCTATGTCATTTTCTGCTCATGTGCGGAATGCTTTGTATTGCCTTGTTATTCAGATCATGGCGCACCAATATTTCTCAAGAAATCAGCCCCTATGTATGGGTTGGGTTTTCTGTCCTATCGATCACTTTTCTTTTCCTATTTTGGAGCGGAGATCCGGTAAGTCGAATTTATATTACGAGCACTTTCATAACAGGCTTTTCTCTATGGAATTTATGGGAACTACGAGCTGTTATAAAACACAATAAGGCACCCCAAATAAAGATTTTGATTGGGATCATCGTCATTCAAATAGTTTTACGTGCGTCAAGAATATTCGTTTTGTATTATTTCCCAAGCGAGTACATAGAGAGAATATTCCACGAGGGTGAAGTCGGTTTTTCAATTCGCATCATATCCTCTTTGATGCTGATCCTAGCATGCATGGTGATTGCGCACTACTATTTAGACGCCCTGTGGAAGATGCACCGGAGTAGTTCTAGAGCGATTGAGAGTGGGTTGCTTCATAGCTTGAATGCACTGTCGATGGTTCGTGATAACGAAACGGGAGACCATATCTTGCGTACGCAAGCTTACGTAAAAAGATTGGCAGAGCGACTGAAAAGTATGGGGATTTACGCAGACCAGCTTACCCCATCCAATATCGAGCACATGGTTCATGCAGCCCCCCTCCATGATATTGGTAAGGTTGGTATTCCAGATAATATTTTGAGAAAGAATGGCGCTCTCAGTCCAGAAGAGTGGGAGGTGATGAAGACCCATGCAGCGTTGGGTGAGCGGGTATTAAAAGCGGCCAATGCCGATAGCGATAAGAGCTTAAAGGTCTTAGAAATGGCAATTGATATTGCTGGCGGCCACCATGAAAAGTGGGATGGTAGCGGCTATCCTCGTGGCCTCTCTGGTGAAGAGATTCCTTTAGCAGCTCGCATTATGTCGCTCGCAGATATGTATGATGCATTAGTCAATGAGCGTGTTTATAAAGAAAAATGGACACATGAGGCAGCGTGCGAAGAAATTGCGCGCCATAAAGGGAAGATCTTCGATCCTGCTGTGGTGGAGGCCTTTATTCTGGAAAAGTCATTTTTCCAGCAAATTGCTCAACAATATGCCGAGGAGTAAGTGGTAATGGCAGAGCTATTAGTCATGGATTACGCTACACAAAATAAAGTACGTAGAAACATCAAGCTCATCACTTTAGTGAGTGCCGCCCTCGTTTCTATCTTTGCTTTGAATGCATTCATTTCAGCCCTGATTTTGCGCGATAACATCATCAAGGCGCGAGTTGATCAGGTTGCTAATTTGACTGAAATCCTATCTGCCCATACAACGCAAACGATTTATTCGGCTAATACTGCACTGCAAAGTTTGGATGAAATTGAAAAGTTCTCTGAGATCACTACAGAGAAAGAATTTATACACTTTGCTTCTCAAAAGCAGCAATATAACTTGCTTTTGGATAAGGTGAAATCTAATCCAATTCTCGATGTGGCAACCTTTGTCGATAACAACGGTAAGGTTCTTAATTTCACAAGATCATTTCCGCCCCCAGACATCAATTTAGCCGATCGAGATTATTTTCAATGGTTAAGCAAACACGATGATTCAGCCACATATTTTGGTTTGCCCGTCAGAAATAAGGGCACTGGTAAATGGGTTTTTTATCTAGCTAAACGAGTGAACGGTGCAAGACATGAGTTTTTAGGCTTGATATTGGTTGGTGTTTCTGTAGAAATTTTTTCTTCTCTCTATGAAAAGATTGGCATGAGTCTTGGGGAGGGTTCCTCAGTGGTGCTATATCGAGATGACCATCGCCTTCTTACTCGGTGGCCATTGGTGGATAACCTGATTGGGGGGCTTAATACGGGAGGCCTGATTCAGTCCTCATTGTCCCAAGAAAATATCGATGATGGAGTCATCATTACTGATTTGCCAGGATTTACACGGGGTAGTAATCCGGGTGAGCGGATGCTCTCGTACCGTAAGGTTGAGGGCTACCCACTCATTGTCGGAGCGATTGTCAGTAAGCAAATTTATTTAGCGCGTTGGTATAGTGCTCTCATTAGCTTGGCCTACACGACACTTTTCAGTATCGCTATTATTTGCTTGGGTGCTTACTTGCTGATTCGCGCCTATAAACGCAATGCAAAAGCGCAGTACTTTGCGCATCATGATGTTCTGACTAAGTTACCTAACCGATTGTTTTTCTCTGATCGCCTTGAGCAAGCTTTAGATCGGGCCAGAAAAAACAATGAAAAACTGGCTCTGTTATTTATTGATTTAGATAACCTTAAAACAACGAATGATGTTTACAGTCATGGCGTTGGAGACGGCCTGCTGATTACTGTTGCAAAGCGTATGATGGGGGCTATACGGGATGTGGACATCATCGGCCGAGTAGGGGGTGATGAATTTGTTGTCCTCTTGCCAAAGGTTGAGTCCGAAAAAGACGCCTATGTTGTTGCTGAAAAAATTTGCTCTGCAATATCGATGCCGATTACATTGGATAATTTAGTACTGCATACTTCGGTCAGTATCGGGATCGCACTTTTCCCGGATCACGCCCTCGATGATGTTGGGCTGATGAAGAATGCCGATGCCGCAATGTATCTTGCTAAGAATGCCGGCAAGAATAATATTCAAATCTATAGCGGACCAAAGCCAATCAAGTCTTCGCTTTAAAGCTGTCCTTGAATAGATAGCGCAATTCAAAGAAAACACTATCAAGCTGGCAAGGCGCTCTGAGCTTTAATCTTTGCGCTAGTAATTGTGGTGGCAGAGACTCAGCCGCAAAGGTTTGGTCATGTTGGGTTTGCTTAAAGGCCTCGAAGATTAATCCTGAAGCTATTGGTGCGCTGCATTTTGTGAGCGGCACCAAATATAAAGCCCTCTCAGATGGATTCAGCTTGCCAGTACCGGCGCCGTCTTGAATCCATATATGGAGACCAGTGACTTCATGTAGGCTTGCAATCATCTTGCTGTAGTCATCGGGCGACATATTCCCAGTAAAAAAGCTCGAAATATAAATCGGCTTTTCTGATTGCATCCGAATTTTTTGACTCTCATCTCTAAGATGTTTCCTGAGAATGTCAAATGCCTTTGGGTCGCGCCAAGCGCGGTCATCAATTTCTAGCGGAAGATACCAGCCTGCTATCTTGTCCTGTGGGATATTCTTCTTCCAATAATCTACTAGGAGTAGATCGACTCTAGTAAGCTTCGTTAAATAGTCTTTACTCTCAGCAGAAGGCTCTTTTAAGCGATTAAACATTTCTGGATCACTAGAGAGGCCAATAATCAACTGTAATTTTTCTCCAGTTGCCTGATCTACGCGCTCTTTGAGCCAAGCTTGATTTTTTGCACTTTTGAGAAAGTCTCCGTATTGCGTCCATTGGATGACTAAAGTATCGAATCCCTTTTTCTTTAAATGATGAAAGATACTCCGCCATTCTTGAGAGGGAATCTGTTTATCAGACTCTTGGGGCTGGTAAAAAATGGCTGTAACAGCCATCGTGCTGAGTGGTAAGAGGAGGGCAAATAGTAATAGGATTTGAGCACTGAACTTTTTCACCATCTACCCCCTAGAGATAAAAAGATCACATTCTTTTCATTTAAGTAGGTGGTGAAAGCATGCTGAGCCTCAAGTCCAATATAAACCTTGCTGGGATAGGCGTTGTACTGAGTATTGCCGCTCCAGCAGTTCCAGCGCACGCCTAGACCAGCCCGTAAATCATGATTCACTTGATTATTGAGTGTGTTTAATTGTAGGTGGGTATAAGGCTCAATCGTTTGCCCTATTTCAATTTTGTCGTGATAGCTAATTCGGTAATCTGAGGTGAGAGATGTAAGGCCGCTGGTCATATAGTGAGCTGCATCGAGATAGAGGTTTTGAGCAATCCAGCCTGGTCCAGTTGGATGCCAATCATCACTATAGTTACCACTATTCAAGAATGAGGCGCTCGCTCTCAGCATGGCCTGAGTTTGATTGCCTGCTACGTGATCTAGCGGAGTTTGCTCTTCAACAGCAAGATTGATGTTTTGACTACCGATCGGTTTCCATCTTAACCCTCCAGCAGCCATTGGTGCATATAGGGGAAGCGCAGTATCTAAGGTTCCACTTCCTGCAAATACCCTGGAATATGCCGAGATGGTTTTGCCGTCATCAATCGCAGGATCCCCTAGGCGATAGGCAGCCTCAGCTTGTGAGTAGCTCCGAGACGTGAGGCCTGGCTGACCAGAGCTCGGAACTGTAGTCACTTGATTTCCGCCTGTAGCATCCACTGAGAATGTCCAGCGGCGAGTCAGGTCTTCATGCATTCGCTGTAAGCCAAATAGCTGATTTTGGTTGTCAGCAGTTAAATCGACTGGTGCTTGGAGATGGTAATCATCAATCGCGAGTTTGGTGTACTTGAGCGCTTCTTCATTGAGGCCTAGCTTTTGATCGGTATAAGCGAGTTGCTTAATAGTTTGAGAGTCGTCAGGCTGAGCTTGATTTGCCGATAGTAAGAGCGCGCGCGCCTGAGTCATTTGTCCATTTTGATAATAGGCATAGCCTAAAGACGCTTGGGTGTTGGTATTACTAGGATCAAGCTTGAGGGCAGCCTCCAAAGAGCTGGTGGCTTCAGCAGTTTGATTTAATTCTTGTTGGATTGAGGCGAGTTGAGTGTAATAAGCTACCGTAGGAGCAAGTGCAATCGCTTTTTTCAGATCATCAGCCGCAATGCTGGGTTGCTCTTTGAGTACAAGTTGCGCCTCGAGCCACCAGTAGAGCGCATCTTTTGGGGTATTGCGTTGATCGAGTTGAGCAAGCCAACCTGAAGCATATTGCGGTTCTTGTGCGCTGATTGCAGTGAGGGCCGCACTTTCAAGATCTCGATTGGACATTTCCTGGATATCCATTGAGCGCCATGCTGAAAGCGATTGAGGATAATTTTTAACCGTAAATGCTTGATAGGCATAAGCGCGAGTATTGACGATGTTGGGGTTCATTGCCATTGCTTTTTGGTAAGCATATTCAGCCAATCCTGGCTGGTCAACTTGATAGCATTGTCCAAGCAGGCGCCATTCGGTTTCGCTATGGGGAATTGAAAAATCGCTCAAGAGAGATCGGACTACGCTACAGTTTTTGAGTGCTGCAAATAAATTAGCTTGTATGCCTCTGAGGTCAGAGGAATGCATCGGCTTGGCCAGAAAACTTAGCTCGGTGGCGCTCACCAGTTTGGGGTTTTGTTCAATCAGAGTTGCTAAACGGAGAACCAACTTCTTTTGTAGCGGTGGACTAGCATCAGTAAAAGGATAAGCCTGCATCAAAATTTGAATAGCTTGCCCGGTTCCACCATCCTTCAAGAGCTGATAACTCAGAAATTCAACAAGCTGAGGATCTTGATTCAGTTTTGAAGTCAGCTCTTTGATGTAAGCGGAGGCAAAGATCTTATTTCCAGAGGCGATAGCAGCTTCCAATACGATCTGGTCTTGATATGCTTGATTGGAGGCAAAGTGTGGGGTAAAACTCAATATGCGCTCAGGCTCTCTAGAGAAGGCTTTGGCTAATAAATCAACCCAGCCATGTTCGTCGTAAGCATCGTAGAAATAAGGCTTGGTATCAGTGAGATATGCCTGAAGTTCGGAAATATTGTTTTCTAGTTCGCGACCTTTTTCGAGCAGTTGGAGATCGTAGGCTTTGCGATTATTTCCGAGCGCGCTTGCGATGGCGGCATTTTTGGGGGTGTAAACCAATTGCGCCTCGAGAACTTCGACAGCATTTTGATACTGGCCATCAAGGTAGTAGGCATTTGCCAAATACAGTGCAGTCTCAGGGCTCTCGGTTGACCAAGACCTAGCTTGCTTGAATTCTGTGACTGCTCTACCGTAATCATGATTCGTAATAGCGGATAAGCCTTTTTCCACATGCGGGTACGTTAAGAATTCTTGAAAAGAGCGCGGCTGTTCTGGGGCATTCTCTGCGCTCGCCATTTGAAAAACGCTTGGCAAGGCGATGAGAGGGAGAAGAACAAGGGCTTTGAGATTGAGTTTCATCTGGCTTCGGCTTCTTTTTCAATCAAATCCTTGATATTAGGCTGCAACTCCTTTTGGAGATCCAAGGCTTCTTTTAGGGTCTCATCGGAAATAATATGGTTCCCAACCAAGAACTGACTTAAGTTTTCCTCACTATTCTCATGTTGAAGAAGTAGGGCATTTAATGAAGCTCTATCAATGCGCCCAAGAGACATTAAGATTTCAGCAAACAAAAATTGGCGCGGGACAAAATAATCCCAAATTTTCTCTGCTTGGCCCCTGGCAATCTTTCCGGCACTAACGGCATTCTCGAGAAGTTGCTTGGGGTCCTCTGTTTTGATATTCGCATACCAGTGCCTGAGGCCGACAGTAATTTCACCATGTCTTGCGAGTATGTTTTTAACTGGCATCTTGAGCTTGCGAGCGATCGCAGCTAAAGAGACGGGATCGATATTGGACTCCGAGGCCAATACTAGTTTGCTACCTTCTTTGCGAATTGGTAAAGCTGCATAGTGAAGTGCGAGTGCTGGGGGTAGTAGCTTGATGATATTTTGAGGAATAGCATAAGCATCGACCGATTCAGAGCTCACACCTGATTGAGTGGATAGGGCTTTAACCAGTTCTTCCGAATTAATCTTGCCGATATGAATCAACCAGTTACCAATCTTGAGGCCCCTAGTTTTCTTCAGTAGCGCGGCACTAAGCTCCTCTTCACTAATTGCGCCTTGCTCAACCAATATTTGACCTAACATCTGGCGCTCGTGATTCTCTTGTCCGAGTGACGGGAAGTCATGCATGGTTTTATCCCACGCTACTCGATGGGGGTCCCCTTGTTTGATAATGGCTCTGAGCGCGCGCCAATTGGCAACAAAGTTGATGTAGTTTCCCCAAAATAGACGAGGAATAGACATCAGGCCTTCTCTTAAGCCGTAATAGCTGGAGACAAAATAAATTCGCTGCAGCATGCGATTTATCATGAGATAGAGATTAATCATCAAAACAGCAACAAACCACTTGTCATCCGAGAAGATGGATAGGAAGTGATATGCATCTGGCCATAGGTGCTGGTAGAGCCACAGAAGCGTAAGTTGAATCAAAATCAATGTTGCGGCAAAGCTAATGAAGTTGGTAACTGCACCCTTGCGATCGCGCCACAAAAAATAGTTCAGCAACCAATTCTTGGTCCAGCCATGCGTTTTGTAGCCTTGGTAAACAATGCCGGTAATCCAGCGAGCTTTTTGTCTCACAGCCGTTTCGATCGTATCTGGAAAATATTCTCGGACACAAATCACATTGGCATCCAGAATGTCTTGTCCGAATGGTTTGGATGTTTCACTTTCCAGTTCTTCTGGCTTGAGGACGGGAAAGCGTACGAAGATTTCTTTAAGTCCTTTTTCCTTTAGGCGAATACCAATGTCATAGTCCTCTGTCAGACTCTTGACATCAAAGGCAATGCCATCGCCATCAGCCAGTAAGGCTAGAACTGCACGTCGACTAAAGCAGGTTCCAACCCCCGCACTCGGTACTTGTCCAGCCACTGCTTCACGAATCGGAATGTCTTTGCCATGTAGCTCTGTAAACTCGTCTAAATAGTGCATACTGGTGAAGTTATTCCACTTACGCTCAAATGGATAAACGGGAACCTGAATCAAATCATTCTTATTAACTAGGTAATTAAAGAGCTTGAGCTCCATACTAGAAATGACATCTTCTGCGTCATGCAGAATAAATCCAGAAAATTCGAGGTTGGTTTGACGCTCAAATTGCAAGATGGCATCTAAGACGTTATTAAGACAATCTGCCTTGCTGGTTGGGCCTGGTCGTGCACAAATCACTTTATGCACATTGGGAAAGATAGCGCAGGCGCGATCCACATCCTTCTGGGTATCGGGATCGTTGGGATAGGTACCAACAAAGACGTGATAGTTCTCATACTCCATGGTGGTGGCGGCTAACTCGGCCATCTTGCCAATCACGCCAGTTTCGTTCCAGGCGGGAACCATGATGGCTAGGGGTTTTTCAGGGATCTCATTGAGAGCGGTGTACTGAAGATGCTCATTTTTCTTATAAATGGTTTGTGAGCGCCAAACTCGCCTGATCCAATAAGTGATATCAATTAATACATCATCGATACTGCTAAAAAAAATGATGATGGCTATGACCATAGCAAGATACTTCAAGCTATACAGATAGATCGATACAAGATCGACCAGCCAAATTTGAATATCAGAAATCAATGCTAGCTTACAGATCGGTTTTGAGATACGTGTTGACGAATCGTGTCTGCAATTCGTTCACTCGCCTTACCATCGCCAAAAGGATTTTGCTTAGCTTGCATTGAGCTATACAAATCAGTGTTATTCCACAGCATCTCGACTTCAGTGATGATGTTCGATTGATTAGTGCCAATAATTTTGGCACAGCCAGCATGAATTGCCTCTGGTCGCTCAGTCTCTTTTCTCAGAACTAGCACGGGGACGCCAAAGGTGGGGGCTTCCTCTTGAATACCACCAGAGTCAGTCAGAATGAGCCAAGAATTTACAATCGCTTGTTGCATCTCCAAATAATCCAAAGGGGCAACTAGGCGCACATTGGCCAACTCTCCGAGTATGGGGTAGACCTGGTCTTTGACCAAGGGATTGAGATGGACCGGAAATAGGAATTGCATTTCAGAATGCTGCCGGGCTAAATGGGCAATCGCACGACAGGCTTGCTCAATTTCATCGCCCCAATTTTCACGACGATGCATCGTGATTAATATTTGTTTCTGCTCTAGTGTCTGGGCTCGAATATGATGGTGCTCGATAATCCAATGTTGCGCATCGATCACCGTATTGCCAGTCAAAAATATGGCAGAGGGCTTAATATCTTCCCGAAGAAGTGCTGCTTCTGCTCCCGGGGTGGGGGCAAAGTTCAAGGTGGTAATTCTGGTGATCATCTGGCGCAAGCCCTCTTCGGGGAAGGGGCGGTCGAGGTTATAGGTCCGCAGACCTGCCTCAACGTGGGCCACTGGAATTCTTTGATAGAAAGCGGCAAGTGCCCCAACGAATGCGCTCTCGGTATCGCCTTGTACGATCACCATATCGCAATGCAATTCTTGAAGTGCTTTGTCGAGTTGTCTGCGCAGACCAATCGTGAAATCAGAAAGGTTTTCTCCCTCTCGAACCAAAGTGATGTCAGGGTTAATGTCGAAGCAAGCCAAGATCTTTTTTGACATCTCGTCATGTTGTCCTGTATGCAACCAAAGGACATCAGCCCAAGACTTTTTTTTTAAGCAATGGTAGACCGGAGCTAATTTAATAATTTCAGGGCGGGTGCCACAAACAATGAGAATCTTCGGCATATTGTGGCAAAAGGTATTGGACTAAGGGCATTACGGTATTAGCCCGTGATACCCTTTCGTAATTAATCAAAATAAACCATATAGAACAAAGACTTAAAGCATTATATAGTTAACCATTGGTGCTTAATTTAAATTTTGTTGCGGGCTGAACGAATACTTTCAAAAGTCGTGTTGGAAATTCTGACCGCCTCGGCTGCAGCCTCTGCAGCCCTCTTGGTAGCCTCTGCAGCTTCAGCAGAAGCTCGGATCGATGATTCTTCTGCTTGATGAGCGACTGCGGCAGCTGCTGCCGCTGCTGCCGCTGCTGCCGCTGCCGCTGCTTCAATCGCTGCCTGAGCTGATGCCGCCGCTGCATCTGCGGCTGCCTCAGCAGCGTCAATCACTTGCTTTGAAGCGGCTAGATTGGCAGCATCCGATGATTTTTTCGCGGCGATTAAAGCCTTTTCAGCAGCAATGGCAGCGCGCTTGGCAGCCTCTAAGGCGCTGTTAGTGAGGGTTTTTAGTGCGCCAACAGCCTCTGTATAACGTTGATTCACAACAATATACCCCTGACGTAGATTGCTTACCTCAGCTTCTAGGCTAAGTAATTTGGCATAAATTTTTTCAATTTCGCTAGTCATTTTTATTCTCGATTTATTGACCCTCTCAGTATCTAGCCTTTTTAATTGAACTTACAAGGCATTTACTCGTTCTAGATCAAATATATACCTTGAATTTAAATAAATATTAATAGCGCTTTTTTAGATTCATAATGAAGCAATGAGCAATTTAAAAGATATCGCACCCAGCCCAGCCCCGAGTGTTCCTATGCTCGATTTGCAGAAACAGCGGTGGGCTTTATCGGCTTTTGCGGAGGCTGCAGCGGCCTTGGCGAGGGCGGAGTCAACCAATTTATTGATTCAGGAAGTTTGCTCAGCGATTGCGGCGCAAGGACCGTATGTCTTGGCTTGGGTTGGCAAGGCGGAGGATGATGAAAACAAGACAGTCAAATTTTTAGGCGGTGCTGGTGAAGCTATTGCCTACACCAATGAAGTTCAAGTGAGCTGGTCAGATCAACAGGCAAGTGGTCTTGGTCCTGCGGGGGTGGTCATTCGAACTGGACAGTCTTGCATTATTGAAGATACACAAACAGATGACAATTTTTTAGCTTGGCGCAAACTCAGTGAAAATTTTGGCATCCGCTCTGCGATGGGCGCACCCATTCCCGATGGTGGCGATCATCCGTTCGGAGTCTTGTTGGTCTACTCAAAGATTCCCAGTGCTTTTGCTCCCACTGATGCCATTCTTTTTGAAAGTCTGGCAAAGGAAATTGGGTTTGGTCTCAGGGCGATTGAGCGTCAACATCAATTAGATGATCAGATTCATGAAAAAGAGCTGATTCAAGAGCGCCTTGCAACATCGCTGCGAGCGACTATTGAGGCGATGTCTAGGACGATGGAGTGGAGAGACCCCTACACTGCGGGCCATCAAAAAAGAGTTGCCGAAATTTCAATGGCGATTGCTCGTAAATTGCAATGGCCTGAAGAGCGGGTACAGGCTCTTTATATGGCGGCCATGGTTCATGATATTGGCAAGATGTCAGTGCCCTCCGAGATCTTGACTAAGCCATCCCGCTTAACCAGTATTGAGATGCAATTAGTCCAGGGGCATGTAGATTCGGGTTATCAAATCTTAAAAGATATTCCTTTCCCATGGCCGATTGCAGACATGGTCCGACAACATCATGAACGATTGGATGGAAGTGGCTACCCACAGGGTTTAAAGGGGGATCAGATTAGTCCTGAAGGGAGAATTCTTGCGGTGGCAGACACCATTGAAGCAATGTCCTCACATCGTCCCTATCGCCCAGGATTGGGCTTGGATGCCGCCATGAAGGAGATTCGCGCCGAAGCCGGTAGCAAATTAGATGCTTCTATTGTTGATGCTGCATTTGCGCTTGAGAGTGAGCAAGTTTTGCAAAAAATCCTTGAGGGTAAATAAATCATGATGATGGGTATTGGACTCTATCTATTAGCGTTCATTGCCCAATTCACGGCGGCTGGATGGTCAATTTACTTGCTGTTAAAGACCCAGTCTTACCGTAAAACTTTTGCATGTCTTTCTATTGCATACATTCTGATGCTTGGAAGACGCATAACCCCATTAATTGATTTCTCGAATGATGGGAATCTGAATTTAGTAGATGCGGTGCTTGCCGCAATGATTTCTACACTCATTTTGTTGGGCACTCTCTATATCAAGCACTTACTAAAGGATTTAGAGAATGCTAATCTAACGCTTGCGCAAATTAATAAGACGGATTCTTTAACTGGCGCACTCAGTCGTCCAGAGACCTTTTCAAGGACCTTATTGGAAGTTGAAAGAAGCTTTCGAACTAAACATAAATTAGCCTTTTTGATGATTGATATTGATCACTTCAAGCTGGTTAATGACACCTATGGTCACTGGGTTGGTGATACCGTACTGCTTAATCTTGCAAGATGTTGTCAAGAAGAATTAAGGGCGATTGATATTTTTGGGCGAGTAGGAGGTGAAGAATTTTTGGTAGTGCTTCCTGATACCGACCAAGTTCAAGCTTTCGAAGTTGCAGAACGCCTTCGCAAGCATGCTACAAAAGAGATACTCGCTGATGTTGCTGGCGCTGAAGTTCACATCACAATTAGTATTGGTATTGCCGTATTTAATCCCTCAGATCGGCATGATGGATTGGCTGCAAATGTCTTAAGTCGATCTTATCAAGATTGCGATCAAGCCATGTATCAGGCTAAAACAGCAGGCAGAAATCAGTGCGTGGTTTCGAAATAGCTTCTAGTCTTGCCCGAGCATGAAACAATAGGGCATGTCCTTACATAGCACCCCTGATTCATCCGATATTGAGATCACCCCTGATTACCAGGCTGTGATAGACGCTATAGAGCGGCAAGACCCTTATATCTTTGTCAGCGGTAAAGCGGGAACTGGCAAGACTACCTTGATTTCTTATCTCAGAGAGCATATCCCCGGCAATGTTGTCGTGGTTGCCCCAACGGGTGTGGCTGCGCTACAGGTCAAGGGTGTCACGATTCATTCTTTCTTCAGATTGCCACCACGTCTCATCTTTCCTGAAGAAGACATCAAGCCACTGCGCGATAAACGACTCTATAAAGATATTCGTTTGCTCATCATTGATGAGATCTCCATGGTGCGCGCTGATGTGGTCGATGCGATGGATCTTTTCTTACGAGAAAACGGCCCCCACAAAGGCAAACCGTTTGGTGGCATTCAAGTCCTATTCGTAGGCGACTTATTTCAATTACCGCCAGTAGTCTCTAGTAGCGATATGGAAGTGCTTTCCCAGCGCGGTTACGAAGGACCTTATTTTTTCTATGCCATGGCCCTGCATCGTAAAGATGTCACCATGATTGAGCTGAGCAAGATCTTTCGGCAAAAAGATGAACGCTTTGCAGAGTTACTCAATCGCATTCGGATTAATCAAAACATTGATGAAGCCTTGGATATTCTCAATCACGAGTGCTTCACTAATGCTAAAGAGATTGACGATCAAACGATTACGCTCACCACCACCAATGCGCGAGCAGATCAAATTAATGGCGCAGGACTCAGAGCGCTAGAAACAGAAGTCAAAACCTATTCGAGTAAATCAACTGGCAAGTTCAGCGTCGATGAGCGTAATCTGCCCTCAGCAGCAAACTTAGTACTCAAGGTTGGTGCTCGAGTGATGTTCACTGCTACCGATCCCAATTTCCCGAAGCGCTGGGTGAACGGCACTGTTGGTGTGGTACGCGAGCTGTTACCCGATAAAGTGAAGGTGCTGGTGCAGAAGGGTCCCTACAGCAATACAGTTGAAGTCACGACCCATCAATGGGAATCTTATCGCTACGAGCACGACATGATGTCAGGAAAGATCTCACCTCAAATCATTGGCACCTATGAACAAATTCCGCTCATGCTAGCTTGGGCGGTGACGATTCATAAAAGCCAAGGCAAGACTCTGGATAGGGTCAAAGTCGATTTATCTTCAGGTGCTTTTGCCTCAGGCCAAGTTTATGTAGCACTAAGTCGGTGCAGATCAATTGAAGGTATCACGTTGCAAAGACCCATCCAGCCAAAAGATGTCAGCTGTGATGCAGAAATCAAACGCTTTTATCTCAATTGCTTAAATTAAAGAGTCTCTAGTCACAAATGATGTAACCGCGAGATACATTTATCTTTGATCCATTTTAAGTAGTCATAATCCCAACCCTATCTCTCCACTATGAAACTCCACATTCAATCTCTTTTAGTTACATCCTTGGTGCTTGGTTTGATCTCAGCAGGTCAAGCTCAAACTGTCAATCCGATGCCGACCGTGAATGACAACTGGCGTTTTGCAGGAACCATTTCTGGATGGGTGCCTGCATCTTGGGTAACAACAACTGCTGGTAAATACTCGGCTACTTCTGATACATCCATGAACCAAAATCTGAACAATACGGGTTCAGTAGGGATGTTTACTTTAGAGGCGCACAAAGGAAACTGGGGTTTAATGGGCGACTTAGTCTATTGGCAATTTTCTGGAAGTGGCGGAGCTACTTATTACACACGTCGTCCTGGGGACGGTAGCTTGTATGGTGGTTATAACGCTCAGCAGACGCAAACCATGCTTACGATGGCTGGAACATATGCAGCATTCAGTACGCCTAGCGTCTACTTAGATGGATTATTGGGTGCCAGATATATTTCCAGCACAACGACCGTAACTTCAAACTTCATTGTGGATAGTGCTGGCGGAAGAACTGCTACCGCGACGAACTATCCTTCTTATACTAATCAGACAACTGATCCTGTCATTGGTTTCAAAGGTCGCGCCAGAATCATGGATAGCTCCTGGTTTATTCCTTACTACGCTGATGCTGGTAAAGGCCCCGGTTCAAACAACGGTACCTGGCAAACCTTAATTGGTGTTGGGGATGCCTTCTCTTGGGGCGACATTACCTTGGCTTATCGCGCGATGGGCTTTCATTTGAAAGCGACGAACGGTAATACCAATTACACCAATGCGGGTCCACAACTTTCTGCCACGATTAATTTCTAAGAGAAATACTGGTATTTGAATTTACCGATTGAGTAGGTGATACAGAACCGGTATAGCTATTGCACTGATCACGCCATTCATGCCCATCGCTAGGCTGGCATAAGTTCCTGCTTCTGGATGAATGCTAAAGGCGCGCGAGGTGCCAATACCGTGGGCGCCAATGCCAATCGCAAAGCCTCTTTGCCACCAGGCTTTCATGCCCAAGGTATTGAGCACAAAGGGTGCCAAGATGGCCCCCAGAATTCCGGTAGCAACTGCGAAGATCGCCGTTAAGGTTGGTGATACGCCTATCCGTTCAGCAATTCCCATTGCAATTGGTGCAGTGACCGACTTAGAGTACATCGCCCCCGTGATCTCTGATCCAGCTCCGAGTAGCTTTGCAATCCCAACACCGCTGATGATGGAGACCAGTCCGCCGGTTACCAAAGAGGCAATCAGTGGCAGGGACCTTCCCTTGAGACTATGAAGCCCTCGGTAAATCGGTATTGCTAAAGACACGGTTGCTGACCCTAGTAAGAAGTGAATAAATTGGGCGCCCTCAAAGTAACTTGAGTAGGGCATATCGATTGCCTGAATCACGCAGCACACTAAGAGAATGGCAATTGCTACGGGATTGGCTAAAGGATTATTTTTGAAGTGGTGATAAATCCATAGGCCAATTTGATAGGCGGTCAAGGTGATGAATAAAGCAAAGAGGGGGCTACCTGAGAGGTAGACCCAAATCTCGACGATGGAGTGTTTCTCAGTCATGGGATGATTTCTCTAAACTCAGAAAGCGAACCACAATAGCCGCAGAGGCAATCGTCAGAATCACGCTACCCACCAAAGCGCAAATAATCGCCAATGCATTTGCCTTCAATTGAGGCAAAAATAGGACTACTCCAACTGCGGCTGGCACAAATAGGATGCCAAAATATTGACTAAAGCCATCGGCGACCATTGCTAAATCCGCATTAATTCCCTTGCGCAAGACCAGCCAAAGGATGAGTAAAACGAGACCAATCACCGGCCCAGGCAGAGTGGGTAAGGCGAACTGTGAAATCAGCTCACCGATACCTTGAAATAGCAGAATTTGTACTAGACCCCAGATCATGATGAGATCTTACAGGTCGATGATTGTTGCACCGCAATATCATATTTATTGTTTAAGATAAGACCACTTAAAGTAGGGCTTCTATATAGTTCTGCGAAAAGCACTTTCAGAAAAACAGAGTATTCAATTAGGGTCAATCCACAGGAGATAACGAATGGCTAATTTAAATATCAACGGCAAAAAATATGCGGTGGATGTCGATCCAGATACCCCCTTGCTATGGGTCATTCGTGAACAAGTGGGTTTGACCGGTACTAAATACGGTTGCGGTATCGGTGCCTGCGGCGCTTGTACAGTTTTATTTGAAGGCCAGGCGATGCGCAGCTGCTCTTTACCGGTCTCTGCTGCTGAAGGCAAGAAGATCGAAACGATTGAGAGCTTGGAGAAGAGTGGCCAGCTTTCGAAGATTCAGAAAGCATGGGTAGAAAAGCAAGTTCCACAGTGTGGCTATTGCCAGTCCGGCATGGTGATGGCAACTACGGCATTACTGCGGAATAATCCTAAGCCAAGCGATGAAGAAATCAGCGCATCGGTATCCAATATTTGCCGTTGTGGCACTTTCCAACAAGTTCGTGATGCGATTCACGCTGTGATTAAAGCTTAAGGGGAAAACGATGACTATCAATACAACAAACCCTTCCCGTAGAAGTTTCATTGTCGGTTCAGCAGCCATTGCGACTGGCCTAGCTATTGGCTTTGATCTGAATTTCATGTCTTTAGCATCTGCTGCTGAAGGCTCTGGCATGACCTCCATGGCGCCACTCTCATCTCCAGAGATTGGAGTCTGGGTTGTAGTCAAGCCCAATGACGATGTCGTTGTTCGTGTGGTTCGCTCAGAAATGGGTCAGGGGACTATCACCGGCTTAGCGCAGATGGTTGCTGAAGAGTTGCAATGTGATTGGAGCAAAGTCAGCTACGAATATCCATCACCAAGCGAGAGTTTGCGTCGCAAACAAGCTTGGGGTAGCTTCTCTACTGGTGGTAGCCGTGGTATACGCACTTCTGAACAGTATGTTCGCAAGGGTGGTGCAGCAGCGCGCATGATGTTAGTTCAAGCAGCCGCAAATCAATGGGGTGTTCCCGCTTCTGAGTGCGTTGCTTTGAATGGTGTGATTACTCATACTCCATCTGGTCGGAAGACAACATTTGGTAAGGTCTCAGTAGCCGCTTCACAGCTCCCAGTTCCAGCGGATATTCCTTTAAAAGATCCGAAAGATTGGACCTTGATTGGCAAACCCGTCAATCGCATCGACGGTGTAGCCGATAAAGTGACCGGCCGCCAAGTTTATGCAATTGATTTAAAGATGCCTGGCATGTTGGTTGCCAACATCAGGCAATCGCCCGTCTTTGGTGGCAAGGTCAAAAGCTACGACGCTACTAAAGCGATGAGCATGAAAGGTGTCAAGAAGGTCGTTCCAGTAGGTGAGTCAGCTGTAGCAGTCGTAGCCGATACTTTCTGGCAGGCTAAAACAGCGATGGATACAGTGACGATTGTTTGGGACAACGGCGCCAATGCCAATGTCTCCAGCGCATCGATCAAAAAAATCTTCGAGGAAGGTTTAAATGCAAATGATGCCTTTGTACACAACAGCAATGGAGATGCTAAGTCTGCTATTGCTGGTGCCAGCAAAGTGATTCAGGCAACGTACTCTTATCCATTCTTAAACCACGCAACCCTAGAGCCGATGAATGCCACTGCGAAGTGGACGCCTGAGCTTTGTGAAGCATGGGTTCCAACCCAGGATGGCGAAGCCTCCTTGGCGGCGGTGATTGCGGCATCTGGCCTTCCTGCTGAAAAATGCGAAGTCTATAAGGTCAATATTGGTGGCGGCTTTGGTCGTCGTGGCGCGTTCCAGGACTATGCTGTTCAGGCGGTAACGATTGCCAAGCAGATGCCAGGTACGCCTATTAAATTGATCTGGACTCGTGAGGAGGATATGACCCAAGGTCGTTATCACCCTGCGACGATGGCCAAATTAACGGCAGCAATTGACGATAAAAAGAATGTCACTGCGCTCAATATCCGTATCTCAGGCCAGTCGATTCTGGCTGCAGTGCGTCCATTTATTTTGGAAGCCAACCAAGGCAAGGATCCAGCAGTATTCCAAGGCTACGACCCACAAGGTGAGCATGGCTTTGGCTATAGCTTCGATAATTTAAATGTGGATCACGCAATGCGCAATACCCATGTTCCGCCAGGCTTCTGGCGTGGTGTGAACGTCAATCAGAACGCCATCTATATCGAAACTTTTATGGATGAGTTGGCTGAAGTAGTAGGTATGGATGCAGTTCAATTCCGCCTCAAGCATATGCAAAAGTATCCCCGCAATATGGCGGTACTCCAAGCAGCTGCAGACGGTATCGGCTGGACTAAACCTGCGGCGCCAGGTGTCTATCGCGGAATTGCCCAGATCAAAGCCTACGGTAGCTATGTTGCTGCCGCTTGCGAGATCTCTGTGAAAAACGGCAATGAAGTGAAGATTCATCGCATTGTGGCAGCAACTGATCCAAGCTATGCCGTGAATCCCGCTCAGATTGAGCGTCAAGTGGCTGGTTCATTTGTGTTTGGCTTATCTGCACTCTTTGAAGAAGAAATCACAATCGAGAATGGTGCTGTTGTTCAGAAGAACTTCGATACCTTTAATTCGATTCGTTTAGGGCAGATGCCTAAAGTAGAAACCATCTTGATTCAGGGTGGCGGAAGCGAGTGGGGTGGTGTAGGTGAACCTACGATTGCAGTTGCTGCACCAGCAGTATTAAATGCACTGTATCGTGCCACTGGCAAACGCTATCGGGATGTGCCTCTGAAAAATAGCGGTATTAAGTTGGTTTAATTCAGCTTAGCCATTTTTTAGAAGTTCGTATGAGAACAGGGCGTGTATTAGTAATCTATTTACTATTCACGCTCTTTTTCTTTAGTCATTCGAAGCTGGTATCTGCAGCCACGATTGTGAATGGCGCGATTAGCGAACCCCTTGCAAGTCAAGTAGGTGATCTCAGTCGAGGGCGCGTCATTGTATTAAGTCGACAAAGTGGCCTATGCATTTTGTGCCATAACGGCCCGTTTCCGGAGGAGCAATTTCAGGGAAATTTGGCTCCTGAGCTTGGGGCAAGTGTGGCCCACTATAGTGCAGCTCAACTGAGAGCTCGTCTAGTAAATCCTGCATATTTCAATCCCAGCACCATCATGCCTGCGTATTACCGAAGCGAGGGATTTACTCGAGTCGCACCAAAATATGCAGGTCAGACGATACTATCGGGACAAGAGATAGAAGACGTGATCGCCTTTTTACAAACTCTGAAAACTAAAGCCACTGAGTGAAAACATGAGAGCAATACAGACTAAACACAATTTAGGAAGGCGTGATTGGCTTACTCGAGCATTGCTGCTCGGTGTTTCCGTCTGCCTACAGCCCTTATTAGCCTTGGCTAAAAAGCCCGAAGCTTTAGAGGCAATTCAAAAGATTGTTGGTTCAAATACTTTAAATGAGGGCAAGGTCAAGCTCGTCCTTCCCCCGTTGGTAGAGAATGGCAATCTGGTTGTTCTCAAAGTGAGCGTCGATCACCCGATGACTGAGCAAAACTACGTGAAGGCGATTCATATCATTGCAGAGGGAAACCCATTGCCGAATGTGTTTAGTGCCTATCTAACGCCTCGCTCAGGTACCGCCAATATTACGACTCGAGTGCGCTTGGCAGAGTCACAAAAAGTCTGGGCAATTGCCCAGTTGAGTGATAACAGTTTTTGGCAAAGCTCTGTACAAACCATGGTGACCACTTCTGCTTGCACGGAGGAGCCATGAGTAAAACCTCCCGCACCGTCATCACCATGCCCGATAAAGCCAAGCGGGGTGAGATTATTGAAATTCGGGCAATTGCACAGCATGATATGGAGACCGGCTTTCGATACGACCAAACCGGTAAACGTATTCCGCGGGACATCATCAGAAATTTCACCTGCTCTTATGGCGGTGTCGAAGTATTTAAAGCCGATTTTTATCCAGGCGTTGGCGCCAACCCGATGGTGATCTTCACTACGATCGCTACTGAAAGCGGAACCCTTCAGTTCGAATGGACTGGTGATGATGGTTATGAAGCGCTGAATCAAGCTCAGATTACGGTTACGTGAGAATTATTCGCATCATTGTCTGTTGTATCGGGATTACTGGCGCCTACCTAGTGACTGCTGATGCGCAAACTCCAGCCAGACAATCAGGCTATCAATCGATGTCTGTAGAAAACAAAGCCTTACAGGATGATCCTAGCGCCAATCCTGCGTTCTTCTGGTTAATGGATGGTCAAACACTTTGGAAAGAATCCCTTGGGCTCAAGCAAAAGTCTTGCGCCTCATGTCACGGTGAATCTGCGCAATCCATGAAGGGAGTGGCAACCCACTACCCGAAGGTGATAAACGGAAAATTGCAAACCCTTGAGGGACAAATCAATCAATGTCGTACATTCAATCAAGGTCTTCCTCAGTTTGCATATGAGAGTAAAGAGCTCTTAGCGCTTACCGCTTTTGTAGCAAACCAATCAAAAGGTTTGCCCATAGATGTTCAGAAAACAGCAAATAATCAATCTGATCTGAAAAAAGGCCATGACTGGTTCTATCAACGCATGGGTCAGCTCAACCTCTCTTGCGCTCAGTGCCATGAAGAACGCGCTGGTTTGAAGCTAGGAGGCAGCATCATTCCACAAGCACATCCTACTGGGTATCCAATCTATCGCATTGAATGGCAAAGCTTGGGCTCATTAGAACGTCGTCTACGCAACTGTATGAGTGGGGTACGCGCTCAGCCTTTTGAATATGGCTCTACTGAGATGGCGCAGTTAGAGCTCTATTTAATGTGGCGCGCTAGAGGGATGCCTCTCGAGACGCCTGCAGTTCGGCCTTAGTCTGAAAAGACGACTGAAGTCGCTCCGTTATTCAAGACACGGTCATGCAAGTAATAACGGAGTGCGCGGGAGAGCACTGTGCGCTCCAGATCGCGACCCTTACGTACTAAATCATCTGGAGTATCGCCATGAGTGACTCGAGTGACGTCTTGCTCAATGATGGGGCCTTCATCTAAATCGCTAGTCACAAAGTGTGCAGTAGCACCAATCAGCTTAATGCCCCGCGCATGGGCTTGGTGATAGGGCTTAGCGCCTTTGAAGCTAGGTAAGAATGAGTGATGCACGTTAATGCAGCGACCTGTTAATTCTTTAGAAAGATGATCGGACAGAATTTGCATGTAGCGCGCCAGAATCACCATATCGACTTTTTCTTTGGCAATGATGTCGAGTAGTTTGCTCTCTTGCTCAGGCTTGTTTTCTGGAGTGACGGGCAGGTGATAAAAGGGAATATCAAAGAAATCAATACTGGAATACACCTCGCGCGGATGATTAGAAACAATGCCACAAATAATCATGGGTAGTTCACCAATGCGCCAGCGATAAAGCAGATCAACTAGGCAGTGATCTAGTTTGGAGGCCATGATTAAGACGCGCTTGAGATCTTTAACGGCACGCAAGTTCCAGGTCAGCTCGAAGCGCTTGGCAATCTCAACAAAACCAGATCTCAAAGTAGCCGCATCTACGGGGCAACTAAAACTCACGCGCATGAAGAAACGCTTGGAGGCCTTGTCATCAAATTGCTGCGCTTCTTCAATATCACCACCAGCTTGAAAGATATAGGTAGAAACAGCGGCAACGATGCCGGGTTTATTGGGGCAGGTGAGGGTGAGGTAGTAGTTTTCAGATGTCATAAGATGATTTTAGACCTAGGTAAGTAATTTGGGCGGGGCTTATTGAGAATTTGCGCTGGAGGTAGTGTCTGCTGGCCCCAAGTAAGGCTCGCTTTTGTCAGTAATTGGTGGAAATTCTTTATCAATGCAAATGGGCTTTGAGTCCACCACATTGAAAAAATTACACTCCTTTTTAGTTGCTGCAGAGGCAGCATGCTCTAGTGGCGACTTGCCAGTAGCCACTGAGGTTGCCGCACTGGCGGTTGTTACTGGGTAAGCTGCCGCTGTCGCAGTGACGGTGCTTCCCGCAGAGCTACCAATCGCTGCAAGTGGCGCAGCGCAGCCATTGAGTAGCAAGATACACAGCAAAGGAGCCCATAGTCTGTTGACCAGGACTTGAATGAAGCGGCTATTACTTGCTGCGGCAGGCAACGTTAAACACTCCAGCTTGCCAGGAGTTTTGAGGAACAGCCTCGTAAGGACTGTCAGGAGTAGGGTTGGTAGAGACCAGTTTGCCGCCACCATTCTTACCACTGAATTCTTTGAACTCAATTGGTCGATAAGTTGCGTTGGAGCAATTGAATTCATTTAAGCCAATGATGGAATTCACAGGCGCTTTAGTCTGTTGATTTTCACCAGGTTTCTTGAAATTCAACATTGACATGATTTGGGCTTTATCACCATTTTGTTGGAGTGTCTCAACGTCTACTGAAACGCTCATGAGTTCGTTGTAACCCAGCTCTTGCCATGCTGCAAAAGCATTCATCATTGGGATCATTGAGAGAGCGACGATGGTGGTGAGGGACAGTTTTTTCATGGTAATTTCTATTATTCAAGAGTGACATGGCTATTCTAAACAGCCTAAATGACGTACTGCCAATTTTTAGCGGTGATTTAGTTCAAGCTGACGATCGATCTTCTCTGGTTTCATCTGCAAGGGTAGGTACTGCCCATTGGCCCAGAGCGCTTGCATATTCCGGTATCGCTGGCTTTGGACCCAGCCTGATTGGCCGGTCTGGTAAATGAACAGAGATTTTTCGAGGTCCGATAAATCATAAATGGCCCTTAGGCTAGGTGCCTGCTTAGTCTCATAGGGGTTGACCGCTTTCATCAGCTCAAGGCGACCTACATTAATGGTGTAGTTATCACCGGGAACTGGGACCTCAAGATCAAAGAATTTCGCTAGAAATGGTACTTGACTAAAAGGGCGATGCTCTGAGATTGCAATATGCGCCTTGCCATAGGTCCAATTTTGGGGATCATTACCAAATTGGTTGCTCAGTTGATCTAAGGCCTTATTAAAAGCAATATTGGCAGCGTCGGCGCAAGTTTCGACATTGGCTGTTTTTGAGTTATCACACCATGGGCTATCGGGATTTCTTAGTTGCACTAGTAGGGATTGTCTAAAGCTGCGTGGACCGTAGTATTCATCAAACAAAGTACCTAAGCGCCCAAAGAGTTGACGTGTGAGTTGATCTGCCCAGGCACTGAAGACGAGTGCTCCAACGCTGTCCTTTTTCATATCACCATCAAAATCCTTGCTGAGAGCCTGTGCTTTTGCAGCGAGTGGATGATTTGATTGAATCGATTTAAAGAGCCCCAGCATTGGCGTATTGCCCAAGGAAAGTGTGTCGCTCTGCATAGCTTTCATGCTGTCCATATTGTGAATGTCTTTGGCCTTAATCAGCTGAACAATCCGGTCATAGCGTGCTGGAAAATCCCAGTCTGCTGTCAGTGGATTGGGGTTGTTACTTGCAATAATCTCTTGGTTGGCTGTAGCAATCCAACCCTGCTCGGGATTGGTGCTGGCAGGCAATTGATCAAATGGAACATAGCCAGTCCAGTCATATTGCTTTTCCCAGCCAGGCGCTGGAGCAACACCATATAGACCTTGATTCAGAATTCTCTTGGGTGCCATGCCAGCAGCCTGGTAAGCGATATTGCCCTCAAGGTCTGCTAAGACGACGTTTTGCATCGGAGCGTAATTTTGGCGCAAGGCTTTTTTGAACTCATCCATACTGCTGGCACGATTCAATTCCAGCAGGCCGGCAACCGATTGATTTTCTTCATCAAGCGCAGTCCAGCGTAAGGCTATTGCAAACTTGTCGGTATTAATAATGTTCTTGAGTTTGGAGAAGCTATCCGAAATGACTGGACCGTGACGAGTCTCTTTGACTAAGAAGCGCACGGGCTCAGAATCTTTGACATCAATAATCTCTTGACGGACCTTAAAGGGGAGCTGCTTATCTGGGCCGTGATACATCACTGGATTTTTCGTATCAATCTGCTCGATATAGAGATCTTGTACATCGGGATTGGTATTGGTAAAACTCCACGCCAGTTTGTCAGTTCTACCCAGGATTACTGCAGGAATGCCTGGTAGTGTGCCGCCCATGACATTCAGTCCAGGCGCATCGAGATGAGCAAAGTACCAAACGGATGGCGCTGATAAGCCCAGGTGTGGGTCATTTGCTAATAAAGGTTTTCCGGTATCGGTATGTTTGCCGGCAATCGCCCAGTTATTTGAACCGATGCCTTCTTGACCCCCTGGAAAATATTCCATTGCCATCTTCATGGCAGGACTCATGGGGACTTTGCTTTGCTGATCCTGTTTCGCTTGCTTATAGATGCCCATGTCTTGATATAACTTAGCAAAGTCCATCTGAGTGACTTGCTCACCAGAATCATAGGGCGGCATGACATCCCAGATCTCTTTGGTGCTGAGATATTGTGAGAGCTCGAAGCGTTGTACTTCACGCTGCCAATTGCCTCCAAGATCTAAGCTCATCATGAGCATCCAGGCCAGACTATCGCTCGGAGTCCAGTAACCTGGTTTAGATCCAGTGAGAAAGTATTCAATGGGTAAAGCCCAGCCTAATTGCGCATTTCCGGTATTGACACCATCAGCATAGGCTTGCAAGAGACGTTTAGCCGCAACAGGGTATCGATCGAACTGTCTTTCGGCAGCATGTTTAATGCCCAGGGTTCTTAAAAATCGATCGATCGGAACGGTTTCGCTTCCTAGTATTTCAGAGAGGCGACCACTCGCAATGCGGCGATTCATTTCCATTTGCCAAGAGCGCTCAGTGGCATGTAAATAGCCAAGTGCAAATAGAGCATCTGCTGAGTTATTCGCTTTGATATGAGGAATGTCGGCCTGATCAAAGCTAATGACAACATCGTCGCCTAAACCCCTGAGGGTCCGTTTGCCAGAAACGTTAGACTGAGCTGAGACCAGATAAAAGACAATCGCAAAAGCAGCGATTGCTAGCAGGACTCCCACCGCCAAGAGCATGATTCTGATGATGGGGGCAATTTCCTTGAATTCTAAAAAACGCTTCATGTCGGTAGTTTAGTGGTTTTGAAACTCTGCTCCCTTGTAGAAAGCCCTCTAGACGGGGCTCTACAGGAGAAAACCCCTTCTGCATGCTAAAATTCGAAGGTCTTGATTTATTTAGCGCTGCAGTTTCTGCTAGTGCGAGCCCGAGTGGTGAAATCGGTAGACACAGCAGATTTAAAATCTGCCGACTCAAAAAAGTCGTGCCGGTTCGATTCCGGCCTCGGGCACCACCATTCGATATGAGTTTACAAAAGCGCACTCCTAACCTCGCAATGCAGTTGAGCTTGATTGGCCTGATGATGGGCTTTGGAATTGCCAACGCTGAAACCATTGCATTCACATGCGTTCGATCTGATGGGGCTTACTCTGAGGAATACGACCTCAAGATCGTTTCACCGAATCCTAAAAACCCCAAAGATAAAGCGAAGGTCTTCTTGGATGGTCGGGATTTGGATCAACGTGATGCGCAAGGCTATCAGGAGATCAAGAACGTTCAAATCACAAAAAGTGCTGTGTCATTTATGACGGACACTTTCTTTGAGCCAGAAATATTAGATGGTGTGAAGTATGCGTCCGGAACAGTAGTCGCTGTCACAAGCATCCAGCGAGATACTGGACAACTCAAAAAAGTGGAAACGGTTGCGGGTGGTATCTTGTCAAAAACCTTGGGCGAGGGCACTAAGGTCTACACCGAAAAGTGTCAAGCAGTGCTTAATCCGGTTCAGTAATAAAGCCCAACTTCGTTAAGCCGGCTCGCTTAGAAGCGGCTAAGACCTTAGCTACATAATCATATTGCACCGATTTATCTGCGCGCAGATTGATTTCCGGTTGCGGATTTTCTTGTGATGCTTTATCTGCATTCTCATTGTAGGTTTTGAGGCTTACTGGAGTGCTATTCCAATAGATTTGACCCTTTGCATCAATAGACACTTGCACTGACTCCGGCTTGACTTCATTGCGCGCACTACTGGCTTTAGGTAACTCTACTTTTACAGCTTGCTGAATGACGGGGAGGGTAATAATGAAAATGATCAAGAGCACCAACATGACGTCCACCATCGGCGTCATATTGATCTCCGACATGATGCTGTCTTCGTTTTGATCGTTTTGAATATTAAACGACATGCTTATTCTCCAGACTTCACGCGTGCGCCGGTCACAAAATACGCCAGCAGATCATTGCCAAAACGATTGAGATCGGCAATCAGTAATTTATTGGCGCGATTGATTGCGTTAAAGCTAAGAACGGCTGGAATTGCTACAGATAAGCCGAGGGCAGTCATGATGAGCGCTTCACCAATCGGTCCTGCAACTTGATCGATCTGTGCGCTACCAGAGCTGCTGATCGAAATCAGGGCGTGGTAGATGCCCCAAACAGTTCCAAACAAGCCCACAAAAGGAGCGATGGAGCCGGTTGACCCCAGAAAAGTTAAACCTTTCTGAAATTGTGCTGCCACACCATCAATGCTATTTTTAATACTCCGAGCCATCCACTCAGAGTAGTTCAGAGTTTGAAGTAACTCGCGATGATTGGTAGATTGGCTTTGATGATGGTTTGATGCTGATGAAGCTTCTTTAGCAATCTTGTAATACGGATTAAAGCTGTCATTGCTAAAGCTATGTAAACCATCTTCATAAGAAGTGGCACGCCAAAAGCGCTCTACCTCGGGCATGAGCTTGCGCAATTTACGAAGATCCCAGAGGTGATTGAAGAGGATGACCCAAGTAATGATTGAGCACGTCAACAGAATGATGCCAACAAAGCGAGTAGCGAAGTCACCTGTGATCCAAAGATTTGCGATGCCGAATGGAGTATGCATAAGATTAATTCTTGAGATTAAATTTAATTAAAAGGTTGGTAGAAATTTTGTTCGGTACACCATTGACTAAATACGGTTTGAAGCGATAGCGCTGACCAATTTCCATTGCTGCACGATCTAAGCGTGGAAAATTACTAGACCTCAACAAAGCCACATTCTCTACATTACCAGCTTGATCAATGATCAGTCTCACAACCACTGCACCTTGTTCTCCAGAGCGCTTCGAGAAGGATGGATAGTAAGCGTCAGCATCAGGCTCATAGATGACTTCAAGTTTACCAATGTCAGTTTGAATGGGAGTCCCGCCCGCACCTGCCGAAGAGGCGGGAGCAACAGCCGCATTGGGTGGGCTATTGCTAGGAGCCTGCTGACTGCTTTGAGGTGTAGGTGGTGAGCTTTGTTGCTGAGTCTCTGGGGGCTTGGGTGCTTTGCTGGATTTGTCCTGAGTCGTTTTTTCTTTGGGCTGTGGCTTGGGGGTTGGTGGCGTTGGTGGGGTGACTGGTTTAGGTGGTGGGGTCGCCGCTTTTGAGGCAGCAGGTGGTGCAGCTTCAGGCGAGGTCAAGCTAATCGCAACCCGCTCTTCATTTGGGGTATCTGCAGCAAAATGAAAATGAAGCAAACTGAGGAAGGGTAGGCAGTGCAACAAGAGCACGATCACAATAATAGTGCGCTCCGTTTTATTAAACGGCAGATAGGCATCGAGTCGATTGAGTAAAGATGCCATTAGGATTCCAGCACTGTTAAGCGAAAGGCACTCAGCGCATGACCCAGTAGGTCAGCATTGATCAGCTCTTGAGCCATTTGCAGTAGCTTGACTTCATCTTTACTACTAACAAAACAGACTGCTCCCAGAGCAGGTCTAGGGCTTTCATCTTCCTTCCCGGGATATCTTGTCTCTAACTGTCTTTTGAGCTGACGGACCACCGCTTCACTGGTATCAATGATTGTCATGGAGTCACCCAAGAGCTTGCGGATTGACTGTCTTAAAAAAGGGTAATGAGTACATCCCAAGACGAGGGTATCCGCTCCTGCTTCCTGGATCGGTAGCAAGTGGGTGGCTAACAGTTCTAGAGTTTCAGAATCATTTGCGGCACCTGCTTCAATCAAGGGTACCAATCCAGCACCGGCTTGTTTGATGATTCGACAGTGAGCAGGTAAGGTGGCAAGTAAGGCATTGAATTTATCGCTATTGAGGGTGGCCTCAGTTGCTAAGACTCCAACGACACTATTTTGGCTTTGCATCGCAGCAGGCTTGATACCAGGCTCAACTCCAATGATGGGAATCTCCCTGAGCTCGGCTCGAATCTGGGCAATTGCTTCAGCAGTAGCGGTATTGCAAGCTACTACTATGGCATCGCAACCTTGCTTTGCTAAATGATGACATAGAGTCAAGCTTCTTGCGCTAATCCACTCGCTGGATTTTTCACCATAAGGCGCGTTAGCAGAGTCCGCTAGGTAGATGTAGTCATGCTCGGGTAATTGATGAAGGGCTTCTTCCAAAATGGATAAGCCCCCTACACCAGAATCAAATACGCCGATGAGTGCCAAAGGATTGATCCAAAGAAGTTACAGGCTTAAGCAATCGTGACCGGAATATTACCGATCTTTGCTGACCACGCTTTAGGCCCTTCAATGTGCATTGATACGCCCTGAGAATCCACTGCAACAGTGACTGGCATATCTTTGACATCGAACTCATAAATCGCCTCCATGCCTAAATCCGCAAAGGCAAGCACGCGTGACTTCTGAATTGCTTTAGAGACGAGATAAGCTGCGCCACCAACTGCCATCAGATACGCGGACTGATGTTTCTTAATCGCTTCAATCGCAACTGGGCCACGCTCAGCTTTGCCGATCATGGCAATCAAGCCCGTTTTGGCCAGCATCATTTCCGTAAATTTATCCATGCGGGTGGAGGTGGTGGGACCTGCTGGGCCAACGACTTCATCGCGCACGGGATCCACAGGACCGACATAGTAGATCACACGATTCTTAAAGCTCACCGGTAACTCTTCACCCTTAGCGAGCATGTCCTGAATACGTTTATGGGCAGCATCGCGGCCTGTCAAGATTTTGCCGTTCAGCAATAGAGTGTCACCGGGCTTCCAAGCCGCAACTTCTTCAGGAGTGAGTGTGTCGAGATTGATGCGTTTAGATTTTTGAACATCGGGAGTCCAAGTCACATCCGGCCAGTCTGAAAGTGATGGTTTCTCAAATACTGCAGGCCCATCACCATGCAAGTGGAAATGAATGTGCCGTGTTGCCGCGCAGTTTGGAATCATTGCTACAGGTAATGAGGCAGCATGGGTTGGGTAATCCAAGATCTTCACATCAAGCACTGTTGCGAGACCGCCTAAACCTTGCGCACCAATACCCAATTTGTTGACCTTCTCGTACAGCTCCAGACGCAATTCATCAGCGCGGTTTTTTGGACCGCTAGCGATCAGCTCTTGAATATCAACAGGACCCATTAAGGATTCTTTGGCGAGCAGCATCGCCTTCTCAGGTGTGCCGCCGATACCAATTCCTAGGATTCCAGGAGGGCACCAACCGGCACCCATGGTGGGAACGGTTTTCAAAACCCAGTCGACAATCGAGTCGGAAGGGTTGAGCATTACCATCTTGGCTTTGTTCTCAGAGCCGCCCCCTTTGGCGGCACAAATGACTTCAACACCGTCGCCAGGCACGATCTCATAGTGGATGACTGCTGGGGTGTTGTCGCCTGTATTGCGACGTTTACCCGCAGGATCCTCTAGCACAGAAGCGCGCAACATATTGTCGGGATTAAGGTAAGCGCGGCGGACCCCCTCATTGACCATATCACTCACACTCATCTTGGCGTCTTCCCATTGCACGTTCATGCCAATTTTAAGAAAGACCACAGCGATGCCAGTGTCCTGGCACATCGGGCGATGACCTTCGGCGCACATGCGACTATTGGTCAAAATCTGAGCAATAGCATCTTTAGCAGCAGCACCTTGCTCCAGCCCATAAGCGCGACCCATGGCTTGAATAAAGTCTTTAGGGTGGTAGTAAGAAATGAATTGGAAGGCATCGGCGATGCTTTGAATGAGGTCGTTTTGTTTGATCTTGGTCATGGTTTTCTACCCAAATTTGTCATGTTTGCCATATTTTAAGGGTTTGCCATAGAGCAAATCCCCCGTTTTTTCACTTATCTTCTAGGGTCTAGAGGATACATCTCCCCAGTGGCTAATTAGAGTTAATTCATAGAGGGCAGTCAGCATGGAACCATTAATGCACGAAAACCGTGTTTTTCACCCACCCGAGGACTTTGTAAAGGATGCCGCCATTCCTGGAATGGAGGCCTATAACAAGTTATGCGCTGAGGCCGAGAAAGACTACGAAGGTTTTTGGGCGCGCTTAGCTAAAGAGAATATTTACTGGAAAAAACCCTTTACTAAGGTTTTAGACGAATCCCAGCCACCGTTCTATAAGTGGTTCGAAGATGGCCTAACCAATGCATCCTATAACTGCCTAGACGTCAATATTCAAAAAGGAAATGGCAGCAAGAAGGCCATTATTTTTGAAGCCGACGATGGAGTAGTTACCGAGGCCACCTATCAAGACTTGCTCGAACGCGTTTGTAAGATGGCCAATGCCTTGCGCAAGATGGGCATCAAGTCCGGCGATCGCGTCATTATTTATATGTCGATGTCGATTGAAGGCATTGTGGCGATGCAAGCCTGCGCTCGGATTGGTGCAACCCACTCGGTAGTCTTCGGCGGCTTCTCCGCCAAATCTTTACAAGAACGCATTGTTGACGTTGGCGCAGTTGCGGTGATTACTGCTGATGAACAGTTGCGAGGTGGTAAAGCACTGCCACTCAAGGTGATCGTAGACGAAGCATTGGCCCTAGGCGAGTGTGAAAAAGTCAAAAACGTGATTGTCTACAAACGCACTGGCGGCAATATTCCGATGACCGCTGGGCGCGACTCTTGGATGCACGATGTGGTCGCCAATGAGCCCACTACTTGTGAACCAGAGTGGGTGAGTGCAGAGCATCCTTTGTTTGTCCTCTACACCTCAGGCTCTACAGGTAAACCTAAGGGAGTGCAACACTCCACTGGCGGCTACTTATTGTGGGCGATTCTGACAATGAAGTGGACCTTTGACATTAAGCCTAGTGACATCTTCTGGTGTACGGCGGATATCGGTTGGGTTACTGGCCACTCTTACATTACCTATGGCCCATTAGCGGTAGGCTGCACTGAAATTGTGTTTGAGGGTGTGCCAACTTATCCGAATGCAGGCCGTTTCTGGGACATGATTGCGAAACACCAAGCAACGATTTTCTATACAGCACCGACGGCGATTCGTTCTTTAATCAAAGCCGCAAGCGGAGATGAATCTATTCATCCTAAGAACTACGATTTGTCTTCACTCCGTCTTTTAGGTTCAGTAGGCGAACCAATTAATCCTGAAGCGTGGATGTGGTACTACGAGCATGTTGGTGGATCACGTTGTCCGATTGCCGATACTTTCTGGCAAACCGAAACTGGCGGCCACATGATTTCTCCAATGCCTGGTGCAACACCGATGATTCCAGGTTCATGCACCTTGCCATTACCTGGCATCATGGCCGCGATTGTTGATGAAGCAGGTCACGACGTGCCTAATGGCAGTGGCGGTATCTTGGTAGTCAAACGCCCATGGCCTTCCATGATTCGTACGATTTGGAATGATGCTGATCGATTTGTAAAGTCTTACTTCCCGGAAGAGTTGGGCGGCACTTTATATCTTGCTGGTGACGGTGCGATCCGTAATAAAGAGACGGGCTACTTCACCATCACTGGTCGTATCGATGATGTCTTGAACGTTTCCGGACACCGCATGGGCACGATGGAAATCGAATCTTGCTTAGTGGCCAATCCATTGGTTGCTGAAGCGGCCGTAGTTGGCCGTCCTGATGATATGACTGGCGAAGCAATTTGTGCTTTCGTAGTTCTTAAGGGTGGCAGACCCACTGGCGATGAGGCCAAGAAGATTGCAACTGAGTTGCGCAATTGGGTTGGTAAAGAAATCGGTCCGATCGCAAAACCCAAAGATGTGCGCTTCGGTGATAACTTGCCTAAGACCCGTTCTGGCAAGATCATGCGCCGTCTCTTGCGAGTTATTGCTAAAGGGGAGGAGGTCACTCAAGACACTTCCACCCTTGAGAATCCAGCGATTTTGGACCAGCTCAAGCAGTCTTTATAAGCCTTTCTCAGACACACCCTTTCGGGAACCGTATAATCGTGGGTTCCGGAAGGGTGGATGAGCGGTTTAAGTCACACGCCTGGAAAGCGTGCGTAGGTTAATAGCCTACCGCGGGTTCGAATCCCGCCCCTTCCGCCAGTAGCATAAAGTCCTTATAAATCAATAGTTTATGAGGACTTTTTTTATTAAATCAACCCATGTTTTCAACCCATGTCTGAAGTTAGTTTGTTCTGACTAAGAACAAACTTGTAATCCCCTCCAGAACCTTTACCTTCCACCACTTCTAGAACGCATTTAGAAGGGGTTTGGAGATGAAAAAAGTCTGTCTGTATTGTCGAGTCTCAACTACACATCAAACGTCTGAGAATCAACTCAGGGAGCTTCGAGCAGTTGCTGAACGAATGGGTTACGAAATCGTCTCGGAGTTCATTGATAACGGCGTTTCGGGTGCCAAATCAAGAAAAGATCGACCTGCACTAGATGAAATGATGAAATTAGCTACTCAACGTAAGTTTGAGATGGTCATGTGTTGGTCAATCGATCGCTTAGGTAGGAGTCTTCAGCATCTGGTTGAAATACTAAATGAACTACAAGCAATGAAGATTGATCTATTTTTCATGCAGCAGGGAATGGATACGACAACGCCCAGCGGGCGCATGATCTTCTCGGTATTTGGGGCTATTGGGGAGTTTGAGCGAAATTTGATTCGTGAGAGGGTGATTGCAGGTCAACAAAGGGCAAAGGCATCTGGTGTTCTTATTGGGCGCCCAACCAAAATGAATGATGGAATGCGTTCAGCCATTAAAGCAATGCATGAAAGCGGAATGAGCATTCGTCAAATTGCAAAATCCTGCAAAGTGGGCATTGGGACTATTTATTCTGTAACTGGATAGTCAGCTTTTGGCTATAAGCAGCCGCGTTTAGCAGAGAATTGAAAATCCTTGTGTCGGTAGGGTCCGTGCCGGACACATAGTTTCCTATACCCCTATCTCAAGTATCGTTTGAGTTATTATATAAAAAAGATAACTTTTATAGATATGAATACAAAAATACTTATATTGACTTCCAACTCATCAGGGTATGACTCATTGAGGATTTTATTAGAGATGGCCAAGAAAGAGCTATCAGATATTGGCTGTGAATCTTATATATGCAGTTTAAATGAAGATAATTTTGTTGCAAATCTTCAAAAATTACTTCAAGAAAATCAATTTAAATTTGCGCTATGTATGTCGGGTATGGGTTTAGAGTTATTAACTAATGGAAAGTTATTATGGGATGAGCTCAAGCTACCAATATTTAATTGGAATTGTGATCACCCATGTTATTTTCCTAGTAGACATTTAATTCAAAGCAAATATGTATACCATGGGTACGTATTTCCTGATCATGCTAAATATAGTCTGCAGCATATCAATAAAAATGGACTATGTTTTTCACTTCATTTAGGCGCCCCAAAAAATGTATTTAAAGAAATTGATCTGCCACTTTCTAGTAGAGTTGAGCGAATCATTTTTTCTAAGTCATCAGCTAGCCTAGAGAGCTTTGAAAATAAATGGGCGACCTATCCAACTGCTATCAAGCAAATTTTGTTCGAATCTGCTCCTTTACTAAAACATGCCTATGTCGAAGATTTTGTAAAAATCTTGAACGAGGTTTCGGAAAAATATGGGATTTTGATGAATGGGGGTAATAAGCTAACGATGGCCCTTCTAGTAGAGCTAGATTTGTATATTAGAGTTTGGCAGTCAAATATGGTTATGAAATCGTTGAAATCATATCCGGTTGATGTTTATGGAGGTGGCTGGGATCACATCAATTGGGATCAAGCCACGGCTCAATACAAAGGATCAATTAGCTTTCCTGACTATATTGCAAAGCTGCCTAACTATCTAGGATGTTTAAGTTTAAATCCCCTTGTACAGGACTCTGTACATGACAGGGTATTTTTTGGAATTGCAGCTGGTGTCCCACCTATTTATAACAATAATCGATTTAGCATTAAGAATTTATCAAAACTTAGATCGTTAGGTTTTAATCTATCAGAAGAATCAATTCAAATGGCAGCAGATAACTTGTTATCTAATAGATCTGATGCTATTGAGGCAACAATATTAGCAAGAAATGAGTTAGGTGAGAAATATTCGATGCACACCGCAATGACTCAAATGCTTCATATTGCAGACCTAAATGCTTTCAATGAATTAGTCTAAAACCATTTAGAAAGTGCTTTTTATATAGTTTTTACAACTTGTATTAAAAATTAACTTTTACTTTATAAAAGAATGAGATTATTACTTGTTACAAGTAAGCTGATATAAAAAAATGAACATATTAATTATTGGGGCAGGCTTCTCTGGTGCCGTTATCGCAAGAGAGTTGGCGGATCAAGGCCATAAAATTACTGTTATAGAAAAAAGAAATCACATAGGCGGCAATGCGTACGATTTTCTTAATGAGCATGGGATTCGCCAGCATTTATATGGCCCACACTTATTTCATACATCTAATCAAGAAGTGGTTGATTGGCTTTCACGCTTTACAGAATGGACCCCTTATTTCCATAAAGTTAAAGCAATGCTTTCTTCTGGCCAATTAGTAACTCTTCCAGTAAATCAAGAAACCATAGAGATTGTTGGTGAAAAAAATATTCTAGACATTTTTTTTAGACCGTATTCCAAAAAAATGTGGGGTCTAAACCTTGAGGAAATTGATGCGGAAATATTAAATCGAGTGCCCATACGCAATGATCAAAATGAATTATATTTTCCAGATGATAAATTTCAGGGTTTGCCATCTAAGGGGTATACAAACCTGTTTGTTAATATATTTGACCACCCTCAAATTAAGGTTTTGTTAAATAAACCGTATAGCAATGGCATTGAGGCAGCATTTGACTTTATTTTTAATTCGATGCCTATTGATGAATTTTTTGACTATTCCTGCGGCGTTCTTCCTTATAGATCAATCAAGTTTCACAACTTTACTTTGCCGATTCCTCGTTTATTCCCAGTATCTGTAGTGAACTTTACACATTCTGAGCCTTATACAAGAGTGACTGAATGGAAAAATTTACCCAATCATGGTGATTCACAGTCGCACACATCGTTGACCATCGAAGAGCCCTGCGACTTTACTGAAAATAATTATGAAAGGTACTATCCAGTCAAGGATGTGCTTGGGGCCAATAGAAAGATCTATAAACTTTATGAGGGTCTAGTACCTCACAATATGGAATTTATTGGTAGATGTGGTTTGTATGCTTATATGGATATGCATCAAGCTATAAATTCAGCCCTTAAAACAGTAAAACGATTTTCAGAACGAAATTAATAAAGTCCAGGGCGCCTATATTCTATAGGGAGATGACAAAGCCTGAGTCTAAATGTATCAACTTACTGAACACTTCAAAATCTATTAAAAATCATGCTCCTGATAGCGTTAAATCAGGGGTATTTTTTTCGACTTATTGAACACTCATTTTGTTCTCATCGTGAACAAATATTTCCCTGATTTTTATTAAATGTGCAAGTGCGTAAATGCCACGAAACCCATGTAGGTATTGACAAATAGGCTGTTTTTTGCTACAATAGTCTCATAGTAATAGATGTAATCGTGCTTCCCATAAGAGTGCTCCAATGCCCTCCGAAACCACGAAGTAGTGACAACTAAAAACTCTAAAAAAGTCACTTTTTAAGTAAATCGAATTAAGCAAAATTTGTTAATCCTTCATTGGATCGTTACTTCCTTCGCTCAAAATTTATCAACGAATTAAAGGAGATTGATATGGGTACAGCTTTGGTTACAACTAATAAGAGTATTGCAGATGAATATGTTCGTAGATATCAGCAATCGACTAAAAACGCTATTGAGGGTATTTTGAATATGGGCGAGGCAGTCTACGAGATTTATACAAAATTTAAGATAGGAGAGATTCCTGAGGATGATTTGAAGTATTTCTGTAAGTCTGTCAATTTAGACTCCAAGGGTTCATCTTTTAGAAAATACAAGGCAATTGGTAGAAATGCCAATAAATTTAGACTGTATATGGATAAGTTGCCATCATCATTCTCAGTGCTTTATGAAATGGCAACTTTAGATGCTGACGACTTTGAGAGATTTGTGGTGAGAAGTGCTTTTTCTAAGGAGATAACACTTGAGCATCTTAAGAAAATGATGAATAAGTCCTCTGTTCTTGCTAAAAACAAATTGCTAAATCCACCGTCTTTGAGATCTAAACCACTTGCCCTATCAAGGGTTATCAATAAGATAAACAGGTTTGAAATCAGTATTGTTCGTGATTTGCCTAAATCAGATTTTGATCGGGTGGTAGAGACACTATCTGAATATAGGAATAAAGGATGGATTCGCTTTGAGGATCCTGAGATCACAGAATCTCTAAATTGAACTGACCTGATTTTTAGTACCACTCCAGAAGAGAGGATTTTTGATAATCTCTCACCTTAAAGGAGTGCTAAATATGGCAAAAGGCCAACGTCTTAAACCCGAGCAAATCGTCACCTTATTGCGTCAAATCGATGTCCTGACAACGAACGGCAAAACCCTAGCCCAGGCCTGTAAAGAAGTGGGAACGGTAGAGCAAAGCTACTATCGTTGGCGCAAGATTTATGGCGGCATGTCCCTAAAGGGATTCCCTGCGGTCAAAGTTGATCAAGCTCGTAAGTACAAAGATCTAGAACTGGAAAATACCCGACTCAAGAAGCTCGTAGCGGACTTATCGCTACGAGAAGTCATGCTTAAGGAAGTCATTAAGGGAAACTTCTAAGCTTACGACCAGCGGAAGTCCCTTCAGGGACTAGGCGTAAAAATGCAGCGCAGCTGCTCATGGACCAGCATTCTATCTCTGAGCGGACTGCCTGCAGTTTAGTGGGGCTATCTAGAGCAGCGTATCGCTATATGCCATTGCCTAGAGATGACGAAGAGCCCCTTAGAGCCGAAGTCATCCGCATGGCCAGCACCTATGGCCGTTACGGTTATAGATTTATTGCGGGCATGATGCGTAACGCTGGTTGGGGGCAAGCGACTACCGCCAAGGTTGCTCGCATCTGGCGGCAAGAAGGCCTAAAGATCCCACAAAAGCAACCTCCTAGAGGCAGACTCTGGTTTAACGATGGCAGCTGTATGAGGTTGCGAGCTACTCATACCAATCATGTTTGGAGTTATGTCCCATAGGGATTTCCTTCGGTCACTTTGTCTTTATCAGGGACGCTTATGGTGGCAAGATCCGGATGCTGACCATGATTGTCCCTAAAGGGATTTCCTTTGGTCATGAGTTCAGTAGAAAGTGTTTAACGATCCACTGCGCTAGACGAATTGGCTCAATCCAAGTGATTGAACAACTGGCCAACGCCATGATTACTCACGGCATCCCCGAGCACATCCGAAGTGATAATGGCCCAGAATTTATTGCTAAAGAGCTGCGTAGTTGGTTATCTGGCATTGGAGTAAAGACAGCCTACATTGAACCGGGCAGCCCTTGGGAGAATGGCTTTTGTGAAAGCTTTAACGGCACCTTTAGAGACAATCTTTTGGATGGGGAGATCTTCTATAGCTTAAAAGAAGCCCAGATCATCGTGGGGGAGTGGGTTAAGCATTACAACCATGTCAGGCCGCATAGCGCTTTAGGTTACAGACCACCAGCACCCCAAACCCAAGTACCCCAAATAATACAAAATCAACCCATGTTGCTGCAATGATTTACTATAGAAAAACTCTCTTTGGTAGTGGACCTAAATTGACAGCAGTTCATTAAGACGATTGATAAAAAGTTATTACTTAAGTAATATCAAATTTAATTATTAAAAACAGGGATTTGAGGTTGTCTAAAGCCTATAACCATGTATCAGTTAGTCTAAAGCCATACATGGGCTCTATTCGACGCCCCTTCCGCCACATTCAATTAATCAGACCCCCTAAGCTTCCATGAAATCTTTTTTGATCGGCAAGTGCTTAGGGGTTTTGTCTTTTTGCTTACTGCTAAGTAATCCCATATCAGCACAAACCACTTCGGTAGCCGTCGCTGCTAATCTGAAAGATGCATTTGCTGCGATTAACAGTGCATTCATTGCTAGCGGCAAACCAGAAATGCGAATCACCTACGGCTCATCCGGTAACTTTGCCTCTCAAATCATGAATGGCGCTCCATTCAATGTCTTCATTTCTGCAGATGAAAGTTATCCACTTGAGCTTTATAGAAATGGCAAGACAGTCGATGCAGGTAAAGTCTATGCCATTGGTAAGTTAGTGATGTTGACCAAGAACTCTAGTGGCATCAAACTCAATACAGATAAAACTGAGCTAGCAAGAGTCATTGCTAAGGCCAATAAGATTGCGATTGCTAAGCCCGAGCTTGCACCTTATGGCAGAGCGGCAGTGGAGTATCTCAAGGCAGTAGGTCTTTGGGATGTTGCGAAAGATAAACTGGTCTATGCAGACAATATTGGCATGGCAACGATGTTTGTCTCGACTGGTGCCGCCGATCTGGGTTTTACCGCCTTATCACTCGCCAAGTCGCCTGAGCTTGTAAAAGATACGAGTTATCTAGTGCTTGAGGAAACCTCATATACCCCAATTAAACAAAGAATGGTCTTGATTAAGGGTGCGCCGCCAGAGGCCAGCGATCTTTACCAATTTATGCAATCTACTCAGGCAAGACAGATTCTGATCCAAAATGGCTATAGTCTGCCTGGTAATCAACCATAGGCCTTACTCAGACTTGTATGATTTATTAATCTAAAGGTATAAGCAAAGCGGCATGAAGCGCTTTTCAATTTATAGTAAAGTGAATTTTTAGTATTTGTGACCTGGAGATCGTATGTCCCTCAGAATTAATGATATTGCCCCAAACTTCAAAGCCAAGACTACCCATGGCGAGATCGACTTCCATCACTGGATCGGCGATTCTTATGCGATTTTGTTTTCTCATCCAAAAGATTTCACGCCGGTATGTACCACTGAATTGGGTTATATGGCGAAGATCGAGGAAGAGTTCACTAAGCGCAATACCAAGCTGATTGGTTTGTCGATTGATCCAGTTGAAAACCATAGTGGCTGGGCAAAAGATATTGAAGAGACCCAAGGCCATGCAGTCAAGTACCCCATGATTGGTGATACGGATTTAGCCGTTGCTAAGTTGTACAACATGTTGCCAGCGGGTGACGTGGCTTCTGATGGCAGAACTGCGGCAACAAATGCTACCGTGCGATCGGTATTCATTGTTGGTCCTGATAAGAAGATTAAGCTGACCATGACTTACCCAATGACTACTGGTCGTAACTTTAATGAGATTCTGCGCGCACTCGATTCGATTCAGTTGACTGCCAAACATAAAGTTGCTACACCTGTGAACTGGAATCATGGTGACGATGTCATCATCGCGGGCTCTGTTTCGGATGAGGATGCGAAGACTCTGTTTCCTGAGGGATGGAAAGCGCCAAAGCCTTATTTACGAATTGTGAAGCAGCCTAAGTAAGCATCCAATAACAGCCCGCTTTGGGCTGTTTTACTATCCACTCGGACCTCATGACCCAAAGTAAGCCTTATGCCCAGATTCGAGTCTGCGCCGTATTACTGGCTGCAGGCGAGGGTAGTCGGATGGGCAATATCCCGAAGTGCCTTATTCAGCTTGATGGCCAGACACTGTTGCAAAGACAGCTGATTGCTTTAACAGAGGCCGGCGTTGATGCAGTCGTGGTAGTGAGTGGTCATCACCATCTGGCTGTAGAGCGCGAGCTGGAGACATTAAAGGTGCTATATCCAATGCGAGTGATACGAAATACGCATGCGGATAAGGGGCAAGCTACATCAGTCCGAGTAGGGATAGAAACCTTGGGGAGTGATTTTGATGCAGTGATCATGGCACTGTCTGATCAGCCCTTCATTGACTCTCAAGATATCAAAGCGTTGATTGCCACTTTCAAGAAAAGAACTACTGGCGAGATTATTTTGCCAATGTTTAATGGGCAACGAGGCAACCCTATTATGTTGAGTGGTTCTGTCATGAAAACCATTTTGGCGTCCGGAGCAGAAATGGTGTGCCGTAATTTTATGGATCAACATCCTGAGTTGGTCTATCAGTGGCAAACTCAAAACGATCACTACGTGGTAGACCTGGATACACCCGAAGATCTCAAAACACTCTCTACAAAGATGGGCCTGATCTTCAGTCTCCCGAATTCCAATAGCGTCTAGAAATCGGATTATTATTTCCTGCTATGGAAAATCTAGACCTCATCGTATTGAGAGCACTGCTTGATTGGAGACGCGCCGGTAAAAAAGCGCTGCTAGCAACTGTAGTGAGAACCTGGGGTTCATCCCCTCGGCCCGTGGGATCAATCATGGCCTTATGCGAAGATGGAAGCGTGGTTGGTAGTGTCTCAGGTGGTTGCATTGAGGATGATCTGATTCGGAACTACAGTGGGCTTCAGCATTTTCCGCTCGACCAGCAAAGTGCACCCCAATTTCTTAAATATGGTGTGACAGCAGATGAGGCCCATCGTTTTGGTTTACCTTGTGGCGGCACTCTAGAGATCCTGCTTGAGTTCAATGTCGATATAGAACCATTAGCAAAACTCATCAACGAGTTAACTGATGGCAAGCTGGTTGCGCGTGAGACGGAACTCAAAACAGGTACAGTCACTTTGAAGGTGATTGCTCAGCCTGAAGCGCTGTCAATTAATGAGACGGTACTCAGTAACACCTTTGGACCTGAATACCGCATGCTCATTATCGGTGCCGGTCAGCTATCAGAGTATCTGGCAACCATGGCCTTATTTAATGGCTTTAGCGTGACCATCTGTGATCCCCGTGAAGAGTACCGTAGCAGCTGGAAGCTCCCTGGTATAACGCTCAGCTCAGAGATGCCCGATGATCTAGTTCAAGAGATGAAGCTCGACAGTCGCAGTTGTGTGGTCGCCCTAACCCATGACCCCAAGTTAGATGACCTTGCCTTATTAGATGCTTTGCAAACCGAAGCCTTTTATGTTGGTGCGATTGGTTCACGCAGAAATAGCGATGCTAGACGCCAAAGGATGATTGAGCATTTTGGACACTCTGAAGAGTCCATTGCTAAACTCAAAGGCCCGGTAGGAATTTACATTGGTAGCAAGACGCCCCCAGAGGTAGCGGTGAGCGTGATGGCTGAAATATTGGCAGTCAAGAATGGAGTCACTCTGCCACAGTCCTCACAAGTCAGTTATGCAAAAGACATCTTTAATTTCGAGTAGACTTTGCCTATGAAGACATTCTCAGTTCGCCTCCTCATATTGACCCCTCTAGCTTTGTGCCTTTGTTTAGGCGCTTGCGGCACGGTGGAATCTGCCGCTAAAGAGGATTGCACCTCGATTGGTTGGCAAGTCGGCTCACCCGGCTATGACCGTTGTTTCAAAGATCGGGTTAATGAGCGAAATATCGACTATTCCAATCCCCCGGGTGACCAGCCAAGACCTTCTCTGCTTTAAGGGTTAACCCTAGTTTTTATGGCTCATCTTTTGGCAGCAATAAAGATGAAGGCCACAAAAAAATGCCAATTCTGACAAACCTGTCACATATCGGCAATAATTCGCATATGCACAGCAATTTTTGTGAAAAATCGCGAAAATTGCGCCACAAATTAATTTATTAAAGACCGCACAATATGAATCATCCAAAGCCCTCTGACGCAGTCAAAGCCGTCGCCATTGCAACGGCCGATGATCTAAGAGAAACCATTCGCCGCAAAAGTAAATTGAAGGGCCGTCAAGCCGACGACAGTTCTTTGCAAGAGGTACGGATGTTGATTGGCAATGCACCACATCGCCGCGATCTTTTAATTGAATACCTCCATAAGCTCAACGATGAATATCGTGCCTTGCATGATCGTCATCTGACCGCTCTTGCTAAAGAGATGAATATTCCAATGTCGGAAGTCTACGAAGTTGCGACTTTCTATCATCACTTTGAAGTCGTACGTGGAGATGATCCAGTAGCTGATATCACCGTACGTGTTTGTGACGGTGTTTCTTGTGAATTAGCAGGGGCTAAAAATCTCCTTGAAAAATTGCCTAGCCTTTTAGGCAACCCCAAAGTGAAGGTCATTCCAGCGCCTTGCGTGGGTCGCTGTGAGCAAGCTCCTATCGCAGTTGTACATCAACATCCGGTCTTATTTGCAACTCTGGACAAAATCACTGCTGCCGTGAAAAACGATATGGTCACACAGCCAATGGCGCGTGATGATGCTCAATTTGATCCTGCAGCGTTGGCGGAGAAGAGCGTTTCTCCAAAAGGAGCCGATCAATTGCTGTCGCCAAACTATGTAGGCTTTGAGGCTTACAAGGCTAAAGGTGGTTATGTACTAGCTAAAGAAGTTGCTGAAGGTAAGCACAGCATTGAGAGCGTAATTAAGGCCATGGAAAACTCAGGCCTGCGCGGTCTTGGTGGCGCTGGTTTCCCAGCGGGTCGTAAGTGGCGCATTGTGAAAGATTATCCAGCCCCAAGATTGATGGCAGTAAACATCGACGAAGGTGAGCCCGGAACATTTAAGGACCGCACTTATTTAGAGCGCGATCCCCATCGCTTCCTAGAAGGTTTATTGGTAGCGGCGCAAGTCGTCGGAATTGATGCTTGCTATATCTACCTGCGCGATGAATATCATGGTTGCAGAGAATTGCTCGAAGCCGAGCTGGAGAAGCTTAAAGCCAATCCGCCTTGCAAGTTGCCATTAATTGAATTGCGTCGTGGCGCTGGTGCATACATCTGCGGTGAAGAATCCGCCATGATCGAGAGTATTGAAGGTAAACGTGGTGAGCCACGGATGCGTCCTCCATACATTGCTCAAATTGGTTTATTTGGTCGCCCAACCCTTGAGCACAATATGGAAACCCTCTACTGGGTGCGCGATATTGTGCAACGTGGCCCTGATTGGTTCAGTGCCTTTGGTTTAAACGGGCGTAAAGGTTTGCGCAGCTTTAGCGTCAGCGGACGCGTGAACTACCCTGGTGTCAAATTGGCTCCAGCTGGTATCACGATTCAGCAACTGATTGATGATTACTGTGGCGGTATGCAAGACGGTCACACTTTCTATGGTTACTTGCCTGGCGGCGCATCGGGCGGTATCTTGCCAGCCACTATGAATGACATTCCACTCGACTTTGACACCTTGCAACCTTATGGTTGCTTCATTGGTTCCGCTGCAGTAGTGGTGTTTAGTGATAAAGATCGTGCACGTGATGTAGCTCTTAATGTGATGCGCTTCTTCGAACACGAGAGCTGTGGTCAATGTACGCCTTGCCGCGTTGGAACTGGTAAAGCAGCCCAACTCATGGAAGCCAAATCCTGGGATCAAAGTACTTTAGAAGATCTCGCTACGGTGATGGTCGATGCTTCGATCTGTGGTTTAGGTCAAGCGGCCCCCAATCCAATTCGTTGCACTAATAAATATTTCCCGAATGAAGTCGCATAAGGAAGTTACTTAAAGAAAAAACGGGAAGAGACAGAATATGAACGCACCAACCAATCCAAAAGAACTCCAACTACAAACCGTCGAGTTCAAGCTCGACGGCCAGACCATCGTTTCATACGAAGGTGAGACCATTCTCAAAGCGGCTAAGCGCCACGGCATTGATATTCCCCATCTGTGCTTTAAAGATGGCTATCGCGCAGACGGTAACTGCCGTGCTTGCGTTGTCGAAATTAATGGCGAGCGCACCTTGGCCCCTAGCTGCTGCCGCAGTGCAACTGCTGGCATGGAAGTCAAGGCCAAAAGTGAGCGCGCAGTCAAGAGTCAAAAACTGGTTTTGGAGATGTTGCTCTCCGATATGCCGGACGAAGGATTTAAATGGGTAGGAGACACTCCCGCAGAGGAGCAAAAGCAGCAGCACGGTGAACTCAGTACTTGGGCTACCCGGATGGACGTGACAGTACGTCCTGAACTCAAGGCGATCCGCCGTGAGCAGGTGGGTGCGGATTACTCACACCCAGCGATGGCAGTCAATCTGGATGCCTGTATTCAATGTAATCGTTGCGTGCGTGCTTGTCGCGAAGAGCAGGTTAATGATGTGATTGGTTATGCCAATCGTGGTCACCATAGTGAGATCGTATTTGACTTGAATGACCCTATGGGTGATAGTACCTGCGTGGGTTGCGGAGAGTGTGTGCAGGCTTGCCCAACTGGTGCATTGATGCCTAAGGGTTTGATTGGCTCACAAACCGTCGATGCGAAGGTGGATTCAGTCTGTCCATTCTGTGGCGTCGGTTGCCAGATTACCTATAACGTTAAAGATGACAAGATCGTCAGCGTAGAGGGTCGTGATGGCCCAGCCAACCACGAGCGTCTTTGCGTTAAAGGACGCTTTGGCATGGACTACATTCATAGTCCTCAGCGTTTAACTAAGCCGCTGATTCGTAAAGCAGGCGTACCTAAAGATGAAACTGCGACTCAAGATCCACAGAACTGGTCAGAGATCTTCCGTGAAGCCACCTGGGAAGAGGCCTTAGCCTTTGCATCCGGCGGCCTCAAGAAACTTAAAGACCAATACGGTAATAAAGTATTGGCAGGATTTGGTTCTGCAAAGGGTAGTAACGAAGAGGCCTATCTTTTCCAAAAATTAGTGCGTACTGGATTCGGTAGCAATAACGTCGACCATTGCACACGCTTATGCCATGCGTCCTCAGTGGCTGCTTTGCTGGAAGGTGTTGGTTCTGGCGCGGTTAGCAACCAGGTGAATGATGTTGAGCATTCAACCATGATTTTGTTGATTGGCTCAAACCCAACTGCAAACCACCCAGTGGCAGCAACGTGGTTTAAGAATGCCGCCAAACGCGGCGCTAAGATTGTTCTGGCTGATCCCCGTATGACCGAGATCAGCAAACACGCTTGGCGGAAGTTGCAATTCAAGCCGGATACTGATGTGGCGATGCTCAATGCCATGATTTACACGATCATTGAAGAAGGCTTAGTGGATCAAAAATTCTTGAATGATCGCGCTAATAACTACGAAGCCCTCAAAGAAAACATCAAGGGTTACAGCCCAGAAGCAATGGCTCCAATTTGTGGCATTCCACCAGAACTCTTGCGTGAAGTGGCCCGTGAGTTCGCAACGACGAAGTCAGCCATGATTCTGTGGGGTATGGGTATTAGCCAGCACGTTCACGGCACCGATAACGCCCGTTGCTTAATTGCTTTGGTCAGTATTACCGGTCAGATTGGTAAGCCAGGCTCTGGCTTGCATCCACTGCGTGGTCAAAACAATGTGCAGGGTGCGAGTGATGCTGGCTTGATCCCCATGATGTTCCCGAACTATCAGCGGGTTGATAACGAAGCCGCGCACACTTGGTTCGAGAAGTTCTGGGACACTCCATTAGATAAGAAGCCTGGTTATACCGTGGTTGAGATCATGCACAAGATTACTGCGCCTGATAGCGATCCAGATAAGATTCGCGGCATGTATGTCGAGGGTGAGAACCCTGCGATGAGCGATCCTGATTTGAATCATGCCCGTCATGCTTTGGCTTCTTTAGAGCATTTAGTTGTACAAGACATTTTCATGACTGAGACAGCCTTGCTTGCGGACGTAGTTCTGCCAGCTAGCGCTTGGCCTGAGAAGGTGGGTACGGTTAGCAATACTGACCGTATGGTGCAGATGGGTAAAAAAGCAATCAATCCTCCCGGCGATGCTAAGCCGGATTTGTGGATCATTCAGGAAATTGCTAAAGGCATGGGCTTGAACTGGAACTATCAAGGTCCTGATGCGGGTGTGGCTGAAGTTTATGAAGAAATGCGTCAAGCAATGCACGCAGCGATTAGCGGCATTACTTGGGATCGTTTGGAGCGTGAGTCCAGCGTGACTTATCCATGCTTAACTCCGGAAGATCCAGGTCGTCCAATCGTATTTGATGATGCCTTTGCAACCGCTGATGGAAAAGTGAAGCTTGTCCCTGCAGATATCATTCCTGCGAACGAGCGTCCTGATGCGGACTATCCATTTGTGTTGATTACGGGTCGTCAATTAGAGCATTGGCATACCGGCAGTATGACGCGCCGTGCCACTGTATTGGATGCGATTGAGCCTATGGCTACCGTCTCCATGAATGGTGAAGATATGACTCAGCTTGGCGTTTCTGCAGGTGATGTGATTACCGTTCAGTCTCGACGTGGTGAAGTCGGTATTCACGTGCGTAGAGATGATGGCACACCACGCGGCGTTGTCTTCATTCCATTTGCTTACTATGAAGCAGCTGCGAATATGATGACCAATCCGGCTTTGGATCCTGTAGGTAAGATTCCAGAATTCAAGTACTGCGCTGTCAAGCTGGTGAAAGGCGGTAAGGCTGCAGTCGTTCTGGGTTATGGTACCAACGATCCTGAGCGTCAGACGGTAGTGGCAACGTCTTAATTAGCCGCCACATTGAAAGAGCCGCCTACGGGCGGTTTTTTCGTTTAAAGACCCTTATTTCTGTATTACTACTTTTGTAGTAAAATGAGCTTATCGATAGGAGGTCTTATGGGAATGCCAGTACGAATAGAAGACGACTTGTATGAGTTAGCGAAATCAGAGGCTAAGTCTGAGCATCGAACAATTGCAGGTCAAATAGAGTTTTGGGCCAAGGTTGGTCGCGCGGCTATAGATAATCCTGACCTCCCGGTCGGATTTATTACTGAGGCCTTAGCATCACTTGCAGAGCCTAGGGAGTACGGAACACCATTTATTCCAAGATCTAGGAAGGTTTAATGGCTCACTCGGTGATCCAGATGCGCCGCTTCGCCAGGCAGTATAAGAAGCTAAATGATAATGTCGCAAAAGATGTTGATAAAGCAATAGATCAGATTGCAAATCAACCATCATTAGGCGAAAAGAAAAAAGGCGAATTGGCTGATCTGCGAGTCTATAAATTTAAAAGTAAATCTCAGCTATTTCTACTGGGTTACTCGGTTAATAATGGACTCAGACTAATATATCTTGAGGCCATAGGTCCTCATGAAAACTTTTATAGAGACCTCAAAAGGTAGTTCAACGCACTTTCCAATAGACCTATAGAATTAAGCCCTTATGGCCAGTGCTCAACCCTCTTCAAAAAATCCTTCTACTCAAGCTGAGTTACCCGTTCTGATTATCGGAGCAGGTCTTGCAGGCTTAACTGTGGCCTTACATATGGCTGAGTCTCAGCCCGTGATCGTGATGGCAAAGCGCGGCTTAGGTGAAGCGGCAACGGCATGGGCACAAGGCGGTATCGTGGGCGTAGTGGATAAAGAGCACGACAGTATTGACTCCCACGTAGCCGATACCTTAGATGCTGGTGCCGGCCTGGTGGTGGAATCTACCGCGCGCTACATCGCAGAGGAAAGCGCTAAGGCAATTGAGTGGTTGGTAGAACAAGGCGTTCCTTTCACTGCTGATGAGGCCGGCCCCATGGGCTTGCATCTGACTCGCGAGGGGGGTCACAGCCATCGTCGTATTGCGCACGCAGCAGATGCTACGGGTAAAGCGATTCATGAAGTCTTGCTAGATAAAGCACGAGCACATACCAATATTCAATTACTAGAGCATTGGATAGCCCTAGATCTCATTACTAATCGCCAGCTAGACCCAAAGACAGTTCGCAATAAACCCAATCGTTGCTATGGAGTCTATGCGCTTGATATTAAGAATAATCGTGTAGAAACGATTGCTGCTAAATCAGTAGTCCTAGCAACTGGTGGAGTAGGTAAGGTCTACCGTTACACCAGTAACCCAGATACTGCTACTGGTGATGGTATTGCCATGGCTTGGCGCGCGGGTTGCCGAGTAGGTAATATGGAATTTATTCAGTTTCATCCAACGTGTTTGTATCACCCGAGCGATCGCACCTTTTTGATTACCGAAGCGATGCGGGGAGAGGGCGGCCTATTGAAGCTACCAAGTGGCGAGCGCTTCATGCCTGAGCACGATGAGCGTAATGAATTAGCCCCGCGTGATATCGTCGCTCGTGCTATCGACTTTGAAATGAAAAAGCATGGCCTTGACTATGTACATCTCGATGCAACCCATCTGGGCGCAGATTTCATTAAAGAACACTTTCCCATGATCTATGCCCGTTGCTTAACACTGGGCCTAGATATCACCAAAGAACCGATTCCGGTAGTGCCGGCAGCACATTACACCTGTGGTGGTGTGGTAACTGATCTTAAAGGGCGCACCGATTTGCCAGGACTTTATTCTGTGGGTGAGGCAACCTATACCGGCCTGCACGGCGCTAATCGTCTGGCCAGCAACTCACTACTAGAGTGTGTGGTGATTGGTAAAGCTGCTGCACAAGATATCTCGGAAATGAAGAACGTTAATCTTCCTAATTTACCCTTGTGGGATGAGAGTCAGGTTGATGATGCTGATGAGCAAGTCGTCATTGCCCATAACTGGGATGAGCTGCGTTCTCTGATGTGGAACTATGTTGGAATCGTGAGAACCAACCGTCGCCTAGAGAGAGCGCTACACCGTATTAAGTTATTACGCTACGAAGTACAAGAGTATTACGCTAACTTCAAAGTATCGAGAGACTTAATCGAACTGCGCAATCTGCTCGAGTGCGCAGAATTGATTGTCAGATCTGCTCTGATGAGAAGAGAGAGCAGGGGTCTGCATTACAGCCGTGATTACCCAGGTACTTGGGCGGTTTCGTATCCAACGATTTTGACCCCTCAAGCACAAGACTCTGAGTAGATTAAGTCAAGTTAAGCACGAGCTTTACTAGTGGGTTTTGTATGTAGGCTCAGACCAAGAGCTGCCAGCACCTTTAATACAGTATCAAACCCCGGTATTCGATCGCCAGACAAGGCTTTGTAAAGGCTTTCCCTTGAGAGCCCGGATTCCTTAGCTACCTGAGCCATTCCTTTTGCGCGCGCTATATCACCAAGCGCTCTTGCTATAAACGCCGCATCCCCATTGGATTCTTCAATACATGCTTGTAGATAAAGCGCCATTTCCTTTGGGGTACGTAAGTGCTCCACTACATCATAAGGACTGATAATTGTCTTTTTCATCTCATTGCCTATATGTTTTTGGCTAAATATTTTGCAATCTGAATATCTTTAACCTGAGTTCTTTTATTGCCCCCGATAAGTAATAGATACATCACATTCTCATGTTGTGTGTAATAAATCCTGTAGCCAGGCCCAAAATCAATCTTCATCTCAAAGACTTTACTGCCAACGGATTTTGTATTTCCTGGGTTTCCTTCGGCTAAACGTTTAATTCTGGCTTGAATTTTTGCTCTTCCCATCAAATCATGAAGAGAGTCTAGCCACGCTTTAAATTCTTCGGTTTTCCTTATTTCGAGCATGCATTAATGTAGCCAATAGGATACATTAAATCTGTAGGAATGTACGTAATTTAGATGGGAGCTTACTGAAAAAACTTAAAGAATCCGCATCGAGAAATCGACTGCAGCTATATCTTTCGTTAACTTTCCTAAAGAGATACGGTCTACACCAGTGGCAGCAATCTCCCGAATCTGTTCAAGATCAATGCCACCTGAGGCTTCCAGTAATGCGCGGCCATGATTAATCGAGACGGCCAATTTCATCTGAATGGGATTGAAGTTATCTAGCAGAATACTTTTGGCTCCAGCAGCTAAGGCTTCATCGAGCTCAGCTAAGTTCTCCACTTCAATCTGAATATCCACACCCGCATTCAGAGCGGCAGCAGCCTGAAGGGCTGCAGTGATGCTACCTGCGGCGGCGATGTGATTCTCTTTAATCAAAATGCCGTGCCATAAGGCAAGTCGTTGATTTTGGCCACCACCTACTCGGACAGCGTACTTCTGGGCCTGACGTAAGCCGGGAATAGTCTTGCGAGTATCCAGCACAGCACAGCCATTAGGATTAGGGCTCACACCGGCAATCGCATTGACGTACTCACGGGTGAGAGTAGCAGTAGCCGATAAAGTTTGTAAGAAATTAATACAGGGGCGCTCAGCAGACAGCAAAGCTTGAGAGCCTGCTTCAATATCGCATACCAAAGTATCGGGCGCCATTTCATCGCCTTCGAGGTAATGCCAGGTAATCTTAGCTGAAGGATCTAATCTCTTGAGCGCGCCTTCAAACCAATCAACCCCACACAGAACTGCCTGCTCACGGACGAGCAGTTGGGCATGCACCTTTTTTTGGGGAACCAGTTTGGCGGTCCAGTCACAAACGCCAATATCTTCCGTCAGTGCATCGGTAATGTTGCGTTGACGCGCTTGCTCTAAGGTTTCGTTGTGATCAAACATACCGAATTAGGCTGCACCAATATTTTTGACAAAACCATGCTGGGCTTTGGCAAGTAAATCAGGATGATTTTGCGTAAAGGCGAGCATGCGCTCAATACAAGCTAGGGCCTCAGAGCGGGTGGGCTCTGGAACCAGAATCTCACCAGAATGTTTCTCTAAGCAATCCAGAATTCCCTGAAGACCATTCATGGCCATCCAAGGGCAGTGAGCACAGCTTTTGCAGGTTGCGCTGTTGCCGGCAGTGGGTGCTTCAATGAGTTTCTTATGGGGCGCCAGTTGACGCATGCGATGCAAGATGCCGTTATCAGTGGCCACAATGTATTCAGCAGTGCTACCTTCGACGACGGCTTTAATCATGGCTGAAGTTGAACCCACGACATCCGCTAAATCAACAACAGCCTGGGGTGATTCAGGATGAACGAGAACCATGGCATTCGGATGTTTGGCTTTTAAAGTCGCTAACTCCTCAGCCCGGAACTCATCGTGGACGATACAGGCACCATTCCAAAGGAGCATGTCAGCTCCAGTTTGTTCCTGAATATATCTACCCAAGTGGCGATCGGGCGCCCACAGTATTTTTTTACCTTCAAGTTTGAGTTGATGCACGATCGCTAAAGCGCAGGAACTGGTGACCATCCAATCGGCTTGGGCTTTAACCGCAGCGCTGGTATTGGCATAAACAACCACTACACGATCGGGATGTTTTGCTCTAAAGGCAGCAAACTCATCAGCAGGGCAACCTAAATCGAGAGAGCAGGTGGCATCTAAGTCAGGCATGAAGATACGTTTCTCAGGACTGAGGATCTTCGCAGTCTCACCCATAAAACGCACGCCAGCTACGATCAAATTCTTGGCAGAATGGTTCTTGCCAAAGCGAGCCATCTCAAGCGAATCCGCTACATAGCCACCAGTGGCCATCGCCAGATCTTGAATATCGCCATCAACGTAATAGTGAGCGACCAGTGCAGCATCTTTCTCCACCAATAGTTGCTTAATTCTCTCAATCACAGCTGCTTTGGGCGCGCCATCTAGATGGGGAGGCGTTTTAGCCCAAGCCTGAGCAATACAGGTGGCACCAGAAGCATCCTGCTGGGGGTAATCAAAGGAAATGGGTGAGTTCAAATTGGTTCTCAATTAAAACGGCAACTTAGCATCTGGCTTGACAGCCAAGAGCACAGCCTTAAATTCTGCCTGAATACGAGCAATCGCTTCCTCAGTATCTGCTTCAAAACGCATCACAACAACTGGGGTAGTGTTTGATGGTCTAGCTAAGCCAAAACCATCTGGGTATTCAACTCGTACACCATCGATTGTGTTGATGGATTCTGAAGTGGGGAACTTGGCATTCGCTTTAATCACCTCGAGTAATGCAAATGGCTCACCTTCGGCGCAGGCCAGTTGCAACTCAGGGGTACAAATGGCATTTGGCAGATTGTTTAAAGTTTGATTCGGATCTTTTTCTTTAGACAGAATCTCAAGCAGACGTGCACCTGTATAAAGACCGTCATCAAACCCAAACCAACGATCCTTGAAGAAGATATGGCCTGACATTTCGCCGGCGAGTGGGGCGCCTGTTTCTTTGAGTTTGGCTTTCACTAAAGAGTGACCCGTTTTCCACATCAGGGGCTCGCCACCATGTTGCTTAACCCAGGTAGCTAGGTTGCGAGTGCACTTCACGTCGTAAATAATCTGCCCACCAGGATTTCGAGAGAGAACATCCTTGGCAAATAACATCATTTGACGGTCAGGGAAAATCACTTGACCATCTTTAGTAACCACGCCCAAACGATCGGCATCGCCATCAAAAGCGAGACCGAGTTCATTATCAGTAGTCTGTAAGTTCTTAATCAGATCTTCTAGGTTCTCGATATGGGCTGGATCCGGGTGGTGATTTGGAAAGTGACCATCAACCTCGCAAAAGAGCTCTTGCACTTCACAGCCCAAAGCGCGGAATAATTGACCAGCAAATGCGCCACCAACACCATTGCCGCAATCAACTGCAATCTTCATTGGACGAGCCAGTTTCACATCACCAACAATATGCTTGAGGTACATCGGGAAGATGTCAAAGGTAGAGCGAGTGCCTTGACCTGTTGCAAACTCCTTGTTCTCAATGCGCTTGCGTAGTTTCTGAATCTGCTCGCCATAAATCGCAGCGCCACCGAGCACCATCTTGAAGCCGTTGTAATTGGGCGGGTTGTGACTGCCAGTAATCATTACGCCAGACTTAGGTTTCTTGCCATCGATGGTTTGGTTGGCTGCAAAGTACACCATTGGGGTGGCAACCATTCCGAGGTCGATCACATTCATACCAGTCGAGAGCAGACCTTCTGTTAAGGCGGCAATTAAGCTAGGGCCAGATAGGCGACCATCACGACCAATCACGACCTCAGTCTCACCGAGTTCACGCATCTCAGTACCAAGTGCTTGGCCAATCAGTTTGGCAATCGATGGATCTAGAGTCTCATCAATGATGCCGCGAATATCATAAGCCTTGAAGATAGAAGGGGAGAGTTGCACTTGAATTCCTAGTTGTATTAGTGAGAGATCTCAATGATCGAATTTAGCCCTTCGCAAGCCTCTTGAAAAAGGGCTGTTGGCAAGGTCTTCCAAGGGTGAGGTCTTGCAGATCGTTGACGCCAATCAAAGGATTTAGGTTGGTGAGTCAAAATATATACGGGCTCGCCGCGGCCAACAGAATACTTAATGGCAAACGGATTAGCTTCATTGGATTTCGCATGCGTCATTGGAAGGCCAATAAGAATGCCAGTTTTTTCATTAAATGCTTTTGGTGAAATCACAAGCATCGGGTGCTCATTCTTCATTTCCTTACCTGATTGTGGATTAAAGTTAATCCATATCATGTCTCTACGTTCAGGCACCCAAGCTTTCAATTTTTCCACCATTAAATAATTTCTTTCCCAATGGGTTTTGATGGCATCACTTCGCCGCCATGTTGCTCAGGGTCAAATGCCTTGAGTTTTTGACTAAGGCTGAGTTTAGGTTTGCCGACAATACGAAGGAGTACTCCGTTCTTGACCACCTCTACAGAAATGGGGACGCCTTGGGACAAATGGGCTGCTTTAGCTACTGGAGAAGTAATCCTAACGCCTAAGCCGTTACCCCACTCCTGTACTGTTTGCTCAACTTTGAGAGCTGGAGCCATATTTACCCCCTTAAATAATGTTTATACAAGTTTAAACAACGGCAGACATCATGTCAATCTGATCGGGTAGATGCCCTGTCAAGACTTAAGAATTTAACAAGCGAATACGGGCTGCAGTGACGTCATCAATACTGTCACCCGCTTCAATGGCATCTGAACCACTGGCCAATGCCTGCTCAATTGGTTTGGCCAGGACCTTCCCAAACTCAACACCAGGCTGGTCAAAACTGTTGATATTCCAAAGGGCGCCTAGAGTGACGGTGCGATTTTCATAGAGAGCTAGTAGTGCGCCAAGATAGAAGGCATTGAGCTCAGGTAGTAATAGGAGATTGCTCGGACGCTTGCCTGGATAGACATTGTTTGGATTTTTGGCTTCCTTGCCGTGCGCTAAGGCTTGCGCTTGTGCTAAACAATTAGAGAGCAGGATGCGGTGATGGGCCACCGCCTCAGGGCGATCGCTCATGGGTTTACGAACCGCAATGAAGTCAATTGGAATGATCTCTGTTCCCTGGTGGAAGAGTTGGAAGTAGGAGTGCTGAGCATTGCTGCCTGAGCTACCAAATACCACCGGTGATGAAAACTTGACCGCCTTACCGTCACGCCCAACACTCTTGCCATTACTTTCCATATCAAGTTGTTGTAACCATCTTGGAAACCAATCCAAAGCATCAGCGTAAGGAATTGCAGCAAAGGCTTTGATGTCATGTTTCTCTTGCTGATGTAACAGTGCGAGCGCCATGATCACAGGGAGATTTTCTTCTAGCGGCGTATTCTTAAAATGTAAATCCATTGCATGTGCGCCAGCTAAGAAATCTTGGAAAGTCTTAAAGCCATACTGCAGAGCAATTGGGAGGCCGACCGCCGACCAAACGGAATAGCGACCGCCCACCCAATCCCAAAATGGATAGATATTGTCTTCTTCAACCCCGAAAGCCTCAGCGGCAGCAACGTTGGCTGTGACTGCAAACAAGGAGTGTGCAATTTGTCCGCTAGTGCAATTGTTATCTTTGAGCCAAGCAACAACTGCTTTGGCATTCATGGTGGTCTCTAAAGTCGTGAAGGACTTTGAAACAATAATGACTCGAGTGCTGTTGGGTTGAGCTCGTTGCAAAATGCGAGCCAGCTCCGCAGTATCAATATTGGACAAGAAATGCATACGCATGCCGCGGCTCTGAAGTCCTGGCACGTGAGAGAGAGCCTCAATGGCCAAGCGAGGTCCGAAGTCTGAGCCCCCAATACCAATATGAATCACATCGGTAACACCAGCCCATTGATTACAGAGGCTATCAATACGGCGCCAGACATCGCTGACTGCGGGCATGACATCTTGGCCATCCAATAGAACGGGGGATTTGGATAAATTACGCAGGGCAGAGTGCAAGGCGGCGCGACCCTCGCTGGCATTGACATGCTTGCCGGCAAAGAGATCGGCGATCAATTGCTCTAAGCCAGCTTTGCGAGATTGTGCAAAAAGACCTATCCATGCTTGATCATCAATACCCTGATAGGCAGTATCTAAAATGACATCAACTGCAGTATGGATGGTATTTGAGGCGTCTTTAAGGGGCATAAATCGATTTTATCAATACGGGGTGACCAAAGCCCTAAATGTCTGAAAATACGCCGATTTAGGCAGGATTGGGTAAAAGTTCTTTATAATTCGCCACTTCACTGCGAAGGAAGAGTGGCAGAGCGGTTGAATGCACCAGTCTTGAAAACTGGCGAGGATGAAAGTCCTCCGTGAGTTCGAATCTCACCTCTTCCGCCAAAATCTGCATCAATTTAAATAGCGTCTCTAGGATCACATGAATCGATTGACTCAGCAACTTTCAAGATTGTCCTTATTTGCTGGTTTGATACTCATGACCTTACCCAGCTTCGCTCAAAATACCGTAATGCCTGCTTTATCCCCTGAGGAATTAAAACAGTTTAATTCTCAGCCTTTGTCGCCAAAGATTTCAGTACCTCAATTGGATGGCACTCAAACTGGCCCCACTCGCAATGGGCGTATGAATCAAAAAATGCAGGCCCCATCTGGCGCCCAGCCCGCTGGAGAACAAGAAGCTGAGGGATTGGAGGGGGATGGAAGCGTACCGCTGAGCCCTCAGATCACCAAAAGCTTCTAAGTTAAAAAGATCTCCTGTAAGTTATTCAAGTAGCGATACCCTTGCTCGCTGGCTCTTAGGAGTGTGGGATTGGGATCTAGCAAGCCTTTATCACTTGCTTCTATCAGTTCTTTGCTGATCATGCTTAGAGGCAGTCCAGTTCTCTCGCTGAATGTCGCAGTCTGAACTCCATCGCTCAGGCGCAATACATTGAGCATGAATTCGAATGGCAGATCCTCTGTAGCAATCTCACGCGCTTCAATCAATGCATGACCTTGGGTCTCCATTGCCTTCATATATTGCTCAGGATGCTTTTCTCTTAACTGACGTGTGACCTTATCTGGGAAAGAGATCTTTCCATGCGCCCCAGCACCAATGCCAATGTAATCGCCAAAGCGCCAGTAGTTCAGGTTGTGTTTGCATTCCTGACCCTTCTTGGCATACGCTGAAACTTCGTAGCGTCGATATCCTGCCTTTGTCAGTAAGGCTAAATTTTGCTCGAAGATGGCGTCAATGATCTCTTCACTTGGGAGTTGCGGTGGAAAGCTTGCGAAGTAGGTATTGGGTTCTAGTGTGAGGTTATATAGCGATACATGTGGAGTATTAAATGAAAGCGCAGTTTCGATATCGTTTCGGGCTTGCTCGAGCGTTTGCTTTGGCAAGCCATACATCAAATCCAGATTGACAGATTTAAAGTGCTGCAAAGCAATTTCAATTGCAGCTTTAGCTTCTTTTCCATTATGAATTCGGCCCAAAGCTTTGAGCTGTTCATCACCAAAACTCTGAATACCTAAAGAAACCCGATTGATACCCGCTTGCGCAAAGGCGGCAAACTTTTCTGCTTCGACCGAGCCAGGATTGGCTTCCATCGTAATTTCTGCATCGGGCTCAAGGTTGATGCGGGCTCTCACATCCGAGAGTAGCTCTTGCATACCGGCCCCAGAAAGCAGGCTTGGTGTCCCACCACCGATGAAGATGCTGTGTACTTGTCTACCCCAAATGCGTGGGAGTTCAGTTTCTAAATCTGTAATGAGCGCTTTGATATAACGCGCTTCATCGAAGCCACTTCTTCCTTCTTTAATCTGATGGGAATTAAAGTCGCAGTAAGGGCACTTTCGTTCACACCAAGGAAAGTGAATATATAAAGCCAGCGGCGGGAGCGCTGTGAACTGGGGGCGCAACAGTATTGAGCTAGACACGCTGATCCAGCTTGATTAACTCAGCGAGAAGCATTCTTAATGCTTGACCGCGATGACTAAATGCATTCTTGTCACTGGGTGAGAGCTCTGCAGCGGTTTTGCCTAATTCAGGAATATAAAAGTAGGGGTCGTAGCCAAAACCGTGATCCCCTCTGGGGATGTCGATGAACTCACCATCCCAATGGGCTTCTACTCTGATGGGGTTTGAATCATCGGCACTTTGCAGCAGCACGAGAGCGCACACATAATAAGCACTGCGATCAGTTTGATTAGCAAGAGCTGCTAGCAATTTTTGGTTATTGTCGGCATCGTTAGCATGCTCACCTGCATAACGCGCAGAACGAACACCCGGAGCGCCATGCAATGCATTCAAGCAAATACCAGAGTCGTCTGCTAAAGCAGGCAGTCCACTGAGTTGACTCGCATGACGGGCTTTTGCTAAGGCATTTTCCAGAAAGGTGTCAAAGGGTTCTTCCGCAGCTGGAATATCTAATTGTCCCTGAGGGATGATTTCAAACTCAAAGGGCGCCAATAATTCTGAAAACTCTTTCAGTTTCCCAGCATTATTTGAGGCAAGAACCAGTTTTTGCATTACGAATGAATTACTTGAGGGCTTGGGTTTGCAGTTTGCTTAATTCCTGAATGCCTTGCTCGGCTAAATCCAATAGCTCAATCAGTTCAGCGCGCGAGAATGCAGCTCCCTCGGCAGTACCCTGAATCTCAATCATGCCGCCTTTGCCCGTCATCACAACATTCATATCGGTATCGCAGGAGGAGTCTTCTGGGTAATCTAGATCCAGTACTGGTTGACCTTGATAGATGCCAACCGAAATCGCTGCCACACTATCAATGATGGGATCTTGCTTCAAGATGTCAGCTCTTAAAAGATGGTTGACAGCATCGCGGGCTGCAACATAAGCGCCAGTAATCGCTGCGGTACGTGTACCGCCATCGGCTTGCAAAACATCGCAATCTAAATGAATCGTGCGTTCACCCAAAATCTCGAGATTAAAAACACTGCGCATGGCACGCCCAATCAAACGTTGAATCTCTTGAGTGCGACCGGTTTGTTTCCCTCGGGCGGCTTCACGATCGCTGCGTGTATGGGTGGAGCGGGGAAGCATGCCGTATTCAGCGGTAACCCAACCTTCACCAGACCCTTTTTTGTGCGGGGGCACTCGCTCTAAGACGCTAGCAGTGCATAGGACTTTGGTATCCCCAAAAGCAATGAGGACTGATCCCTCAGCATGCTTGGTAAATGAGCGAGTAATGGATACCTCACGCAATTGCTGAGGGGCGCGACCGCTGGGGCGGCTGATAGGGGTCTGGTTTTTGGTATTCATATTCTTTAGTCCTGAGAGATAGATCAATCTACAATGTCCATATGATATCGAGCATGACCGGTTATGGCAGCGCTTCTCGCCAAGTTTCCTTGGGCGCAGGGGTAGTTGCTGATCTGCAAATGGAGTGTCGGGCGGTCAATAGCCGTTTTTTAGACCTCGGATTTCGTTTGCCGGATGAATGCAGGGCTGCCGAGCCAGCCCTCAGAGAAATGGTTACCCAAAGTTTGGGTCGGGGTAAGGTCGAATTTAGGGCGGCCTGGCGCATTAACTCAAATGGCGCAGGTGCGAGTAAACCTAACCCCCATGCCTTAGGCGCCATCAATCAAGATGCTCTTGATGCCTTGTATAGTCTCCAAGAAAAAGTTCAAGCAGGCTTTCCGCAAGCCGAACCCATGAGCGTTGCTGAAGTATTGCGCTGGTCAGGGGTACTATCTGAACCACGCGGGGATGAAGATAGCTGGTTGGTCGCTACTGCTGAAGCTGGCAGGGCTGCATTAACTGCCCTCATGGAGAGTCGTGCTGCCGAGGGTCAGGCCCTAGTTAAGGTGCTCCTGAATATCACCCAAAAGATGCGCGAGATTGTCGCCAAAATTGAGCCCCTGATCCCGGGCTACGTAGCACAGTATCAAGAAAAGCTCACAGAGCGTTTATCAGAAGCCTTGGCTGCACAAGCCCAAGCTAAAAGTGGCATAGAGTTGATGGAGCGGATTCGGCAGGAGGTAGTCTTGTATGCCGTTCGTATTGATGTGGCCGAAGAGTTTGCGCGTTTGAAAACCCATCTACAAGCAGTTGATTCGGCATTGGCGGGTAAGGGACCCGTTGGTAAGCGCTTGGATTTTTTAATGCAAGAACTCAATCGGGAAGCCAATACTCTGAGCTCCAAATCAGTGGCTGAAGAGTGCACTCAAGCTGCTCTTGAGCTGAAGCTCTTGATCGAGCAAATGCGCGAGCAAGTCCAGAATTTAGAGTAAGCAAAACCTTTACATACAATCAAGCTATGACTTTAAATAACGCTTACCAAGGCAGCATGCTGATGATTGTGGCCCCATCGGGCGCGGGCAAATCCTCTTTGGTTAATGCGCTATTGCAGAGTGAGCCTGGCTTAACCCTCTCGCTATCGACCACAACGCGCTCACCCCGACCCGGTGAAGTGGATGGCAGGGATTACCGCTTTGTGACTCCTGAAGTATTTAAGCGGGAACGGGATCAAGCGCAGTTTCTGGAATGGGCTGAGGTTCATGGCCATTTCTATGGCACTTCCAAAACTTGGATTGAAAACCAAATGCAAGCGGGCAGTGATGTGATCTTGGAGATTGATTGGCAAGGTGCTCAGCAAATACGCAAGTTAATTCCAGCAGTGCAGTGGATCTTTATTTTTCCTCCCTCAATCGAAGCCCTTGAAGAGCGTTTACGCAAAAGAGGGCAAGATGACGAGGCGACCATTGAACGACGCTTGGCTGCCGCCCATATCGAGCTCCAGCACGCTCATGAAGCCAATTTCATTGTGATCAATGATGCCTTTGATCAAGCCTTAGCGGATTTACGCCATATTTTGGCGGCAAGCCGCTTACGCTCAGGCCCCGTGATGGCGCGCAACCCCGTGCTTTTAAGGCGCCTTGGGGTGTAATCAGTTATCCTATGGGTATTGAAGCTAAAAACGAAGTGAGTTCAGCATGGCCCGTATTACTGTAGAAGATTGTCTTAAAACCATTCCTAACCGTTTTGAACTGGTTCTGGCTGCCACATATCGTGCTCGCCAGTTGGTTCAAGGTCACTCCCCACGCGTTGAGTCCAGAGATAAAGCAACCGTAGTTGCGTTACGCGAAGTTGCCGCTGGTGTAACCGACCGTGACATGTTGACCAAAGTACCTCTATAAATTAGGAGTTCCGGTGTGGAGCTCCCTCTCAGTCTAAAAAGCAGGGCCTCAAGTGCCTCGGAATCCTCCGGCGTAGTTTCTGGGCAAGCAGAATTGCTTGATCCCCAAAATTCATTAGATGCACAGGCAGGTAAGAAATCGATTATTGCGACTCTGTTGGCGCAATCGAGTCGCCATTTATTCGGCCCAACTTCTGCACCTACTCTGCCACTCAAGCACCAAGTCGTTTCCATTGAGGGTTTACTCAATAAGTTGACCTACCTCAAGCCTGATGAGATTGGCCAAATTAAAAAGGCGTTTCAGTATTCTGATGCAGCCCACCTAGGTCAATACCGTCATAGCGGCGAACCCTATATAACCCATCCAGTCGCTGTTGCTGAGTTATGTGCCACATGGAAATTAGACGCTGCTTCCATCATGGCTGCGTTAATGCATGATGTGATTGAAGATACTGGCTCAACCAAAGCAGAATTGGTTGAGCGCTTTGGGGCGAAGGTTGCTGAACTGGTTGAAGGTTTAACTAAGCTCGACAAACTCGAGTTCCAAAGCCATGCTGAAGCGCAAGCAGAGAGCTTTCGCAAAATGTTCATGGCGATGGCTAGGGACGTGAGAGTCATTTTGGTCAAGCTAGCGGACCGTACTCACAATATGCGGACCTTGGATGCAGTACCGATGGAAAAGCGCCGCCGGGTTGCTGCCGAGACAATTGAAATTTATGCGCCGATTGCCCATCGCTTGGGACTCAATCTGATCTATCGTGAATTACAAGACCTTAGTTTTCGCTACTCAATGCCGATGCGTTTCAGGGTTATTGAGAAGGCTGTTAAACGGGCGCGTGGTAATCGCAAAGAGATGGTGGAAAAAATTCTGCAAGCCACGCGTATGGCGTTTGCCAAATCCGATTTAGTAGTGGACTTGCAGGGGCGCGAGAAAACCCTGTTCAGTATTTATTCCAAAATGCGCGCAAAGCATGTGAATTTTTCTCAAGTGCTAGATGTCTATGCATTTCGCGTGACGGTCAGTTCGATTGATGAGTGTTACCGCGCTCTGGGTATTTTGCATGCGCTGTTTAAGCCCATGCCAGGGAAGTTCAAAGATTACATTGCTATCCCTAAACTCAATGGCTATCAATCTTTACATACGACCCTGATTGGGCCATCAGGTGTGCCAGTAGAGTTTCAGATTCGTACGAGTGATATGCATGCAGTAGCGGAGGCTGGCGTAGCAGCCCACTGGGCCTATAAAGATGGTGCTCCTGATATGAGTGAGGTGCAGAACCGAGCCCACCAATGGTTGCAATCGCTGATTGATATTCAGGATAGTAGTGGCGACCCGCAAGAGTTCCTTGAGCATGTCAAGATTGATTTGTTCCCAGATGCGGTATATGTCTTTACGCCTAAGGGGCATATCCGCGCCTTACCGCGTGGCGCTACTGCGCTTGACTTCGCTTATTCCATTCATAGCGATCTTGGTAACACCTGTGTCGCAGTCAAGATCAACGGACTGCAATTACCGCTGCGCAGTGAGCTTAAGAATGGCGACATTATTGAGGTCATTATTTCGGCAAGCTCGCAACCTAACCCTGGCTGGTTAGCCTTTGTTCGCACAGGTAAAGCACGCGCAGCCATTCGCCACTCCTTAAAAACCAAACATTATTCTGAATCCTTGCAATTGGGCGAGCGTCTTTTGATGAGCGCCTTACGCCAGCAAGGAGTCGATGCTGCTTTATTGACTGGCGAGGTCTGGGAAAAATTACTCCATTGGACAGGCGATAAAACCCGTGAAGAGGCCTGCGTCAATATTGCGCTCGGACGACGTTCACCCCAAGAGCTCGCGATTCGCTTGAAGATTCTGCTCGATGAGGAGGGTATGGGTGAGCAAATGCGGTTAGATGCTGCCGATTGGGCCGCTACACAGCTTGAGCCTTCCTATTCTCATCAGCGCCAGGCCATTATTGTGGATGGTCGCGAGGGCAATTCCATTAGCTTCCAGAGTTGTTGTCATCCCATTCCAGGTGACAACATTATTGGCTACCTCGGTAAAGGCGAGGGCCTGCACATTCACACTAATGATTGTCCCCATGCCTTACGCATGCTCTCAAAAGATGGTGATAAATGGGTTGAGGTGGAGTGGGGGAAAGATATTAATCGCGAGTTCGAAGTGGATCTGGCGGTCGATACTCGCCAAGGCAAGGGTGTACTCGCTCGAGTGGCTAGCAGCATTACCTCCGCCGATTCCAATATTTTGAATGTCTCGATGGACGATCGTTACAAAGAAGATTCTGTAGTGATTCGCTTTACGATTCAGGTTTCTGATCGCTTGCATCTCTCTAAGGTGATGCGTAGCTTGCGCTCAAATCATGATGTGATGCGAGCGACACGCACCCGCTCAGACTAAAGATACTGCACATCTAAGATTTCAATCTCAGTCAGACCGGTAGGTGTCTGAATCTTGACGCAGTCGCCCAATCTGGCTTTGATCAGTGCTTTTGCAATCGGTGAGACCCAGCTCACATTGCCTTTGTCTAAATCGACCTCATCTACTCCGACAATCGTGATGCATGTTTCTTTCCCGGCGTCTTTTCCTTCGAGCGCGGCATAGCTCACGGTAGCACCGAAGAAGATCTGCTCTGCATCAGCTTCTCCCGATTTGCGGGCGGTGTTATCAACTACTACGGCGAATTCCAGCCGTTGATTGAGGAAGCGAATGCGGCGATCAATTTCCCGTAAACGTTTTTTTCCGTAGATGTAGTCGCCATTTTCAGAGCGATCCCCGTTGGAGGCGGCCCAATGGACTACCTTCACAATCTCGGGACGTTCGACGTCTAAAAGCTGCAAAAGCTCAGTTTTGATACGTTCGTGACCGGTGGGTGTGATGTAGTTCTTCTCTTCCATGGCATAATTATGGCTGTTGCGGCTGTAGCTCAGCTGGATAGAGTACTTGGCTACGAACCAAGGGGTCGTGGGTTCAATTCCTGCCAGCCGCACCAAAACACCAAGGGCCTAGTGTAAAAACTGGGCCCTTTTCCTTATGGGAGTCATCGAGATCCCTTATAGTTAGGCTATGAGCGTTTCTCAGACCATTCCCGGCCCATTAGAACAAAACCTCGATTCACCAGTAGCTGAATGGACTTTACTCGACCCCCTGCATGCCAAAGTGGCCCTGAAAGGGCAGGTCAATGTCTACACCTTGGCGCACACTTGGACAGACATTCGCCAAAAGCAGGACGCTTGGTTAACTCAGGCAAAGGGTAAAAATCCCGCACTCTCATTTGATGCCAGCCAAGTCACCTCATTGGATGGCTCCGGATTTGCTTTTTTGATCGATCTTGAGCAGGCGCAAAAAAATGCCAGTGGTCAATTTGAGATCATTGGACTGGATGCGCGCTATCAACCGCTCCTCAAAGAATTTGAGCCGATTGGTAATTTGTTCCCCCCTGCAGTTGTAAAGCCAAAAAGAAGTTTTGTAGTCAGCACCGGAATGGCGACCCAAAACCTTTTGGATGATTCAGCAGGCTTAATTTCTTTTACTGGACACCTCGCATCAGACTTAGCGTGGTCAGTATGTAATCCCGCTAAAGTCCGTTGGGGCGATTTTGTGAATGCCGCTGTTCAAGCTGGTATTGCGGCCTTGCCGATTGTAGGTTTGGTGGCCTTTCTGATTGGCGTGATTTTGTCCTTCCAATCTGCCATTGGTATGCAACAGTTCGGCGCTATCTCTTTTGTGGGCCCCTTGGTTTCTCTCGGCATTTTCCGCGAACTCGGGCCATTGATCACCGCGATCTTATTGGCTGGCCGTTCCTCAGCTGCGTTCGCTGCGGAGATCGGTACGATGACTGTGAACAATGAAGTTGATGCCTTAGTGACAGGCGGTCTCAGTCCAGTTCGTTTCTTGATTGTGCCCCGTGTATTGGCAGGTATTTTGGTGACACCAATTCTGACTTTATTTGCCGATCTTGTGAGCGTCTTTTCTTCAGCACTCACCCTAGTCATTTATGGTGTGCCCATGGTGAACTTCTATAACGGCATGTTGCAGGTAGTCGGTATCGAAGACATCCTGTCTGGCTTGATTAAGGCGACGCTGTTTGGTGTGGTTGTTTCTGCGGTCGGTTGTTTGCGTGGAATGCAAACGGGGACTGGGGCTGCAGCGGTCGGTATCTCTGCAACGCGGGCAGTGGTGAGCAGTATTGTGCTGATCGTATTGGTGGATGGCATCTTTGCCTTCATTTCTTATAAGACGGGCTTCTGATGACAAACACACCAGCCATTGATGTGCAGAACCTGACCGTAGGTTATGGCTCAAATATTTTGCTCCAGAACCTCAATTTCTCCGTGAACGCTGGCGAAATCTTTGTGATTCTTGGCGGCTCTGGTTGCGGAAAATCGAGCCTATTAACCAATCTCAACGGTCTCCATCAACCTTTGGCTGGTGATGTCTTGATTGAAGGGCAGAACATTACGACTGCAGTCGGTGCCGAGCGACAAAAAATTATGACGAGCTTTGGCATGATGTACCAGCAGGGTGCTTTATTTGGCTCAATGAATCTCCTGGATAACGTGACACTCTTTATGGAAGAGTACACCCAGTTGACCCAAGACCAAATGAAGCTCTTAGCACGTTGCAAACTCGATTTAGTTGGTTTGCTGCCTTATGAAAGCTATATGCCGAACGAGATTAGTGGTGGTATGCAAAAGCGCGCTGCCATTGCGCGTGCGATGGCATTGGATCCGAAGATTCTGTTCTTGGATGAGCCTTCTGCAGGTCTTGATCCAATTACCTCAGCAGATCTGGACAGTACCATCTTGGATTTATCTAAAAACCTCGGTTTTACCTTTGTGATTGTTTCTCATGAGTTGGCGAGCATCTACGCCATTGCCGATAAAGTCATCATGCTAGATAAAAAGACCAAAAGTATTATTGCCGAGGGTGATCCCAAGGTATTACGAGATTCCAGCCCCGACCCTCGCGTCCATCAATTCTTTAACCGCATTATGAGTAAGGAAGTCGCATGAGTAACAATGCCAATCCCAATTATTTTCGCTTAGGTGCGTTTGTACTCAGTGCCATCGGCGTTTTGATTGCCATTATTCTGATCTTTGGAGGAGGGCGTTTGTTCAAACCCTCCTTCATGGTGGAAACCTACGTCAAACAGTCTGTCACTGGCTTGGATGTTGGTGCTCCCGTTCGTTTTCGGGGGGTCAAGATTGGACAAGTTACTTTAGTCGGCTTATCTGGCGATATGTATGAGAAAGAAACTCCGATTACGGAGCGCAAAGAATATGTGGTGATCCGGATGCAAATCTTTGGCGATAAGATCGATCAAGAAAGTCTGAATACGTTTGTACAGGATCGTCTTCGTACTCGCGTGAAGTCGATGGGGATTACGGGTGTGAACTATGTTGAGTTTGACTTTGCATCGCACTCTTCTGCAGAAATGTATCCACCGCTAAAATTTCCATGGAAACCGGAGTATTTTGAGATCCCTTCATTGCCAAGTCAGACTGATGAAATTCTTTCTGGCCTACAGAAGATTGTGGATTCATTGAGCAAAGCCGACATACAGGAAACTCAGCAAAAATTTAACGCCTTATTAACCAACCTCAACGTGCTGATGGCTGGCGATGGTAAAGGAAACCAGGGTGTCGTGAAGTCTGTACAAGAGCTCAATATCGTTCTGGAGCGTATCTCTAAGGTGACGGATAAAGGTGAGCTAGAAGTCTTAACCCGAGAGCTGATTGGGTCAATAGTCTCTTTGCGTCAGACTCTCACGAGCGTCCAAGGCAATACAGAAATCTCCATGGAAAATATTCGTCAAACGACCGAACAGCTCAATGAGTTGTCGCGGATTGCCAGTCGCTCGCCTGCCACCCTGATTTGGGGGGAGCCTCCACCAAAAATTATTCTGCCCATGAATGGAACACAAAGCAGTAGCGCTGCGGGAGGTCAAAAATGAGATTCAATCACATCATGAGTGCCAATACGCTGAAGTTCATCCTCTGTGCTGCATCGGCCTGCACATTATTGGCTTGCTCATTGCCAAATCGCCCACCCATCGAGACCAATAGCTGGTTAGTGGCCCCTGTGAGAACGGGTCCTACTTATCAAGCTCGTACGGATATTTGGTTACGGATGGGCACAGTTTCAGTAACGCCCCCATTTGATGGTAAATCTCTGGTCTATCGCTTGGGTGATAACCGTTATGAGAAAGACTTCTATAACGTCTATGCCACATTACCAAATGAGATGGTCTCCAATGCTACTCGTCAGTGGATGAACCAGGCCAATATGTTTGCAATGACGGTGGGGCAGAACACCAGCTTCTTTCCTTTTTATACCTTGCAGGCTAGCGTAGAAGAGTTTTATGGTGATTACCGAGTTCGACCAGAGGCTGTTGTAACAGTCGAGTTCTTCCTCACCGTAACAACAGCAGGTAACGAAAAGCCGGTGATTGGCAATAATCGCTATACCAAGCGAGTTGCTTTGACGAATAACACCCCAGAAGCACTTGTTCAAGGTCAGCAAGAAGCCTTGGCGCAGATCTTGAAGCTATACGAAGTAGAGCTGAATAAGTACGCTGCGAAGTTGCCCAAGCCTTTGGGGCAGTAAGTCAGCTCAGTGTGACCCGATTTGTTGGTAGAACGACTTGACGCGTACCTGCCAACCGATCGGGAAGTCCTTGACGCTGTAATGGACTTACTCGATCCAAGAAGATGCTGAGTGGCCACAAAAAGAGCGCCACAAAAAATAGCATTTCAATAATTTGCCAGCGATGTAAATCAAAGCAGTATTGGATACCAATACAAGGCGCAAGCCATAGTGATCCATAAATGTAACGCCGTATTGCTTGAATGCGGGTCGGCGCCATCCCATTGAGAGCAATCAGTCTGATGCGCCAGGTTTGCATCGCTAAAGTTTGTCCCGTCTTGGTCCAGTACCAAACAAAGTAAAACCCAAGCACGAGATACAGATATAAAAAAGTCAGCCAGCTCGGCAAAGAAATTCCGAACAAAATGCCTAGGGCTAGGTTCGGCAATAAAAAAGTCAAAGCCACAACGCCCAATAAAACGAGCTGTTCATAAAGGCTGCAAAACACTCTGCGCCAAAACAGGGGTGCAGGTAATGCATTTAACTCAGAAGGGGTCATGCAAATAGCTCAATAGGGATTTGAGTTTGAGGAGCTTTCGCTATTAGATTCAGCGGGGGTGGTGCTCGTGCTAGGCGGATTGTGCGGAGCTTTGATGACAATGTCGGACTTTTGAGTTATCGGATGCTGTATCAAGGTTGGCGAGCTTACTGCATTGGGCTTCTTTTTACTCTCCTCGAGCATGGCCAATTTCTTTTTTTGTTCTTCGCTCAGTTTTTGATAGGCACTCCAGGCCTCTGCTTTTTTGTCTGCAGGAAACTTCAGGCTGGCAAGATAGTTCTCGCGGGCAATGCGACGATCTTTTTGGGATAAATTCGACCAACTCTTCATCCTAGATTGAAGGCGTTGTTGCTCTGATTCACTCATCTTTGGGTAAAGATTAGAAACCTGAACCCAGCGTTTACGACTTTCGGGTGTGAGGTAATCCCAGTCTTCCTCTAGCGGAGCCAATATTGCTTGTTGACTCGGTTTTAAGTTATCCCAAATTCCATCTGGTGTTTTCTCGGGAATGCCAGTCGCTTTTGCATGAGCTCCACCTGCTGCTCCAGAGCTTTGAGCTTGTGCGCCGCTTAAGCCAACGGGCCCCAGAAAGCATAAAGCCAGCAGGGCTAGGCTACTGGCGAGATGGTTTTTGAGGGAGTGGGGCATAGGCAGAATTAAGCTGGCTTAGCCAGTATGGGCTTAGTGAGTCGAAGGGTCTACGCTATCAGAGTCCGAGTCTGATAGGGGGCCATTCTTTAAGAAGCTCAAAAAGCCGCTATCTGCATAGGCATCAGGTGGAACATCGTCAGTTAATAAGGCCGCATCGACTTGGGCAATGTCATTAATTCGTGAATCTTGCTGCCACTGAGCAATACCATAAAGACCCAGAACCAAAAAGGCGACGGGTGCAGCCCATCTGAAGCCATCCCAAAGCGTGCTCGAGTGTGATGACCAGTTACCAGTATTAGTGGCTAATACGTTAGAGCGAGCATGCACTTGAGCTTTGCTCAGTGACAGCGCCTTCATACGTACTGCATAAAGACGGTCTTTAATGTTCGCAGGTAAGTTTTGGGCTCCCTGACGCAAAAGAGCAGCGCTGGCCTGACCAAAGCGATCGGCTTCTAGTGGGGTCAAATTGTCAATTTTGCTGTGGTTCACAGGGTAATTCCTTTTAATTTCAATGCTTTAGCTAAAGACTGAGTGGCTCTTGAACAATGTGTTTTTACACTACCTTCACTACAATTCATTGCTTTTGCGGTATCAGAAATACTGAGCTCATCCCAATAACGCATGAGGAAGGCTTCTCGTTGACGGACAGGTAATTTAGATATTTCTGACTCTAAAGCCTGTAAAAGCTGACTTTGTTCCAGCTTTTGAGACCCATCTTGATGAATTTGGCTGTCATCTGGGGCAGAAAGTTGCTCTAAAGGGTCAAAATCATCGTTTTCCTCGGATTTTTTACCCATGCTAGAAAATAGGGTCACCCAAGCATTTCTGACCTTTTGCCTTCTAAACCAGTCATGAATCCGGTTTTGGAGGATACGAGTAAAGACTAGCGGGAGTTCGGCGGCTGGCCGATCACCGTATTTTTCAGCCAGTTTGATCATGGCGTCCTGAACAATATCCAGCGCAGCATCGTCGTCTCGCACAGCGTAGACCGCTTGTTTAAAAGCGCGCTGCTCAACACTGCTCAGAAAATCAGATAGTTCTTGGGCTGATGCCATGCAAAGGATTAGACCTGAATCGGTATGGTTGAGCTATTTTAGGGGATTGCTATAGAATAGAGGGCTTACTGCCGAGAAAATCATTCAAGAAGTGATTTTCTTTGGTAGCAGCGCCGTTCGAACCCAGGTCATAAGCCAGGGACAGAACAGACCAAACAATTTTTTGCCGAAAATTGCAAAGGACGAAAGAAAATGAATACAAGCAGCGCAGAATTTTTAGCTAAAACAGCTAATCCAGACTCAGCCAGCTCCAAAACCCCTCCACCAGAAATGATCGGTGCCGAAATGCTCGTGCATGCTTTGCACGCAGAAGGCGTTGAATTTGTCTGGGGATATCCCGGTGGAGCAGTGCTTTTTATCTACGACGAAATTTTTAAACAGGATAAGTTTGAACATATCCTGGTTCGCCATGAGCAAGCAGCAGTGCATGCGGCTGATGGTTATGCACGCGCAACCGGCAAGGTTGGCGTTGCTTTAGTCACATCCGGTCCTGGCGTAACGAATGCTGTTACCGGAATTGCGACTGCGTATACCGACTCGATCCCGATGGTGATCATTAGCGGTAACGTACCAACTTATGCGATTGGTGAAGATGCTTTCCAAGAAGCGGATACGGTAGGCATTACACGTCCAATCGTGAAGCACAATTTCTTGGTTAAAGACATTAAAGATTTGCCCCTGGTGTTGAAGAAGGCTTTTCATATTGCACGCACTGGAAGACCTGGCCCAGTCTTGGTCGATATTCCCAAAGATATCTCCGCAACCAAGGGACCTTTTGTTTATCCCGAAACCTTGGAGATGCGTTCCTATAACCCGGTAGTGAAGGGCCATAGCGGTCAAATCCGCAAAGCGGTTGCTTTGCTACAAGAGGCTGAGCGTCCTTATATTTATACCGGCGGCGGCATCATCCTGGCCGATGCTGCGCCAGAGTTAAAAGAATTCGCTGATCTCTTGGGTTATCCCGTCACCAATACCTTGATGGGCTTGGGTGGTTTTCCTGGAACGAGCCCACAGTTTTTGGGCATGCTGGGTATGCACGGCACTTACGAAGCCAATATGGCAATGCAACACAGCGATGTGTTGATAGCGATTGGCGCGCGCTTTGACGATCGCGTGATCGGTAATACCGAACACTTTGCAAGTCATCCGCGCAAGATCATCCACATCGATATCGATCCCTCTGTGATTTCGAAACGGGTGAAGGTGGATGTTCCCATTGTTGGCAACCTCAAAGAAGTGTTGCAAGAGATGACTGCGCAGCTCAAAGTAGCAGGGCCGCTGAAGAATGATGCCAAGCTGGCAGCGTGGTGGGCGCAGATTAATGAATGGCGCAAAAAAGATTGCTTGAAGTATGACGAGCAGTCCCAAATCGTAAAGCCTCAGTACGTCATTCAGAAGCTTTGGGAGCTCACTGGTGGTGATGCCTTTATTTGCTCTGACGTTGGTCAGCATCAAATGTGGGCTGCACAGTTCTACAAGTTTGATAAACCCCGTCGCTGGATTAACTCGGGTGGTCTTGGCACCATGGGCGTTGGCTTGCCGTACGCTATGGGCATCAAGAAAGCCTTCCCAGATAAAGACGTTTTCACTGTGACTGGTGAGGGTTCGATTCAGATGTGTATTCAGGAGCTGTCAACCTGCAAGCAATACAACACACCGGTGAAGATCGTGTCTTTGAACAATCGCTACTTAGGTATGGTTCGTCAATGGCAGGAGTTGACCTATAACAAGCGTTACTCCAGTTCATACATGGATTCTTTACCAGACTTCGTGAAATTGGCTGAAGCCTTTGGTCACGTTGGCATGCGCATTGAGAAGAAGTCTGATGTTGAGGGCGCGCTCAAGGAAGCCATTCGCTTGAAGGACCGCACTGTATTTATGGATTTTCAGACCGATCCGGAAGAAAACGTTTGGCCTATGGTGCAGGCCGGTAAGGGCATTAGTGAGATGCTCTTGGGTAGCGAGGATCTCTAATGCGACACATTATTTCGGTTTTATTAGAGAACGAACCAGGCGCTTTATCGCGTGTGGTTGGCTTATTCTCGGCACGGGGCTACAACATTGAGACACTGAGTGTTGCGCCAACCGAGGATTCTTCTTTGTCGCGTATGACGATTGTGACAGTTGGTTCTGAAGACATCATCGAGCAAATCACAAAGCATCTGAACCGCTTAGTTGAAGTGGTAAAGGTCTTTGATTTGACCGAAGGTCCTCATATCGAGCGTGAGCTGATGATGATCAAAGTGCGCGCAGTTGGTAAGGAGCGTGAAGAGCTCAAGCGCACAACTGACATCTTCCGTGGCCGCATTATTGATGTCACCGATAAAAGTTACACGATTGAGCTCACGGGTGATGGCATGAAACTCGATGCATTTATTGATTCGATTGATCGCGCATCGATTTTGGAAACTGTCCGTTCAGGCGGCTCTGGGATCGGTCGTGGCGAACGAATTTTGAAGGTCTAATTTTTTTAACGGATTCATTACAAAGTAGTCCATATTTTTCACACAAGGAAATAGCATGAAAGTTTTTTACGATAAAGACGCTGATTTGTCCCTGATTAAAGGCAAGAACGTCACCATCATTGGTTATGGTTCACAAGGTCATGCACACGCATTGAACCTGAATGATTCTGGCGTCAAAGTTACAGTGGGCTTACGTAAAGACGGTGCCTCTTGGAAAAAGGCAGCAAATGCTGGTTTAACTGTTAAAGAAGTGGCTGAAGCGGTTAAAGATGCAGATATCGTCATGATGCTGTTGCCAGATGAGCAAATTGCCGATGTGTACAACAAAGAAGTGCATGCCAACATCAAGCAGGGTGCTGCTTTGGCATTTGCCCACGGCTTCAACGTTCATTACGGTCAAGTACAACCCCGTGCTGATTTGGATGTGATCATGATTGCCCCTAAGGCGCCTGGCCATACTGTGCGCGGAACTTATGCTCAGGGCGGTGGTGTACCCCATTTGATCGCCGTGTACCAAGATAAATCAGCTTCTGCTCGCGATATCGCTTTGTCCTATGCAGCTGCCAATGGTGGTGGTCGCGCCGGCATCATCGAAACTAATTTCCGCGAAGAAACTGAAACGGATTTGTTTGGTGAGCAGGCTGTTCTGTGCGGTGGTGCTGTTGAGTTGATCAAAGCAGGCTTTGAGACTTTAGTTGAAGCAGGCTACGCTCCTGAAATGGCTTATTTTGAGTGCTTACATGAGCTCAAGTTAATCGTAGACTTGATCTACGAAGGCGGTATTGCCAATATGAACTACTCCATCTCTAATAATGCAGAGTATGGCGAGTATGTCACTGGTCCTCGGGTTGTGACCGAAGATACCAAGAGCGCCATGCGTCAGTGCTTGAAAGATATTCAGACTGGTGAGTACGCCAAGAGCTTCATCTTGGAAAACAAAGCAGGCGCACCTACTTTGATTTCTCGTCGTCGCTTGAATGCTGAGCACGATATTGAAATTGTGGGCGCTAAACTGCGTGCCATGATGCCTTGGATTGCCAAGAACAAATTAGTTGACCAATCCAAGAACTAAGTCACCAGATCACTAAAGAGACTATTAAAAGATGATGTATCCACACCCCCTGATCGCTAAAGAAGGTTGGCCCTATTTGGCAGTCTTGGGAGTCGTGACATTATTAGTCCACTCTCTAGGTGGCTTTACTTGGTCTTGGCCCCTCTGGATTTTGTTTTTCTTTGTTCTACAGTTCTTTCGTGATCCACAACGGATCGCTCCCCTTGGGCGCGATCTTGTGCTTTCTCCTGCCGATGGTCGTATCGTGGTGGTTGAAGTCACTCAAGATCCTTACGCTAAACGCGAGGCCTTGAAGATTAGCGTCTTCATGAATGTGTTTAATGTGCACTCCAATCGCAGCGCCGTTCACGGTCTTGTGAAGGAGATTCAATATTTCCCTGGTAAGTTTGTGAATGCGGATCTTGATAAGGCTTCCTTAGAGAATGAACGCAATGCCATGGTGATTGATGCCAATGGGCAGACGGTGACTTTGGTTCAAGTGGCTGGATTAATTGCACGTCGCATACTTTGTTATGTTCACGTGGGTGATCGCCTGAAGGCGGGTGAGCGCTACGGCTTTATTCGCTTTGGCTCGCGGGTCGATGTGTATCTGCCTTTAACAGCGGTACCGATGGTGAGCGTAGGTGATCGGGTTTTTGCTACCAATACCGCCTTGGCTCGCTTACCGGGCTTAGATTAAAGACTTGAGAATGCCTACCTTTAGACGTCGTGGCCGAATCGAGCGCAGTCGCACATCGCGTTCCCATTTTAGGCATCCCGAAGACCGCTTAGCAGCAGAGCTTGGTGATCCACTGGATTATGAAGTCGAAGAAATACATCCAGTGCATCAGCGTCCACGCAATAAGGGGATCTATTTATTGCCCAACGCATTTACTACTGCAGCCTTATTCAGTGGTTTCTTTGCGATTGTGAATGCGATGAATCATGAATTTGGTATTGCGGCAATTGCGATTTTTGCTTCCTTAGTATTAGATGGGATGGATGGTCGAATCGCTCGTATGACCAATACCCAAAGTGCCTTTGGCGAGCAATACGATTCTTTGGCGGACATGGTCTCGTTTGGTGTGGCACCTGCTTTAGTGGCGTATGAATGGGTCTTAAAAGACTTGGGTAAGTGGGGTTGGTTGGCTGCCTTTACATACTGTGCTGGTGCCGCCTTGCGTCTGGCTCGGTTTAACGTCAACACTCATGTAGTAGATAAGCGTTTCTTTCAGGGTTTGCCAAGCCCAGCTGCTGGATCGCTCTTAGCCGGTTTCATTTGGTTAGCTGATGACAATAAGATCCCAGTCCAGGATTACGCTATTCCCTGGGTTACTTTTTTGATTACGGTTTATGCCGGCTTAACCATGGTTTCTAATGCCAAGTTTTATAGCGGGAAGGCCTTGGACGTGCGCTATCGAGTGCCCTTTGGTGTAATGGTTTTGATGATTTTGGGATTTGTTTTGATCTCCACAAACCCACCGCTGACTCTATTTGGCTTCTTCGTCATTTACTCCGTCTCAGGTTATGTGATCTGGGCTTGGGAAATGATGAATCCCAAACGATTTGGCTAATCCCCAAATTTTGGGTTATAGTAATTCCATGTTGATGAATTTCTCACTTTTAACCGGTCTCCTTCTAGCACTAAGCCTAAAGCTTGGGGCGGGTAAGGCCTGAGTTGATGAGACACTAATCATTCATTAACCATGACATACCAGCCCCAGCAATTTGCTGGGGTTTTTTATTTTTAAGAGCGTAGTTTTGAACCGGAGAGTAGCGATGAATGACAAAGTAATCATTTTTGACACCACCTTGCGTGATGGCGAGCAATCGCCTGGCGCCTCCATGACCAAAGATGAAAAGGTGCGGATCGCTCGTCAATTAGAACGACTCAAGGTCGATGTCATCGAAGCCGGTTTTGCTGCCAGCTCAGAAGGTGACTTTGCCGCGATTGCCGCAGTAGCCGCTGCTGTGAAAGATTCTGTAGTGTGCTCACTCGCTCGCGCTAATGAAAAAGATATCACCCGTGCATCAGATGCTTTAAAGCAAGCCAAGGCCAAACGAATTCACGCCTTTATTGCTACTAGTCCTCTGCATATGGCAGTCAAGTTGCGTTTATCACCTGAAGAGGTATTAGAGCAAGCCAAACGCTCGATTCGTTTTGCCAGAAACTTAGCAAGCGATGTGGAGTTTTCTGCTGAGGATGGGTATCGCTCGGAGATTGATTTCTTGGCGAGGGTAGTAGAAGCCGTCATCAATGAGGGTGCCAGCACCATTAATATTCCCGATACCGTAGGCTACGCAATCCCTGAGTTGTATGGCAATTTCATTCATACTTTGCGTACTAAAGTGCCGAACTCTGACAAAGCGATTTGGTCTGTGCATTGCCATAATGATTTAGGGATGGCTGTTGCCAACTCTTTGGCTGGTGTGAAGATCGGTGGGGCGCGTCAGGTCGAGTGCACTATTAACGGTTTGGGAGAGCGCGCTGGTAATACCGCTTTAGAAGAAGTCGTGATGTCATTGCGTACCCGCAAGGATTACTTTGATTTGACTTGCGGCATCGATGCGACGCAAATTGTGCCTGCCTCTAAATTGGTTTCACAAATCACTGGCTTTGTGGTGCAGCCTAATAAAGCCGTAGTGGGTGCGAACGCCTTTGCTCATGCCTCTGGCATTCATCAGGATGGCATCTTAAAAGCCCGCGAGACCTATGAAATCATGCGTGCAGAAGATGTAGGTTGGTCTGCAAACAAGATTGTTTTGGGCAAGTTGTCTGGGCGCAATGCCTTTAAGCAACGCTTGCAAGATTTGGGTATTACGGTTGAGTCCGAAGAAGCAATGAATGAAGCCTTTGTGCGCTTCAAAGCTTTGGCTGACCAGAAGGTTGATATTTTTGATGAAGACATTATTGCCATCATGTCTGACTCGGCAGCAGCAGAAAAATCAGAGCACTATCAATTCATTTCATTGAGTCAGCATTCTGAAACAGGTGCTCGCCCCAAATCAACCGTTACTTTCCGGATGGGAGATCAAGAGGTGAGCTCTGAAGCGGAAGGCAATGGACCGGTTGATGCAAGTCTGAATGCCATAGAGGCAAAAGCGCAGAGTGGGGCAGAGCAGTTGCTCTACTCCGTCAATGCCATTACTTCCGGAACGCAGTCACAGGGCGAGGTCACAGTGCGCTTGTCCAAGGGCGGACGCATCGTCAATGGCGTGGGCACTGACCCTGACATCATTGCGGCTTCAGCCAAAGCCTACTTATCCGCTTTGAATAAATTGCATGATCCAAGTCAGGCCAAACTCAATGCCCAGATGACGCCTTAATTCAGGTCAGAGTCTTTGTAATACTTGGTGCCCTTGCCGGTGATTTCAGCGGCAAGGCCTGAATCCGTCAATTGATACATCAGCAAGCCTGGAGCAGCTACTACTGCACCAGCATAGGCGGCACCATCTTGATCGTACTTAGCGGCTACCGTGGTTTGTCCCCCAAAAGTCCAACCTGAATTAATGAAGCTATTTAAAGCCGCTTGAGTTTGAAACACAAAGATGTTTTGGAAAGATTTCACTCCTAGGCCAACCCCCGCTTGGACTTCAGCCATCTTCATATAAATGGGCTTGACCCCGTTTTTGCTGATAACAACCCCGCTACCAGAGCCACCGCCAGCAATGAGGATCTTCATGCCAAAATTACTAAAAGTCGCATAGGCAACCGCACTCTCAATGGCGCTCTTGGCGCTAGGCTCAGTTTTGTAGAGTCGATTCAGGATCTCTTGGTTCTTCTTCAGAATCTCATCTCTTTGCTGGGCTACGGTCTTATCGCTGCCCAAAATAGAGGAAAACTGGGCAAAAGCAGGGGTGTTACTCAATAAAAGGCCCAAAAACCCTGCAAAAATCAGTTTCTGAAGGAGTGTGCGCAGAGGGATCATTTATAAGTCCTTGATTAAATTGAAATATTTATTATTTATTGGGTGTAATGACATCAGAATACCAATCTTTCTTTTCATCATGGCGCTAGTTTTAGGGCTCTAGGCTCTGCTACAATTCGATGGCTTTGATTTTTAAAGCTTTTTTGTTTTTTAATCGCACGACACCAGATGGGTGAAAGCTCAGGTGATCGCAAGTAAGGAGTATGAAAATGGCAGTTGCTGATATCAAGACGGCGGAAATCGTCAAAGACAATGCGCGCAGCGCAAACGATACGGGTAGTCCTGAAGTGCAAGTTTCTTTGCTGACAGCCCGCATCAATGAATTAACCCCCCATTTCAAGGCTAACGCTAAAGACCATCACAGCCGTCGTGGCTTGTTGAAGATGGTTTCACGTCGCCGTCGCCTTTTGGATTACCTCAAAGGCAAAGACTTGGGACGCTATCGCGCATTGATTGAGAAATTAGGTCTCCGTAAGTAATTCTTATTAGTATTGCTATGCCATCTTCCTTGGGATTGTTTCTTTCTAGATTCGGTCTTAAGCAGATGGCATGTTTTTGAGCGCTTCAAGATTATTTGTGTAGGGGATCGTGTCATTCCAATGGGTTTCTGAGTACCTTATTTAGAGTCTCCCTGGAATGGCATCCCTTGTAATCTGCAAACGCTCCAGTGTTGTCGTGACACTGCTTTATCCCGCGACAAGCGTCATGCTCATGTGAGTATGACGTGAACAATTTGGAGAAGATCAGAATGACGATGTTTAAAAAAGCAGTAAAGAGTTTTCAATGGGGCAACCATCAAGTCACGATGGAAACTGGTGAGATTGCTCGCCAAGCTGGTGGTGCCGTTATCGTTAACGTAGATGACACGGTGGTGATGGGTACTGTGGTTGCTTCTAAGACCGCTAAGCCAGGCCAAGACTTTTTCCCACTCACGGTAGATTACTTAGAGAAGACTTACGCAGCAGGCAAGATCCCTGGTGGTTTCTTCCGTCGCGAAGGCCGTCCTTCAGAAGGTGAGACGTTGATCTCTCGCTTGATCGATCGTCCGATTCGTCCATTATTCCCAGAAGGCTTCTACAACGAAGTACAAGTTGTGATTCACGTACTTTCGATTAATCCTGAAGTGCCATCGGATATTCCTGCTTTAATCGCTGCTTCTGCAGCCTTGGCGGTATCTGGCATTCCTTTCAGCGGTCCAGTTGGCGCAGCTCGCGTGGGTTACACCAATGGTCAATATTTATTGAACCCAACTCGTACTGAGCAAACTACGAGCGAACTCGATTTGATCGTTGCTGGTACTCAAGCTGCAGTATTGATGGTGGAATCAGAAGCCAATCAATTATCTGAAGAGATCATGTTGGGCGCAGTAGTGTTTGGCCATGAGCAAATGCAAACTGCGATCAATGCAATTAATGATTTAGTTCGCGAAGCTGGCAAGCCTGAGTGGGATTGGCAGCCTGCACCTAAAGATGAGCCCTTGATCGCAAAGATCACTGCCTTGGCTGAAGGTCCATTGCGCGAGGCATATCAGATTCGTCAAAAGAGCGCTCGTTCTGAGAAGCTTAAAGCCACTACCAAAGCAGTATTGGCGAAGTTAGCGCAAGATGGTGAAGTGGACGAAGTTGCGGTTGGTAACATCATGTTCGAAATCGAAGCCAAAATTGTGCGTAGTCAGATTTTGAATGGTGAGCCACGGATCGATGGTCGTGATACTCGCACTGTTCGCCCAATCGAAATTCGGAATGGCGTATTGCCACGCACTCACGGTTCAGCATTGTTTACCCGTGGTGAAACCCAGGCCCTCGTCGTGGCTACCTTGGGCACAGCACGTGACGAGCAGATCATCGATGCACTCGAAGGTGAGTACCGTGATCGCTTCATGTTCCACTACAACATGCCTCCATTTGCCACTGGTGAAACCGGTCGCGTTGGTAGTCCAAAGCGTCGCGAAATCGGTCACGGCCGTTTAGCGAAGCGCGCATTGATTCCAGTATTGCCAAGTCCAGAAGACTTTGCATACAGTATTCGTGTGGTTTCAGAAATTACTGAGTCCAATGGTTCTTCCTCCATGGCTTCTGTTTGTGGCGGTTGCTTGGCCATGATGGACGCTGGCGTTCCAGTGAAGGCGCACGTTGCTGGCGTAGCAATGGGCTTGATCCTTGACGGCAATCGTTTTGCAGTCTTGACCGACATTCTCGGTGATGAAGATCACTTAGGCGATATGGACTTCAAAGTAGCGGGTACCGCTAACGGTATTACTGCTTTGCAGATGGATATCAAAGTACAAGGCATTACCAAAGAGATCATGCAAGTTGCTTTGGCGCAAGCTCAAGAAGGCCGTTTACATATTTTGAGCAAGATGCAAGAAGCGATGGGTTCAGTTCGTACTGAATTGTCAGCGCATGCACCACGGATGGTCAGCTTCAAGATTCATCCAGATAAGATCCGCGAAGTCATCGGTAAGGGTGGCGCAACCATTCAGGCATTGACCAAAGAGACTGGTTGCAGCATCGACATTAAAGATGATGGAACAGTAACCATTGCCTCTACCAGTGCTGAAGGCATGGCTGAAGCAAAAGCCCGTATCGAAGGCATTACTGCTGAAGCTGAAGTTGGCAAGATCTACGAAGGCCCAGTTGTGAAGTTGCTTGAGTTCGGTGCTTTGGTCAATATTCTTCCTGGTAAAGATGGCTTGCTCCACATCTCTGAGATTTCTACAGAGCGTGTGAAAGAAGTGAAAGACTATTTACAAGAAGGCCAAGTTGTTCGCGTGAAACTGTTGGCTGCTGATGAGCGTGGTCGTTTACGCCTATCACTCAAAGCGGCTATGGCAGATGAGGGCGGAACGATTGAGCCCTTAGCTGGTAGCACTGCTGCTGAAGGTGCAGAAGCTGCTCCAATCTCGGAAGAATCTAAATAAGTTTTTTCATCCGGGGTTTGTCATGCGCGTAATGGAAATCAAAGAGTTTGGCGCACCAGAAATGCTGGTGTCTGCCACTCGCCCAGATCCTGCAGCACCTGCTGCAGGTTCAGGTGAGGTCTTAATTCGGGTTCTTGCTGCTGGCATCAATCGTCCTGATGTTTTGCAACGCAAGGGGCATTACCCAGTACCTGCTGGTGCATCAGATATTCCTGGGCTTGAAGTTGCGGGTGAAATTATTGGCGGTGACTTAGCGCATACCGATAACACACTTGGATTGAAAGTCGGCGATAAGGTTTGCGCCTTGGTGCAAGGCGGTGGTTATGCAGATTTGTGTACTGCCCCAATTGCGCAGTGCTTGCCTTATCCCAAAGGATTTACTGATCTAGAGGCAGCCGCTTTGCCTGAAACGTTTTATACCGTATGGAGCAATGTTTTCATGCGCGGTGAACTTTCTGAAGGTGAAACTTTGCTAGTGCAGGGTGGCTCTAGTGGTATTGGTGTGACTGCCATTTTGATTGCGAAGGCACTCGGTCATAAAGTGTTTGTAACTGCGGGCTCAGATGAGAAGTGCGCTGCATGCTTACAGTTGGGCGCTGACTTAGCAATCAATTACAAAACCCAAGATTTTGTTGAAGAGATTAAAAAAGTGACGGATGGCAAAGGCGTTAACGTTATCCTCGATATGGTGACCGGCACTTACGTTCAGCGTGAGCTGGAATGTTTGGCTGATGATGGTCGGATTGTGATTATTGCCATTATGGGCGGCTCTAAAGCAGAAGTGAACACGGGACAGATTTTGCGTCGCCGTCTCACCATTACAGGCTCTACATTGCGTCCACGCCCAGTGTCATTTAAAAAGCAAATTACCCATCAATTATATGAGCGCATTTGGCCGTTGTTAAATGCAGGCAAACTCAAGCCAGTGATCTATAAAACCTTTTCATTGGAAGAGGCGGCTGATGCCCATCGCTTGATGGAGTCTTCGGAGCATGTCGGTAAGATTGTTTTAACGGTTAATTAGAAATATGCGTCCACTCATTGTTATTGCTAATTGGAAATTAAACGGCAGCCTGAAGAGCAATCAAGATTGGGTGCAATTGGTTTGCCGTGGCATGGAAAAGGGGATGCCTGCTGGTCGCAAGTATGCCGTTTGCCCACCGTTTCCTTATTTAGTTCAATGTGCTGATTTGATCCAAGATTGCTCTGGAGCCTTTCTGAGTCTGGGTGCACAAGATGTATCGCGTCATGAGGCTGGTGCATTTACTGGTGAAGTTGGTGCGGCCATGCTCAAAGAATTTGGCTGTGCTTATGTGATCGTAGGCCATTCTGAGCGTCGTCAGATTCACGGTGAAAGTGATGCCGTGATTGCAGAGAAGGCACTTCAAGCCTTAGATCACGGTATGACTCCTGTTATTTGTGTCGGTGAAACTGCCGATGAACGCAACTCAGGTAGGGAGGTTGAGGTCGTCCGCACCCAAGTGGCCAAGCTGGTATCGGTTTTGCAAGACCGGTTAGCGGATTGCTTGATTGCTTACGAGCCTGTTTGGGCGATTGGCACTGGCAAAGTGGCAAGTGCTCAGATTGCCCAAGACATGCATCGTGCGATTCGATTTCAGCTGGCTGAGTTTGATGAAGACGTTGCGTCCCATGTCGGGATTTTGTATGGTGGCAGTGTCAAGCCGGATAATGCGGTTGAACTTTTTGCTATGCCGGATATTGATGGCGGCTTAATTGGGGGTGCTTCATTGGATCCCCAGCAATTTCTGGCTATTTGTCAGGCATAAATTTTTATTTGGAGATAAGTCATGGAATGGCTAAAGACTTTATTGGTGGTACTGCAGGTAATTTCTGCTTTGGGTGTCATCTTGTTGGTGTTACTCCAGCAGGGTAAGGGCGCCGATATGGGTGCTGCGTTTGGATCAGGTGCTTCTGGCAGCCTATTTGGCGCCAGCGGCTCTGCTAACTTCCTATCCCACACAACTGCTGTATTTGCCGCAGTCTTCTTTATTTGCACTCTGGGCATTACCTGGATTGGTAGTCACAAGGCGGCGCCCCAAAGCGTTTTATCCGGCACCGTCGCGCCTGCTCAGGTAGCTCCAGCGACTCCGGTAGCGCCAGCGCAAGATCCTAGCAAACCTGCAGTACCAAAGTAATCCCAAAAGGGTCTTTTTGAGCCCATTTGAGTGCTTTGTGCTCTGCAGATAATGAGTGCAATGCAGTAGAATTGACAAGTTTTGCAAGATGCCGACGTGGTGAAATTGGTAGACACGCTATCTTGAGGGGGTAGTGGCTTAGGCTGTGCGAGTTCGAGTCTCGCCGTCGGCACCAAAAAGTAGTAAAAATGTTTTTGTTTTAGGAATAATTGATAATTTGTAACTCTTATAGGTTTTACTGGCTAATCGACTCAGAAACAACTCAGGATTACTTTGAATCTCGCTAATTACTTTCCTGTTCTGCTGTTCATCCTCGTAGGCATTGGGGTGGGTTTAGTCCCCATGTTCCTCGGAAAAATTTTGGCTCCTTCAAAGCCAGACGCTGAAAAACTATCTCCTTATGAGTGCGGTTTCGAAGCCTTTGAAGATGCACGCATGAAGTTCGATGTGCGCTACTACCTCATCGCAATCCTATTTATCTTATTTGACTTAGAAACTGCCTTTTTGTTCCCTTGGGGCGTTGCTCTCCGGGATATTGGGTGGTTTGGTTATGCCTCCATGGTGACCTTCTTATTGGAATTCATTGTGGGATTTGTTTATATCTGGAAGAAGGGCGCTCTCGACTGGGAGTAATCAATATGGCACTAGAAGGCGTTCTCAAAGAAGGATTTGTTACTACCACTGCAGACCAGTTAATCAACTGGACTCGTAATGGCTCTCTTTGGCCAATGACTTTTGGACTGGCCTGTTGCGCTGTAGAGATGATGCACGCAGGCGCTTCCCGTTATGACTTAGATCGCTTCGGAGTCGTGTTCCGTCCTTCACCACGTCAATCAGACTTGATGATCGTTGCTGGAACGCTTTGCAATAAGATGGCTCCCGCTCTACGTAAGGTCTATGACCAAATGCCCGAGCCTCGTTGGGTAATCTCGATGGGCTCCTGCGCTAATGGTGGTGGCTACTATCACAACTCCTATTCAGTAGTGCGCGGTTGCGATCGCATTGTGCCAGTCGATATTTATGTTCCCGGTTGCCCGCCAACCGCAGAAGCATTGATCTACGGCATCATTCAGCTGCAATCGAAGATTGCTCGCACCAGCACGATTGCACGGAAAGCTTAAGATGTCAGATCGCTTAAATCAACTTACAGCCAATCTTGAACGCGTTCTTGGCGGGCGTGCCCAATCCATTGAGATTGCTTTAGGTGAGGTGACCGTAATTATTAAAGCGGATAGCTATTTAGAAGCTGCGCTTATGTTGCGTGATGATCCTGCTTTAGGATTTGAGCAGCTGATTGACTTGTGTGGAGTGGACTATCAAGACTTCCGTGATGGCGCTTGGTCAGGCCAGCGCTTTGCGGTTGTTACACACCTCTTATCGATCGCGCATAACTGGCGCCTACGAGTACGGGTATTTGCGGCAGATGATTCGTATCCAGTGCTTGCTTCACTTACACCTGTATGGGCTAGCGCAAATTGGTTTGAACGTGAAGCATTTGATCTGTATGGCATCTTGTTTGACGGTCATGAAGATCTGCGTCGCATTCTGACTGACTATGGCTTCATTGGCCACCCATTCCGCAAAGATTTCCCAATCACCGGTAATGTGGAGATGCGCTATGACCCTGAGCTCAAGCGTGTGGTCTATCAGCCTGTGACTATTGAAGCGCGTGAGATTACTCCACGCATTGTGCGGGAAGAGCAGTACGGAGGTCCGGTTTAAGTCATGGCACAAATTAAGAACTACACCCTCAATTTTGGCCCTCAGCATCCAGCGGCACACGGCGTATTACGTTTAGTGCTCGAGTTGGATGGTGAAGTCATCCAGCGCGCCGATCCCCATATTGGTTTATTGCATCGTGCCACTGAAAAACTCGCTGAGACTCGGACCTGGATTCAGAACGTTCCCTATATGGATCGTTTGGACTATGTATCGATGATGGTCAATGAGCATGCCTATGTGATGGCTATTGAAAAGCTCTTAGGTGTTGAAGTGCCAGTGCGCGCGCAATACATTCGAGTGATGTTTGATGAGTTAACCCGTTTGCTCAATCACTTGTTGTGGATTGGATGTCATGGTCTTGACGTCGGTGCGATGGCTGTCTTCTTGTATGCATTCCGTGATCGTGAAGCGATCTTTGATATGTATGAAGCTGTTTCTGGCGCCCGTATGCATGCAGCTTACTATCGTCCAGGTGGAGTCTATCGTGATCTGCCTGAGCAGATGGCTAAGTACTCTGCTTCTAAAGTGCGTAGTGCTTCTGCAATTAAGCGATTAAACGAAGATCGCAGTGGTTCTTTATTGGATTTTATTGAAGAGTTCTCGAATGGCTTTGATGCGAATGTCGACGAGTATTGCAATCTCTTGACCGATAACCGAATCTGGAAACAGCGTTTGGTCGGCATTGGTGTCGTTACTCCAGAGCGGGCATTACAGCTTGGCTTTACTGGTCCAATGCTACGTGGTTCTGGCATCGAGTGGGATTTGCGTAAGAAGCAACCTTACGAAGTCTATGACCGCCTTGACTTTGATATTCCAGTGGGCGTGAATGGCGATTCTTATGATCGTTATTTAGTGCGTATGGAAGAGATGTACCAGTCCAATCGCATCATCAAACAATGTATCGCTTGGTTAAAAGCCAATCCCGGTCCTGTGATGAGTGATAACCATAAAGTCTCTCCACCCAAGCGTGTGGATATGAAGACCAATATGGAAGAATTGATTCACCACTTCAAACTCTTTACCGAAGGTATTCACGTGCCAGATGGCGAGGCTTACTCAGCAGTTGAGCATCCTAAAGGGGAGTTTGGTATTTACTTGATTTCCGATGGTGCTAACAAGCCTTACCGTATGAAGATTCGTGCGCCTGGTTTTGTGCATTTGGCAGCCATGGATGAGATGTCTCGCGGTCATATGCTTGCTGATGCCGTCACCATTATTGGTACCCAAGATATTGTGTTCGGAGAGATTGACCGCTGATAACAGCGCGCCACTGACTTATGACTATTCTTCAACTATCCCCTCAAACAATGGCCGACATTGAGCGTAATGTCGCCAAATATCCTCCAGAGCAAAAGCAATCTGCCGTCATGGCTGCTCTGATTGCAGCACAAACTGAAATCGGTTGGGTTTCTTCTGATGTGATTGAAACGATTGCGTCTATTTTGAGCATGCCCCGTATTGCAGTAGAAGAGGTTGCCACTTTCTACAATATGTATGACACCAAGCCAGTCGGCAAATACAAGTTGGTGATTTGCACGAACTTACCATGCCAACTCACTCACGGTGAAACTGCAGCAACTCACTTAAAAGAAACATTAGGTATTGGTTATAACGAGACCACACCTTGTGGGACTTTTACGCTCAAAGAGGGCGAGTGCATGGGCGCTTGCGGCGATTCCCCAGTCATGCTCGTGAATAACAAGCGGATGTGTAGTTTTATGAGCAACGAAAAGATTGATGCTCTCTTAGCCGAGCTACGTGCAGAAGGGAAGTCAGCATGACCAGTTTGCACGATCGTCACATTAAGCCCCTGATTTTGGCGGGTCTCAATGGTAATAATTGGGGTCTGAAGGATTACGAGAGCCGTGGCGGCTATCAGCAGTTACGTCGTATCTTGGCAGATAAAGTCACGCCGGACTCCATCATCGCTGAGCTAAAGCTTTCCTCCCTGCGTGGTCGAGGTGGCGCAGGCTTCCCAACAGGGTTGAAGTGGAGCTTTATGCCCCGCCAGTTTCCAGGTCAGAAGTATTTGGTTTGCAACTCTGATGAGGGTGAGCCAGGAACATTTAAAGACCGCGACATCATGCGTTATAACCCCCATGCTTTGATTGAAGGCATGATCATAGGGGCTTACACCATGGGGATCTCGGTGGGTTACAACTATATCCACGGGGAAATTTGGCAAGACTACACTCGCTTTGAAGAGGCGCTTGAGCAAGCCCGTGCCGCTGGCTATCTTGGCGACAAGATCATGGGCAGTGACTTTAACTTCCAACTGCATGCTGCGCCAGGCTGGGGTGCTTACATTTGTGGTGAAGAGACTGCTTTGCTCGAGTCGCTCGAAGGTAAAAAAGGTCAGCCTCGTTATAAACCACCTTTCCCGGCAAGCTATGGTTTATATGGCAAACCCACCACCATTAACAACACTGAAACTTTTGCAGCTGTGCCATTCATTATGGCAATCGGTGGTCAAGCGTATTTGGATATCGGCAAGCCCAATAATGGTGGTACAAAAATTTACTCTGTGTCAGGTGACGTTACCTATCCCGGAAATTATGAAGTCCCCATGGGCACCCCCTTTGCTGAGCTCTTGAAGTTGGCTGGGGGGATGCGCGATGGTAGAGCGATTAAGGCGGTCATTCCTGGTGGATCCTCTGCGCCGGTGATTCCTGGTGCGCAGATGATGGATCTCACAATGGATTACGACAGCATTGCAAAAGCCGGCTCAATGTTAGGTTCAGGCGCTGTGATTGTGATGAATGATACCCGCTGCATGGTGCGCGCTTTACTACGCCTTTCTTATTTTTATCACGAAGAGTCTTGCGGTCAGTGCACCCCATGTCGTGAAGGTACCGGATGGTTATGGCGCATCGTGAATCGAATTGAACACGGTGAGGGTCGTCCAGAAGATTTAGATTTGCTTAATGATGTCGCGGCCAATATTCAGGGCCGGACGATTTGTGCGTTAGGTGATGCTGCAGCGATGCCCGTGAGAGGCATGTTGAAGCATTACATGGATGAATTTGCATATCACGTAGAACATAAGCACTGCTTAGAATCTGCGCGGCCTTTATAAAAGATATTGAGTACGGGACTTCTTAAAGTGAGCATGGTAGAAATCGAATTAGACGGCAAGACGGTTGAAGTTCCTCAGGGTTCGATGGTGATGCACGCCGCGAACAAATTAGGCACTTACGTTCCACATTTCTGTTATCACAAGAAGCTCTCGATTGCTGCTAACTGCCGCATGTGCCTGGTTGAAGTAGAAAAGGCCCCAAAGCCATTACCCGCCTGTGCCACACCGGTTACTCAGGGCATGAAGGTCTTTACCCACTCTGCTAAAGCAGTAGAGGCGCAGCGCTCTGTCATGGAGTTCTTGCTGATTAATCACCCTCTGGATTGCCCAATTTGCGATCAAGGTGGTGAGTGCCAGTTGCAAGACTTGGCAGTAGGCTACGGTAAGTCAAACTCGCGTTACGAAGAAGAAAAACGCGTGGTGTTTCACAAGAATGTCGGTCCATTGATTTCAATGGAAGAAATGTCCCGCTGCATTCATTGCACCCGGTGCGTTCGCTTTGGTCAAGAGATTGCCGGCGTGATGGAGTTGGGCATGATTAACCGTGGCGAGCATTCTGAAATCACCACCTTTGTTGGTCAGACAGTCGATTCAGAGTTGTCCGGCAATATGATTGATATTTGCCCAGTCGGCGCTTTAACCAGCAAGCCATTCCGCTACGCTGCTCGTACTTGGGAATTGGCTCGCAAACGTTCTGTGAGCCCACATGATAGTTTGGGTAGCAACACAACAATTCAAACTAAAGCAAACAAAGTCATGCGGGTCGTTGCTTTAGAGAACGAAGCAATCAATGAATGCTGGATTAGCGACCGCGATCGTTTCTCCTACGAAGGTATTAACAGTGCAGAGCGTGTCACATCGCCGATGGTGAAGCAGGGCGGTCAGTGGTTGGAGACGGATTGGGAGTCTGCCTTAGATTACGTTTCTCGCTCGCTCAAAACGATTGCAGCTGAAAATGGCCCACAATCGATTGCTGCATTGGCGCACCCAATCAGCAGTACGGAAGAATTGCATCTCCTGCAAAAGATTGTGCGTGGACTCGGTTCAGATCAAATTGAATCCCGTTTATTGCAATCCAATATTGACGGCGCTGCTAAAGCACCATGGCTCGGTATGCCGATCGCCAAGCTTGATCAGTTAGATCGCGCGCTCGTGATTGGCAGTTATTTACGTAAAGACTTGCCATTGATGGCAGTGCGTTTGCGTGCTGCTGCTAAACGTGGCCTTGCCTTGCATCGCATCGATGCAGGCGGCGACGATTGGCTGATTGATGCACCACGGAGCGTGATTGCTAAGCCTAGTGCTTGGGTGAATGGTCTTGGTGAAGTTGCCTCTGCGGTTGCAAAAGCAAAATCCACCTCAGCTCCAGCCGGAGTGTCTGGCAGTATTTCTCCTGCGGCTCAAGCGATAGCGGATAGCCTCTTATCTGGTCAGGCCGGCGCAGTATTCCTGGGATCTGCTGCTATTACTCATCCTCATGCAAGTGATTTGCATGTGTTGGCGCAATTTATTGCTGAGCAAACTGGGGCTACTTTTGGCTTCTTACCTGTAGGTGGTAATGCCGTTGCTGCAAGCTTGGTTAATGCCAATGGCGTTGGTGTGAACTCCGTATTGTCTGGTGAGCGCCGTGCAGTCATTCTGATGAACCTTGAGCCTACTCGTGATTTACCTAATCCCGAACAAGCGAAGGCTGCTTTAGCTAAAGCCAATACGGTGATTGCATTGACATCATTCACTAGCCCTGATTTGTTAGAGGCTGCGGATGTGATTCTGCCTATTAGCACCTTCACCGAAACAGTCGCCACATTCATCAATGCAGAAGGTAGTGCGCAAACCATTCAGCCAGCAGTTAAACCTTTGGGTGATTCCCGCCCAGGCTGGAAGGTGCTCCGCGTGCTCGGTAGCTTACTTGGCTTGGATGGCTTTTTATTCAATATGCCTGAAGAAGTGTTGGGCGATGCTTTGGGTGAGAGCTTTGTTGGCAAACTCAACAATCAGTTCACTGGAACACCTGCTGTATCAAATAGCAATGCTGCTCCCACAAACGGCTTTGAGCGCGTCTCTGATGTCAATATTTATTCGGTGGATCCCATAGTTCGTCGTGCCCCAGCCTTGCAAAGAACTGCTGATGCAAAGCGGGGTAATCAAATTGGCCTGAACCAGGCTGCAATGAATGAGCTCGGCCTTAAAGAGGGTGATATTGTTTTAATCACTCAAGGCAATTTGTCGACACAATTGCCTGTTACGCTAGAAGCAAATTTAGCAGCAGGGGCAGTGCGCATCTCTGCTGGTACAGAAGCTAGCGCTAGGTTAGGCGCCATGTTTGGCCCAATTACTTTGAGCAAGGCCTAAGAGATGACTGATTTCTTAAATCTGATTAACACTCAAGGCGAAGCCCTATTGGGATCGCTCTGGCCATTAGTTTGGGCTTTAGTACGGATTGTGATTATTGTTCTGCCAATGTTTGGTGCGGTTGCTTATCTAACCTTATGGGAAAGAAAGCTGATTGGTTGGATGCATATTCGTCTTGGACCCAACCGTGTCGGACCCCTAGGTTTGTTGCAACCGATTGCTGATGCGCTCAAGCTCTTGATGAAAGAGATTATTTCTCCTGCGCAAGCAAGTAAGGTGCTCTACATCATTGCTCCTGTAATGGTAATCATGCCGGCTTTTGCTGCTTGGGCTGTGATTCCTTTCCAGGCAAAAATGGTTTTGACCGACGTCAACGCTGGCTTGCTCTATGTGATGGCGATCTCTTCCATCGGTGTCTACGGCGTCATATTGGCTGGCTGGTCATCCAATTCAAAATATCCATTCCTTGGCGCGATGCGTGCATCGGCTCAGATGATCTCCTATGAGATTGCGATGGGTTTTGCCTTGGTAACAGTCTTATTAACTTCAGGTTCTTTAAATCTGAGTGCGATTGTGGAATCCCAGATGCATGGTTTTTTCGCAAGTAAAGGCCTGAACTTCCTCTCCTGGAACTGGTTACCTTTATTACCAATGTTTGTGATCTACTTTATTTCCGGCGTGGCTGAGACTAATCGTCATCCATTTGACGTGGTTGAAGGGGAGTCAGAAATTGTTGCAGGACATATGGTTGAGTACTCGGGCATGGCCTTTGCGATGTTCTTCTTGGCTGAATACGCCAATATGATATTGATCGCTGCCTTGGCATCGACAATGTTCTTAGGTGGCTGGTTGCCGATTGTGGATTTACCAATCTTGCGCGACATACCAGGCTTCTTCTGGTTGTTTGGTAAGACCTTCTTCCTTTTGTCTTGTGTCATTTGGTTGCGTGCCACTTTGCCTCGCTACCGTTATGACCAGATCATGCGTTTGGGTTGGAAGATTTTTATTCCCATCTCTGTATTCTGGGTCATGGTAATTGGTGCTTGGGTTGTATCCCCATGGAATATTTGGAAATAGGTAAAGACGATGATTAAGAAAATCAACCAATTTCTCAATAGCTTGATGCTCAAAGACATTTTGACTGGTATGTCGATTACTGGTCGCTATCTGTTTAAGCCCAAGATTACGATTCAGTATCCAGAAGAGAAAACACCTCAGTCTCCACGCTTCCGCGGCTTGCATGCGCTGCGTCGCTATGAGAATGGGGAAGAGCGTTGCATTGGTTGTAAATTATGTGAAGCAGTTTGTCCTGCCTATGCCATTACGATTGAAACTGCTGAGCGTGATGACGGTACGCGTCGAACCAGCCGCTATGACATTGACCTAACTAAATGTATCTTCTGTGGCTTTTGTGAAGAAGCTTGTCCAGTAGATGCGATTGTCGAGACCAATATTTTTGAATACTTTGGTGACAAGCGGGGCGACCTGTATTTCACAAAAGACATGTTGCTCGCAGTCGGTGATAAGTATGAAAAAGACATTGCAGCTAACCGTGCAGTTGATGCACCTTATCGTTAATCGAATCGAGCTATAAGACTATGACATTCGATCCCTCCACCATCTTTTCGATCTTCTTTTACGCCTTTGCGGGCCTATTAGTTATCTCTGCTTTGCGAGTCATTACAGCCCGCAACCCTGTGCATGCTGCTTTGTTTTTGGTTCTGGCTTTTTTCTGCGCTTCAGGCTTGTGGATGCTGCTCAAAGCGGAGTTCCTCAGTTTGGCTTTAATCTTGGTTTATGTAGGCGCGGTAATGGTGCTGTTCCTGTTCGTAGTGATGATGCTCGATCTCGATCTAGAGCACCTTCGTCGTGACTTTAAGAAGTATTTGCCAGTCGCATTCTTAATGGGTGCAGTGATTGTGCTGGAGCTATCGATTGTCTTGATTCGGAGCTTCATTGGTACTAGCTCTCCCGTGCAGCCTATGCTGGAAGAATCTACCATGAGCAATACTAAGGCTCTGGGTATGTTGATCTTCGTTGATTATGTCTATGCCTTTGAAGTCGCTGGCGTTATTTTATTGGTTGCTATCATTGCTGCCGTTGCATTGACCTTGCGTAATCGTAAGGATGCGAAAGCCCAGAACGTAGCTGAGCAAATTAATGTCAAAGCTTCAGACCGGATGCGGATCGTCAAAATGGATACCGATATGGCTGCGAAGCAAGATGCCCGGGGAGAAAAGAAATGACTGTAACCCTGGCTCACTATCTTGTGCTGAGCGCAATTTTGTTTGCGACGAGCGTGATTGGTATTTTCCTCAATCGCAAGAACGTGATTGTGCTATTGATGGCGATCGAACTCATGCTGCTCTCAGTCAATTTGAACTTTGTTGCCTTCTCCCATTACTTGGGTGATATGGCAGGTCAAGTATTTGTATTTTTCATTCTGACCGTGGCCGCTGCTGAAGCAGCGATTGGTTTGGCAATCTTGGTTGTACTCTTCCGTAAGGTAGATACGATTAATGCCGAAGACCTTGACCACCTAAAAGGCTAGCCATGCAATTCACCTTAACTCTTCCCGTTCTCTGTGCCGTGCCATTAGCTCCACTGATTGGTTCTGTCATCGCTGGATTCTTCGGTACTAAATTGGGCGGTGATCGGATTGGTCACGGGGCCTGTCAGTTTGCCACCATCTTGGGTGTGATGATTGCCTTTGTTTTATCTTGCTTTGTCTTAGTGCAGGTGATGGATGGTTTCTACTTCAATGGCACCGTTTATCACTGGATGCAATTGGGTGAGCTCAATCTCGATATTGGTTTCTTAATCGATCCATTAACTGCCACCATGATGTGTGTCGTGACATTTGTATCTTTGATGGTTCACATCTACACCATTGGCTATATGGCTGGAGAAGAGGGCTATAACCGTTTCTTCTCTTACATCTCCTTATTCACCTTTGCCATGCTGATGCTGGTCATGAGTAATAACCTCTTGCAACTCTTCTTTGGTTGGGAAGCAGTGGGCGTAGTGTCCTACCTCTTGATCGGTTTCTATTTTGAGCGTCAATCAGCAGTGTTTGCCAATATGAAGGCCTTTTTGGTTAACCGCGTTGGCGACTTTGGCTTCATTCTTGGCATCGGTTTGTTATTGGCCAGTACAGGATCGATGCAGTACGACGTGATCTTTGCTCAAAACAGTGCTTTAGCAGCACAAACCTTGCCTGGTACTGGCTGGAACTTAGTGACGGTTGCTTGTATTTGCTTGTTTATTGGTGCGATGGGTAAATCAGCCCAGTTTCCATTGCATGTTTGGCTGCCAGACTCCATGGAAGGTCCAACTCCAATTTCTGCATTGATTCATGCCGCAACGATGGTTACTGCGGGCATCTTTATGGTGGCGCGGATGTCGCCACTCTTTGAGCTGTCTGATACAGCTTTGAGCTTCATCTTGGTTATTGGTTCGATTACAGCACTATTCATGGGCTTTCTGGGTATTGTCCAGAACGATATCAAGCGGGTGGTGGCGTATTCCACGTTGTCGCAGCTGGGCTACATGACCGTAGCATTGGGTGTTTCTGCTTATCCAGTAGCCATTTTTCATTTGATGACCCACGCCTTCTTTAAGGCATTGTTATTCCTTGCCGCTGGTAGCGTGATTTTGGGTATGCACCATGAGCAAGATATGCGCAAGATGGGCGGCCTTTGGAAGTACATGCCAATCACTTGCTTAATGATGCTCTTGGGTAATCTGGCATTGATTGGTACTCCATTCTTTTCTGGCTTCTATTCAAAAGATTCCATCATTGAAGCGGTAGCGGCGAGCCACATTCCCGGTTCTGGCTTTGCCTACTTTGCAGTAATGGCGAGTGTGTTTGTTACTGCCTTATATTCTTTCCGTCTCTACTTCTATGTCTTCCACGGCAAGGCGCGTTGGGGCTATCACGATTCACATGTACAGGATCACCATCATGCAGAAGAGGGTGATGATCACGCTCACCATGGTCTTGCCCCTGGTGAAAAACCCCATGAGTCCCCTCTGGTTGTGACGCTGCCATTGATTCTGTTGGCGATACCTTCAGTCATTATTGGCTTCTATACCATTGAGCCAATGCTGTTCGGAACTTTCTTCGGCGACTCTATTTTTGTCGATATCAGCAAGCACCCAGCGATGATGGAATTGGCTGAAGAGTTTCATGGCCCAATCGCCATGGCCTTGCATGCCTTTACGTCCCCGGTGCTCTTATTGGTTGCGTTGGGAGTGCTTTCTGCTGCGATTGGATATTTATGGGCAACCAAACTTCCTGAAAAATTCGCTCAGGCCTTGGCACCCATCAAGTTACTGCTCGACAATAAGTACTACCTCGATGCTTTTAACCAAGCCTTCTTTGCTAAAGGTTTGTTGTGGATTGGCGGTATCTTGTGGCATCGCGGTGATCAAAAGATCATCGACGGTTTCTTGGTTAATGGCAGTGCGCATGCTGTTGGGCGCTTTGCCGGTGTGATTCGCCATTTGCAATCCGGTTATCTCTATCACTACGCTTTTGCAATGATTGCAGGCTTAGCGGTATTGCTCGCTTGGGTTTTGTACGCTTACCTGCCTTTTGTTCGCTAGGCCTTTGTTACTTAAGTAGCCATCATGATTCTTTCATTTGCCATCTGGATTCCGATTTTCTTTGGACTCATTATTTTGTTCTATGGGTCTGAGCATCCCAGCGCGGGTGTGCGTTGGCTTGCCCTGATCGGATCCATCATTGGTTTCATTGCAACTCTGCCGCTAATTTTGCAATTTGATATTGCCAATGCAGGCATGCAGTTTGTCGAGAATGTTTCTTGGATTCCCCGTTATGACATTAACTACCACTTAGGAGTTGATGGCATTTCCGTTTGGTTCATTGTTCTGACCGCTTTCATCAATATCTTTGTTGTGATTGCTGCTTGGGAAGTGATTGATAAGAAGGTCTCGCAGTACATGGCGTCATTCCTGATCCTCTCTGGATTAATGATCGGGGTTTTTGCTGCGCTTGATGCTTTGCTCTTCTATGTTTTCTTTGAAGCGACCCTGATTCCGATGTACATCATCATTGGTGTGTGGGGTGGTCAAAACCGAATCTACGCAGCGTTCAAGTTCTTCTTGTACACCTTGCTCGGTTCTTTATTGACCTTGATCGCGATGCTGTACCTGTATAACGCAACCAATACCTTTGATATTTTGACTTGGCAAAAAGCACCATTGGATATTGTTGAGCAAGTTCTGATTTTCTTTGCCTTCTTCATGGCTTTTGCTGTGAAAGTACCAATGTGGCCACTGCATACCTGGCTGCCTGATGTACACGTTGAGGCGCCTACTGGTGGTTCAGTGGTCTTGGCGGCGATCATGTTAAAGCTGGGTGCTTATGGTTTCTTACGTTTCTCATTACCCATTGCCCCAGATGCCAGTCAGTATCTCGGCCCCTTTGTGATCTTCCTGTCTTTAGTGGCGGTGATCTATGTTGGTACCGTAGCCCTGGTTCAAAAGGATATGAAAAAACTGGTGGCCTATTCATCAGTGGCCCACATGGGCTTTGTTACTCTGGGCTTCTTCCTCTTCAGCCCCTTGGGCGTAGAGGGCGGTATTGTTCAAATGATCTCGCACGGTTTCGTATCCGGCGCGATGTTCCTCTCCATTGGTGTACTGTACGACCGCATGCATACCCGTCAAATTGCGGATTACGGTGGCGTAGTTCACAAGATGCCAGCCTTTACTGCTTTTGCTGTATTGATGGCGATGGCCAATTGCGGCTTGCCAGCGACTTCCGGTTTCGTGGGGGAGTTCATGGTAATTCTGGCGGCGGTCGATTACGACTTCTTGATTGGTATTTTGGCAGCCACCGCTTTGATTCTGGGTGCGGCATATTCTCTTTGGATGGTTAAGCGTGTGTTCTTCGGTGCAATCCACAACAAGCACGTTGAGGACCTTAAAGATCTCAATGCCCGCGAGTATTTCATGATGGCTGTATTGACAATCTGTGTACTGGGTATGGGTGTCTATCCCAAGCCCTTTACCGACATCATTCATCCCGCTGTGATTAATCTGCTGCAGCATGTTGCTGTTAGCAAAATCTGAGTAAAAGCACATGCAAGCCTTTGACCTTTTCGCCATCCTGCCTGAACTCGTACTACTCGTAGTGACCTGTGCGCTTCTAGTTGCCAGTGTTTATGTTCGAGAGCGTCAGCCCGCCCAGGCTGGAGTAGAACAAGATATCTTCCACACCCCACGCGGGGTGGGATTTGTTTATTTCTTCACGATTATTTTGCTGGCTTACTTAGTCATCGCCTTTGCTGGCCGCATCGGTGATGTCTCACTGGTGGCGATGAATGGCTTGTTTCAGTCTGATCCATTCTCCAATCTCTTGAAAGCCTGTTCTTGCGGGGCAGTACTTGTAAGCTTGATCTACTCTAAGCAGTACCTGATGGATCGCGGTCTATTCCGGCCTGACTTTATTGTTTTGAGCTTATTGGCTTTGTTGGGTCAATTGGTTTTGGTTTCCGGTTCGAATCTGCTGACCCTCTACTTGGGTCTCGAGTTGATGGCTCTCCCTACCTATGCCTTGGTAGCGATGCGTCATAACAGTGAGAAGAGTGTTGAAGCTGCCATTAAGTATTTCATCTTGGGGGCCTTGGCCTCCGGATTCTTGCTCTACGGCATGTCGATGCTCTATGGAGTAACTGGCTCACTCGATCTCATTGAGATCTTCAGAACAGTGGCTGATCCCCGTGTAAATCATTTGGTGATGGCATTTGGCTTGGTATTTATTGTTGCTGGCTTAGCCTTTAAGTTGGGTGTAGTGCCATTCCACATGTGGGTGCCGGATGTGTATCAAGGTGCGCCAACTGCGGTGACCTTAATGATTGCCGCTGCTCCGAAGATTGCTGCTTTTGGATTGTTATTCCGCTTGCTAGTGAATACCTTGTTGCCACTTTTGGGTGACTGGCAGCCTATGCTAGTACTCTTATCTATTCTGTCGCTGGTGGTTGGTAACGTTACGGCGATTGCCCAAACCAATGTGAAGCGGATGTTGGCCTACTCAGCTATTGCGCAAATGGGCTTTGTGATGCTCGGTATGCTTTCGGTGTTTGATGATCACGCATTTAGTGCATCGACATACTACGTTATTACCTATGTCTTAACCACGCTGGGTAGCTTCGGTTTATTAATGCTACTGTCACGCAAGGGCTATGACTGCGAAACTTTAGATGGTTTAAAGGGTCTCAACAAGAAGCACCCTTGGTTTGCCTTTATTGGTTTGGTCATGATGTTCTCCTTGGCCGGTATTCCACCAACAGTCGGTTTTGCCGCAAAGCTATCCGTCCTCGAGGCCTTAGTAGATGCTCAACATACCTTTATCGCGATCATCGCGGTGATTGCTTCCTTGATCGGTGCTTTCTACTACTTGCGTGTTGTGAAGGTGATGTATTTTGATGAGCCTTTGCATGAAACCACCATATCGGGATCCACCTTTGCTAAAGGTCTTTTGAGCCTCAATTGCATTCTGGTGCTGGTCTTGGGAATTTTCCCTGGTGGCCTGATGGCGACTTGCCTCGACGCAATGCGTCGCACCTTGCTGGGCTCTTAAGCTCTTTAAGGTCCGGCCATGACCGAAAAATCCCTACACGACTTACCTCCAGGTGATCAGCATCTTCGTGAGGAGAGAATCTCGGGCGAAGATATCTACGGCGGCATTTTCTTAAATATGAAGCGCGATCGGGTTAGCTTGCCCGATGGCCAAGAGGCGGTCCGCGAGTATTTGACGCATCCTGGTGCGGTTGCTATTTTGGCAATACTCGATGATGGCCGCATACTGCTGGAGCGCCAGTATCGCTATCCCATAGCCAAAGTCTGCATGGAAATTCCTGCAGGTAAATTGGATCCCAATGAAGATCCTCTAGTTTGTGCACAAAGAGAGCTTGAAGAAGAAACAGGTTACTCTGCCAGTAAGTGGAGCTATATCCGCCGGATTCATCCGGTGATTTCATATTCCACTGAGTTTATCGATATCTATCTAGCCGAAGGCCTGCAAGCTGGTAAGAGTCGCTTAGATGAAGAAGAGTTTCTGGATGTCTTCGCCGCGCCTTTGGATGAAATCTTGGCCTGGGTAGAGCAGGGTGTCATTACCGACGTCAAAACCACTATTGCGATTTATTGGTTAGATCGCTATCGCCGCAATCTCGTTAAACCCAGCGCCCTGGGTTCTTAGCTAGCCCTGCATAAACCCGATAAAATAGGGGCTATTGAATTTGGCATATTTGCCCCCATTTAGGTTTTATGAAAGTCTACAATTTATCCTGCCCCTTAGATCATCGCTTTGAGGGTTGGTTTGCGTCTGAGGAAGATTGCCTCTCCCAACAAGCAAATGGTATCTTGGCGTGTCCTCTATGCGATAGTACCGAGATTACTCGGATGCCATCTGCTCCACATATTGCGAAATCAAGCTCAAGCCAGAGCATGGAGCTAGCCAACACAGCTCAGCCTCAAGTGCAGCAAGTTAGCCCTAGCGGCGATGTCGTTGCTTTAGCTGGCAGCGATCACTCTCAGTTGGAGGCCCAAGTACAAGCTGCTTTTCTGAAAGGCATGCGTGAGCTGATGGGGCGCTCTGAGGATGTGGGTTCTGCATTTGCAGAAGAGGCTAGAAGAATTCACTACAAAGAGTCTCCCGAGCGAAGCATTCGTGGTCAAACCACCCTAGATGAAGCTGAAGCTTTGCGAGATGAGGGTATAGAGGTAATGGCGATGCCGTTGTTACCCGCATTCAAAGATACCTTGCAATAGATTGCATGCTGCTTCATTGAGGATAAAAAAATAGCGATCCGAAGATCGCTATTCTGATTACTGCCGTATTCACCGACTTATTTGGAAGTCGGCATCACAAACTCTGCACCTTTGTCGATACTTTCAGGCCAGCGCTGCATCACGCTCTTTTGCTTTGTATAGAAGCGAACACCTTCTTTACCGTAGGCATGCATATCCCCAAAGAGGGATTTTTTCCAACCACCAAAGCCATGCCATGCCATCGGCACAGGAATAGGTACGTTGATGCCTACCATGCCGACTTGAACGCGGCGTGCAAACTCACGAGCGATGTTGCCGTCACTGGTGAAGCAGGCTACGCCGTTGCCGTATTCGCAGGAGTTGACTAGGTTCAAGGCGTCGGTAAAGTTCGCTACGCGCAAGCATGAGAGAACTGGCCCAAAGATCTCCTCGAGATAAATCTTCATATCGGGCGTCACGTTATCAAATAAAGTGCCGCCGATGAAGAAGCCATTCTCATGGCCTGGGACTTTGAGACCGCGACCATCCACCAATAATTTAGCGCCAGAGGCAACGCCACTCTCGATGTAACCAGTAATTCTATCGAGCGCTACTTTAGTAACGATTGGACCCATTTCAGCGTCAAGCTCCATGCCATTCTTAACCTTCAGGGTCTTGGTACGCTCAATCAGTTTAGGCATGATCTTGTCAGCAGCAGTACCAACTAAGACTGCTACTGAGATCGCCATGCAGCGTTCACCAGCAGAGCCATAGGCCGCGCCAATGAGAGCGTCAATTGCTTTATCCATGTCGGCATCTGGCATGATCACCATGTGATTCTTGGCGCCACCCAATGCTTGTGAGCGTTTGCCAAAATGTGCACAGCGCTCGTAAATGTAATTAGCAATCGGGGTTGAACCGACGAAGCTGACTGCCTTAACGTCTGGGTTCTCAATCAAAGCATCAACGGCTTCTTTGTCGCCTTGCACCACATTAAATACCCCATCAGGCAAACCCGCTTCTTTGAGGAGCTTAGCCATTAATAAGGCAGGGGAAGGGTCAGTTGGGCTGGGCTTGAGGATAAAGGTGTTGCCACAGGCGATTGCGACTGGGAACATCCACATGGGAACCATGACGGGGAAGTTAAAAGGCGTAATGCCGGCTACAACACCCAAAGGTTGGCGCATCACCCAGTTATCAATCCCAGTCGAAACTTGTTCGGTGTAATCACCCTTGAGCAGCTCAGGAATGCCTGTAGCAAATTCTACGATTTCAATACCGCGGGTTACTTCACCTTGGGCATCGGTAAACACTTTCCCATGCTCGGCAGTAATCATGGCGGCTAACTCATCACGGTGAGCATTGAGGAGCTCGAGATACTTAAACATGATGCGAGCCCGGCGCAATGGCGAGGTCTGGCTCCAGGTCTGAAATGCGGTTTCTGCAACGGCTACAGCCTGATCTACGTCCTTGCGGCTGGCCAAGGCAACCCGACGGGCTACTGAGCCGGTAGAGGGGTTGTAGACGTCGGCAAAGCGACTATCTTGAGGGGTAACTACTGTGCCACCAAGGAAGTGTCCAACATCTTCTTTAGATTCAAAGGCTTGGGGTGCATTCTTCATAATGTGTATTTTGTGATCCTCAGGTTTGTCGGCAAAAAGAAGGTTTCCAGGATCGTGAGGGCCACGAAAGAGGGTCTCCTATTCTTGTTTTAGGTATTCTATCGCTTTCGCTGTTTTTAGTCTGATAACCGCATTTTTGCCCTAAAAGGTCCCTATGAGCCTGCTTTTTTCTAGTTATTCCTTACCCTCACCAAAAGGCCCTGTAAGCCTCGCCAATCGCATCGTCGTTGCACCCATGTGCCAGTACTCTGCAGTGAATGGTGAGGCAACAGACTGGCATTTAATGCATTGGGGCAACCTCTTAAATAGCGGCGCAGGTCTATTCATTATTGAGGCTACTGGAGTCACTCCTGAGGGGCGCATTACACCAGCCTGTTTAGGTTTATGGGATGACCGTACGGAAGCAGCTTTAAAAGACAAACTGAGTCGCGCCCGTAAGTTGGCTCCTGCTACTCCAGTATTTATCCAGCTAGCGCACGCTGGTCGCAAGGCCTCTAGTGCAACACCATGGGATGGCGGTCAACTCTTAGCAGTAAATCAGGGCGGCTGGGAAACCGAAGCACCATCAGCCATTCCTCAGCTTGAGGGCGAGCGTTTGCCCCATGAGCTTTCTAAGGACGAGCTCAACAAGATGATTGCATCATTTGTAACTGCCGCTAATCGAGCAGTACGCATTGGGGTTGAAGGCGTGGAACTACATGGTGCACATGGTTATTTACTGCATCAATTTTTATCGCCTATCTCCAATCAACGTACAGATGAATACGGCGGCTCGTTTGAGAATCGCATTCGTTTTCCTTTGGAGCTATTCAAAGCAGTCAGAGCTGCCTACTCAGGTGTATTAGGCATTCGGATCTCTGCGCATGATTGGGTCGAGGGTGGTTGGACACCAGAAGAGACTGCAGAATTTGCGGTGCAACTCAAAGCGATTGGTTGCGACTACGTTCACATCTCTTCCGGAGGAATTTCGCCATTGCAAAAGATTGCGATTGGACCCAAGTATCAAATACCGTTTTCAAAGATTGTTAAAGAGAAATCTGGTCTGCCAACGATGGCAGTTGGTTTAATTACCGACCCACATCAAGCAGAAGAAATTCTCCAGGATGGTGATGCAGATCTCATTGCTTTGGCTAGAGCATTTCTCTACAAGCCACGTTGGGGTTGGGAGGCTGCTGCAGCGCTCGGTGACACCGTAGTTGCTAACGAGCGCTATTGGCGTTGCCTGCCACGCGAAGCCCAAGCTATCTTTGGTGGCGTCAAAGTAGGGCAGCGCTAAACATGACATCAGAAGTAAAGCAGCATGCGGTTCGCGAATCCTGGCTCCAAGATGCAGTAAGACATTTAGAGCCGGTATTCTCTAAAGCGGGTTATGCAATTCCACCTGTGAGAGTCTCTTGTGGTTTTCCGGCATCGAGTAGTCCTCGCACAACCCTGGGCCAGTGCTGGCCTCGCGAGCGATCGGGTGGTGGCGTCAATGAGATTTTCATCTCACCTAAATTAGATGATCCAGTGCAATTGTTGGATACCTTGGTACATGAGTTATGCCACGCAGTCGATGACTGTTTTAGTGGTCATGGAGAGGACTTCAAAGGTATTGCTCAAACTGTAGGGCTAGAGGGTCCTGCTCGAATGGCGCATGCGACTGAGGAATTGATGGTCAAGCTCTCCATGATTAGCCAAGAATTAGGCCCTTATCCTCATCAGGCGATTGTGTTTCCGCCCCCTCGTCCAAGCAACGCCAGTCGCAGTAAGGCAAAGTGCAGCCAGTGTGGCTATGAAGTCACTTTACTCAAGCGCTGGGCTAGCTATGGTGCGCCGATCTGTCCAAGGGATAATATTCGGATGCAAGAGGCTGTGCCAGAAACCATTGAAAATACAAGCGAGCACGATACTGAGAGCGTAGAGCGGGGTAGCAAGACCAGCAGTGATGATATTCGCCGGGCGATTAGCTAAACTTTTTCGCTAGTAAAATAAATCAACATAACTAACTAATAGACAAAACTGATGAACGCAAAAAAGATCTTCAAGAACCCTAAAATCGCTGTGATTGCCGGTGACGGTATTGGTAAAGAAGTGATGCCAGAAGGCGTTCGTGCCTTAGAGGTGGCTAACCAGAAATTCGGCATTGGCATGCAATTCGACCATTTTGATTTTGCTAGCTGTGACTATTACCAAAAGCACGGCAAGATGATGCCTGACAATTGGTTTGAAACCTTAATGCAATACGATGCCATTTTCTTTGGTGCAGTCGGAATGCCCAATATCATTCCTGACCACGTATCGCTGTGGGGAAGTTTGATCCAGTTTCGTAGGGGCTTTGACCAATACGTTAACTTACGTCCTGTGCGTCTTTTACCTGGTGTACCTTGCCCCTTGGCGAATCGTAAGCCTGGCGATATTGATTTCTTCGTCGTACGTGAAAACACGGAAGGTGAGTATTCGAGCGTCGGCGGCAAGATGTTCCCCGATACCGATCGTGAATTTGTAGTGCAAGAATCTGTATTTACCCGTTATGGTGTAGATCGTATTTTGAAGTACGCATATGATCTGGCGCAGAGTCGTCCAAAAAAGCATTTAACTTCAGCTACCAAATCCAATGGCATTGCCATCACCATGCCGTATTGGGATGAACGGGTTGAAGCCATGGCAAAACAATTTGCTGATGTTAAAACCGACAAGTACCACATCGATATTTTGACGGCACAGTTTGTTATGAACCCTGACCGTTTTGACGTTGTCGTTGCTAGCAATCTCTTCGGCGACATCTTGTCTGATTTAGGCCCAGCTTGTACCGGCACGATTGCCGTTGCGCCATCGGGCAGTATTAATCCCGAAGGGAAATTCCCATCTTTGTTTGAGCCTGTGCATGGTTCAGCACCCGATATCTACGGCAAGATGATTGCTAACCCGATTGGGCAAATTTGGAGTGGCTCCATGATGTTGGATCATCTCGGATATCCTGAGGCTGGCAAAGCAATCTTTACTGCGATTGAGAAGGTGCTTGCGGGTGGACCCAAGAACTCACCTTTGACTCCAGACTTGGGTGGCACTGCGAAGACCGATGATCTTGGTAAGGCAATCGCCGCAGCGATTTAAGCACTCCAGACGGGGTCTTTTTTGCTAGCCTTGGCGATGTCTGCCAAAATTTGCTCATGCTGTTTGCATTCATCTGCACTGGCAGCCATGAGTTTGAGATTGGTAGGTAAGGCCTTGGGTAGGCCAGCATCATCGTGATTGACTGTGTAGTCAATCAGATCAATGGTGAGGTCCTCTTGACCCCGAGTCATCGCTAAATAGACCTCGGCAAGTAATTGCGCATCCAATAAAGCACCGTGTAGAGTGCGGTGCTCATTGCTGATAGAAAAACGCTCACAAAGGGCATCTAGAGAATTTCGTTTACCCGGAAACATCTGCCGCGCATCGAGCAGGGTGTCAGTGATCTTGGCGGCTAAAGATCTAAATGCTGGTCTTTTGAGTAGGGCGAATTCATTATCCAAGAAACCCAAGTCGAAGGCAGCGTTATGAATCACGATCTCAGCGCCATCAACAAACTCAATCAATTGATCAACGATATTGCCAAAGACTGGCTTGTCAGAGAGAAACTCTCTTGAAAGACCATGGACTGCAAAAGCGCCTGCATCGATATCCCGCTCTGGATTAATGTAGTAATGAAAGGTCCGATCCGTTAAACGTCGACCAATCATTTCAACGCAGCCGATTTCAATAATGCGATCACCGGTGGCAGGGTTTAATCCCGTTGTTTCAGTATCGAGAATAACTTGACGCATATTAGGTTCCCTCTAAAACAGATTCCGGAATTTCCATGGGCCCGTTGCCTGCGTATTTATCTAGGTAGAGATAAATCACGGGCGTAATAATCAAGGTCACAAATTGAGAGAAGATCAAGCCGCCTGCAACCGTAATACCTAGCGGTTGTCTAAGTTCAGCGCCTGCACCCAGACCCAGAGCGATCGGTAGGGCGCCCATCAAGGCAGCAAAGGTTGTCATCATGATAGGGCGGAAGCGCAAGATACAGGCTTCACGAATCGCTTTTTCTGGAGTCATACCTTGACCTCGTTGCGCCTGCAGAGCAAAGTCGATCATCAAAATCGCATTCTTCTTCACAATACCAATCAAGAGCAAGATGCCAATCGATGCGATCACGGTGAGCTCAAAGCCAAAGAGACGCAGCGCTAGGATGGCACCAATCGCTGCCGAGGGTAATCCTGCCAAAATGGTTAAGGGGTGAATGTAGCTCTCGTATAGAACACCGAGGATGATGTAAATCACACCCAAGGCAGCCAGAATCAAAATAATTTGACCCGATTGGTTGCTCTTAAATACTGCAGCATCGCCGCCGTAACTGGTGATGATAGAAGGGGGTAAACCAATTTCGCGGCAGTAAGACTCAATCTTTTTAGTGGCATCGCCCAAGAAAACATCTGGCGCCAGGTTAAAGGAGAGTGTGACCGCAGGGATCTGGCCTTGATGGTTAACCGCAGTGGGTCCAACTTTGCGCACAAAGCTAGCAACGCTCGATAGTGGCACCAATTTGTCGGTAGCGCGACCACGAACATAGACTTTATTCAAATCGGTTTCGTATTGACGGTCTTCAGCGGCTGTTTCCAAGATGGCGTAGTAGGTATTGACAGGTGTATAGATAGTCGAAACTTGACGCTCGCCAAATGAAGAGTAGAGCGCAGTCCGAATATCAGCAATCGTCACACCAGCATTAGCAGCCTTTTCTCGATTGATCTCAATCTGAATATCCAAGCCCTTCAGTTGAGAGTCGCTGGTCACATCACGAAATAAGGGGTCAGCTTTCATCTTTTGCATGAGCTTCTCAGCCCAGTCATTGACACCTTCAAAGCCAACGCTTTGCAAGGTAAATTGATAGCGGCTCTTACTACTTTTACCTCCCAGCTGAAGGTTTTGAGTTGGGCGCATATAGACCTGAAGGCCAGGCAGCTCTTTGAATTTGGCACGCAAGCCCTCTAAGACCTGTGCCATTTTTTGTCGATCACCCTTTGGTTTAAGAATAATAAAAATACGGCCTGTATTTGTGCCAGAGCTAGCGCCACCACCAATCACAGAGATGGAGCTATCTACATTGGGATCGGAATTCACAATTGCAGCGGCCTGATCCTGGAGTGCCAGCATTGCGGTAAAGGAGATATCCTCTGAGGCCTCGGTAGTGGCAAAGATTTGCCCAATATCTTCCTCGGGGAAGAAGCCTTTAGGTGTATAGATGAATAAAACAATCGTGATCACAAAAGTAGAGATAGCCCCCCACAGGACCTTCTTGCGATTGCGAAGAGCCATGTCGAGATAGTGGATATAGGTTTTGAGCATCCAATCAAAAATACGATCAAACTTTTTATTAATTTCAAACTCTTTAGGGTGCTCACCCGGTTTTGGCAGGAAGCGGCTACACATCAGGGGGACGATCGTCAGGGAAGCAACGGCCGATACCAAAATCGACAGGGTTACGATTACAGCAAACTCCCTAAAGAGCAAACCAATTGGACCCGCCATGAAGAAGAGGGGGATAAAAATAGCAACCAATGAAATCGAGATCGAGATGATGGTGAACCCCACCTCTTTACTGCCCTTGAGGGATGCCTTGAGTGGATCCATGCCTTCTTCGACATAGCGCATGATGTTTTCAAGTACTACGATCGCATCATCGACCACCAAGCCTACTGCTAGCGTAATACCTAGTAGTGAAATGTTATCCAGGCTATAACCCATAAAGTAGAGCAGGAAGAAGGCGCCTATCAAAGAGATCGGCATGCTAACCGTTGGGATGATGGTCGCCGAGATATGTTTTAGAAACAGGAAAATCACCAGCACTACTAGCAGGACTGTCAGACCCAATGTGAAGTTCACATCATGAATTGATTCCAAGATGGATATTGAGCGGTCGTTTAAAAGACTTAATTTGATTGAGCTGGGCATCTGCTTTTGCAATTGAGGAAGCAGGGCTTTAATCGAATTGACAACATCGACCGTATTGGCATTTGGCTGACGTAATACAGCAATCGCGATCGAGCGTTCGCCGCCAGAGGTTGCCCAGGTCTTGACGTCCTCATAACTCTGGCTGACTTCTGCGATATCACGCAGATAAATTGGCAAGCCATTTTTTTGGCTAATGATGAGGTTGCCAAATTCTTCAGGCTTGACCAGTTGTGGGTTGGCGTAAATGGTGATGGACTGACGAGGGCCGTCTAGAACGCCAACCGGACTATTGGTATTGGCTTTATTCACAGCAGTAGCCACGTCATCCATCGTCAGGTTGCGGTTCGCTAATGCATCTGGATGGACGCGGATGCGAACGGCATAACGTTTGGCGCCATACACAATGACCTGTGCAACACCGCTGATAGTAGAAAGATTGGGTGATAGTAAATTCTCTGCGTAGTCGTTGAGGTCAGAGAGATTCATGGAGGGTGAGCTCATCCGCACCACCAGAACGGGTGTGTCAGCAGGATTAATTTTTCGATAAGACGGTGGAGATGTCATCTCAATCGGCAGACGCTTTTGAGCTCTCAAGAGCGCAGCTTGAACGTCTACTGCGGCTTTGTCGATATCTCGATCGTTATTAAATTCGAGAGTGATGCTGGTTGTGCCCAGAAAGTTGCTTGAGCTAATCACCGTAATGCCATCAATCGTTGAGAACTCTTTTTCTAAGGGCAGGGCAACCGAGGCTGCCATATTCTCTGGTGATGCGCCTGGTAGAGATGCGCTAACCGAGATAACGGGAGAGTTAAAGCTAGGAAGCGCAGCAACAGGAATATGGAGATAGGCAACAGCACCGGCGATGACGGTCGATACTGAGAGCAGTACCGTCATTACGGGACGCCGAATACATAATTCGGATAACGTCATGTGACCTCTATTTAGCTAGGATTGACTGGTTGGATAGCAAGCTTAGATTCTCTAATCTTGCTACCAGGACGCAGATTTTGTTTGCCTTCAACGACAACCCGATCCCCCGCAGCAATACCATCCACCACTGCTTGACCTTGATATTCATAGAGAACCTTGACAGGCTTAGCAACCGCTTTATCGTTTTGATCTACGATGTAAACCGTTTTGCCATTGGGACTCAGAATGATGGCCTGAGAAGGAACTTGCAGAGCCCCTTTGAGGGTGCTGGCTTCTAAAAATACGCGGGCAAACTGGCCTGGGAGCAAGGTCATTGCATCGTTGGGGATCTGAGCCTTGACCCGCACGGCACCAATTGATGGATCCACTTGGTTATCTACCACCAATACCTTGCCCTCATAAATGCGCTTGCTAGCATCGCCTACTGTGACTTTTACAGTGAGCGCGTCTCCATCAAGCTGATTTTCTAAGACCGTGGGGATATCTTTTTCTGGGATGATGAACTGCACATTGATGGGGTTCAGTTGGGTAATGGTGACCATGGAGCCAACGCTAGAAGTAGCAGTTGAATTCGTGGCGGTGGAAACCACATTACCTGCTTGTACCAAGGAGCCAGGGAAGACGTTCACAATACCAGCACGACCATCAATCGGTGAGCGGATGTAATCAAAAGACAGCTGGACTTCAGCGGCTTTAGCAGCGGCAAGGGCGGACTTGGCGTTAGCGTTCGAGGTTTCTAAACCTGCTTTAGAAATAAAGTTTTTGGCAACCAGTTCCTTGGCTCGTAAATACTGGCTTTGAGCGTCATCTGCCAGTGCTTTGAGCTTGTCGTAATTGGCTTTGTCATTGCGATCATCCAATTGAAACAGCAAGTCACCTGCTTTCACCTCTTGACCATCTTTGACCAAAATTTTCGCAACCGTATTGGTGATCATGGGGCGAATATCAACGATATTGTTTGAAACAATCGTGCCGGTGGCTTCAATGACTAGGGGCACGTCTTTGGGCTCCACTAGGACCGTCGTGACAGTGACTGGTCCGCCGACTTTGTCAGCAGCGGGGAAGAAATAATTGACGATCTTCGAGCCAGCGTAAAGCACAAATAGAACCCCAATGATGCGCCATTTGTACTTGAGAACAAAGGCCTTGATTTGAGCGTAATCCAGTTGCTTTATTTGGGGCGAATACTTTTCCCAGTAGGGGCGCAGTTTTTCCTCGACCTGAGATTGAAGTCTTTGCAACTGCTCAACGCATTTCTGGGCAATGGGCTGAAGCTTGGGGGGAAGTTTGCTAACGAATAGTTGAATTTTGGACACGGTCTCGAAGGCAGTTTTAGTAGTTCTCAGAATCCGACCATTCTCTCATAAACCCCTTAAAAAAGGCTTCTAAGCTAGGGGCTAGCTAGGGCAGGTACTCTTCGACCCCACGATTCGCGAGCTGATCAGCCAGTTCATTGCCGGGGTCGCCGTTGTGTCCCCGGACCCAATGCCATGAGATTTGGTGTTTGGGTAGTAATTCGTCCAACTCTTGCCACAGGTCAGCGTTCTTAACGGGCTCTTTACTAGCGGTTTTCCAGCCTCGCTTTTTCCATCCCTCTAGCCATTCGGTTACCCCTTTTTGGACGTATTGGGAGTCCGTCCAGAGCTCTACTGAGCTAGCCTGCCTCAGGGCTTTGAGCGCATGAATGACAGCGCTAATTTCCATGCGATTATTGGTAGTGTGCTCTGCACCGCCATGTAAGTGTTTTTCATGACCGCCCGAGCGCAGCACTGCTCCCCAGCCTCCGGGGCCAGGATTGCCTTTGCATGCTCCGTCGGTATAAATGACAATGTGGTGAGCGTGTTTAGTATCTGACATGGTTGGCTGATGAGGTTTATTTGGACTTTAGCTGATTTCGCTCTGCAGCCGGACTCAATTGCTGGATTGCCGGCAGAATTTTGCTGGGGATTCGACCAATCAAACGCATGCCAGCTTGTCTTTTGATCGCCGAGATTAAGAATACGGCCCCAAAAATAGGCCACCAACGGTTACCCATCAACTCCAAGAAATCCATGCGTGCCATACCGCTCTTGCTCTGGAGCGGCCATTTATAGCAGCCAAAGTGACCGCGGTCTAAAGAGAAATTGAGTAATTGCAGCCAGTCTTTAATCCGCATCAGCCCAATGAACTGCCCGTCTCGAGGCAGGTAAGGATTGCCAATTAGGCGACTGAGATACTGCCTCACTCCCCAAATGCTGGCCGGATTGAATCCAGAAATAATCAGTCGACCCTCAGGGCGAAGCACGCGTTCTACTTCACGCAGAACTTGATGAGGGTCTGCAGCGAATTCGAGCACATGCGGAAGAATTAATAAATCAATGCTCTCGCTGGCAAAAGGGAGCTCATGATTTTCACCTTCAATGATGTGCCATTGCGCCGAAGGTAAGTTTTCTTGAGTGTCATGACGACCAATCAATAAGGCATGCAATGGCATGCGATTTTCTGCTAGGGAGTTGATCTGCGGTAACCCAATTTGGACAGCATGAAAACCAAAAACGTCGGCCACGATTTGATCAAAGCAGCGCTGCTCCCAGTTTAGGACATACTTTCCCGGGGGTGATTCAAGCCATTTTTCCCATGAACTCCATGGTGGTGCGGGGGCTTGGGAAGGGGGGGTCGGGGTTGGTATCATGAGTCTATGGACAAGAATACTTTATTACAGGTTTGGCCCATCCCTGCATTCGAGGATAACTATATTTGGTGTATCCATGATGGTCACTCAGCATTGGTGGTTGATCCAGGTGATGCAGCACCCGTTTTAGATTACCTGACTGAAAAGCAATTGCATTTAACAGGCATCCTCATTACCCATCATCATGCTGATCATACTGGCGGTGTATTGCAATTAATTGACGCCATGAAGCCGCATCCAATTCCGGTTTATGGTCCAGCGAGCATTGATATCTCAGGTAGAACCGAAGGACTTTTAGAAGGGGATAAGGTAGAGATTGCCCATCCACGCTTAAGTCTCAAGGTCTTTGAAGTGCCAGGACATACCTTGAGCCACATTGCCTACTTTGCGAACATGCAGGCCAATGTGCTTGAGCCCATGCTGTTTTGTGGCGATACCTTGTTTGCATCGGGTTGCGGGAGATTGTTTGAGGGCACTCCTACCCAGATGAGTGAGTCACTTGCCAAGTTTGCGGCCTTGCCAAAAAACACGCTCGTGTTTTGTACCCATGAGTACACCTTATCGAACATCCGTTTTGCTTTGGCTGTAGAGCCAAACAATACCAACTTGATCGATTGGGCTGAGAGGGCAAAAGCCTTGCGAGCGAAAGGCTTGCCTACCTTGCCAACAACCATTGGCCATGAATTACAAGTCAATCCCTTCATGCGCTGTAACCAGGCTGAGGTAGTTGCTTCAGCGATGGCGATTTCTGGTGAGACAAACTTACCGAGTCCGGCCCATGTATTAGCGGTGATTCGAGCTTGGAAGGATCGGTTTTGATCCGTTGGCCCTATGTGGCAATCTTGATGGTTGCTGTGCTGACAGGTTGCGCTACGGGTGATTGGTCCTCCGATACTCCCACCAAAGGAGGCACCAAGCTATCCCGAGCAACCCGCGTCAATTTAAATAAGCAAAACGTCAGTGACTTAGGTGCACCTTCAGACAATCTTTGGCTTCGCATTCGAGATGGTTTTCAAATGGAGCCAGTGGATTCACCACTGATTGTTGATCAAACGGTTTGGTTAGCTAGTCGGCCAGATTACGTGCAACGCTCGATGAAGCGGTCCTCACCTTATTTGTTTTATATCGTTCAGGAAGTCAATGCGCGCAATATGCCGACTGAACTGGCCTTACTGCCATTTGTAGAGAGTGCTTTTAATCCGCAAGCCAAGTCAGGCGCTAAGGCCATGGGCATTTGGCAATTTATGCCTAAGACTGGAAAAGATTTTCAGTTAACTCAGAATGTCTTCCGTGACGAACGACGCGATGTTTTGCAATCAACCGATGCAGCGCTTGATTACTTAAATCGTCTGCATACTCAATTTGGCAGTTGGGAGCTGGCATTGGCAGCCTACAACTGGGGGTCGGGCAATATTCTCAAGGCCCAAAAAAGAAATCTGGCTGCTGGCTTGCCAACAGACTATTGGAGCTTAACGATGCCTCTAGAGACCAGAGCCTATGTGCCTAAGTTGATGGCTTATCGCGCTCTGGTTTTAGACCCAAGTGCATTTGGGGTAACGTTGCCTGCCTTGGAGAATCATCCTTACTTTATTGCGGTCGATGTCAATAACGATATTGATGTTGCGCTTGCTGCCAAGTTGGCTGAAATGTCTGTCGATGAATTTAAGACGCTCAATCCTTCTTTTAATAAGCCCGTGATTCTCAGTGCAGCCAATCAGCAAATACTCTTGCCTTTCGGACATGCAGAGGTTTATCAAGAGAACCTCAAAAAATACAACAAGCCCCTGTCCACATGGACGGCTGTGAAGGTGGCGCAAACCCAAAGCGCTGAGGCTACTGCGCAAAGTTTGGGCGTGGATTTGGCTACCTTGCGGGAGATCAATGGCATTCCCAAGGGGATGAGAATTAAGGCGGGGTCTACCGTCATCATTCCTAAGACAAGCCGTCGCCCAGGTGATATTTCGGTTGCTCTTGCAGAGACTGCCAGCCTGAGCTTGGAGAAGCCACCGCCACCCCCTAAAAAGACCAAGAAAGGTGTAGCCGGTAAGGGAGCAGTTAAAAACGCCAAGGATACTAAAGTGGCGTCTAAGGGTAATTCCTCCTCCAATCAGGCTGCAACTCAGCATAAATCCGCATCGACAGGACTTGCAAAATCTGCGAAAAAAGATTCCATTAAGACCTCTAGCAACTAAGAGAACCCTCTTGTTAGTCTGAGTGTCAGGAATTTTTTTACTGTCAGGTTAAACATGTCCTACAAAGCGCATCATGAACGCTCTATTCAAGATCCGGATGGTTTCTGGGGAGAGCAGGCCAAATTAGTTCATTGGGAAAAGCCATTTCAGTCCGTTCTCAATTATGCAAACCCACCATTTGCAAAATGGTTTGAAGGCGGTTTAACCAATCTTTGCTACAACGCAGTAGATCGTCACTTAAAAGATCGAGCCGACCAAACTGCTTTGGTCGCAGTGTCTACTGAAACGAATATCGAAAAAACCTATACCTACCAAGAGTTGTATGAAGAGGTCAATCGGCTCGCCGCGATTCTGAAGGCCAATGGTGTGAAGAAGGGCGATCGTGTATTAATTTACATGCCGATGATTGCCGAAGCTTGCTTTGCAATGCTGGCTTGTGTTCGTATCGGTGCAATTCACTCTGTGGTCTTTGGTGGCTTTGCCTCACATAGCTTAGCTTCTCGAATTGATGACGCTAAACCCAAAATGATCATCACTGCTGAGGCAGGAATGCGTGGTGGTAAAGCGGTGCCGTACAAGCCATTACTAGATGAGGCGATTGCCTTAGCAACCGCCAAACCTGAAAAGGTGTTGATTGTGAATCGAGGCTTGGTGAATTTCATACCCGTTCCAGGACGCGACTTAGATTACGCCACAGAGCGTCAAAACCATGTGAACGATATCGTGCCGGTCGAGTGGGTTGACTCGACTCACCCTTCATACATTTTGTATACCTCGGGCACTACTGGTAAACCTAAAGGTGTGCAGCGCGATACCGGCGGCTATACCGTTGCGTTGGCTTCCACCATGAACCACATCTTTTGTGGCAAGCCCGGCGAGACCATGTTCTGTACCTCAGACATTGGTTGGGTAGTGGGGCATAGCTACATTATTTATGCGCCACTGATTCATGGCATGGCAACCATCTTGTATGAGGGCACACCGTTGCGTCCCGATGCTGGTATCTGGTGGCAGTTGGTTGAGAAATACAAAGTTTCAGTGATGTTCTCTGCGCCAACCGCAGTGAGGGTTCTGAAGAAGCAAGACCCCGCATTTTTGAGTAAATATGATCTCTCGAGTTTGCGTGCCCTGTTTTTGGCAGGCGAGCCTTTGGATGAGCCAACCGCAAGCTGGATTCATGATGCGATTCAGAAGCCGATTGTGGATAACTACTGGCAAACCGAAACAGGTTGGCCCATGCTGGCTATACAACGTGGCGTTGAAGTGATGCCCCATAAGTTTGGCTCGCCGGGCGTCCCTTCCTTTGGCTATAACCTGAAGTTGCTCGATGATGCGAGCTCTGCAGAGCTCGGTCCCGACCAAAAAGGGGTGATTGCGATTGAAGGGCCTTTGCCTCCAGGTTGCATGCAAACGGTTTGGGGCGACGATAAGCGCTTTGTCAGCACGTATTGGGAAACGATTCCGGGTAAGACAATATATTCCACCTTTGACTGGGGCATCAAAGATAAAGACGGTTACTTCTTTATCCTGGGTCGAACCGATGATGTGATTAATGTGGCTGGACATCGGCTAGGCACGCGTGAGATTGAAGAGTCGCTCTCTAGCCATCCGAATATCTCTGAAGTGGCCGTGGTGGGTGTTGAGGACAAGCTAAAAGGTCAAGTTGCGATTGGTTTTGCGATCCCAAAAGATGCTTCTAATGTGGCGACGCTAGAGGCGGAGTTAATGAAGACAGTAGATCAGCAGTTGGGAGCCATTGCGCGTCCAGCCAGGGTCTATATCGTGACGGCTTTGCCTAAAACCCGTTCAGGAAAAATAGTTCGTCGTGCACTACAAGCGGTTGCTGAAGGTCGGGATCCTGGAGATATCAGCACCATGGAAGACCAAACGGTCTTGGCGCAAATCAAGCAAATTATTGAGCAAAATCCTATTAAGTCCTAATTAAGGTGCCTGCCAGCCTAATGACCAGGGGAGGAGGGGCGCAGTTCTGCTTTTGGGGTGAACGAGCTGGTATCATTGCAAGGTTCGAAACTCAATAATTACCCTAGCGCTTAAAGACACTCACCTCCCGCAAAAACAGCCTCGGGGTAGTCTTTTGTGAGGTGTTGAGCGTCGGATGGAGCAGGGACTGGAGATGGTTTGTCACCCTTGCTTCCTTCTTTTCCTCCCGCCGTGTTGGCTCTAGCCGACGGCACTTTATTTCCAGGCCATAGTATTGGCGCTCCCGGCGAAACCGTTGGGGAGGTAGTCTTCAATACTGCACTCACTGGCTATCAAGAAATCATTACTGACCCCAGTTACTCGCGTCAAATTGTCACGCTGACTTACCCGCATATTGGTAATGTCGGAGTCAATGCTCAAGATGCGGAGTCAACCCAAATTCATGCTGCTGGTCTAGTCGTTAAAGATTTATCCAGACGGGTCTCGAACTTCCGTTCTGAAGGTAGTCTCGAAGACTATCTGACCAAATCCAAGGTACAGGGCATCTCCGGCGTTGATACTCGGAAGCTCACCCGCATCTTGCGTGATAAGGGCGCTCAATCTGGTGCCATTGTGGCTGGCAAGTTGGGCGACGATATTGAGGCCCTAGGTAAAAAGGCCTTGCAGTTGGCGCAATCCTTCCCAGGGATGTCTGGTTTAGATTTAGCAAAGGTAGTTACAACTAAGAAATCCTACCCATGGCGTGAAGCCGAGTGGGAATTGCATGGCCCTGATGGCAAGCCAGCCTATCGCAGCTTAGAGCAAAGTAAGCCTCTCAAAAAAGTAGTGGCCTATGACTTTGGTGTGAAATTCAATATTTTGCGCATGCTAGCTGAACGTGGTTGCGACCTCACTGTAGTTCCTGCACAAACCAGTGCTGCAGAGGTATTGGCTATGAATCCCGATGGCGTGTTCTTCTCTAATGGCCCTGGCGATCCCGGCCCATGCGATTATGCGATTGCGGCTGCCAAAGAAATCATTGAGAAGGGCGTGCCAACCTTTGGTATTTGCTTAGGACATCAAATTATGGGATTGGCCGCTGGCGCTAAGACATTGAAGATGAAGTTTGGTCACCATGGCGCTAACCATCCCGTTAAAGATTTAGATAGTGGGCGCGTTGCAATCACTTCGCAGAATCATGGCTTTGCGGTAGATCCCAATACCTTGCCCGATACCGTGCGCGTTACACACATTTCATTATTTGATGGTTCATTACAGGGCCTGGCTTGGAAAGATAAACTCGCTTTGTGCTTCCAAGGCCACCCAGAAGCCTCGCCTGGACCACATGACATTGCGTATTTGTTTGATCGATTTGTGGAGCTCATGAATGCCAGCAACAAAGGAGGCAAATAATGCCTAAGCGTAGCGACATTAAGAGCATTCTGATTATTGGTGCTGGCCCGATTGTGATTGGTCAAGCTTGTGAGTTTGACTATTCCGGAGCGCAGGCTTGTAAGGCATTGCGTGATGAGGGCTACAAAGTGATTTTGGTCAATAGCAACCCTGCGACCATCATGACCGACCCCGAGATGGCGGATGTAACCTACATCGAGCCGATTACTTGGGAAGTGGTAGAGCGCATCATCGCTACCGAGAAGCCAGATGCGATTCTCCCAACGATGGGTGGTCAAACCGCATTGAACTGTGCACTGGATTTACATCGCCACGGTGTATTAGAAAAATACGGCTGTGAATTGATTGGCGCTTCACCTGAGGCAATTGATAAGGCAGAAGATCGTCAAAAGTTCAAAGAGGCGATGACCAAAATTGGTCTAGGCTCTGCCAAGTCTGGGATTGCCCATTCGCTAGATGAAGCTCATGAAGTACAGCAACGCATTCAACAAGAAACTGGTAGCGCCGGTTTCCCGGTAGTGATCCGTCCATCATTCACCATGGGTGGATCAGGCGGTGGTATTGCTTATAACCGCGAAGAGTTTGAAGAAATCTGCAAACGCGGTTTAGATCTCTCACCGACCCACGAACTGCTGATTGAAGAGTCGCTCTTGGGTTGGAAAGAATTTGAGATGGAAGTGGTGCGAGATCGTGCTGATAACTGCATCATTGTTTGCTCGATTGAAAACTTAGATCCGATGGGCGTTCATACCGGTGACTCGATTACGGTCGCACCTGCTCAAACCTTGACCGATAAAGAATATCAAATCATGCGTAATGCATCGATTGCGGTCTTGCGCGAGATCGGCGTAGATACTGGCGGTTCAAACGTGCAGTTCTCGATTAACCCAGCTGATGGGCGCATGATTGTGATTGAGATGAACCCACGGGTATCTCGCTCATCTGCATTGGCTTCTAAAGCGACTGGTTTCCCAATCGCGAAGATTGCTGCCAAGTTGGCAGTCGGATACACCTTAGATGAACTCAAGAATGACATCACAGGTGGTGCAACACCTGCATCCTTCGAGCCGTCAATCGACTATGTCGTGACCAAGATTCCTCGCTTTGCTTTTGAGAAGTTCCCGCAAGCAGATTCACGTTTAACTACTCAGATGAAATCCGTTGGTGAAGTGATGGCGATTGGCCGCACCTTCCAAGAGTCCTTCCAAAAAGCCCTACGTGGTCTTGAGGTGGGGGTAGATGGTTTAGATGAAGTGTCTACTGATTTAGACGACATCATTCAAGAAATTGGTGAGCCTGGCCCTGATCGTATTTGGTATTTGGCTGATGCCTTCCGGATGGGAATGGGTTTAGATGAGATCTACGCTGAAACTAAAGTCGATCCTTGGTTCTTAGAGCAAATTGAAGAGCTCATTACCATGGAGACTGAGCTTAAGCAGCGCAAGATCGATAGCCTGTCAGCAGCAGAACTGCGTTTTGTAAAGCAGAAGGGATTCTCGGATCGCAGACTCGCTAAATTACTCGGCGTCGATGCATCATCCATTCGCTCTGCACGTCATCGTCTCAAAGTCACCCCTGTTTATAAGCGGGTAGATACGTGCGCAGCAGAATTCGCTACTAATACTGCTTATATGTATTCCACCTATGAAGCTGAGCATGGTGAGTGCGAGTCAAATCCAACGAATCGTGACAAGATCATGGTGCTCGGTGGTGGACCCAATCGCATCGGTCAGGGTATTGAGTTTGACTACTGCTGCGTCCATGCTGCGCTGGCCATGCGTGACGATGGTTTTGAAACCATCATGGTGAACTGTAATCCAGAAACTGTTTCTACTGACTATGACACTTCTGATCGTCTCTACTTTGAGCCATTGACGCTTGAAGATGTTTTAGAGATTGTCGCTAAAGAGAAGCCTAAGGGCGTCATCGTCCAGTATGGTGGTCAAACCCCCTTGAAGTTGGCATTGGATCTTGAGAAGAATGGTGTGCCTATTATTGGTACTTCGCCTGACATGATTGATGCGGCTGAAGATCGTGAGCGTTTCCAGAAACTTCTGCAAGATTTGGGCTTACGTCAACCACCTAACCGCACCGCACGCGCTGAAGATGAGGCACTCAAGCTCGCTGAAGAAATTGGCTATCCATTGGTAGTTCGTCCTTCTTATGTTTTGGGTGGTCGTGCAATGGAAATCGTGCACGATGGCAGAGATCTCGAACGCTATATGCGTGAAGCTGTCAAAGTATCTAATGATTCTCCTGTGCTTTTAGATCGCTTCTTGAATGACGCGATTGAGTGTGATGTGGATTGCATCAGCGACGGTAAGCGGGTATTTATCGGCGGAGTGATGGAGCATATTGAGCAGGCTGGAGTTCACTCTGGTGACTCTGCATGTTCCTTGCCACCGTATTCTCTCTCTGAGGAAACTGTAAGTGAGATCAAGCGTCAAACTGCTGCGATGGCAAAAGGTTTGAATGTAGTTGGTCTAATGAACGTCCAGTTTGCGATTCAGAATGTCAATGGTCTGGATGTGATTTATGTGCTTGAAGTTAATCCCCGCGCCTCCCGGACCGTTCCTTTTGTCTCTAAAGCTACTGGCTTGCAGCTGGCTAAGATTGCTGCCCGTTGCATGGTGGGGCAATCACTCGACCAGCAGGGTATTGAGGCTGAAGTGAAGCCACCGTATTTCTCTGTCAAGGAAGCCGTTTTCCCATTCAATAAATTTCCTGGCATTGATCCAATCTTGGGGCCAGAGATGCGCTCCACAGGTGAGGTTATGGGTGTCGGTAAAACCTTTGGTGAGGCGCTCTTCAAATCTCAACTGGGTGCTGGAACGAAGTTGCCTAAGACGGGCACGGTTGCTCTGACTGTCAAGGATAGTGACAAGGCGAAGGCAGTTGAAGTCGCTAAGTTATTACATCAACTGGGCTTCCCAATGGTTGCTACCAAAGGCACCGCAGCAGCAATTGAAGCGGCTGGATTGCCTGTTCGAGTAGTGAATAAAGTAAAAGATGGTCGTCCACATATTGTGGATTTGATTAAGAACGGTGAAATCTCCCTGGTATTTACTACAGTGGATGAAACCCGGGCTGCCATTGCGGATTCACGTTCGATTCGGACCAGTGCTCAGGCGCAAGGGATTACCTACTACACCACGATTAGTGCTGCGCGTGCGGTGATGGATGGTTTGCTTGCATCTCAGCATGGCGGAAATGAGTCGCTTGAGGTGTACTCTTTACAGAATTTACATCTACTGCTGAATTAATCTAAAATCAGGCCTTGCGCGATTTGCGCAAGGCAATCGATTCTTATTTAGGTTAGCGGTATGAGCACAATTCCCATTACTAAGCGTGGTGCAGAACTTCTGAAAGAGGAGTTACATCGCCTCAAACATATTGAGCGTCCTTCCGTCATCAATGCAATCTCTGAAGCGCGCGCACAAGGCGACCTCTCTGAGAATGCTGAATATGATGCAGCCAAAGAAAAGCAGGGCTTCATTGAGGGGCGCATTCAAGAATTAGAAAGCAAGTTGTCTGCTGCTCAAGTGATTGATCCTGCTTCATTAGATGTCAACGGTCGAGTAGTCTTTGGTGCAACAGTTGATCTTGAAGATTTAGAAGACGGCACTCAATTTACTTATCAAATTGTGGGCGACGATGAGGCTGATATCGCTAGTAACTTGATTTCGATCAGCTCACCAATCGCGCGTGCACTCATTAGTAAAGAAGAGGGCGATGTGGTTGCAGTGCAAGCTCCTGGTGGAAATCGGGAAGTTGAAATCTTGGCGATTCGATATATCTAAGCCTCTCAGTCATCAGTGTCCGCATCTAAAGCACCAAGGTTTTTCACTGTCGTCGCTGGCCTCTGGGTTGGCAGCATGTTGGCAGCCGGCTATCTCGTTGCGCCAGCATTGTTTACCATTCTGACTGACCATCAGGTGGCCGGCATGATTGCTGGCGATATTTTCAGAATCGAAGCCTACTTGAGTTTTGTAGTTTGCTTGGTGCTCTTGGTCATGGCCAACCGCTTCGTGAATCAGGGGCAATTCCAGTACCAATCCATGCGTTGGCTTTTATTGGCAATGCTAATTTGCAGCCTGATTGGTAGTGTTGTCTTATTACCTTGGATGAGTGCTTTAAGAGATCAGGCCTTGCTTGAAGGGATGCCTGTCATGCAATCACCTGCGGCTACCATGTTTGGTCGCCTCCATGGTGCTTCCAGCATCGTTTATCTGATTCAAAGCCTCTTGGGTATCAAGCTCGTCTGGGATGCCACCAAATAACGGTATTCAGCGTTTAGCCTAAGAGTTTTTTCTTGGTGCTACTCATTCTGACTTTACGTTTCTTGATTGGCGCTGGAGCCGCAGCTGCTTTGCGGTAGCCAGGTGATGACCAGCCAATTTTGGATTCAGCAGCTTCCGAACGTAAGACTCGCTTCTTGGGTGTTTTGCTCGCTGTCTTGACAACAGCCGCACGTGCGAAAGGAGATTTACTGGCGCTTGAGCGACGGTCAGATCTTTCAGAAGTGCTCGTACGTTTACCCGCAGTTGATTTGCGAGGTGCTTGCAAAGTCTTTTTAGTTTGCTTGCTAGAACGACCTAAATGCAAAAGGTGTTCATCGATTTCTTGTTTGGGCTTCCAGAGCACGAATAGTTTGCCGATGTGTTGAACTGGAGCGGCACCTAATTGGTCGCACAAAGTTTCGTACATTGCGATACGCGCCTCACGATCATCGCCTAATACGCGCACTTTAATCAAGCCATGGCTTGCAATGGCTAATTTGGCTTCTTTAATGACCGCAGGGCTTAAACCAGTATTGCCAATCATGACGACGGGACTAAGACTATGGGCTTCAGCCTTGAGGGCTTTACGTTGGGCTGGGGTGAGAGTAAGAGCAGTCATGGTGTGGATGATAGAGCATGCAGCCCCGAATTGAGCTTAGATGAGGCTATTTGAGCCGATTTTGTACAGATTCTTTGCCTTGTGATCTATAAACAAGGAAAATAGCCCTCTGAAAGTGGACAAGCTGTGGCAAAAAATAAATTTAATAAAAGTTGGTTACAAGATCATCTAACTGATCCCTATGTGAAGATGGCCCAAAAAGAGGGTTATCGCGCACGTGCGGTTTACAAGCTCTCTGAAATTGACGAACAAGATCATCTCATTAAGGCTGGCATGACCATTGTTGACCTTGGCAGTGCGCCAGGTAGTTGGTCTCAGTACGCTCGCAATCGCCTGACTGAGCTCGGCAAGAGCAATCCCGCTATTGAATCTGGCAAGCCCGATGGCACCATCATTGCGATTGATTTATTGCCAATGGAAGATATTGCTGATGTGAGCTTTATACAGGGGGACTTTCGGGAAGACGAGGGGCTAAAAGCCTTAGAGGCATTGTTGCCCGCCGCCGATCATGGCAGAGTGGACTTGGTTCTTTCTGATATGGCGCCAAACCTATCTGGTGTTGGCGTGGCAGACTCAGCCCGCATGGCTTTCTTGGCTGAAATTGCTTTGGAGTTTGCGGTAAATCACCTTAAGCCTGATGGGGCTTTGTTAATCAAGTGCTTCCATGGCAGTGGCTATAGCCAGATTGTGGAGACCTTTAAAAAGGTTTTCAAAACGGTAGCCTCCCGTAAGCCTAAGGCTTCCCGGGATCGCTCCTCCGAAACCTTTCTCCTTGGACGCACACTAAAGACTCCTAAATAGGGCAATAACCCCCCGATTTACATGGGTTTATTAAATAAACCCACTCCAAGCCCTTGAAAAAGCCTGGTAGTAGAATCAAATACTTAGGTATCAGCAATGCAATTACTCCCGGATTAATCCGGCAAAGGCCTCGTTTTGAATAGCAATATGTTCCAAAAAGTGGGTATCTGGCTCGTTGTGGGCCTCGTCCTATTTACAGTGTTCAAGCAATTTGATAAGCCCAAAGATCAGCCGCAAGTGACTTACTCGCAATTTATGGAAGATTCCAAAGCGGGCAAGATTAAACGCGTTGATGTGCAGGGTCGAACATTACAAGTGACACCAAATGATGGTGCCAAGTATTCCATTATTTCTCCTGGCGATATTTGGATGGTGGGTGACTTAATGAAATACGGTGTTCAAGTAACCGGTAAAGCCGACGATGAACCCAATATGTTTGTTTCTGCTTTGTACTACCTTGGACCTACGCTACTCATTATTGGTTTCTGGTTTTTCATGATGCGTCAGATGCAAGGCGGTGGTAAGGGTGGGGCATTTTCATTTGGAAAATCCAAAGCGCGCCTGATTGATCAAAATAGTAATACCGTCACCTTTGCTGATGTCGCGGGTTGCGATGAGGCTAAAGAAGAAGTGTTTGAGTTAGTCGACTTCTTAAAAGATCCGCAGAAGTTTCAGAAACTGGGTGGCCGAATTCCCCATGGTGTCTTGCTAGTAGGACCTCCTGGAACCGGTAAGACCCTGTTAGCCCGTGCTATTGCAGGTGAAGCTAAGGTACCGTTCTTTTCTATCTCAGGCTCTGACTTTGTTGAGATGTTTGTCGGGGTTGGCGCATCACGCGTGCGTGATATGTTTGAGAACGCCAAGAAAAATTCACCTTGCATCATCTTTATTGACGAGATCGATGCAGTAGGTCGTCATCGTGGCGCTGGTATGGGCGGTGGTAACGATGAGCGTGAGCAAACCCTGAATCAAATGCTGGTGGAGATGGACGGTTTTGAAAGTAATAGCGGCGTGATCGTCGTTGCTGCTACCAACCGTTCGGATGTGCTGGATCGCGCTTTACTTCGTCCAGGCCGCTTTGACCGTCAAGTCCATGTTGGCTTGCCTGACATTCGGGGTCGCGAACAAATTCTGCAAGTGCATATGCGCAAAGTGCCGATTGATCCAGATGTCAATGCTGCCGTCTTAGCGCGTGGTACACCTGGGTTCTCCGGTGCCGATTTAGCAAACTTAGTTAACGAAGCCGCTTTGTTTGCTGCGCGTCGCAATAAGCGTGCAGTCGATATGAAAGACTTTGAAGACGCTAAGGACAAAATCTACATGGGTCCTGAGCGTAAGTCTGCAGTGATGCGAGAAGAAGAGCGGCGTAACACCGCGTATCACGAGTCTGGCCATGCTGTGGTCGCTAAGGTATTGCCTAAAGCGGATCCAGTGCACAAAGTCACCATCATGCCGCGCGGTATGGCATTGGGCGTCACTTGGCAGTTGCCAGAGTTTGATCGCGTCAATCTGTATAAAGATCGCATGTTGGAAGAGTTGGCCATTTTGTTTGGTGGTCGAGCTGCAGAAGAAATCTTCTTGCACTCGATGAGTACTGGGGCATCAAACGACTTTGAGCGTGCTACTAAAATGGCCCGCGACATGGTGACCCGTTTTGGTATGAGTGATAGCTTGGGTACGATGGTCTATGTCGACACTGAGTCTGAGAGTATTTTTGGTCGTACCAGTTCTAAAACAGTTTCTGAACTCACTCAGCAAAAAGTGGATGCAGAAATTAGGGCCTTGATTGATAGTCAATATGCTTTGGCACGTTCGATTCTTGAACAGAATCGCGACAAGGTTGAGGCGATGGTTGCTGCTTTGCTTGAGTGGGAAACCTTAGACGCTGATCAGATTACCGACATCATGGAAGGTCGTCCACCACGCACGCCTAAGCCACCACCCGTAACGACTGTCTTTGGTAATTCGGCTGGGACAACTGCGCCAGTAGTGGAAAGTACAGCTTCTACTGCATTTGGTAGCGGACCAGCATCGGGAAGTGCGCCAGCAACTGCGTAATTCTGAGTCCGTAGTTCAGCCCGCAACCTGGCGTTGCGGGCGTTTTCTTTTTGAGCCTCGCAAACGCCCATTAGTGATGGGTATTCTGAACACGACACCTGATTCATTTTCTGATGGTGGCCAGTTCCAATCGGCTAAGGCTGCCTTGATCCATGCTGAGCAGATGATTGAGAGTGGAGTGGACATCATCGATATTGGTGGTGAGTCTACTAGGCCTGGTGCAGAACCTATTGCACTTCAAGAAGAGCTTGATCGTGTTATGCCGGTGATTGAGTTGTTGCGCGATTGCGGAGTGGCGCTCTCGATTGACACCTACAAGTCTGCAACGATGCAGGCAGCGCTTAACGCTGGTGTGGATTGCGTTAATGATATTTGGGGGCTACGCCAAGAGGGGGCTATTGAGGTGGTAGCGAATCATCCCCAATGTGGCATTGTTCTGATGCATATGCAGCGAGATCCTCAGACTATGCAATTTGATCCACATTACGATGATGTCATTGCGCAAGTGAGCACCTTCTTAATGGAGAGGGCAAATGTTTTAATTCACCAAGGCGTATCAGCAGATCGAATCGCGCTTGATCCTGGTTTCGGCTTCGGTAAAAGCCTGGAACACAACCTCAGGATGCTATCCCAGTTCGAACACTTTTCCCAGTTGGGATTTCCTGTGCTCGCAGGAATTTCTCGTAAATCGATGCTAGGTAAACTCACTGGGCGCGAGTCGGATGATCGCTTGGCCAGTAGTATTGCTGCTGTGATCTTGGCTGCGGATCGGGGCGCCCGGATTGTACGAGTGCACGACGTACCCGAGACCATCGATGCTCTCAAGCTCTGGGAAGCAGTCCTATAATTCATCTTATGAAAAAAGAATACTTTGGTACTGACGGTATTCGCGGAGAAGTCGGTCGGTTTCCGATCCTCCCGGATTTTATGATTCGCCTTGGCTATGCTGCCGGTATTGTTCTTACACGCCAAGCTAAGCCCGGCGAACGCTGTACGGTATTGATCGGTAAAGATACGCGCGTCTCAGGCTACTTGTTAGAGTCGGCATTAGAGGCTGGCTTCGTCTCTGCTGGAGTCGATGTTCTATTGTGTGGTCCCATGCCTACTCCAGGCGTTGCTTATCTCACTAAAGCCTTACGTTTATCTGCTGGAGTCGTGATCTCCGCTTCTCATAATTTGTACCAAGATAATGGAGTGAAGTTTTTCTCTGCGCAGGGCGATAAGCTTTCGGATGACTTTGAGCTCGCCATTGAGGCTGAGCTGGAAAAACCTTTGGGATGCCTTAGTTCCGAACATTTAGGTAAGGTATCTCGTTTAAGTGCTCCAGCCGGACGCTATATTGAATTTTGTAAATCAACTTTTCCGGGCGAGCTGAATTTGCGCGGTATGAAGTTGGTGGTTGATTGTGCCAATGGCGCGGCTTACCAAATTGCCCCCAATGTCTTTCGAGAACTTGGTGCTGAAGTGATTTCAATTGGCGTAGAGCCCAATGGCCGCAATATTAATGATCAGTGCGGTGCAACTGCGCCACACGCTTTAATAGCCAAGGTTAAAGAAGTAGGGGCCGATCTTGGGATTGCCTTAGACGGTGATGCAGACCGATTGCAAATGGTAGATCAAACCGGTCGCTTATTTAATGGCGATGAATTGTTGTACGTATTGGCAAAGGATCGACTCGATCGTGGTGCACCACTTGGTGGCGTAGTGGGTACTTTAATGACCAATTTAGCCGTAGAAAATGCGATTAAAGTATTGGGCATTCAATTTGAGCGTGCCGCAGTAGGCGATCGTTATGTGCTGGAGTTGCTCAAGCAAAACTCTTGGATGCTGGGCGGCGAGGGGTCTGGGCATTTGCTTTGCCTCGATCAGCACACGACCGGCGATGGCATTATTGCCGCCCTACAGGTTTTGGCGGCAATGAGTCAGCAAAAGAAAACCCTGGTTCAACTCTTGGACTCAGTAACGATTTATCCTCAGGTTTTGCTCAATATCAAAATGAAGCCTGGCTACGACTGGAGGGCCGATGAGAAGCTCAAGGCTCAAATTGCTCAAGTTGAGGCTGATCTTCGAAATACTGGTAGGGTGCTGATTCGTCCATCTGGTACCGAACCTGTATTAAGAGTCATGGTTGAGGCTCAGGATCAGGCTATCGCTCTCAAGAGCGCAAAAAGCATCGCTGATTTAGTCCCCAATGTCTAAAACTCTACTCTGAGGCCCAAAAACCCAGATTTAGGCCTTTTTTGATGACCTAATGTCATAAAAGAGTCATACGTAAATCGTATCGTCCATGTGTTGTTATCTCTCGATTTCTATACAAGGACATCCTCAAATGAAACTCTCTTTTAAACAGGCTTTAGTTGCTGGAGCCGTAGCATTATCAGTATCTTCTGCTGCAATGGCTACTGAAATGACTGGTGCTGGTTCTTCTTTTATCTACCCAGTACTCTCTAAATGGGCTGAAGCTTACAAAGCTAAAACTGGTAACAGCTTGAACTATCAATCGATCGGTTCTGGCGGTGGTATCAAGCAAATTAAGGCGAAGACAGTAGATTTTGGCGCAACTGACGCTCCAATGAGCTTTGAAGAGCTCCAAGCTGGTGGCATGGTTCAGTTCCCTGCAATCATCGGTGGTGTGGTACCTGTTGTGAACATCGACGGTATTAAGCCAGGTCAGTTGAAATTGTCCAGCGACGTTCTCTCTGATATTTTCCAAGGTACTTTAACTAACTGGAATGACAAGCGTATCGCCTTGTTGAACCCAGGCGTTCAGATTCCGGCTGGTGATATCACTGTTGTAACCCGTGCTGATGGTTCAGGTACAACTGCAATCTTTACTAACTACCTCTCTAAAGTAAATAAGAGCTGGAAAGATAACGTAGGTTTTGGTGCTGCTGTTAAATGGCCAGCTGCTTCTACTGTAAGCGGTAAGGGTAACGAAGGTGTTGCAGCAAACGTAAGTCGTATCAAGAATTCAATCGGTTATGTTGAGTTTGCTTACGCTAAGAAAAACAACATGAGCTACACCCAGATGAAGAATGCGGACGAGAAGTTTGTATTGCCTACTGCTGCTGCATTCGCTGCTGCTTCTGCTGGTACTGACTGGTCTAAATTCCCAGGAATGGAAACATTCATTACCAACGCTCCTGGTGCTGCTTCATGGCCAATTACTGGCGCTACTTTCGTTGTCATCTACAAAAAGCCTGATAACAAAGCAAACGCTGCTGAAGTGATCAAGTTCTTTGATTTCGGTTTCAAAGATGGCGGCAAGATGGCTTCTGAACTCGATTACGTTCCAATGCCTGAAGCAACAACCAACTTCATTCGTAAGAGTGTTTGGTCACAGGTTGATGTTAAGTAATTCTTAATAGAATAAATTCGGCCCCAAAGTAATTTGGGGCCATTTTTATCTTCACGCAATACAAATAAAGTCAATATGCAATCGACATCCTCCACACTAGGTCTACCAAGCGCTAAGGCAGTTCAGATCGCCCGTAGACAGCGTATCCAAGATTTTCTCTTTCATGCTATCACCCAATTCTTCTCGATGTTGGTGTTATTTGTTTTGGCCGGAATCATCGGATCTCTTTTGATCAATGCATGGCCAGCCTTAAAGACATTCGGCCCTGGATTTTTCTTGGACGACGAGTGGGATATTGTTAATGATCAGTTTGGCGGTTTAATTTCGATCTATGGAACATTGGTTTCATCGATTATTGCTTTGGCAATTGCTGTACCTCTCAGTTTTGGCATCGCTGTCTTTTTGACAGAGATGTGCCCAGATTTTTTGAAGCGTCCCTTGGGAACCGCTGTCGAGCTGTTGGCTGCAGTGCCATCGATTATTTACGGTATGTTTGGCTTATTCGTATTCGCTCCTATTTTTGGCGACTATATTGAACCCGTGCTTCAAGCTACTCTCGGCAAGATCCCGCTCTTAGGTATTCTTTTTTCTGGTCCGACCAACGGCATTGGTATGTTGTGTGCCGGCCTGATTCTGGCCATGATGATCCTGCCTTTTATTGCATCTGTGATGCGCGACGTATTTGAAATTGTTCCCCCAGTCTTAAAAGAGTCAGCTTATGGTATCGGTTGTACACGCTGGGAAGTCGTTACACGGATTGTTTTGCCATATACCCAAGCTGGTGTAGTTGGTGGTGTCATGCTCGGTTTGGGCAGAGCCTTGGGTGAAACGATGGCCGTTACTTTTGTGATTGGTAACGCGAGCCGCATCTCCCCATCTTTATTTGCTCCAGGCAGTTCTATTGCCTCAACCTTAGCCAATCAATTTGGTGAGGCAGATGCAGGATTGCATTTCTCTTCCTTATTTGCCTTAGGTTTGGCGCTCTTTTTTATTACCTTCGTGGTTTTGGCTTTAGCTAAGTGGATGTTGCTCAGTATGGAAAAAGCTAAAGGAGTGAAATCATGAGTCAAATTGCAAATATTAATCAAGCCGTTTTCGCTCGTCGTCAGCGGACCAACAAAATTGGCCTTACTTTGTCTATGCTCGCCATGGCTTTAGGTATGATTTTCTTGATTTGGATTTTGGCAACCCTATTTATTAAAGGTTTTGCTGCAGTTAACCTCAATATGTTCACGATGAGTACGCCTGCACCTGGCTCAGAGGGGGGTGGCTTGGCAAACGCCATCATTGGTAGCTTGATGTTGATCGCATCTTGTACTTTGATTAGCACCCCAGTGGGTGTCCTTGCTGGTTTGTATCTCTCTGAATACGGCGATCGCAGTAAGATTGCGGCGGTAACCCGTTTTGTGACCGATATTATGTTATCGGCACCATCGATTGTGATTGGCTTGTTCGTCTATGCCTTATTTGTGGCGCAAGTAAAGCACTTCTCTGGCTGGGCAGGCACGATTGCGTTGGCTTTAATTGCCGTTCCAGTGGTGGTGCGTACTACTGAGAATATGTTGCGTTTGGTTCCCGGCAGTTTGCGTGAAGCCGCTTATGCCTTGGGAACGCCAAAATGGAAGGTCGCTTTTTACGTCACCTTACGCGCAGCAAAGAGCGGCATCATGACTGGTATCTTGTTGGCTCTTGCGCGAGTCAGCGGTGAAACAGCACCATTATTGTTTACTGCATTGAACAATCAATTCTTCTCTACCAATATGAATGCGCCGATGGCGAACTTACCAGTGGTGATTTTCCAATTTGCGATGAGTCCTTATGACAACTGGGTTGACCTCGCATGGGGCGGCTCTTTACTCATTACGTTTGCAGTGTTGGGCTTGAACATCCTTGCCCGTGTGGTATTCCGTGAGAAAGCACAAGGATGAGTGATATGAAAACAATGTTCAACTTAAATAAGATTGATAGTGAAGGCTTGAGGAGTAAATCGAATATGAATACAGAAAATAGTTCGCAATCTAGTGATGCAGTTAATGCTCTAGAAATCCGGAATCTCAATTTTTACTACGGTTCTTTCAAGGGTCTAAAAGATATCAATATGAATATCGAAGAGGGTAAAGTGACTGCCTTCATCGGCCCTTCTGGCTGCGGCAAATCCACTTTGCTCCGCACTATGAACCGCATGTATGACCTCTATCCAGGTCAGCGCGCTGAAGGTGAGATTAATTTTTACGGCAACAATATTTTGAATCCTGGTCAGGATTTGAATCTATTGCGCTCACGGATTGGTATGGTTTTCCAAAAACCAACCCCATTTCCAATGTCCATTTATGAGAACATTGCCTTTGGTGTGCGTCTCTATGAGAACCTCAATCGTTCCGAAATGGATGAGCGAGTCGAGTGGGCTTTGAATAAAGCGGCTTTGTGGACCGAAGCGAAAGATAAGCTCAATCAAAGTGGTTTATCCCTTTCTGGCGGTCAGCAACAGCGTCTGTGTATTGCTCGTGGTGTTGCAGTCAAGCCTTCTGTGATTTTGTTGGATGAGCCTACCTCCGCTTTGGATCCGATCTCTACCGGTAAGATCGAAGAATTGATTTCTGAGCTGAAAAACGATTACACCATTGCTATCGTGACCCACAATATGCAGCAAGCGGCGCGTGTATCGGATTACACTGCCTACATGTATCTTGGCAGCTTAATTGAGTTTGGTAAGACAGATGAGTTGTTTATTAAACCTAAGCGCAAAGAAACAGAAGACTACATTACCGGTCGCTTTGGTTAATTGGAGATGAACATGCCAGATAAACACTTATCGTCACAGTTTGACGCAGATTTAAATTCCTTGTCTAGTCGCCTCCTTGAAATGGGTGGCTTAGTTGAGTCCCAAATCGCAACTGCAATGCGTGCTTTTACTCAAATGGATCTCGAGACCTGTAATGTCGTAATCGAGAATGAAAAGCTCGTGAATGATCTGGAGATTCAGATTGATTCAGCTTGTACTGAATTGATTGCCCGCCGTCAGCCGATTGCTCGTGACTTGCGTTTGGTGATGGCAGTATCCAAAGCGATTACCAACCTAGAGCGTGCCGGCGATGAAGCTGAGCGCGTAGCCAAGCGTACCAAACGTTTAATCGAGGCTGGTGCAGCTCACAATATTAACGTTTCAGAAATCCGCTTATCCGGTCAGATGGCGATCTCGCTATTGCGTCGTAGTTTGGATGCCTTTGCTCGCCTCGATACGATTGCAGCTGCTGAAGTAGTTGATGAAGACCGTCTTATTGATGAAGAGTTCAGAGGCTTTGTACGTAAGCTCATCACTTATATGATGGAAGATCCCCATACGATTACAACTGGGCTGGATATGCTGACGATTGCTAAGGCGATTGAGCGTATCGGCGATCATGCCAAGAACATTGCGGAGTTTGTTATTTATATCGTCAAGGGTGATGACGTTCGCCATATCCCGCATGCGGATTTATTGCGAGCGGCCTCAAAAGAGTAAACAAGCGACTACACGGAGCCTTTGATGACTCACCGCATATTGATTGTTGAGGATGAGCCTTCTATTGCAGAGCTGATTGCGGTGAATTTGTCCCATGCTGGTTATGAAGTAGAAAAAGCGATGCAAACAGATCTTGCCATGAATGCCATGCGCGAGAATCTACCTAGCCTGATTGTTTTAGATTGGATGTTGCCTGGCAAATCTGGCGTGCAGTTTGCAAAGGAATTGCGCGCAAATGAGCGGACTCGCTCCCTACCAATTTTGATGCTCACTGCTAAGAGTGAGGAGGCTGATAAGGTCTTGGGTCTTGACTCAGGTGCAGATGACTATGTGACCAAACCTTTTTCGCCTAAAGAGCTGGTTGCTCGCGTGAAGGCATTGTTGCGTCGCCAGTCTCCCGTTCAAGATGCTGGGCCATTGAGTGTAGGCCCCTTGAAGCTGGATCCGATTTCACATCGGGTCTTAGCGCTGAGGCCAAACGAGGAGTCTAAGCCTATTCCGCTTGGACCAACTGAATATCGACTGCTACAGTTCTTTATGGCTAATCCAGAGCGCGTGCATTCTCGTGCGAACCTGCTAGATAAGGTCTGGGGTAGTGAGGTCTATATTGAAGAGCGTACCGTAGACGTCCATATCAAGCGCCTCAGAGCCGCTTTAGCCCCTTTAGACTGCGACCGCTTTATTGAAACAGTACGGGGTAGTGGCTACCGGATTACTAAGACCCCAACCGAAACCTAAAACCGGTTTCTGACCCCAATCAAGCCCTTTTTAGGGCTTTTTTACTGGATGCAATAAGATGGCAGCATGTTAACTGCCTTATCCCGATTTAGCCTCCTATTGGCCGTGGCGATTGTTGCCGCTTATCTTGCCTTAATACATTGGGGGGCATACTTTGGCATCGCAGCAGCAATCACCGTCCTCTCCATTCCCCTGATTTATTCCTATATCAATCTGAGCCGCCTCGGTAATTATCTGGCTGCGGACAACATTGAAAATATGCCACTTCCCAGCGGCTTTTGGGAGGATGTCTTTTTCAGGCTGCAGCGTCTGGTTCAGGGTCTAAAATCGCGCGCTCAAGCAATTGATCAGCAACATAATCGCTTTATTGAGGCCTTTCAGGCATCTCCTAATGGCATTGTCATGCTGGATGATGAAGATCAAATTGAATGGTGTAATTCCTTAGCAGAGTCATTCTTCGGTCTGAATTTTCGCCGCGATGCTCGTCAGCGCATTAACTTTCTGTTGAGGCGGCCTGAGTTTATTCAGTATCTGGGTAAGCGGCAGTTTGAGGAATCGATCATTGTCGAAAGAATGGGGCCTGATAGTAATTTAAGTTTATTAATTCAGGCCTTTCCTTATGGCGAGAAACGCCACCTATTGCTGATACAAGATGTCACTGATTTGCAAAAAGCAGATGCGATGCGGCGTGATTTCGTGGCCAACGTGTCGCATGAGATGAGAACGCCGATTACCGTATTGATGGGGTTTTTAGAGACTGTGCAATCAATTGATCTTGATAAGCCACAGCAAGACCATTATTTTGATTTGATGATGTTACAGGCTCAGCGGATGAAGAGTTTGGTAGAAGACCTCTTAACCTTGGCCAATCTGGAAGCGAATGCCGTTCCTGCATCGACACAGGTGGTGCAGCTTAATACCTTGATGGCACTCATTAAAAACGATGCGGAAGCACTGTCGCAGGGTAGTCATAGTTTTCGCTTTGAACAAAAAACTAGCCAAAACCTTTTTGGTGATGAGCGCGAGCTGCTCTCTGCATTTAGTAATCTCGTTTCTAATGCGATTCGCTACACACCCAATGGCGGTTCGATTAGTGCACGGTGGGGCTTGAATGAGCAAGGGCAGGGGGAGTTTTCGGTAACCGATACCGGGCCCGGAATTGCTTCAGAGCATTTGCCCAGATTAACCGAGCGTTTCTATCGAGTGGATCGTAGTCGCTCACGCGATACTGGCGGCACTGGGTTAGGCTTGGCGATTGTGAAGCACATTGCCAATCGACATCAGGCACAGCTATTAATTGAAAGTACGCCAGGCAAGGGCAGTACGTTTACTTTGCGCTTCCCTAGGGACCGGGTCGCCAATACGGAGACAGATTTGCTCTCAGCAATCCAAGCCTAATCTCAGGCTTAGTCTTTCTTCTTCTTCTTCTTTTTCTTGGATTCTTTTGCAAGCTTTTCTGGTTTACCATTGGCATAAAGACACCAGACTTTGATTTCTTCCAGCAATTCAACCAAATCCTCATAGGAGAGCTGCTTGAAATCGACTAGGCTGATAGCCCCAGATTCTTGCAACTGTCTTACGGCATCTTCGTACTTATATTGGCTCATAAATTGGATAAGCAAAAACTGTCATGATTAAGGATGTGCAAATCCTACCAAACTAATATGACAAAAACTCTATTTTTGGTCTAGAAAGCCTAAAAATAGGGGTTTTGGGATCATGAACCCTCTTGCTCTGGTGGAATTTCAGAGCCGAGTTTGCTACCCGTTAACTTGCGCGCTAAGCGTTCGCAGGGGCCGCCCAAGAGCAGGGCAAGCAATATGGCACCAAGCGAAAGAAAGCCAACTGCAAATTCACCAGCGCCAAAGGCTGCGCCAATTAGGGCACAAGACCAAATACTGGCCGCAGTAGTTAGACCATGAATCTTTTGCGAAGTACCTTCCTGGATGATGACACCCGCACCCAGAAATCCTAAACCAGTAATTAAACCTTGCAATACATGGCTGACAGCTTGGGCATCGTAATTCGGTATTTGACTATTCAGCATGAGTGCTGTTGCCGCACCAATAGACACTAAAGCATGTGTTCTCATACCGGCAGATTTGTGGTGTAGCCAACGGTTGAGTCCGAGAATACTGCCGACGACTAAAGCCAAGCCTAAGCGCATGGCAAAATCCCATGAAAAATCCCAATGTGCCATTTTCTGCCTCTTCCAAGGTGTAGATTAAATACAACTCTGATTGAGTTTAGCTTAAGTTAATAGAGGGCTTTAAGCATTAAGACGGAGAAGTCATCAAAGCGCCACGCCAATGTCATGGTGAGGAGTCAAACTCAGAACCTGTTCAACCCAGCAGGAGATTGTGATGAAAAAAATGATCTTGAAGTACTGGCAAGCTTGGTATGAGGCCCGCATCCATTACGCTAATCGGTTTTTACACCATCGACTGGGTAGCTAGGCCACAAGCTATTGAGGGTTCAGATTTTCTGGGATTAAGAGTGGCCTGAAGCTAAAGGGGCTCGACTTACTATCGTCGACAGTCACTTCGACAGCTTGAACTTCGTCTGCTCCCATGACTTCAAGGCGATAGACATTTTCTAAAACTCGTCTGCTGCTATCTAATAGCGGCTGGTCGATTCTAAGGCGATGACTATCACCATGGATTAACAGAATAGGTAAGGCAGTTTTCTCTGCTAATGATCTGAATTGATTCAAGGTATCTACAAAGCCACTATTTTGGTTATTCACGACGCCTGGTGGTGAGTAAAACATATCGGCTTGGAATGCAAACACAATGCCTGCAGCATTTTTCTTTTGCGCCAGCTGAAAAGCATATTCAATCCAAGCTAAATTGGCAGTATTGCGTTCAAGATACTCTTGGGTGGATGCCGGAGTTCTCTCGTAATTATTGTTCGAGCCTGGAATATGCAGGCTCACGAATACAAATTTCCCTTTCACCCACAGTGAGTTTTCTACAAATTTTGCAAACTGGGGCATGACATCAGATTGCCGAGTGAGGGTAATACGACGCTTGCCAAAACTATTTTGATCCACAAACTGTGTTTTACGAATGCGATCCAGTCGCTCGATGGGATCATAGCTGCCTGCTAAAGTGCGATGGCAATCGGTCCACTCGTTATCACCAATGCTATAAATGAGAGGTGCATTAAACGAGTTGAAATAGCGCGTGGTCTTCTCCATATATTCATCGCTACAGGGTGTGTCACCTGACTTGGTATCACCCACAAAAATACTGAATGCAGGCTGATCGGCGTTAATTGCTTTAATCAGGCGCTCATAACGGACAAAGTCTTTCGGCAGGGAATAGGGCATATCACCCAGGGCGACAAAGCGAATCGATTCTCCTTGAGCGGCAAGGGCTAAAAAAAGCAGGGATAGGGCAATGAAATTGGCGAGACGATGGGGCATACAAAGATCCTATTTAAGATATAGCATTACCATAATGCAATCTCAGGCCTTTTGCAGTATTTGTCTTGCTTGTCATGTGGCTGTCACGCAAGCCATTTACATTGAAATGGTCGGGCAGTCAGCTGCTTGGCACATGCTTGTTCCTATGCAATTTTGCCCAGAGAAATCTGGGCATTTTTTTAATCTATATGAATCGTAAAGTAACCGAATGAAACGCTTGCTGTATTCATTGTTAATGTCCTTGAGTGTGATGAGTTCGATAGCTAGCGCTCAAATGGCTTCCGCTGAGAGTGCTAATCCTGATTTTGACCTCAAAGTCACAGTAAAAAGGGCAGGCGATGCCTTTCAGGTTTCAGCAAGCTTCCTGATGCCCGCTACTGAATGCCAAACCTATACGATGCTGACTGATTACGAAAGCGCTGCCAAAATTCCGGGCATCAAGAAGTCGGTGGTCATCAGCCGAGAGGGTAATAAAGTTCAGGTTGAGCGGGATGTCAAAGAGAGAATTCTCCTATTTCCGATTAATCTCCACTCCATTGTGGAGTACGAGGAGACGCCCACCAATTTACTGACCTTTCGTCAAGTTTCCGGGGATGTCGATTATTACCGGGGAACCTGGAAAATTCGGTCTGAAAATAATGGGGTGAGGGTGCTGTACCAGAGCGAGTTTGCCATTGATACCTTGGTACCAGCCTTTGTGGCGCAATACTTCATTAAGAACAATATCCGCAGTCGCTTTGAGGCAATGGCGAGCAATTTTTACCAAAAGAAGGACACCCTAGGACAGTTGGCTTGCAATTAAATGTAGTCAGCAAGATTGTCATCAAAGCTTCACCATTCTGAAATATCCCCTTTGTACGATGTCACAAATCTATAAAAATGAGGGGGCGTAATGAGCAATTTGAGCAACACCATCCTGGGTCAGAACCCAGAAAAACAGGATGCCCTTTTGCGCGCCTCTGATCTGGATGTAAAAGAACAAATGCTGCAAACGCGCTCCCAATTACTAAAAGACAGACTCGTTTCTTTTTTAGTCGATAGTCGTTATGCTTTGAACATTGACGAAATCATTTAATCATTACAACTCATGAAACCTTATAACGTCCTGTTTTTATGCACCGGCAATTCCTCACGCTCAATTTTGGGTGAGGCGCTTACGACCACTCTCAGTCACGGAAAATTTATCGGATATTCTGCCGGTTCAAAACCAATGGGTACAGTTAATCCAATTGCCTTGCAGTTGGTAAAGGAAATGGGCTACCCCCTGAATTTACTGCGTAGCAAAAGTTGGGATGAGTTTGGTCAAGAAGGCGCTCCTCATATGGATTTCATCATCACAGTGTGTGATGAGGCTGCTGGTGAAGAGTGCCCCTATTGGCCCGGCCATCCTTCCACGGCGCACTGGGGCTTTCCTGACCCGTCAACAGTCGAGGGCTATGAAGCTCAGCTGCAAGCCTTTAGAAAGGTGGAAATGGGTCTGCGTAACCGTATCGAGCATCTGATCAATCTGCCAGTCGATAAGCTCGATCACCTTGAGGTCAAAGATCACTTGCATCGCATCCATCAGCAGTTTCAATAAGACCATTCTGGGGCTGTCAATAAGCGGTATGATGGGAAAAATCCATCTATCGGAGTCCGCATGTCAGTAGCAAAGAAGGCCAGTGAGCAAATCCCCCAAACCAAGATAGCCATTCTCAATTCGATTGAGTCATTCAAAAATCCACGACCATCGATTAAAAAACGCATCTCTGATGGTAAGGCGCTTCGCAAAAAAGTGAGCTTTGAGCAACAAGGTATTTATACGCCTTTGCAGCATCGCCTCGACCCTATCATCATTCTTGAAAGACAAGCAAAAAGTCGTATTAAAGAGTTGATTCCGATTCGCTATGAGCGCATGTTGCAGTCACCATTTGCCTTTTATCGCGGTGGTGCAGCCATCATGGCGCAGGACTTGGCAAACCAGCCAACAACGAATGTGACCGTGCAACTGTGCGGTGATATGCATGTCTCCAACTTTGGTTTATTTGCTACTACCGAGCACCGGTTAGTTTTCGGAATTAATGATTTTGATGAAACACTGCCTGGCAGTTGGGAGTACGACATTAAGCGCCTGGTAACGAGTGCTGTAATTGCTTGTGAAACACTCGGTGGTGATGAAAAAACCAGTAAGTTACTGGTACAAAGAATTACTTCTGAGTATCAAAAGCGAATGGCTGAATATGCCCAGATGCCCTATATCCAAATTGCCCAGCAATTTATTGGGGAAGAGGATATCCGCAAACACTTTAGTAAGTCCCATCAAAAAACCTTAGATGCTTTTTTGAAGCAGACTAAAGGGCAAACCAAGATTCAGGTGCTACAAAAATTAACCACCTTGGTTGGTAAAGATCGCAAGATCATCAATCAGCCACCCTTGATTCAGCACTTCTCTCCGCTATTTAAAGGGCGCCCGGTGATTGATTTGGTGAATAACGCTTTAATGAATTACTCCAGCACCTTATTGGCCGATAAGAAAGTGCTATTTGAGCGTTACTCATTAAAAGACTTTGCGCGGAAGGTGGTGGGAGTTGGCAGCGTCGGCACAAATTGTATGGTGATTTATTTTGAAGGTGATTCACCGAACGATCCTTTGTTTTTGCAATACAAAGAAGCACAGCATTCAGTGCTGACACCCTATCTCGGCCAATCGGTTTATAAAAATATGGGTCGACGGGTGGTATCTGGCCAGCGCTTGTTGCAGGGAGCACCAGATATTTTTCTGAACTACGGCGATCTTGAGTATGAGATTGGAAGTAGGCAAGGTTTCTATCTTCGACAGTTACGCGATATGAAGGGCGGTATTGTTTTTGGTCCCGATGGAGTGTCGCTAAAGAATTTTCCGGATTACGCTCGCCTGTTTGGGTGGGCTTTAGCATTAGGGCATGCGCGCTCAGGAGACTCAGCAGTCATTTCAGGTTATTGCGGCCAGTCTAAGAAGCTGGATGAGGCTTTGTATCGATTTGCTAAGGCTTATTCAAAACAAAACCAGGCTGATTATGAGCTCTTTTGCAAAGCGGTTAAAGCAGGGCGTCTACCAGTAGCTCAGCCCAAAAACAAGGGTAGTCAGTCGAAGTAAGTTAGATGTCTTATTCCTGCAATATTTGATGGTCAAAATTGGTGCGTGAATACCTTAATTGCCCCAACTGTTTCTGTCATTACTTGCCCTAGCTGTTTGGTTCAAGAGCCTGTCGAGATCCCTGATGGATCAATGCACCTTTACCGCTGCAAAGCTTGTAGCACTATCCTCAAGCCCAAATCGGGCGATTGCTGCATCTTCTGCAGCTTTGGCAATACTGATTGCAGTAGTTCCGAGAAAAACCTCGCCGCCTAGTCCTGATGCAGTAGACTTGGCGGTAGTTTCATGAATGTGTCATTTTTTTACATAAAATAGACATATTCATCAGGTTTTTTCTTTAAGGAATCTCTTTGGCAGCTAACCCAGTCGAGCTTATCCCCGGCGCAAACGACCTCGTTGCGGCGGTTGACTTAGGTTCGAATAGTTTTCGGATGCTGGTAGCCCAAGTTGTTCATACGCCTTCTGGTACCCAGCTACGTCCTATTGATACCCTGCGCGAGTCGGTTCGCTTGGCGGCAGGTCTGACCGAAAATAAATTATTAGGGAACGATGCTTATCAGCGGGGCCTCTCTGCCATCCGTCGCTTTGGCGAGCGGATTCGCGGTTTTGATCCCAGCAAAGTCAGAGCTGTCGCAACCAATACCTTGCGGGTGGCTAAAAATGCCCAAAACTTTGTCAGTGATGCGCAAGAAGCTCTAGGTTTTCCGATTGAGGTGATCGCAGGCGTTGAAGAAGCGCGCTTGATCTACATTGGTGCCGCACACGAGGTTTCCGCAGTCCAAGGCAATCGCTTAGTAGTCGATATCGGTGGCGGCTCAACCGAGCTCATTATTGGTAAGGGGTACGAACCTAAACTGATGGAGAGTTTATATATTGGTTGCGTATCGCATAGTATGCGATTTTTCCCCAGAGGCAATATTGATGCTCACGCTTTTAAAGAGGCTGAGCTCGCAGCCCGTCGAGAAATCCAAGTCATTTCTGGAAACTATTTGAAGAGTGGCTGGAAGCAAGTGATTGGTTCTTCTGGCACGGCACGGGCTTTGGCCGACATCATTGCAGAAAATAATTTCAATGGGCAGGGCGATGCCCTAACGATGGGTCGAGTCAACGCTGGCAGCGGCTTGATTACGCGTGAAGGTTTGCGTGCCATGAAAAAACATCTCCTGAAATATGAGCATGTAAACGACATCCAACTTGGTGGCCTCAAAGATGAGCGCCGCGGGGTTTGGCCTGGCGGCTTGGCAATCATGCTTGCGGTCTTTGATGAGCTCGGCATTGAGACGATGGAAGTGACTGATGCTGCCTTGCGAGTTGGGGTCTTGTACGATCTATTGGGCCGCTCACAGCATTCGGATATGCGCTATGTCACGGTAGAGCAGTTTATGCAACGCTATACCGTCGATCGTGAGCAAGCAACCCGGGTCGGTAATTTAGCGGCTGAATTTTTAGATCAATTGCCCAAGCCAGAGCTAGAAAGCCGTGCAGAAAATATTGCACTCTTACAGTGGGCCGCGAATTTACACGAGATCGGTCTATCCATCTCCCATAATGGTTATCACAAGCATTCCGCATATATTGCTGGTAATGCCGATATGCCCGGCTTCTCCAAAAATGATCAGGCGCGCCTAGCTGCTTTGCTCATTGGCCATGCTGGTAAGTTGGGCAAGCTTGCTAGCAATGCCAGTTTTCAGGATTGGCGCATGCTGTTTTGTCTACGCCTCGCCCAAGTACTTTGCCGTGGCAGAAGTGATGCCAATCTACCCAAAGTGAAAGTCTCTGAAAATGACGGCTCTTATTTGGTGAGCTTATCTCGGGAATGGGCTGGTGCGCATCCCCTGACTGAATTTAGCTTACTAAAAGAAGCGGCCGAATGGGAACGTATCGGCCGCACATATCAGCTTGACCTCAAATAAAGCAGGTCGAAGCTAGATTAGATATTGAGGAAGTGTTTAGCGTAACGCGGATTAATTTCAGACAGACGCAACATGGTTAAGAGGTCGGCTGTATTGAAATCGGGATCCCAAGCTGGAGCGCTACAAATCTTGGCGCCCAACTTCAGGTAGCCTTTAATCAATGGTGGAGGCTCAACATCCAGGCCGCCATTGAGTTTGTCTAATGGCAACGGCAGGCGAGGGAAGGCATGGTTCTCGGTAGGAGCCATTTGCTCTTCTGAGAGGGAGTTATAAAGACTCGCTGCAAAGTGACCGCCATCCGCCATTGGGATACTGGCGCAACCAAGCATGATTTCATAGTGATGTTTTTGCATGTACTGAGCCAAACCACTCCACAAGGACATAATGACGGCGCCAGAGCGATAGTCAGCGTGCACGCAAGAGCGGCCTAATTCCACCATCTTTGGACGCAAGTGGTTCAAGCGGGTCAGATCAAACTCAGAATCAGAGTAGAGGCGACCAATTTCCTGAGCCTTATGGGGCGGCAGAACACGATAGGTACCCACTACTTTTAAAGTCTCTTGGTCGCGAATCAATAAATGGTCGCAATAGGCATCGAATTCATCAACATCAAGACCTTCGCTGTTTTGGGCAAGATTAGCCCCCATCTCCTCAGCAAACACCTTGTAGCGCAATCTTTGCGCTTCTTTAACCTCATTAGGTGTAGTGGCCCAAGTAATTTGAAAAGCAGGGCGCTTCGGTTTGCTCGCTGGCTTGGCAACAACGTGATCTTGAGTTACTGGGGTCAAGGCACGGGGCTTGAGCGCAAATTTCTTACCAAAGAGTTTCTTGGCAATCTTCTTAGAAAACAGTTTCTTTAAAGGGCGTAACTTACTGAATTTCTTAGGCATATCTTCAAATCTGGAATTGAAGATATCAAAGGCCGCAAGTGGATTTGGAATGTCGGACATAGGGAAGACCTTGATCGTTTAGTAAATAGGATCGTATTACGGTTTTATTACAGTTTTGAGACAAGGGGCGCGCAGACCCCTAGCCAGATCAAAACAGCTACTAACAGGGCCAACATGACGGCTGCAGAGCCAAAATCCTTGGCTCTTTTCGATAAATCGTGGTGCTCAAAGGAGATTCGATCAATCGCCGCTTCCACGCTGGAATTGAGGAGCTCCACGACTAAGACCATGATGATGGAGCAGATCAGTGCCACTTTTTCTAGAATGCTGACGTTCAGAAAGAGGGCAATCGGAGTGCAAATAATCAGCAGCGTTAATTCCTGCCTAAATGCACTTTCCTCTTTAAAGGCGTAGACCACTCCACACCATGAATTCTTGGCGGCATGCCATGCTCTAGTCAAACCTTTGTTGCCCTTGTGGGGGTTTTGGTCGATATGATAGCTACTCAAAGCAAATCCCTAAATGGAGTGTGAAAATGCAGGACTGATTGCTTGGTGAACAACTTAGGCAAGCGCGGTCACATGCACTTCAGTGGAAGGCACCGGTTTGAGGTGGCGTGCAAATTGCTCAGAGGCAGCCCGCCAGGAGAATTTCTCAGCATGGGCCCGGGCGACTTCACGTGGGATCGTCAGGGCTTGCATGCAAGCCTCGCGCAAATCCTCGTTCATCGCCCCAGCAGGAGAGTCCCCCAAGACATCAATTGGACCAGTCACTGGGTAGGCTGCGACGGGAGTGCCGCAAGCCATTGCCTCCAGCAAGACCAAACCAAAGGTATCGGTTTTGCTGGGGAAAACAAAGACATCAGCAGCTGCATAGACCTCAGCTAACTCATGTTGATTGAGAACGCCCAAATAATTGACTTCGGGATACTTGTGTTTAATGCCTTCCATCGCGGGGCCATCACCAACTACCCATTTGGAACCAGGCAAATCAATTTCTAAAAAGGCATTGATATTCTTTTCAACCGCTACGCGACCAACATATAGAAAGATTGGGTGAGCAGAATTGAGCCGCTTTGACTCTTGCATCTTGAAGATATCCAGATCAACGCCTCTTGACCAAAGCACCACATTCTGAAAGCCATACTTTTCTAAATCTTGCTTAACCACTACAGTTGGCGCCATCACTGCCATGGAAGGCTTATGGAACCAGCGCAAGAAGGCATAAGTTAGGGCCAGTGGAATGCCAGTGCGGGCTTTTACATATTCTGGAAAACGGGTGTGATACGCGGTAGAGAGGGGTAGCTTGTTCTTTACTGCATAAGCGCGCGCAGATAAGCCTAAGGGACCTTCGGTCGCGATATGCATTGCATCGGGTGCAAATTCTTTAATCTTTCTGGCAACAGTCTTGCCAGGAAATAAAGATAAAGAAATATCGGGGTAAGTAGGGCAGGGAATGGTCTTGAAATCATTGGGAGTGATCATCTCTACTTCGTGACCCATCGCAATGAGTTCGGCACGAGTTTGCTTCAGGGTTCTAACAACGCCATTAACCTGCGGATCCCATGCATCAGTGATGATCATGATTTTCATAGTGTTGCCTCTTTAGCAAAGTTAGGAATGAGTTGACCCAAAGCGGGTTCATTGTCGGTTTCAGCAGGACTATCTACCGGCTCACCTTTAATAAAGGGCCAGTGCACAATCTTGAGTTCACCTTCGTGTGTCTCAACTAAGGCGGTGAGGCTTTCGACCCAATCCCCATCGTTGCAATACAGCAGACCATCGATTTCCCGAATCTCTGCTTTATGAATATGGCCACAAACAACACCATCGCAACCGCGTAGGCGAGCTTCGCGCGCCATGATGTGTTCAAAGTCGGCGATGTAACTTACGGCATTTTTAACTTGGTGCTTCAGGTATTGGGAGAGGGACCAGTACTGCAGACCCATCTTGACGCGAATCATATTGAAGTAACGATTGACGTACAAAATGAAGGAATACAGGGTATCGCCGACATAGGCGAGCCACTTGGCGTATTGCATCACGCCATCAAATAAATCCCCGTGGGTAACCCAAAGCTTTCTTCCGTCGAGGGTAGTGTGGATGACTTCTTCAACAACCTTGACATCACCAAAAGATAGGCCAAAGAACTGGCGTGCGCTTTCGTCATGATTGCCAGGCACATAGATCACTTCAGCGCCCTTACGCGCCTTACGTAAAAGTTTTTGCACTACGTCATTGTGGGCTTGCGGCCAGTAGAAGGATTTCTTGAGACGCCAACCGTCAATAATGTCGCCAACCAGGTAAAACTGGTCTGCTTCGTTATGTTTTAAGAAATCGAGGAGGTAGTTAGCTTGACACCCAGTTGTTCCGAGGTGCACGTCTGAAATCCAGATAGCGCGGTAATGCATCATGAGGTTGTATTAAGCCCCCCCTTCATGAAACGATCATGACAGTTTCATGTCACTTTTGTGACTTGCTTTATATTGTTGCTTGTTATGAATCTCCAAACACAAACTAAGCAAACCCCATACATCCTGCGCCTTGGGTTGTGGTTGCTCATCATTCTTCACACTATTCGGGGGGTGCTGACACTCTCAGTGTTATTTCCTTTTCTCAATCGACAGCAAAAAGACCATCACATCCAACAGTGGTGCAAAAGGCTGCTGAAGATCTTTGGTCTGCAGCTGATGGTGGAGGGTGGTGAGCTCTTGCCAAGCACTCCTTACTTATTGGTCTCGAATCATATCTCTTGGATCGATATCCACGTGATTAACTCTTTTAAGCCAGTGCGCTTTGTAGCGAAGTCTGAAGTAGCCACATGGCCAATCTTTGGTTGGATGGCTAAACAATTGGGAACTGTGTTTATTCGGCGTGATAGCGCAAGGCATGCCCGTCAGGTCGTAGCTCAAATGGCTGAAGTCCTGCAAACAGAATCGGTTTGCATCTTCCCGGAAGGAACCTCATCGAGTGGTGAAACAGTTTTACCCTTTAAGCCCAATCTGTTTGAGCCTGCTGCAATCGCCAATACCCCAGTTTGGTCATTGGCGATTTCTTACCATTCGCGGAAGACGGGTGAGCGGAGTTTAGCAACCGCCTTCATTGGTGATATGGGTTTAGTGGAATCGATGGCCCTGATACTCAAAAGCCCTGATCTGGGTGTGACGCTGCATTTCTTGCCGCCCTTAAAAGCCGAAGCAGATCAAGTGCTTGATCGAAAGCTCCTCTGCCAGCATAGCTATCAGGCCATCTCTGCTGCTATATAAATAATACAAATGCGGTATGTAACAATATTGACACGTTCCTCAGATAAAAAACACAGAGGACAAAGGGCAAAAAATGAGTGCAAAACATCAAGAAATGGCTGAGTGGTATCAACGTGCGCAAGAAGAGATTCTTGACAGCATGGATGAGGAACTGGAGATGGAGATGGACGACGAGCGTCTCTCCGCTGACTCGGGTACTACATCTTCTATTCCAAGACAAACCTATTTCAAAGAACTCTTTCGTCTTCAGGGCGAGCTCGTGAAATTGCAAGACTATGTAGTCGCCAATAAGTTGAAGGTCGCAATTCTTTTTGAAGGTCGTGATTCAGCAGGCAAGGGCGGAGCAATTAAGCGCATTACCCAGCGACTCAATCCGCGTGTATGCCGAGTCGTTGCATTACCAGCACCTAATGAGCGTGAGAAAACCCAATGGTATTTTCAGCGCTACATCTCTCAACTGCCTGCCGGCGGAGAAATCGTGCTCTTCGATCGCAGCTGGTATAACCGCGCTGGTGTTGAGCATGTCATGGGATTTTGTACCGATGCTGAGTATGAAGATTTCTTAAGAACAGTGCCTGATCTGGAGCGCATGATTATCAACTCCGGAACCATTTTGATTAAGTACTGGTTCTCAATCTCCGATGAAGAGCAATACAACCGCTTCATGATGCGCATTCATGATCCTCTCAAGCAGTGGAAGCTCAGTCCGATGGACTTAGAGTCACGTCGTTTGTGGGAAGCCTATACCAAGGCTAAAGAAACCATGTTGGAGAGAACCCATATTCCTGAGGCTCCATGGTGGGTGGTTGCTGCCAATGATAAGAAAAAAGCGCGTCTGAATTGCATCAATCACTTGCTTTCACAGATTCCTTATACCGAAATCCCGCATCCGGAGATTCATTTGCCTGAGCGAGTGCATAACCCCGACTACCTGCGCGGCCCCGTCCCGCCTCAGATGTACGTCCCCGAGATTTACTAAATCCCACAAAACCCTGGAAATTACCTGCGCTATCGATATCCGTGTAAAATATCGATTCCGTCGGAGTGTAGCGCAGCCTGGTAGCGCACCTGCTTTGGGAGCAGGGGGTCCAAGGTTCGAATCCTTGTACTCCGACCACTTTTCTCTATTTAGCCATAAACTAATACCAGCAATCTGCCTATAGCTCAGCTGGATAGAGCAACGCCCTTCTAAGGCGTAGGTCGCACGTTCGAATCGTGCTGGGCAGGCCAAAAAATCAAAGCCAGAAGCAAGTAAAACAAAGGCTTGCGGGTGTAAATCTCAAAAACAGATAACGCCGACCAGATTCAATTTATACACCAATTTTGACCAGATGTACTTGCTGTTTGACCAAAATTTGACCAAGTTCAGAGGCTTTTGATGCGCATGCTGGAGGGGGTGGGGGGGGGGTGAAAAATCTAGGAAGGCCAATTCAGCTATACCCATAGGCACAAATTCTCAGAATGGTACCTAGACTAGACTATGCACTGAATTTTGCGCAGTCGATTCGAAACCTAAAGTTTTGCTTTCTGGGCTAGCTGTGCAAGTGTCATATTCAATGCAGAGGCTATTTTTATAAGGTTAATTAGGGCAACGTTATGTTCGCCACGCTCAATCCCTCCTATGTAGCTCCTATCAATTCCCACTTCATCCGCAAACGCCTCTTGAGACAGATTAGCTTTAAGGCGCAATTCCTTAATTGCAAGCCCTAATGACACCAGTTCTTGTAGTCCGCTATAGGAAGGTGAGGGTTTGGCCATAGGCAAGATATTTGCCTATTGACGTTTTTAATACCACGGGAGATGATACCCAATTACTAATTTATATGGGGCTGTAATGGGTGCTAAGAAATTTACGCTGATACTTTTCTTTATTGGGGTAGTTATTGGATTAGTGCATCCAGGGAACGGTCACGGAACTGTGGAAACTGCTTTGGCTTTTGCTCTTCCTTTTGGCATAGCTGGGGGATTAGTGGGTTTAATTATTGACAAGTTTGTTAAGAAATAACCGTTTCCTTTAATCCGCCAACTCAAGCCGAGGAATGAGCAAACTAAGATGTATAAAAAATTAATTAAAGTCTTTCTGATTACAGTGGTGCTGAGTATTAATCATGCGTTTGCATGGTCTCCTTTTGGCCCAAATAATTTTGAAGATTGTGTTTTGGAAGGTGTGAAGGATGCAAAGTCTGATGCTGCTGCTGCGATGGTGGCACATGCATGCAGAATGAAATTTCCCAAGGGGGAAAGCGCAAAAAAAGTGAAGTGTGGAAATAAGGAGATATTGTCTACTGAAGAAGGGTCTGTAAGATTCGAGACTCCTCTTGGCTATCTTGGAAATGGCGAATTTAATGCCAGCATTAATAGACTTACTTATGAAGCTGCTGCAGGTGATAAGTTAGTTGCATACGTTCAGTCAAACTTACCTTTTGGATTAATTGAGGTAACCCTAAAGGGGTATGCAAGAAAAGACAAAACAGAGTCTGTGGGTAGCTTTCGATGTACTGGATACGGCTCTCAAAACACCGTTGGGCGCTTTACATGCCTAAATGTAAATGATAGGGCTAAGTCGTTTGAGCTTGAGTCGGTAACAGGTGAAAAAACGAACTTTCTAAAAATGATGAAAAGTTTGGGGGAGTGCAAAAAATAGTAAATGAATCATATTCAAGTAACTACCATTGTTAACTGTGAAATTAACTGTGAATTTGAGTATCAATGCCCGCTTGACTGGGATTTGCTTGATAAGACAGATAACCCCATGATTAACTTCTGCAATGAATGCAAACGAGAGGTGAAGTTATGTCTCTCCGATGAAGAAATTGATCGAGCATGGGAATCGGGTGCTTGTATTGCGCACCCCATGTATACAGAAGAAATGATTGCCAAAATTAAAGCTTATGAATCTGGCTCAGGGGAATGGCCATTTCAAGAGGTCAAGATGCCAATGGGCTTACCAAAGCGGAAGTAGTTACCAGCCCTTGATTGATGGTGCTTGGGGTGCCTGTCTAGGGGCGTTAATGGTTGTGTTTATCTGGGGCGGTGATGGGGTTGCAGTATTTGTACCTTGGTAGGCGCCAGTGGGGGAGTAGTAATTAGTCTGCCTATTATCAACTTGTGAAGAACCAAGGTTTTGCCCCTGAGCGTTATATACATTGGTAACCCCGCTTGGACTGGTCTGGCTATACCCCTTGTACTGACCATTGGTGTCATATATTGCTTGGGCACAGGTAAGCCCTGCGAAAGCGGTTAAATAAGCCATCAAATAGGTTTTGGTCAGGTTTTTCATATCCGTTCCTATATAGTTTTCATAATAGAAATATAGTAGCCTTAAAGTAAACGGAATAAGCCTTACCATCCGTATAAACTAAAGAAATACCCAAAAATAGCGAATTTATGGCCAAAAAAGAAACCCCGAAAAGCGAAGTCCTTAGTTACAGACACTCGGATCGACGCAAAAATAACCCTGAGGTTGGCGTCGTTAATCCAGATACTGATCCAGACCAGCCAAAAACCAAGTATCAATATGATCCACATATAGATCCATCGATCTCATACGACGGAAATCGCTCTCACATAGAGCAGTTAATTGATGATGCTTTGCAATCAAAAGACTATGACGTCATGATTGCAGCTCTAGAGCAGCTAAAACGACAGCAATCGCCCTATCTTGCATGGGCAGGAAAGGCGGAGAAAACTAATTTTGAAGTTGATACTGTTTCTCTTCATGTGCACGAACGTATAGACCCTGCAAGTATTTTGTCTGCAGTGCGAAAAGAAATCAAAAAAGACAAATCAAAATCTGCACCATCTGGTCAATTAGGGCTATTTAATGCTCCTTTTGAAAATCTACCACTACGCGATGCAATTGATTTTTATAAGCATGATAGAGGTTGGGCAAATCGCTTAATAGCAGGCGATAGTTTATTGGTAATGAATAGCCTACTTCAAAAAGAAAGTATGGCGGGCGAAGTTCAAATGATTTACTTTGACCCTCCATATGGCATTAAGTATGGTTCTAATTTTCAACCTTTTGTGGACAAAAAAGAGGTTAAAGATAGAAAAGATGAAGATTTAACCCAAGAACCAGAGATGATCAAGGCCTTTCGAGACACTTGGGAATTGGGAATCCATTCCTATCTCACCTACTTGCGTGACAGAATCAAACTTGCGCACGAGCTATTGCACGATACCGGCAGTATCTTTATACAAATCTCTGATGAAAACGTTCATTTGGTAAGAAATTTACTAGATGAAGTTTTTGGTGCAGAAAACTTTTTCTCGGAGATATTGTTCACTAAAAAAAATATGCCACTAGGTGGTGCAAAGCTCTTTAATCCTGCTGATTATATTGTTTGGTACTGCAAAGACATTAAAAAAGTCAAATTCAATAAGCTATATAAAAATAAAAATATTGATGAAAATAGCTTATACAACTGGGGTGAGTTTCCGGATGGCTCTACCAGATCATTAAGACCATCAGAAATGAATTCCAAATTTCTAGATGAAAATAAAATAAAGTTATTCTTGCCAATGGACGCAAGGTCGTCGGGCTATTCACAAACCATGGACTTTCCAGTCTTTTGCAAGGGCAAGGAATTTAAACCGTCCGCTGGTAAAAGTTGGGCAACTACGCCCGATGGAATGAAGACCCTGCAGCAGGCGGGTCGTATTTTTGGTCAAGCAAATACTTTACGCTACAAACTATATTTGGATGACTACAGTGTCTCTGAATTGAGTAACCTATGGACAGATACTCGTGGAGAGGTTGATCGAAAGTATGTCGTGCAAACCGCAGAAAAGGTTATTGAGCGCTGCATTTTGATGACAACTGAACCTGGGGATTTAGTTTTTGACCCCACTTGTGGATCTGGAACTACAGCAACCTTAGCTGAAAAATTGGGTAGACGGTGGATTACTTGTGACACATCTCGTGTGGCTCTTACCCTAGCAAAACAAAGATTAATGACAGCTAGTTTTGATTATTTCGAGTTGAAATATCCTAACGAAGGTTTAAAAGGTGGGTTTATTTATAAAGCGATACCTCACGTTACATTGAAATCAATAGCGAACAACCCAGAAATTAGAGAGATATATACACGCTATGAAAATGAAATTAAAGAATTGCTTGTCGCTATAAATGCAGACTACAAATCAGATAAAGAATTAACTGAGGAGGACTATCCTTTTTCTATTGATTTAGACAATTCCTCAAATGCGCTCATAGAAAATATTGAAGCATTAAGAAAAGTCATTAAACAAAGGCAGGAGCTAATAAATGCATCAATTTCATCCCATGCCGATCAAGACCAACTGATTGATTCGCCATTAATAGATAAGACGAAACTACGGATCTCGGGACCATTTACCGTGGAGGCTGTCCCCTCACCGATGGTGGCCTCACTAGACGAGAAGGCTCCAATTCTTGATGTTGACCAAACAATATCCAGATCAGGAGAAAGCCAGAGACAGAATGACTGGCGTAACGAACTAATTAAAACTGGAATACGCGGTAAGAATGCTCAAATAATTAAACTTGTCGATCTTGAGCCATTGCCTGATGTTAAATATTTGAATGCTACAGGCGTTGTAGCGGATACCGGTGAAAGAGTAGTTGTCAGTTTTGGTCCTGAATACTCATTGCTTGAGCAGCGGCATGTTGAGATGGCAATGCGGGAGGCTGGGGAACTTTTCCCAAGGCCAAAAATTATTATTTTTTGCGCCTTCGATTTTGATCCAGAGGCCGCAAAGGATATAGATAGCACTAAAGGCATCATTGCTCTGAAGGTCAAAATGAATGCCGACTTATTAACTGATGACTTGAAAAAACTGAAAAGTAATAATCAGTCCTTCTGGTTAATGGGGCAGCCAGATGTTGCGATCAAAAAAATCAAAGATGACTTATGGCAGGTAGAAGTCCATGGTTTTGATTACTTTGATACAGCCAAAGGCGAATTAATTAGCGGTGGAAAGGGAAATATTGCATCTTGGATGCTTGATACCGATTACGACAGCCGCTCTTTATTTCCACGACAAGTATTTTTCCCAATGGCAGCCTCTAAAGATGGTTGGGGCAAGCTGAAAAAGGAAATTAAGGCAGAATTAGATGAGTCATCTTTAGCAAAATTTGGCGGCACTATTTCGATCCCTTTTGAAGCGGGTGAAAATAAGCGAATTGCTGTAAAGATTGTTGATGACCGAGGTATTGAGTCGTTAAAAGTTCTCGATTTAGAGGATTAATAATGGGCAACTCTTTAATCATTAACTCGCCATATGAGTGCCCCACTCATTACTGGACACCCAAGCGTGGTGGCGGTGGATTAGATCTGGTATCAAGTAGGCGACCTGCTGGATACGAAATTTTTGATACACGCCACAATACGCATAGAACTGAATCGCTAGATTTAGTTAATCAAATTCGTGGTCGCGTAGATCAGTGGCGTGCTGACGACTATGCGGGCATTACAAGCGTCACCCGCAATTTACTGGCGCACTGGAATGACAAATCTGCGCGGATGTTACCTTTTTACTTTTGCCAACTAGAAGCAATTGAAACATTGATTTGGTGGACTGAGGCCCCCAATAGCTATAAGCAAGGCATTCATTTGCCTAACGATGGCGGGGAATGGAGAAGACTCTGTAGCAAGATGGCGACAGGAAGCGGTAAAACAACTGTAATGGCTATGATCATTACTTGGCAAGTTCTTAATGCTTTGGCTTACCCAAAACGCAATAAGGATTTTTCAAGAGCAATTTTTATTGTCGCCCCTGGATTGACTGTAAAGGAGCGGCTACAGGTTCTCTTGCCCAGTGGACCAAATAACTACTATGACGAATTTGTACTTTGTCCGAATGATGCTTTAAGGCAGAAACTCAATCAAGCGGAAGTCCTTATAGAGAACTGGCACACATTAATGCCTTTGAAGCAATCAGAAAAAAGTGTTGTTAAAAAAGGCGCTGAAAGTGATAAAGCATTTTGCAGACGAGTATTGGGAAAGTTATTTAATTACAAAGATATCGTCGTCATTAACGATGAAGCGCATCATGCCTATCGCATTCCGGCTGATATTAAAGTTAAAAAAGATGATGATTTTGATCCTGAAGAGGCTACTCGATGGATTGAGGGCTTGGACCGCATTAATAAAGAAATCCGTATTCAAAAATGCTTTGATTTATCTGCAACACCTTTTGCTCCAACGGGAAGAACAAATACTGAGCAGGGTTTATTTGATTGGATATTAAGCGACTTCGGTCTAAATGATGCAATTGAAGCTGGTTTAGTTAAAACTCCTCGCGTAGTAGTTCGTGATGGAATTATTCCTGATACTTCTACTTTAAAACCCAAGCTATATCACCTCTATCGTGATGATGCAGTTAAAGACGATTTTGCTCGTCGTGGTGCAGAAGAGCATGAGCCATTACCCTTATTAGTTCAGCAGGCATATACATTGCTCGGTGCGGATTGGCGCGAAGCGGCGAAATTATGGAGTGATGCAGGTCATAACTCACCCCCTGTAATGCTCACCGTATGCAACAAAACTGAAACTGCCGCAAGGATCGAATACTTCTTTAACAATGGCGACTGTCATTGGCCTGAATTAAAGGCACCACTAAAGACATTGCGGGTTGACAGTAAGGTATTAGAGAAAGCAGAAATTGGAGAGTCTGCCACAGCCGATAAGGACTACGAAGCAAAGCTTATTAGCATTATTGATGCGTCTCCAATGGCTTCTGATAAGAAAGATAAGTTGCTCTCTGAAAAGAAAGAGCAATATTTGCGTGAAATTGTCGATACGGTTGGCAAACCTGATACGGCTGGTTCAAATTTACAAAATGTAATCTCCGTTGCAATGTTATCCGAAGGTTGGGATGCAAAAAACGTTACTCATATCATGGGGCTCAGAGCATTTACCAGCCAACTACTTTGTGAACAAGTTATTGGTCGAGGTTTGAGGCGGGTAGGCTACGATACGGAAACTGTTATAGGACCCGATGGAGTAGAGAGGCAGTTATTTACACCTGAATATGTAAATATTTTCGGTGTGCCTTTATCTATATTTCAAGATGATAGTGGCGACGGTACGGCTCCGCCACCACCAAAACCATCAACTCAAATCGCATCGATGCTTGAGCGAGGTAACTTAGAAATTAAATGGCCCAACGTTCTTCGTGTCGATTCAATAATTAAACCTAAGTTAGTCGTAGATTTTAATGCGGTTCTTCCTTTGAAACTAGACCCTTCGAGGATTCCCCTTTCAGTGGAGCTTGCCCCCGCAATTGGTGGCGCAACTAACTGGGACATGATTAGTGAAATTGACCTTGAGAAGCTTCCTGAAGAATTTAGATTACAACGTTTGATATTCAAAGCCGCCCAAAAAGCTTTCATGCAAACCAGCACAGGTTACAAGGGTAGTAAAGAGTATCTTGCATTCCAATTGATAAAGATAATTGAAGAATTTGTTAAGACTAATAAATTAGAAATCCCATCAATTTTTCATCAAGAGCCATTGAAAAAGCGAATTCTTATAGCATTAAGCATTGATTTAATTGTTGAACATTTAATGCGCTATTTGGTGGAACAGAATGAGGAAAGTTTAGAGTTAATTTATGACGAAGAGAATCCTATTGGCTCAACTGCAAACATGAGGACCTGGTACACAACTAAACCCTGCCAACCTACTACTAAGTCACAAATAAATAATTTAGTCGTTGATGCCGCATGGGAGGCTCACGTAGCTAATGTCATTGAGAGTCCGCAAATGAAGGAGGTTGTTGATGCATATGCAAAGAATGATCACCTTGGATTTTTCATTTATTACATGTGGAATGGCTCAAAACGCAAATACATACCAGACTATTTAATTAAGCTAGCCAGTGGAAAGACTTTGCTTTTAGAGGTGAAGGGTCAAGTTACAGAGCAGGAAGAGGCTAAATGGTCCGTAACCAGAAAATTAATTGCTGCAATTAATGAGCAAAAGTCCTTTGGTCAATGGGAATTTGAGGTTGTAACGGATATGGCTAAAGTTCAAGATGTTTTACTAAAACACGGATAGACCTTTTGTTAGTACCCGGTTGGTTTGCGTCCTTTGGAGCGGGGGATCTTGTAAAAGCTACCTTCAACAATAACGTCTTCAATTTTTCGTAGCCGAGTTAAACCAGCGCTTCTCTTGGCTTTAGCTTCAAGCGTTTCCCTCCCGTGCTTGTAATTTGGGTGCTGGGATCCCCTTAGTATTGATTTTGGTTTTCTAGAACCGTGAAATCGGCAAACCCGTCCACCATAAGCGGCTAAGTTAAGGCACTGGTTTCCAGTATGTTTTGCCTTTGCGTGACACTGTAAAGCACAGTTGTTTCTTATATTGGGTAATGGCATCTTAGATCCTATGTATTTAATTTGCGCTGCTGTTCCCTTGCACATGCACAAAATAGTGAATTTATCGCTCACCTCATATAAAGGCCGGGCAACTGAAATAACAGGATAGGGAGGGGGTTCCATATTTCCTCATAAGATTATTTCTCTAGAGTGTTTTATGTAAATAACCCTATATCCTGTGGTTGTTGTGGCTAAATCATTGCAATTCCTGTGTAAGCCCTCTCCTTAGCTATATACCCATCTGCCCCTATACCTCGTTCTTTCAGACGCTTAGTGAATGTTTTTTTACTCCCACGAAAGCAGCCGTTCTGTTGTGCCCACACCTCCCACTGACCCCAGAGATGAGGCTGTGAGATTTTTTGTTGGGGATCGAGAATACATTTTTCAGAAATAAATTCACCCAAAATATCGCACTCCGCTCTATATTGATTGCTGGCAACTTTAATTTGTGCCGAAGGTTTTAGTCTCTCAGCATGCCATTTGGATGCACCCTGAACCATCCAGAGCAAAATCCCATCCCTTTCAGCAAGCAGTTTTTCCTCTAGATTAGGGTCTGCCATTTCTTCTGGAATATTATTTTCAAAGGGTATTAGTCTGATTCTTCGCCAAGCCCCATTAGAGTCATCTGTAATTACGGGCTTATGGTTTCCTCGGATCCAAATTTTAAAAGTTGGCCAAAATTGAAAAAATTCTTGATGTAAAAATCGCGCCGAAATCCTTTCGGTGCTTACTAAGGTTTTAATGGTTAAGTCATCAAATCTTTGGTCGCTTCTGGTCTCATTTGCCAAAACAAGTCTTGCTCCACAAAGCCTGGCAATATCATTAGTTGCACTACTTCTATCTCGTCTCATCAACATCTCTGCTGGAGCAGTCATTGCATAGTCGCCCATAATCTTGGTTAGAACATTTGCAAAAACTGATTTACCATTACGCCCCATTCCAAAGCAAAAGTGCAGAACTTCCTCAGATACCAATCCTGTTAGAGAGTACCCAAGTGCTTTTTGTATATAGTCGATCGTATCCGCATCACCAAGGAAGCATTGATTTAGAAAGTCTAGCCATGTTGGGCACTTGGCACTAGGATCGTAATTTGCCGATACTTCTCTTGTGATGAGCATCGAGGGAACTGGTTTCAGGCGAGCACCACTTTTTAAATCAATCACACCGTTTTTACAGCCCAATAACATTGGGTCTTTATCAAGCTCTCCTAAGCTACCAATCCCCATATCTGGCTCAGACGCCGCAGTTTGTAGCATTGCCTCTAGACGATTTATGTTCTGAGAATTTTGTGCGTGTTGGATTAGTTTCTTTGAGTTTGAGTTAGCGGGATCTTTGCCAAATACTATCCCCGCATGCTTAGCAATTTCTGAGGCAATATTCTTTGCTGCCTGCAGCGCCTCTCCCTTTTCGCACCATTCCCATCGAGTTTCGTTGAACTTTAGCCACTTAGACTTTGGGTAGCAATAGATCATTTTTCCTCTAAACTCATTTGCAAAAAAGCGCCCATTAAATACGTCGCCAAATGTATCTAAATCATTGGATTTTTGGATTAATGGAAACAATTCTTTCTGATACCCGCTCCAGCCATATTGCTTTGCATGGTGGTATAGAGTTCCAGTGCCCATTGATTGTGGTGAATATTTCCAAACGTCATCAAATGCTTTTTCACTATATCCCTGTGGGTTTATTTTTTTATCATAGTTACCAGCAGTTTTTGACCAATCCCTTGCCCTTTGTTCTCCGCACTGAAATCCATGCGCTTTTATAGAGTAAAGAATATTGCACCAAGTTTTTCTATCAATATCGGCTGGAATTGCGGATAGTGCAGATTCTAATCTTTCGATATTTTCGTGGGTTTCTGGAGTGGATGAATGTACATCTAGCACCGGCGTTAAATTTTTGTATGTAGGTCCTACATTTAAAGAGTATTTTTTTAATATTTCATCAACTGATAGTGAGCTTCCTTTGAATCTAATAATTTTGGATGTTATTAGAGGTGTGTATATGGGCTGAGTTGCACGATACACAGATGAGTCGAAATTAATTAATAGGATTCCAATGCTTGATTCAATAAGTTTTTCTGCCGCCGCCCCTAATTGCTCGCCCTCCGCCGGAAGAATTTCCCGGGTTAACTCAACGAGTGCTCTAGCTCTGGGTGAATCTTCCGTATGAGAGGCAGTTGTATAAATCAGGCAATTAAATTGACTAAAAAAATCACAGGTATTGTTAAATACACTGGGACTCTCAAAACCATCAAAATCAAAGGCTAGGAATCGACGGGGCTGTCCGTAGTTAGCAAGTCGCCAGTGCTCAACTCCAATGAAGTCATTAGGTCTTTCGTAGTGCACGCCTTTGGATAGGGCTGCGCATATATAGGCTTGTCCCTTAGTGAGACTTTTATCATTTGCTACTGCATCAGCGAATTCATTAAAGCTGGCAACTGTTAATTGAGTGGGGGCATTATCAAATTTGTTTATACCCCGTGAATATACAAAAGACATCAAAATCTCCTAAAACATTATTAAAAATGTTGGAGATCAGCAGGCAATAGTCGACCCCCAACGCATGTTGGAGACCAATCTTTTTATCGCTGCTTTCGGCATCATCACCTAAGCTACCGCTGGCTTTTTCTTATGCGATACGCATTCTGGGACAGCCACCCCTTTTGATAGGTCATATGATATAAATCATCACGATATAGATCTTAAATTTTTATCCTGTTCTTTGCCAGGTAAAAAATCAGAAATACTCTCAAAACATCTTATGGAGAACTTATCTATTTAAATCATGAAGTTAGATCTTTAGATAGATTTGTTATATAAAATCCCAGCCTTATTCTCTTTCTAGTTTCAAAAATATAGCTTCGTGAGAAGGGTGTGTATACCGTTTCAACATTCCTAAAGTTCGGTGTCCGCTTATGTGAGAAAGCTCAATTACATTTAGGCCAGCATCTGATAGTCGGCTTAGTGCTTCATGCCTTAAATCATGAAAACGAAGGTCATAAAAAGGATTTACTCCAATACCATTCCATCGACCTTTTGCGTACTCTTTAAGGTGTCCAAATTGACTGCGTAAGGCGTCCATACCCATTGGAAATACTCTTTCTTCATCTTTTGAAAGAGCTTCTAAAACAGCTATTGCCTGCCTTGTAAGTGGTACTTGGCGTGGCTCACCATTCTTTGTTTGATGTAGATATGCTTTGCGATTAGGCAAGTCAATATCCGCCCAAGTAAGTCTCATCAGTTCACCTCGTCTCATTCCTGTATAGATTGCAAATTGAATAATCGATCGAAGTAGGGGGAGTGATAGTTGGTCGCAACCAGATAAAAGTAGGCACTCTAATTCAACATTGACTCGTTTAGTTCTACCTTGTGATGGCGGCATTCGTTTGATGCCTTTAATAGGGTTCGCAATATCTATGTCCCATTCATCTTTTAGCATCTGAAAGAGCTTTGAAATGGTGTTGAAATAGTGGTTAATTGTTTCGCCAGAACGACCCATCTTTAATAAGTCATCTCGCAGAGTAATGACACTTTGTTTATCCACCTTGCCTACTTCTAGGTCTCCCCAGCGTTTAATGAGGATGTTTAGTCTGGAAGTTTCACAACGCACTATCTTCTTGTGAATGGAGTGTGTCTTTTGGTAGTGGTGGGCGGCTTGTTGAAAGGGTATGCTTTTATCCACCATGCGAGATCTCTCCGCCTCGTGTGACTTGAACTCTCCCCGATCCATCTGAATTTCAATATCTCTGCTCCAGCGTAGCGCCTCGGCATGGGTAATAAAAGTTTTAGATTGAGTGGGAAAACCTCTACGTATAACTCTGACTCTGTACTTCTTTCCACGTTTTTGAATGGCTGCCACAAATGACTCCGTTGACCAAAAATTGACCAAATGACGTCATCTCAATTTGTATTTCTCCCTAAGTGATTGTTTTCGTTGCTTCTTTTGCCTAGACCCGTTGGGTCTACAACGCCCTTCTAAGGCGTAGGTCGCACGTTCGAATCGTGCTGGGCAGGCCAAATCTCCTAATTAATAGTGTTTCAGGCTTATCTATTGGCTCGATTGTGGCTAATCATTGCTGAGCTTGGCCGGCGTAGGTTGATCAGTAAATTTGTCTTGTAAACCGACAAATTTTGACTTGGAAAGCACTTTAATCCCAGTTTCTTGTTGCTTTTTCATTAGGGTAACTACGCCTCACATGAACCGTAAACCGATTCCTGTATAACGATAATTAATCTAATTAATATATGTAATTAAATGAATGGGATCTTCAATGTTCTTTAAAAGATTTTTGATTGGATTTTTTTCAATGTCAATAATTGCGGGACCAGTATTTGCTCAATCCGATTCTGCCCCAAAAGAAAAAAAGCCAAATATTGTTTACTTCCTGGTTGACAACACGGGGTGGGGATCGTTTGGTGTTTATGGCGGCACAGTGCCAACTCCAAATATTGATAAGTTAGCAAGTCAAGGCATTCGCTTTAATAACTACAACGTTGAAGCTCAGTGCACGCCATCTCGTTCTGCAATCATGACCGGGCGTCACCCTGTACGATCAGGAACCACTTCAGTTCCTTGGCCCGGTCAAGGAAAGGCGGGAATGGCCCCATGGGAATACACCATCGCTAAGCTACTTTCCGATTCTGGTTATGCCACTGCTCTATACGGTAAGTGGCACTTAGGTAACACGCAAGGCCGTATGCCTAATGATCAGGGTTTTGATGAATGGTGGGGTACCCCCGATACATGGGATCAAGCTGGCTATACACAGTGGCCTCTATTTAAAGAGAGTGGAGTTCCTGTTCCAATGCTCTGGGAAGGCAAGAAAGGGCAAAAATCTAAACCCGTCATGCCACTTGATCTAAAGATTCGTCCAGTGATTGATGAGAAGTACATTATTCCCAAGACGGTTGAATACATCAAGAAAAATGCTGCAGAAAATAAACCATTTTTTGTATATGTTGGTTATTCAGAAATGCATGAGCCACCAATAGCTAATCCGAACTTTGCTGGTAAGTCTACACAACGTGGTGGACTCTTTGCAGACCTCGTTGCTGAAATGGACTATCGCGTTGGGCAGGTGATGCAAGCTGTTAAGGATGCAGGCGTTGAAGACAATACTATTTTTATCTTCAGTAGTGATAACGCTGGAGGTGGTGCGAGTCCTCAGATTGGTGGCGCAACCAATGGACCATTTCGTGGCAATTTCTTCAACACACCATTTGAGGGAAGCATGCGTGTACCTGCGATGATTCGCTGGCCTGGCCACGTCCCATCGGGCATGGTTACTGAAGAAATGTTTGCCGCAGTGGATTGGATGCCAACAATTGCTGGAATGGTTGGCTCATCCAATTTGGTTCCTAAAGATCGTCCGATCGATGGGGTTGATGCCTCGAATTTCATGCTTGGGAAGAGTAAAACGACTGGCCGAGACTTATATCCATTCTTTGGTATTGATGGGGAGTTGATGTCAATTAAATGGAAGATCTATAAAACGATCTTTAGGTACGCAGAATCTCCCGAGTCCATTGGAAAGCCTTATGTAAAACCTCAGATTCCAATGATTTATGACTTGAGTAGCGATCCCCATGAAGACAATAATCTGATGTACACCGATCTAACCTTGGGTTGGGTTTATGCCCCAAGCTTTAAGTGGATTGAAGGCTATGAAGCAAGTATTAAAAAATATCCCAATATCAAGGTTGGCGAAGATTTCAAAGGTTACGCAAATAAATAGGTAGTTGGATTAATAACAGCTTAGGAATTGAAATGTTTTTACGAAGATTACTGATCGGGTTCGTGTCGATTTCAGTGGCTGCACCAACCGTATTTGCACAAACTGCTCCTGCTCAAAAGAAACCTAACGTTGTTTTTATTCTTGCTGATAACGTTGGCTATGGAGATATGGGGCCTTACGGTGGCGGTGAATTACGAGGCGCCCCTACACCACGCACTGATGAATTAGCCAAGAATGGGCTAAAGCTCACCCAGTATTTGGTAGAGCCAGCATGCACACCATCTCGTGCTGCATTAATGACCGGGCAATACTCCATTCGGAATGGTTTGTCACTTGTTGCAGAGGCTGGCACTCCTAGTACTTTACCGGGCAAGGCCTACACAATGGGTCAATTGTTTAAAGATGCAGGTTACGCAACCGCAATTTTTGGAAAATGGCATTTAGGTGCATCACCTCAGAGTTTGCCCGGTGCTCACGGATTCGATCAGTATTACGGTCTACCGCCGGATGTCTCTTGGGATTCTGCCACCTACGTTGCACAAGCTTTACAAACACATTCCTATCCAAATGTGCCCGATAAGGTTTTATATGAAAAGGGGCCTTGGGTTACTCAGCAAAAGGGAAATGGACCGCTTGAGCGTGTAAAGCCATTTACGATGGAGGTCAGAGCAGAGATTGATAATGAATTGACTGATAAATCTATTGCATTCATGAAGCAGGAGAATGCCGCTGGCAAACCATTCTTTCTTTATCTGCCATTCTCAATGGGTCATTCACCGAATCTTTCTTCAAAGCAGTTCGCTGGAAAGTCCCGCATTGGTCAGTACGGTGACAAATTGATGGAGGGGGATTATCACGTTGGCCAAATCATGGATGCCCTCAAAGAAATGAATATTGAGGACAATACTATTTTGGTTTTTGCCTCTGATAATGGCAGTACCGGACAATACATGATGACTTATGATCGATTGGGTCTTGGTGCTCCTGACATGGGATCAAATGGGCCGTTTCGAGGGGATCTAGGCGAGGCCACGGAAGGAGCTGTTCGTACTTTTTGCTTTATTCGCTGGCCCGGTCATATCGCTCCAAATACCTCTTCATATGCCATGTTTTCGATCATGGACTTTATGCCGACCTTTGCCGCTATCTTGGGCGCTAAGCTACCAACAGATCGAGCCATTGATGGAGTCAATCAATTAGATATGCTTACTGGTATGAGCAAAACAGGTAATCGCGAACATTTAATGTCATTTATTGGCGCAGATTTAGTAGCGGTTCGCTGGAAGCAGTGGAGAATGTATTTTAGGGATATGAATCGTACGGGTACTGGTCAGCAAATGCTTGGCGGCATAGCTGCTAATTCAGTTCCAATGTACTACCCAAAGGTTTACAACATCGAAATGGATCCGCATGAAGATTTACAATTAGTAAATTACGAATCAATTTCAGTTAACGCATTCAAAGCAATTCAAGAGTATCTTGCCTCGGTTAAGAAGTTCCCCAACCCACCACCTGCTAACTTAACCAACTTTAATGCGCGTTAAGAAGGAATGTTGAGTGCATAGCCAGCTTTGCAAAAGAAGTTTAGGAATTTTTTCTAAACTTCTTTTGATTTCATTCAGCTTCTTTTCGTCGCAATCGGTATTGGCAGATGAAGGTGGAGTTCCCTTTTGGATGTCTGGTCAATACGCTAGTATGGCTGCAGTTCCATCACAACCTGGTTGGTCATTGGTATTGATGCCTTATGTCTATAGTGGTAGTGCAGATAAATCAAAAAACTTTCAACATGGCCAAAGTGTTAATGCTGGCTTAAGCGCCAGAGAATCCATTTTCTTATTTCAGTTGGGATACTCAGCAGAGGAAAAGATCTTAGGCGGGCAGCCCTATGTTGGAGTGGGCTGGGGTCCTGGTTCCAATACCACTACAGCATTTACAAGCGTCTCAAGTCTAAATACTGAATTTAATAAAGCAAATTCGGTAACAGGAAGTACTGATATATATCCCCTGGCCAGTTTGGCGTGGAATAAAGGCAATAATAATTTCATGACCTATGTGACCGGCGATATACCAGTGGGCACCTATAGTGCAAGCAGTCTTTCTAGTATTGGTATTGGTCACGCTGCAATGGACGCAGGTGGTGGCTACACTTATCTGAACAACACTACCGGCCTTGAATTCTCTAGCGTAGTGGGCGCAACCTATAACTGGATGAATAATCAAACCAATTATAAGAATGGCATCGACTCCCATATGGATTGGTCACTCTCTCAATTTGTATCGCAAAACTGGCAGGTTGGCATTGCCGGATATGTTTACTATCAGCTTACTGCTGACTCTGGAAGTGGCGCTAGGTTGGGTGCCTTCAAGTCCCAAGTTGCAGCTATTGGTCCGCAAGTTGGGTATCTATTTAATATCGGTAAAAAGCAGGCTTATATCAATCTGCGGGCATATAAAGAGTTCTGGGCTCAAAATCGGGTTGAGGGATATGCCATGATTTCAACCATCAGTATTCCATTGGGAAAGTAGCAAGACGATGAATATGCGTCGCACAGGTGTTTTGATTACAGTACTTGCAGTTTTAGGAATCGGCGCATATCTGGTCTGGAGTAACTTCTTTTCAAAACCTCAGCAGGCAGCCCCTCAAGTTCTTCTGGGTGACGGGATAAAGGGGCCCAAAGGAATGGCTTGGATTCCTGGAGGTGAATTTTTTATGGGCAGTGATCATAAAAAATCCCAAGCCAATGAGCGGCCAACTCATAAAGTGAAAGTATCTGGATTTTGGATGGACACCACTCATGTTACTAATGATCAATTCGCACAATTCGTTAAAGAAACCAATTACAAAACAACTGCAGAGCAAGTTCCTGATTGGGAAACCATTCGTGTACAACTTCCACCAGGAACACCTAAGCCGCCTGCTTCAGTATTTGTAGCTGGCGCCATGGTTTTTGTTGGCACTAAAGCAAAGGTCAATCTCAATGATTACTCACAGTGGTGGGCCTATGTGCCTGGTGCTAATTGGCGGCATCCAACCGGCCCAAAAAGCAATATTGATGGCAAGGGGAATCATCCGGTAGTTCAAGTGAGTTACGAGGATGCTTTGGCATATGCCAAGTGGGCAGGCAAGCGATTGCCTACCGAAGCGGAATGGGAGTTTGCTGCGCGCGGTGGTTTGAATCAAGCAACCTATGTATGGGGTGATCAACTAGAGCAAGAAGGAAAGTTACCGGCCAACATTTGGGATGTAAAGAAGCAGGCATTTCCGGTAGTTAATCCAGTCCTAAGTCCTAAGGCGGGAGGTGCAATCGGTACCAGTTCAGTAGGAACCTTTCCACAAAATGGCTTTGGCCTATTTGATATGACTGGCAATGCTTGGCAATGGGTTGCCGATTGGTATCGCTCAGATTATTTTGCTATGCAAGCTAAGGAGTTTGGTAATGTTGTAGTCAATAACCCTCAAGGCCCAAGCAGCTCATATGATCCAGATGATTATGGTGTGCCTGTAAACGCACCCAAGAGGGTGATCCGAGGCGGATCATTTTTATGCAATGAAGATTACTGCCAGTCTTATCGTCCAAGTGCAAGACGTGGCGCAGATCCATATAGTCCAATGTCACACCTTGGATTTAGATTGGTACAAGACTCTAAGTAGTAATTTTGTCGGTTTACCCGACAAATTTCACGCCTGACCATCGAGTTGCCTGCACATGCCACGCGACATCCACTCAATTCCACCCCGCGCCACAGATCTCGGTGCGTATCGAACACCTGATCTTGCCAGGCTTATGTCATTGTCTAAGCTATTGATTTATATCATTTTTCCAGCTTCTAAGGCGTAGGTCGCACGTTCGAATCGTGCTAGGTGGAGTCAAAAATCTCATTCCCAACCATCCCCACTTTTTGGATAGAATGATTATTACAATCAATTTGATTTGCAATACTTTTTAAGGATAGTCTATGGCAGCCATTACCGAAGCCAATCTCATTCAGAACATGAGCCAAGCCTATAACTCTCATTTCAGTAAAAATGCCAATGCGGGTGAGGCCTTAGTCCACATGATGGAAATCAGCAAGATGGATCACCCCAATCTCAGAAATATTAATCCCAACGATGTTTTGGTTACCCTTTCTCGTGGATTGAATCTCTCTAGCAGAGAGAGGCTCAGAGCCTTTGCATGTGAAGTCATTGTTTATTTAATGAAGAATGTTGTTGGATCCAAGCTGCCCGAGGCTGAGCTGATAGCAATGACCGAGGCTAGGGTCAGAGCTTAATCTTTCCTTGATGGATAACGCTCCTCTAAGGGGGGTCGCACGTTCGAATCGTGCTGGGCAGGCCACCAATTCACCCTGTCATATTTCAGTCACATTAATAGCTGAAAGTTAGCTCAATTTCTACTCATATCTCAAGACGACCATTATGAAGATTTCATCTGTATTGAAGTTTGCTCTCCCTGCATTGGTGCTTACTCAATCGTTCGCAATTGATGCTGCTACGATTTATCCAATTAATGACGCAAGCATTTTGTTGGGCTCTAAATTTGATCTTAAGGTGGAGTTCAATACGGTTGTACCCGCTGACGATATTCAACTCACAGTCAATGGCGCTCCACTCAAGAGTGTGATTTCGGTTCCTGCAGAATACATTGCCAATGAGAACGGTAAAGGCAGCTCGATTATTTATCGAGATGTTCAGTTAAAGCAGGCGGGTAAGTTGATGATTGACGCTAAAGCGGGTGATGAGGTCGCTAAAGTGACTTGGGATGTGTATGCTAGCGGCCCGCGCAGAGTGAAGAATGTCATTTTCTTCATCGGCGATGGGATGACCATTGCCAATAGAACGGCCGCAAGAGTTCTCTCCAAGGGCATCATCCAAGGTAAGTATCAAAACGTATTGTCATTTGACGATATGCCCAATACTGCTTTGATTGGAACCTCAGGCTCTGACTCATTAATTACAGACTCGGCAAACTCCATGAGTGCCTATATGACTGGCCATAAAACAGCAGTCAATGCCATGGGAGTGTATGTATCTAGAGCTACTGATAACTTAGCCCATCCAAAAGTGGAGACTCTCGCCGAGCTCATCAAGCGCAAAACAAAGATGTCCGTGGGCATTGTGTCTGATGCTGAGCTAGAGGATGCCACCCCAGGTGCGGTCGTATCACACACACGACGTCGTGCCGATAAGCAATATATTGCCGACCAGCTATTGGCTAGCGGAGCAGAGGTCATTTTAGGTGGTGGTTCAGCTTACTTCTATCCCCAATCATCTAAGGGCTCAAAGCGTAAAGATGAAAACAATCTAGTCGATCAATTTAAGTCAAACGGCTATCAATTGGCATTTACTAAACAAGAGCTAATGAGTGAGGCGCAAAATCCCGCAACCAAAAAACTCTTTGGCGTCTTTCATCCAGACAATATGGACGGATCTTTAGATCGATTCTTCTTGAAAAAGAATACCGTCATGGAATATCCCAATCAGCCTGATTTAACGCAAATGACTCAGGCTGCATTAGATGTGCTCTCAAAGAACCAGAATGGATTTTTCTTGATGGTTGAGGCTGCATTGATTGATAAGTTCAATCATCCTTTGGACTGGGAGCGCGCAGCATTTGATACGATCATGCTCAGTAATGCGGTGCAGATTGCAAAAGATTTTGCCAAGACCCATCCAGACACCTTAATTATTGTGACTCCGGATCATACGCATAGTGGCTCAATTAGCGGTGTAGTAAACGATGCTAAGCCAGGACCACTCAGAGAGAAGGTGGGGACTTATGCTGAGGCAGGCTATCCCAATTACCCAAAAGCTAATGTCGAGGGATATCCTAATCAGATTGATGTCTCCAAGCGCCTTGCCTTTTTCTATGGCAACTATCCTGACCATTACGAAACGATGCACCCTAAATTGGACGGCACCTTTGTACCTGCTATCAAATCAGCCGACGGCACTTATGTAGCAAATCCTAAATATCTGCAGCAACAAGAAGATGCGATTCACGTGGGCGGTAATCTGCCGGTCAATCAAGAGACTGGGGTTCATACGGCTGATGATGCTGTGCTCAATGCAACCGGCCCAAATTCGGATAAGTTCAAAGGCTTTATGGACAACACCAAAGTCTTTAAAGTCATCGCCGAAAGTTTGGGACTAGGGCAAAAATAAATCCTAGAGGGGGTCCATAACCCAAAAATGATGGGTCCCATCTCTGCCTAATTGCTCGACAAGACCGAATTCCCAATCGAGATAGGCCTGCATTGATGCTGGGGTTGCATTGGTGCCCTCATAGGGGCGTTGATAGCGATCAATTGTGGGAGAGGCTAGATTCAGTTGATCTGATTGCATTGCATAGCCAGCGTCACGCCACGAGCTATTGCCACCAGCCAAGACATAAACCGAGGCTTGCGTTAGGGCAGCAAATTCTGGAGTGGTGAAGATGGCCAGCTCGGCTGGGCTGCTCGTCAGAACATAGCGTTCTGCTTTGGGTAATTTAGCGAGCGCGTCTTTCAGTAAAGAGCGCAGTGCAAACCAGCTGCCTGGAATATGTCCTTTGGAGTAATTCTGATGCGTACTCAAATCGACTACAACCGTATGGGACTCACTAAGCCATTTATGTAGAGTTTGAGCATCGATCTCTTGAGTTTTGGGAAGCAGAGGGAGAGCCAGGGCTGGCCTTCCTTTCTCAGTCAGATCACCATTTTCAATACCATCGAGCACATAAACATCCCATGCCATTTGCGCTAGCCAAGAGGCTGGCATATTGGCGCGTACCCCGCTGGGATCTACCAAAACAATGCGGGCGCCTCTTACGGGGGCGTACATCTCCGTTTCTTGAACAAGCTGACCACCCGGTACCGAACGAAAGCCTGGTAGATGGCCAGCTTCATATTCTTCAGGAGTGCGCGTGTCAAAGAAATATGTGGTGCGATCAGATTGTTGTTGCCATTTTTTCAGATCAGATTTACTGGCACGTTTGACATGGGCTCGATCAGCAACTTTTCTAGATTGATTGAGTGCCTCTTGAGCGGTTGCGGGACTGACATCAGAGAACTTGCGTGATTGACCATGGTCTAAGACCTGGCCTGCTAACTTCCAGCCAATCGTGCCATTACGCAAGGCATGGACTTCATTGGGAATGCCCGCATTAATGAGGGACTGAGTACCAATAATGCTCCGGGTTCGTCCAGCACAATTAACAATGACTTTGGTTTTAGGATTGGGCGCAATCTCTGGAAGGCGGAGTACCAGCTCAGCTCCAGGTACGCTCATACCCGTTGGAATACTCATAGTTTGGTATTCATCGAAGCGACGCACATCTACGACCACAACATCCGCTTTTGAATCAATCAGTTGCTTTACCTCTTGAGCAGATAGGGAAGGGGTATGGACTTTAGACTCAACCAGCTCACCAAAGGATTTACTGGGAACATTGACGTCACGAAACACTTCACCACCAGAGCGCTTCCATTCTTTAACGCCACCAGCAAAGACGGCTACATCGGAATAGCCTAAAGCCATCAATCGATTAGCCGCTAATTGTGCATCGCCTTCACCATCATCTAGAGTGACAATCGGAACCTCTTTTTTGGGCAACTTGGTATAGGCGTCAATTTCGATGCGAGAGAGCGGGAAGTTGGCTGCAAATAAGGGATGCTCTTGTGCATGAGGGTCTTCCTCGCGGACATCCAAAAAAGCAATTTCTTCCTTGTTAACTAACTTAGCTCTAACGAAGGCGTAATCTTTGGTATTCATGGGGTGCGCAATAGGTCAACTGATCAAGTGCATGATCATGACATATTTTTAGGAGGATAAAAAAATACCCTAAATCAAGGCTTAGCTGAGCTGCAAATATCCAGTTTTAACTCAATCAAAGTCACAATCGTCGTCAAACATCTGGTATTCCAGATGAATCTCTTTGCGAGTTTGGTGCTGCCAAATTAAACGGTCTTTTAATAACTGGTATTTCAGTGAATCAGCATACTCATCAAAATAATCATCAGCTTCAGCAACGTAATGGTGGATCTTCATCATTACCTCCTCACTTTAGGTTTGTGACCTAAGGACTAGCAGAGCAAACTAATTAATATGGTGATGAATTATTTCGCTCCGTTTATCCATTAGTTGTGCGCAGTGTGATCAAGCCCAGATGACCTGTCTATCAATTCACTAAAAAAGATTGCTATTGATGTGCAAAAGCGACAGAATGATTCCAGTCGAGAATAAAAAGAGAGGAATAAAACGATGAAACCTTTTTACATTGACTACCCTCAAGAAAAAATTGAGGGTCATCTACATGCTTATCAGTGCGCCTTTTGCAAAATTCCCACTACTGAGATTTTTGGACTACTAGAAAATCATGCCAAAGACTGCAGCTATCGTATTCAGGCTGGTGGCTTGTCACACTCAGAACCCAAAAAGATATCCCAGGTTATTGAGCCATCCCTTTCGGATGAGCTTGATTGAGCTTAGCCCAGTGGCTTACTGCCTTTTCGTAAAATAGATCCACTATGACAAAATATCTCGTCCCGACCCTGACATTCTCAACCCTGCTTGGCTTAACAGCCTGCACAAGTATGGATAAGTTTCAGGCCAGGTTGGAGGCTGACCCACAATGCCCGCCTGTCATGAATGCAAAGACGGGTGCCTTAATGCCTTGTCCAACTCCGCCTAAGGCGCAGCCCGCTGTGGTAACCCAGAAAAATGTGCAGCCTTCGAGCATGCCTTCCAGTAATGCGACCCAAGCCCCAGCAAGCAATGTAAGTGGGGCAACGTCCCCAATTACACCGCAAAATACTGAGAACAATAAACCCCAAGCAAGCGTGAGTAATTCTGGATCCTCAGCCAAAGTCATATCACCGAGTCTGATGGCCAATCCCGAGTGCAAAGGGGTCTTGCATCAAAAGACAGGCGCCTTGATGCCTTGCCCAAATCCCTAATACAGGGATATTTAAAGGACTTTAGTTGTTGGCTAAGGCTAGGATCTGGTCAAGAGTCACGTAACCGCGACCTTGACTATCGATATAACTGAAGTGTTCTGCAACTCTTGGCATACCAGCCTGAGCCTCTGCCAAAGTAAGCTTGCCATCATGATTCTTATCGGCCGCCTTAAATTTAGCGACAATCTCTTTGTCCTCGGCGCTCATTTGCGTTTGAGCTTGGGCGGTGATTTGACCGCCTAGGCCCGCAAGCATAAAACTCACAGCAACCGCACGATGCAATAGCGTTTTCATGATTCAACCCTGATTACTGTTTGACAGACAACTGCAGTGCTTGACGAACCGCTTTCTTGGCCATATCGGTAAACGCCTCTACTGAGCCAGAACCTGTTCTGAAAGATTCGCCTTGAATCGTAATCAATCCTTCACCCAGCAATTGATTGGATTGGCTATCTGTAATTTTGTTCTCAATGATTAAAGCGGGGGTCTTGGCATTCATCCCTGCTGCATAGGCTGCACCATTGACTGCTAAGCCAATCGGTGTGAAGTTCCAAGGCTGCAAGCTGTTGGCTGACATTTCGGCACCGGTAATACCAACCGATACTCTAGCAACACCAGGACCTGGTTTTTGAACAATCGTAATATTGCTTTTGCCATTAATAGCATTCACCATCGAGTCTTGTAATGCAGCTTTTACTTGCTCCAGAGTTTGCGCAGAAACTTGTTGTGTTTGGGTTTGATTCAAATAAATTGGTGTCAAGATCACGCCAGTATATTTATTTGGATCAACGTTGGCATCACGATAGCGCCACATCCGAATATCTTGTGGAGTATCTGGAACAACTTGCAATAATTTGTAATTCGGTAAGAAGCCAGACTCAGGCATTGGCTCTGATAAGTATTTAGAAGTATTGCTACAAGCGCCAATCAATAGAACAGCTGGGATGAAGTAGCAGAGTGAGAGTAGATTGCGACGGTTCATAAAATCTCCAAAGGGTATCTCTAATGTTTATAACACCATTCAATGTAAGTAAATCGAATTGGGTGTTCGGTTTTACATCTCAAAACTAGGGTGCTAATTTGGGTAGCTTGATGGATGTTGCTAGGCAAGGCATGATGATCTTAGGATCGGTAATCAGCAGCTTTTTATTCTTGCCGGGGTACTCGACCCTCGATAGTAAATCTCGGATTAGATTGAGATGGGTGAGTTTTTTATCATTGGCATTGACTACAGTCCAGGGTGCATCAGGGCTGGTTGTTTTCTCAAGCATGAGATCACGAGCAACGCTATAAGCGTGCCATTTCTTCTGAGCCTGCTGATCGATAGGGCTGATCTTCCATTGCTTCAGGGGATCCTTGGCACGATCAGCTAAACGATGTGCTTGCTCAGCCTTATCAATATCAAGATAGTATTTAAGGATCTGAATTCCGGAGCTCACCAAAAGACTTTCAAAGTCATTGACCGACGCCATGAACTCTTTGTACTGGGCATCAGTACAGAATCCCATGACCTTCTCAACACCAGCACGGTTGTACCAGCTCCGATTGAAGATCACAAATTCACCCGCGCTCGGAAGCTCGGCTACGTAGCGTTGGAAGTACCATTCGCCTTCCTCGCGGTCGCTCGGTTTACCAAGAGCGATCACATGGGTATCACGTGGGCTTAAGTTCTGAGTAATGCACTTGATCGTGCCATCTTTGCCGGCAGTATCCCTGCCTTCCAGAATCACTAAGAGTCGATCACCTTTACTAATAATGCGCTTTTGTAACTTGACGAGTTCAATCTGCAGTAGCCTAAGCTCTGCCTCGTAAGTCAATTCCTTTTTGCTAACCTTGATTGGCTTGATTGCTGCAGTAGAGACTTTTTTCAAGAACTATGAATTGCTGCTTGGAGTAGTTGTAGGAGTTACCGGCGCCACTTTCTTAGCAACAGTTTTCTTCTTGGCGGTAACTTTTCTGACTACCTTTTTAGCGGCCACTTTCTTGGCAGGCGCTTTTTTCGCTAAAGTCTTCTTGGCAGGCGCTTTCTTCGTAGCTACTTTTTTGGCTGCTACTTTTTTAGCTGGTTTGACAGAAGCTTTATTGAGCTTCTTGACGACTTTTTCTTTTGCTACTTCTAATTTATGAAGTTTCTTGGTGAGCTTCTTAATCGTTTTCTTGGTCATGATGTTCCTTGTTTAATGGGGCGCGCTCTGAATAATAGGGCGGAGCTCAGGCTAATCCTACGATTTATTGAAGATGCTTTCAAGCTTTTATGACATCTATAAAGCAAAAAACCCTAGACCAGAGGCTCTAGGGTTTGATGGGTTCCTGAAAAAGCTTATTCAGGATGAAAATTGTTACTAGCCATAAAGCTGATGGTGTGCTCGAATCCTAAAATACGGATGTAACGCCAAGCAATATCTCGGTATTTGCTGTCCAAGTAGCCGATGGCAGTCTCGGGATCGCTTCTTTTAGCCAAATCAATTTGTTGAATTGCACGGGCCCAACGTTTGAGTCTTGTTGACATATATGTCACCTCCATGCCCTATACAACGCCCCTTAAATGGGCAAAGATGACATGAATTACAAAAAAATCCTCAAAAAATGGACTTTTCCCTGAAATGGGGCCTCTAATAGTCAAAAAAGGGGATTCAGACCCCAGATTGAGCCTTATTTTTAGCTTTGGCCTCGGCTTTAATCGGCTTTAAGTACATCAAAAGGCATACAAAGGCGATGGTGGCCAAGACGGTTTCTAGGATGGCGAGGTAGAAATTCCAGCCCGATTCGCTAATACGGACGAGACCTTCGGTGATATACAGCAGGATCAGCATGGAAGCCCATTGCATGGTGTAAACATTGCCCTTCCAAATCCCCCGCATGGGCAACAGCAGTGGCAAAGCTTTGAGGATGAGCCATGAACCTTCTGGGCGCAATGGGGAGATAAACCACTCCCAACAGACACACAAAATGAACAAATCGATGTAGGCTGCTAAGGCCAGGATTTGATAGGGGTTTTTATTGGCGGGCAATTTAAACATGGGATTAGTTATTAGCTCTTGCCAAGCTTGAGGGCGAACTCAGCCAAGCGTTTGCCTTGGGCCTTAGCAAGGCGCTGTTCTTCTGGACTGATCGGAGCGCGGCCATCGGCATGGGCTAAATGACTCACGCCATAAGGGCCGCCACCATTGGGCGTACTCATCAGATCTGGCTCGCTATAAGGGAGGCCCATGATCACCATGCCGTGATGAAGTAGGGGAATCATCATGGTTAAGAGGGTGCTCTCTTGACCGCCATGCAAGCTACCAGTGCTCGTAAAGACACAAGCAGGCTTTCCGATGAGGGCCCCATTCATCCATTGCGCAGAGCTGCCATCCCAAAAGTATTTCATGGGGGCGGCCATATTGCCAAAACGGGTAGGGGATCCTAAAGCTAGACCAACGCATTCTTGTAAATCAGAATATTCAACGTAAGGAGCGCCTTCATTGGGTACGCTTGCTTCAGTAGCTTCGCATACGGCCGAGACTGCAGGAACTGTCCGCAGGCGTGCGTTTGCACCGGGCACACTTTCAATGCCCTCGGCGATCAGGCGAGCAAGCTCTTTGGTAGCCCCATGGCGGGAGTAATACAAAACTAAAATATCGTGTTGACTCATATTCTCTTATGATACGTCGATGCGCCTGTTTCGGAATCCTCAATTATGGCTCGCTCTAGCTAAACAGATCTGGGAGCGTAATCGCCATCAAAATTTATCGCAAGCCGCTGGTAATTTGGCTTTCACCACTACCTTGGCTTTAGTGCCGATGTTTACGGTGGCATCCCTTTTGCTGGGGACCTTGCCCAAGGTTGTCAGAATGAAAGTGGCATTTCAGTCTTGGCTATTGGATACCTATATGCCTGGTGGTTTGAACCAGCAGGTCTTTATTTACTTGGATCAATTCTCCCGTCAGGCTAAAGGACTGACCTTGGTGAGTACCTTGGGCTTAATCGTCACCAGTGTGATGGCAATCGCAGGGGTAGAACAGGCTTTTAATCGGATCTTTCAGCTCTCGGGGCGCCGACCATTGTTGAATCAAATTCTGATTTACTCAGGCGCAACATTGATTGGTCCTTTTTTGCTGGGCTTTGGAATTTATCTCAGCAGTCTGCTCTTAGGTGCAGCTGAGGGCTGGATCGATACCCTGAGCATGGGCTTCGCAACCTTTGCGACGATCTCTCCCATCTTATTGGCAGTAGCCGTATTTACGGTAGCCTATAAATATTTACCTTACACCACTGTGGCTTGGCGCGATGCGATTGCAGGCGCCTTGATTGCCGCATTCTTTTTTGAGTTGATGAAATTTGGCTTTGGTTTGTTTTTGACCAATGCCCGTTTTTATAGAACGGTTTACGGCGCCTTTGCGATTCTGCCTTTGGCGCTCATTTGGATTTATCTCACGTGGTGGATCACTTTGGCTGGCGCTGTGATTGTCGCTAATCTTCCCCCTATTAGAGCGGGTTTAGTTAGGGTTATTCGCTACTAATTCCGCATTCTCTGCCCTTGATTTGAGGGCGGCTTCAGACTATATTAAATCTCATAAGAGAACAAAAATAACGGAGATGGGTATGAAGGTTCGGGATATCTTGCGAGTAAAGGGTGGGACATTATTCACCGTGCCACCTAACGCAGCCCTGGGGTCGGCGGTATTGACCATGAGTGATCACGATATTGGCTCCCTCGTTGTCATGGAGGGCGATCAGTTAGCTGGTATTTTGACCTTTCGCGAGGTGATGCAGGCACTCGCAAAACACCACGGCAGTTTGGGGGGTCTCGAGGTGCGTTCAGTGATGAACTCAAAACCCCTGACTTGCAATATGGAAACTGAAATGGATGAGGTTCGTCGCATGATGTTGGTTGAGCATGCCCGTTACCTTCCCGTCATTGATCAAAAAATGCTCATGGGCGTGATTTCTTTCTATGACGTAGCCCATGCGGTAGTTGAAGCGCAGGATTTTGAAAACTCCATGCTCAAGGCCTATATTCGGGATTGGCCGGAAGACACGACTAAAGCTACAAACTAAACACTCTTTCTGACAGATGCCATAATGTTGCTATGTCAGGAAATACTTTAGGCCTTCTCTTTACCGTAACCACCTTTGGTGAGTCACACGGCCCAGCGATCGGGGCGATTGTTGATGGCTGCCCGCCTGGAATGGCGCTCTCAGAAGCGGATTTACAGACTGATCTTGATCGGCGCAAGCCAGGTACCTCTCGACACGTCACCCAGCGCAAAGAAGAGGACAAGGTTGAAATTCTGTCGGGAGTCTTTGAAGGCAAAACGACGGGCACACCAATTGCTTTACTAATTCGCAACACCGACCAACGTAGCCAAGACTATGGTGATATTTTGCAAACCTTTAGACCAGGCCATGCAGACTATGCCTATCACTATAAGTACGGCTTGCGTGATCCGCGAGGTGGTGGCAGATCCTCTGCGCGTTTGACCGCTCCGGTTGTCGCTGCGGCAGCAATCGCAAAAAAATGGTTACATCAACAATATGGCACTGAGATTTTTGGCTATATGAGTCAGCTGGGTGAGCACGTGATTCCGTTTGAGGATGAGAAGCAGATTGAGAACAACGCTTTCTTTGCACCCAATGCCAAGATCATTCCTGAGCTTGAAGCGTACATGGATAGCTTGCGTAAAGCGGGTGATTCTTGCGGTGCCCGAATTGAAGTGCGCGCTCGAAATGTACCCATGGGTTTGGGTGAGCCTCTGTTTGATAAATTGGATGCCGATATTGCGCATGTCATGATGGGAATTAATGCTGTCAAAGGCGTTGAAATTGGATCTGGCTTTCAGTCGGTAGTGCAAAAGGGTAGTGAGCATGGCGATGAAATGCATCCTGATGGTTATGCCAGCAATAACTCCGGAGGCACTCTGGGCGGCATCAGCACAGGCCAAGAGCTCAGAGTCTCGATTGCAATCAAGCCCACCTCAAGTATCCTGAGTCCCAAGCAATCAGTGGACTTAGATGGCAAACCCATGACTGTGCAAACAAAGGGTCGTCATGATCCATGCGTTGGTATTCGGGCAACACCGATTGCCGAGGCTATGTTAGCGCTGGTTCTGATGGATCACGCTCTTCGTCATCGCGCACAGTGCGGTGATGTCAAAGTATCGGTTCCCGCCGTAGCCGCAACTAGACCTGGCGCGAAGTAGGTCTCGCATCTGACTATGACACCTTCAGTGCGTTGGGCCTTCGGGTCCTTTTTCTTTTTATATTTCGCTTACGTTGGTTTAGTTTCCCCATACGCGAGTTTGTTCTTTGTTGACCAAGGCTTTAACGTCATTCAGATCTCGGTTTTGATGTCGATGTTGCAAATCACCCGCATCATTGGCCCTTTTTCTTGGGGCTGGTTGTCCGACTATCTCTCTAACCGGATTGGCATTATTCGGTTTTGCGCTTGCTTAGCAAGTCTTACATTCTTAGCTATTTTTTATCTTCACAGCTACATTGCCTTTTTTGTTTGGATGTTTATTCTGCACACCATTCTCAGCAGCTTGATGCCGCTGGGAGAGTCAGCAACAGTACATGCTCTATTCAAAGACAATTCTTTTGATAAGCGTTACGGAAGATTGCGCCTGTGGGGGTCTTTGGGATTTATTGCCATGGTGCTGTTTGCTGGTGAGCTATTTCAGCGTAAGAGTATTGCGCTCTATCCCATCGTCGGTGCAGCAGTGCTATTGCTTTTGGCTATCGTGACCTTTCGTTTGCACGAGCCCAAGGTGCAGCGTCATAAGATGGTGAAAGGGGAGTTGCTCTCCGTATTGCTGAATCCCGATGTGCGCTGGTTTCTGCTCTCCGGATTTTTTATGATCTTTGCTCATGCAGCACTCTATGTCTTCTATTCCCTCTACCTTAGTAAGCTTGGTTATAACAAATTTCAGATCGGCCTTTTTTGGGCGCTTGGTGTATCTGCTGAAGTGATCTTTTTTTACTTTCAGAGTAAGGTCCTTAGTCGCTTGCAACCTGAGATTGTTTTGCAAGCCTCATTCGGAGTTGGGGTGCTGCGTTTCATTTTGATCGCATTTTTCCCTCTGACATGGGTTCTGATTCTTGCGCAAGTGATGCATGCCGGAACCTTTGCGGCTCACCATAGCGCAGCAACCAAGTTATTGCAGCGTTGGTTTACAGGGCCGTTACAGGCGAGAGGTCAGGCCCTGATGGCAACGGTGTCATATGGTCTGGGTGGAACACTTGGCGGACTGTGTTCGGGCTGGATTTGGGACTTAGCACAACCGCGCGATGTATTCGTTATGGCCGCTTTTGCTTGCGGTTTAGCCGGTATGGCGATTCAGAAACTGAGACCACAGGCTCCAGCGCATCAGCCAATCACATCACATTGAAGTGTAGTTTGGACCGCCACCACCTTCAGGGGTGACCCAGATGATATTTTGGCTTGGATCTTTAATATCGCAGGTTTTGCAATGGACACAGTTCTGCGCATTGATTTGCAAATAGGGCTGCCCATCTTTCTCAACGTACTCATATACACCAGCAGGGCAGTAGCGCTGCTCTGGTCCAGCGTAAGTCTTGAGATTGAGATTGACTGGAATGGCTGCATCTTGCAGCTTTAAATGCGCTGGTTGATTTTCAGCATGATTGGTATTCGATAGAAATACCGAAGACAGGCGATCGAAGCTAATCTTGCCATCAGGCTTAGGGTATCGAATCTCTTGATGTTGGCTCGCAGGCTCTAAACATTCATGATCAGCGTATTGATTGTGAATCGTCCAAGGTACATTCCCGCCAAAGATTTTTTGCTCTAGACCCACCATGAGAGTCCCCAGGTAAAGTCCTTTAGACATCCAAGGTTTGAAGTTGCGAGCCTGCTTGAGTTCGGTATAAAGCCAGCTATTTTGAAAGGCTGTCGGGTAAGCAGCCAAGACATCATGCGAGCGATTTTCAGATAGGGCGGCCACTGCAGCTTCTGCGGCTAGCATGCCGGTTTTAATTGCGGCATGACTGCCCTTGATGCGAGAGGCATTCAGAAAGCCAGCATCGCAACCAATCAATGCACCACCGGGGAAAACAGTCTTAGGCAAACTATTGAGTCCGCCAGCAGTCAGAGAGCGTGCGCCATAAGCCAAGCGTTTACCGCCAACAAAGGTTTCTCGAATGTTGGGATGCAATTTGTAGCGTTGGAATTCTTCGAAGGGAGAGAGGTAAGGATTCTTATATGCGAGGCCCACTACCAGACCCACTGCCACTAAATTATTGCCTAGATGATATAAAAAAGAGCCGCCATAAGTATCGGACTCTAAAGGCCAGCCAGCGGTATGCACCACTAGACCGGGTTTACTCTGCGCAGGATCTACTTCCCAAAGCTCTTTAATACCGATGGCATAGGTTTGGGCGTCCGAATCTTGATCAAGTGCAAAACGGCTGATAAGTTGTTTACCTAGATGGCCGCGAGAACCTTCGGCGAAGAGGGTGTACTTTGCACGCAATTCCATCCCAAGTTGAAATTGCTCGGTGGGATTGCCTTCCTTATCTAAGCCCATGGAGCCAGTGATGACTCCACAGACGGCGCCTTGTGCGTTATACAAAATATCTGCTGCAGGAAATCCCGGAAAGATTTCAACGCCAAGCGCCTCAGCTTGTTGACCTAGCCAGCGAGTGACGTTAGCTAAGCTCACAATATAATTGCCTTTATTCTGAAAGCATTCCGGTAAAAGCCATTCAGGAACAGAATAAGAGCGGTCTTCTGTCAGAAAGAGAAATTGATCTTGACTAACTGGGGTGTCTAAAGGCGCACCCATTGCTTGCCAATCTGGAAAAAGCTCGCCTAGGGCTTTAGGGTCCATGACGGCGCCAGACAGAATATGGGCGCCGATCTCAGAACCTTTTTCAAGTACGCAAACACTGAGCTCTTTGCCAGAAGATTGGGCTAGTTGTTTGGCTTTGATTGCTGCAGATAAGCCAGCAGGGCCACCACCGACAATGACTAAATCATAGTCCATCGATTCTCGAGGCCCAAATTGTTCAAGCAACTGCTGGGAATTCATTCCATCTCTCCGGGATCTAGACCATAGTTTAGTTCTAAGCAGGGTATTAGGCTTAAAGCCGACGGATTCGGGCCTGAACCAGTCATGATCGGAGAGGCATTATGATGAGCTTTTCTCCATTTTTAGCAATCTTGGGACTTAACTTATGAATAAAACCTACCCAACCGCAGCGGACGCTTTGCGGGACATTTTGAAGGACGGTCAAAAAATCGCTGTAGGCGGTTTTGGCCTTTGTGGCATTCCAGAGGCTTTGATCTTGGCGATTAAGGAATTGGGTGCGCAAAACCTCACGGCGATTTCGAATAATGCGGGTGTGGATGAATTTGGTCTCGGCATTCTCTTGCAGTCACGACAAGTGAAGAAAATGATTGCCTCATATGTTGGTGAAAACAAAGAATTCGAGCGTCAATACCTAGCGGGTGAGTTGGAGTTGGAATTTACTCCGCAGGGCACCTTGGCAGAAAAACTCCGCGCAGGCGGTTGCGGTATTCCTGCATTCTTTACAAAAACGGGAGTGGGTACTTTAGTTGCGGATGGCAAAGAAGAAAAAGTATTCGATGGCGAGCGTTACATCATGGAGCGCTCGATTGTTTCTGATATCTCGATTGTGAAAGCTTGGAAAGCAGATCGCTCTGGTAACTTGGTCTATCGCTACACCGCTCGTAACTTTAATCCAGTGGTAGCAATGGCTGGCAAGATTACGGTTGCTGAAGTGGAAGAGATTGTGGAGAACGGCCAGCTCGATCCAGATCAAATTCATACGCCTGGTATATATGTGCATCGTTTAGTGATTAATCGATTGCCTGAGAAGCGCATTGAGCAACGCACTTTGCGTGCCGCCTAAACACAGATAAGTAGATCAGAAGGAAAATCGATATGGCTTGGAATAGAGATGAGATGGCAGCCCGTGCTGCTCTAGAATTAAGGGATGGCTACTACGTCAACTTAGGCATTGGTATGCCAACCCTGGTTGCGAATCATGTGCCTAAGGATATGGAAGTGTGGCTTCAATCTGAAAATGGCCTGCTTGGAATTGGGCCTTTTCCAACCGAACAAGAAATTGATGCGGATTTGATTAATGCAGGCAAGCAAACCATTACGACCTTGCCAGGCTCATCGATTTTTTCTTCAGCCGATTCTTTCGGAATGATTCGCGGCGGCAAGATCAATATTGCGATCTTGGGCGCCATGCAAGTCAGTGAATATGGTGACTTAGCGAACTGGATGATTCCAGGCAAAATGGTCAAGGGTATGGGGGGTGCCATGGACTTAGTTGCTGGAGTCAAACACGTGGTCGTTCTGATGGAGCATGTTGCCAAGAAAAAAGATGGCACTGAAGAGATCAAAATTTTGCCTAAATGTACCTTGCCCTTAACCGGTGTTGGGGTCATCAATCGCATCATTACTGATTTGTGTGTTTTAGACATTACTCCAGATGGTTTATTCCTGGTCGAATTAGCGCCTGGTGTAACCAAAGAAGAGGTCATCGCCAAAACGGGTGCCCCAGTCAACACTAACGGTTTTTAGACTGTCACACTAGATGATGAAATAATGGGATACCTATGTCAGGATCCCATTCTCACCATCACCATCAGCGCTCACATCATCACGGGCACAGTCACTCAGCTAGCCATCTGAGTGATGGAGAGGCACATGAGTTGCATGCCCACAAAAAGGGTGATGCAAAACATTCTCATACCAAAGAAATCTCTAATCAGAATCTACTCATTGTTGCTTTAATTCTGACCCTCAGCTTTTCAGTAGTCGAGATGATTGCATCTTATCTCTCGAATTCTTTAGCCCTGATTTCAGATGCTGGTCATATGGTGACGGATGCAGCTTCATTGGGCTTGGCTGTTTTAGCGCAGATGATTGCACGTCGCCCACCATCGCCTAAACATTCCTTTGGTTTTGGAAGAGCAGAGGCCCTTGCTGCTTTTGTCAATGGGATTACGATGTTGGCATTAGTTGCATGGATCGTCTTTGAAGCCATTACCCGTTTCTTCACACCGCATATTGTGGATGGTATGACTGTCACCATTGTTGCGGCATTAGGCCTGCTGATGAATGTTGTGGTTGCTTGGGTGCTTTCTAAAGATCAAAAGAGCGTGAATACCCGTGCAGCGCTATTACATGTAATGGGTGATTTATTGGGTTCGGTTGCCGCCTTGGTTGCCGGCTTGGTGATCCAGTACACCGGCTGGATGCCGATTGACTCGCTACTCTCGATCTTGGTGTCTGTATTGATTCTGAAATCTACCTTCTCCATCTTGCATGAGTCCTATCACTTTTTGATGGAAGGCGTGCCGCCGCATATTGATTACTTGCAAGTGGGTAGTGATCTCAAAGCCGTTCCCGGTGTGGTTGCAGTGCATGACTTGCACATTTGGGAGATGACACCCAGCTTCCCCGCCTTGATCGGCCATATTGAAGTAGAGATGATGAAGGAGTGGCCACAAACAATGTCACGAATTCATGATATGTTGTTCTCAAAACATGGTATTGACCATGTGACCTTGCAGCCCGAAGAGACGCAATCTTTAGGTGAAGATCCAAATCACGATCATCATCCTGAGATAGTGCCCGAAGCTGCTCCAATGCTTGATGCATCAAACCCGAAAGAATCTGAGATGCATCCTATTACTCATTATGTGGTTTGTCGCAGTGGCGAAGGTAAGCACCGTATGGCTTATCACGCCTGGGGTGATCCTAAAAATGCTCGAGTCCTGATTTGCGCCCATGGCCTGAGCCGCAGGGGCAGTGACTTTGCAAGCTTGGCGAAGGCGCTTTGTGATCAGTACTATGTTGTTTGTCCTGATGTGGTTGGTAGAGGGGACTCAGACCGCTTAAACAATCCCATCATGTATTCAGTGCCTCAGTATGTATCTGATATGAAAACCTTGGTCGCCCATTTAGGCGTTAATCAAGTCGATTGGATCGGAACCTCGATGGGGGGTCTGATTGGGATAGTCTTTGCCGCCTTACCCAACTCACCGATACGTCGCATGATCATCAATGATGTTGGGCCGCTGATTGAGCCCGCTGCAATTGAGCGCTTAAGTTCCTATGTCGGTAAACCTTTTGCATTTAAGAGTCGTGCAGAAGCTCTAGAAGCGCTGAATCGGATTTGTGCAACCTTTGGGGATCACACGCCCGAAGAGTGGGAAACATTAAACGGCCCTCAGTTGGAAGAAAAAGATGGGGTTTGGGGTTTACATTACGACCCTAATATTGCTGTGCCGTTCACCTCAGTAAATCCTATGATGGCTAAAGCGGGTGAGATGGCGATGTGGCATACCTTCAAGCAAATTCATATTCCGATGCTGATTGTGCGTGGCGGAGACTCAGACTTGTTATCTGCTGCAACGGTGGCAAAGATGTGCAAGGTGAATCCTTACGCGAGAAGTATTGAGATACCGCATGTAGGCCATGCGCCAGCCTTCATCAAGCCCGAACAGATTGCCCTTGCCAAAGAATTTTTCAGTTCGTGATTAAATGTATGAATGGCAAATGCCCCTAGTCCTAGTACAAAACCATTATTCATAGACGCTTGGTATGGCGAACCAACCGAGCAACATTCGGCTGGTGTTTTGCAGATTCTGCAAACCTTACATTTAGATGAAGCCACCTTAACTGCAGCAAGCCATATTGGGCGAACGCATGGTAAAGAGGCGCTGATTAAATTAATCGGCGAAGAGTCGGCGAAGTTGATTATTGGTTATCGAGGCCTACGTCAGGCCCAGGCTAAATTATTGCGTGCAGATGGCGGCTTGAGTATTTCCGGTCAGGAAGAGATGCTGCGCAAGATGTTGCTAGCTTTCGGGGACGACCTGCGAGTGGTACTGCTGTACCTAGCATCCCGTTTACAAACTCTCCGTTGGGTCACGCAAGAAAAGATCACCATGCCCGAAGCTTGGGCTCAAGAAATTCTGAATATCGATGCTTCGCTTGCCAATCGTCTGGGTATTTGGCAAATGAAGTGGGAGATGGAAGATCTGGCTTTTAGAGCATCCTCTGGAAGCACATATCGAGATATCGCCAAGATGCTCGATGCCAAGCGTCATGAGCGAGAGGTTTTCATTGCGCAAATCGTCAAGCAACTTCAGGATGAGCTTAGTACATCCCATATTGAGGCGGATGTCTATGGACGCCCTAAGCACATATACAGTATCTGGAAAAAGATGCAGGGTAAGTCACTCGACTTTGCCAATCTGTATGACGTGCGGGCATTTCGGATTCTGGTGCCGGACGTCAAATCTTGCTACGCCAGCTTAGGCTTAGTGCACAACATCTGGCAGCCCGTGCCTAAGGAGTTTGATGACTATATTGCTCGCCCCAAGCCGAACGGTTATCAGTCTTTGCACACAGTGGTGATGGATGAGGATGGCACTGCATTTGAAATACAGATTCGTACTCATGAGATGCATCAGCAGGCTGAGTATGGTTTAGCAGCCCATTGGCGCTACAAAGAAGGTACTTATCAAGCAGGTCAGCAGACGGGGACGCATAGCGCTGCAGCGGAGTACGAAAGACAAATTGCTTGGGCAAGACAGCTAATCTCATGGAAAGAAGATGCTTGGGATCAGTTGAAGCATCACGAGATTGACGATCATATTTATGTACTTACGCCTTTGGGTAAGGTGATTGCTTTAGAAAAGGGCTCATCCCCGATCGATTTTGCCTATGCTGTGCATACTGATTTGGGGCACCGTTGTCGAGGCGCTCGAGTTGATGGTGCGATGGTGCCGCTGGATACTCCACTACAAAATGGCCAAACCATTGAAATTATTGCTGTGAAGCATGGTGGCCCATCACGCGATTGGATTAGCCCAGATCGTCACTACCTCCGTTCACAGCGAGCACGAACGCGTGTGCGAGCTTGGTTCAATGCCCTGGATGATGAGCAAACTGAAAAAGCGCCTGATAAGACTGATCACCATAAATTAGAGACAAAGCCCGCCACCCCTGAAGTGGATATTGTCCTGCGTCAAAGCACTCGTAAATCGGGTCATACTAGTGATGTATTGGTGGTGGGTGTCGACTCTCTTCTCACCCAGTTGGCGCGTTGCTGTCGGCCTGTTCCACCGGATGCGATTGCAGGATTTGTGACGCAGGGCAGAGGGGTGTCGATTCACCGTCGCTCCTGCAAAACCTTTCGAGGACTATTGGAGCGCGCTCCTGAACGTGTGATTCAGACCGCTTGGAATGCTGGTACTACGGGTGAAGGCAAAGACCATGAGAAACGGCTTTTTCCTGCAGATGTGGCGGTGAGCGCTCTAGATCGCCCAGAGCTCATGCGCGAGTTATTTGAGGTCCTGACCAGACAGGGTATTCATGTCATCGACTTGCGCAAATCAGTTCGCAAAGGGCTTGCACAGATCTTATTTACCGTTGAAGTGAAAGACTCAGAGACCTTGCGCCTGGTGCAAAACAGCCTAGAAGAGCTCAAAGGAGTCACGTTGGTACGCCGCCGGTGATAAACTCTTGTTTTATTTAGGCTCGTAGCTCAGCTGGTTAGAGCACCACCTTGACATGGTGGGGGTCGTTGGTTCGAGTCCAATCGAGCCTACCAACGAATTTAGACCCAGAGCGCGGTTGCCAAAAAGCGACCGCGCTTTATTTTTGGTCTGTAAGCATTTGTAGCAAAGCACATGTTACGGAGTTGTTATGGTTGTAGTTACTCTTCCTGATGGATCGAAGCGCGAGTTTGAGAACGCAGTGCGCGTGGCTGATGTCGCGCAGAGCATTGGAAGCGGTCTCGCCAAGGCAGCGCTAGGTGGAATCGTTGATGGGAAGATGGTTGACTTAAGTCATCTCATTGATCAAGATGCTCAATTAGCGATCGTGACGGACAAAAGTCCTGAAGCACTCGAGATCGTGCGTCATTCGACTGCTCACTTATTGGCTTACGCTGTTAAAGAACTGTTTCCAGAAGCTCAGGTCACGATTGGCCCAGTAGTCGATAACGGTTTTTACTATGACTTCTCTTATCACCGCCCATTTACGCCAGACGATCTTGTTGCGCTAGAGAAAAAGATGGCGGAGTTGGCTAAAAAAGATGAGCCGGTTGTTCGTCAAGTATTGCCTCGTGATGAAGCAGTGAAATTCTTTAAAGATCAGGGCGAGCATTACAAAGCCGAAATTATTAGTAGTATTCCGCAGGGTGAAGATGTTTCGCTCTATACCGAAGGGAAGTTCACTGACTTATGCCGTGGTCCCCATGTACCATCGACAGGTAAGCTTAAAGTCTTTAAGCTGATGAAGCTCGCCGGCGCTTACTGGCGTGGTGATAGCAAGAATGAAATGTTGCAGCGGATCTACGGTACGGCTTGGCTCAAGAAAGAAGACCAAGACCAGTATCTCCATATGTTGGAAGACGCTGAGAAGCGTGATCATCGTCGCTTAGGCAAGTTGCTCGATTTATTCCATTTCCAAGAAGAGGCCCCGGGCCTGATCTTTTGGCACCCCAAGGGTTGGTCAATTTGGCAAGAAGTTGAACAGTACATGCGTCGCGTATATCAGCAAGAAGGTTATCAAGAAGTCAAAGCACCTCAAATTTTGGACCGTGGCCTCTGGGAAAAATCGGGCCACTGGGACAACTACAAAGAGAATATGTTCACCACCGAGTCAGAGAATCGGGTTTATGCATTAAAGCCCATGAACTGTCCGGGTCATGTCCAAATCTTTAATGCTGGCTTACATAGCTATCGCGAGTTGCCATTACGTTACGGCGAGTTTGGACAATGTCATCGCAATGAGCCATCGGGCGCATTGCATGGCTTGATGCGCGTGCGCGGGTTTACCCAAGATGATGGTCATATTTTCTGTACCGAAGATCAGATTCAGTCAGAAGTAGCTGCTTTTGATAAAGCAGTGCGTCATGTGTATCAGGATTTTGGTTTTAGTGAGGTTGCTGTCAAGCTGGCATTGCGTCCAGTAAAACGGGTAGGTGATGATGCGATTTGGGACAAAGCTGAGGCAGCATTGCGCGGTGCCTTGAAAGCATCAGGCCAAGAATGGGAAGAATTGCCGGGCGAAGGGGCTTTTTATGGCCCGAAGATTGAATATCACCTCAAAGACTCGATCGGCAGAACCTGGCAATGTGGCACGATTCAGGTAGATTTCTCAATGCCAGCCCGTTTAGGGGCCGAATATGTTGCAGAAGACAACAGTCGAAAGACGCCAGTCATGTTGCATCGCGCCATTGTGGGCTCTTTAGAGCGTTTTATCGGGATTTTGATCGAAAACCATGCTGGAAACATGCCAGTTTGGCTTGCGCCGACCCAAGCTGTAGTCCTCAATATCTCGGAAAATTCAGCCGCTTATGCCAAAGAAGTCCAGCAATCTCTGAAAAAACAAGGGTTTAGAGTTGAATCAGATTTGCGAAATGAGAAAATTACGTATAAAATACGCGAGCACGCATTACAGAAGCTCCCATTTTTGCTTGTTGTTGGCGATAAAGAGCGTGAAAGTAATACGGTGGCCGTTCGTGCCCGTGGCGGAGTGGATTTAGGCGTAATGCCTCTTGATGCCTTCGTTGCCCGACTCCAGCAGGATATATCCCAGAAAGTCGGACCCGAGCCTAGCTAGGGGTGAGACGGTTTTTATTGTTTTTTTAGAGGAATTAGAAGATCGCTACTGAAAAATTGCAGCGCATTAACCGGGAAATAACTGCTCCTGAAGTGCGTTTGATTGGAATCGATGGTGAAGCCATCGGTGTAGTTAAGTTGAGTGAAGCCCTGGCTTTAGCAGAAGAGAAAGAAACCGATTTGGTGGAAATTGCTCCGACAGCTGAACCCCCAGTAGTCCGGATCATGGACTTTGGCAAATTCAAGTACCAAGAAGCCAAGCGTCAGCATGAAGCCAAGCTGAAGCAAAAAGTGATTCAGGTGAAGGAAGTCAAATTCCGTCCCGGCACAGATGATGGTGACTATGGTGTGAAGCTACGTAACCTAATCCGCTTTTTGGAAGATGGCGATAAGACAAAGATTACGCTGCGGTTTCGGGGTCGTGAAATGGCCCATCAAGAAATCGGAGCCAGAATGTTGGAGCGTTTGAAGTTAGACCTTGCTGAGTTTGGTCAAGTCGAACAGTTTCCAAAGATGGAGGGTCGGCAGATGGTAATGGTGCTGGCTCCCAATCGTAAGGCTAAGTAACAAGTTATTGCAACTTGTGGTTTAGGTAGTGATGTGCTTCTGGGTACAGGAAGAGTAACCGTCGGTTACCACCTATGTTGCGCAAAATATGAAGGGGTGCTTTATGCCCAAGATGAAGAGCAAGAGTAGCGCTAAAAAGCGCTTCACGGTTCGCGCAGGCGGATCGATTAAACGAGGACAGGCTTTCAAACGCCACATCCTGACCAAGAAGACCACCAAGAGCAAGCGTCATTTGCGTGGTTCCACCGAAGTTGCGAAAGCTGACGTTAAGTCAATTCGCTCCATGCTTCCTTACGCTTAACCTCAGACTAGATTAGGAGAATTCAATGCCAAGAGTCAAACGTGGGGTTACTGCAAGAGCCCGTCATAAAAAAATCACTGATGCCGCAACAGGCTATCGTGGTCGTCGTAAAAACGTATTCCGTATTGCTAAGCAAGCGGTTATGCGTGCTGGTCAATATGCATATCGTGACCGTCGCAATAAGAAACGGGTATTCCGCGCTTTGTGGATCGCCCGTATCAATGCAGCTGTGCGTGAGCATGGTATGAACTACAGCGTATTCATGAATGGTATGAAGAAAGCGTCTATCGATCTCGATCGTAAAGTGCTTTCCGATATGGCCATTGCTGACAAAGCGGCTTTTGCTGCTTTAGTTACTCGGATTAAATCCGTAGTCAGCGCTGCTGCTTAATTCTTTACTAAAAGAATTCAGCCGAAATGGTTTCTCTCGACCACATTGTCGAGGATGCCAAACGTGATTTCCTCGGAGCTGCCGATGCGGCAGCTCTAGAGGACGCGAAAGCCAGGTATCTCGGTAAATCAGGTGTTCTCACTGAGCGTCTCAAAGCGCTTGGTGGAATGTCGCCTGAAGAGCGCAAGAGTGCTGGCGCCCAAATTAATCAAGTCAAGACTCAAGTAGAGGAAGCCCTGCAGGCGCGACGCCAAGCATTAGCTGATGGCGTTTTGCAACAACGCTTAGCTGCCGAGTCAATTGATGTTTCCTTGCCCGGTCGCGGTCAAGCTGTTGGTAGTTTGCACCCTGTGATGCGAACTTGGGAAAGAGTGGAAGAGATCTTCCGCTCGATTGGATTTGATGTCGCTGATGGTCCTGAAATTGAAACCGATTGGTTTAATTTCACTGCTCTCAATAGCCCTGAAAATCATCCTGCACGTTCCATGCAAGATACCTTTTATATTGATGGGCAAGATGAGCAAGGTAAGCCCTTGTTATTGCGCACCCATACCAGTCCAATTCAAGTTCGCTATGCAAGTGAGCATGTCAAAAAATATGCTAATGCTGATGTGATGCCTCCGATTAAGGTAATCGCTCCCGGCAGAACGTATCGCGTTGATAGTGATGCAACCCATTCGCCAATGTTTCATCAGGTAGAAGGCTTATGGATTGCCGAAAGCGTTTCTTTTGCAGATCTTAAAGGTGTCTATACCGATTTCTTGAGAACCTTTTTTGAAACCAATGCATTGCAAGTGCGTTTCCGCCCCTCCTATTTTCCTTTCACCGAGCCTTCCGCAGAGATCGATATGGCCTTTGGTAGCGGCAAGCTCGCCGGACGCTGGTTGGAGATCTCAGGCGCAGGACAAGTGCATCCGAATGTGCTGCGCAATATGGGTATTGACCCTGAACGCTATACCGGCTTTGCTTTTGGCTCCGGTTTAGAGCGTCTGACGATGTTGCGCTATGGCATTGATGACTTACGTCTTTTCTTTGAAAACGATTTGCGTTTTCTGGAACAGTTCCCCGCTTAATATCAGGACATAGCATGCAATTTTCTGAATCCTGGCTAAGACAGTACGTTAATCCTGAGCTTGATAGCGCAGCCCTTGGCCATGCCATGACGATGGCGGGTTTGGAGGTTGAAGAGCAGCACTCGGTAGCGCCTTCATTTACACAGATCGTTGTTGCTGAAATTCTGTCTGCTGAACAACATCCGGATGCCGATCGTTTAAGAGTCTGCAAAGTGAATGCCGGTACTGGCCAAGAATTACAAATTGTGTGTGGTGCACCCAATGCAAGAGCCGGAATCAAAATTCCTTGCGCCTTAGTTGGAGCGCAATTACCTCCTGCCGAAGCCGGGGGAAAGCCTTTTCAGATTAAGGTGGGTAAGTTACGTGGCGTAGAAAGCCAGGGCATGTTGTGTTCTGGAAGAGAGCTTGGCCTAGGCGAGGATCATGAGGGTATTTTGGAGCTCCCGTCTGATGCTCCAGTGGGTAAAGATATTCGACAGTACCTGGATTTAGACGACCAGATTTTTATCATCAAACTCACGCCCAATAAAGCAGATTGCTTGTCCTTAATAGGCATGGCAAGAGAAGTTTCTGCAATTACCGGAGCGGCACTCAAAAAGCCTGAGTGGAAAGCCGTACCGGTTTCCATTAAAGACCAACGCAAAGTCATCGTTGAGAACACAGAACTTTGTGGCCGCTTTGCTGGTCGTATTATTCAAGGTGTCAATGCAAAAGCCAAAACGCCCGATTGGATTGTGCAGCGCCTAGCCCGAGCAGGACAAAGAAGTATCTCTGCCTTGGTAGATCTCTCTAACTATGTCATGCTCGAAATGGGTCAGCCCACCCATGTATTTGATTTAGATAAAGTTACTGGGGACATCATCGTGCGCTGGGCCAAAACGGGCGAACAGTTAGCACTCCTCAATGGTCAGACAGTTCAACTGACTGACGTCAATAACTCCAAAGCGCTGCCTATTGGTATTGTTGCCGATCAAAATGGCCCGCTTGCGTTGGCTGGGATCATGGGTGGCAATCATTGCGCCGTGACTGATGACACCATCAATATTTTTGTAGAAGCAGCCTACTGGCAGCCTAACGCCATTCAGGGTCGTGCACGTCGCTTCAACTTTAGTACCGACGCTGCCCACCGTTTTGAGCGTGGAGTGGATCCACAAGCTACCGTTGATTGCCTCGAATATCTATCTAACTTGATTATTGAAGTGTGCGGCGGACAAGCTGGGCCAATTGATGATCAAGTCTTAGCCACTCCAGAGCGCAAGCCCGTCAAGATGCGTCTTGAGAGAGCTGCCAAGGTCATCGGCATCCCCTTAACAACTCAAATTGTGAGTGATGTATTTAAGAGTTTGAATTTTGATTACAAGCTCGAGGCTGGCGATGTCTATGTTGTGACACCACCGAGCTATCGCTTTGATATTGAGATCGAAGAAGACTTAATCGAAGAAGTAGCGCGCATGTATGGTTTTGAAAATATCCCAGACCATCCACCAGTAGCCAGCCTCAAAATGAGCGCTAAGCCTGAAGCAAAGCGGGCAGTGCATTTATTACGGCAGCGCTTTGCTCTTCAGGGCTATCAAGAGACAGTGAATTTTGGTTTCATTGATGCTGATAGCGAAAAACGCTTAGCAGGTGCAAGCGATGCCGCTCTCATTAAAGTGCTTAATCCCATCGCAAGCCAGTATGGTGTGATGCGCAGCAATTTATGGGGCGGCTTACTAAATAATCTCAAAGCCAATCTCAACCGCGGCGCAACCCGAGTTCGCCTGTTTGAAACGGGTAGGGTGTTTAAGCGGAATGCCAGCTTCACTGAGCAGTCTGGCGAAGTGGCTGGATTTGATCAGCCACAACGCATTGGCGGTCTAGCCTATGGCAGTTTTGTTCCTGAACAGTGGGCCAATGCAAATCGCTTAGTGGATTTCTTCGACGTGAAGGGCGATCTAGAGCGGGTTTTTGATCCCTTGCACCTGCTTACAGGAGCTGCTCAGCATCCTGCATTGCACCCCGGACGTTCTGCGCAAGTCATGTTGCACGCTGCTGAGGGTCCAGTCATTCTGGGTTGGATCGGCGAATTACATCCTGGCTTACAACAGGCTTATGAGTTGCCACAGGCCCCAGTATTATTCGAGTTGGACTTAGAGCCCTTACGTAATATTGGTCTTCCGCAGCCTGAAGAGCTCAGTAAATTTCCTGCAGTCCAACGTGACTTGGCTGTGGTGGTGAAGCAAAATATTGCAGCCCAGGCGCTGCTGGATGCAATGCAAGCTAGCAAGCAACAGTTTGTTCGATCGATTCAATTGTTTGATGAGTTCCGACCCAAGGCAGGATCGGCATCAATGGCAGAAGACGAAAAGAGTTTGGCATTCCGCGTTACATTACTCAATCCTGAGGACACATTACAGGATGTACAAATTGAGGCTGCAATGAGCGGTTTACTAGTCGCCTTAGAAAAAAAATGTGCCGCGCGCTTGCGCTAGGTATAGTATTACTAATTCTGAAAATTTAATAAAAGTATTGCGAAAGATTCTTGCAATGAACAGCGTAAATAGCAATGACACCGTTACGAAGAATGAGCTCTCTGAAGCCTTGTTTGATCAGGTAGGTCTCAATAAGCGCGAAGCGAAAGATATGATTGATGCTTTTTTTGATCGCATTGGTCAGTCACTCGAAACGGGTGTGGAGGTCAAAATTTCTGGTTTTGGTAACTTTCAACTTCGCAATAAGTCTGCACGTCCAGGGCGCAACCCAAAGACCGGTCAAATGATTCCGATTGCGGCTCGCCGCGTAGTTACCTTCCACGCTAGTCAAAAGCTCAAGGATGTAGTGGAGTCACATGCTCGAGAAAACAGAGTTTGATGCCAGCGCCAGCGGCGCAACGCTAACCAGCGCACAGCTGCCCCCGATTCCTGCTAAGCGATATTTCACCATTGGTGAAGTTGCAGACCTTTGTGGCGTTCGCTCGCATGTATTGCGCTACTGGGAGCAAGAGTTCACTCAATTAAGCCCACAGAAGCGCCGCGGTAATCGGCGCTATTACCAGCACCATGAAGTCGTTTTGATTCGCAGAATTCGGGCACTTTTGTACGAAGAAGGTTTTACGATTAGTGGCGCCCGGAATCGTCTTGAGGAAGCGCGCGGTGAGCTACAACTTCGCGAAGAGTTGCAGGTCGTTTTGCAGATTCTGGCTAAATAAGCTTCATTTAAGACATTTCCGAGCTGATACAATTTTGTCTTTCGTCGGGGCGTAGCGCAGCCTGGTAGCGTACTTGCATGGGGTGCAAGTGGTCGGAGGTTCAAATCTCTCGCCCCGACCATCATTTAAGACCGATCCTTACCAATAGACATGAACTCCACACATTCCTCACCAGTCTCCATACCTTCCGTTGATTACTTTGGCTTAGAGATACCATTTCTAGCCCACTTAGGAGTGGTCCCAGAATATGCGAAAGAGGGTAAGGCGCTGATTAGCTTAGATCTCAAGCCTGAGCATCTCAACAGTTTTCAGGTCGCGCAGGGTGGGGTGATCATGGCTATTTTGGATTTCGCTATGTCTGCCGCCGCCAGGAGTACCTTTAATCATCCTCTTGGCGCCACCACAGTGGATATGACCACCAGCTTCTTGCGTCCCAGCCGAGGTAAGTTAATGATTGAGGGTACCGTGCTCAAATCTGGAAAATCCATTCAGTATTGCGAGGCAGTTGTGATCAATGCTGCTGGAGAAATCACAGCAAAAAGCAGTGGTAGTTTTATGCTTAGGGCTAAGTAGGTTTGAGATTAAAGGCCTAGATTGACTTATTAATATCTATAATATTAATAATAAATATTACTAATATAAAACCACATAATTTATACAGTTTTAATCATTAAATAGTCAATAATTGATTATCCATATAATTAGCTTATAATATGGTTTTCATTCATTATTTATAAAGCCAAAAATATGTCATCATACAAAGAGTTATTAGCTCAACGCGAGCAATTAGATAAACAGATTAAAGAGGCGATTGCCCATGAAAAAGCAGATGGCATTGCCAAGGCAAAAGCGATTATTGATCAATATCAGTTAAGCGCAGCGGATCTATTCAGTCGTAAAGCAGGTTCTGGTGCCCGCAGTGGTGGCAAGGTGGCCCCAAAGTATCGTAACCCTGCTAACGGTGAAACCTGGACAGGCAGAGGCAAAGCCCCCAAGTGGATCGAAGGTAGAGATCGCTCTAGCTTTTTGATCTAAGTCACTGAATTTATTGCACTATTTATTTCTAGAGCAATATTTTAAAAGCCATCAACCTTGGGGGTGATGGCTTTTTGCTTATTAAAGCCAATTAAGAACTAAGACATTTTCTCGCTAAGGCTTCAATAAATGCCGTTTCTAGGCTTTCTAGTCTCGATTTATTAGTGAAAGTACTATCCAGATCCCCATTTGTCGCTGGATAGGGGATGATTAAGGGATTTTGCTCAATCAGCCCTCTCTCCAGTTCTTTTTGGATATCTTGAGTATCTTTAGGGTGCAATGCTGCCCTAACACCGGTATTTTCTTCTGCCAAGCTCACAACCCCAGGGTGAAGTTTGATAAATCCCTCATCGACCAAAATCGGGGTATGTTGGGTATCTTTGCTTTTACTTAAATAGTGAATTAAGTGAACTTGTTCAACCGGCGGTATCAGCGCATCTAGGAAGATGAGATCGGGTGCTAGCGAGACGGATTTCATCAGTCCCTCTAAGCTGTCGATCGCAATCTCCATTTCAACTTTGAGTTGCCAGGTCTGGAGTGCCTCTAAAAGCTCCAAGCTGTTCTCGGTTCGCCTAAAAATCCCCATAGCAATGCACTTTTGAGTGGATTTTTGTCGCATTGCCCGTTTTCGTCGTTGTAATTGCTGTTCTAAGGAGCTGGCCAGAATGCGACGATGACCTCCGCGCGTCTTCCAGGCAATTAATTCGCCTAATTCCACCATTTTTTGGACCGTTCCTAGTGATACTTGGAGGACTTTTGCGCTCTGACGGGTGCTGAGGTATTCCATTCCTGGCGTAATTTCTTTCATATTTCCTTCATTTAAGGTGTGAATTGGAGATTTAAAGAATAAAAATCAATTTCATTTGAATCTGTCATCCATTCCTGAATACTGAGTAGGAAAGTTCTGATTCATGAGCCAGAAATAGGGAAAAGCCTTAGTAATCTGCGGGTCATCCGTGTTAAATTAACGCAGTAGTGAACGTATTTGCATAGATCAATTCGTGGACTGGTGAAGCCAGAAAGCGGATGGTTATAACCACAGTTTTTATTCGGGAAACCCGATGAAAGGTGAGCATCATGATGCAGGACCAAAGAGATAACTCGTATCTCTTCGGGGGAAATGCCCCCTATGTAGAAGAACTTTATGAATCCTATTTGCTAGATCCCGGTTCAGTTGAGGATCATTGGCGAAATTATTTCGACAGCGTGAAGCAAGTGCCAGCGGTAGATGGCTCATCCATGAAGGATATTGCTCATGCTCCCATCGTGGCTTCCTTTGCTGAGCGCGCCAAGCAAGGCCCGATTAGAACCGTTTCCGATTCAGCAGACTCCGAGATGGGTCGCAAGCGTGTCGCCGTTCAACAGCTCATTGCCGCCTATCGCAATGTGGGCAATCGTTGGGCAGACCTCGATCCTTTAAAACGCTCTGAGCGTCCAGATATTCCTGAATTGGACCCAGCGTTTTATGGCTTTACCGATGGCGATATGGATATCGTCTTCAATACCAGCAATACTTTCTTCGGCAAGTCCGAAATGACTTTGCGTAATTTATTGCAGGCTTTGCGTGAAACCTACTGCGGCACCATCGGTGTCGAGTTCATGTTCATCGCTGATCAAAAGATCAAGAAGTGGTGGCAAGAGCAGCTGGAATCCATTCGTTCGGCCCCCCAATTTAATGTGGATGAGAAGCGTCAAATCTTAGACCGCTTAACTGCTGCTGAAGGCCTCGAGCGTTATCTCTCGGCTAAATATGTGGGGCAGAAACGCTTTTCACTAGAAGGTGGAGACAGCTTCATCCCTTGCATGGATCAATTGATTCGTCAGTCTGGTGCAGAGGGCGTGCAAGAGATTGTGATTGGTATGGCGCATCGTGGCCGCTTGAATGTCTTGGTGAACGTGCTGGGCAAGATGCCAAAAGATTTGTTTGCTGAGTTTGAGCACACTGGCCCAGAAAATCTACCTGCTGGCGATGTGAAGTACCACCAAGGTTTCTCAAGCGACATCTCCACACCAAGTGGTCCCGTCCACCTGTCTTTGGCATTCAACCCTTCCCATTTAGAAATCGTTAATCCTGTGGTTGAGGGTTCTGCACGGGCACGGATGGAGCGTCGTGGTGACATGCTAGGCAAGCAAGTGTTGCCTGTATTAGTTCATGGCGACGCTGCGGTAGCAGGTCAGGGCGTGGTGCAAGAGACTCTCGCAATGTCTGAAGTGCGTGGTTATTCCACTGGCGGCACAGTGCATATTGTGATTAATAACCAAATTGGCTTTACCACTTCTGATCCGCGTGATTTGCGCTCAAGCCTCTATTGCACCGACATCATGAAAGTGATCGATGCCCCGGTATTGCACGTCAATGGCGATGATCCTGAAGCAGTAGTACTAGCGACCAAGTTGGCTTTAGACTTCCGCACTCAGTTCCATAAAGATGTAGCAATTGACATTGTTTGCTTCCGCAAACTTGGTCATAACGAGCAAGATTCGCCGGCGATGACTCAGCCTTTGATGTACAAAATTATTAGCGCCCATCCTGGCACCCGCAAGTTGTACGCAGACAAATTAGAAGCTCAGGGTGTTCTTACGTCAGGTACCGGCGACCTCATGGTTAAAGAGTATCGTGCTGCGATGGATGAGGGTAAGCAAACCTCGGATCCAGTCTTGAGTAATTTTGTTGGTAAATATGCAGTGGACTGGTCACCATTTTTAAATAAGAAATGGACTGACGAAGCTGATACTGCCATTCCGCTGGCTGAGTGGAAGCGTTTGGCGGAGAAGATTTCTGCCATGCCAAATGATTTCAAAGTGCATCCCTTGGTGGAGAAGGTCCTGAATGACCGTGCTGCCATGGGTCGAGGTGAGGTGAATGTCGATTGGGGTATGGGCGAACACATGGCCTTTGCCTCATTAGTGGCTAGTGGCTACCCAGTTCGGTTATCGGGTGAGGATAGTGGTCGCGGTACCTTTACGCATCGTCATGCCGTTTTGCATAACCAAAACCGCGAGAAGTGGGACACCGGAACTTATGTTCCTCTGCAGCATGTCACTAAGGATCAAGCTCCCTTTATCGTGATTGACTCGATTCTGTCTGAAGAGGCTGTACTAGGTTTTGAATACGGCTTTGCTTCTGCAGAACCCAATACGCTAACCATCTGGGAAGCGCAGTTCGGCGACTTTGCCAATGGTGCTCAAGTAGTGATCGATCAATTTATCGCTTCTGGTGAGGTGAAGTGGGGTCGTGCCAATGGTTTGGTCATGATGTTGCCCCATGGTTATGAAGGTCAAGGCCCAGAGCACTCATCTGCACGTCTCGAACGTTTTATGCAATTGTGTGCCGATACCAATATGCAGGTGATTCAGCCTACGACTGCAGCGCAGATTTTCCATGTTTTGCGTCGTCAAATGATTCGTCAGTTCCGCAAGCCTCTGATTCTGATGACGCCTAAGTCGCTCTTGCGGAATAAAGAAGCCTCTTCTCCACTCATTGAATTTACTAAAGGGAAGTTCCACACGATTCTTTCTGAACGTGATGAGGGCATTGATTCCCAGAAGGTCACTCGTCTTTTAATGTGTTCTGGCAAGGTCTACTATGACTTGGCAAAAGAGCGCACCGAGAAGAAGATTGGTGATGTGGCGATTATTCGTTTGGAGCAACTTTATCCATTCCCACATAAAGCACTGACTGCAGAATTGAAGAAGTATCCCAATCTTGCCGAAGTGGTGTGGTGTCAAGATGAACCTCAAAACCAAGGTGCCTGGTTCTTTGTTCAGCACAATATTTTGGAGAATATGACTGAGGGTATGAAGTTGGCTTATGCCGGACGTCCTGCCTCTGCTTCGCCTGCGGTGGGTTATGCACATCTCCATCAAGAACAACAGAAGTCATTAATCAACGCTGCATTTGCCAAACTTAAAGGTTATGTGATCACGAAGTAATCGTCCACACAATCTCAACCCATATTTTTTAGGAATCATCATGGCCATATTTGAAGTGAAAGTCCCCCAACTCTCTGAGTCCGTTGCTGAAGCAACCTTATTGCAGTGGAAAAAGAAAGTCGGCGAAGCGGTTGCACAAGACGAAATCTTGATCGAAATTGAAACTGATAAGGTCGTTCTGGAAGTTCCCGCTCCGTCTGCTGGAGTGCTGACGGAAGTTTTGGTTGGCGATGGCGGCACAGTCGTTGCCGAGCAATTGATCGGCAAGATTGATAGCACTGCAGTTGCAAGTGCAGCTCCAGCTGCGGCAGCAAAAGCGGCTGCGCCAGCTGCGAAGCCTGCCGCATCAAGCGCCCCTGCATCTACTGCTCCTGTGGCAGCACCTTCTGCAGCCAAGTTAATGGCTGAAAACAACGTGAGCGCAGCCCAAGTGGCAGGCTCTGGTCGTGATGGCCGCATTACTAAGGGTGATGTTCTTAATGCTGTATCTGGTGGCGCTAAATCTAGCGTAGCCCCTTTGCCAACAGTTTCGATTCCTTTGGGTGATCGTCCTGAAGAGCGTGTTCCCATGACCCGTTTGCGCGCCCGTATTGCAGAGCGCTTACTCGAGTCCCAAGCAAACAACGCGATTTTGACGACTTTCAATGAAGTCAATATGGCGCCAGTGATTGCCATGCGCAATAAATACAAGGACATCTTTGAAAAGACCCATGGTGTGAAATTGGGCTTCATGTCCTTTTTTGTGAAGGCCGCTACACATGCTTTGAAGAAGTTCCCCTTATTGAACGCTTCAGTAGATGGCAACGATATTGTGTATCACGGTTACTTTGATATTGGTATCGCAGTGAGCTCGCCAAGAGGTTTGGTAGTGCCGATTTTGCGTGATGTCGATCAAATGAATCTGGCTGATATTGAGAAGAAGATCGCCGAGTTTGGTGCTAAGGCACGCGAAGGTAAATTGACGATCGAAGAGCTTACTGGTGGTACTTTCTCGATCTCCAATGGGGGTGTGTTTGGTTCAATGCTTTCAACGCCAATCATTAATCCTCCTCAATCCGCGATTTTGGGGATTCATGCCACGAAAGATCGTGCTGTTGTTGAGGATGGCCAAATTGTGATTCGTCCAATTAACTACTTGGCGCTTTCTTATGACCATCGCATTATTGACGGTCGCGAGGCAGTACTTGGCTTGGTCGCCATGAAGGAAGCTTTAGAAGATCCTTCACGTCTTTTACTTGATCTGTAAGCGAGCACTCTATGAGTAAATCATTTGATGTCCTTGTCATTGGTGGCGGTCCTGGTGGATACATTGCGGCGATTCGTGCGGCGCAGTTGGGCTTTAATGTTGCTTGTGCTGAATCCAACGCCTATGACGACCCCAAGGGCGAGCCTCGTTTAGGCGGTACTTGTTTGAACGTCGGCTGTATTCCTTCCAAGGCATTGCTTGCTTCATCGGAAGAGTTTGAGAAGATCGAGCATCATGCGGCGGATCACGGCATCCAGGTTGGCTCTGTCAGTATGGATACCAAGAAAATGATTTCTCGTAAAGATGAGATCGTGACGAAAATGACTGGTGGTATTCAGTACCTGTTCAGAAAAAATAAGATCACCTTGTTAAAAGGGCACGCTTCATTTGTTGGTAAAGATGCAAGCGGATATCAAATTCAAATTGATGGCAAGGATGCTGGCACAGTTTCCGCAACGAATGTCATCATTGCTACAGGCTCAAAAGCCCGTCATTTGCCAGGCATCGTTGTTGATAACAAGCTAATCTGTGATAACGAAGGCGCTCTCAAGTTTGATGTCGCTCCCAAGAAATTAGGTGTGATTGGTGCTGGTGTGATTGGCCTTGAGTTGGGTTCAGTTTGGCGCCGCTTAGGTGCAGAGGTCACTATCCTTGAAGCCATGCCAAGTTTTCTGGGTGCATGCGATCCTGGTATCGCCAAAGAGGCCCAGAAGTTATTTGCGAAGCAAGGTTTAAATATTCAGACCGGTGTGAAGATTGGCGAAGTGAAGGCTGATAAGAAGGGTGTATCGATTCAGTATGTCGATAGCACTGGTAAAGCGCAAAAGCTGGATTGTGATCGTTTAATTGTTTCTGTTGGACGCGTACCTAATACTGATAAGTTAGGCTTAGACAAAATCGGCTTGAAGGTTGATGAGCGCGGCTTTATTCCGATTGATGATCATACCTGTGCGACATCAGCCTCAGGCGTATACGCGGTTGGAGACGTTGTGCGGGGCCCAATGTTGGCGCATAAAGCGGAAGATGAGGGTGTTTTGGTTGCCGAGATCATTGCTGGTCAAAAACCCCATATTGATTACAACTGCATTCCTTGGGTCATTTATACCGACCCTGAAATCGCTTGGGTTGGCAAGAACGAACAGCAGCTCAAAGACGAAGGCCGTGCCTATAAAGCAGGTCAGTTCCCCTTTGCTGCCAATGGTCGTGCCTTAGGCATGGGGCGCTCTGATGGTTTTGTGAAAGTGTTGGCCGATGCCAAAACTGATGAAATTCTGGGCGTGCATATCATTGGTCCTAATGCATCGGATTTAATTGCTGAGGCAGCAGTCGCCATGGAGTTTAAGGCTGCAGCGGAAGATATTGCTCGGATATGCCATCCACACCCTAGCTTGTCTGAGGTGGTTCGTGAAGCGGCACTTGCGGCAGATCAACGCGCCTTAAATATGTAATTGAAAGCGATCGAGTATTACCAGCAAGAGTTAAAAGCGCGCGGGTATCACACCGATCCCGCGCAGCTTCGCGCAATTGAGCGATTGCAGGCCTGCGAGGATCAGTGGGTAGACTACAAGCAGGTTCGCAGCAATCAACTCAAAAAGAAACTGTTTAGACCTGCTTTACCCCGCGGGATTTACTTATGGGGTGGTGTTGGTCGCGGCAAGTCCTTTTTAATGGACTGCTTTTATGCGGCATCCCCATTAGAAAAAAAGATTCGGATTCATTTTCACGAATTCATGCGGGAAGTTCACCGTGAATTGCATGAGTTATCTGGGCTGGCTGATCCACTGGATGAGTTAGCCAAAAGAATCTCTAAGCGCTATCGCTTGATCTGTTTTGATGAGTTCCATATCAACGATATTGCAGATGCCATGATTCTGTATCGATTGCTAAAAGCGTTATTTGAGGATCGCGTGCAGTTTGTAATGACGTCCAATTACCGACCCGATCAGCTCTATCCCGATGGCTTGCACCGTGATCGTCTTCTACCCGCCATTCGCCTGCTAGAAGATAAATTGGATATTTTGAATGTCGATGCGGGTAACGATTATCGCCGGGTACAAATGGAGCAAGTTGAGGCCTACTTGACACCCATTGATTCGCAAACTGATCTGAAGCTTCTCAACATGTTTTATGCCTTGATCGGCAATCAAGCTGAAGATCCAAATCCGGTTCTCTATATTGAATCTCGTGAATTACTCCCCCTGCATATGGGTGATGGTGTGGTGTGGTTTGATTTTCAAACGCTCTGCTGTGGGCCGCGTTCTCAAAACGATTATTTAGAGCTTGCCAAGCAGTTTCATACCGTGATTCTCTCTGGCGTGCCTTATATGCCACCGCGTTTAACGAATGAAGCTCGTCGTTTTATTTGGCTGGTTGACGTTCTATATGACAATAAAAACAAGCTCATTATTTCAGCAGATGTACCTGCAGCAGAGCTTTATACAGAGGGTCAAATTACCGCTGAATTCTCAAGAACGGTCTCTAGATTGCTTGAGATGCAGTCCAGAGACTATTTAGATGCGCCACGACGAGTGCATTCGAGCGCCTTGACCTAAAATAGACTGATGTCCCACATATCTGACCTTAACGCTGATCTGCATTGTCACTCTGTCATCTCTGATGGCACTTTGACTCCGGAAGATTTGGCTCAACGCGCTTATGCTAATGGTGTGCGCCTCTGGTCCCTAACCGATCATGATGAGTTAGGCGGTCAAGAGCGGGCTCGCGCTGCGGCTCAGGCGATTGGTATGGACTATGTTGGCGGGGTTGAGATTTCGGTTACGTGGATGGGGCACACCATTCATATTGTTGGCCTTGGTATCGATCCAAAAAATCCTGCTTTGGTAGAGGGCTTACGCCAAACCCGTGATGGTCGCGGCAAACGTGCTCAGCAAATTGCAGATGCCTTATCCCAAGTTGGTATTGCCGGTGCATATGAAGGCGCTTTGCAGTTTGCGGGCAACCACGATTTGATTTCACGTACTCACTTTGCGCGATTTTTAGTGGAGCAGGGCATCTGCCGCAATACAGAGACTGTTTTTCAGAATTATCTCGTAGACGGTAAGCCAGGTTTTGTGCCTCATCAATGGGCTAGCCTGGAAGATACTGTGTCATGGATTAAGCAAGCGGGTGGTGTGGCAGTGATTGCGCACCCAGGACGCTATGATTTCACGGCCTTACAAATGGATCAGCTCTATGAGCGCTTCAAAGATTTTGGTGGTGTCGGGATCGAAGTGATTACTGGAAGTCATACTCCGGACCAGTATCAAACTTACGGCAAGATTGCCCAGAAGTATGGTTTTATGTCTTCACGAGGTTCAGATTTCCATGACCCAGGTGAGAGCCATATGGATCTGGGTGCACTACCACTATTGCCGAATAATCTAACACCAGTATGGTCGGTATTCCACTAATCATTCACGATATCAATAAAGATCACCATGTTTGCTGAACGCGTTCTCTCTGGCATGCGCCCTACGGGTAATTTGCACCTTGGCCACTATCACGGCGTATTAAAAAACTGGGTCCGCTTGCAAGCAGAGTATCCCTGCTTCTTTTTCGTTGCAGATTGGCATGCCCTAACTACTCACTATGAAACTCCTGAGGTGATTGAACAGTCTGTTTGGGATATGGTGATCGATTGGTTGGCAGCTGGCGTTGACCCTAATCAGGCCACACTCTTCATTCAAAGCAAAGTGCCTGAGCATGCAGAGCTCTTTTTGTTGTTAGCAATGGGAACTCCATTGGGCTGGTTGGAGAGGGTGCCCACCTATAAAGACCAAATTGAAAAGCTCAAGGAAAAAGATCTGCAGACCTATGGCTTCTTGGGCTACCCTTTATTGCAGTCTGCCGATATTCTGATCTACCGTGCCCAATTTGTTCCCGTTGGCGAGGATCAGGTACCGCACGTAGAGATGACGCGTGAAGTAGCGCGTCGCTTTAACTACCTTTACGGCCGTGAGGCAGGCTTTGAAGAAAAAGCCTTAGAGGCAGTCAAAAAGCTGGGCAGCAAACGCGCCAAAATGTATGCAGAACTTCGAACTGCTTATCAAGAGCGTGGTGACGATAGTGCGCTTGAGCAAGCCCAAGCACTTCTGCAAGATTCACAAAGTCTATCGATGGCTGACCGCGAGAGATTATTTGGATTTTTAGAGGGTGCGCGCAAAATTATTCTTCCAGAGCCACAAGCGCTATTAACTGCTGCCTCAAAAATGCCGGGTCTTGATGGTCAAAAGATGTCGAAGTCTTATGGCAATACCATTAGCATTCGCGAGAAACCGGAAGAGATCATTCGCTCAATGCGCACGATGCCAACTGATCCTGCGCGAGTTCGTAGAACCGATCCGGGTGATCCTGCCCGCTGCCCTGTTTGGCAATTTCATACCGTGTATTCCGATGAAGACACCAAAGCATGGGCTGAGAAGGGCTGCAAAAGCGCGGGCATTGGCTGCCTAGAATGTAAACAGCCGGTGATTGATGCGATATTGGCTGAGCAACAGCCAATGTTTGAGCGTGCCCAGAAATACTTGGATGATCCCAGTTTGTTGCGCTCGATTATTGCAGATGGCTCCGATAAGGCGCGTAAGGTTGCTCAAGAAACCATGCGCGAAGTACGTGAAGCCATGGGATTGGCGTACGACTAAACTTGAGTAATAGTCATACCGCTCTTGAAGAGGCATCACCCTGGATTAGACGCTTCGTTTCTGCTATCCCAAAAAATGGTGTCGTTTTGGATTTGGCTTGTGGGGCCGGTCGGCATACCCATTTTTTATTGAATGCGGGATTTACCGTTCTGGCAGTAGATCAAAATATTGACGCTATCTGCCAAGAAAAGCACCCCAGGCTAGAAGTAGCGCGCATGAATCTGGAGGGTGAGACTTGGCCTCTGACGGGTATGGATTTTTCAGCTATTGTGGTGACCAATTATCTGTTTCGACCTTACTTGGCCGAACTGCCCAAAATGCTGACTGCTGGTGGGGTTTTGCTCTTTGAAACCTTTGCCCAGGGCAACGGCGAGTTTGGGAAGCCTTCCAACCCCGATTTCCTCTTAAAAACAGGGGAATTGCTCTCATTTTCTGCTCAGAATGGTCTGAAAGTTCTGGCTTACGAAGATCTCTATATCGACCACCCCAAACCTGCCATGATTCAGAGGCTTTGCGCTGTAAAAGGCGTTTTGCAGGGGCACATTCCGTTACAATTTCGAGCTTAAACACCTATCTATACGGCACCTACCTAGTGAGCAGCACTACTTCAAATTCATCCAATAAAAAGCCCATTGCTGGCAGCATGGTAGCTATTGTTACACCCATGCTGGAAGATGGCAGTCTTGATTTCCCGGGCTTGCGTTCCTTGCTCGACTGGCATGTTGCTGAAGGTACCGATGCCATTGTGATCGTAGGAACTAGTGGTGAGTCACCAACCGTTTCAGTTGAAGAGCATTGTGAATTGATTCGGGTTTGTGTTGAGCAGATTGCCGGCCGAATTCCGGTGATTGCAGGTACTGGTGGGAACTCTACTAGAGAGGCTATTGAGCTAACGCAATATGCCAAGAAGGTTGGTGCAGATGCCAGTCTTCAGGTGGTGCCTTACTACAACAAACCAACCCAAGATGGCATGTATGCCCACTTTAAAAAGATTGCAGAGTCTGTCGATTTGCCAGTCATTTTATATAACGTGCCAGGCCGCACTGTTGCCGACCTAGCGGGCGAGACTGTCGTTCGCTTGGCACAAGTGCCTGGCATGATTGGCATCAAAGACGCAACCGGCAACCTAGAGCGCGGTATGGCTTTGATTGCAGATTTGAAGCGTGCTGGACAAGAGCAATTTGCCGTTTTTTCAGGTGATGATTTAAGTGCTGTCCTATTAATGTTGATGGGTGGCAAAGGCAATATTTCTGTAACAGCGAATGTAGCACCCCGTTTGATGCACGAATTGTGTAAGGCTGCCATGACTGGCGAACTCACCCATGCTCGTGAGTTGCAATACCAATTGCTCTCATTGCATAAAGCGATGTTCATTGAAGCTAACCCCATCCCTGTGAAATGGGCCCTATACGAGATGGGCATGATTGGTCCAGGAATTCGTTTACCTTTGACTCCGTTGAGCCTCGCTTTACGAGAGCCTTTAAAGATCGCATTGAAACAAGTCGGTTTACTATGAAGATTGATATGCCATTTTTGAATCGTAATATTTCGTTTTTCGTTGCAACACTCATCTTGCTTTCCGCTCTAGTCGGCTGCAAGACCGTCACTAGTAGCGATACCGTTGACTACAAGAAGAGCTCTGGCGAAGTTCGTGGACCGAATTTATCTTATCCGCCCGATTTAATTACTGCACAAGGTGATCGGCGTTATGTCGTTCAGGACGGTACCGCAACCATGTCTGAGTATGTTGCAGCCACAAAGAAAACGGCTCAATTACGAGCCAGCGTCATGACTGGTATTCCGGGGATGCGTATCGCACGCGATGGTGAGCGTAGGTGGTTGGTGGTTGAAAAGCCTGCAGCTGAGCTTTACCCGCAGATTAAAGACTTCTGGCAAGAAAATGGCTTTCTGTTGACTACGGATTCCCCATCAACGGGGATTATGGAAACCGATTGGGCTGAAAATCGCCCCAAAGTAGAGCAAGACTATATCCGCTCACTGTTAAATAGCGCCCTTGATTCGATTTCTGATACTGGTGAGCGCGATCGCTATAAAACTCGTCTAGAGGTTGTTAAACCCGACGAGACCGAGGTCTATATTACTCAAAAGGGTGCCCTAGAGAAGTGTGTAACAGACACCACCGGCTCTTGCCTCTACACCATTTGGACTACGCGTCCAACTGATCCAGAGCTGGAGGCAGTATTTTTACAGCGTTTGATGGAGCGCCTGGGAATGACTCAGGAAATGGCGAAGGCCCAAATTGCTAGCCCTGCAGTAGTAAAAACACCAAAAGCAACTTTGGTTCAAGAGGGGGGTGCTGCGCATATTGACCTAGGTAATAGTTTTGATCGTGCATGGCGTGATGTTGGCTTGGCTCTAGATCGTTCTAACTTCACCGTTGAGGATCGTGATCGCTCAAATGGTGTCTATTTCGTGCGTTATGTGAATCAAAAAGAGACTACAGAAACCAAAGGCTTTTTCTCTAACTTGTTTAGTAGTAAGGATGATTCTGCTTTGAAGGCAAAAAAATATCGCGTGATCGTTAAATCAACTGGTGATGCAAGTTGTAGCGTATACGTGCAGGACGCTGATGGAAAGCCAGAAAATACCCCGGCTGGATTTCAGCTCTTAACGTTGTTAACAGATCAGCTGAGTCGGTAATCGAAGGGTACATTCACGTTAACGCAGACATAAAAAAAGCCGCTCGTAAGCGGCTTTTTCTTCAAGAAGGAAATTACTTCTTGTCAGCAGCAGGTGCAGCGGGTGCAGCAGCAGGAGCAGCAGCAGCGGGAGCATCAGCAGCAGGTGCAGCAGCAGGAGCTGGAGCAGGTGCTGGTTCTTCTTTTTTGCCGCATGCAGCTAAAACGATTGCCAACATAGCAGCGAGTACGAGTGACTTCTTCATTTGTAATTTCCTCTTAAAAAAATAAACATCAATTACCGGTAATTGGTGAAGGTCTATACGCAGGGAAAATCCCTAAGTACTTTCCAGCATTTATTATAGCCAGCTCTTTATTACTCCTTCGTAAATTCCAGCCAACCGGATATATATGCTTGAAGCAGGCTGCTCCGAGATTCCTTTTCAGTAGGGAATCCCGCTGGAAGAGCCTTGAATTTACTCAGATTTTTCCAAGCTTCTTGAGTTTTCTGAGTCTCATTTTGGGTCATATTTTCCCCGTTACAAAACACAGCCTTGCCAAGACTCAAAATCCGGGTTTGCGGATGGGGCTTGAGGGTAGTATTGGATAGCTTTTTAGCAAATATTGCTGGGCTCATATTGACCCTGCTCACAAAAATGGCTTGCGGCTTGGGCTCGCTTAAGTAGGCCGTTATTCCTGGAAGAAAAGTACTGATATCTTGGAGCCTGAGACTGCTGAGTTTGCCCTCGATCTGTTTGATGAGTTCTTTCGGTAATTGTTCTGCCTCGTGACTGGCTGTTTGCAGGGGATCGGCAAAACGGTTTTCTAATTCTGGTAGAGCTTCCAAAGACTCCGCAAGACGCCACAAGCCTTCTTGTAGTAACTCTTTGTAGCTGGGGGAGCGAAACCCGACTGACCAAGTTTGACAGCCGGGATCAAGGGCCACTCCCTCATGCGCAATGTGCGGGGGCAGGTAAAGCATATCGCCAGGCTCTAAATCCCAAACCGATTCCGCTTTGAAGTTTTTCAAGATCTTCAAAGGTAGCGATGGTTCCAGACTTAAATCGGTTTGCTGTGAAATTTTCCAGCGTCTTCTGCCAGACATTTGAATGAGAAAGACGTCATACGAATCAAAGTGTGGGCCAACACCACCACCAGGACCTGCAATGCTAATCATTAGATCATCTAGACGAGCATCGGGAATAAACCGAAACCATGACAGCACCTTGGCGCAAGCCGGATGCATTGCCTCCATACCTTGGAGCAAGAGGGTCCAATTGCGATCTTCCAAACGGGGAAAATCTTTTTTGCCCAGTGGTCCCGTATCAATACTCCAGGGCTTGGAGCGGACTAAACGGGCTTCACAATCCTCCGATTGCGAGAGTTTGAAGAGGGTATCTGCAGAAATGGGGCTATCCAAGGCTGCTAGGCCAAAGGCCGGAATAGCAACTCGAACCAGCAAAGGTTTTTTATGCCAGAACTCCTTCATAAACTCTTGAGGGCTTCTGTCGCCCAATAGAGCCCATTTTTGGTCAATCGGTAGCGGTTTTGGGGGGATGGGTGGTTCGTAGGGCTTACTCAAGTAAAATGATTCCTATGTCAAAAGTAGTACTGTAATAGCACTGAAATGTCCGCATGAAGATCGAAAAAAATACCGTTGTATCCCTGCGTTATAAATTAACCGACGCACAAAATAATGTCATTGAAGAACCTGATTCTCCGATGGTATACCTGCATGGGGGTTACGAAGGGACTTTTCCGAAAATTGAAGCGCTCTTGGACGGCCAGAATATTGGTTTTGAAACCACTGTGCAACTCGAGCCAACTGAGGCCTTTGGTGAGTACAACCCCGAGTTATTAAAGATTGAGCCGCGTACCCGTTTTCCCGAGCCCCTTGAAGTCGGCATGCAGTTCGAAGGCGTGCCTGAAGAGGGCGGCGAAGAGGACTCTGATTTGTTAGCGGCTGAAGATGAGGATGACGAAGAATCACTCATTTATACCGTTACCGACGTTGCTGATAACCAAGTGGTTTTGGACGGCAATCATCCTTTAGCGGGCATGGCTCTTCGCTTCTGGGTACAAGTACAAGATGTCCGCGCGGCTAGTGATGAAGAAATTGCGAATCGTCATCCAGCTGGTGCCGAAAGCTTCACCTTTGGTATGCCTAATGAAGAAGATGGTGATGAATCTGATGCTGACGACTTCATTTCGATTGCCTCTGGCGCAGGCAGAAGCAACCCGCGCACTCTGCACTAATTATTCTTTAAGCCATTCTTTGATGGCACCAAGATCACGCTTAGTATCGCTTTGAGCCTTGTTGCTCTCTGGGGAAACTGCTGTGTTGCTGAATTGAGCTAAGGCTTTTTCTAGGGCGACAATTTTGCTTTCTTGCTCCAGACTGGCGTCAATTAAGCCTTTCAACGCCATCGATACAGGATCATCAACATTGGGTGTGATCCCATAGGCCGAGAAATAGGCTTTGCTCTCCGAGTCATGAGTTTGCGGTAAATCCGGATGGAGAATACGAGCAGGCACACCAACTGCAGTTGCTCCTGCAGGAATCTCTTTTAAGACTACGGCATTCGAACCAACGCGTGCTCCGTCACCAACCGTAAAGCCGCCCAATACTTTTGCACCGGCACTGATAACAACCCCTTTGCCTAAAGTAGGGTGACGCTTTACACCCTTATAAAGCGATGTGCCGCCAAGCGTTACGCCTTGATAGATCGTGCAGTCGTCGCCAATTTCGGTGGTTTCACCAATCACAATCCCAAGGCCATGATCTAGAAATACACGGCGTCCAATTTTGGCGCCGGGATGTATTTCAATGCCGGTAATGATGCGAGCAAGCAAAGACAAAAAGCGAGCCAGCCACTTGAGATCAATGACCCAGAAAAAATGATAGATACGGTATAAGAAAATAGCGTGCAGACCTGGGTAGCAGGTGATGACCTCGAAGCGATTGCGGGCTGCAGGGTCACGTGTAATGATGGAGTCAACAGTCTCAAAAAGGGTATTCAGCATAGTTTGATTCTAATGGTTTGAGCTTATTTCCTCAGGAGCATCTGTTTTGCAATACCACGCAGCAGATCAATTTCCTCTTTGTGGAGTCTGGCCCTTGCAAAAAGGGCTTGTAAGCGGGGCATCAGTTTTTTGGGATTTTTGGGATCAAGATAACCCAGGGTAATCAGACCTTCCTGCCAGTGCTCCAGCATCGCAGCAATGGAGGCGGGGTCTGCAAAGTCCGCCAAATCCTCACGAGAGCCAGAAAATAGGGGATTTCCTGGGTCAGCTAACTGACCGAGAGCTTCTTTGAGACTAAAGGCGCAGACCATCACCGCTTGAGCTAAGTTGAGGGAGGGATAGGCCGGGTTGGCATCTAACCAGACTCGGTGAGTGCATAAGGCTAAATGGCTGTTATCAAGCCCAGTCCGCTCGGGGCCAAACAACAAAGCCACTGATTGGCCCGCATGGACAGTCGCGGTGATGAGGTCTTTAGCTGCTTGCCAATTGAGAGCTGGTGGACCAAATTCTCGATCTCGACTCGTGAGTCCCAAGACCAGGGCACAGCCTTGTACAGCAGTATCTAGGGACTGAAGTTCTTGACTTGATTGCAAGATATCTGTAGCGCCACTGGCAAGTGCAATTGCCTCAGGATCTTGAGCAATCTGCGCCTTTTTAGGGTTGACCAAGAGCAATTGGTCAAAAGCCATGGTTTTGAGTGCGCGCGCTGCTGAGCCTACATTACCCGGGTGGCTGGTTTCTACCAGCACCCAGCGAATCAGTTCAGTATTGTGAGAAATCATGGGCTTAGTTGGCTAGCATCGTAGGCAATCGTTTAGAATCAAGCTATTAGCTCGATATTGTCCTTCAGTTTTTGCTGAAGTTCGTACTATTTCGGGTCCGTTCTTATTTAATTTGTCCATACACACTATGCATCCCATGTTAAATGTGGCCATTAAGGCTGCCCGTCGTGCCGGTACCGTAATTAACCGGGCCTCTCTCAATTTAGAGCGCTTGCAAGTGGATCGTAAGCAGCACAATGATTTTGTGACTGAGGTGGACAAAGCTGCAGAAGCAGCAATCATTGAAACCCTCAGCGAAGCCTATCCTACACATGGATTCTTGGCAGAAGAGACCGGCTCTCAAAATAGTGGCTCAGATCATATTTGGATTATTGACCCACTGGACGGTACAACCAATTTCATTCATGGATTTCCGCAATATGCGGTATCGATTGCATTGGCTGTGAATGGCGTTACGCAACAAGCGGTTGTGTATGACCCCACCCGTGATGAACTCTTTACTGCAACTCGCGGTGCTGGTGCGTATTTAGATCGCCGCCGCTTGCGCGTGGCCACGCAAGATCGTTTAGCAAATACATTATTAGGCACAGGCTTTCCGTATCGACAAGATCAAGACCTCGAAACCTATTTGAAAATCTTTGCCGAGATGTCGCGTCAATGCGCTGGTTTACGGCGTCCTGGTGCAGCTGCGCTGGATTTGGCTTATGTTGCAGCGGGTCGCTACGATGGTTTCTTTGAGAGTGATCTTAAGCCTTGGGATATGGCTGCTGGAGCCTTGCTAGTAACTGAGGCGGGTGGCTTAATCGGCAACTACCGCGGTGAAGAAGGCTATTTAGAGAGCGGTGAAGTGATGTGCGCTAATCCACGCATCTTTGCTCAAATGGCACAAACTTTATCGCGCTATTCCAAGCACTAAGTTACCCTCTAAGTAAACAACAAACTGACTTTACTTCACCAAGTCTAAATAACGCACGCCGTGTTCATCGATTAGTAAGGCGCTGGCTTTTGGGGTAACGCTTTCAGGATGATCTAGGTCCCAGTCGGATAAAACCCAGCGTTGCCATTGAAGTTCACCCAGTTGTTCGTGGTGATGCTTGGGCATATGAGTATGTCCATGAATCAATCGATTAATCGAGTGCTTTTTTACAAGTGCAGCGCAAGCATGATTAGTGACATCCATCTGCATCAATCGGCTCGCTGGTGTGTAGCGACTTGCTCGTTGATATTTTTGGGCGCTATTGCGACGCAGTTGGTTTGCAATAGATCGGCGCCATTGCAAAGGGAGCTGTAAAAACAGTTTTTGCACCCAAGGCTTGCGAGTCCATTTACGAAATACTTGATAACCCAAGTCTGCAGTACATAAAACATCACCATGACTCAAGATATAGTCATGACCTGCAATGCGGACCTCTGAGGGATCTGGTAATGCAGTCATACTGGTTTTCTTAAGATAGTCAGGTCCCAGTAAAAAATCCCGATTACCATGCAGGTAAAAGAGTTTCACCTTGCTTGATAGATTCGCTAGGGCGTTACGCACCTCTTGCTGAAAAGGAGAGCTCGCATTAGCGTCATCTCCTAGCCAGTACTCAAATAAATCACCCATAATAAAAACTGCCTCAACCGCCTCAGCTTCTTTAAGACAAAAGTCAAAAAAGCGCTGAGCCGTCAGAGGCATTGATGGCGTTAGGTGTAGATCGGAGATCAGCAGGGCGCTACGACATTGAACGCTCATTCTTCAGTGACGCTTGCCTTTTCAATAATGACGTCTTCTGCAGGTACGTCTTGATGAAAGCCTGCATTGCCAGTCTTGACTTTGCGAATGGTATCTACGACATCGAGACCATCGGTCACTTTGCCAAATACGGCATAACCCCAGCCTTGTGCATTAGGAGCGGTATGGTTTAAGAAATCGTTGTCATTGACGTTAATGAAGAACTGGGCAGTTGCAGAGTGGGGGTCGCTAGTACGTGCCATGGCAACGGTGCCGCGCTCGTTTTTGAGTCCATTATTGGCTTCATTTTCAACTGGGGCGCCAGTAGATTTTTCTTTCATGCCCACACCCATACCGCCACCCTGGATCATGAAGTTATTGATGACGCGATGAAAAATGGTTCCATCGTAATGACCAGCTTTGACATACTGTAAAAAATTCGCCACGGTCTTAGGAGCTTTCACCGCATCGAGACTGAGAGTGATATCACCCTTATTAGTTTTTAGAAGAACTTTCGCCATTACTTGAGGTGCTTTCTTTAGGGTTGGTCGGTTGTAAATTTTGTACCGGTATATTGGCTTGAGGCAATGTACTCTGGGGTTTTTGTTTCAGGATTTCATTCAGTGCCTTAGCGCGATTGCTATAAAAGCGCTGATTGCTATTCGATTGAGCGGCATTTTCATAAGCTTGTGCTGCTAAACGCACATAAACTTCGCCGAGGTTGGCCGAGGCGATTGCATAAGTCGGTCTGAGCTTGAGCGCTAACTCTAAATAATCTCGCGCCTCAATCCATTGGCCTTGGTTAGCAGCTAGGGCAGCTAGGTTGTTATAGGGCTCTGGTAATTCTGGGAATTGTTGGGTAATTTCAATCAAGGTTTTTTTGGCAGAAGCAAAGTCTCGCATCTGAATTTGAATTCTGGCTTTGATATAGCGCAGCTGAACATTTTTAGGTGTTTTGCTGAGTCGCTCGTTAATTAAATCAATGGCTGCTGGAAACTGCCTGGCCTTGACGAGCTTCTCAATATCGGAGGGCACACCATTGCGGTTGACAGGATCGGGTTCAATAATCAAGAAAGAAAGATAGGGTACTGCAACCGAATCCGCCAAAGAAGGCATTAAGGGCTCATAGGCAGGATTAGTACTCAGTCTTTGGGGGTCGTTTGGGCCATAAGACCCTAAATAGGGCTGAGGTGAGGCGGTGCCTTGCTGCATCTCCGCTTTATTCACTGCCAGAATTTCAGCATCAGCTCTCTGCTGCCCCGGAGTACTGCAGCCTGCAAGGGCTAAAAAAGCGAGCGCAATCGCAAATGACTGGCCGATGCGGGCCAACAGCGACATGTTTACCAAAGGGAGGTTGTTTTGCATAAGTAGAAGGGGGTAAAACTGCGGGCTCATTCGATATACTCATCAGTCTAACAAATTCGAGTGAATTGCCTGCCTTTTATCTGCCTATGCTGCAAATTTATAACACCCTAAGTCGCTCAAAAGAGGTCTTTAAGCCGATTGAGTCTGGCAAGGTCAAGATTTACGTCTGTGGCATGACAGTCTATGATTTTTGCCATATCGGTCATGCGCGAGTGATGATCGTTTTTGATATGGTGGTGCGCTGGTTGCGGGCCAGCGGCTATGAAGTGCTGTATGTGCGCAATATTACCGATATCGATGACAAGATTATCCAGCGTGCAATTGAAAATAAAGAATCTATTGCCGCATTAACCAATCGATTTATTGAAGCAATGCATGCGGATTCCGATAGCTTGGGATTAATGCATCCCGATCATGAACCCCGTGCCACTCAATTTATTCAGCAAATGCAGGGGATGATTGGCCGCCTGTTGGAGCAACAACTGGCATATCAGGCTGATGATGGTGATGTGAACTTTGCAGTTCGCTTGTTTCCGGGCTACGGTAAATTGTCTGGCAAAAGCTTGGATGAGTTGCAGGCTGGCGAGCGAGTAGCAATTGGTGGAAGTAAACGTGACCCATTGGATTTTGTGCTCTGGAAAAGCGCTAAGTCTGGGGAGCCAGCAGATACGCGTTGGCAATCTCCTTGGGGCGAGGGTAGACCCGGTTGGCATATTGAATGCTCAGCCATGTCCTGTGAACTCCTTGGCGAGCATTTTGATATTCATGGTGGTGGATCAGACTTACAGTTTCCTCATCATGAAAATGAGATCGCTCAAAGTGAGGGTGCTTTATACGGCCAAGACCGCACCCCTAGTGATGAACCTTTTGTGCACTATTGGATGCATAACGGCCATATTCGAGTCAATCAAGAGAAGATGTCCAAGTCTTTGGGTAACTTCTTTCTGATTCGTGATGTCCTGAAGACCTATGATCCTGAAGTGCTCCGCTTTTTCATGTTGAGAGCCCATTACCGCAGCCCAATCAATTACAGTGATGCCCAATTGGATGAGGCCCATGCTGGATTAGTCCGTCTCTATACTGCGTTAGCTCACACGCCTACGAATCCAATCTCGCTCGATTCAGATTCAGTTTGGGTTAAGCAATTTAATGCTGCCATGAATGATGACTTCAATACGCCTGAGGCGATTGCTGTCCTATTTGAACTGGCTAGCGAAATCAATCGTTCTCAAGGCAAAGAAAAAGAAGAGCTCGCTGCCATCTTGAGATCCTTGGCTGCAAGCCTGAACTTTTTGCAGCGCGACCCCAATCAATTTTTACAAGCTGGCACTCGCCATGTTGAGAATGGCTTGGCTGCTGAGCAGATCGAAGCGCAAATTACTGCCAGAATCAATGCCAAGCAATCAAAAGATTTTGCTAAGGCAGATGAAATTCGCAAACAGCTATTAGAGCAGGGCGTAGTTCTGGAAGATAAACCAGGTGGTATTACTGAATGGCGCAGACTATAGTGAGCAGCTCGAACCAAACTGTGCTCGAAGCAGTTGCACCGCTCTACTGGGAACAAGCCTGTGCGGAGTTGATGAAAAACGATCGAATCATGCGCAAATTGATTCCGAAGTTTGGTAGCGGTTTCTTAATGACCCGTGGCGATCCATTTGTTACCTTAGCGAGGTCGATAGTGGGTCAACAGATTTCGGTATCAGCAGCGCAGGCTGTATGGGATCGCGTGGTACTCGCCTCAAAAAAGAAGGTGAATCCTAAAAATATTCTGGCGCTTACTGTTGAAGAGTTACGCGCTGCGGGATTGTCTGGGCGTAAGGTCGAATACATTCAAGATCTAGCGGAGCATTTTATTTCTGGCCGATTGCATGCCAATCAATGGCAAGAGATGGATGACGAATCTGTTATTAAGGAATTGAGTGAAATTCGGGGAATTGGGCGCTGGACTGCTGAAATGTTCCTGATTTTTAATCTGACCCGACCCAATATTCTTCCCCTAGATGACATTGGTCTGATTAAGGCCATTTCCCTCAGTTACTTTAGTGGCGAGCCGGTGAGCCGTCACGAGGCGAGAGAGGTTGCTGCCAATTGGGCCCCATGGCGGACCGTGGCAACCTGGTATTTATGGCGAAGTATCGACCCCATCCCCGTGGAATACTAAAATCAGAGCATGAAGACCACTTTTCTAGATTTTGAGCAATCAATTGCTGAACTCGAGTCCAAGATTGAGGAGCTGCGTTTTGTCCAAGACGAATCCTCGGTGGACATCTCCGATGAGATCAAAACCCTTTCTGAAAAAAGTCTTCAACTCACTAAAGATGTCTATGCCAATCTCACCCCTTGGCAGGTATCCCAAGTAGCACGTCATCCACAAAGACCTTACACCCTAGACTACGTCGCAGCGCTCTTCACCGATTTTCATGAACTGCATGGCGACCGTAGTTTTGCTGACGACCAATCCATCATTGGTGGTCTAGCTAGATACGATGGCAAAGCTTGCATGGTGATTGGTCACCAAAAGGGTAGGGACACAAAAGAGCGTGCTCTGCGTAACTTTGGCATGAGTCGTCCAGAGGGATATCGCAAGGCAATGCGCCTCATGCGTCTGGCCGAGAAATTTGGTTTACCGGTTTTTACGTTTGTAGACACCCCAGGAGCATTTCCAGGGATTGATGCTGAGGAGCGCAATCAATCGGAGGCGATTGGACACAATCTGTATGTACAAGCCGAGCTCGAAGTGCCGATCATCAGCACCATCATTGGTGAGGGTGGTTCTGGTGGCGCCTTAGCAATTGCGATGGGCGATCTGGTACTGATGCTGCAAAACTCGACCTACTCGGTGATCTCTCCTGAGGGCTGCGCATCCATTTTGTGGAAGACGGCCGATAAAGCCCCTGAAGCTGCAGAACAGCTCGGCTTGACTGCCCAGAGACTGAAAGCGCTTGGTTTGATTGATAAGATTGTTCCAGAGCCCATTGGTGGTGCGCATCGGGATTACGATGGCATGATGAGCCAGATGCGCAAGGCCTTAACGGAATCTTTAAAAACCTTTGATGGCATGAAGATGGAGGCCTTATTGGAGCGCCGCCATGAACGCTTAATGAGTTATGGCAAGTTCAAGGAAATTACCCCAAAACCATAAGTCAGGTAAACGCATCGCGGTTGCTTTAAGTGGCGGCCTCGATTCAGTGGTTTTGCTCGACACCGTTTGCAAGGCTCAAGTGTTTCAGTCGCAGAAGATCGAACACATTTGGGTATTTCACATCCATCATGGCCTGCAAAAACCTGCCGATCAATGGCTCGAGTTTTGCGAAAAACTGAGCGCTCAATATCAAAAGAAAAAATATCCAGTTACCTTTGACTTTCGTCTTTTGCATTTAGGTGATCTCCAGAATGGCAATATTGAAGCAAGAGCAAGAGCGGCACGCTATGAAGCCCTTGCAGATTTATGTGCAGAACATCACATCGAAGATCTACTGCTTGCCCATCATCAAAATGATCAAGCGGAAACCGTACTTCTACAACTATTGCGTGGGGCCGGTGTAGCCGGTTTATCGGCAATGCCTAGCGAGCGGCTGATGGCAGAAAGTCAAAGCCCTATTACGATTTGGCGGCCCTTACTCGGAGAGAGCAGGGAGTCACTAGAAGTTTATGCAAGGACACATCGTTTGAAATGGATTGACGATCCCAGCAATCTCCATACCCGCTATCGACGCAATGCCCTTCGTCAAGAGATTATTCCGCGTCTCGCAAAAATTCAGCCAGAAGCAGTCAGCAATCTGGCACGCAGTGCGCAACTGCTTAGTGATGCGCAAGTCTTGCTCGATCGTCTTGCTCAAACAGATGGCAAAATCATTCTGAATCAAGACCATCTCAAACTGAAACCTTTGCTGCAATTAGAAAAGCAAGACTTAGCAGCTGCAAATAATGTTGTGCGCTATTGGCTTAAGCAGCAACACTTGGCAATGCCATCTCAAGAACGATTGCAGGCTTGGTGGAATGATCTTAAAAAAGTCGGAGCCCATGCTCAGCTGAAGTGGTTGCATGATGATCACGAAATCGTGCTTTGGCGCAATCAACTAAGCGTCCTGCAAATTTCTTCACATCCAAGCTGGGGTCAATGGCTTTTTACACCGCTCCCGGTGAGAAGCAAAGCCTTGGGTTTGTCCCTTGAGTATGTCAATCAGGCCATCGCTTCTGAAGGGATTGAGGAGAGGCCGCGGTCGGGCGCAGAGCGCTTGCAACTGAAGGCAAATACCCCTCGCAAAACGCTCAAAAATCTCTTTCAAGAAAATGACGTTCCACCATGGCAACGTCAGGCTCCATTGCTCTTTATTAATGGGGAGCTGATCGCCGTAGCGGGGCTTGGCACCAGCTTCCCCCATCTATCGACCAGCGGCAAAAGGGTTTTGCCCGAGTGGCAGCCAGCGAATACAGCTCAAAACCGAGTAAAATAGACCCTTTATACAAACGGTTATATTGAGTTTTATGGCTTTAATTGTTCACAAATATGGCGGTACATCAATGGGCTCGGTCGAGCGCATTCAGAATGTGGCGAAACGCGTAGCCAAGTGGATGCGTGCGGGCCATCAAGTCGTGGTTGTACCTTCCGCTATGTCAGGAGAAACCAATCGTCTATTAGGCTTAGCAAAAGAAATCAATCCTCAGGCTAATCCAAGAGAGCTAGACCAAATTGCCTCAACCGGAGAGCAGGTGAGCTCTGGCTTGCTCGCCTTGGCCTTGCTGAAGGAAGGTGTGGATGCTATTAGTTATGCCGGTTGGCAAGTGACTATTCATACTGATTCTGCATTTACCAAGGCCCGCATCATGGGCATTGATGATCAAAAAATCCTGGCAGATCTCAATGCTGGTAGAGCAGTTGTCGTAACAGGATTTCAGGGGGTTGATCCACAAGGCAATATCACGACCCTAGGTCGCGGTGGTTCTGATACCTCCGCGGTTGCAATGGCCGCTGCCCTGAAAGCAGATGAGTGCTTGATCTATACCGATGTTGATGGTGTTTACACCACGGACCCTCGGGTGTGTGAGGATGCGCGACGCCTAGATCGCATCACGTTTGAAGAGATGTTAGAGATGGCCAGTCTGGGATCGAAAGTACTGCAGATTCGTTCAGTTGAGTTTGCTGGCAAGTACAAAGTGAAAACCCGGGTTCTGTCTTCCTTGACAGACCCATTGATGCCGCTTGATCAAGAGATGAAGTCGGGCACCTTAATTACTTTTGAAGAGGACAGCACTATGGAAGCCGCCGTTATTTCCGGTATTGCTTTTGCACGCGACGAAGCCAAGATCACCGTATTGGGTGTTCCGGATCGCCCTGGTATCGCTTATCAAATTCTTGGTCCAGTAGCCGATGCGAACATTGATGTTGATGTGATTATTCAGAATCAGTCAGTTGATGGCATTACTGACTTCACCTTCACGGTCCCCCGCGCAGATTATCAAAAAGCAATGGACTTGTTGAAGAACAAAGTGCAGTCCCATATTCAGGCTAAAGAGATTACTGGAGACCCTAAGGTTTCCAAAGTCTCTGTTGTGGGGGTTGGCATGCGTTCTCATGTGGGCGTTGCCAGCAAAATGTTCCGCACCTTGTCGGAAGAGGGCATCAATATATTGATGATCTCAACCAGCGAGATCAAGATCTCTGTCGTATTAGATGAGAAATACCTTGAGCTAGCCGTTAGAGCACTCCACAAGGCATTTGAGCTAGATCAGCAGTAAGTTCCGTATTTAGCGGTTATCCGTTAAACTGTGGGCGCTTTAGAAGTAAGCTTTAAGAAATACGGAGACGTGGCCGAGCTGGTCGAAGGCACTCCCCTGCTAAGGGAGCATCGGGGCTAAAACTCTGATCGGAGGTTCGAATCCTCTCGTCTCCGCCAACTTTTCAATCGAAAATCAGGCTTTAAGCCCATTTTGCGGGCTTACAGAGCATCGTCAGCTACAAGGCCTCCCATTTTTCCTTGATAATGAGCTCCATGTCTGTTTCTTTCTCATTTTTTCGCCTTTTAAGTCTTTCGGCACTTGTCCTTGCAGGTCTTTACGGGTGTGCAACTGGCCCTGATTTTAAGGAGCCTCCAGCGCCAAAAGTGACTCGTTATACCGAAAAGCCTATTCCAACTTCATTGGCTACTGCACCAGATGTTCCTGGCGGTACAGAACAAGTGCTCGAAGAGAATGCTGATATTCCTGCGCAATGGTGGGCTTTATACAAGTCACCCGAGTTAGAGGCTCTGATTCAAAAAGCCTTGCAACAAAACCCCACGCTTGGCGCAGCAGATGCTGCCTTACGATCTGCTCAAGAAAATCTCTTTGCGCAGATTGGCGGACAGTACTTTCCTGCATTTAGTCTAAATGGTTCAGGCTCAAGACAACAAGTCCCCCCGGCTGCCTATGGGCAGAGCGGTCCAACGAGTATTTATAATTTGTACAACGCCAACGTAGGCGTGACCTATAAATTGGATGTCTTTGGTGGGGCGCGCCGGACTGTCGAAAGCGCAAGAGCACAAGCAGAGTATCAACAATATCAACTGGAGGGTGCATACCTTTCGCTCACTTCGAACATTGTGACCTCTGCTGTTAAAGAGGCGGCCCTAGAGGCCCAGCTTCAAGCGACTCAAGATATTTTGGATGCGCAAAAGAAGCAGGCCGCGATTACTGAAAAACAATTGATTATTGGTACGGCATCAAAAATTGATGTCTCATCACAAGAAACCTTGGTATCTACCTCTGAAGTTGACTTGATTAATTACGAAAAGAATTTATCCATCATTCGTAATCAGTTGGCGGTGTACGTTGGAGAGCAGCCTAGCAATGCCAATATCGCTGCATTTAACTTAAGTACTCTGAATCTGCCTGAGAAGATTCCCCTATCTCTGCCCTCGAGTCTGGTGCGTCAACGCCCCGATGTGAAGGCGGCTGAAGCGAATATCAAGTCCACCAATGCCTTAGTTGGTGTAGCCACAGCCAACTTATTGCCGCAGTTCAATATCACCGGTGCAATGGGCACTGAGGCTTTGACTACTGGCGCATTGTTTGGACCTGGCGCTGCCCTATGGTCTGTAGGTGGGGCCGTCTTTCAGCCATTATTCCAGGGCGGTCAGTTAATAGCGCAACGCAGAGGAGCTGTGGCGAACTATGAACAAGCCGTCTATCAATACCAAGCAACAGTGCTCAGTGCCTTCCAACAGGTGGCAGACGCTTTAAAGGCCTTGGAAACTGGAGCTAGAGCCTTGCGCTCAGCATCTAACGCTGAACGCTATGCTTACGAAACTCTCAAGCTGTCCGAGATTCAGTACAAGCTGGGTACTACCAGTTATTTCCAGGTACTTTATTATCAGACCCAGTATCAGCAAGCAAAGATCAAGTCGATCCAAGCACAAGCAAACCGCTTTGCAGATACCGCTGCCTTACTCGCCGCTCTTGGCGGTGGTTGGTGGAATCGTGCAGAGCCTGCCTTTCAACCTAAAGCAACCCTAAACGAAAATCAAAATGACACGCCTTGATACATTAAAGCTCAGACTGATTGAAGCTGCCAAAAAGGTACAAGCTTGGGCGATCCAGCAATGGGCAGTTTGGCATATGCAAGAACACCTTTTGAAGACCAAGGCTTACTTGGCAGGTCTGATAGGGCGCTTTAAAGAACGTTTCAAGAACACCCGTGCTTACGCAAAACTCATGGCATTACCTGAGATGGAAAGACGGATGGTCATCATGTTGATCGGGGTGTTCCTACTGCTCGGACTGATTTTTGCTTTCAATCAGTTGAAGACGTTTATGATTAAGCAGTATGTCGCGGGTATGGGTATGCCACCTCAGTCTGTTTCCACCATGGTCGCCAAGGCGGATATTTGGCAACCTAAACTCACCAGCGTGGGCAGTGTTCGTGCTTATCGGGGCGTTGATTTGAGTGCAGAAATCGGGGGCTTGGTAGTCAATGTCCCCGTTCAATCTGGAGCAGATGTAAAAGAGGGCGATTTACTGGTGAAGTTGAATGATGCTTCGGATGTCGCCCAATTAAACTCCCTCAAAGCTCTGGCTGAATTGGCTAAAGTGATTAATGAGCGGGATCGCCAACAGTTGGCGATTCAGGCTATCAGCAAAAATACTTACGATACCTCTAAGGCTGATGCAAAGTCTAAGCAAGCGCAAGTAGAAGCGCAAATTGCCTTAGTCGCAAAGAAAAATATCAGAGCGCCGTTTAGCGGCCGAGTTGGTATCGTCACGATTAACCCAGGTCAATATATCAATCCTGGCGATAAGCTGATGACCTTGCAGACTCTAGATCCCATCTTTATTGATTTCAACTTACCTCAGAGTGATGCAGCCAATATTCAGGTAGGGCAGTCGATTAATGTGACGACGGATGCATTTAAGAATGCGACCTTTGTGGGCAAGATCACGGCTGTGAGCCCTAAGGTGGATACCAATACCCGCAATCTTCAAATCGAAGCGCAGATTGATAATCCGGATAAGAAAATTCTCCCAGGGATGTTTGCCAATGTGAATATTGAAGTGGGCAGCCAGCTTAGCCTCATTACTGTTCCACAAACTGCGGTGACCTATAACCCCTATGGAGCAACTGTATTTATCAGCAAAGATTCTGGCAAGAAGGATAAAGAGGGCAAAACGATTTATGAAGCCCAGCAGGTCTTTGTCACTACTGGACAGACTCGCGGCGATCAAGTGGCTATCTTGAAAGGCATTGATGAGGGCATGACCGTTGTCACCAGCGGACAGCTTAAGTTGAAAAATGGTAGCCCTCTGAATATCAACAATACGGTTCAACCTACCAACCTGCCTGATCCTAAGCCACAAGAGCAGTAAACGATGAAATGGACTGATCTCTTTATCAATAAGCCAGTTTTATCGCTGGTAGTGAGTGCATTGGTCTTGGTTTTTGGTTTTAAGGCAATTGGCTCTTTGCCAGTGAGTCAATATCCAAAAACTGAAAATGCGGTTGTCACCATTACCACGAATTACTACGGTGCTGATGCGCAAACCATGGCGGGGTTTATTACTCAGCCTTTGGAGCAAGCGATTGCACAGGTACAGGGTATTGATTACCTCTCATCCACTAGCGTTAGCGGTCTTTCTACTATCACTGCAAATCTAAAGCTGAATTACGACTCGAATGCAGCTTTAACGCAGATACAGACACAAATTAGTTCAGTTAGAAATCAGCTTCCTCCCCAAGCATTGCAGCCTGTGCTCACAGTCCAAATGAGTCAAACCACTGATGCGATGTATATGGGCTTTTCAAGTGTGGACATACCGAGCAATAGCGTCACCGACTATTTGCTACGGGAGGTCAAGCCGAAGTTTGATGCTGTGGATGGGGTTCAGAACGCAGAGTTAATCGGTGGCAGAAAGTTTGCCTTACGAGCTTGGCTGAATCGGGAAAAAATGGCGGGTCTTGGAGTCGCTGCTGACGATGTCTATAACGCCTTATCTGCAAACAACTATCTCTCGGCAGTGGGTACTACTAAGGGTGATATGGTGTCGGTCGATTTAATGGCCAATACCGATTTGCATACCGTTGAAGAATTTCGAAGGTTGGTCATTAAAAGCGATGGCGTTAACTTGGTCCATCTCGGTGAAGTTGCCACTGTGACTTTGGGTTCTGAGGATTACAACACTAACGTTGCTTTTAGCGGCAAACAATCCGTTTTTATTGGTATTCAAGTAGCGCCTCAAGCAAACATATTGAACGTAGTTGACCGAGTGCGCAAACTCTTGCCCGGCATTCAAAAGCAATTACCAGTTGGTATGACTGGTCAGGTTGTTTATGACTCCACGGAATTTATTACGAGCTCGATTAGTGAGGTTGTCAAAACGCTGTTTGAGGCACTGATCATTGTGACAGTGGTGATTTATTTATTCTTGGGAAGCTATCGAGCTGTTGCGATTCCGGTGATTGCGATGCCCTTGTCGCTAATTGGTACCTTCTTCCTCATGCAGGTGCTGGGTTACTCGATTAATTTGCTGACTTTATTAGCGCTGGTGCTTGCCATTGGTCTGGTGGTTGATGACGCCATCATCGTGGTGGAAAACGTTGACCGTCATATGAAAGAAGGTAAATCGCCTTTTGATGCTGCGATTATTGCCGCACGAGAACTTGGTAGCCCAATTCTAGCGATGACCGTGGTCTTGATCGCGGTTTATATCCCAATTGGCTTTCAGGGTGGCTTGACCGGCGCATTGTTTACTGAGTTTGCATTTACGTTGGCGAGTGCCGTAGCCGTCTCGGGACTCATTGCGTTGACCTTATCGCCCATGATGTGTTCACGCATCTTTAAAGCGGATCAAGAGACGACAGAATTTGCTTTAAAGATTGATCGTGTGTTTGAGAAGGTTCATCACACCTATGAAACAGCCTTACGGAGTCTGTTGAGAACCTGGCAGGTTGTGATCGTAATGGGTGTCATCCTGCTTGGTGGCGTAGCTTACTTATACTCGACCTCCAAAGCCGAATTGGCTCCCACAGAGGATCAAGGGATTGTCTTGATGAATTTGACCGGTCCGCCCAACAGCACCGTAGCGCAGATGCAGCTCTATGCAGACCAAGTTTTTGATATGGCTAAAACAGAGCCTGAGTTTGCCGCATCGTTTCAAATTACGAGTCCAGGTACTGGCTTTGGCGGTATCAATCTAAAAGACTATTCACAGCGTAGCCGCAGTGCAATGACTCTGCAGCAGGTTCTCCAAAACAAGTGGAACTCGATCGCAGGTGTCCGGATTGCAGCCTTCCAGTTTCCGGCTTTGCCTGGTTCGCAAGGCTTGCCTGTTCAGTTCGTTATTAAAACAACTGAACCCTACCAAGCTTTAAATGAAGTCTCACAAGCTGTGCTTGATAAAGCCAGAAGAAGTGGCAATTTTTTCTTTGTGGATACAGACTTAAAGATTGATAAACCTCAGGATATGCTGGTGATCGACAAGGATAAGGTGTCTTCTCTCGGCATGACCCAACAGCAGGTAGGGGGCGCTTTAACAGCGGCCTTGGGTGGTGGTTACGTAAATTACTTCTCGATCGCAGGACGTTCGTATCGCGTCATTCCGCAAGTGGAGCAGGTCAATCGCCTGAATCCAGACCAAATCTTGGATTACTACATCAGAACTCCGAAGGGGGATTTGATACAGGTCAGAACTTTTGCAACTATCCAAAAGCAGGTGGTGCCTGAGTCCATTAATCATTTTCAGCAACTGAATTCAGCAACAATTTCTGGGGTGAGTACTCCGTTTATTTCTGAAGGGGAGGTCTTGAAGTTTTTGGCTGATACGGTAAAAGAAGTCGCCCCCAATGGTTACTCAGTTGACTATGCAGGACCATCCCGTCAGTTTGCTAATGAATCTGGTGGTTTCCTGGGCACAATGTTCTTTGCGATCCTGATCGTTTTCTTGGTCTTAGCAGCTCAGTTTGAGAGCTTTAGGGATCCGATTGTGATTTTGGTCTCGGTACCGCTGGCTTTATTTGGCGCCTTAATCTTTATCAATCTTGGCTTTACTACGCTCAATATCTATACCCAGGTTGGCTTAGTAACTCTGATGGGTTTGATTAGTAAGCACGGTATTTTGATTGTCGAATTTGCAAACGAGTTACAAATTGCTGGTAGAACGAAGTTGGAGGCAATTATTGAGGCTGCCACAGTTCGACTTAGGCCGATTTTGATGACTACCTTTGCGATGGTATTAGGAGTTTTTCCACTGGTAATTGCTTCGGGAGCAGGAGCTGCAGGGCGCAAGTCGATGGGTCTAGTGATCTTCACTGGCCTATCAATTGGAACGCTCTTTACACTTTTTGTGGTTCCTTCCATGTACCTCTTCCTTGGCGCTGATCACCATGATCAAAAACATCCCGAGCCCGAAATTTCTCCTTAATTCACGATCTCACAATTGCATAAAGCCCCTTTAGGGGCTTTTTTATTGCCTCAAAACAACAGATATATTTTTATAAATAAAGTTCACAACTTCACAACTTCTGTAGTATAGTAATCAAATGGAGAAAGCAATATGAAAAGAGCAATACCAAAGACATATCAAGCAGTGGAGTGGGTTGGAAAAGGTCTTACTGCTGCCCAAGCAGCCAGGAAGATGGAGATTTCAGAATCCAGTGTTTATGCCGCGCTGAGGAAACTCAAGGCGAAAGATTTAGGTTGCTGTCCAACATGTGGTCAAAAAATAAGGAAATAAAATGAAAAAGACGATCATCGGTATCCTGTCCATCTCAATATTTGCGTTTGCATTTGCAAATTCCTCACCAGATTCATCTGAATTAGTCACTCAACAATGCAAGCTCTCGGCAGAAACTGTGGCCATGCTGAAAGGTCTTCAATATGGCAACACTTCAATTCGCAAAGATGTAGGTGGATTAATCAAAACCAATCTCCAAGCACCAGAAAATCGTGAAAGAGCGCAAAAAGCCATGAATCGCATGGTGGATGACCAATCAAGAGATATCAGTACCTTAGAGCAAAAATACTGTTCTTAAGAGGACTGGGTAGGCAAAAGGTGGCATGATAGGTGATGCCACAAGAATTGCTTAGAATAGTCAATAACCATTAATTGGAATAACCATGACAAGCCACAAATCCTCGATATCTACTGAGCATGCCTCCCACAAGTTAGTAGATGATTTCAAGGCCTTAATTTCTGACGCTGAGGCTTTAATTAAGGCAAGTGCAGAGCACGGCGGTGAAGCAATGCACTCTGTCCGAGCCAAGGCTGAACACACTCTGAGCGCGGCTAAAGAAAGCTTATCTGAGGCTCAGGGCGTCATTACTGAAAAAGCAAAAGAAGCTGCTCAGGAAGCTGATGTATTCGTCCATGAGAAACCTTGGCAAGCCGTTGGTATCGCGGCGGGTGCAGGTTTATTGATTGGCCTCTTAATCAGTCGCCGTTAAAAGCCGATGGCAACAGAGCATCTATTAAGCTCTCTGAAGAGCTTGCTATCTACCGCAACTTCGATTGCCCAAACTCGTCTTGAATTACTTTCCAGTGATGTGTCTGTTGCTCGGGCTCAGTTCATTAAGCTGCTCGTATTAATTCTGTTTTGCTTATTTTGCTTGTTCTTTGGCCTGGTCATGCTGGCACTCTGGATTGTGGTTTATAGCTCCGAGACCAACCGAATGGCTGCCTTAGCCATCTTAACCGGTGGATTTTTGCTGGCTGGTCTAGTGTTCGGATTGATGATTATGCGCGCCATCAAAACGATGCCGGGATTATTTGCTGCGTCGATCACTGAGCTAGAAAAAGATCGCTCAGCTCTCAATCATCATTAATCAGGCTAATCCCAGATGAGTCGATCACTTGAAACTCTTTTAGCTCGTCAGCACGTCCTTCAAGCTCAGGCTGCTAAAGAGCGTCAGCAAATCAGCTCGCATTTCACAGTCCTCAAGAAACCGTTTTCTTTGGCTGATAAAGGCCTTGAGGCTGTGCAGTTTATCAAGAGCAGTCCCATTTTGTGGACTAGCGCGTTTGCCGTTTTGGCTCACTTTAAGCCTAAATTGGCTAGTAAAGTTTTGGCTCTTGGCTGGGGCGCAATGAAATTATTCAAAACGGCCAAGACGCTTTTCTAGGATTTGGATATGAATACGGCTCAACCGTGGCTGGCACAGTATCCAGCAGGGGTTCCTGCCGAGATCAGTCTTCCAGAGCATACTTCCGTTGTTGATTTGCTGGACAAATCCTTTTTGCAATATCCAGAGCGGACTGCCATGGAATCCATGGGCCAAAAATTTAGCTATCGAACTCTAGATCAGCTATCCACGCAATTCGCCTCTTATTTGCAAACTCTTAATCTGCCAGCTGGCTCAAGGGTGGCCATTATGTTTCCCAATGTGCCGCAATATCTGATTGCGATGTTGGGTACATTGCGCGCAGGCTGTGTTGTAGTCAATGTTAACCCCCTCTACACACCAAGAGAACTTGAGCATCAATTAAAAGATAGCCAAGCATCCGTTCTCGTTCTCTCCGAAAACTTTGCCCATATCTATCAGCAAATAGTGGAGCAAACCCCCTTGAAGCAAGTCGTTGTGAGTAGTCTTGGAAATTTATTGGGCCCCAAAGGCATTCTGGTCAACTTTGTTGCCCGTTATATTAAAAAGATCGTACCTGTGTGGAGCTTTCCTCATAGTCGCTTTATTGATGCCCTTCATCTCGGTAAGCAAAATCCCTTTCAACAATTGCCGATCGATCCTAACTCGATTGCCTTCCTTCAGTACACTGGCGGAACTACCGGCATATCCAAGGGCGCTACTTTATTGCACCGAAATATCCTTGCAAATGTTTTGCAAACTGAAGCTTGGATTGAGCCCGCACTTCATGGCAAGCAAGCAAAACAACTCGTATTTTTATGTGCTTTACCCTTAACCCATATCTTTGCCCTCACTGCCTGTGCCTTATTGGGCTTACGCAAGGGTGGCTTACTACTCTTGGTTTCTAACCCTAGGGACATCACAGGGCTCATCAAATTGCTAGATAAGCATCCGGATGTGAATATCTTCCCAGGCGTCAATACACTTTTTCATGCACTGGTACATCGCCCTGAATTTAAAAAACTCAATTTGTCCAACCTACTGGTCACGATTGGCGGTGGAATGGCAATGCAAAAGAAAACGGCGGATCATTGGCAGGCAATTACAGGCAATCCGATTGCGCAAGGCTATGGACTATCTGAAACCTCTCCAGTGGTCTGTGTCAATACGCCATTGATTAAGCAATTTACAGGAAATATTGGTTTACCGCTACCGAGCACGGACGTAATTATCCTTGGGGAGGACGGTGAAAGAGTTCCATTTGGTGAAGTAGGAGAGATTTGCATTAGGGGCCCTCAAGTCATGGCGGGATATTGGAATCAGCCTGATGAGAACATAAAAGCATTTACCTCTGATGGTTACTTTAAGTCAGGAGATATTGGCTTTATGGATAGTGATGGCTACATCACGATTGTTGATCGCATTAAAGACATGATTGTGGTTGGTGGCTTCAAGGTTTTTCCGAATGAGGTTGAAGAAGTGCTGGCCTTGATGCCCGGCATTCATGAATGTGCTGTGGTTGGAGTGGAGCATCGTAAGCTCGGAGAGATTGTCAAGGCCTATATTGTGAAAGACAAGCATGAGCTTACTAGTGCAGATGTTTTGCAGTATTGCAAAGAACAGATGACCAGCTATAAGCGCCCTAGAAAGATTGTGTTTGTAAATGAGTTACCCAAATCTAACGTGGGCAAAATCTTACGTCGTGAAGTGAGAAAGTTAGAGGATCCCTCAAATCAAGATCGTCATGCTTAATTAGGACTCTTGGGTGGTCCAAACAGGATGGCAATCGTATGGGTATTTCCTAAAACAATACTCATCCCTGTAAATAAAAGATAGGGCCAAACAATTAACCAGTAAACAATTAAAAGAGCCACGATATGCAAGGGGTCACCATTGCCAAAGCTCGCCAGAGAGCTCACAAAGTCTCTGCCATGAATGACTCCATCGACACCATATTCGAGATAATTCAGTAACAAAACAATGGCAAGATAAATAATAGATTGGGCCAAAAGCGAGGGGACAATCCCCAGCCGACGATTAGGGTTTAGTGGGAAAGCGGCCTCACCAATCAGCATAAATTTGGCGCATAAGCCCGCTTTAATGAGGGCAAAACCAAACATCCGCCATGGAATAGGCCATTCTCTTAGGGTTGTGGCCCCCAAAAAAGCCAATGCACAGAACCAGATGCCAAAGTAAAGAGATAGGGAGATCCCTTTTTTGAACTCACTCTCTAGCTTATCTTTGAAGGAGTCTGTATGAACAATAGGGTTCTGGGTATTTAGATTGTTCATATTTGTAATATTCTCCACCTAGTGCATATGCTTTAATAAGACATTATGACTAAAAAACAAGTAGCCCTCTACGTAGCTGCCTTAGCTATTCTGATTGCGATTGCTGTCGCAATAGTTGAGCTATTCCTATTGCCGCCAAATACTGTCGATATTGCTGCAGGCCCAAAGGGAACCTATCTCTATGAAACTGCCCAAAAATATGCCCAAGAGTTTGAAAAGGCTGGGGTTAAGGTCAATGTGATTGAAACGAATGGCACCCTTGAAAATATCGCATTAGTTAATCACGATACTAAAAACATTGAATTTGGTTTTATTGAAGGCGGTGCTGCTAATAGTGCGGACTATCCGAATCTTGAATCACTGGGCAGTATTGTTTATGCGCCGATCTGGATATTCTATCAATCTAAGCTCGGAACAGTTCGGGATATTAATGACCTGAAGGGTAAGAGAATTGCGCTAGGCTTTGTAACTCAGGGGGTTCATAACAATGCTACCCACATCCTGAATGCGGTTGGGATCACGGCACAAAACAGCCAGTTTTTTGATCTTGGTCGCCAGGATGCTTTGAAGGCGCTTGAGGCTAATGAGATTGACGCCTTATTTACTTCGGCTCCAGCTGAAGATCCCCTGATCAAAAAGTTATTTAACTCTCCAAATGTCAGTGTCCTGAATTGGCCTGATGCAGAGGGCATCTCACGCAATTTGCGGGAATTTCATGTTCTTACATTACCGATGGGGACAATTGATCTCATTAACAATAAGCCAGCCAATAATATGAACTTGCTGGCATCCACTTTTACCGTGGTTGCCCAAAAAGAGACTCATTCGGCATTGATTTATCTCATGATGGGCATCATGGATGACATTCACCAGCCACCCAGTTTTTTACATGCAGAGAATGAGTTTCCTGCCGATCGTGATATTGATTTTCCATTAAGTTCCGATGCGCAAAATTATTATTCCCGGGGTGGAAAACCTTTTTTACAAAAGCATTTGCCTTACTGGGCGGCTAGCTTTGTTGGAAAGTTACTATTGGTACTCGTCCCACTCTTGGCTATTATTTATCCATTTTCACAAGCTTACCCAGCATTAACCCAGTGGTTCTATACCCGCAGGGTGAATCGTTTCTATTTGATGTTGGTCAAAATTGAGAAACGATTTGATCAGGGCGGAAATCGAGAGATAACACAGCAAGAGCTGGAAAGCTTACGCACTGAGATTGATGCTTTGATTAAACAAGAAAAGATTCCTAGTTCGTATACCAATCTTCTTTATGACCTCAGGGAGCATGTTGCCCAAGTCATGAAGCGTCATGGAATTAGCTAGTTCATCAGTATCTAGCCTTCAATTTTAAACATAAGGTATTGAATGAAATTTATAAAAATCGGCGTCATCGTCTCTTTGTTATTTTTATTGGGCGGTTGCTCTGTTTATATGGCTGCGCATCAGCCATCCAAAAAAGATATCTCTCTTTTTAAAGTCGGTACACCACGAGATGCCTTGATTGCAGAATTTGGCGTACCTGTGACTAGTGGCGTTAAAGATGGCAAGAAGTATGAAATCTATAGATTCACGCAAGGCTACACTGAAGGTGCTAAAACTGCGCGAGCCCTGGCCGAAGGAACAGCGGATGTCTTTACTTTAGGCATCAGTGAGGCTGTGACTACTCCAGTTGAATCGCTTGCCGATGGCAATTTAATGGTCTACGAAGTAACTTATGACAGCAATGACTGCGTTGATCAGGTAACCAACTTAACCCCAGGCGCAAGTAATCCCTCTACACCCCAAACCAATCCTCCATCAAACACTACACAGCCGACTGGTCAGCTGACCCAACCTGTCGTTCAAAAATAGCTCTAAATAATGTGCCAAAAGAAAAAGCCACCCAAGGGTGGCTTTTCTACAAGAATTTGGCTCCTCGACGTGGGATCGAACCACGGACCAACAGATTAACAGTCTGCTGCTCTACCGCTGAGCTATCGAGGAATAAGCGAATATTATAGCAATATGAAGACACTGCTTCCGACTTCCGCCCAGATCCCCAAAGTCCTGTCCATTGCTGGCTCCGACAGCGGCGGGGGTGCTGGGATCCAGGCAGACCTCAAGGTGATTAGCTCGTTGGGTGCTTATGGTTTGTCAGTGATTACGGCAATCACTGCCCAAAATACATTGGGCGTAACTGCGATTCAGGATATTGATTTACAGATTATTGAGGCTCAAATTGACGCAGTCCTCAGTGATATCGGAGCTGATTCAGTCAAAATTGGCATGTTGGCCAGTCCAGAAATCGTGCAGCTGGTAGCCAAATCCTTGCGAAAACATGGTGTTACCAGAATCATTCTGGATCCTGTGTTACGAGCAACATCTGGGGCGAGCTTGGGTGGCGATGACACAGCGCAGGCGATGATCAGTGAATTATTTCCGATGGCTAGTTTGGTAACGCCTAATTTAGAAGAGGCCTCTTTGCTGCTGGGTCGCGATATTGATCAAGTCGATGACTTTAGATCTGCCGCAGAAGAACTATTAGCCTTGGGTCCTCAGGCAGTGTTGATTAAGGGCGGCCATTTAGATGCAAAGCATGCTGAGCTTACCGATTATTTGATGTGGCGAAGCATTGAAGACTGCCTAGAAATTATTCAATCAAAAGAGTTTAAGCACCGTCGTATTGATACAGAAAATACGCATGGCACTGGTTGCTCTCTTTCAGCAGCCATTGCAACTTATCTTGCTGATGGGCATGATTTAGCTCATGCGGTAGCAAAGGCTATTGCCTATGTGGAAGCGGGGCTTGAGGCTGGGCGTTACCTGTCGATCGGGGAGGGGCCGGGACCACTGTGGCCAATGTTTGAGTTTTACCCAACATCATTGCCTCAAGAAGATCGATAGATCCTCAATGCTGCTAGGCCTGCATTAATTCCTTTAGTCGCTTGACTGCAGTCTGCGGATCATTCGATCCGGTGATGGCTCTAACCACCGCTACGGATCCAACGCCGCTCTGAGCGACGGCATGAATGCTGGTCTCATCGATTCCACCAATGGCTACTAATGAATAAGCTTGCATTAATTGAGCGTATTTATATAGGCGACCAAGCCCTTGAGGTGCCGTAGGCATTCGTTTGAGTGTCGTTGGAAAGATTGCCCCCATAGCGATGTAGCTAGGACAGAAGCGATCTGCATGAACCATCTCAGCATACCCATGTGTGCTTAAGCCTAAACGGAGGCCAGCATTTCTAATAACATCGAGATCAGCGGTCGCTAAGTCTTCTTGACCCAGATGCACTCCGTAGGCGCCTAACTCAATAGCATCCTGCCAATAGTCATTAATAAAGAGCACAGTCTTACTACCTTTAACTGCCGCTATCGATCTTTTGATTTCAGAGCGAATGTGTTTCGCATCATTGCTCTTTAATCTGAGTTGGACAGTTGGTAGCTCTGCTTCGACCATGCGATTAACCCAGTCAGCATCTGGCATCACTCCGTAGAGTCCTAAGCGCTTAGGGCACTCTGGAAAAGCCTTGGGATTCATGATGCGGGTCCAGGGCAATAAATCAAAGTATTCGGGGCGATTTGGCCATCGCAGTGGATCAAAATTGCCATCATGTTGAACCATTCTTGACCAAGCTTTACCAAGGACTGCGGCATCGGCCTCTATAAATCCCATAGAAACTGCAGCTAAAGTAGCAGCGAGTTCATAGTGATCAACAGCATGCTCATTGTCAATTCGAGGTGGAGGTGAGTTGAGGCTATAGATAGGCAACGGAAGACTCACATCATCGGCTCGGTGTGCAGCCACAATTTGATCGGCGAGGTCGCGAACTAAACTCATATCAATCGATTAAATACTTAGGATTGGTGCCAAAAGGGCTTACCCACTAATGGGGTGCTAGCTTGAGCAGATTCTTGAGCAGGCATTGCTCCCGATAAATATGCAGTGCGACCAGCCTGAGTCGCCAATGAAAATGCTTTAGCCATGGCGATGGGATGATCGGCCAGTGCCACGGCTGTATTGAGTAGAACGCCATCAAATCCCCATTCCATTACAGCGCAGGCATGGGATGGCAGACCAAGACCAGCATCTACTAATAGAGGCACTTGCAGGCGCTCTCGCAGGAGTTTCATGGCAAACGGATTCAGTGGACCTTGACCCGTTCCAATTGGAGCGGCCCAAGGCATCACAGCTTGGCAGCCAACATCAACGAGTCGCTGGCAAAGAATGAGATCTTCAGTGCAATAGGGCAATACCTTGAATCCATCATTGATGAGCGTCTTAGCAGTATCCACTAAGCGCAGGGTATCGGGTTGCAAGGTGTAATCATCACCAATCAACTCGAGCTTAATCCAGTTCGTTTCAAACACTTCTCTGGCCATTTGCGCTGTCGTGATGACCTCTTGAGGGCTATGGCAGCCAGCGGTGTTTGGTAAAACCGGGACTGCCATTTTTTTCAGAAGATCCCAAAAAGCATTTTCACTTTGGCCTGTAGCGCCTTGGCGACGCAAACTGACAGTAATCATCGCTGGTTTTGAGGCGACAACAGCTTCCTCTAAAATCTGTGGGGAAGGGTAGCGCGATGTTCCTAGCAATAGGCGACTGGAAAAATGCTCTCCATAGAGAACCAGATCATCATTACTCAAGGCTTGTTGCTCTTTAAGGGTGTTCATGTTCATAAAAAACTACCCGCCAGTTACCGGTGAAATGACCTCAATCTGATCATTGTCGGCAAGCGTGCATTGACTGTAATTGGATTTAGGAATGAATTGCAAATTAATGGCTACTGCAAAAGGTGGCTGAGCTTGTATAAGGGCTAGAGCATTCTCAAGCTTTGCCCCTTGCGGTAGCTGATGTTCAATCTGATTAATCATCACGCGCATGCGGCTACCCTTGTAGCTGAAGATTGAACTATCTGTAATCCCAATTGACTGGCTGTTCTGCTCGTGCCGCTTTCTAATAGCTCAATCACGCTATCCAAAATAGCTGGGGCAATCATGAAGCCATGTCGATAGAGTCCATTGATCGACATATGCTTAGTGAGACTATTACTCTTACCAATGCAAACTTCAGGCAGGTTGTTTTTTAAGGTTGGTCGACATTGGGTTGCCATTTCCAGGATTCGAGCTTCAGCGAAACCGCTGTGTACTGTATAGACAGCGCTTAGTAATTCCATCGCAGAGCGCACACTCATTTCCGAATGGTCATCTGACTCAATCTCCGTAGCTCCAACCACATAAACGTGATTCTCTTTGGGTGCGATATAGATGGGATAGCGCGGATGTATTAAACGGGTAGGCCTCAGAAGGTTAACTTCTGGGGCATATAGCCGAATCACTTCCCCTCGTACTCCGCGCAGGGAGTTTCCCTGGATTTCTGGCCAATCCGCTTTAGCACCTAGGCCGCGACAATCGATTACCCAATCGTATCGACCGCCTTGCTCTAGAGCCTGAGGCTCTATTGCGTGATTCCAATGCAAATTGACGGGCAAGGTAGAAAGCTCTACCACTAAAGCATTTAACAGTTGCCGATTATCGAGTTGACCCTCATTGGGTAAATAGAGACCTTGACTAAATCGATCGGTAACACTCGGTTCAATCTCCATCAGCCTTGCAGAATCCAGTAGTTCTGGCTCGGTCAGCAAGGGATTACTGCGTTGATTCTTCTGCAAATGCTTAATAAAGCGCTCTGCATCATGCGCATCTTGGGGATGCCACAATATGAGACTGCCATTTTTCTGAAAGAACACCGGACTAGCAAGCTTGGCAAGCAACTCTGGCCAGCGCATCAAACTATGCACGCCCATACTCACAACGCTTTGCTCGGTGATAGCTGACTCGGCTAGTGGTGCCAGCATTGCTGCAGCTACTCGAGCTGCAGACAATGCTGCATCAGGACCGCTTTGATCGTAAAGATCAACTTGAGCACCGGCTTGTGCGAGCTCGACCGCTAGGAGCCGGCCTATTAGGCCAGCACCAATAATCCCAAAGCGCATACTCTCGAATGAAGCCATCGTCAGCTTAAATCAGCTTATTGATAGATCTCGCTACCGCGTTTGCGGAACTCGATGGATTTCTCCTCCATGCCTTTATTGGGATCAATGCCTTCAGCTTTCAAGTTTGCCGCATAGTCACGCACTTCTTGGGTGATCTTCATGGAGCAGAATTTAGGTCCACACATAGAACAGAAGTGGGCAATTTTGGCTCCTTCGGCTGGCAAAGTAGCGTCGTGATATTCACGTGCACGTTCCGGATCCAGACCTAGATTAAATTGATCTTCCCAGCGGAACTCAAAGCGGGCTTTAGATAGGGCGTTATCCCGAATCTGAGCGCCAGGCAAACCCTTGGCAAGATCGGCGCCATGAGCGGCAATCTTGTAGGTGATGATCCCTTCGCGGACATCTTCTTTGTCTGGCAAGCCTAAGTGTTCTTTTGGTGTGACATAGCAGAGCATTGCAGTGCCGTACCAACCGATTTGGGCTGCGCCAATACCGCTGGTGATGTGATCATAGCCAGGGGCAATATCGGTAATCAAGGGCCCCAGTGTATAGAAGGGGGCCTCTAAACAATGCTTCAATTCTTCGGTCATATTCTCTTCAATGCGCTGCATCGGAACGTGGCCAGGACCCTCAATCATCACTTGGACATCGTGCTGCCAGGCTTTAGCAGTGAGTTCACCTAGAGTATGCAGTTCACCAAATTGGGCGGCATCATTAGAGTCAGCAATACAGCCAGGGCGCAAACCATCGCCAAGACTGAATGAAACGTCGTACGCTTTCATAATCTCGCAGATCTCATCGAACTTGGTGTAGAGGAAGTTCTCTTTATGGTGGGCTAGGCACCACTTGGCCATGATCGAACCACCACGCGACACAATGCCGGTAATGCGGTCGGCAGTCAGTGGGACATAACGCAGTAATACGCCAGCATGAATCGTGAAATAGTCGACACCTTGTTCAGCTTGCTCAACCAATGTATCGCGGAACATTTCCCAAGTGAGATCCTCGGCGATACCCCCCGTCTTATCAAGCGCTTGGTAAATGGGCACTGTACCAATTGGCACAGGAGAGTTGCGAATAATCCACTCACGGGTTTCATGAATATGTTTTCCAGTCGATAAATCCATGATGGTGTCAGCACCCCAACGGATTGACCAAACCATTTTCTCGACTTCCTCGTTGATAGAAGAGGTCACAGCAGAGTTACCCAAATTGCCATTGATCTTGACACGGAAATTGCGGCCAATAATCATCGGCTCTAATTCAGGGTGATTAATGTTGGCGGGAATAATGGCGCGACCCGCAGCAATTTCTTGACGGACAAATTCCCCAGTAATAATTTCTGGAAGATTGGCGCCGTAACTCTTACCAGGATGTTGCTTTAATAATTGGGTGTACTCTGGATTCTTGCGCAGTTGCTCTAAACCCATGGACTCACGCAGAGCAACATATTCCATCTCAGGGGTAACAATACCCTTGCGAGCATAATACATTTGGCTCACATTTTGACCCGCTTTTGCAACGCGGGGTGCACGAATATGAGCAAAGCGTAAATGTTGTGTATCGGCATCTTTTGAGCGAGCAACGCCGTAGTCAGATGAGGGGCCTGCGAGTAGTTCGGTGTCATTGCGCTCAGCAATCCAAGTCTCACGTAATGCTGGCAAACCTTTTTCTAAATTGATGACAATCTCAGGATCGCTATAAGGGCCTGAGGTGTCATACACAGGAATAGGAGGGTTGGATACCATTTGCTCCCCAACGCGAGTGGGAAACTGCTCAATCATGCGAACCGGCGCCTTAATATCGGGCCGTGATCCTGTTAAATAGGTTTTGCTTGATGCTGGATAGGCAAACTTTTGACCAAAGTCGCGCTCAAGACTTTTTAGGCTTGGAATTTCGGGTTTTACTTTTGGGTTGCTGCTACTCATATCCATCTCCTGACATATTTAGATGGACGAAACCGGGTGCCGGTCTGATGGAACTCCCCACGCCAGCATTACCTGGTTCGGGTAAGAGGGTCTTTCTCAGCGCCTTCATGTGAAGGGCACCCCTGTTTCATCCTTGGGCTAATTTAACCATGAAATGGCGTTCAGGGGAGAAAACTCCCTTTATTGCTCCGCAATATAAAGTCCGCCGTGACAAAGGCGGCGTCAGTCGTGAATTCATCAGCCAAAATTCGGGCCGCCGCCTCTGCAAGCGAAATCTCAATAAAGCCGCTTACCTCGCCATCATGATTGGTAGGAATAAAATTGCTAGATAGAGCGAGGTCATAGATAAACAGCTGCTCATCATGAAAACCACCCCCTAAAATAGGACGGCGCATATGAACCTTACCAGCGGGTGCAATGTGATTAGCCAGTTGTGGCGGTACGCCAGCTTCTTCCCACAATTCTCGAACAGCGCAAACCCAGGGTGTCTCATCAGCGGCAATGCCGCCAGCTGCCAAGTTGTCTAAGAGGCCTGGATCAGTCCTTTTGCTCTCGCTGCGACGTCCAAGCCATAAGTTTCCCTCCTTAGTAAAGCCATTGATATGGCTGGCAGTGCTGCGCAAACCCAAGGTTCTAAAAGCAGCTCGTTCTAAGCGAAAGTAGGCGTGACCATTGTGATCAATCCAAGAAAACTCTTCATTACGCCAGCCCGGTATAAATCCACCTTGGCGAAGTCGATTGGCTAACTCAGTCAGGCTAGCGGTGATAGCAAAAGGACTGGCATTATCAATCCAGAGGCCATGATGATTCATCTCAATATTAGCAATATGCTTCTCTTCCAGAGACGACTGAATGAAAGGAATGAACTCGGGATTAAGATGACCAAGCATTTGCTTTTCAGCATGTGCACCTTCGAAGAAGATCGGTAAAAAATCGAGCGGTGCAGAGCGAGCGGAGTTCTGCAACATCTCCTCTAAGGCGGCTAAGGTACTGTCGTTTATTTTTTGCATCAGCAGAGTGTAAGAGAAATTGAGGGTGAACTATACGGAATGTCAAGCAAGATATTCTGCTCAAATATTAGGCAAGCCAGCTCGGTCTATATAAATCGGTAACTTAGCAAAACATTTCGGTATTTATCCACAGATGCTGTGGATAACTTTGATAAAAGTGATGGTCCCTCCGCCAGGAGTCGAACCTGGATCTACCGCTTAGGAGGCGGTTGCACTATCCATTGTGCTACAGCGGGTTATCAAAAATCAGTAGCAAAATTACACCACGAGAAACTCAAGAGGCACAAGCCTTTGCTGCAAGAGACGGGTTAAATAACACCCTTTTGTTTTAGCGCCTCAATTGTGCCAGCATCTAGCTGCAATTGTTCTCGCAAGATCTCCCCAGTGTGTTGTCCTAGCATCGGTGGAGGCATTCTGATATCAACAGGAGTTTTCGATAAATGCATAGGACTGGCAACTAATTTCATTTGACCTACGGCTGGGTGAGGAACAGTTAGCTCGATGCCTCTAGCCTTGACTTGAGGGTCTTCGAATACTTCTTTAAAATTATTAATCGGTCCGCAGGGAACTTTGGCTTCTTCGAGTAATGTGATCCATTCCGCTTTCGTCTTTTGGCGCGTCATTTCCTCTAGAAGGGGAATGAGCTGGTCTCGATGCTTAACCCGTTCGGGGTTGTCATTAAAACGTGGATCATCCGCCAAGTGGGCTTGACCACCCACGGTAACAAAGTGTTTGAACTGGCTATTGTTACCAGCGGCAACAATGATCCAGCTGTCGGATGTGGGGAAGGTTTGATAGGGCACGATCGTTGCCGACGCATTTCCTAATCGCTTCGGAATTTCTCCTGAGCATAAATACGCGCTTGATACATTAGCCATAATCGCAATTTGGGTGTCGAGTAAAGCCATATCGATGCATTGCCCTTCACCAGTGCGATCGCGATGGATGAGGGCTGCCAGGATGGCGTTCGTGGCATACATACCAGTCAGAATATCGGCAATCGGAATTCCGGCTTTTTGAGGTGATGCTCCGGGAGTATTTTCGGCTTCACCTGTCACACTCATGAATCCGCCCATGCCTTCAACGATCATGTCATAGCCTGGGCGATTGGCATAAGGGCCAGTTTGACCAAAGCCAGTAATCGAGCAGTAAATTAAATCGGGTTTGATTTTCTGGAGTGCTGCATAGTCAAGACCGTATTTCACCAGCTGACTGACTTTGTAGTTTTCGATCAGAACATCAGACTTCTCGACTAGCTTGCGAATAATGTCTTGCCCCTCCGGGGTGCTGATATCAACCGTGATCGAGCGTTTATTCCGATTAATAGCAATGAAATACGCTGTCTCACTGCTATCGATGCCTTGAGGATCTTTTGCAAAGGGTGGCCCCCAATGACGGGTATCGTCTCCCACACCGGGCTTTTCTACTTTGATCACGTCTGCACCAAGATCAGCTAGATTTTGGGTACACCAGGGACCCGCAAGCACCCGGCTCAGATCTAAAACACGAATATGACTTAAGGCTCCCATGAGCCAATTTTGGCATGAATACAGGGTTAATCATTGAAATTTGAGGGTGTCAGCCAGACATGGCTACAATTTGCGCGAATGGCTACACGTAAAACCTCCGAATACAGCGAATCATCGATTCAGGTCCTGAAAGGCCTTGAACCCGTCCGGCAACGGCCCGGTATGTACACCCGTACCGATAATCCTTTGCACATCATTCAAGAGGTTCTGGATAACGCATCCGATGAGGCGCTAGGCGGATTTGGCAAACACATCATTGTGACCATGCACACTGATGGCAGCGTGAGTGTCGAAGACGATGGTCGAGGTATTCCTGTGGGAATGCATCCTACGGAAAAGCTTCCCGTAGTAGAAATTGTATTCACCCAATTGCATGCTGGCGGTAAGTTTGAAAAAGGCAGCGGTGGCGCTTACGCTTTCTCAGGTGGTCTGCATGGGGTTGGCGTCTCTGTTACTAACGCACTTTCAAAACGATTGGAAGTGACGGTTTGGCGTGATGGGCAAGTTTCCACCTTGACTTTTGCTGACGGCAAGGTGATTGAGAAACTCAAATCTAAAGCATCCAGCAAAGAAGATAAATCGCATGGCACTCGCGTGCGGGCTTGGCCTGATGCAAAGTACTTTGATAGTGCAGCAATTCCAATGCCAGAGTTGATTCGTTTACTCAGATCTAAGGCCGTATTGCTGCCTGGGGTCAAAGTCACTCTCATTCAAGAAAAATCGGGCGACAGTCAAACTTGGCAATATGCTCAGGGCTTACGCGGCTATCTCAATGAAGCAATCGCCCAAGCAGGTCATGGTGCTGAGGTCATTCCTCCATTTGAAGGTGAGCAATATGCCACTGGCAATAGTGATGAAGATGGTTTCGCTGAAGGTGAGGGCGCTGCTTGGGTAGTCGCTTGGACTGAAGATGGCGCACCCGTGCGTGAGAGTTACGTCAATCTGATTCCTACTCCAGCAGGAGGAACTCATGAGAGCGGTTTACGCGAAGGCCTCTTCAATGCTGTCAAAGGCTTTATCGAGATGCATGCCCTACAACCCAAAGGCGTGAAACTGATGCCTGAGGATGTCTTTGCGAGAGCTTCCTTTATTCTGTCTGCCAAAGTGCTAGACCCTCAGTTTCAGGGGCAAATTAAAGAGCGCCTCAACTCACGCGACGCCGTTCGATTGGTCTCGGCCTATTCCAAATCCGCTCTAGAGCTTTGGTTAAACCAGCATGTCGACTATGGTCGTAAGCTTGCTGATCTCGTGATTAAACAGGCGCAAGCTAGAACGCGCGCTGGTCAAAAAGTTGAAAAGAAGAAATCTTCTGGTGTAGCAGTGCTGCCGGGCAAGTTAACCGATTGCGAGAGTCAAGATATCACTATGAATGAAATTTTCCTAGTCGAGGGAGATTCAGCAGGTGGTTCAGCGAAGATGGGTCGCAATAAGGAATATCAGGCAATCTTGCCTCTACGCGGTAAGGTTTTGAACACCTGGGAGGCAGAGCGCGATCGTCTCTTTGCGAATAACGAAGTACACGATATCGCGGTAGCGATCGGCGTTGATCCTCATGGCCCCAATGACGATATCGATTTATCGAATCTACGCTATGGCAAGGTATGCATACTTTCTGATGCTGACGTTGATGGAGCGCATATTCAAGTATTGCTGCTCACTTTGTTCTATAAGCACTTTCCCAAACTGATTGATTTGGGTCATGTCTATATTTCAAGGCCACCTTTGTTTAGAGTCGATGCTCCAGCCCGCGGCAAGAAGCCTGCCCAAAAAATCTATGCCCTCGATGCGAATGAGCTTCAGGCCATTGAAGACAAATTACGCAAGGACGGCGTTCGAGAGAGCGCATGGCAGATCTCTCGCTTTAAAGGTTTGGGAGAAATGAGTGCAGAGCAATTGTGGGATACCACTTTAAACCCCGACACTCGACGTTTGCTGCCTGTAACACTAGGTGAGTGGACCCAGGATGAAACGATTAAAACGATGGATATGTTGATGGGTAAATCCGAATCCGGCGCGCGGCGCGATTGGTTGGAAGAGCGCGGTAATGAAGTTGAGGCAGATATCTAATGGCTACTAAGAAACCCGTTCATAAAACGGTTCCATCAAAACCAACTCAGCCGGTAGAGCAGGCGGATCTTTTTTCCAATGTTCATGAGACCGATATGGTCACAGATCAGTCTTCAAAGTCAGGCGGCAATCCACCCCCACATGATCCCAACAAGGTTGAGCTTAATGAGGATGATAAAGACAGCCTCACGCTAGCAGTCTATGCCGAGCGCGCCTACTTAGATTACGCCATTAGCGTTGTTAAAGGGCGGGCTTTGCCGGATGTCGCTGATGGACAAAAGCCAGTACAACGCCGTATCTTGTTCTCGATGAGCGAGATGGGGCTGCGCGCTGATGCTAAGCCAGTGAAGAGCGCGCGCGTGGTGGGTGATGTGCTGGGTAAGTTTCATCCGCATGGCGACCAATCCGCCTATGATGCTTTGGTTCGTTTGGCGCAAAGCTTTTCCTTGCGCTATCCCTTAATCGATGGTCAGGGTAACTTTGGTTCTCGCGATGGTGATGGCGCAGCTGCCATGCGTTATACCGAAGCGCGCTTAACCAAGATTGCTGGTTTATTGCTTAGTGAGATTGATGAAGGTACGGTGGATTTTGCCCCGAACTATGATGGATCTTTTCAAGAGCCCAAACTATTACCCGCACGTTTACCTTTTGTTCTCCTGAATGGGGCTTCAGGCATTGCGGTGGGTATGGCAACTGAAATACCTTCGCACAACCTTCGTGAAGTCGCTAGCGCAGCCATTGCCTTAATGAAGTCGCCCAAGATGTCGACCGCTGAACTGCTGGAGATCATCCCTGGCCCTGATTTCCCTGGCGGTGGTCAAATTATTTCCCCAGCTAACGAAATTGCCCAGATCTATGAGGGTGGTCGCGGGAGCTTAAAAGTCCGAGCCCGTTGGTCTGTAGAAGAATTGGCTCGCGGTCAGTGGCAAGTGGTCGTAAATGAATTACCACCTTCAACTTCTTCTCAAAAGGTTTTGCAAGAGATTGAAGAGATTACCAACCCTAAAGTCAAGATTGGCAAGAAAACCCTCACGACTGATCAAAACAACCTGAAGTCAACGATCTTGGCGGTATTAGATGGGGTGCGTGACGAGTCAAGTAAAGATGCAGCAGTGCGCTTAGTGTTTGAGCCTAAGAGTAAGAACATCGATCTCAATGAGTTTGTCAATCTCTTGTTAGCCCATACCTCTTTAGAATCCAACGCCCCAATGAATTTGGTGATGATTGGAACTGATGGTCGTCCCCGTCAAAAAGGCCTCAAAGATATTATTTCTGAGTGGATTGGTTTCCGAGTGCAAACCGTCACCCGTCGTACTGAGCACCGTTTGGATAAAGTCAAAGACCGTATGCATATTTTGGAAGGCCGTTTAACGGTGCTTCTCAATATTGATAAGGTCATCAAGATTATTCGCAATAGCGATGAGCCTAAGGCGGATTTGATTACCGCCTTCAAACTCACTGAGCGTCAAGCAGAAGACATTTTGGACATCCGCTTGCGTCAGTTGGCTCGCTTAGAGGGCATTAAGATCGAGCAAGAGCTCAAGGAGCTGAAAACCGAGCGCGATGATCTTGAAGGACTCTTACAAAACGATAGCAATTTACGTAAGCGCATCATCAAAGAGATTGAGTCCGATATGAAAGACTTTGGTGATGATCGTCGCACCATCATCCAAGAAGATAAGCGTGCTATAGCTGAGACTAAGGTGGTTGATGAGCCTGTGACAGTAATTGTTTCTCAAAAAGGTTGGGTACGAGTGCGTCAAGGTCATGAACATGACCCTAGCCAGTTTGCATTTAAGGCTGGTGATGGCATGTATGGCACTTTCGAATGCCGCACGGTCGATGTAATGCAAGGCTTTGGTAGTGATGGTCGCGTTTACACAGTACCGGTGAGCGAGCTCCCAGGTGCGCGTGGAGATGGATCGCCCCTCACCAGCTTTGTGAATTTGGCCGCCGGATCTCAAATGGTGGCGTATTACGCTGGCCATGCTGATGATTTGGTTCTGATCTCTACTCGTGCTGGCAATGGTTTCTTGGCTAATGTGAGCGACATGATGACCCGCAATAAAGCCGGTAAAGCTTTTGTGGGTGTTGATGCTAAGTTCCCAGGTGGAGATGCTCCGCTTGGTGCCGCCAAAGTATCAGTCGGCATGAAACAGGTTGCTTGTTTGTCTGAGAGTGCCAAGCTCTTGGTGTTCCCATTAGATGAGCTCAAGCGTTTACCTGCTGGAGGTAAAGGTGTGATTCTGATGGGTCTTGATCCTAAAGAGACTTTGGCTTCTGCGATTGCAGTCGGCGCTGAAGGCGCATCGTATAGTGGTGCGGGTCGAGCCAGCAAACCAACCGAGCTCAATTTGGATGCCAAGACGCTCAAGACATTTGTCGGTAATCGTGCCCGCAAAGGCCACTTTGTTGAGCCTCGTCTGAAAGACGGTAAGCTCAAAGCCAACTAAAGCAGTGCTTTAAATCTCTGCAATGAGTTCAATTTCGACGCAGGCACCCAAAGGAATTTGAGCGACACCAAAGGCACTGCGTGCGTGCTTGCCTGCATCGCCAAACACTTCGAATAGCAATTCTGAGCATCCATTGATGACTAAGTGCTGTTCAGTGAAGCCTGTGGTTGAGTTAACCAAACCCATCACTTTGATGATGCGTTTGACTCGATCAATCGAGCCTAGGTGATTTTGAAGGGTAGCCAGTAAATCGATGGCTATCGAGCGTGCCGCATTCTTACCTGTTTCGGTATCCATATCGTGCCCCAGCTTGCCAACCCAAACTTTGCCAGCTTGTTTTGCAATATGCCCGGAGAGATAGACGGTATTGCCTGAGGTCGTTGCCATTACATAAGCGGCGGCGGGAGGGCCGGCTGGGGGTAATTCGATGCCTAAAGTCTTGAGGCGATCTGAGGCAAGGGCGGTCATGGTGTTCTCGATAATTGCGAATAGCAGAAAGTATAGGGAAAAATATTGCCTAGAAACGCCAATTCACCAAAAATACGCATTCCAGGCCGTTTGCCTGCAGTCTCCGCTATACTCTCTCAAACTTTTGATCAATCTGCTTCTTGATGATTTCTATGAAAAAACACTTGATTTCCCAATTGGCCCTCTGTGCTAGTTTGGCTTTTACCGCACTTGCAGCGCAAGCCGATGACGTCCAGGGTTCTGCTCAAGCTGGTGCAGGCAAAGTCTGGCTTTGCACTGGTTGCCATTCCATTCCTGACTATCGTGCTGACTACCCTTTGGTCTATCGCGTGCCCATGTTGGGCGGTCAAAATGCGGGCTATATTGCGGTTGCTTTGTCTGAGTATAAAAAGGGCGAGCGCAAGCACCCAACGATGAGAGCGATTGCCGGAAGTCTGTCCGATCAGGATATGGCTGATATCGGCGAATACTATGCCGCGCAAACATCCAGCTCACCGATCAACCCATTGAAGTAATCGAGATATGTCTATGAAATTTGCATTCATCACTACTCTTGTATTTTGTTGCGTTGGCTTGGCCAATGCCGCCAACATTGAAAAAGGTCAGGCTTTGGTAGAGAAGGGTAATTGCACCTCCTGTCATGGTGCTGGACTCAATGCGCCAATTCTGCCGGTCTACCCACGTTTGGCTGGTCAACCTGCCGATTACCTTTACTATGCATTACATGCCTACCAAGTTGGTGGCAGCAATGCGAAGTACGGTCGCAATAACGCCATCATGGCAGGCCAAGTTCAATCCTACTCAGAACAGGACTTAAAAGATATCGCTGCTTATGTATCTTCTTTGCCAGGGACTTTAGTAATTAAAAAGTAATTGCTGTAGTGCATACCAAAATGGCTTAGGATAATCTCCTAAGCCATTGTTTTTTATGGGTAATACCTTAGCATTGAGCTCGAAATCTACCTCGCCGCCTCTAAACCTTGGGCTAGATGTTTGCGCATTGCCATCTCAGCTGCCTTCGCATCCCCTTTCAGGATGGCCTCCAATATTTGCCTGTGCTCTAACAGAGAATTTTGCAATCGCCCGGTTCTATTCAGGGAGTCTTTTCTTTGCAGCTTGAGGACTTTCCGCAAATCACCAATAACCCCGTTTAACCACTTATTCCCAGCGATATCGAGAATCAACTCATGAAATTTCACATTAATTTCAAAAAATTGCTCGATATCGCGATCCGCTGCCGCTTTTTCTAGGCGATGATGAACGTCATCTAATTGATTTAATTGGGATTCATTGGCCTTTAGTGCTGCCTCTTTAGCAGCTTCGCCCTCCAGAAGGGAGAGCACAGTGAAGATTTGCTCTAAATCAGTTCGTTCAACTTCAGTGACATAGGCGCCTCTGCGCAATTTAATCGTCACAAGTCCTTCAGCAGCCAATAATTTAATGGCTTCTCGCATCGGAGTCCTGCTAATCCCAAACTGAACAGCCAGGCTTTGCTCATCTAGCCAGCTCCCTGGAGCTAGTTCATGGGCAAAGATTTGTCCTCTGAGGCGGTCTGCGACATCCTCATATAGGGGGCGATTAATCAGTTTTGTATTCATAATTATGTATACAATATCTAGACAAACCAGGATTTGTCAAGCAAAATGACCATAATTACTTTGCGAGATGAATACAGCCTTAAGGGAGCAATTGATGGCTAGCGATAAAAAAACCAATGCCTCGACTTGGCCTAATGTGCCAAAAGCGAGTCTGGAAGATTGGAATGGCTCAGCGCAAAAATCCGCCCCTAATGGCGATGTTGATAAATTGGGCTGGCAAACACCCGATGGAATTTACTTAAAGGCTTTGTATACCTCTGCCGATCTTGAGAGGCTGAGCTATGCCGATACCTTACCTGGGTTTGAGCCATTTGTGCGTGGCCCACAGGCAACGATGTATTCAGTACGCCCATGGACCATACGTCAATATGCGGGATTTTCAACAGCGGAAGAATCGAATGCCTTTTATCGCAAAGCGCTAGACGCAGGTGGCCAAGGCGTCTCAGTGGCGTTTGATTTGGCAACGCATCGTGGTTACGACTCGGATCATCCTCGTGTGACGGGCGATGTCGGTAAAGCCGGTGTTGCGATTGATTCGGTCGAGGATATGAAAATCTTATTCGACGGCATTCCCTTGGACAAGGTCTCTGTCTCGATGACGATGAACGGTGCGGTGTTACCAGTCTTGGCTGGTTACATCGTGGCTGGTGAAGAACAAGGGGTAAGGCAAGATCAACTCTCGGGCACCATTCAGAATGACATTCTGAAAGAGTTTATGGTGCGTAACACCTACATTTATCCGCCTGAACCATCGATGCGCATTATTGGCGACATCATTGAGTACACCGCTAAGTACATGCCGAAGTTCAACTCGATATCCATTTCGGGTTACCACATGCAAGAAGCAGGGGCCAATCAAGTCTTGGAATTGGCGTTCACCTTGGCAGATGGTCAAGAGTATGTGAAAACAGCGCTAGCCAAAGGCTTGGATATTGACGGATTTGCCGGTCGTCTGTCTTTCTTCTTTGCAATTGGCATGAACTTCTATTTAGAAGTTGCTAAGTTACGCGCAGCAAGACTCTTATGGTGGCGCATCATGAAATCATTCGAGCCTAAGAGTCCGAAGTCGCTGATGCTCCGGACGCATTGCCAGACCTCAGGCTGGTCTTTGACTGAGCAAGACCCCTATAACAATATCGTTCGCACTACGGTTGAGGCAATGGCAGCTGTGTTCGGCGGAACGCAGTCGCTGCATACCAACTCCTTTGACGAGGCAATTGCTTTGCCCTCTGAGACCTCAAGCCGCATTGCTCGCAATACCCAGTTGATTTTGCAAGAAGAGACCCATATCACTAGTGTGATCGATCCTTGGGCTGGCTCATACATGATGGAGAACCTCACGCAAGAGATGGCTGACAAAGCATGGGAAATTATCGAAGAAGTCGAAGCCATGGGTGGCATGACCAAAGCAGTAGAAAGTGGCTGGGCCAAGCTGAAGATTGAAGCTGCTGCTGCAGAAAAGCAAGCCAAGATTGACTCTGGTTCGGATGTCATTGTGGGTGTGAATAAATACAAGCTTGGCAAAGAAGATTTGGTCGATGTATTGATGATCGATAATGACAAGGTGCGTGATAGTCAGATCGCTCGCTTAAAAAATATCAAAGCCAAACGTGATCAGAAGAAAGTCGATGTAGCACTTGATGCTTTATCCAAAGCCGCAGAAGAGAACACCGGTAATTTATTAGGACTTGCTGTGGATGCAATGCGTTTACGTGCTACGGTCGGTGAAGTCTCAGACGCATTAGAGAAAGTTTACGGGCGCCATCGCGCCGATACGCAAAAGGTGACCGGAGTGTATGCAGCTGCCTATGACTCAGCCGAGGGCTGGGAAAAACTCAAAGTAGAAATTGGTGATTTCGCAAAAGACTTCGGTCGTCGTCCTCGAGTGATGATTGCCAAATTGGGTCAAGACGGTCATGACCGTGGCGCCAAAGTAGTCGCCACCGCCTTTGCGGATTTAGGTTTTGACGTTGACATTGGCCCCTTGTTTCAGACGCCTGAAGAGTGTGCCCGTCAAGCAATCGAGAATGATGTACATGCTTTAGGAATCTCGACTTTAGCTGCTGGCCATAAAACATTAGTCCCTGCGATTATTCAAGAGCTTAAAAAACAGGGTGCTGATGACATCATCGTGTTTGTGGGTGGTGTAATTCCACGCCAAGACTATGAATTCTTATACGAAGCAGGAGTGAAGGGTATCTACGGACCAGGTACACCGATCCCAGCTTCAGCGAAAGATGTGCTTGAGCAAATTCGGAAACAGGTTAATCCTAGCTAAGTCTAGGAATCAAAACCCATGATGAATGCCGCTGATCAATCCTTAATTGAGGATCTCACTGGTCAACCATCGCCAGCGCAACGTCGTGCACTGGCGAAGATCATTACTCTTTTGGAATCCACGCGCTCAGATCACCGCAAGCGCGCAGACGAAGCGCTCAATGCATTGCTACCTAAGACAGGAAAGTCCTTTCGTTTAGGTATCTCTGGTGTGCCTGGTGTTGGTAAATCCACTTTAATTGAAACCCTGGGTCTCTATTTGATCGACAAAGGACATCGGGTTGCGGTCTTAGCAATCGATCCTTCATCCAGCATCTCGGGTGGATCGATTCTGGGTGATAAGACTCGCATGGAGCGCCTGTCAGTTCATGAGCATGCCTTTATTCGGCCAAGCCCCTCGTCAGGGACTTTAGGTGGTGTTGCAGAAAAAACCCGTGAAGCATTACTCGTTGCTGAAGCAGCAGGTCACGATGTAGTGATCGTTGAAACTGTGGGCGTGGGACAAAGTGAGATTGCTGTAGCAGGCATGACAGACCTATTTCTCTTGCTTCAACTTCCCAATGCTGGCGATGATCTCCAGGCTATTAAAAAAGGTGTGATGGAGTTGGCTGACCTGATCGTCATTAATAAAGCAGATATTGATCCGAATGCCGCTATGAGAGCGCAAGCCTTTATTACGAGCTCACTGCGCTTACTTGGCTTTCAGGGCAATCCGGACCATGCTTCTCACCAAGCAGATTATTGGCACCCCGTCGTTATGAGTTTGAGTGCTCTCAATGGCCAAGGCGTTCCAGAACTCTGGGACAACATTCTGCGCTTTCAGAAATTGCAGACTGCGAATGGCAAGTTAGAGGAGCGTCGGAAACAACAGGCAGGCTCATGGATGTGGGAACGCATCGATGCCGGACTAAAGCACGCCTTCCGAAGCCATCCTGAAGTGCAAGCACTATTACCCAGACTCAGTGCTGAGGTAAATGCTGGAACCATGGCTGCCTCGGTAGCGGCGCGTCGCTTGCTTGAGGCGATGGGCCATGAATTTTTCTAAGGAAATGTTATGAAAGAAATCATCCAACAGCTCGAAGATCAGCGTGAATTAGCGCGACTAGGTGGAGGGCAAAAACGAATTCAGGCTCAACACGCTAAAGGCAAACTAACCGCCCGTGAACGTATTGAATTACTGCTCGACGCTGGCTCTTTTGAAGAGTGGGATATGTTTGTTGAGCATCGTTGCCATGATTTTGGTATGGATGAACAAACTGTACCCGGTGATGGTGTAGTAACGGGTTACGGCATGATTAATGGCCGCTTAGTGTTTGTCTTCTCGCAAGACTTTACCGTATTGGGAGGATCACTTTCAGAGGCTCATGCAGAAAAGATCTGCAAGATCATGGATCAGGCCATGAAAGTCGGCGCCCCAGTAATTGGCTTGAATGACTCTGGTGGTGCACGAATTCAGGAGGGTGTTGCCTCTTTGGGCGGCTATGCAGAAATCTTTCAGCGCAATGTCACCGCTTCCGGCGTCATTCCGCAAATTTCCTTAATCATGGGCCCGTCTGCCGGTGGTGCAGTCTATTCGCCCGCATTGACTGACTTTATCTTTATGGTCAAAGATAGCTCTTATATGTTTGTAACGGGTCCTGAGGTGGTGAAGACCGTCACGCACGAGGACGTGACTGCAGAAGAGCTAGGTGGTGCAATGACGCATTCCACAGTATCTGGAGTATGTGATCTTGCTTTTGAGAATGATGTTGAAGCAATCATGATGCTCAGACGCTTCTTTAACTACTTACCACTCTCAAATCGTGAGAAGCCTCCGGTTGTCAAGATCCCCAATCGGCATGAAGAGCCTGATTATTCATTAGATACCTTGGTGCCATCGAATCCGAACCAGCCTTATGACATCAAAGAACTGATCCATAAGATGGTTGACGATAGCGAGTTCTTTGAGCTGCAACCTGATTTTGCCAAGAACATCATCATTGGCTTTGCCCGTATCGAAGGCTCGACTGTTGGCATTGTTGCGAATCAGCCCTTAGTGCTAGCAGGTTGTCTCGATATCAAAGCCTCCATCAAAGCAGCGAGGTTTGTCCGCTTTTGCGATGCTTTTAATATCCCTGTCGTGACATTGGTCGATGTACCAGGATTTATGCCAGGGACTGCACAAGAATACGGCGGCATTATCAAGCATGGCGCTAAGTTGCTGTATGCGTATGCTGATTGCACAGTCCCGAAGGTAACTTTAATTACTCGCAAGGCTTACGGCGGTGCTTATGATGTCATGGCATCAAAACACTTGCGTGGCGATGTCAATTTCGCATGGCCATCGGCAGAAATTGCAGTGATGGGTCCAAAAGGCGCGGTAGAAATTATTTTCCGTGAAGAAAAATCCGACCCCGCCAAAATTGCAGCAAGAGAGGCAGAGTACAAAGCCAAGTTTGCCAATCCTTTTGTAGCAGGACGCCGTGGCTATATCGACGATGTGATCTTGCCTCACGAGACGCGTAAACGGATTGCGAGATCTTTAGCCATGTTGAAAGATAAAGAATTACAGAACCCCGCCCGTAAACACGGCAATATTCCTTTATAAGGCGGCCAATCATGACTACGAAGATGTTTAAGAAAATTCTCATTGCCAATCGCGGCGAAATTGCTTGCCGTGTCATCAAGACAGCTCAAAAGATGGGCATTAAAACGGTTGCCGTTTATTCGGAGGCTGATAAAGAGGCTCGCCATATACAGCTGGCGGATGAAGCTGTGTTGATTGGACCAGCACCTTCACGTGAATCCTATCTGGTAATGGATCGCATTATTCAGGCTTGCAAGGATACCGGCGCTGAGGCAGTTCATCCAGGCTATGGCTTCTTATCCGAAAACGAACAGTTTGCTAAGCGTTGTGAAGAAGAGGGCATTGTCTTTATTGGGCCAAAGCATCAGTCGATTGCAGCAATGGGAGACAAGATTGCCTCCAAGAAATTAGCACTCGAAGCTAAAGTTAATACCATTCCTGGTCATAACGAGGCAATCGCTACGACTGAAGAGGCTGTAAAAATCGCCCAGGGTATTGGGTATCCAGTCATGATCAAAGCCTCTGCTGGTGGTGGTGGCAAAGGTTTGCGTGTTGCATTCAATGATAAAGAAGCTGCTGAGGGATTTGCAGCATGCAAGACTGAGGCGATGAATAGCTTTGGTGATGATCGGATCTTTATCGAGAAATTTGTTGAGGGCCCGCGCCATATTGAAATCCAAGTTTTGGGTGATGCGTACGGTAATACGGTTTATTTAGGCGAGCGAGATTGCTCGATTCAGCGCCGTCATCAAAAAGTCATCGAAGAAGCACCATCCCCATTTATTGATCCCGCAACCCGTAAAGCAATGGGCGAACAAGCGGTAGCTTTAGCTAAGGCCGTGAACTACCAATCCGCTGGTACGGTCGAGTTTGTGGTTGGCAAAGACAAGTCTTTTTACTTTCTTGAGATGAATACGCGCTTGCAAGTAGAGCATCCAGTTACTGAGGGAATCACTGGTTTAGATCTAGTTGAGCAGATGATTCGGGTTGCTGCTGGCGAAAAGTTGGCATTTAAGCAAGATGACATCAAACTCAATGGCTGGTCAATGGAATGCCGTATCAATGCGGATGATCCATTCCGGAACTTCTTGCCCTCTACTGGCCGTCTTGTTAAATATCGTCCACCGGAAGAGCAAGATGGCGTGCGTGTTGATACAGGTGTCTATGAGGGAGGCGAGATCCCCATGTATTACGACTCAATGATTGCAAAGTTGATTGTCCATGGCAAGGATCGTGCAGCAGCAATCGAAAAGATGCGTGATGCCCTGAACAACTTTGTGATTCGGGGGATTCATTCAAACGTCCCTTTCCAGGCTGCTTTATTGCAACATCCTCGCTTTGTTTCTGGTGACTTCACAACTGGTTTTATCGCAGAGGAGTATCCGCAGGGCTTTAAAAAGGATTCTGTTCAACCCGCCGACCCCAATAGATTGGCGGCTTTAGCAGCATTCATGCGTTACCGCTATCTTGAACACATCAAGTTGATTGATGGTCAGTTAGCTGGGCACGAGATGGTCATTGCAAAAGAATTCGTGATTGTTACTGGTAAACGGGTCGGTGCAAGTGAAGCTCCATATGAGCTACCAGCCCGCATTGAGTTAAAACAAGGTGTCTATTCTGTTTATATCAATACCGCCGACGGCTTGAGTCGCTACGATATCGAGAGTGCTTGGCGTCCTGGTGATATCACTTTGCATGCCAGAATCAATGGCACCAGTAAGATCACCGCCCAAGTGGAGCGTCGTGGTGTGAAGTACCATCTCGTCCTTGATGGTGCCCAATATGACTGTATGGTGCTGAGCTCCTTCGGCGCTGAAATGCAGCGTCGTATGCCTATCAAGCTTCCACCCGATACCTCTAAATTGGTTTTATCTCCTATGCCGGGCCTGCTAACAAAAATATTTGTTAAAGCAGGTGAGAGCGTCACTGCAGGGCAAAAGCTCGCAGCAATCGAAGCAATGAAGATGGAAAATACCCTGAGCGCAGCTCAAGACGGCATCATCGCTGAGATTTGCGCGAAAGAGGGTGATAGCTTGGCAGTAGATCAACTGATTATCCGTTTCGAGTAAAGAGTAAAAATGACAAAGCCCTTTCGTATTCTTGGGATTCAGCAGATCGCCATTGGTGGTGAAAGCAAAGAACGCCTGCGAAAACTCTGGATTGAGCTGCTTGGATTTGAATATCTCAGCACTTTCGTCTCGGAGCGGGAGAATGTGGACGAAGATATTTGTGCAATCGGAATGGGTGTACATCAGGTAGAGGTTGATTTAATGCAACCCTATGACATTGATAAAAAGCCTGCCGTTCATCAAACCCCCTTAAACCATATCGGTCTTTGGGTCGATGATTTACCTAAAGCGGTTGAATGGCTCAGTGCTCAAGGGATGCGATTTGCTCCGGGCGGTATTCGTAAGGGGGCTGCGGGTCACGACATTACCTTCATACACCCCAAAGGAAATGAAGAATTTCCCTATGGCGGTGAAGGTGTTCTAATTGAGCTAGTACAGGCTCCGGCAGAGATCATTCAGAGCTTGAGTCCTTAGATATTTTTTTATAGGCTTAGCTTGTCGCGTTTACTTGCAATTGATACTTCATCCTCTTGGTGTTCAGTAGCCCTCAGCTTTGGGTCTGAACAGCCGTTATTTCGTCATGAAAAATTATCGTCAGCCGCCAGCCAGCATCTCTTGCCTTGGATTGATGTGCTTTTGCAAGAGGCGAATCTGGAGCTCCAAGATTTGGATGCGATTGCTGTAGATATCGGGCCCGGTGCCTTTACAGGCGTTCGATTAGGGCTTGCAGTTACACAAGGTCTAGCACTCAGTGCAAATCTGCCAGTGATACCGGTAATGAGCTTGGATGCAATCGCAGCCCAATTGAATCAGAGCGGATCATCAAATAATCAGACAAACAATCTAGTAGTGGCGATTGATGCTCGAATGGATGAGGTTTACTGGGCTCAGTATCAATTGCAGTCGAACGCGCGGCCTAAGCGTATCTCTGATGCACGTCTTAGCGCACCAGAGTTGGTTGAGCTAAGCGAGGCAGATATCGTGATAGGGAGTGCGATCTTAGAGTATGGCGATCGTTTGCTAACACCAAATGCCATCATCAAGCAAGATCAAATTGGTGCGCACGCCTTAGGTGTGCTCATCTGCGCCCAAGCAATGTGGGACCAAGGAATGCAAATACCCGTAGATCAATTAGAACCTCTTTATGTCCGCAACAAAGTTGCCTTTACGACCGAAGAGCGTTTGCATCATGGCCAACTCAAATAATGGCAAGCTCAGTTGAGTTGGCTTTTTTGCCAATGCAAAGCGACGATCTAGATGAGGTTTTGTCTATCGAGCAAATCTCCCATGCACATCCTTGGACCAAGGGTAATTTCAATGATTCATTAGCAGCTGGTCATTGGGCTTACTGCATCAGGCCTGAATCAGATGGTGCCCAGCTGGGCACCTATTTAGATCCTAAGGTGTTGTGGGCTTATTGTGTTCTCTACCCGGCAGTGGATGAATTACATCTCCTAAATATCACCGTCTCGCCTAAATTACGTCGTCTTGGTATAGCGGCAAGAATCATGAATACCATTGAGGGCATTGCCGCTACTCGCCTAATGCCTCGGATCATCCTGGAAGTCAGGCCATCCAATATTCCGGCAATTACCCTATACGAGGGTCTTGGCTATCAAACTATTGGGGTTCGTAAAGCCTACTATCCAGCCGATCAGGCCACTGGTCAACGAGAAGATGCCCAGGTGATGGCCAAATCGATTAATCTAGCGCAATGAATACAATAAGCAATTCCAACTCAGCCCTTTTAAAAGAGATGGGTATTTCTGAATGGGTTGCCAGAGACTCTGCTCAAGCCTCTCAGATTGAGGAGCCTACCCCTGTTTCTTCTCAAGCCAAGCCGCGGGGTATATGGTGGTTCTTTGGGATCAAACCAAAGGGTGATACAGAGATTTTGTTTCAGAACCTCATTCGCGTTTTGGGTTTAGATTCCAAAGAATGGCTTTGGTGTGAGCCTGCTAATAAGGCGAAGCTGGCTAGACCAGATGAAGCCTTACCCGTAATTTCAATTGCCTTTGGCGGTCAAGCAGTCCAAGCGATGACTGGGGAAAGAGATCCTCTAGAAGAGTTACGAGACACCATCCTAGAGTTAAATCGAGAGGGGCTTGAAGAGATTCCCTTGGTTCCTTCTTTTACCCTAGAACATTTCATCGCCAGGCCGCAAGATAAAAGATTGTTATGGCAAGACCTTTTACTAGCCAAATCTGTTTTACATAGCCTGTAGGGAAATTGCTGTTGATTTAGTGCTTGTGCTCACCAATCAGATGCAGAGAGTCATATTCAGCTTGGTTTGCTTTATGTCGGCGCATGACCAAATACATGATTAAGCAGACCACTAGACCAAAGCCAATGATGACGTACTTTACTGGAAAATCAAGCCAAATCAGTAGTGAATAGCTTGCCAGCATCAATAGCACTGAAATATTCTCATTGAAGTTCTGGACTGCAATTGAATGTCCAGCCGACATCAGTACATGACCTCGATGTTGAAGCAGCGCATTCATTGGAACGACAAAATATCCTGCTAAACAACCCACTAGCATGAGCAAGAAATACGCTGGCAACAGATTCAGATGAAGCTTCAAGGAGTAAAAATTGACCAAGACAAGATCGGGCAACATGTCAGAGTTATACAAGGCGAGGGTACTTACCACCACACCCATGGCGATGCCGTAAGGCAACACTGTTAGAGATTTACGCAAAGGTACCCGCCAAGCAGCCCATACTGCGCCGCCAGCGACTCCTACAGCAGTGATGGCTTGCAAAATAGCGCCTTGCGATAAATTCATATGCAAAGATACTTCTGCCCACTTAATGACGATGAATTGGAGGGTGGCGCCTGCACCCCAGAAGAGTGTTGTCACTGCTAGGGAAATTTGACCTAAACGGTCATTCCAGAGTGTCACAAAGCAGTGGGCAAAATCTTTAATGAGCTCTATGGGATTGGTCTTTTGCGCTAGGTAACGTGCGCCCGTATCAGGAATGCGTAAATTAATCAGTGCTGCAATCAGATAGATAAACATAGTGATCAAGATCGCTGATTCGGCAGGGGTATCGATCCCGGTATCAATCATGGGCATATCAAAGCTCAGAAGTGAACTGGAAACATTGCTGCTAATCAGAATGCCGCCCAGAACAGTGCCCAAAATGATCGAGCTAACGGTTAAGCCTTCAATCCAGCCGTTCGCCGCAACAAGTTTTTCTGGTGGCAATAGTTCAGTCAATATTCCATATTTGGCTGGCGAGTAGGCTGCCGCCCCCAAACCTACTATTGCATATGAGATCAGTGGATGTGCGCCACAGAGCATAAAGACGCACCCAACAAATTTAATGGTGTTGGTAATGAACATCACATTGCCTTTGGGCCTCGAATCAGCGAAGGCGCCAACAAAAGCGGCCAGCAATACATAGGACAAGACAAAGAATAATTTCAGTAAAGGGGTCATCCAGGCCGGAGCTTGAAGCTGGACCAGAAGAGCGATTGCTGCAATGAGCAAGGCATTGTCGGCGAGCGACGAAAAAAATTGCGCCGCCATAATGGTGTAAAAACTACGGTTCATTCGTACAATCTAGTCATTGCATCAATTAAAACACGAAAGGGGCTTTTTACATGGGCAGTTCGGCTAATAGCCTAATGACCAGACCTATTTTGGCTGCTATTGATACTGCTGCATTTGAGCATAATTTGGCCAAAATAAGGGGCTTGGCTCCAGAGTCTAAGATTTGGTGCGTGATTAAGGCCAGGGCCTACGGCCACGGTCTAGAGGCTGCCCTCAAGGGCCTGGGCTCTACCGATGGGTTTGCCGTTCTGGATTTAGAGGATGCCCGTTTCCTCAGAAATCATGGCTGGCAGGGCAGAATTTTGCTTTTAGAGGGTCTCTTTCATGAAAATGAGCTCATTCTTGCCCATGAGCTGACTTGTGATGTGGTGATTCATTGCGAAAATCAAGTGACTTGGTTGGAGGGTTTTGAAGCGCAGCCACATACGAGAATGAATGTGTTTTTGAAGATGAATACCGGAATGAACCGTCTGGGTTTTAAACCTGATGTCTATCGAACTGCTTTTCATCGTCTTCATGCTGCTGGCTATCACATGCATCACATGACGCACTTTGCGAATGCCGATCAACTAGATCGTTCCCCTACAGTAGATGAGCAATTGGAATCCTTTCATCTCGGTATTGATGGCTTACCAGGGTCTACCTCCTACGGTAATTCAGCCACGATTCTTTGGCATCGCAATACCTTAGGGGATTGGGTCAGGCCGGGTGTAATTTTGTATGGCGTTTCACCTTCGGGCATTAACGCTGACATAGAGCACAGCGGCCTAAAGCCAGTAATGTCTCTAGTAAGCGAAATTATTGCAATACAAGATTTGTCGATTGGCGATCGCGTTGGTTATGGTGGAATTTATGAGGCACGTGAGCCAATGCGGATTGGTATTGTTGCCTGTGGTTACGCTGATGGTTACCCAAGACATGCCAAAGAAGGCAGTCCAGTTTGGGTCACTGATCCATCGATGATGAATGGCGGAATGATTTGCCCGATTGTGGGTCGAATATCGATGGATATGATCACAATTGATTTAAGAGGCGCAGCAAATGCTCAAATAGGTACAAGTGTTGAGCTTTGGGGTACACATGTACCTGTGGATGTTCTTGCGCAACATAGTGGCACTATTGGTTATGAGCTGATCTGTGCAGTTGCGCCCAGGGTCCCGGTCAAGATTATTTAATTTGACCGTCGCTCTCTTTAACCCAGATTTGCCACCATCTTTTTTCCTTTTTGACGCGCTGACCTGTAATCAGCATCTGGCTGTCAGGGAAGTTCAATTTAAATACACGCTCAGCGTCAGCACTTAACTCAGGCATATCCAATTTATTGTAGGACTTAATCAAAATATAGAGCGCCTCTTCAACGGCGGGTGCGCGATCGTAGTCTCGGATGACGAGTTGTGCACGATTGGCTGCAGCCAAGTAAGCGCCTCGTTGATAGTAATAACGAGCCACAATCACATCAGCATCCGCCAATGAATTGACGATGTAACGCATCCGATCGATTGAGTCGGGCGCATATTTACTATCAGGAAAACGGACAACAACCGTTTTGAAAGACTCGAAGGCTTCTTTGGCTGCTTTTGGGTCACGCTCACTCAGATCTTGACCAGTAAATTTACCTAGCCAACCCAAATCATCATTAAAGGTAATTAAGCCTTTGAGGTAATAGGCGTAATCTAAATTAGGGCTGCCTTGATAAAGCTTAATAAATCGATCAATCGCTACCAATGCTTGGGCTTGCTCTTGGGCTTTCCAGTAGCAATAGGCTGCATTAATTTGTGCTTGTTGTGAATACGGCCCAAATGGAAAGCGTGCCTCGAGTTTGTCAAAATATTTGCCACATTTTGCATAATCGGCATCATTGAGTTTGTCGGTAGCTTCAGAATACAAACGCGACTCAGACCAAATATCTGCATCATCCTTTTGACCATCGCTACCAGCGCAGGCGCCTAGCAATAAAGTGCCGCTAACAATGAGGAGAAGAGATAGCGCCCGACGACCCTGTCTTATAGAAACAATTTTCTGAATAGCAGCGGCAAGCCTTAAACTGGCGTCTGAAATTACGTCGGACATAACAAAAAGGCCTTTTAAGCGTGGCATTGCCGGAAACTCCTGAATCGAATCCCTCTGATTATATCGACGAAGAGGATTTCATTGCCCTGGAAATCCCCATGGAGGGTGGTGGGGAACGCCTGGATAAGGCTTTGGCGACCTTATTGCCTGAATATTCTCGAAATCGCTTGAAGTCCTGGGTTGAGGCAGGGGCGGTTACGGTGGATGGTAAGGTAACTAAGGCTCGATTTATGCTACGTGGTGGTGAGAGCATTAAGGTTTTTCCACAAGAAATGCCCGAGCAGTTTGCCTTTACCCCAGAGAATATTTCTCTCGATGTGGTTTATGAAGACTCAAGCATGATTGTGATCAATAAACCAGTGGGTTTAGTGGTTCATCCAGCTGCTGGTAATTGGCGTGGAACCTTGCTCAATGCCTTACTGTTTCATTACCCAGAGCTGAAGTATTTACCCAGGGCAGGGATTGTGCATCGATTGGATAAAGATACCTCCGGCCTGATGGTGGTAGCACGAACCGCAGAAGCGCAAACGGCATTAGTTCGCCAACTTCAAGAGAGGGCTGTAAACCGTCGCTATTTAGCCTGGGTATGGGGTAGTACACCAAGTCAAGGCAAGGTGCTTGCATCAGTGGGGCGCGATCAACGAGATCGACTCAAAATGGCTGCAGGTGTTTCCCAGGGCAAGCCAGCCGCTACGCAATTTCGTCGTTTAGCCCAAGGCCACTTTCAAGATCACCCAATTTCACTATTGGAGTGTCGCTTGGAGACAGGGAGGACACATCAAATTAGAGTGCACCTAGAATCTTTAGGCTTTCCATTGATAGGTGATCCTGTCTATCGGAAAAAAATTCCAGGGATTGCTAAGGCCATCGGACTTGAAAGACAGGCTCTCCACGCATTCGCTCTGGGCTTAGAGCATCCCGCAACGCATCAAGTAATGGCTTGGTTTCAGTTACCTCCAGCCGATTTAATGGGATTGATGACACAGCTTCACTTGAACGAAACAGACTTGCCCTCTGAGTCGGCCACGATTTCCTCAATGGGTAATGCCAATTAATGGACCTCATTTCAGCTGATTGGCCAGCACCCAAGAGAGTGCACACCACGGTTACTCTTCGAACTAATGGCCATAGTGTGGGCTCATACAATTCATTGAATTTAGGTGACCATGTGGGGGATGATCCGAGTGCAGTATTACTCAATCGTCAATTGCTGAGAGCAGTTTTGCCCAGTGAACCTCTTTGGATGCGGCAAACTCATGGAACTTTAGTGAGTACGACTTTATCTAGAGTAAAGGAGTCAATGTTGCTAGAGGCAGATGCGGCAGTGACCAATCAAACGAATGAGGTGCTGGCCGTTTTAACTGCAGACTGCCTGCCTGTATTTTTTTGTAGTGCAGATGGTCAGAACATTGGGGTAGCGCATGCAGGCTGGCGCGGTCTTTGTGCTGGCATTTTAGAAAATACTGTGAGTGCTCTAGTTGAGCAGGCAGCGGGCTTAACCCCATCAGCATTGATGGCCTGGCTTGGTCCGGCCATTGGTCAAAACCATTTTGAGGTGGGTAAAGAGGTGCTTGAGTCATTTGCCCAGCGTGATTTTGAGATCAACCCGCAAACTTTTCAGCCAATCCCACAAAAGCCTGGGAAGTATTTAGCCAATCTGGATCTGCTAGCCCATCAGGCCCTTAAAAGGGTTGGGATACAGAATATCTATGGTGGGGGTTTGTGCACCTATGCCCAGTCCAGTCGCTTCTTTTCACACCGTAGAGATGGCGTTTCAGGACGCTTTGCATCGCTAATCTGGATAGAGCCTTGACCACTAAATCTGCTCGGTGCTAGGGTTAGTGCGTATAACCCTTCTGTGTTTATAGAAGGAGAATGTTTTCATTAATAAGAGATCACCATGCTTTCTGGAATGAATCAAACTACCTCACCCGCCTTGGCCCCTCATCATATGGCCCTCATTCCGCCCGAGCGCTTGGTTGAAATTCAAAAACAATATTTTGAAGAGTTATCGCACCTAGCTACCAATCCCGATGCAATCGAAATTAAGGATCGCCGCTTTTCAGGCCAAGCATGGCATTCCACTTGGAGTAAAACAATTGCCGCTAGTTATTTGTTGAACTCAAAACATCTATTGGCTTTAGCTCATGCAGTCGAGACTGACGATAAATCGAAGCATCGTATTGTGTTCACCACTGAGCAAATGATTGATGCAATGTCGCCTGCCAATTTCATTGCAACAAATCCAGAGGTCTTGGAGAACATCATTAGTTCACAAGGGCAATCCATTCAGAATGGTATTAGCAACCTGATAAGCGATCTCAAAAAAGGGAAAGTCTCACAGACCGATGAAACCGCTTTTGAAATCGGTAAGAATTTAGCAACCACTGAGGGTGCTGTTGTATTTCGAAATAATTTATTTGAATTGATTCAGTATTCGCCACTGACTGAAACGGTTTATGAGCGACCTCTGCTGATGGTTCCGCCTTGTATTAACAAGTACTACATATTGGATTTGCAACCCGATAATTCTATGGTTCGTTATTTGGTGGAGCAGGGCCATACGATTTTCTTGGTGTCCTGGAAAAATCCCGATGATGCAATGAGTCAAGTCACCTGGGATGATTATGTTGGTGAAGGAGTGATCCAAGCGATTGAAGTTGCCAAAGCAATCAGTGGCACTGAGCAAATTAATGTCTTAGGCTTTTGTGTGGGTGGAACCTTAACTGCCTCTGCTTTGGCAGTACTTGCAGCTCGCAAAAAGAAATTGGTCACGAGCCTCACGCTCCTCACTACGCTGTTAGACTTTAGTGATACTGGAATACTGGATATCTTTGTAGATGAGGGTAGTGTCAAGTTGCGCGAGAACACCATTGGGGGCCAGTCAGGTAACTTTGGCATGATGTCGGGCTTAGAGCTTGGTAATACTTTCTCCTTCTTACGTCCTAACGATTTGGTCTGGAATTACGTGGTTGAAAATTACCTAAAAGGTAAATCCCCGCCGCCATTTGATTTGCTCTACTGGAATGGAGATTCCACCAATTTGCCTGGTGCGATGTACTGCTGGTACCTTCGCCACACCTACCTCCAGAATGAGCTAATTAAACCTAACAAACTTACTATTTGCGGAGAGAAGGTGGACTTAGGCACGATTGATTGTCCAGCATATATCTATGCTTCACACGACGACCACATCGTTCCTTGGAAGTCGGCATATCAGTCTACTCATTTGTTGAAGGGCAAAAACCGTTTTGTCTTGGGCGCTTCTGGCCATATTGCTGGTGTGATTAATCCGCCAAGTAAAAATAAGCGTCATTATTTTGTCAATGAGAAATTAGTTAAAACGGCCGATGCCTGGTTTGCTGCTGCGAAAGATGAGCGCGGTAGTTGGTGGCCCGATTACATCAATTGGTTGGCGCCATTTGGTGGTGAGAAAAAAGCGGCATCCAAAATACTTGGCAACAAAAGCTACCCAAAATTAATTGCTGCACCAGGGAAGTATGTAAAAGAAAAAATATCAGAACAGAAATAAAAAAATCGGGAGAACACAATGTCACAAAAAATTGCCTACGTTACAGGTGGTATGGGTGGAATTGGAACAGCTATTTGCCAAAGACTGGCCAAGGATGGTTTCAAAGTGATTGCGGGTTGTGGTCCGAACTCGCCACGCAAAGATCGATGGCTCGGTGAGCAAAAGGCTTTAGGATTTGACTTCATTGCGTCTGAGGGTAACGTATCTGACTGGGATAGTACTGTGGCAGCCTTCGATAAAGTGAAGGCTGAAGTCGGTCGCGTTGATGTGTTGATCAATAACGCTGGCATTACTCGAGATGGCGTATTCCGTAAGATGACGCCTGATGCATGGAAGGCCGTGATCGATACCAACCTCAATTCATTATTTAATGTCACCAAGCAAGTGATCGATGGCATGTGCGACAACAACTGGGGTCGTATTATTAATATTTCTTCTGTTAATGGACAAAAGGGTCAGTTTGGACAGTGCAACTATTCCACTGCTAAAGCAGGTTTGCATGGTTTCACGATGGCTTTGGCTCAAGAGGTTGCCACTAAAGGCGTAACCGTCAATACAGTTTCCCCTGGCTATGTGGGCACAGACATGGTGAAGGCCATTCGTGAAGATGTACTCGAAAAGATCGTGGCTGGCATTCCAGTGAAGCGTTTGGGCACCCCAGATGAAATCGCTTCTATTTGTTGCTGGATTGCCTCTGGCGATAGTGGGTATGCAACTGGCGCAGACTTTTCGCTGAATGGCGGCATTCATACTGGCTAAACAGTCGTTCCTGGCTCTTTACCCTGATCCAAACTAGGGCTACACTAGCCCCTTTATTGCATTGCAGTAAAGACAAAGCAGACTGAGGACTATTTATGGCTACCCGCGCAAAACGAGTTGGTGAAGAGCGATTGATCAAGAAGTATCCAAATCGTCGCCTCTACGATACTCAAACGAGCACCTACGTCACCTTAAGTGACATTAAAGGTCTGGTGATGGCCAATGCAGTCTTCAAAGTGCTGGATGCTAAAACTGAGGAAGATCTGACACGCAATATTTTGCTACAGATCATTCTGGAGGAGGAGGCGGGTGGTGCACCTGTTTTCTCAAGCCAAACGCTTTCTCAAATCATCCGCTTTTACGGAAACTCCATGCAAGGTCTCATGGGTAATTACCTCGAAAAGACTATGCAGTCTTTTGTTGATATCCATAACAAGCTCAGTGACCAATCCAAGGGAATGGGCTCTAACGCTCCCGATGCTTGGTCTCAGCTACTGAGTATGCAAAATCCGCTCATGCAGAACCTGATGGGTACCTATATGGATCAAAGTAAAGATTTGTTCGTGAAGATGCAAGAGCAAATGCAAGGATCGCAGGGCCTATTTGGCAACTTCCCCTTTACCCCCCAAACCAAATCAGCAGAAAAAGAATAACGTGGCAGGAAAAGTTGGCTTTGTATCCTTAGGCTGCCCTAAGGCTTTAGTTGATTCTGAACTCATCCTCACGCAATTAAGCGCTGAAGGGTACGAGACGGCTAAGGATTATTCCGGTGCTGACTTAGTCGTGGTCAATACCTGCGGGTTCATCGATTCTGCCGTTGAAGAAAGCTTAAATGCGATTGGTGAAGCCCTTGCTGAGAACGGCAAAGTGATTGTCACGGGCTGTCTTGGCGCCCGTAAGAATGCGGATGGTTCAGATCTCATTCAGAGTATTCATCCGAAGGTTCTTGCAGTAACCGGCCCTCACGCTACTGATGAGGTCATGCAGGCCATTCATCAACATCTCCCTAAACCACATGATCCCTTTACCGATCTCTTGCCACCGATCGGGGTCAAGTTAACTCCAAAGCACTATGCGTACTTGAAAATCTCAGAAGGCTGCAATCATCGCTGTACCTTCTGCATTATTCCAAGCATGCGGGGTGATTTAGTTTCACGACCAATTGGTGAGGTATTACTGGAAGCAGAAAGACTCTTTGAGTCAGGTGTAAAAGAATTACTCGTTGTTTCTCAAGACACTAGTGCCTATGGTGTCGACATTCAATATCGCACCGGTTTTTGGGACGGCAAGCCAGTGAAAACTCGCTTGTTTGATTTAGTGAATGCCTTGAATGCGATTGCTCGTAAACATCAAGCCTGGGTCAGACTGCACTACGTTTACCCATATCCTCATGTTGATGAGATCCTGCCCTTGATGGCAGAGTTTTCAGATCATGGTTATGGTGTCTTGCCTTATTTAGATATTCCTTTGCAACATGCTCATCCTGATGTGCTGAAACGCATGAAGCGACCTGCTAGTGGTGAGAAAAACCTCGAGCGCATTCAGGCATGGCGTGCTGCTTGTCCCGATTTGGTTATTCGCAGTACCTTCATCGCTGGCTTTCCAGGTGAAACTGAGGAAGAGTTTCAGTATTTACTGGATTTCCTGGATGAGGCCGAGATTGATCGCGCTGGCTGTTTTGCCTATTCACCAGTGGCCGGTGCCGCCGCTAATGAGTTAGCCAACCCCGTGCCAGAGGCAATCCGCAATGAACGGCAAGCCCGATTTATGGAAAAAGCCGAAGAAATCTCGATTCACCGTTTGACAAAGAAGCTTGGTAAACGCATTCAGATCTTGATTGACCGAGTAGATGAAGCAGGCGGAATCGGTCGAACCGCTGGCGATGCCCCTGAAATTGATGGTTTGGTGAGGGTTTTGCCCCCAAGCAAGCCTTCTAAGCGTTATCGAGCTGGCGAATTTGTCCGTGCGACGGTAATTGAGGCCCAAGGGCATGACCTAATAGCCGAGACTTGACTAAGTCAATCAAAATACGATTTTGCTGATTAATGAAGCCTCAAACGAGGTATGAGAAGGGAATTGATATGAGCCGTGATGTCGTCGTTTTAAGCGCAGTTCGTTCTGCCATTGGCAGCTTTGGTGGTTCCTTAAGCTCTTTTGAGCCCGCCGAACTAGGCGGAATCGTGATGAAAGAGGCTGTTGCGCGCTCTGGAGTGGATCCTGCTTTAATTAATTATGTGACCGTTGGCAATACCATTCCGACCGACAGCCGTTATGCCTACGTTGCTCGTGTGGCAGCGATTCAGGCCGGCTTGCCGATGGAGTCTGTAGCGATGGCCTTAAATCGTTTATGTAGCTCAGGCTTACAAGCGATTGTGAGCACCTCGCAAGCAATCATGCTCAATGATTGTGATTACGGTATTGGTGGCGGTGTTGAGGTGATGTCACGTGGTATGTATGGATCTCCTGCGATGCGAAGCGGTGCGCGTATGGGTGATAGCAAAATGATTGATTTGATGGTTGCCGTATTAACCGACCCATTTGGCGTTGGTCACATGGGTGTCACAGCCGAGAATTTGGTTGAGAAATGGCAGCTCACCCGCGAAGAGCAAGATGCGCTCGCTTGTGAATCTCATCGCCGAGCCGCAGTGGCAATTAAAGAGGGGCGCTTCAAATCTCAAATCGTACCGATTACCGTCAAGTCTCGCAAAGGCGATATTGTGTTTGATACCGATGAGCATTGCAAACCTGAAACAACCATGGAAACGCTCGGAAAGATGAAGGCCGTTTTCAAAAAAGAGGGTGGCTCGGTCACCGCAGGTAATGCCTCAGGAATTAATGATGGTGCAGCCTTCTTTGTTTTAGCAGCAGCCGACGCCGCAGCGAAAGCAGGTCATAAGCCCATCGCAAGATTGGTTTCTTATGCAGTAGCAGGTGTACCTAATCACATCATGGGTGAAGGCCCAATTCCTGCATCTAAATTGGCATTGGCTAGAGCTGGCTTGAAGTTAGATCAAATCGATGTCATTGAATCCAATGAAGCTTTTGCTGCTCAAGCCTTAGCCGTGACTAAGGGGTTGGGCCTAGATCCTGCCAAGACCAATGTGAATGGTGGTGCAATCGCCTTAGGTCACCCCATCGGTTGCTCTGGTGCTGCAATTGCAACCAAAGCCTTGCATGAGTTGCAACGTGTAAATGGAAAGTACGCTCTGGTAACTATGTGTATCGGCGGTGGCCAAGGCATTGCAACTATTTTTGAGCGGATCTAATTAGACCCAAGACAATAGCAACAAAGCGGCATCTAAGCCGACTCGGTCAAAAGCCGCGTCGGCTTTTTCTTTAACAAGCGGTTTTGCTTGATAGGCTACGCTCAAACCAGCTCCATCCATCATGAGTAAATCGTTTGCACCATCACCCATTGCAATCGATTGAACTTTGCTTACGCCTAATGATGCACATGCTTGCTCGAGATAAGAGGCCTTTGCAGCAGCGTCGACGATATTGCCGAGGACTTTGCCAGTCAGCTTGCTATTAACGATTTCTAAAGTATTAGATTGGGTTTGGGTAAAGCCCAGTTGCTCGCGAAGTTGATCTGTAAAAAAAGTAAACCCGCCAGAGACCAAGAGGGTGTGCAGACCGCGTTGATGAGCTGCAGCTAATAATTCGGTTGCGCCTGGGTTGGGTCGTAAGCGTTCTTGATAAACCGATGTCAATACATCGACTGAGATGCCTTCTAAAAGAGCGACGCGTTTACGCAGACTTTCTTTAAAGTCTTTGATTTCACCGCGCATGGTGGCTTCGGTAATTTTGGCTACATCCGCTTTTTTTCCTGCGAAGTCTGCAATTTCATCAATACACTCAATATTGATGAGTGTGGAATCCATATCCATTGCCAGCACCCGTATGCTTGCTGGATCAAATAATGGTGATAAAAAAGCTAAATCAGAGCCATGTTCAGCGGCAATATTTCTCAGGACGGTGCGATGGATTTCATGTAAGAAAGGCACGGACCAGCGCTCTGAAAAATAATGACTGCTGGATTCCTTCGGATGCGAATTGGTGATCTCCATGCCTTGCTTTGAGGAGAAATCCTTTAGAGCACTATCTAAAGCCGGATTAATCGGTTCTTTAGAGATCGCAACTAGAGTGGTAGATGGAATAGCAGTCATGGTTAAATCATAAAGCGTTCACAACAGCGGCGCCCTCATTTAAGCGCTTCAGGATTTGGCGAATTTGATCCAAACGCTGCTCTAAACGATCAAAGCCACCCGTCTTTAAAGGGAGAACTTTAAGCTTATCTTGGCCGTTCAGCTGAATATGTTTCGAACTCTGTATGAGTTGAATAATTCGCAGTGGATCAATTGGCGGGTTCGGAATGAACTGTATCTGGATAGTATTTTCAGAGGCGTCAATCTTCTTGATTCCAAAGCCTGTCATTTCAAGGCGCAAGCGATGGGTCTCGTAAAAGGATTTGGCTTGATCTGGCAAATCACCAAAGCGGTCAACCAATTCTTCACGCAAACCCATGAGCTCAGAAAAATCATTGGTAGCAGCAAACCGTTTATAGAGGGAGAGGCGCTCGTGTACATCCGGGCAGTAGTCTTGAGGTAATAGGGCAGGTACACCCAAATTCACATCCGTAATGGATTGCAATGGTGACAAGAGATCAGGTTCTTTGCCACTACGTAGAGATTTAACGGCACGATTGAGCATTTCGGTATATAACTGGAAGCCAATCTCATGAATTTCCCCAGATTGCTTATCACCCAAGACTTCGCCGGCACCCCGAATTTCTAAGTCATGCATCGCCAAATAGAAACCGGAGCCTAATTCTTCCATTGCTTGAATAGCATTGAGGCGCAATTGTGCTTGTTTACTCAAAGCTTCAGGATCTGGAACCATTAAATAAGCATAGGCTTGGTGATGTGAGCGACCGACTCGACCACGTAACTGATGCAATTGCGCTAAGCCAAACTTATCAGCCCGATGCATGATGATGGTGTTGGCAGTCGGCACATCGATCCCGGTTTCAATAATGGTGGTGCACAATAAAATATTGGTACGTTGGGTAACAAAGTCACGCATGACGGCTTCTAGATCACGTTCATGCATTTGTCCATGAGCTACCCCAATGCGTGCTTCAGGGATAAGCTCTTGTAATGCATGCTTACGGTTCTCAATCGTCTCAACTTCATTATGTAAAAAATAGACCTGACCACCACGTTTGATTTCACGTAAGACTGCCTCTCGAATAACTCCATCACCTTCACGCCGGACAAATGTTTTGATGGCTAAGCGTTTTTGTGGTGCAGTGGCGATAATCGAAAACTCTCGTAGGCCCTCCATGGCCATACCTAGCGTTCTAGGGATCGGGGTGGCTGTTAATGTCAGGATATCGACTTCGGCCCTCAAGGCTTTGAGTGCATCCTTTTGACGAACACCAAAGCGGTGCTCCTCATCCACAATCACCAAACCTAAATTGGCAAACTGGCTTTCCTTAGAAAGTAATTTATGCGTGCCGATAATAATGTCCGCCTCACCTTTGGCAATCGCTTCCAGAGCAGCATTAATTTCCTTGGTACTTTTAAAACGTGACAGTTCAACAATGCGGACTGGCCAATCAGCGAAGCGATCTTTCCAAGTACTAACGTGCTGCTCAGCCAGTAGGGTGGTTGGCGCTAAGATCGCTACCTGCTTGCCACCCATTACTGCAATGAAGCTGGCTCGTAAGGCGACCTCAGTCTTACCAAAGCCAACATCGCCACAGACGAGTCGATCCATTGGCGTGCCGCTTGTCATGTCACCAATGACGGCATTAATTGCGCTAGCCTGGTCAGGCGTTTCCTCAAAACCAAAGCTCTCAGCAAATGCAGCGTAATCATGATGAGAATATTCAAAAGCATGACCTTTGCGAATCGCTCTAGCAGCATAAAGCCCTAAAAGCTCTGCTGCGGTATCCCGGATTTGCTTAGCTGCTTTGCGTTTGGCCTTATCCCATAGCCCAGACCCAAGCTGATGTAATGGGGCCGTATCAGGATCAGAGCCGGCGTAACGCGTCACTAGCTGCAATTGCTGAACAGGCACATACAAGGTCGTCTCATTGGCGTAAACCAAATGCAAAAACTCTTCGAATATGGGTTCTTGTTTTGGTGGCGCGAGATTGAGAAGGACTAAGCCTTGGTATCGTCCAATCCCATGCTCTGCATGAACTACGGGGTCGCCAATCTTGAGTTCCGATAGATCCTTAAACAACATATCTGGATCAGCGTTTTCATTGCCTTTACTTCTGCGTCTTTGGCGAGCGGTAGTGGTAAATAGCTCGGCCTCGGTAATGAGGATGACCTGCTCTTGTGGCCAGGCAAAGCCACCATACAAAGGACTGCTAACCAAGCCAAAGTTCGATGCGCCTTGTAAGAATTCTGGAATGGTTTCAACGCTATCAGGCTTTAACTGATAGACGGCAGTGCTTGCGCCATCAACTATGAAATTACTCTCTTCTAGAAGTTGACGAATCGACTCTTTCCGGCCGGCACTATCAGTACAAATTAATACTCTTGATTGACCATGCTCAACTAGATTGCGCAAGCGACTGACGGGATCTGCATCACGTCGATGAATCGCAACATCAGGGGTCGGTAAAAAGACCAGTGCCTCATTTGGATCTCGCTCTAAAACCAGCCTTGCATTGTCTTTCTCATTACTAAAAAATTGATCTACATCGAGAAATAACTCTTTAGGTGGCAGGATAGGTCGCTCTAAATCATGCTTTAGAAAGTCATAACGTTGCTGGGTATCTTTCCAGAAACTGCGAATGCTGGATTCAATATCGCCAATATTGACTAACCAAACTGGATCTCCCGAACGAGGGAAGTAGTCAAAGATGGTGGCAGTCTCATCAAAAAAGATGGGTAAATAGGATTCAATACCCGCGCTGGGGATCCCAAGGTTGATATCTTTATAAATTGAGCACCTGGTGGGGTCGCCCTCAAAGACCTCTCGCCATCGCCCACGTGCCGCTGTTCTCGAGTGATCGTCAAATGGAAATTCGTGTCCAGGTAGTAATCGGATTTCTTTGACGGGAAATAGGCTGCGTTGGGTATCGGGATCAAAAGAGCGTATCTGCTCAATTTCATCGCCAAAAAGATCTAAGCGATAGGGCAGGCTAGAGCCCATTGGGAATAAATCAATCAGACCACCACGAATACTGTATTCACCGGGTCGCATTACTGCGCTGACTGGGTCATAGCCTGCCTGCTGCAGTTGTAATTTCAGCGCTGCTTCATTGAGTTGGTCGCCTTGTCTAAAGAAGAAGGTGTGACCTGACAAGAAACTGGGTGGCCCCATCCTTTGTAATGCAGTAGTTACGGGTACCAAAACAATGTCGCAGCTCGCATTCAGGAATTCATATAAGGTCGCTAACCTCTCTGAAACCAAGTCTTGATGTGGCGAGAAATGATCGTAGGGAAGAATTTCCCAATCCGGCAATAAGCGCGTCTTGAGTTGAGGTGCAAAGGCAGGGATTTCTTCTAAGAGGCGCTGAGCTTCTTGTGCCAGAGCACAAAAAATCACCATCACTGAAAATTTGCCACGATTTTGTTGGGCTGCTTGGGCAATTAAAGCCGCATCAGAGGAGCCAACCAGGCCTGAAAAGGTAAAGCGCTGCCCAACCCGCGGGGCGGGGATAGGGGGTGTTGGTTTTACTGCATCAGACATCTAGGCTCATTATAGAATCAGGTATGCCTAAAGCCAGCCCGATTCCATTAAATGGTCGCCAATGCCATGCCTTACTTCCCACTGCTGGAAGTGGTTCCCGTCTTGGTGGCGACTTGCCCAAGCAATTCCAAAACCTAGCGGGTAAGCCGATGTTGGCCTATGCTATTGAGGCGTTTCAAAATACGCCTGAGATTCACTCCATTTGGGTTGGTATCAATCCGCATTTTGCGCACAACCCAATCTTGAGTGAACTCAAACAAAACACCAAGTCACTGGCTTTTTTGCCTACCGGAGGTACCACTCGACAAGAAACTGTCAAGAACACTCTCGCGGCGATGATCCAAGGTGGAATTTCTGAGGATGATTGGGTATTGGTTCATGATGCAGCAAGACCAGGCATTACGCCGGCTTTAATTCAAAAGCTCATTTCTGCGGTAGTTGAAAATCATTGCGGCGGGCTATTAGCGCTGCCTGTTGCTGATACCCTGAAACGAGCCGATTTAAGTTCGGTTGTAGCAAATCAGTTCACTCGAGCAGAAGCAACAGTCTCCCGCAATCATTTATGGCAAGCGCAAACTCCACAAATGTTTGGTGTAAAAAAACTCTTCGACGCGCTTGAGGATGCTATTCGTAACGAAGCTGATGTGACCGATGAAGCCAGCGCAATGGAGCTGCAGGGTGAGAAGCCATTATTAATTGAGGGAGCCACTCGTAACTTCAAGGTGACTCATCCAGCCGATTGGGACCTGATGCAAAGTGTATTGAGCGCTTCACCTAATCAATAACGATTCTCTAACCTTACATTGAGATCAATATGAGTAATCACATGAATCCGCCACCATTTCGAATTGGACAAGGTTACGATGTTCATGCCTTAGTGGCGGATCGCAAGCTCATTTTGGGAGGTGTGCATATCCCTTATGAAAAGGGCTTACTCGGACACTCTGATGCAGACGCTTTGCTCCATGCTATCACTGATGCTTTACTTGGAGCGGCAGGGCTAAACGATATTGGCCAGCTGTTTCCAGATACTGATCCTCAATTTAAGGGGATGGATAGCCGGATCTTATTGCGCGCTGCTTTACAAAAAGTGCAGGCCGCCGGTTTTCAAGTCGGCAATGTGGATGCAACGGTTATTTGTCAAAAGCCTAAATTGGCAGATTTTTTACCAGAGATGATTGAGCATATTGCGGCTGATCTGGCTGTAACACCCAGCCACATCAACCTAAAAGCCAAGACGAATGAAGCTCTTGGTCATTTGGGGAGAGGCGAGGGTATCGCTGTTCATGCAGTTACCTTGCTCTACAAGCCCTCATAAATTGCCTCTTTCAAGCTTTAAACCTCCTCTGTAGGGCTCGAATAGGCTGAGCATTGTAGAATTAGGGTCTTTAGAGTGAAGTCTAAGCTCGGTAGCGCTCAACAGAGTTCGCGAGGATGGCGAAATTGGTAGACGCACCAGGTTTAGGTCCTGACGCCAGAAATGGTGTGGGGGTTCGAGTCCCCCTCCTCGCACCACAAGTTTGTTACTTGGCTTGGACTTCATATCCTGTAATTCATTGATGAGACGAGAATGGCTTTGCAAATAGAAAATTTAGGTCAGTTAGACCGAAAAATGACCTTAGAGTTCCCCCGTGCAGATTTAGCTAAAGCACGCGATGAGCGTTTAGCCAAGCTAGGCAAAACGATGAAGATGGCTGGTTTTCGTCCCGGCAAAGTACCTAAAAATATTGTTGAAAAACAATATGGCATGCAAGTGGACTTTGAGATCCAGTTTGATAAAGCCTCTGAGCTCTTTTTTGAGTTGAGCCAAAAAGAGGGGGTCAAATTAGCAGGACAGCCACGCTTAGAGCCCAAGAGCGAACTTGATGCAGACCAGATTGTCTTTGATGCTTACTTCGAAGTGTTGCCTGAAGTCAAAATCGGCGATATCAGTAAGGTTGAAGTCAGCAAATACACCACTGCCATTGGCGATGCTGAGATTGATCGTGCTTTGGATGTTTTACGCAAGCAACAAGTCCATTATCACCCACGTGGCACTACAAGTGCCCATGGTGATGGTGGCGCTAACACCTCAGCTCAATCTGGTGACCAAGTCATCATTGATTTTGTCGGCAAGATCGACGGTGTTGAATTTGCTGGTGGTAAAGCAGAAAACTTTGAATTTGTTTTAGGTGAGGGCAGAATGCTCCCCGAATTTGAGGCTGCAACCTTAGGCCTTAAAGCGGGTGAGAGCAAAACTTTCCCATTAGTATTTCCAGCTGATTACCATGGTAAAGATGTTGCAGGCAAAACCGCCGACTTCACAATCACTGTTAAGTCAGTCAATTGGCCTCATCTTCCACCGATAGATGAGGCCTTTGCTTTATCTTTGGGTGTAACAGAAGGCGGCGTTGAAAAGATGCGTGCTGAAGTCAAAGAAAACCTCGATCGTGAAGTCAATCGTCGTATTACTTCCTTGCTCAAAAATGAAGTGATGGATAAGCTCAACACACTGTGCGAATTGGATGTGCCCAAATCTTTAGTGGCTTCAGAGCAAGAGCGCTTAGTAGAGTCTGCTAGACAAGACCTAATGCAGCGCGGTATTCCTAATGCTAAGGATGCGCCAATCCCTGTCGAAATGTTTGCAGAACAGGCTCTTAAACGCGTTCGCTTAGGCCTGATTTTGAGTGATCTGGTTAAGCAGCAGAATCTGAGTGCTACTGCCGATCAAATTAAGGCTGAAATTGAAGAGCAGGCTGCGACCTATGAAGATCCTAAAGAGGTGGTACGTTGGTTCTACAGCAATCCTGCTCGTTTAAAAGAAATTGAAAACTTGGTTTTAGAGAATAACGTGATCAAACACTTCACCTCTGTTGCCAAGGTAAGCGAAAAGCCAGTGAGCTTTGAAGAACTGAGTAAACTGAACTAATTACACCAATTGTCTAAGGTCATCATCATGAGTCAAAATCAAATGCATTCTGAACATATCGAACCCCAGGGTTTAGGTTTAGTGCCGATGGTGATCGAGACTTCTGGCCGTGGTGAGCGCGCGTATGACATCTATTCACGCCTATTACGTGAGCGAGTTGTATTCTTGGTTGGTGAAGTGAATGATCAAACTGCCAACTTAGTGATCGCGCAATTACTCTTTTTGGAGAGCGAGAATCCAGACAAAGAGATTTCTCTTTACATCAACTCACCTGGCGGCTCCGTTTCTGCTGGCCTAGCAATTTATGACACGATGCAATTTATTAAGCCACATGTCAGTACCTTGTGCATGGGGATGGCTGCAAGCATGGGTGCATTCCTGTTGTGTGCTGGTGAGAAAGGCAAGCGTTATGCCTTACCAAACTCACGGGTCATGATTCATCAGCCTTTGGGTGGCGCTCGTGGCCAAGCCTCAGATATCGAAATTCAAGCGCGTGAGATTCTGTATCTGCGTGAACGTTTGAATCAAATTCTTGCGGACCGCACAGGTCAGTCGATTGAAACGATTGCAAAAGATACCGACCGCGATAATTTCATGTCTGCAGAGCAGGCAAAAGATTATGGCCTGATTGATAAAGTCATTGAAAAGCGTCCTTAAGCCAGGTTACGATTTTGACTGATAAAAAAACCAACGGCGATTCAGAAAAACTCCTGTATTGCTCTTTTTGCGGCAAAAGCCAGCACGAAGTCAAGAAGCTGATTGCTGGTCCATCTGTTTTCATCTGCGATGAATGCATTGATCTTTGCACTGACATTATTCAAGAAGAGATTGCCAAACCTCCTAAAGATGATGGCGAAGCAGCTTTACCAACACCCCATGAGATACGCGAGAATTTAGATCAGTATGTGATTGGTCAAAATCACGCCAAGAAAACTTTGGCTGTAGCGGTTTATAACCACTACAAACGTTTGCAGTATTTACCTAAACCCAAGACCCCCAAGCTGGATAAAGATGGCAAACCCGTCGAGGCAACTGATAAAAAAGAAACGCCAAAACCAGGTAAAGCCATCGTGGATGGCGTCGAGTTAGCCAAAAGTAATATTTTGCTAATCGGTCCTACGGGTTCGGGTAAGACTTTGCTTGCGCAAACTTTGGCTCGTATGTTGGATGTGCCATTCGTGATGGCTGATGCGACTACTTTGACTGAAGCGGGCTATGTGGGTGAGGATGTAGAAAACATTATTCAAAAGCTGTTGCAAGCCTGCGACTACAACGTAGAAAAGGCGCAACGCGGCATTGTTTATATTGATGAGATCGACAAGATCTCTCGTAAATCAGATAACCCATCCATTACTCGTGATGTTTCAGGCGAGGGTGTGCAACAGGCTCTGTTGAAATTGGTTGAGGGTACGATGGCATCGGTTCCCCCTCAAGGTGGCCGCAAGCATCCTAATCAAGATTTTCTCCAGGTCGACACTACCAATATTTTGTTCATTTGTGGTGGTGCATTTGATGGCTTAGAAAAAGTGATCCAACAACGCACTGCCAAAACTGGCATTGGCTTCAATGCCAGCGTTCCTGGCAAAGATGATCGCGGTATTACCGATTTATTGGTTGAAGTTGAGCCTGAGGACTTGATTAAATTCGGCCTAATCCCTGAGTTAATTGGTCGTTTGCCTGTGGTGGCTACTCTGTCGCAATTGGATGAAGCAGCATTGATCCAGATTCTGACCGAACCCAAAAATGCATTGGTTAAACAATATCAAGCCTTGCTTACTATGGAAGGCTCTGAACTAGAGGTCAGACCTGCGGCGCTATCAGCTATTGCCAAGAAGGCCATCGCCCGCAAGACTGGTGCTCGCGGTCTTAGATCGATTCTCGAAGGCTCATTAATGGACGTGATGTATGACCTGCCTTCTTTGAAGAATGTTCAAAAGGTGGTGATCGACGAAAGTAGCATTCAAGAGGGTGGTAAACCCCTTCTTGTCTATAAACAGACTGCTGAACAATCTGATTTAAGTAAAAAAGCCTAATTTTTTCGTCTTTTTGTCCCTTTTTGAGCCTTTTTTGCTCATTTATGGCTATTTTCCCCTTGTTTTTTACAAAGTGTGACCCATATAGGTAGTATCCTATTCAGAAATACCTACCCCATATAGTGTTTACATTATTTTGGGTATTTATCTAGAATTGACTACTTTGGAGGATTTGCCCCATGCCTGGCCACTTATTACTACCCTCTGAACCAATTCAACTCCCATTGCTCCCTTTAAGGGACGTGGTTGTATTCCCTCATATGGTGATTCCATTGTTTGTGGGTCGCCCTAAATCCATTAAGGCTCTTGAGGCGGCTATGGAAACCGGGAAGAGCGTGCTCTTGGTTGCCCAAAAAGCGGCAGCTAAAGATGAGCCCTCCGTAGAAGATCTTTATGAAGTAGGTTGTATTGCCAATATCCTGCAAATGCTCAAGTTGCCTGATGGCACTGTCAAAGTATTGGTTGAAGGCGTCCAGCGGGCTGAAGTGAGTCAAATTGAAGATAGTCTTGGTTACTTCAACTGTGAGGCAACACCAACAGCTATTAACGCGCTAGATGCGCATGAAACAGAAGCCTTACGACGTGCCATCATGGCTCAGTTTGACCAGTACGTAAAACTCAATAAAAAAGTTCCCCAAGAAATTTTGTCTTCATTGGGGGGTATTGACGAGCCTAGCCGTTTAGCGGATACGATCTGTGCTCATTTACCAGTCAAGCTTGAGCAGAAACAGCGCTTGCTTGAAATGAATGATGTTGTGCAGCGTTTAGAAAGTCTCTTGGCTGACCTCGAGAGTGAGATTGATATTTTGCAAGTAGAGAAGCGCATTCGTGGACGTGTGAAGCGTCAAATGGAAAAGAGTCAGCGCGAATACTACTTGAACGAGCAAGTCAAAGCTATTCAGAAGGAATTGGGTGAAGGCGAAGAGGGTGCTGATCTCGAAGAGTTAGAGAAGAAGATCAAAACTGCTCGCATGCCGAAAGAAGCTTTGAAAAAAGCCGAGTCAGAGTTGAAAAAACTCAAGCTCATGTCACCCATGTCTGCTGAAGCAACAGTCATTCGCAACTTCATCGACACCTTGGTGAACTTGCCCTGGAAGAAGAAAAGCAAAATCAATAATGACTTAACCAATGCAGAGAAGGTTTTGGATGAGGATCATTATGGTTTGGATAAGGTCAAAGAACGCATTCTGGAGTATCTTGCTGTTCAGCAACGTGTTGACCGTGTCAAAGCGCCTATTCTCTGTCTAGTAGGCCCTCCTGGCGTTGGTAAAACTTCTCTAGGTCAATCGATTGCACGCGCGACAAATCGCAAGTTTGTGCGGATGGCATTAGGCGGGGTGCGCGATGAGTCTGAAATTCGAGGTCATCGTCGTACCTACATCGGTTCAATGCCTGGCAAGATTCTGACAAGCTTAACTAAAGTTGGCGTACGCAATCCTTTGTTCTTGCTTGATGAAGTTGACAAGATGGGAATGGATTTCAGGGGCGATCCAGCTAGTGCTCTGCTTGAGGTTTTAGATCCAGAACAAAACAATACATTCCAAGATCATTATGTTGAAGTGGACTTTGATCTTTCGGATGTGATGTTTGTTGCTACCGCAAACTCTTTAAATATTCCCGGTCCTTTATTAGATCGCTTGGAAATTATTCGTCTAGCTGGGTATACCGAGGATGAAAAAACCAGTATTGCCGTGAACTATCTGATTCCAAAGCAGGTCAAAAATAATGGCTTGAAGAAAGATGAGTTGAAGATTGAGGAAAGCGCAGTGCGTAGCATGATTCGCTATTACACGCGTGAAGCTGGTGTGCGGTCTTTAGAGCGTGAGATCAGCAAAATCTGCCGTAAGGTCGTTAAGCTTCTCTTACTCAAAAAAGAGTCTGCACCAATTGTTGTGAATGCGGATAATTTGGAGAAGTTCCTATCTGTGCGCATGTATGACTTTGGCTTAGCCGCAAAAGAGAATCAAATTGGTCAAGTGACTGGTTTGGCTTGGACTGAGGTCGGCGGTGATCTTCTGACTATCGAAGCGGCGGTCATGCCGGGTAAGGGTGTTATTACTCGCACCGGATCTTTGGGTGATGTCATGAAAGAGTCGGTCGAAGCTGCAAGAACTGTAGTTCGTTCACGTTCCCGGCGCTTGGGCATTACGGATGAATCCTTCGAGAAGAAGGATATCCATATTCACTTCCCTGAAGGCGCTACTCCCAAAGATGGACCATCAGCTGGCATTGCGATTACTACTGCATTGGTATCTGTTTTGACTGGTATTCCAGTTCGCTCTGACGTGGCAATGACCGGTGAGATTACTTTGCGTGGCGAAGTATTACCCATTGGCGGTCTTAAAGAGAAACTCCTGGCTGCGCATCGTGGTGGCATTAAGTTGGCATTGATTCCAGAAGAAAATGTAAAGGACTTGATTGATATTCCTGACAACGTCAAGAATGCAATTGAGATTGTTCCGGTGCGCTGGATCGACAATGTCCTCGAACTTGCCTTGGAACGTAAACCTGAGGCATTGCCTGAGCCAAGCCCCGAAGAGTTGGCCAAAAAGGCTAGTGAGGCGAGCAAAGCAACTGAAAAGGGAGCGGTTGGGGAAGTCCTGAAGCACTAATTTCGGTCTAAAGTACCGAAGTTAGGGCTCCTGGGTTACAATCTCGACTGTAATATTTTGGGGCGCTTAGCTCAGATGGTAGAGCGTCTGCCTTACACGCAGAATGTCGGCGGTTCGATCCCGTCAGCGCCCACCAGCCCCCATTCCTAGCCTAGTACCGGCGATACCTTCATGTTCGATACCGTTCGTAAGCATCAAAAGATTCTTCAAATCGTGTTGATGCTGTTCATTGTCCCTTCATTCTTGATGTTCGGGATTTCGAGTTACACCGGGTTCTTCGATAAAGAAACCGACCTGATTAAAGTGAACGGCCGCCCAATCACCGCTCAAGAAGTAGATAACGCAGCTAAACGACAAGCTCAACGGGTTGGCGGTAGCCCTCAAATTGCTCAAAGCCAGCCATTTCGTCAGGCCATTCTGAATGAACTTCTACAGCAACAATTGCTCGGTTTTGCCGTAAATAAACTGCGCTTGCAGGTCAGCAAAGAAGAACTCATTCGTAGCCTTCAAAGTATTCCTCAAATTCGGGCCTTATATCGACAAGACGGTAGCTTTGATGATGTCCGCTTTAAGCAATTACTCTCTAACAATGGCATGAATGAAGAGCAGTTCTATGCCAGCCAAAGTTTTGATCTCAAGATTCAGCAACTGGTTGGTTCTGTTGCTCGGACTGAACTTGGGAGTCCTAAGCTATCGGAAATCATTTCTTCTTTGTATGAGTCAGAGCGAGAAGTTCAAACCCTTGAGTTCACAGCCAAGGATTATTTGAGTAAGGTAAGTCCATCTACGCAAGAGCTTAAAGACTTTTATGCTGCCAATACACAGCTGTTTCAAAGTCCTGAATATATTGATGTTGAATACATCGTCTTGAAGTTAGACCCAAAGGGTGATGCCAAAGTCTTAGCCGATAAGGCGGATCAATTTGCTAACCTTACTTATGATCAGCCCGATAGCCTCAAGCCTGCTGCAGACAAGCTAAAACTCGATATCCAAAAACAGCAACGCTTGACGCGTGGCGGTGCATCTGGTCTAAGTTATGGGCATCCTTTAACAAATCCTAAAGTCATTCAATCGCTATTTAGCGATGATGCAGTAAAAAATAAACGCAATATTGAAGCGGTTCAGGTATCTCCTGGCATATATGTATCTGCGCGGGTGATTGCTTTTCATCCAGCGCAAACGCTCGCTTTCGATGAGGTGAGTGGCGAAATCAAGCGTCAAGTGACGCAACGTTCAGCAGAAAAGCTGGCTACGAATGCTGCGGCAGAAAAGTTAGCCGCCCTTAAATCAGATCCACAAAATTCAACCGGATTTACGAAAGCTTTCTGGATCTCTAGAAATAAACCAGGTAGTCTTGCAGGCACTGCCTTGGACCAGATCATGACGGTTGACAGCAAGCAGTTACCGGCAGTAGTTTCTGTGGCCAACCCAGGTGTTGGTACAACCCTATATCGTATTGATCAGGTCAGACAGGCTAGTGGAGCAGATCCTGCGCTCCATAAAGCTCAGGCACAACAAATTCAGGCATTAGCAGCGCAGGAAGAATTTGCTGGCTTTATGAGCTATTGGCGCGATGCGGCCAATGTGAAGATCATCAACCCTTTAAAGCCCGTTAATACCGGTAATGCTGGAGGGTAATTGCTTAGCTTAACCTTATAATCTAAGCATGTCATTTTTCAGTTTTTTACTCGGGGCCGATGCCCTTTCAGCCTTTCGCCAACAGCGACTTTTAGCTTCGCTCTCCGCTCAAGCCATCCAGTTAGAGGCTATCGAAGCGCAATATATTCATTTCATTTGGACTGATACAGAGTTATCGCCAAACAACCGCCAATTGTTAAGTCAGTTATTAACTTATGGCGACCCTTTTGTTAGTCATTTAAAAGCGAAGGGCAGTTGGTTCAACAAAGATTCCAATCAAAAATATCAAGCCATTTCGATACCGCGCTTTGGTACTGTATCTCCTTGGGCCAGTAAGGCCACAGAGATAGCCCGGCAATGTGGCTTGGATATTCTGCGGATTGAGCGAGGTATTCAATACTCCTGGCAAAGCAGTCACGAGTTAGATGTCAAACAAACTGATGCCATTTTGGCTGCACTTCATGATCGAATGACTGAGGCTGTGGTTCGTGATATTGCCGCCGTTGATCCTCTCTACCAAACTCTGCCAGATCGTCCTCTCAAACGCATTCTCATCCTGAGTGAGGGCAAGCGAGCCCTCGATCAAGCGAATCAAGAATTGGGTTTAGCGCTTTCTGAGGATGAAATTATTTATCTTTTAGAAAGCTTTCAACGTCTGCAGCGCAATCCTAGCGACGTCGAGTTAATGATGTTTGCGCAAGCCAATAGTGAGCACTGTAGACACAAAATCTTTAATGCAAGCTGGACAATTGATGGCGTAGATCAAGATCGCTCTTTGTTTGCAATGATTCGTAATACCCACCAACTTCATCCAGAAGGCACAGTGGTGGCGTATTCGGATAACTCTGCGATTATGGAAGGTTGCGAGGCCGAAGTATGGCAGCCTCAGGGACCAAAGCAACAGTACCAAAAACAGACTCGTTTGGTTCACACATTGATGAAAGTGGAGACCCACAATCATCCAACCGCAATTGCACCATTTCCTGGCGCATCAACTGGTGCGGGTGGCGAGATACGGGATGAAGGTGCCACGGGAATTGGTGGGCGGCCGAAAGCGGGATTAACTGGTTTTTCAGTTTCGAATCTGAATATTCCAGGAACGGATTTGCCATGGGAGATTGAAGTCTATGGGAAACCAGATCGGATTGCGACCCCTCTGCAAATCATGATTGATGGCCCTTTAGGCGGAGCGGCTTTTAATAATGAATTCGGTAGACCAATTTTGGGCGGATATTTCCGCGTATTTGAGCAAACCTTAGCTGGTTCGCGTCGAGGCTATCACAAGCCCATCATGATTGCGGGTGGGATTGGAGCGATCGATTCAATTCATACACACAAAAAACCGATTCAGGCTGGGCACTTACTAGTGCAACTAGGTGGTCCTGGAATGCGGATTGGTATGGGTGGGGCAACGGGTAGCTCGGTAGCCACTGGTACAAATACTGCCGATCTGGATTTCGACTCAGTACAGCGCGGCAATCCAGAAATGGAACGCCGCGCTCAAGAAGTGATTAATGCCTGCCGATCCATGGGCGAACATAATCCAATTGTCTCGATTCATGATGTTGGCGCCGGTGGTCTCTCAAACGCATTTCCTGAATTAGCCGATGGCGCTAATTTAGGTGCGCAGTTCGAGCTTAGAAATATTCTGCTCGAGGAGAGCGGCATGAGTCCAGCTGAGATTTGGTGCAATGAATCTCAAGAACGGTATGTACTAGCAATTGCAGAAGACGATATTGACCTACTGAAGTCGCTTTGTGAGCGTGAGCGCTGCCCCTATGCCATCGTTGGGGTTGCAACAGATGAGCGACAGCTTCAGCTCAGCGATAGTAAACAATCTGCTGACCCTGAGGCTGCTTTACCAATCGATATGCCGATGGAGGTCTTGCTGGGTAAACCACCCCGTATGCATCGCCAAGTGAAAACTGTGGAGCAGCATTTTTCCGACCTCAATCTCACCGACGCCAAGTTGGCTGACTGTATTGCCTGGGTTTTGCAGCAACCTACGGTAGCGAGTAAATCCTTCTTAATTACGATCGGCGACCGAACGGTTGGCGGCTTAAATGCTCGTGATCCTTTTGTCGGTCCATGGCAAGTACCCGTGGCTGATTGTGCTGTCACTTTGATGGATTACCAGGGATACCGCGGCGAAGCCATGACCATGGGAGAGCGCACTCCTGTAGCTGTCATCAATGCACCAGCGGCAGCTCGCATGGCAGTGGGTGAGGCGCTAACCAATTTATTGGCGGCAGATATTTCAGATCTTCATGGTGTCAAGTTATCCGCAAACTGGATGGCAGCTTGCGGCTCTCCTGGCGAAGATGTCAAATTGTATGAGTCAGTTAAAGCGATCGGAATGGAGCTTTGCCCAGCGCTCGGAATTTCTATTCCAGTTGGCAAAGATTCTCTATCAATGGCGACTGAGTGGCAGGATGGTTTGGATAGCAAAAAGGTAACCGCCCCAGTCTCATTGATCATTTCTGCTTTTTCAGCAGTTTCTGATGTTCGTAAAACTCTCACCCCATTGCTATTACTCAACGATCGTAATGGCAAGCCCATCGAGAGCGAATTGATTCTGATCGACCTCGGTAGGGGTCAAAATCGTATGGCTGGCAGCATTTTGGCTCAAGTCCTCAATCAGTCCGGTAATTTCACCCCCGATTTAGATCATCCTGAAGATGTAAAGTCCCTTGTAACAGCTCTCAGTATTTTGAAGCAGGACGGCAAAATCTTGGCCTTCCACGATCGTTCCGATGGCGGTCTATTTACTTGCATATCAGAGATGGCTTTCGCAAGTCACTGCGGCGTTTCAATCAATGTCGATATGATTACCCTGGATCGCGATCACGAGCCTGATTATGGCGATGCGAAGAATTGGGCACAACAAATTGAAGGACGTCGTCACGAACAAACTTTGCGAGCGCTGTTTAATGAAGAGTTAGGCGTTGTTATTCAGGTTCGCCGTGAGCAACGTGACGCAGTTTTCTCAACACTTCGCGATCATGGCCTAAGCGCGCATAGTCATGTGATTGCGAAGCCAAATCACAATGGCAATATCGAGATTTGGCGCGACGCCAAAAAAATCTTCTCTGAACCTCGTCAAGTGCTCCAAAAAATGTGGAGTAACACTAGCTATCAAATTGCCAGATTACGTGATAACCCAGAGTGCGCTGACAGTGAGTTTCAGCGCTTAGATGATCTGACTGATCCAGGTATGTCCCCCAAACTGAGTTTTGATATTGCGGAAAATGTTCCTGCACCATTCATTCAAAAAAATCTGAGACCGAAGGTTGCTATATTGCGCGAGCAGGGCGTCAATTCCCATGTAGAAATGGCTTATGCAGTGCACTCAGCTGGTTTTGATAGTCATGATGTGCATATGTCTGACTTACTATCTGGAAAAGCTAACTTGGCAGACTTCCGCGGCCTGATTGCTTGCGGTGGCTTCAGTTACGGCGATGTATTAGGTGCGGGTGAAGGCTGGGCTAAAACCATCCTCTTTAATGTAGCCCTGCGAGATCAATTTTCAGCCTTCTTCGATCGTCAAGATAGCTTTGCTTTAGGTGTTTGCAATGGCTGTCAAATGATGAGCAATCTTTCGAGCATTATTCCTGGAGCGCAAGCGTGGCCTAAATTTACTCGCAATCAATCAGAGCAGTACGAGGCGCGCTTGGTAATGGCTGAGGTCATGCCATCACCATCCATCTTTACGCAAGGCATGGCTGGTAGCCAGCTACCAATCGCAATCGCCCATGGTGAAGGTTATGCAAACTTTAGCCAACAGGGCAATCTTGAAACGATTTTGAATCAAAATCTTGCCACGCTACGTTTTGTAGATCATTACGGTCAAGCTACCGAAACTTACCCTCTAAATCCCAATGGCTCTCCAGGTGGCTTAACGGGTGTAACGACTGCAGATGGTCGTTTTACAGTCATGATGCCGCATCCTGAGCGCGTATTTAGAGCTGTGCAAATGAGCTGGTGCCCGCCCGAGTGGCTGGATACACCGGACGGTGCAAGCCCTTGGCTTCGCTTGTTCCGTAATGCCCGACACTGGGCCAACTAAGTTGTTAGCAATGGAACCCGTTACATTCTCGGAGAGCGGTGGTATTCGCTATCTCCATTTTGGCAGCGAACTGATTCAAGGGGCAATGCGCATCCGCGATCCCGATGAGATTTACCTCGAATATAACCAGCAAATGATGGCTTGGCTCTTATTTCTTGAAACCAAACCGAAGATGCAGGTTGCCCAGCTGGGATTGGGTACGGGGGCATTGACTAAATTTACCTATCGTCACTGCCCCTCTGTCATCAATACCGTTGTTGAGCTAAATCCGGCGGTGATTGTTGCTGCAAGAACGATGTTCAACACCCCAGACGATGATCGTCGTTTGAAGACAATCCAAACTGATGCCAAAGTCTTTGTTGCTGATTTAAAGAATCATCAACAATTCGACGCACTTCAGGTTGATTTATATGATGCGATTTGTGATGGTCCAGCAGCAAGCTCATTAGCGTTTTACCGTAACTGCTATCAAACACTAAATGCTCCCGGCATCATGACGGTGAACTTATTCTCGCGCCATCAGAGTTTCGATATCAATTTAAATAATATCTGCGAAGCATTTAATGACCGTGTTCTATTATTTCCTGAGTCACATGATTGCAATGTAGTTGCAATCGCTTTTAAAGGCCCGACTTTAGAAGCCCAATGGCAGGTTGTGAAGAAACGCGCTCAATTATTAGAAGAGCAAACAGACTTACCAACACGTAGCTGGGTAAAAGGACTAAGCCAGGCGAATGCGCGTCAAGAGGCTCATCTCAGAATATAAGTACTGAGATCTTGATAAAGAAAAAGGCGATCAATCGATCGCCTTTTGCATTGCAACTAAATTAAAGCTAGACAGTCACTGTATCAGCTACATCGCTGAATGATTTCATCTTGTCAAAGTTCATGTATTGATAAACCTCTTCCGCTTTACTACTCAAATTCTGCACCTGCTCTAAATATTCTTTAGGGGTAGGGAGCTTGCCGAGCAACGCGGCAACAGCAGCCAATTCAGCGGAGGCTAGGTACACTCGTGTGTCGATACCAAGACGGTTTGGGAAGTTACGTGTTGAAGTAGAGACTGCAGTTGAGCCTTTACGAATTTGAGCTTGGTTACCCATGCAAAGCGAGCAACCTGGGCTTTCCATACGAGCGCCAGTGCTGCCAAGCATGCCGTAATAACCTTCTTCCATCAGCGTCATTGCATCCATTTTGGTAGGAGGCGCTATCCATAAACGGGTAGGCATATCTTTCTTACCCTGAAGCACCTGGCCTGCCGCGCGGAAATGACCAATATTGGTCATGCAAGAGCCGATGAATACCTCATCGATCTTGTCACCAGCAACTTCAGACAAGAACTTCACATCGTCTGGATCATTAGGGCAGGCCAAGATAGGCTCTTTAATTTCTTCAACGTTAATCTCAATGATCTCAGCGTAATCGGCATTCTCATCGGCTTTGAGCAACTGAGGATTAGCAATCCAGGCTTCCATGGCTTTAATGCGACGCGATAAAGTGCGCTTATCTTCATAGCCATTGGCGATCATCCACTTCATCAAAGTAATGTTCGAACGCATGTACTCAATGATGGGCTCTTTATTTAGGTGCACTGTGCACCCACCGGCTGAACGTTCGGCTGATGCATCAGACAATTCAAAGGCCTGCTCAACTTTGAGCTCTGGTAATCCTTCGATTTCTAGAATGCGGCCTGAGAAAATATTTTTCTTACCTTGTTTTTCTACGGTCAGTAAACCACGCTTGATCGCGTACAAAGGAATCGCATTTACTAAATCGCGCAAAGTAATTCCTGGCTGCATCTTGCCTTTGAAGCGGACCAATACAGACTCAGGCATATCCAGAGGCATTACGCCAGTCGCAGCAGCAAAGGCCACTAAACCAGAACCAGCGGGGAAGGAGATACCAATGGGGAAACGGGTATGGCTATCACCACCAGTACCGCAGGTATCGGGTAGCAGCAAACGATTTAACCAGCTGTGAATCACGCCGTCACCTGGGCGAAGAGAAACACCGCCGCGGTTAGTCATGAAAGCAGGCAACTCATGCTGAGTGCGGATATCCACTGGCTTTGGGTAGGCCGATGTGTGACAGAAGCTTTGCATCACGAGGTCTGAAGAGAATCCTAAGCAAGCCAAGTCTTTCAGCTCATCGCGTGTCATTGGGCCGGTGGTATCTTGAGAGCCGACAGTAGTCATATGTGGCTCGCAATAGGTGCCGGGGCGAACGCCTTGACCCTCAGGTAAACCACAAGCCCGACCAACCATCTTCTGGGCGAGGGTGAACCCTTTTTTGTTATCAGCAGGGCTGACTGGCAGACGGAACTCTGTTGAAGCAGGCAGGCCCAAAGCAGCACGTGCCTTTGCCGTCAAACCACGACCAATAATGAGAGGAATGCGACCGCCAGCACGAACCTCATCCAAAATTACTGGTGACTTGAGAGCAAAGCTGGTGATCTCCTGACCATCCTTAAATACCTTGCCATCATAAGGACGTAATTCAATCACGTCACCCATTTGCATTTTGGAAACATCAAGCTCAATTGGCAAGGCACCAGAATCTTCCATGGTGTTGAAGAAGATTGGAGCGATGTTGCCGCCCAAGCAAACCCCACCAAAGCGCTTATTCGGTACGAATGGAATATCCTGACCAGTCCACCATAAAACCGAGTTGGTAGCAGACTTGCGTGATGAACCAGTACCCACCACATCGCCAACATATGCGATGAGATTACCTTTTTTCTGGAGCTCAGCAATTTGTTTCATCGGTCCTCGAACACCTGGCTCATCTGGTTCAATGCCAGCTCGTGGATTTTTGAGCATCACCGTAGCATGCAGAGGAATATCAGGGCGGCTCCAAGCATCAGGCGCAGGAGAGAGGTCATCGGTATTAGTTTCGCCGGTTACCTTAAAGACGGTCAGCTTCATACTCTCTGGCACTGCTGGTCTGCTGGTAAACCATTCTGCATCGGCCCAACTTTTCATGACAGCTTTGGCATTTGCGTTGCCTTTTTCAGCTAGTTCATGCACATCATTAAAGTAGTCAAACATCAAGAGGGTTTTCTTGAGAGCTTCTGCAGCAGTTACACCACACTCAGAATCAGACAATAAATCTACCAAGGGCTTTATGTTGTAGCCACCAAGCATGGTGCCCAGCAATTCAGTCGCTTTAATACGCGAGATTAAAGGGGATTTTTCTGTGCCCTTGGCAATGGCATCTAAGAATTCGGCTTTCACCATGGCAGCCTCATCCACACCTGCAGGCACGCGATGGGTGATGAGCTCAACGAGTTCTGCCTCTGTGCCTTTTGCGGGGCTTTTTAATAACTCAACCAGCTTGGCAGTTTGGTCTTTAGTTAGGGGGAGGGCTGGAATCCCTTGGGCTGCACGTTCAGCAACTTGGGCGTTGTAGGCATCTAACATCGTATTTCCTATGAAATGAAGTGAACTATTGGAAAAGCCAGGCAGGATCGATCAAACTCGATACCTGAACACATTCATTGTAAATCCACATATGTGTCGTGAATATGGGTTTTACTACTGATTTTTTGGGGAAATTCACCAAAAAAAGGCTTAAATCACAGTCTCTTCTTTCAGCGCCCAAACGAGTGCTGCCACCCATCCCAATAATGACCAGCCTAAAAAGAGATTTAAGGCAAAAATAGCCCCAGTATTGGCGCGGCGCTTGTTGAAGGCAATGGCAAAAGGCAGTAGGTAGAAGAGGGTACCAATGCTAAGAAGGATGGCAAAAAAGAGGCGCATAGCTGCTTATTTTTCACGAATCCAGGTCTGGGATCTACCAATTAAGGGAATGCCTAGGTAGGCGCGCAGATCTAGTTTATTGCCCTGCTCAAGTAATTTGATGTTTGCGCTATATATTTCCCCATCGTCTGGATCCAGGATCTTTCCGCCGGAGTAGGCGTTATCTCCATCCTTTTTTAAACCAGTGAGAATTTCCATGCCCACTACGGGTTTGTCTTTGCGGTAGTCGCTACATTTGACGCAGGTTGGCAAACCGCTTGGATCCAAAATTTTGCTCACTTTGCCTACAAAAACACCATTTTGCTCATTGATCTGGACTAGTGCCGCCGGTTGATTGGTGTCGTCATCAAAGGTTTTCCAGAGTCCTACGATGGAGCCGGTATCTTGGGCTAGGGCTAATGAGCTCATCAAGCCCATCAGTGCGCTAATGGCGAATAAGGCGCTTGCTTTGTATATAGCGGTTGGATCAGCAATGTTGAGGAGATTTTTCATGAATTTTAGGATTCCCTTAGGGTGCATTTCTGTCATCTTAACCTGCTTAAAATCTGAACTTGTTCCCCAGCTATCGTTATAATTACTTTTTCCAACAGAGCTTAAGCGATGACTAAATACGTTTTTGTCACTGGTGGCGTGGTTTCTTCTCTAGGGAAAGGAATTGCAGCTGCCTCGCTTGCCGCGATTCTCGAATCCCGCGGCCTGAAAGTCACCCTCCTAAAATTAGACCCCTACATTAACGTTGATCCAGGCACAATGAGCCCGTTTCAGCATGGCGAAGTTTTCGTTACAGAAGATGGCGCGGAAACGGATCTGGATCTGGGTCACTATGAGCGCTTCGTGTCAGCAAAGATGCGTAAGAGCAATAACTTCACAACTGGTCAAATTTATGAATCCGTGATTCGCAAAGAGCGCCGCGGTGAGTACCTAGGTAAAACAGTTCAAGTTATTCCCCATATTACAAATGAAATTCAGGCCTTTGTAGAGCGTGGTGCCCTTGCTAGTCATGATGGAAAGGCCGATGTAGCAATTTGCGAGATCGGTGGGACTGTGGGTGATATCGAATCACTTCCGTTCTTGGAAGCTGCGAGACAGATGAGTTTACGTTTGCCGGCGCACAGTTGCGCTTTCGTCCACTTAACTCTAGTGCCTTATATCAGCAGCGCAGGTGAGTTAAAAACGAAACCGACTCAACACTCTGTACAAAAGTTACGTGAGATCGGCATCATGCCAACGGTGTTGTTATGTCGTGCGGATCGGCCCATACCCGAAGATGAGAGGGCGAAAATTTCACTCTTCTCTAACGTACGAGAAGAAGCCGTCATTTCTGTTTGGGATGTAGATACGATCTATAAGATTCCAGAGATGCTCCATGCACAAAAAATGGATGATTTAATTTGCCGCGAACTGGATATCCAGGCTAAACCTGCAGACCTTTCCGTGTGGGCCAACTTAGTTTATGAAATGGCCAACCCACAACACGAAGTGACAATTGGTATGGTTGGTAAGTACGTTGATCTCACTGAATCCTATAAGTCGTTGATAGAGGCCTTGCGTCACGCAGGTATCCACAATCACACTAAAGTCAATATTACCTATATCGACTCAGAGCAGATTGAGGCCAATGGTGTTGACTGCCTCAGTAATTTAGATGCGATCCTGGTGCCTGGTGGTTTTGGTAAACGGGGCACCGAAGGAAAGATTGCGGCAATTCGTTATGCAAGAGAAAATCAAATCCCCTATTTAGGAATCTGTCTTGGTATGCAATTGGCTGTGATTGAGTTTGCTCGTCATGTTGCCCATATCGAGCAAGCAAACAGTACCGAATTTGATCCTGATACCGACCATCCTGTTGTCGCTTTAATTACAGAATGGAAAGATCGTGAAGGTCGAGTTGAAAAACGCGGCAATGACTCTGATCTTGGCGGCACAATGCGCTTAGGTTCGCAACGCTGCCCAGTCCAGCCCAATACCTTGGCTCACAAAATCTATGGCGCCGAAGTGAATGAACGACATCGTCATCGCTATGAGGTGAATAACGTTTACGTGCCACGCCTTGAAAAATCCGGACTGATTATTTCCGCTAGAACACCAAGCGAGTCCTTGCCTGAAATGATGGAGCTGCCGCAAGCCATGCATCCATGGTTCTTTGGTGTGCAATTCCATCCAGAATTCACTTCAACGCCACGTGATGGGCACCCCTTATTTCTTGCCTATATTAAAGCCGCGCTTGCTCACCACGATGCTTCGCAGAAGTTAGCAGCCTAATGCCACATCAGAATATCTAAGGACTTTTCATGAAACTCTGTGGATTTAATGTTGGTTTAGATCAGCGCTTCTTTTTAATTGCCGGCCCTTGCGTCATCGAGTCAGAACAATCTGCTTTGGATATTGCCGGTGAGCTAAAAGCGATCACGAGTGCACTCAATATTCCATTTATCTATAAATCTTCATTTGATAAAGCCAATCGCTCTTCTGGCACATCATTTCGTGGCCTTGGTATGGAGAAGGGGTTAGAAATTCTAGCTAAGGTGAAGCGCGAAATCGGCGTAGCAGTGCTAACTGACGTACACGACATTACCGAAATTGCTGAAGTGGCTAAAGTAGTGGATGTGCTCCAGACTCCAGCCTTCCTGTGCAGGCAGACTGATTTCATTCGCGCTTGCGCTCAAAGCGGTAAGCCAGTCAACTTCAAGAAGGGTCAGTTCTTGTCCCCCTACGAGATGCTGAACGTGATTGAGAAAGCCAGAGCAGCCGCAAAGGAGGCTAACCTAGCAGATCAGTTTATGGTTTGTGAACGCGGCGCTTCTTTTGGTTACAACAATTTAGTTTCTGATATGCGTAGCCTCGCTATCATGCGCGAAGCGAATGCCCCAGTGGTATTTGATGCAACCCACTCGGTTCAATTACCTGGCGGTCAAGGCAATAGCAGTGGCGGTCAACGAGAGTTTGTGCCCGTGCTTGCTAGAGCTGCGGTTGCTGTTGGTATCAGCGGCCTCTTTATGGAAACCCATCCTGAGCCTTCTAAAGCGCTATCGGATGGCCCTAATGCCGTTCCCTTAAATCGCATGAAAGAGCTTCTGGAATCATTGGTTGCAATCGATACCGTGGTTAAAAAGGGCAATTCCTTTTTAGAAAATAGCTTTAAATAATTCACATTGTCTTTAGGAGATTTACATGAGCGCCATTGTTGACATCATCGGCAGGGAGATTTTAGATTCTCGCGGTAACCCCACCGTTGAGTGTGATGTACTGCTCGAATCTGGCGTGATGGGTCGCGCAGCAGTGCCTTCTGGCGCATCTACTGGATCACGTGAAGCAATTGAATTGCGTGATGGTGATAAAACGCGTTACTTAGGTAAGGGTGTTTTGAAAGCAGTTCAGAACATCAATATCGAAATTGCTGAATCTATTTTGGGTCTTGATGCTTCAGAGCAAGCTTTTCTAGATCACACCTTAATTCAATTGGATGGCACACCCAATAAGGCGCGCTTGGGTGCTAACGCTACTCTTGCGGTATCCATGGCCGTTGCGAGAGCGGCTGCCGAAGAAGCTGGCCTGCCTTTATATCGTTATTTTGGTGGCTCTGGCTCTATGCAGCTCCCAGTACCCATGATGAATATCGTGAATGGTGGTGCGCACGCCAATAACAGTCTAGATATTCAAGAATTCATGATCATGCCGGTTGGTGCAAAAAGTTTTAGAGAAGCCTTGCGCTGTGGTGCGGAGATCTTTCATGAACTCAAAAAAATCATCGGCGCCCAAGGTATGCCGACCTCGGTGGGCGATGAGGGCGGCTTTGCCCCAAACTTTAAAAGCAATCATGAATGTTTAAGTACGATTCTCAAAGCGATTGAAGGGGCTGGATATGAAGCTGGCAATGACGTTTTACTGGCCTTAGATTGTGCTGCTAGCGAGTTTTACAAGGATGGTAAATATCAATTGGCTGGTGAAGGTTTGCAACTTTCCTCAAGCGAGTTCTCCGACTACCTTGGTCAGCTCGCCGATCAATTTCCGATCGTGTCGATCGAAGATGGTATGCATGAAAGCGATTGGGATGGATGGGCAGACATTACCCGTAAGCTTGGCAAAAAGATTCAACTGGTGGGCGATGATCTCTTCGTTACTAATACAAAAATTTTGCAGGAGGGAATCGATAAAGGTATTGCGAATTCCATCTTAATTAAGATCAATCAAATCGGCACTTTAACTGAAACCTTTGCTGCCATCGAAATGGCCAAGCGTGCCAATTACACGTCGGTCATCTCGCATCGCTCTGGCGAAACTGAAGATAGTACGATTGCGGATATTGCAGTTGGCACCAATGCTGGTCAAATTAAGACGGGATCACTTTCTCGCTCAGACCGCATCGCCAAATACAATCAATTGCTCCGCATTGAAGAAGATTTAGGCGATGTTTCCAGCTATCCAGGTAAATCTGTTTTCTACAATCTGAAGCGATAGTTCAATAAGCCTCCCGATACGACTATGCGCATCATTGTTTATTCCATGTTGGTATTACTTCTGGTAATTCAATATCCGCTATGGTTGGGCAAGGGTGGCTGGCTTAAGGTTTATGAGATGGAGAAGCAACTTCAGCTCCAACAGGCTAAGAATGGTGCTTTAGCACTTCGGAATGCTAAGCTTGCTGGCGATGTTGCCGACTTAAAAGATGGCACTCGGGCGATTGAAGAGCGTGCCCGTGTAGAGCACGGCATGATCAAGGAAGGTGAGTTTTTTGTTCAAATTCTGCCAAAAGAGGCAGTTACACCAAATCAAGACTCGGCAGATGGCATAAAGGCTAGTAAAAGCAAATAGTCTTTAATGCCCGCTTGATGGTGGTCGGGTAGCATCGCTCAGAGAGTTGGTGCTGAACACTTGGCGACAGTCAACGGCATCAAACTCGTATTGCTTGCCGCAAAAATCACAAGCGGTTTCTACCTTGCCTTGCTCAGTCAAAATGCTCTCCACTTCATCGTCACCCAACATTCTCAGAATATCTGCGACTTTAGTCCGAGAGCAGCGACAAGCAAACTGAATGGGTCTGCTCGGAAAGCTGCGTACGCCATAGTGCGATGACTCTTCTAAAAACAGGCGACGCAGGATTGTTTCTGGCGGCAGTGTTAAAAGCTCTTCATCAGTAATGGTCTCACCGAGCGCCTGGATGCGGATCCAGCCTTCTGCTTCAGTATGTGGATCCAAATGAGCGTGACCACCGGAATCCGGTAAACGTTGCAAGAGTAAGCCGCCCACCTGAGTAGCGTTGGAGGCCAACCAAATTCGGGTATCCAATTGTTCAGAATTTTGCATGTAGAGGCTAATGGCCTGCGATACGCTTTCAACTGGTCTTATTACTGCGCCTTGATGGTCTTGCAAGGCCACAATGCCTTGATATGGGGGGTTGCCGGCTTGACGGTCAGCTGGGTCAAGCGTAATGACCAGTCGGCCAGTGTTGCTAGCATCCAGCATTTGTGCAAGGGTGGCATCAGCAGCAATTTCAGAGGGATCTACAGACAGTTTGACAGTAGCCCGCATGGATAGATCGGATTTGCATTCGACTACTAGCAAGGAGATTGGTCCAAGACTTTGGGCTTGAATAATGAGGGTTCCGTCGAACTTGAGGCTAGCACTTAGTAGGGTGGCTGCAGCTACAAAATCACCCAATACCTTTTGAACAGCGGGTGGATCATTGCGTCTCTCTAGGATTGCCTGCCATGCAGTGCCAATCGAGACAATTTCCCCCCTGACAGGGGCGCCATCACACATAAATACGAGAAGTTCATTCATACCCCAAAGTATCCACGTTTTTCAGAATTGTTCAGATTAAGCCTGACCTGAGATAATAGAAGTTATGCAAATTCGTACACGTTTCGCCCCTAGTCCAACGGGCTTTATTCATTTGGGTAATCTTCGTAGCGCTCTATATCCTTGGGCTTTTGCTCGCCATAACCACGGTGACTTCATACTAAGAATTGAGGATACCGATGTAGAGAGGTCAACCCAAGAATCAGTCGATGTGATTCTCGAAGGTATGGCTTGGTTAGGCTTGGATATAGATGAAGGACCAATCTACCAGATGCAACGCATTGATCGTTATCGCGAAGTGATTAAGCAAATGCTCGATCGTGGTTTGGCTTATCCCTGCTATATGAGTGAAGACGAGCTCAATCGTTTGCGTGATCTGCAAATGGCGAATAAAGAGAAGCCACGCTATAACGGCTTATGGCGTCCAGAGCCTGGCAAAACGCTTCCCGCTATTCCACCTGATATTTCTCCAGTGATCCGGTTTAAAAATCCTATTGGGGGCTCAGTCATTTGGGAAGATGCCGTCAAAGGCAGAATTGAAATCAGCAATGATGAGCTAGATGATCTCGTAATCGCAAGACCGGATGGGACGCCAACTTATAACTTCTGCGTTGTTGTTGATGATCTTGATATGAAAATCACCCATGTTATTCGAGGCGATGATCACGTGAATAACACGCCACGGCAAATTAATATTCTTAAGGCACTTGGAGCTAACCCACCGATCTACGCCCATCTACCGACCGTCTTAAATGACCAGGGCGAGAAAATGAGTAAACGCAGTGGGGCTATGAGTGTGCGCGATTACCAAAAAGAAGGTTATTTACCTGAAGCAATTTTGAACTATCTTGCTCGCTTAGGCTGGTCGCATGGTGACGCAGAAGTCTTCACTAAAGAGCAATTTGTTGCTTGGTTTGATCTTGCTAATCTTGGCAGATCCCCAGCCCAGCATAATCCTGAAAAGTTGCTTTGGCTGAATCATCACTATATTCAAGAGGCTGATCCAAAGTTATTAGCAGAGGCTGTTAGACCCTTTGCAGATGAACGTGGTATCGATATAGAGCAGGGTCCAAACTTTGTTCAAGTAGTCTCCTTGTTAAAGGATAGAGCAAATACCTTAATTGAAATTGCAGAGGGTGCAAAACTGTTTTACTCGCCAGCACCAGCACTGACAGAAGCTGAGATTGCTGAAAATATACCGAGCGGGATTAAGCCTGTGATTGCAGACTTGATAGCGGCAATTGAACAAACAGATGCCAGCAAGGAAGCCTATTCAGCCGCCTTCAAACAGGTGCTGGCAAAACACCAGTTAAAAATGCCGGCACTTGCCATGCCAGTGAGGTATGCCTTATTCGCCACTACCCAAACGCCTGCCATTGATTCGGTCTTGGTCGTTTTGGGTAAAGAAGAAAGCTTAAAACGCCTTGCTAAGGTTGCCAGCTAGGTAAATTGCCTCTCATGGACAAAATAGGATAAAATCTTGGATTGTTTTGATTGTCTTGTGGTTATTTTGCGAGATTTAGGGGGTATAGCTCAGCTGGGAGAGCGCTTGCATGGCATGCAAGAGGTCAGCGGTTCGATCCCGCTTATCTCCACCAATAAATCTGCGAGATAATTGTAGTGTTCCAGGTCCCCATCGTCTAGAGGCCTAGGACATCACCCTTTCACGGTGAGTACGGGGGTTCGAATCCCCCTGGGGACGCCAGATTTTCTGGTTGTTGCACAGCAGTATTGGTATTACTCGATGTAATTTGGAGCGGTAGTTCAGTTGGTTAGAATATCTGCCTGTCACGCAGAGGGTCGCGGGTTCGAGTCCCGTCCGTTCCGCCAAATTCAATAAAAAAGCCCTTTTAAAAGGGCTTTTTTATATTCCATTTCTGAAAAATTACTTTTTATTGTCTGTCGGCGAAGCGCTTAAATAATTAGAGCTATCAGTTGCGTTCGAACTAGCACTGCCTGAAGAGGTATTGGCTTTAGAGGAGCCTGTACCGCCTGATGTAACTGCATTGGATGGGCTTGTCTTGGCTGTACTTGCTAAAGAGGTTGTAGATGATGTTGAAGATTTACTCGTACCGCTTGAAGTGGTCGTTGAACTACTGGTTGAAGAGCTTACAGAAGTAGTGCTCGTATTACTAGCAGTGGAGGTGGTAGTTGCCGAAGCTGGCTTAGCGACTGAACTGGATACAGAAGAAGTAGTACTTTTACTAGCCGTATTCAAGGCGGCTGTTTTTGCAGCAGCTGCAGCTGCAGCTGCTTTTGCCGCCGCAGCGGTTGCGGCTGCTTTTGCCGCCGCAGCGGTTGCGGCTGCTTTAGCTGCTGCCTGTTGTTGGGCAAGTAAGGCTGCAGCAGAAGCCTTTTGGGCTGCAGTCTCTGTAACGGCTAATACGCTGGAACCCATTGCTCCAATGAAAGCTACTAGTAATGCCGCAGATACAAATGAAATCGGTCTCATGATTGCTCCTAGTGCAAATTAGGCACTTCAAAATTGCCGCTTAGTCTTTCTAAGAGTATCAGAGTTTTAGCATGCACAGTACGAGCATCAAAAAGCTCATATTCCGCATCGCGAAATCGCAAAATTCCCTGGATGTTATTTTTGCTCATTTTGGCTTGGTTATAAGCCTTAGTGGCTGCCTCCAAACGCTCTTTTGCAGACTGGTATTGAAGATAGGTCTGATTAATCTCGGTCACGATTTTGGCCTTTGTTGCCATCAAGCTAACCTCAAGCTCAGCCTGGCTATTAGCAGCAGTGGTTACATCGGAATTCATCAGAAAACCATTACCCAGGGGGACGTTCAATAAAAAGCTAAAGGCTTGTTGAGTTCCATAGTTGATGCCGCTGGATGCATAAGAGGGGGTTTGGGTATAGTAAACGCCAGGTAAAAAATCAATATTTTTGCTTGCTTTGACCACCTCCAAATTGGCTGCTGCTGACTCAACAGCTGCCTGACCTGAAGCAATATCGGCTCGATTTTCTTGAGCTCGAGCAATTAAGTCTTCCACTTTAAAGTTTTTTGCTTCTATATTTAAGGTGCCAACCGGCATGATCAGTTCGGAGCCTGTCTTGCCAACAAAATTGGCCATGCCATAGGAGTAGTACTTCAAATCGTTTGCAAGAACCTTTTGTGCAGCAATAAACTCAGCAGCTTGAGTAGATCCGCTAGCGCGATATTGATTTAGCGCATCGATCGCCTCTTGGTAGGACTGCCATAAGAGTTTGGTGCGTAGTGCGTCTATATAGTTAAACATCGCTTCAGTTTCAATTGCTTTGCCCTCCGTAATCATCTCAGCCAATTTACGTTTGGCATCCGCTTGGGCTTGAGCCTCGCGTGCAGAGCGCTTTCCCCAACCTTCTATTGTGACCATGGCGCCCAAAGTGTTGGAGGCAGGGTTGGTATAACCAGCATATGGAGCCTGGGTATACATACTGCCGCGAGCATAGGTAAGAATCGGACTTAGATAGGGCATCCCAGCATCTTTAGCATTTGCGTCGGCAGAGGCAATATTCAGCCTGCGTATTTTGAGGTTGGCATTTTCTTCGTTTAGCTCGCTAAGATAGTTGCCTAAACTGACGCTTCTATACTGGGTATTGTCTACTTTGAAAGGCGGCAAGGACTGTGCTTGGACACCCGTTACAAAAAATGATGTGAATAGAAAGCTATAGATCGAGATAGAAATTTTTTTCATAATCAATTAACTTCTAGAACGATTTTTGATCACGAGATTAGGCGTGTCTACAGCAAGCCTATCAACGATCTTTTCTTTTTCAAGTGCCTGATTAATAAAATTATTGACCTCATTTGCAACCACTTCTCGTTCGTTATCCACAGTGATCATATGGTAAGAATTACCAAGCCAAATCATTCGACAGGTTTCGGAGGAAATTCCCCTAAGGATTATTTCTGGATTCTTTGGCGATGCAGTTTCGTCATCAATCGCATGAATGATTAAAGCGTCTGCTGTTATTGAGCTGAGTTCTTTTTTAGTTGCCTTAATGAGCTCCAAGGACTGATAGAGGTGAACTGCAGGTAAATGGGCGGCGCCAAGCTCGCTCACACTATTAGCCATGACCGCTTTTCGGATATGGCGTCTTAATTCAAGGTTTTTGACGCCAAACGGCTCTCTTTCTTTGTAGTGCCAATTACGGATTCCCAACGCAAATACCAGGGCGAGGAAAGGGTGATACCAAGGGATTGCCCAGCCATCAAATATAAAAACAGGGGAAAGAGCAACCACGCTATGAGCTTTACTATTTTGTGCTGCAACCGCCAGAGCGAGCGTCGCGCCCATACTCAATCCAACAACAGAAACAGAGTTATGCGATTGGGCAAGGTCAGTAATAAATTGGTCTACGCTATCGATCCACTCTTGATAGTTTGAAAGGCCGGTATGGGCAGAGTAGCCATTGATCTTAGGTACTGTATAGGTGTGATTTGACTGTTTTAGGAGTCGGGGAATGACGCCCATTTCCAGCTCTGAACCGCAAAGGCCTGGCAATAAAACTACCGCATGGCCTGAATTACCTTGATAGAATGTCTCGTATCGGTCTGTTTGCTCGGCTATGGATGTCATTGAGTCGAATTAGATGCCTATTAATTAATTACGACATTATTACTTATGCAGATTAAGAATTCGAAACGGTGGGCCCATTCCGGGATCCAAGCGTATTTTTTTGCAATATTCGGCGTTTTTGTCGCATTTAGCATACGGTATAGCCTCCATGATTTCTTGCAGGGCAATATTCCAATGACCTTTTTTATCCTCAACACCATCATCATTGCCTTGTTTTATGGCTTCATCCCCAGCCTGTTGACGATTTTTCTTTCTGTACCAATTGCCTTTTTCTTCTTTGTACCGCCTTTTGATTCTTATGACATGCCAACGCCACAAGACGGCTTTGTTTTTATTTCTTATATTTTGATCGCGTTTATCGCTGTTGCGATTGTGGAATGGCTCCAGCGAGAGCGTTACAAGGCTGTCCTGATCTCTAAAGTGAGTGATAGCAATTTCCGCCTTTTAACTCAAGCTAGCCTCTCCCTCAAAAAAGCACGCGAGCAGGAAGTACGCGATTAAAGGGGTTCAAACCTCGATATCTGGTAAATCTTGGCAAATTCCGGTTTCCTATGGGAGAATATTGGGATGAAGTCTTTACTAGCGATCCTTATCGGTCTTTCTATGTCCATTGCAGCCCAAGCGGCTGGCTTTGGCTATGATCCTTTTGCTGGTAAATCGCCGACTTCTGCCGGTGCCAACTCCAGCGCCGTCCGTCCTTCAGGGCCTGCAAGTCAGCCTGTAAAACCTGCCCCCACAGCCCCAGTTTCTCCTGGAGCTCAACCCGTGAAATCAAAGCAGGGTCCTAATATTCCAAGCTCCCCAGCTGCGAAAAATTAATTCGTTTTAGTGTTTGTTTTGTTTGGCGGTGATTGAGGCGCTTTGTTGGCGCTCAGATATAAAGGCTCCACTGCGGGTATCAATGTATTTAATTGTTCAATTCTGGTTTCGCCAGATGGATGGGTAGATAAAAACTCTGGTGGATTTTTCCCCTGAGTAGCTTTGAGCATCTTCTCCCATACGGTAATTGCAGCATATGGGTCATATCCTGCCCGCGCCGCTAGTTCGAGTCCAATCGCGTCTGCCTCAGACTCATTTTGTCGTGAATTAGGCAGCACCAAGGCATATTGTGCGAGCTGATTTGCCGCATTGATCCCTGTGGCGTAATTTGCGCCAGCGACCGCAAGAGCAACGTTAGTTAGTGCACTCTGCGTCATTGCTTCAGACATGCGTTCTCGACCATGCTCACGAAGGGCATGCGCCATCTCATGACCCATGATGGCTGCTATTTCAGCATCATTCAAATTAAGCTGCTCGATGATGCCCGTGTAAAAGGTAATTTTCCCGCCGGGGGCACAGCTTGCGTTTAGAGTAGGAGATTGAATCAAACTCAGCTGCCAATCCCAAGTTCGGGTGTCATCCCGAAATACTGCAGTTTGCGGAATTAACCTATCAGCAACATGCTTTAGGCGATCGTAGGTAGGCCCTGAAGTAATCAGAACATTCTTTTGTTTGGCCTTTTTATTCTGCTCTTCGAAGTCGGCGGCTGATAGTCTATTCACATCGGCTGTAGAGACCACCATGAATTGTGAGCGATTAATGCCAACTGCACCCGGTCTAGTCGTGTTAGCGCATGCCATCAGACATGCAATAAAAATGAGGCTTATAAGAAGCCTCATGAGGAGTTGCCTTGGTAACATCTACTACAAATTATTTTTTAGAACGGGTAATTGAGGCAGCCATCGCATCGGTGTAAACAACTTTAACTTGTTCGCCCACATTGACATCATTGAGTAAGACAGAATTGGTAACGCTCACAGTTGTTACTTTACCGCTAGGCCCTTTTACTGACACGAGTTTTTTTTCACGATCTACAGCAACAATGTCTGCGATGATGGTAGTTTTATTGGTCAGCTTCTCAGAAGGCTTGTCGCCATTAGTTTGAGACAAGGTTGTGGTTTCTACTTTGCTGCGAACGCCATCACTTTTTGTTTTAATTAAGTCAATAGCAACGCCTAGCTCATAGGTCATGCTTAGGTGATCGCCTTTCTTAATCTGATCAAAGTTTTTGACATCAGGACCCGCTACAAACTTTGAAACTCCATCTTTATTTTTAAATGTGATCGTTCTGGTTTTGTGATTGACACCAATGACATCACCTTCAAATAATTGATAACGATTCTGCGTCACAGCCGCATCGATCTCCATAGGCTTATCAGCAGCGGCAGGGGGCTGACTAAAGGCTAGGGATGCAAAAAGACATGTCGATGCCAGTAAGTAGGTAAGTGGGTGTTGATCGGTTTTCATAACAATCCTTAGAGGAAACATGTGGGTCTGCTCAGATCTTAGCGCATTTTTAACATATAGCTTTTCAAATTGAACGCCCTTATTTGATAAGATCTAGGATACTTTAATGCCTATTTTAAAAGGTTCTTATGATCCGCTTTGCAGCCAATCTCACCATGTTGTTTACCGAATTTCCTTTCATTGACCGGTTTGAACAAGCTTCAAAAGCAGGATTTATGGCGGTTGAGTTCCTGTTTCCCTATGGCATACCTGCAGAGGAAATTAAGGCGAAGCTGGATCAATACCACTTGAAACTGGTACTGCATAACTTACCGGCTGGTAATTGGGACGGCGGGGAGAGGGGTATTGCTTGCTTACCTGATCGTGTGGAGGAATTTAAAGCTGGAGTTGCCGAGGCTATTCGCTATGCTGGGGTTTTGGGTGTGGACCAGTTAAATTGCCTAGCCGGTAAAGTCCCTCCTGGCGTTGATCACAAGCTGCTACATCAAACTTTCGTTAACAATCTTCGTTTCGCAGCTGCTGAGCTCAAAAAGAATCACCTCAAATTACTCGTTGAACCAATCAATCAATACGATATCCCCGGCTTTTACTTGTGCAGCACTCAGCAAGCCATCAGCATTTTGGATGAGGTAGGGGCAGATAATCTTTTCCTTCAATACGATATCTATCATGCTCAACGCATGGAAGGAGAATTGGCCAATACCATCACAAAATACTTTCATCGCATTGCACACATGCAATTAGCGGATAACCCTGGGCGAAATGAGCCTGGAACCGGTGAAATTAACTACCCTTATTTATTTCGTTTTCTTGAAAAAATTGGTTATACAGGCTGGGTCGGTTGTGAATACAAGCCAGCTAGTGACACATTCAGTGGTCTAGGCTGGATGACAGAACAGATAAGGTAGTTTTCCATTGATTTATCTGTTGCAGCGCAGTATCTGCGACTAGTTATTTACTAGGTGTTTTCGCTAGGCATTGACCTAAATCAATAAATAAACCTGTACAAATCATATTTAATAGAACCGCAGCAGGGATTAAACCCCTGCAGTACTGAGTATGAATAATAAAAACTAGGCACATTGCCTCTGGGACAAATTTATTTAAAGGGTTGTTTATATGAAAATTTATCAAGCGATTAATAAGGTGCCAGGCGGATTGATGGTCGTACCATTGTTTATCGGTATGCTCCTGAATACGTTTGCACCAAATGCCATGAAGATTGGCGGCTTCACTCAAGCGCTGACCAATCAAGGTTATCCAACCTTTTTAGCGATGTACCTCTTTACTGTTGGTACCAAAATGACTTTGAACGCAGCGCCAACCATGCTCAAGCGGGGTTTTGGTATTTTATTTGCAAAGGTTGGGGTTGCTATTTTGGTTGCACTCGGCATCGCCCATTTCTTTAATGGCGACATCATTGGCCTAACAACCCTAGCAGTATTAGCGGCCATGAACGATACGAATGGCGGTATGTTCCTTGCTCTTACTAGTACCTTTGGCAATAAAGAAGACGCAGGAACTTATGTACCACAAAGTATCGAAACAGGCCCATTCCTTACCATGCTGGTCCTAGTCGGGGCTGGCTTGGCTGTGATTCCTTGGTTAACCATGTTCTCTGTCATCGCACCAATTATTGCTGGTGCAATTCTTGGAAATCTTGATTCAGATCTACGTGATTTCTTTGGTAAGCATGAGCCAATCATCATTCCTTTCATGGCATTCACATTGGGGCAGGGTATTAATCTTTCGGCCGTGATGACTGCTGGTATTCCAGGAATTTTGTTGGGCTTGTCTGTGCTGGTGATTACAGGGATTGTTTGTATCCTGGCTGATCGATTATTGGGCGGCTCTGGTGTTGCCGGTGCAGCTGCGTCAAGCACCGCGGGTAACGCAACTGGTACGCCTCAAGCTGTTGCACTGGCCGACCCCTCATTTGCTGCGATTGCTCCAATTGCAACCATTCAAGTGGCAGCATCTGTCATTGTTACCGCTGTTTTGACACCGATATTGACGGCATTTATCTATCGCCAAAACAAAAAGAAAGCTGAATCTCAGTAAGGCTATCGTTCTTAGTGATTCATGAGCGCAAGACTAACTATCTTGCGCTTTTTTCATTCATTTATAACGCCTATGGCACTAGAATAGGGGTCTTGAGCAAATTTTTTCTCCACAATTTTGAAGAGGTTTTTGGAAATGAGTAATACATTAAAGTTGGGCTTTGTAGGCTTAGGCATCATGGGTGCGCCTATGGCAGGACACTTAATTAAAGCTGGGCATGACGTATTTGTATGTACTAGAAGCAAGGTGCCTGCAGATATTGCTCAATCTAATGCAACCCAATGCAAAACTCCAGCAGAAGTTGCTCAACATGCCGATATTATTTTTACGATGGTGCCTGACACACCAGACGTCGAAAAAGTGTTGTTTGGTGAGCATGGTATTGCTTCTGGTTTGTCTAAAGGCAAAGTTGTTGTAGATATGAGTTCGATCTCTCCAATCCAGACCAAAGAATTTGCTAAGAAGATCAATGCGCTTGGCTGTGACTATTTAGATGCACCTGTATCCGGTGGCGAGCTTGGAGCTAAAAATGCCACGCTGTCCATCATGGTGGGTGGCGACGAAGCTGTATTTGAACGCATCAAGCCTATTTTTGAGCTCATGGGAAAAAATATCAATTTAGTTGGCGGCAATGGTGATGGTCAAACGGCTAAAGTTGCCAATCAAATTATTGTTGCCCTGAATATCGAGGCGGTTGGCGAAGCGCTCTTGTTTGCAGCTAAGGCTGGCGCAGATCCAGCAAAAGTTCGTCAAGCACTCATGGGAGGATTCGCAAGCTCTAAAATTTTGGAAGTCCATGGCGAACGTATGGTTAAGAGAACCTTTGATCCTGGCTTTCGAATTGAGCTCCATCAGAAGGATTTGAACTTAGCTCTCAATAGCGCTAAAGAGTTAGGCGTTTCATTGCCAAATACTGCTACCGCTCAAGCCTTGTTTAATTCCTGCTCAGCATATGGCGGAAAGGCTTGGGATCACTCAGCAATGGTGAAGGCCTTAGAGAAACTGGCGAACTTTGAAATCGGTCAAAAAGCGTAATGGTTTGTTTACTAGATAAGTGATGCCATCTACTCTAGTTGTGTATTTGCATGGCTTTCGCTCATCACCCAGATCGAGTAAGGCCGTTATGACAGGGCAGGGGATTGAAGTCATTTCATCCCCTGAACACCCTTACGAGTGGTACTGTCCTCAATTACTAGCCTCACCAAAACTCAGCATGGAGATGGTGACCCAGCATATTGATGGCAGTAGTGCTGACCGATTGGTCATTATTGGTTCATCCTTAGGGGGCTTTTATGCCAATTATCTGGCTGAGAAATACCAAGCGAAGGCAGTTGTCTTGAATCCTGCAGTCTATGCCCCTCGCGAATTGGCTCCCCATGTCGGAATGATGACAGCCTACGATAGTGACGAGCCTTTTGATTTTCGACCTGAATATATTGATGAATTAAATGCTCTGCAAGTAGGCAAGATTACTCAAGCAGAGCGATATTTTTTAATTGCGGCCAAGGGCGATGAGCTTTTAGATTGGCAAGAAATGGTCAATTTTTATCCCGGTGCTAGCCAATTAGTTCTAGAGGGCAGCGATCATGGCATCTCCGAATACGTAGAGTATTTGCCTGAAGTGATTCGGTTTATTGCAGCATAAACTTTCTCCAGGCAGTTTTATTGCTTAGGTCATGATTCTTCGGTAAGATGAATCAAACGACAGATGGCTAATACGCCATGGTCTAGAAAGGAGAGGTTGTGCTGAGCATTTTGAAATTAGATGCTGGGGGTATCCCTCAGTGCTGGGTCATTGCAGAAGAAGCTACCAAGCATTATGCTGATAACAGCGTGCTTTGGACTCTTGGTGACCCCATTCTAAAAATGCGCGGCGGCATCTCTCGTGCAACCGGGCTTCAATCCGTTATTGAGCTGCATTCGATCATCGCCGTAAAAGGTTCAGCAAAAATTAATCTCTTTGATGTCATTCCTGGCATCACCAAGCGAAAGTTATTCCGGCGCGATCGAGGTTTGTGCGCATACTGCGGGGAACGCATTCACGAGGGCGATGCGGAAGCAGAGCATATTGTTCCCAACAGTCGCGGCGGTAAATACTCCTGGATGAATCTCGTTATCTCTTGTCGTCCATGCAATCAAAAGAAGGGAAATCGTACCCCAGAAAATGCAGGGATGAGTTTACTTTATGCCCCCTACATGCCAAGTCTTTATGAGGACATGATTCTTAAAGGGCGCAATATTCTTGCGGACCAAATGGATTTTTTGGCGGCGAATTTACCTAAGAATAGCCGCTTACTTGAAGGCTTAGAAAGTCCGGACATCCACTGGGATTGAGATTCTTTTAGATCTCAGGTTTTTTGATTATTGCCGCGGTCCACCAGAGCACCCATCATCGAGTAAAGCGCTGCTCCAGAAGTTGATACAGCGAATAAGCCTGTGAAAGCAATAAAAATGGGGAGTATTTCCCATTTGTGACTCAAATGATAATTTCCGTATCCGACAGTGGTGTACATCTCGCCAGCAAAGAAGAAGGTTTTAGCGCTGTCTGGGAGCACCTCAAATGCCAAGCAAATATAAGTCCACGTCATGATTTGTAATAAGTGGCTCAAAACGATCAGCATGACTGCCACGAAGTAAGCGACGAAATTACCCCCATAAATATGGCGATCCTTCATCTTTTTATCTAGATTGTGAAAAACCCCAGCAATAGCGAGAACAATGAAACTATGAATAGCCAGGGTGACAGCGGTAGCTAAAGCAATAATCCAGATGTCGCTATTGCCTGATTCTTGAACAACCTGGGTATAGACAGTTTTAAAGCTCTCTAAGGTGTGGAGTATTTCAATATTCATAGAGATTAATCTTGTTTGACATAATAATGATTATACGCAAATTGAATAGAGGATCAATTAGCACGATATGGCTTAGGGCCGCCTGGATATGGCTCTTTATAGAGCTTTTGCCAGCGTGAAACTAGGCCTTCATCTATCCATGGATGGGCATATTGTGCAGCCATATCAATGGCACTGTAGCCCAAAGCATTGCGTAACTTTAAATCGGCGCCTTGATCTAGAAGATATTTAACTAAATACTCATTTCCTGACATGGCCGCCATCATCAACGGTGTGCTGCCGTTTGTGCTTAAAGAATTAATATCAGCGCCGTGCTGAACAAGGTATTTGGCTACTTCAAGTTGACCTTTTGAGCAGGCATACAGCAAGGAATTCCAGCCGCTTTTATTGATATCAGCCTTACTTTTCTCAACCAGTACTTTCACCATTTCGAGGTCGCCATCAATTGACGCCATCATTAGCGGTGTTTCTCCATAGGAATTGGTCTTGTTAACATCAATACTGGGGTTTAATAGCAAATATTCAAAGACTTTTAACGACTTATCTTTAACCGCTAAGAGCAACATGGGGTCGCCTTTAGGGTCTACAGAATTGACGCTAACACCAGCATTAACAAGGGACTTCACCTCAGAAATGTCATCAAACTTGGCTGCTTTTGTGAAATCGGTAATCTGGGATGGTGTTTGAGCTCTTGCATGCCCAAATAATGAGAAGCCGATATAAATAATGAAGATAAAAAATCTAAAGTAAATTTTCAAGAAGATTCTCTATCTATATGAAAACATTCAAAAAAATTATCAGAAGTTTGTTTGGCCAATTGATCAACAGAAACCCCCTTTAAATCAGCCACAAACTCACCAACTTGGGCGACCCATGCAGGCTCATTGGTTTTTCCACGATATGGAGTTGGGGCTAAATATGGTGAATCCGTCTCAATCAATAATTTATCAAGGGGTACTTGACGACAAGTCTCTTGTAGATCCTTCGCGCTTTTAAATGTCACAATGCCTGAAAAGGAGATAAAAAAGCCCATTTTTATAGCAGCTTGGGCTACATCTAGGCTCTCAGTAAAGCAGTGCATTACCCCGCCAATCTGACTGGCGCCCTCCTCTTCAAGAATTCTGAGGGTGTCCTCAGAGGCAGAGCGAGTATGAATGATGAGTGGGCGTCTAGAGGCGATAGCGGCCCGTATATGGGTTCTAAAACGTTCACGCTGCCACTCCATTGACTGATAGCTCCGGTCGCCCATTCGGTAGTAATCCAAGCCAGTTTCACCAATCGCAACAATTTTAGGGTGCTGTGCAGCTTCGACTAAGAATTCAATAGTTGGCTCTGGAGTGTCCTCATAGTCTGGATGAACCCCAACCGAAGCATAGAGATGAGGATAGTCTTCAGCCAGCTTAAGCACCTTGGGAAAGTCAGGCAGGTCGACTGAAACACATAAGGCAAGCTTCACATTGGCTTTTTCCATATTTCCCAGAACCTCAGGCAATCTAGACCGAAACTCAGGAAAATCGAGATGGCAATGGGAGTCTATAAACATGGGTTTGAATTTTAATCTTCAAAGATCTGCTGGTAGTTAGAAAGCAAAGCTTCTAGCTGAACCCGATTTGCTAGAGGGTGGTTTTCATGACGACGGGTAATTGTTAAGAGTTTCCAAAAGCGAAGCAATTTAACCAGGCGGGCCTGTTTGCTGAGGGCGAGAAGATGCGTTTGATGCTTGGGAAAATAGCGCGCATTGCCTCCTTCTATCACTGCTAATAAATCGGCAACCCAACGTTGCGCTGAGGTGAGCAAGGGGCCCATCTGTGATTTATGAATCTTTTCAGCGATCCCTAAGGATTGAATGCGTCCCCCTTGCGATAAACCCTGTAGCAAAACTCTCGATGCCTGAATAGAAATAGAGAGCTCATCCTTATCGTCTTGATGATGTCTGGCCAGCAAGGAGTTCAATACAGAGAATGGCGCACCACCTTGCTCGTCATAGATTGATTCGAGCTCATCTTCATTTAACTTAGCACCAGTAGCCAAAGGTACTTGAACTCTTAACCAAGCCAAACCAGTCTCGCGATCAGGTCTTGGGGCAGCGATCAAGCGACAACGAGAGCGGATAGTGGGAAGCACCCTTTCAAGGCGATCAGCGAGCAGCAGAAAAATCGTCTGAGCAGGCGGCTCTTCCAAAGACTTGAGTAAAGTGTTAGCAGAGTCAGGTCGAAGGGACTCTAATGGATAAATCAAGATCACTCGATTGCCACCCCTGTGCGCTCCGATGGAGAGACCTTCGATTGCCTTACGCGTATCTTCAATCGCGACATTTTTCTTTGCTTTTTTATCTGACGTTTCATCATCATCAGCACTAGCTATTTTTTTCTTTGGCGCCTCTGCATCAAAATCAAAATCTCCTCTAGGCAATCTTTTCTGATGTGTTTCGGGCACTAAGGCGATAAAGTCAGGGTGATTACCAGAATCAAACCAATGGCAGGCTTCGCAGCTATTGCAGGGTTTTGTGCTTAAGGTGGATTCACAAAGTAGTGCCTTTGCTAACTCAATCGCTAACTCAAATTTCCCAATACCAGGTTGGCCATGAAATAAAACCGCATGCGGAAAATGATTTAAATCCACACTACCCCATAGTGGCTCTAGCCAAGGTGGGATATTAGGTCTCGTTACTTCCGATTGAGATGATGAATTGAGCATGAACTAGATTTGTAAAGAAAGTTGCTCTAGGTCCTGCCAAATCAGATCCTGAGTTTGAGTCGCATCAACAATGTGAAAACGATTCATATCTGCTTTAGCACGACGCAGATACTCTTGACGCACGCGCTCAAAGAAATCAAGGTCCATTTGCTCAAATTTATCAGGCGTTCGCACTTTAGAGCGACGCGCCTCAGCAATCGATCCTGGTAGATCAAACAAGATAGTGAGATTGGGCTGCAAGATGGTTTGATTTTGTTTACCTTGCACCCACTGCTCAAGCGCATTTAATTTATCAATACTTAGACCTCGCCCTCCGCCTTGATAGGCAAAGCTAGCATCCGTGAAACGATCGGAGATCACTATCTTTCCGGCCAACAAAGCTGGCTCAATGATTTGAACTAAGTGCTCGCGCCGCGCCGCAAACATCAGCAAGGCTTCAGTCTCCAAATTCATTGGAGCATTCAGAAGCAACTGGCGTAATTGTTCGCCTAGTTCAGTTCCACCAGGCTCCCTAGTCAGTACAATTTCGCGCTCAGGAAAACGTTGTTTTAGAAGATTGGCAAAGGCATCAATATGCGTACTCTTCCCTGCCCCATCGATACCTTCGAAGCTAATGAAATATCCTGGATAAGAGGCAGTAGTCATATCAATTAATGTGGCGAGTTTTGTAATGATTTTTTGCGCTGATATTGATCAACCGCGGCTTCATGCTCAGAAAGAGTCGCAGAGAAATGGCTACTTCCATCCCCTTTCGCCACGAAGAAAAGTGCCTTGCTATTGGAAGGTGTAACGGCTGCCAGCAAAGACTCCTTGCTTGGCATTGAAATCGGCGTAGGGGGTAGACCTTTGTGCATATAGGTATTGTAGGGACTGTTTCGGGTCAAGTCGGCTTTACGCAGATTTCCATCAAATTTAGGGCCAATACCGTAAATCACCGTTGGGTCCGTCTGCAGTTTCATTCCTAGCTTGAGGCGGTTTAAAAATACCGCAGCAATTAAATTGCGATCACTAGCCCTACCGGTCTCTTTCTCAATAATCGAAGCCAATATGAGGAGCTCATAAGGCGTCTTCAGTGGGCTGCTTGCAGTCTTTTCAGACCAAGCGGATAAAAGCTGTTTTTGCATTGCTTGTGCTGCTCGCTGATAAATCATGAGATCCATTTCATCTGGATCGAACACGTAGGTATCGGGAAAAAATGCCCCCTCCAAACTTGGGTAAGTTAAATGCAATTGAGCGAGCAACTCTCTAGAACTCATTGACCGGGTTTGATGATTCAAAGCAGGATGCGCATCGATTAATGCCCTCACCTGCCAAATAGTCATGCCTGGGATAATTGAAACGCTCTCACGTACCCGATCGCCCCTAGCCATTTGTAACAAAATCTTTCCCAATCCGGCATCTAGAGGAAAAAGATAGGTGCCTGGCTTTAGTCTTGAGCCAACAAATAGCGCTCTGGCACTGATGTGAAACACCACAGGATTAACGGCAAGACCCTGATCTTGCATTTGCATCGCAATTGAATTGAGACCAGATTTGGGTTGAATTTTGACTTTATAGCCTGAACCATCTGAAAAATTTGGATTTGTCGGAACAACAGTAATGAGGAATATCGCGGCATAAAAAAAGATTAATAAACCAATCAATGTGCCAAACAACCAGATAACCCATGTTGGTTGCTTTTTTAGGTTTAATAAATTCATTTTCTGAAATTTTTGACTCATCACGCTATGATAAAAGCGTGAACCCTATTTCAACTACAAAAACAGACAACTCAGCTCTCTGGGAGAGCACCCCCTTATCCGATTGGGGCCTTATTCTGGTGGAGGGACCTGATTCAGAGCAATTCCTGCAAAACCAGCTCACCAATTCGGTTCAAGGCTTAGAGTCGGCTAAAGGCAGTCAAGCTGCCCATGGCAGCGCTCAAGTTCGTTTGGTGGGCTACTGTAGCCCCAAAGGCCGCTTATTAGCCAGCGCATGGTTACTCTTGCAGGTAAATATAGTGGGCGGAGAGGAAATTAAGCGCTATGGGCTATTGATCTCCAGAGATATTGCGGCAAGTACCGCAAAGCGACTGAGCATGTATGTGTTGCGATCTAAACTGACCGTTAAAGATGTTTCGGATAGCTGGGATGTAGAGGGTCATCTAATACGCGATACTAAAACACCATACCTAGGTAATCCTGATGAAATTTCACTGCAACTACCTTCGGTTACAGTTGATGGAGATATTTTTGAGCGCATTATTTCTGCCCGACCAAAACAGCCCCTTCTCAATACCCATAAGCAAAGCAAAAATTTAGAGCTCTGGAATGATCTTGAGGTATTAAGTGGCATACCCAGAATTGTGATGGCAACCCAGGAGCAGTTTGTGCCTCAAATGATCAATTTTGAATCTGTTGCAGGTATCGATTTCAAAAAGGGTTGTTATCCAGGACAAGAAATCGTAGCGAGGAGCCAATATCGGGGCGCAATCAAGAGACGTCTTCATTTAGCTCGGCTTCTACATCACGATCTAGACACTGTCGCCCATGCCCCTGGCACCGAAGTTTTTCATTCGCAAGATCCAAACCAACCAGCCGGCATGGTTGTGCTTTCTGCAAAAAATCCATTTGCACCCTCCAGGATTGACCTGCAAATAGAGATAAAGCTAGAGGCGCTCGAAAATGGGGATATCCATTTGGGAAGTATCGATGGGCCTGTGTTAAAAATAGACTCGTTGCCTTACCCTTTGATCGAAATCTAATCCTTCATCCTTTTAGCTTGCGTATATGTGCCTAATCCTCTTTGCCTGGAAATCGCATCCAGACTACCCTTTGGTGGTAGCTGCAAATCGTGATGAATTTTATGAGCGCGATACCCAAGCGATGCATTGGTGGCCGGAGCATCCGGAGGTCTTGGCAGGCAGGGATAAAGCCGATGTGCTTGGCAGCCCAGGAACATGGTTAGGTTTTGCCAAAACTGGTCGTTTTGCCGCCCTAACAAATGTCAGAGCCCCCAGTGAAAAAAGACCGGATACGCGAACCCGTGGCGAACTATCCCTGATGTATTTAGCGGGCAAGGAGCACCCCCAGGAATTTATTCAGACTCATGGCAAGCGCTTTGACCAATACAACGGCTTTAATCTCCTGATGGCTGATTTCAGTAATCCAGAAAACGCTGAGATGCACTGGGTTAGCAATCGTCTCATGATGGGTCAACAAATTCGTCCGCGGAAGGTGTTTCCTGAAAACCCTCTAAGCCCGGGAGTCTACGGGCTCTCCAATGCCATGCTGGATACACCATGGCCTAAAGTCAATCACCGGATAGCGGCATTTGCTCAAACATTGGCCATGGATCATGGCGGACTCAAAAACGCTGATCAGTATTTGCGCTTATTGGCCGACACTCACGTGGCCAATGACCATGAATTGCCTTCTACTGGCGTGAGTAAGGATTGGGAAAAAGCCCTCTCACCTGCTTTTGTCAAAACCTCTTCCTATGGCACCCGATCCAGTACGCTTTTAAGGGTTCGCAAAGACGGTGCTTTTGAAATGGTGGAGCGGCGCTTTGATGCCAATGGAACCGTCGGTCATGATGTCATCACGGGCGTGCTGAGCAATGCATCCGGCTCTAATTTATCGGTTTAATTCGGATCTATTCCCAACGTAGATCGTCGTTAATGACCCGCTCTCCTGCGGCATTGCGTGATGGTAAGCGCTTTAGATATTTAAACGTACCCGTTGCCATGCAGCAGGTTTCACCCAGATCGTTATAAAGCTTGGCTTCGCAAAATGCCATCGTGGCAGTGTTACGTACAGTCTCAGCCTTCACTCGCAAGATGCCGTTCGCTGCTTGCATAAAGTTATTCTTCAATTCAATCGTAACCACGCTTCGATCCGCAGGATCAGCTGAGCGTGCGGCGACAGCCATAGCAACATCCATTAATGTCAATAAAACACCGCCATGCGCGACCTCCCAAGTATTTTTATGCTCTGGCTTGAGCGCAAGCAGGATTTCACCTTTGCCCATCTCTGCACTGATACAACGTACACCCAGTAGCTTTAAAAAAGGAACATTCAATTCTTCGCCTAGATTGGCTAGTTGCTGTGAAGTTTGAGTTTGTAATGGAGTTGTCATGAGATCGATTTTAAGACTATTAAGAAATAGTTTTGAAGCTTTAACCTTGATTTCAGAATCCCCATAGAATAGACGAACTATGGCATTTTTACTGCAAGGCGACGATGTTCTGCATCAAGTCAATCCCAGCCCCTTACCTGATCCTTATTGGGTTGCTTTTTCTTCCTCCGCAGCTAAGCTGATCAATATTCCTTTGGGGCGTGCACAACTCCCCAGCGATCCAAAATGGCTTGAAGTACTTGCCGGAAATCGATTAGATCTTGACGACAAAACATTCGACCGTCCTATCGCTACTGCCTATAGTGGCCATCAATTTGGTGTCTGGGCTGGGCATTTGGGTGATGGGAGAGCAATTTTGCTTGGAGAAATCAATGGCCAGGAACTACAGCTCAAAGGAGCAGGCAAAACTCGCTATTCCCGAATGGGCGATGGGCGAGCAGTGCTTCGCTCCTCAATCAGAGAATTTCTTTGTAGCGAAGCAATGCATGGTCTAGGCATTCCAAGCAGTCGCGCACTTGCTGTAGTAGGCTCAAACCAAGCAGTCCGAAGAGAAACCCTAGAAACTGCTGCGGTGTGCTCTCGTCTTGCTCCTAGCTTTATCCGCATAGGGCATTTTGAACATTACGCCGCTCTACAAAAAGTAGAACGCTTGCAAGAATTGGCTGATTATTTAATAGACCATTTTTATCCAGAATGTAGAGCTGCTAAAGAGCCTTATCTTGAGCTATTCAAGGCCATCTCCGCAAGAAGTGCCGATCTCGTAGCGCAATGGCAAGCTGTCGGCTTCTGCCATGGCGTATTAAATACAGACAATATTAGCGCCTTGGGCTTAACGATTGATTACGGACCGTTTGGTTTCTTGGATCAATTTCAAATCGATCATGTTTGCAACCATAGTGATAGCGGTGGCCGATATGCTTATCATCGTCAACCCCAAATCATGCACTGGAATATGGCGTGCTTAGCCAGTGCAATGTGCCCGCTTTTAGAGATCAATCACCCAAGCGAAACAGCACAAGCATTATTACGTTCCGCCTTAGAGGAATTCCCTAAGCTCTACGCAGGGAGATGGCAGGGTCTCTTCAGAGCAAAGCTGGGGCTGCAGACGGTAGAGTTTGAAGACATCAGCCTCATTGAAAGATTATTGCAAGTGATGCATGACGCTAGAGTCGACTACACCTTCTTTTTTAGAAAGCTGGCTAATTACGACTCTATTCTTCTCAAGCCGCCAAAAGAGGCTCGCGATCTTTTTAATCATCTTGCAGTAATCGATGAATGGTTTAGAGATTATGGTTTGAGGCTTCAATCTGAAAATAGCGTAGATGCAGAGAGAAAAATGCTCATGAATGCTTGCAATCCGAAATTCATTTTGCGCAATCACTTAGCCCAAGATGCCATTGAAAAGGCTCAAATACAGGACTACTCAGAAGTCAGTAAATTATTGGCTATTTTAGAAAACCCATTTGATGAGCAAGAAAATAATGAAGCCTATGCAAATCCCCCTCCTTCAGAGTATCGTCCTGTTGAAGTTAGTTGCTCCTCTTAATCACTGGAATGAACATGAAAAAAACGGATGCTGAATATAAATCTGCTTTAAGCGAGATTGAATACAAAGTCACCAGAGAAGCGGCAACCGAGAGGCCCTTTACTGGTAAATATTGGGATCATTGGGATCAGGGTCAATACCAGTGTGTTTGCTGCCATACCCCTCTATTTAGGTCTAGTAGCAAATTTGATGCGGGTTGTGGCTGGCCAAGTTATAACGCCCCCGAAAACGCTTCAGCTATACAAGAAGTTAAAGATTCAAGCCATGGCATGATTCGGACCGAGGTGCGTTGCTCAAATTGCAATGCGCATCTTGGGCATGTGTTTGAGGACGGCCCCGCCCCCACCGGTCTAAGGTACTGCATTAATTCTGCTTCACTCCGTTTTGAGCCGAGCGATCTCGCTCAAGAGCCAGAACAGAAAGAGGCGTCTTAATAACGGCATAATCTGTATATGAAATTCTTATTCGATCTCTTTCCTATCATCCTCTTTTTCATTGCCTTTAAGTTGGCAGACATCTATACGGCAACGATCGTAGCGATGGTGGCAACCATAGGTCAAATTCTCTGGGTCTACTATCGTCATCGCAAAATTGATGCCATGCAGTGGGTTAGCTTAGTGCTCATTGTGGTATTTGGAAGTCTCACTATTTTCCTGCATGACAAAACCTTTATCCAACTCAAGCCTACTGCGCTCTACTGGTTATTTTCTGGAACCCTATTAATCAGTGCACAATTTTTTCAAAAGAATTGGATCCAAGTACTCATGGGTAAGCAAATTACCCTGAAAGCCCATAGTCAACAGTCTGCATGGCAAAAGTTAAATTATGCTTGGTCGCTCTTCTTCTTTTTGATGGGCGCTCTTAATTTGTATGTTGCCTTTGAATATTCTGAAGATGCCTGGGTTAACTTTAAACTCTTTGGTAGTACTGGTCTGCTCATTGTCTTCATCATCTTGCAAGGCGTGTGGCTATCAAAACACATGGAGCAAGTTAGCGAATGAACCTCAATCAACAGAGAATCGAGCGCTTCAGAAGTGATTTACAGATAGCCTTCAAACTATCCCATCTTGAGATACAAGATGAGAGCCACCTACATGCAGGACATGCTGGCGCTGCGAGTGGTGGGGGTCATTTCAGAATTCATATTGTGGCCTCTGAATTTAGCGGTCTCAGTGCAGTAGCAAGGCATCGTGCGGTCTATGCTGCTCTCAAAGACCATATTCCCGCTGAAATTCATGCGCTGAGCATACATGCATTTGCACCACATGAAATTGCATCCTAATAAAACGAGCCAACATATGATGATCCTCCATACAATGCTTCGAGTCGGTGATATGCAGCGCTCAGTAGATTTTTACACCAAGGTCTTAGGCATGAATCTGATTCGTACAACCGAACGACCAGAGCAAAAATACGCTTTGTCTTTTGTTGGTTTCGGCAAAGGCAATGCAGAGGGACAGGCGGAGATTGAACTTACCTATAACTATGGGGTCAACTCCTACGAGATGGGAACTGCTTATGGTCATATTGCCATCCAGGTTCCAGATGCCTATGCAGCCTGCACCAAGATTAAAGCAGCCGGCGGCAAGGTCACTCGTGAGGCCGGCCCCGTTCAGGGTGGCGATACCATCATTGCCTTTGTGACAGATCCCGATGGATACAAAATTGAGTTAATTCAAGAATAAGTGAAGTGCAAGCGGAGTTAACCGAGTTACCCTATCGTCTCGAGCTGCTAGATAGTCTCTCTAAAGTGAGTCCCGAGCAGTGGGATGCCCTGCTTCATCCTCATGCCGGCCCTTTTCTAAAGCATGCCTTTCTGAGTAACTTGGAAGAAGCAGAATGTGTTGGAGCGGATACGGGCTGGCAAATTACGCACCTCATTGCCAAAGACCCTCATGGAATGCTTGTAGGGGCCATACCGCTTTATTTAAAACAACATTCTTATGGTGAGTTTGTATTTGATTGGGCTTGGGCTGAGGCTTATCACCAACTCGGTAAACCCTACTACCCCAAACTACTGAGCGCGATCCCCTTTACCCCTGTTCAGGGAGCCAGAGTCTTGGCTAAGGTAGGCGAAGACCACAAAACCATTCAAAAATTATTGATTGCTGGCTTAAAAGGGGTTGCACTGGATAATGATCTATCCTCAATTCATATCCTTTTTCCCAGCGACGATGATGTTCAATTGCTGGAAGCGGAAGGTTTTATGCTGCGGGATTCGGTACAGTTTCATTGGAAAAATCAAGGCTATCAAGACTTTGATCAATACCTAGAGGCTTTGAATAAAAAACGGCGCAAGAATATTCGTCATGAACGAGCCCAAGTGCGTAAAGAGCTAGTCGAGTTTGAACACATTTCTGGCGAACAATCTACTGCAGCAGATTGGGAATTCTTTTATGAGTGCTATGCACAAACCTATTTAGAGCATCATTCGAGTCCCTATTTAAACCTTGAATTCTTGCTAAAGCTATCTAAAGACATGCCAAGTTATTTGCATCTCATCATCGCTAGCCAGGGAGGCAGACGGATTGCAAGCTCTTTATTGGTCGTAGATAAAGCGGGAAGTAAAGTCTATGGACGCTATTGGGGTGCACTCAAATATATTCCCTGCCTACACTTTGAGACTGCCTATTACCAGTCCCTTGAGTTCTGTATCTCTGAAGGAATTCAGACCTTTGAAGGTGGCGCTCAAGGCGAGCACAAGATGGCTAGAGGCTTTTTACCCAAAACCTTAAAATCTGCTCACTGGCTTGCAAACCCTCAATTTTCAAAAGCAGTTAAACACTTTCTACATCGGGAGAGTGCCGGAATGGCAGCTTACGTAGATGAGCTCTCCGAGCACAGTCCTCTGAAATCGAATACAGTACTTCCGTGAGCAACGAAAACTACCTTCAAAATGCGGGCAATAGCGCCAATTCCCTATCAACAGGGGATGCAGAATCTGACTCTCCTTGTATCGGAGTCTGTACCACCCTATACGATGAGATTTGCCAAGGCTGCGGACGCACCTTAGCCGAAGTCAGTAATTGGGTCTTTTTTGGCCCCGATGAAAAAGCACAGGTCTGGAATAGAATTCGCGCAGAGGGAACGGCAATGCGCTTTCAGCGCCAAGCTAAAGAAAATAAGAGCTAGATTAACCTGCTAAAGCTTGGCTGCGCAGATATTCTTCGTATGTGCCTGAGTAGTCGTTCACAGTGCCATCCATCTTGACTTCAAGAATGCGGTTAGCTAAAGCAGATACGAATTCGCGATCATGCGATACGAAAATCAGAGTGCCATCGAATTTCTCAAGTGCGATTTGCAAACTTTCGATAGACTCCATATCCATGTGATTAGTTGGCTCATCCATGGCTAGAACATTATATTTTTGAAGCATGAGTTTGCCCCAAATCATTCGGCCCTTCTCACCACCTGATAAGACTTTGACAGACTTACCAATATCGTCGCCTGAGAAAAGTAAGCGACCCAAAGTTCCACGGATAGACTGGTCATCATCACCAGTGTTACGCCAGTTGTTCATCCAATCCATGAGTAGTTCATCTTTGGCAAACATCTCAGTATTGTCTTGAGGCATCACGCCGACATTGGCATTTTCAGCCCACTTGACGTCACCACTATCTGCAGCAATACCTTCAAATCGTTTGCTGAGAATCGTTTTGAGGAGGGTTGTTTTACCCGCACCATTTTGCCCAATAATGGCAATCTTCTCTCCTGCTCTTACCCCAAGTTTGAAGTTCTTAAAAATAGTACGGTCGTAAGCTTTAGTTAGGGCATTGCACTCCACGGCCATATTGTGCAATTTTTTTTCAGCATCGAAACGAATAAATGGGTTCTGGCGCGAAGATGGCTTGACTTCCACAATCTCGATTTTTTCTAACTGACGTTGACGTGAAGTAGCTTGACGCGCCTTTGATGCATTGGCAGAGAATCGAGCCACGAAAGCCTGTAATTCTGCAATCTTTTCTTTAGCTTTAACGTTAGAGCTCAGTTGCTGTGTGCGGGCTTGTACAGAAGCAAGCATATAAGAATCATAGTTACCAGGATAGACTTTCAGCGTACCGAAGTCCATGTCCGCCATATGCGTACAGACTTCATTTAAGAAGTGGCGATCGTGGGAAATAATGACAATAGTGCTCTTGATATCATTCAGAATATCTTCAAGCCAATGAATCGAATGAATATCCAAGTTATTGGTTGGCTCGTCTAGCAACAGAACGTCCGGGTCTGAGAACAGAGCTTGAGCCAGCAAAACGCGCAGCTTCCAGCCAGGCGCCACATTACTCATTGGACCGGTATGTTGCTCGATCGGAATGCCGATGCCTAATAAGAGCTCCCCTGCCTTGGCTTCTGCAGTGTAGCCACCATATTCTGCGTACTTACCCTCTAACTCAGCAGCACGCATGTAATCTTCATCGCTAGCATCAGGGTTAGCATAAATTGCGTCGCGCTCAGCGGCCGCTTTCCACATTTCTTCATGCCCCATCATGACGACATTCAAAACCCGGACATCTTCATAGGCAAATTGATCCTGACGTAATTTGCCTAAACGAACGCCTGGGTCTAGGCTAATGTTTCCGCTAGTAGGCTCAAGCTCGCCACCCAGGATCTTCATAAAGGTAGATTTACCGCAACCATTGGCACCGATCAAACCATAGCGATTGCCTCCACCAAACTTGACAGAGATGTTTTCAAACAGGGGTTTTGCCCCAAATTGCATGGTGATATTAGATGCAGTAAGCACGAATGTTTCTAACCTTAAGAGATGCGATTTACAAAATATGGATTTTTAACTTTGCTAGCCATAAGGGCAGACAAGACCGCTATTTTAACGGGTCTAGCAATTTTGAATGGAAATTAGACTTTTACCTTAAATGGGGTGAAGTTGGTATTGATATCGTAGTAATCCTCATTTTCTTTCTGCTTGAGGAAATTGACCACCAAATAGGTCAATGGGGTGGCCAATACCTCCCAAGAAGTTTTCAAGAAATATTGCGCAAAAGCCACCTGAATCACTTCACTGGTTGGCCACAGGCCATAAAAAGCCAACATATAGAACAAAGATGAATCAACTAATTCGCCGACGGCTGTAGAGCAAATGGCCCTCATCCACAGGTAACGCCCTTGAGTCTTAATCTTCAGTTTGGCTAGAACATAACTGTTTACAAAACTTCCTGACCAAAAAGCCATCATCGAAGCCAAAGCAACTCGCCAAGAATTACCAAATACAGCCTCCATTCCATGCTGGTAGTTTTCCATGTAAGCACCTGGTCCAGGCGGCAATGCAATGACAATTTGAGCCATGATGGCAGCAAATGCTAGCGCTGCAAAGCCTGCCCAAACTGCCCTGCGATCATAAGCATAGCCATAAACCTCAGTGAGAATATCGCCAAAAAAATAGGAAATGGGGAAAAACAGAATCCCGGCCCCATAAATAAATTCACCAAAATATGGCAAATGAACGACAGCCGCTTTACCCGCTCCAATAAAGTTTGAGCAAAGCAAAACTACTACAAAGGCAGCCAAGATCAAATCATAGTAGCGATGGTGGCGTTTCTTTTCTGTCATGATCTGATGCATATCTTGGTTTATCCCGAGGTAAATTGCTTCAATATGTGACTCGCTGCAGATGCGAATGCAGCATCACTCTTATTGGCAAGCTCTACAAAGCAATCGGCACGGTATTTTGGAAAATTTCTAACGATTGAGGACTGATAAGAGGGATCGTAATGCTTGACTAATAAGTCCGTCACCAATTCTTCGAAACGCCCTGCGTCAATCTGTTCGCACCACTCGGCGATCTGCACTTTGCCATAACGAGATGTTAATAAAGACAACTTTTCTTTGAATTGAATCGGATTTTGAACAAAATGGGGATATTCATGCAACAGCCAAGAGACTCGAGTGGATAAGCTTGATCTGAGCTCAATACAATGACCATGCCGAATTTTCTCCATCAGAGCATCGGGAATATGGACGCCCCCCACCTTCTTGCTCTCAGATTCAATAAAAATGGGGTGGCTTGGATCAAGATTTTGTAGTGCATTCCACAGGCCAGTCTCAAAGCCTTTCTGAGATGGTTGCTCAATCTCAGGTTCATTGCCAAGCACCGAACCACGATGATTTGCCAGGCCTTCCAAGTCTAATACTGGTGCACCTTGCAGTTTGAGCTCTTGCAAGATCCTCGTCTTACCAGAGCCAGTCATGCCGCAGATCACCCGAAAATCAAATTGTTTCGCAGCATGCTCAAGGTCATCAATCACCACCCTACGAAATCCTTGATAACCCCCCTCTAATTGCAACGCTTTCCAGCCAATCCGATTGAGTACATGGGTAAATGCTCCACTGCGCTCACCGCCCCGCCAACAATAAATGAGAGGACGCCATTCACGAGGAAAGTCAAGGAAAGATTGCTCTAGATGCAGAGCGATATTGCGTGAAACAATTGCAGCACCTAGTTTCTTGGCGGCAAATGGAGAAACCTGTTTGTATAGCGTGCCAATCTCGGCACGCTCCTCATTATTCAAGACGGGGCAATTGATTGCCCCTGGAATATGGTCTAAAGCAAATTCAGCGGGTGACCGAACATCAATGATGGCGTCGAATTGATTACGCTCTTTTGTGAATTGAGCAATTTCCAGAATGTGTGAATTCTTGGGCTGCAAGCGCTTTCCTAAGAGAGCTTATCTAAAACATGCTTTGGCCAAGGCATGGACTTATTGGCCTGTAAATCGACCCACACCATTGTTGCCCCACCGGCTGCACATAAAACCTCAGGCTCAGAACTTAGGGCCATCGTATTAAAAACATCCACACTGGATTTGCCAATGTGACCAACATAAGTCTTGACTAATAAGTCACCAGGATAGGTCAGTTGTTGGATGAAATTACAGAAACCATTGACCATCAGCATGCCCTCCACGGTGGTATCCATTGGATACCCTAGTGCCGCAATCCATTCAATCCGGGCTTGCTCCATATAACGAAAGTAAACCGTATTGTTGACATGGCGATAGGCATCCATATCACCCCAGCGAATCGGCATCACTGTTTCATGCACCAGCTTTTTATTTTCAGGTATGTCGATCCGCATTCGAAGCAGCCTTAGCGAACTTGTTGGGCTAGCTGGTACAGATTGGTAGAGCGCGCGCCCGATCGGCAGAATGCCAAAACTGGACTAGGCAGCGTCTTTAGCAAGCGCGCCATCTCTATAACCTGTTCAGGGGTAATTGAACCACTGACTACAGGGAGATAAGCGTAATGCAAACCCAAACTCTTCGCCTTGGCTTCGATGACTTCATTTAAGGGTTGACTTGGGCCGCCTTCAAAATCAGGGCGATTATTGATAACACTTTTATAACCTTGAGCAACTATTTCTTCAAGTTGCGCAGGGTCAATTTGAGGTGCTGTGCCAAAGGCATCATTGTGACAAGCAATTGCGAGACTCATAAAAACCTCAATATATTCAAATCGTTAATAAGAGTCGATTTTAAATCAGTCTTCTTCGGATTTGCTCATAAAGAATCGCTCGCAGATTTCCATCCCAGCCAACATCGCAAGAATGAAGACCAAGGCCTTTAGATGCCCTACACCAAGAGCGACGATGGCTGGCCCGGGGCAGAAACCAGCCAAGCCCCAGCCTGCGCCGAAGATAAGACTGCCAATGACTAATGGTCTAGTAATTTCTTTTTTTGCCGGCAAGTGAAGAGTTCCACCAAAAAAAGACTGCGATCTTTTAGAGACTACATAAAAGCCACAAAGACCGACTAAGACAGCGCCCAGCATCACGAATAATAAGGATGGATCCCAGTCGCCGGCAATATCCAAAAAATTGAGTATTTTCTGAGGATTACTCATTCCTGAAATCATCAGGCCAAAGCCAAAGAGAACGCCAATGAGATATTGACTTAATAAGCTGAAATGTTTTTTCATGACAGCCTCACAAAAGATGACGCAGGACGTACACGATGACGAACCCCGAGAACATGAATGAAATAATCGCAATTAAAGAGCGAGGTGATAGACGGGATAGCCCACAGATACCATGGCCACTAGTACAGCCTGATCCATACTGAGCACCAAAGCCAACTAGCAAGCCTGCGAGGATGACTGCAGGCCAGCCGGCATCAATGATTTGAACCGGATACATATCCCATAAAAAGATTGCCCAAAGCGGTGAGGACAATATGCCAAGGAGAAGCACGATTCTCCAAACCCACATTTGTTTGACAGGGCGCAATAAACCGCCAATGATTCCACTAATACCTAAGATGCGACCATGAAGCAGAACATATGCTGAGGTAGCAATCCCTAATAAAACCCCCCCTAGCAATGAGGGTCCCGGAGTGAAGGCTAGCCAATCAATATGCATTATTCACTTTCAAAGTTAATCGCACGGGTTTGGCGACATCCTATATTGAAGATATCTTAACCCTAAATAGGCGCCAAAGACAAAACCAGGCAAAGCAATGAATGAGCCAAGCGCTAGAGTGGAAACTCCGCTGAGCCCCTGACCGATAGTACAACCCAAGGCAGTTACTCCTCCAAATCCCATCAGCACTCCCCCAATGAGGTGATTGGCGGTATCCTCAGGGTCTCGGAAGGACTCCCAACGGAAGCTTTTATTCGAGACCGCCATGAAAGCAGAGCCAAGGATCATGCCAATTACAGCAACAACACCAATGGTGAGAACCTTGGATATATCGCTATAAAACATCAACCAATCCAGTGTATAGGCGTAAGGCGCGACAAAAGAAAGGCTTTCCATTTTTCCAGAATTAGTGCCCAGGAATACTTCCTCGAGGGTATTCGGATCTTCAGCCAAATACCCTAGATGTCCAGATACCCACCAAACAGCACAGATCGCTAGGCCGACGAATATTCCAGCAAGTACATTTTCGAATGTCCAAAACGATTTACGAATGAGTGCAAATAAAATAAAAGCCCCACCAATTAGCGTTCCAAGAATGAAGTGAAGTTCATCGCGAGCAACGCCAGTGAGATTGCTGAATATACTTGGTAAATCTTGTGGGGTGGCAAGAGATATGAAAACGGTATCAAGTGTATTGAAACGAATCACACCCAAGAACCCTTTCAGTGACATATAAGCGCTCAGTCCTAAGGCTAAAAATACGACCAGGGATTTAAGATTGCCCCCACCAATTCTGACCAAGGTTTTACTGCCACAACCTGAGGCAAGCATCATTCCCAGGCCAAATAGCGTGCTCCCAACCAATGTAGAAGCAAGTAATAATTTGCTGGAGGTATAAATACTCTTGAGTGGGTCGATTACTCCCAAAGTGGCCATCACAGTAAAGCCGATGATCGCAACTCCAATGGCGAGAGACCATTGTCTCAATCGGTCCCAGCTGCCCATCAAAAATACATCCGCAATAGCCCCCATGGTGCAAAACGAGGTCTGCTGCATTACCGCCCCAAGGGCAAAAGTGATAGCGAAGGTAAGCCATAAAATAAGATGGCTCTGCGACATAATGTCTGGTGTATTCATGGAATCAGATATTCGATTGCTAAAGGATCCAAGGCTGGACTAAAGCGCCTATTTTAAGGCTACTTAGCAATAGGCTTAATTTGACCGGGGAGATTCCTCAAATACCGCAATACAATCAGATGATGATGGATTTTGACTCAATCTTTTTATCTCTAAAGCTGGCTTTATGGACGATAGCGATCATGATCCCCCTTGGGGTCTGGTGTGCATATCGCCTTGTAAATGCTGGATCATTCAAAGTTTGGCTTGAGGCCGGGCTGGCCCTCCCCTTGGTTTTGCCTCCAACGGTGTTGGGTTATTACTTTTTAGTTGGCTTCGGAGGCAAAACTATTTTAGGCATTCCGCTGGTTTTTTCATTCACCGGAATTCTGATCGCATCCCTGATTGTGAATATCCCTTTCGCTATCCAGCCGATCCAACGCGCTTTTGAATCGATCGACCCTCATATACGTGAAGCTGCTAAAGTCTGTGGTCTTTCACCTTGGCAAGCTTTTCGTTTAATAGAGCTGCCACTTATCTGGCGCGGTATTTTGAGCGCCTCCGCTCTCACCTTTGCACACACCCTTGGAGAATTCGGCGTGGTCTTAATGGTCGGTGGCGCTATTCCTGGAGAGACTAAAACTGCTTCGATTGCGATCTACGATAGGGTCCAAAGTTTTGACACTGCTGGAGCCGGAAAGTTGTCTCTGCTCCTTTTGGCTATCTCACTGTTTGCGATTGCACTGTCTTACGGTGTATTTAGTCCGCGTCATCAAAAAAATCGATTAGGCAAGCGCTAATGCTGAAGGTTAAGCTGAATCAGGCTCATCCAATGCCGCTACAGATTCAACTGGAATGTCTTCCAGGTGAGCTCCACGCATTAGTAGGCCCATCTGGTAGTGGCAAAACTAGCACATTAAGAGCGATAGCGGGATTGATGCAAGCCGATGAAGGCCACATTCAATGTGGGGATGTGAATTGGTATAGCGCTTCTCATGCGCGAGTAGAAATGAATCTCCCAACAGCAAAGCGTTCTTGTGGATTTCTATTCCAACAATATGCCTTATTTCCCCATCTCAATGCCTTAGAAAATATTGCCATTCCACTACAAAATACATATCTAAATTCTGGGGAGCGGATGGTGATTGCTCAAGAATGGTTGGAAAAATTAGGTATCTCACCATTAGCGCAACGAATGCCCCATGAGTTATCAGGAGGTCAACAACAGCGGGTTGCCTTAGCGAGAGCATTAGCACGACAGCCTCAAGTGTTGCTTCTCGATGAGCCATTCTCGGCGATTGATATTCCCACCCGTCACGAGTTATATAAAACTTTGGCAAGCATTCGAAAAGAGCTGAATATTCCCATCCTGCTTGTCACGCATGATTTGAAAGAGGCTAGCTTATTAGCAGATCGCATCACCGTGATTGATCAAGGCGTTAGCCTGCAAACTGCTAGTCCAAGAGTCCTATTTCAAAAACCACGCAATAGCCGTGTAGCGCAACTAGTCGGCATTAATAATATTTACACCGGCATCTTTAGTGCTGGATCATTAAGCTGGGATGGATGCAATCGAGTATTGCAGGTGTTTGATAAAGGAAAAATTCCGGCAGGTCAAAAGGTTGCATGGGTGATTCCCCAAAGCGGCATTAGCGTCCATGCACAAGCAAAGCCTAACAGCCTAATTGCTATTGTTCATCAGCTCAGCAGCATTGGTCAGATTGCATCAATTCAATTTCAGATTAAAGACAGCGAGGTTGTGGTGAATTGGGAAGCTTCCTCTGCAGAGGTCAAGCGCTTAGCGATACAGCTTGGCAGTGAAGCCCATATTGAGTTTGATACCCAGCAAATCCACATCATGCCATTAAGACCCATTAACGATCCCAGACGGCTTCAGGAATCTGGTAGTGCTAGCGAGCTTTGAAACCACCCTTAAGGTCGTTGATCAAATCATTGACGTTCTCAAGGCCGACGGCAATACGTACAAGTCCATCAACTATTCCAGCTTCTTTTCTTGCTTCAGGAGAAACTCGGCAATGCGTCGTTGTTGCTGGATGGGTGATGGTTGTTCTGGTATCACCCAAATTTGCGGTAATTGAGCAAAGCTTGGTCTGATTAATCAGCCGAAATGCAGAACGCTGACCGCCTTTTAAAACAAAGGAAAGAATAGCGCCGCCCTCTTTTTGCTGACGTTTAGCTAGCGCATGTTGAGGATGGGATTTGAGGCCGGGGTGATAAACGCGCTCAACGCCAAGCTGTTTCTCGATCCACTGCGCAAGAGCCAAAGCATTCTGGCTTTGTTGTTTCATCCGCAACTCAAGGGTCTCTAACCCTTTCAGGAAAACCCATGCGTTAAAGGCAGAAAGTGTCGGGCCCGCGGTTCTGACATAAGGAAAGACTTTGCCGTTAATAAAATCTTTTTTGCCAACAATCGCACCACCGACGACCCTACCTTGTCCATCCAGATACTTCGTAGCTGAATGAATTACGACATCCGCACCAAGAGCTAAAGGCTTTTGTAAGGCTGGTGTGCAAAAACAGTTATCCACCACAAATAAGGCCTTAGCCTTCTTCGCAATCGCCGCTATCGCTTTAATATCAGCAATCTCAGTTAATGGATTGGATGGTGTTTCAAGATAAAAAAGTTTGGTATTGCTTTGAATAGCACTCTGCCACGCTTTGGTATCTACTAAATCAACATACGTTGTAGTGATACCAAAACGACCTAGGATATTGCTAAATAGCTGAATGGTTGCACCGAATACCGAGCGAGAGCAAATCACATGATCGCCAGCTTGTAGATGGGCCATTGCGGTGGTCAATATAGCGGCCATACCAGAGGAGGTTGCAATACAAGCTTCTCCACCCTCAAGTGCAGCTAAACGATCTTGAAACATACTCACGGTCGGATTGGTGAAACGCGAGTAGATAAATCCTTTATCGGCATTTGCAAAACCCGCTTCAGCCAGCTCTGCACTATCAAAGCAAAAACTGGAGGTTAAGAACAGTGCTTCAGAGTGCTCATGAAATTCTTCGGTACGACGTGTACCCGCACGGACAGCAATAGTCTCTAGCGCTAGCTTAGATAGGTCAACTGAGGGTCGTTTTGGTTTACTTTTCATGCTGCTATTTTGACACCAAATACAAGAAATGCCTCGATTTGAGGCATTTCTTGTCGTTTTTAGTCTTCGGTTGCGAGATGTAAGTGCAGTTGTGAGCGGGCAAAGTCACTCGGATCTCCTGCACGATCTGCCTTCGCGGTGCTGGTATTGCGCGCCGCTTCTAGCGCATCCAGATAGGACTCGTTGATATCACCAGTGATGTAATTACCATCAAAGCAAGATGCCTCAAAGTTTTTAATCTCTGGATTGATATCGCGTACTGCCTGTTTCATATCCTCAACGCTCTGGTAAATAAGCTGATCGGCGCCAATCAATTTATTAATCTCTTCATCAGTACGGCCATAAGCAACGAGCTCGCTTCGGGTAGGCATATCAATGCCATAGACATTGGGAAAACGGACTGGCGGTGCTGCCGAAGCAAAGATGACTTTCTTGGCGCCAGACTCGCGCGCCATTTGAACAATCTCATAGGAAGTGGTGCCACGCACAATGGAATCATCCACAATCAAAACAGTTTTGTCTTTAAACTCAATCCGCATGGCATTGAGCTTTTGTCGAACAGACTTTTTACGTACCGCCTGACCTGGCATGATGAAGGTGCGACCGATATAGCGGTTCTTAAAGAAGCCTTCGCGATAGTCTATTCCCAAACGCTTAGCCACTTGCATGGCAGCTGGACGACTGGAATCCGGAATCGGCATGACAACATCAATTTCCTTGACATTCGTTTCTTTACGAATCTTCTCTGCTAGGTAGTCACCCATTCGCATCCGGACGTTATAAACCGTAACGCCATCAATCGTTGAATCAGGACGCGCCATATAGACATACTCAAAAATGCAAGGCGTTAGAACTGCCTCAGCAACACACTGTCTAGAGTAGAAATTACCGTCCAGATCAATATAAATTGCTTCGCCTGGATTGACGTCCCGCACAAAAGTAAATCCAAGACCTTCTAGGGCAACAGATTCAGAAGCAACCATCCACTCTGGGCCTTTGGGGGTATCAATGCGGCCAATACATAAGGGTCGAATCCCAAATGGATCACGAAATGCTAGCAAGCCATAACCAGCAATTAAAGCAACAACAGCATAAGAACCTTTCACACGCTTGGTTACAGCGGTGATGGCATTAAACATGGCGCCTTCGTCTAAAGCAGCACTATTCGTTTCTTTTTGAAGTTCATCAGCCAATACGTTGAGCAGAACCTCAGTATCAGAGCTGGTATTGATATGACGACGATCACGATAGGCCATTTCAACCCGCAAGCTTGGTGCGTTGGTCAGATTGCCGTTATGTGCCAAGATAATGCCGTAAGGCGCGCTTACATAAAAGGGCTGCGCTTCTTCTTCGCTGCTGGCTGAACCCGCTGTTGGATATCGAACCTGACCAATACCAGCGTTGCCAACCAGGCTGCGCATATTGCGAGTTCTGAAAACGTCGCGCACTAAGCCATTCGCTTTATGCATCGTAAAAGAATTGCCATTCATCGTTGCAATGCCTGCAGCGTCTTGACCACGATGCTGCAATAGCAACAAAGCGTCATACAGTAATTGATTTACTGGTGCATGGGAGACTGTTCCGACTATGCCGCACATATGCCTAATTCCCTATGGTTAATGGAATAACTACTTTCGGTACTGCATCACTTAATTGCTTCGCCCAATCTTCTGGTAACCAGCCCTTAATAAAACCGACTCCCGTCTCAATCGCTGGTCTTGTTAAGGCCTGTTGCCAAGCAATGGTTTGGGGAATGGGGGTCAAGAGCGCTAAGGTTGCTAAGACCACAATAATGAGAATGCCGCGCATTAGACCAAAGATCAAGCCCAAGAAACGATCTGTCAAACTCAATCCCACCGATAGAATAATTTTTTGAACGATGCCGCCCAAAAGTCCACAGGCAATGAGGGTAAGGACAAAAAGGATCAAGAAGCTTGAGCCAAGGCTAACTAGCTCTTCCAAATGAAAGCTCGATAGCCACTCTGTAGATAGATAGTTGCTATAACGGTAAGCTACCCAAGCGGCAACAAACCATGATGCGAGCGCGAGGACTTCTTTAAATAAACCGCGAGAGATTCCGATTAAAGCCGATGTAAGCAAAACCACTAGGGTGAAGTAATCCACCGTGGTTAGCTTTAAGGTGGATATGAGGTCCATTAGGATTTACTGGCATCCACAATGCGGCTATTGAGTCCCATTGCCTTGATCTTCTTCTCTGCCGCCTCAGCAGCGTCTTTATCCGGGAATGGGCCTGCTCTTAGCACAAAGAGCTTAGTGCCATCAGATGTGGTTTTATTAATCACATAGCTTGGAATCTTTTGAGCCTTCATCTTGCTTAGCCAGCCATTCAGTCGATCTTCTGACTTAAACGCTTCAGTTTGAATCACAAATTTACCCGCAGGATTGGCACCAGGTTTAGTGGTAGTGGGATCTGCGTTGGTTTTTGGTTTATTGCTAGAAGCGACCACTTCTTCGCCAGCAGCTAAGCCCAATGCTGCAGACTTGGCAGGAACTGGTGGCGGACTAGATTTGGTATCGGGAGCACTTGCTGTGGGTGGTGTTTGGCTTTGAGCTGCGCTTTTATTAGCATCTGGTTTAGATTCGGCTTGATTACTCTGCGCAGGCACTGGCGCAGGTGCCGGAATGGGTGCAACCGGAGCGACTGTAGTTGGAGTTACTTGGGAAGCAACATTGGATTTAATATTTGCTGGTGTCTCAGAATTCATACCCGGAACCGGAAGGCTTGTGACAATATTCACAGCAATATCATTACTAGCTGCCTTGGGCTTGCTATCCAAAATACGTGGCAAGGCGATGAAAGCAAGGATTACTAAAATACTGGCGCCGATTAAGCGATGGCGCGCGCGCTGAGTTTCAGGATCTTCAGTTAATGCGGGCTCTTCATTTTCTTGGGCTCGAACAAAGGAACGGGCTGTGGATTTTTTAGGGGTGCGACGCATTCCAACTGAACCTCTTTCAAGGTGATCAGACTGCGTTTTTCGCTTAAAAAGCTTCGGTAAACGAATCATGGATCAATGCGCCTGGTGGTTTCGATAAGCCATTACGCCTGCAACGGTATAGAAGGATCCGAAGATGATAATTCTATCACCCTCTCCGGCTTCAGAAAGCGCTTTTTGATAGGCTAAAGCAGGGTTTTGGAAGCTTTCGATACCGCCATCTTGACCATTTTTTAACTTGACACCGAGGAGTTCAAGCTCGCCGGCTAAGGCCAGAGCAGTTGCAGCACGGAGGGTCGGTAAATCGGTGCAATACCAAAAATCCACAATCCCCAGGAAGGGCTTAATGACTCCAGCGATATCTTTGTCTGCCATCGCCCCAAATATGGCATAGGTATAGGGGTGATAGCCCATCTTATCCAGACCTTGCGCCAAAGTAGCAGCAGCATGGGGGTTATGAGCCACATCCAGTACAACCGTTGGCTGCCCTGGAAGAACCTGGAAACGCCCCGGCAATTCCACTAAGGCAAATCCATTGCGTATATCCTGCGCACCCACTGGTAAGCGCTGATGTAAGGCCATCAAGGCGGCTATGACTCCGCTGGCATTCAGAATTTGGTTGGCTCCACGCAAGGCTGGATAACCCAAGCCACTGAAGCGTTTGCCTCTGCCGCTCCAGCCCCATTGCTGTTTATCACCCAGAAACTGAAAATCGCGGCCCTGCAACCACAGGTCACACCCTAAATTTTCGGCATAGTCGATTAGGGTTTGGGGTGGAACTGGATCCGCACAAATGGCTGGTATTCCTTGACGAAATATCCCTGCTTTTTCTAATGCAATCGCATCACGGGTGTTGCCCAGAAAATCCGCATGGTCAATATCAATACTGGTCACAATCGCACAGTCGGTATCAACGCAATTGACGGCATCTAAACGCCCTCCCATGCCTACCTCCAAGATGACTGCATCTAAAGGGGTTTCTGAAAACAGCATGAGGATGGCCAGAGTTGTGAACTCAAAGTAGGTTAATGAAGGGGCATCAGTCAGGCTAGCTCTCGCCTGCTCTACTTTTGCAAAATACTCCAACAAAAGTTCATCAGAGACTTCAGCGCCATTAACACGTGCACGCTCATTAAAGCGCAATAAATGGGGAGAGGTGTGCATACCAACGCGGTATCCAGCGGCCAATAAAATCGCTTCAAGATAGGCGCAGGTCGAGCCCTTACCATTTGTGCCGGCAACTGTAATGACGGGGCAGTTGAACTGGAGATTTAAAGCAGCTTTAACCAGGTTAATGCGATCAAGCCCCATGTCAATACCGACAGGATGGGCCGTTTCAAGATAAGCAAGCCAAGCCGAGAGGCTGGTAAACAAGTTTGGATTTTGAACGTTCGACAAATGCGGCGATATTAGCGGGTGTGAGAAAGGCTAGTGAGAATGCGTACTGTCAGGCTCAGGCAATTGCTGGAGAAGTGCTAATAGACGAGCCACTTCAGAGCGAAGCTGGCGACGATCCACAATCATATCGATGCCGCCCTTTTGCAAGAGAAATTCAGAACGCTGAAAACCTTCGGGGAGTTTTTCGCGTACTGTTTGCTCAATGACACGCGGACCAGCAAAACCAATCAAGGCCTTAGGTTCTGCGATCACAACATCACCCATGAAAGCAAAGCTGGCTGAAATACCACCCATGGTGGGATCAGTCAGAATGCTAATGTAAGGCAGACCCTTTTTAGAGAGCAATGTCAGCATCGAGTTGGTTTTAGCCATTTGAAATAGCGAAAGCAGGCTTTCTTGCATACGTGCCCCGCCAGTTGCGGTAATCACAATAAAGGCACATTTTTTGTCGATTGCTTCTTGAGCGCCTCGAGTGAATCGCTCACCTACCACCGAGCCCATTGAACCACCCATGAATTGAAATTCAAAGCAAGCAACGACCGCTGGAATATTCTCAATTTTTCCACCCAGCACAATTAATGCTTCAGATTCACCTGAAGCATCAGCCGCTTCTTTAAGTCGATCAGGATATTTCTTGGAATCTTTAAACTTAAGCGCATCTACTGGGAAGATATCGGCACCGATTTCATAACGCCCCTTCGGGTCTAAAAGACTATCCAAGCGTTGGCGAGCAGAAATCCGCATATGGTGATTGCACTTTGGACATACCGAAAGATTGGCTTCGATATCAGTACTGTAGAGCACAGTTTCACATGCTGGGCATTTAACCCAGAGGCCTTCAGGAACAGACTTGCGATTAGCAGGATCTGTTTGCTGAATTTGGGGTGGCAGTAACTTATCGATCCAACTCATATTGATCTCAACTGTCTAAGGCTGTCCGAATCTCTTGAATAAATTTCTCTAGAGATTGTACTGCCTCGCCTTCAGGGGCCTCTTCTAATAGGCGAATGATACGACTACCAATCACAACGGCATCTGCAGTCTGTGAAACTGCTTTGGCACTTGCGGCGTCATGGATACCAAAACCTACAGCAATCGGAATGTCACTTACTTCGCGAATTTGTGGAATGATGCTGGCTACATCTTGAGTATTCAGATTCGATGCACCAGTGACGCCACGCAACGATACATAGTAAATATAGCCCGATGCAATTTTGGCTGCCTCCTGAATGCGAGACCGTGAAGAAGTTGGTGCCAATAAGAAAATAGGATCAACACCAGCGGCTTTCATGAGCACGGCAAACTCAGTGCATTCTTCGGGCGGATAGTCCACTACCAAAACACCATCCACTCCCGCATCTTTGGCTTCTAGAGCAAAGCGCTCTGCTCCCATTTGCTCAACAGGATTCGCATAGCCCATCAGAACAACAGGCGTTTTTTGATCCTTCTCACGAAAGGTCCTCACCATCTCAACACAGTGATGCAGACTGACTTTATGAGATAAGGCTCTTTCAGAAGATCGCTGGATCACCGGTCCATCCGCCATGGGGTCTGAAAACGGTACGCCCAACTCAATCACGTTTGCACCCCCGCGGACTAATGCATGCATCAGTTCTACAGTTTGATTTGGATGAGGATCGCCAGCAGTAATAAAAGGAATTAATCCCTTTTTACCCGTAGCTCGGAGTTCATTAAAAAGAGTGGTAATTTTAGACATGAATCTTTAGCCTTCAGAGCCTGTTGCTTGAGCCACGGTATGCATATCTTTATCGCCACGACCTGATAGATTGACCAGAATGGTCTTATCTTTTCCAAGGGTCCCTGCCAATTTACAGGCGTAGGCAATCGCATGGGCTGATTCCAATGCGGGAATAATGCCTTCAATACGACAGCAATCGTGGAAGGCTTGCAAAGCCTCCTTGTCATCAATCGCAACATACTCAGCGCGACCTGAATCTTTAAGCCAAGCATGCTCTGGGCCTACTCCAGGGTAATCCATGCCCGCTGAAACAGAATGGGTCTCTGCAATTTGTCCGTTCTCATCTTGTAAAAGATAAGTGCGGTTACCGTGCAACACCCCAGGCTTACCGACACAAAGAGCCGCGGAGTGAAGGCCGCTATTGAGTCCGTGACCGGCAGCCTCAACTCCAATGAGTTTCACTTCTGGAAAATCAATATAGGGGTAAAAGATACCCATTGCATTAGAACCGCCACCAACACAAGCTAAAACATAGTCAGGTTGACGACCAGTCAAATCGGGCATTTGCACTTTGCACTCTTCACCAATCACACTCTGAAAATCTCTGACCATCATCGGATAAGGGTGTGGTCCTGCAACGGTGCCAATAATGTAAAAGGTATCTTCCACATTCGTTACCCAGTCACGCATCGCTTCATTCAAAGCATCTTTTAGGGTTTTGGTACCAGACTCTACGGGTACAACCTTAGCGCCGAGTAGTTTCATGCGATACACATTCTGCGCTTGTCGTGCAACATCTACTGAACCTTGATAGACGGTGCAATCCAAGCCAAAGCGCGCACAGATGGTAGCCGTGGCAACGCCATGCTGCCCCGCTCCGGTCTCGGCAATAATGCGGGGCTTACCCATCCGCTTGGCCAGCATCGCTTGGCCAATGACGTTATTAATCTTGTGGGCACCGGTATGGTTGAGATCTTCTCGCTTGAAATAGATCTGGGCACCACCATGAATTTCACTCATGCGCTTAGCATGATAAATCGGTGATGGGCGACCAACAAAATGTTTCAGCTCACTATGAAACTCAGCAAGAAATTGGGGATCGTTTTGATATTTTGCGTAAGCGGCCTTGAGTTCATCCAAAGCAAACATCAATGTTTCGGATACAAACACACCACCATAAGGACCAAAGTGTCCTCTTGCATCAGGTTTGTCGTACATGGCTACCTCTTAAATCAAATTACAGCAATTAGGGGGATGACAGCTTCACATCTGCTGCACGAACCGCTTCAATAAACTGCTTGATCAGTGCAGGATCTTTTACACCTTTGCTGATTTCGACACCGCTGGAGATGTCAACCGCGCAAGGATGCAGACGCGCAATCGCCTCGCCGACGTTGTGCGCATTTAACCCACCACTCAAAACGACCCGAGGCCCGTTTACGCTTAGCCATGCTTGAGGAATTCCATTCCAATCAAAAGGGATGCCCCCTCCTCCATAACCCTCAACTAAAGCATCGAGGAGAAAAGCATTTGCAGCCTCATATTGTAGAGAAAATTCGTCAAAAGCGAACTTAGGCCCTATTCTGGCTGCTTTGATCCAAGGCTCACCCTCAGCAAACAGGGAGCAATCCGATGGAGACTCATCTCCATGAAATTGCCAGAGGCTAATTGGGGCTGTTGACCGAATCTCATCTACCTGGGCCTGACTAGGGTTTACAAGCAAAGCGACCGCATCTACTCCGGCTGGTAAGCGCTTGATAAGCTGGGCTACTGTTTTTGGGGTTACTGCTCTGGAGCTGGGGGGATAGAAGACAAAACCGACCGCATCTGCCCCTGCTTGGACTGCCGCATCTACATCTGACTCGGTACGTAAACCGCAGATTTTGACCCTAGTATGGCCTGGCGTGAAATGAAGTAGTCCCATAAGCCTAATAATAAGCCCTAGGCAAGCCTAATAGTCGAGGAGCTGGCTCGGTAGTAAAGAATTCTGTAGCCAGGAATCGGGGATCTGGAATACCTCTGGATAGGCAATTTTGGCAAGATATAGACCATCAGGAGCGAATGTTGGTGCAGCCACTTTTCGATCCCTTGCCTCCAAGATTTCCTGCATCCAAGAAGCATCTTGCTTACCAACGCCAATCATCAAGAATGACCCAACCAAATTGCGCACCATATGATGCAAAAAAGCGTTGCCGCGAATCCGGAAATACAACCAAGGTTGCTCAGAAATAATGTCGATCGAGTACAGGGTTTTGATGGGGGTTTTACTTTGACATTCCGCGGAGCGAAAAGAGCTGAAATCATGCTCGCCAATTAAACACTCGGCTGCTTTTTTCATCGCGGGAATGTCGAACCAAGTATCGGGCGGCAACATATAAAAGCCAGCCCGGTGAGCAACTAGCGGAGCGCGGCATGGACTAGCATGCAGTGCATAAATATAGGTTCTTTCATAAGCAGAAAATCTCGCGCTGAAATCTTCTGAAACTAGCTTAGCCCAATTGATCACAATATCAGAGGGTAAAAAGGAATTGATGCCTCTGACCCAAGACCAATCAGAACGCTCTACCGACGTATCAAAATGAACCACTTGACCCAAGGCATGAACGCCCGTATCAGTTCGGCCTGCTGTAATTGTCTTCACGGGATTATTGGCAACGCCCTCGCTCCCAATGAAAGATTCAATGGCTTTTTCTAATTCAGCTTGAACGGAGCGAATGGGGGGTGCTTGGGTTTGCCAACCACAAAACTGACTACCCTCATACTGCACGCCTAATGCAATTCTCACGATTGCGATCTAAGTGTTTCGTTGAGTAAGCTCAGCTAACAAGCCCTGAGCCTCAATGGTTAGTAAAGGATCTACTGTATTACTGATGAGCACGATTTCTTCTAAGGATTTTTTGGCTGCAGAATAGTCCTCAATCGTCATGTAAGCCTTAGCTAAATTGAGCTTTACACGGAGCGTATCTTCGAGAAGATTATCGTCGGCCTGAACTTTAGAGGTGGGCTCAAGATCGAGACTGATACCAGCGAAGAGAGACTTTGCACGCTCAGGTACGGGCATCACTGGAGAAGCCTGATGAACCATATGAGAGGAGCTTGCAGTTATCTCAGATCGGCGAGCATGGCGAGCGAATAGCCAAAGTAGTATGCCAGTCAAGGCAATAAGGCCTAAGCCAATTAATGCAGGACCAAATGCACCTAAGCCATAGTTTTGGTCTTGGGATTTTTTGCCCTTTGCCTGATCCACTAGCTTTTGTAGTTTAGCAATATTCTTTTCAAGCTCCACGACCTTAGCGCGGGTCTGCTCTAATGCTTTTTCTTTAGCAACTAGTTCTTCTGTATAAGCTTTTTCTTGAACATCGGTAGGACTAGCACCAATTTTCAAGCGGTCTTGAATTTCTTTGCCCTTGACGGTTTGCTTGGAATCAATCTTTTGATTTCCTTTTTCACCACCAGCCGCATCAGAATGATTGGCTAGCCATTCCGCATTTGCCTCGGCCACAAAACGGCTTGCTTCAACTGGACTAATCGATCTAAGAAGAGCTTGACTGGGTTTATTCAGCTCAGCACCAGCTGCAAGCAAATTGATTGAGCCACTCGCAAATGCATCAGGGTTCGCTTTATAAAGCGCCATCATGGCTTGATCCAAGCTAGCGCCCTCTAAAAAAGGAGCCATTTGAGCTGCAATCTCTGATAAGTTTTGCCCTGGTTTAACGATCACTTTTTGTGTATCACCCAAGAGCAATGTAAAGGTCTTACTTAGACTGCCACTAGCCCAATTGAGCTGAATCAGCACGTCGACGAAGGGGTCATCACTTACAGGGATGGGGTCGACAGTCTCAACTAACACCACTAATCTTTCGTCGCGCGTGCGATATACCATCGACTGCATATTGAAATTGAGTATCTTGCCAGATACATCGAGACGAGCATAGTCAGCAGCGCTGGGGACCTGCGCCTTGAGACTCTCTAATACATCCTGCTCCTGAGCAGAAACTCGAATAGGTATCTCAACTCGAAGCGGTTGCCCAGCTTGAGACTGAACTTGGGGGGAACCCAAAGTGATCGCTCCAGCCACACCAGACCAGCTCAACAAGAACCCGCAAATAATGCGAATTAGCAGCAGTCTTCTAGAGCGCACTTCCATCCTTAGTGATCTAAGAGGATACGCAACATGCGACGCAGAGGCTCAGCAGCACCCCACAACAGCTGGTCACCAACAGTAAAGGCGCCAAGATATTCAGGGCCCATGGCTAATTTATGGAGTCTTCCAATCGGTACGGTTAAGGTTCCACTCACTGCCGCAGGCGATAGATCGCGCTCAGTCATTTCTCGATCATTGGGGACTACTTTGACCCACTGATTGTCGTTAGCCAAAATACTCTCGATTTCTTTGAGCGGAATATCTTTTTTGAGTTTGACGGTCAATCCTTGAGAGTGGCAACGCATCGCACCCACTCGCACACAGAGTCCATCAATGGGTATGCTGCCAGGTGTCCGAAAGGCTGGTTTACCTAAAATCTTATTGAACTCGGCACCGCCCTTCCACTCTTCTTTAGTCTGTCCATTTTCGACAGGAACATCAATCCATGGAATCAAACTACCTGCTAGAGCGGTGTTACGAAAGTTCTGCTTAGGAAAATCAGTAGAACGTAAAGTAGCGGTAACCTTGCGATCAATATCCAAGATCCAGGAGTTAGGATCAGCCAACTCTGCAGCAACGCTGTCACGCAAAGCACCCATTTGAAGTAACAGCTCACGCATATTCTGAGCGCCGGCTCCCGACGCAGCTTGGTAAGTCATGGCGCTGATCCACTCGACCAAATCCGCTTTGACCAAGCCGCCCATTGCCATCATCATTAAACTCACCGTGCAGTTACTACCAATCCAATTTTTACCACCGGCAGCTAAAGCACGATCAATCACAGGACGATTGACAGGATCCAAAATCAACACGGCATCCTCTTTCATCCGCAAGGCGCTGGCAGCATCGATCCAGTGACCCTGCCAACCTGCTGCGCGCAACTTTGGAAAGATGGCATTGGTGTAGTCGCCACCCTGGCAAGTCAAAATAATGTCGCAACGAGCTAGCGAAGCAATGTCATTTGCATCTTGCAAAGTGGTTTCAGACTTGGTGACTTTTTGACCATTGAAGGCAGGCACTTCACCGCCAACTTGACTGGTACTAAAAAATACCGGCTCGATCAAATCAAAGTCTTTCTCGACCAGCATTCTCTCCATGAGAACGCTGCCAACCATACCGCGCCAGCCAACGAGTCCAACAACTGGTGTATTTTGATTTCCCATATGAGCCACTAATCTGTATTAAATAATGAATGAATTAAGCGAGTGCCGCTAGAACAGCGTCACCCATCTGAACCGTAGATACTTTCGTTGTTCCAGCGGTATAGATATCTGCTGTACGAAGACCTTGCGAAAGGACTTTCTGTACTGCTGCTTCAATCGTATCCGCCTGCTCAGGCATTCCCAATGAGTAGCGCAGCATCATTGCAGCCGAAAGAATGGTCGCCAATGGATTAGCGATACCTTTGCCAGCAATATCGGGCGCAGAACCATGACTGGGTTCATATAAGCCCTTGTTGTTCTTATCCAAAGAGGCTGATGGCAACATGCCAATAGAGCCTGTCAACATGGCAGCCTCATCAGAAAGAATGTCTCCAAAGAGGTTTCCAGTCACGACGACATCAAATGCCTTGGGTGCTTTGACCAACTGCATTGCTGCATTATCAACATACATATGGGATAGCTCTACATCTGGATATTCTGAAGACACCCGAATCATGACATCGCGCCAAAGTTGCGATGTTTCTAATACATTGGCTTTATCTACGCTGCAAACTTTCTTGCTACGCTTACGAGCCGCTTCAAAAGCCACTCGACCAATGCGCTCCACTTCTGGCTCGCTGTAATGCATCGTGTCAAAACCTTCACGCGCACCTTTAAACAATGGCAACTCTGAGCTGCGAATGCCGCGCGGTTGCCCAAAATAAATATCGCCGTTCAGTTCTCGAACGATCAAGATATCTAAGCCGCCAACGATTTCAGGTTTCAAACTCGATGCGGCAGTCAGTTCTGCATAGCAAATGGCTGGACGAAAGTTGGCAAATAACTCAAGGTGTTTGCGCAAACCCAGAATGGCTTGCTCTGGACGAAACTCGCGCGCTAAGGTGTCATATTTCCAGTCACCAACCGCTCCAAACAAAATGGCATCAGCCTGTTTGGCTAACTCTAAGGTAGCAGGAGGTAATGGATGACCATGCAGATCATAAGCAGCTCCACCAACTGGAGCCTCTTCCAAGATGAATTGGGGCACTAGCGCCTTGAGAACCTTAACAGCTTCAGCAACGATTTCCGGGCCGATACCATCGCCTGGTAGGACTGCAATTTTCATGAAACGCCTTTAACTCAATGACACTACGGCAACTGGGTGGCAAGCCAAGGCATTTTAAGAATGCGCTCAGCTTCGTAAGCCTTAATTTTATCTGCATGGCGCAGAGTTAGCCCAATATCGTCCAAACCATTGAGAAGGCAGTATTTTCTGAAGGGTGCGACCTCAAAAGCATAGCTTGTGCCGCCTGGCAAAATGACTTGCTGACTGTCTAGGTCAATTGTCAGCTGGTAACCATTAAAGGCCTGAGTTTCATTGAATAAATGATCGACCTGAATTTCAGAAAGAACAATCGGTAATAGACCGTTTTTGAAGCAATTATTGTAAAAAATGTCCGCAAAACTAGGGGCGATAATGGCTCTAAAGCCAAATTGAGACAAAGCCCATGGCGCATGTTCGCGCGAGCTTCCGCAGCCAAAGTTTTTACGGGCCAACAAAATTCCAGCGCCTTGATAGCGAGATTGATTTAAAACGAAGTCGGGGTTGATTGGACGGTTAGTGCAATCTTGACCTGGCTCGCCATGATCTAAATAACGCCACTCATCAAACAGATTTTGGCCAAAGCCAGTTTTCTTAATCGATTTCAAAAATTGCTTCGGGATGATCGCATCAGTATCAACGTTCTCGCGATTCAAGGGAGCAACTAAGCCCTGATAGACGGTGAACTTATCCATAATTATTTAACCGGTGTAACAACAACATCTTTCCCTTTAGTTTGGGAAGAATTATTAGTTGAAGATTTGGGGTCCATCGAAGTCCCCATATTCTGCAGATCTTTGCCAACACCTTCCATGGTGTTTGCACAAGCTGTCAAGATCATGCCCAATAGGCCAACCAAGATGAGTCTAGTAATGAGAGAAGTTTTACGCATAGCAAGCTTAGGAAATTTTCCGAATATCGACAAAGTGGCCTTCAATCGCAGCAGCGGCCGCCATCGCTGGGCTCACTAAATGGGTTCTACCGCCATTGCCTTGGCGACCTTCAAAATTACGATTTGAGGTGGAGGCGCAGCGCTCACCAGGCTCGAGACGATCTGCATTCATAGCGAGGCACATCGAGCAACCCGGTTCACGCCATTCAAAACCTGCAGCCTTAAATACCCGATCCAGTCCCTCGCGCTCCGCTTGAGCTTTTACCAAACCGGATCCAGGAACTACGAGAGCAAGCTTAATATTCGGTGCAATTTTTTTGCCGATTCGATCAACCACTTTTGCGGCAGCTCGCAGGTCTTCGATGCGACTATTAGTACAAGAGCCGATGAATACTTTATCGACGGTGATATTGCTTAGCGGTGTGTTTGGCGTCAAGTCCATATACTGCAAGGCACGCTCCATCGCATCACGCTTATTAGGGTCGCGCTCTTTCTCAGGATCAGGCACGCGATCACTGATGGGTAAAACCATTTCTGGCGAAGTACCCCAAGTGACTTGCGGAGCAATTTCTTCTGCACGCAGCTCAACCACTGAATCAAATTGAGCGCCTGGATCAGAATGCAGGGTGCGCCAATACTGCAGAGCATGACGTAAAGCCTCGCCCTTTGGTGCATAAGGACGACCTTGGAGATAGTCGATAGTCGTTTCATCAACAGCAACCAGGCCGGCGCGAGCGCCAGCCTCAATCGCCATATTGCAGATGGTCATCCGGCCTTCCATCGATAGGTTGCGGATGGCTTCGCCAGCAAATTCGATTGTGTAACCAGTTCCGCCCGCTGTTCCAATTTTGCCAATGACAGCCAATACGATATCTTTTGCAGTGCTGCCGGGTTGTAAACGTCCGTCGACACGCACCAACATATTCTTGCTCTTTTTCATGAGCAAGGTTTGAGTAGCCAGAACGTGCTCAACCTCTGAAGTGCCGATACCAAACGCTAAGGCACCAAATGCACCATGGGTACTGGTATGAGAATCACCGCAGACAACAGTCATACCAGGCAAGGTGGCGCCCTGCTCTGGTCCAATCACATGAACGATGCCCTGACGAGTGTCATTCATTTTGTATTGCGTAATACCGAAGGCATCGCAGTTTTGATCGAGAGTATCGACCTGCAATTTAGAAATTGGATCGCTAATGCCTTGCGAACGATCAGTCGTTGGCACATTGTGATCAGATACCGCAAGGTTGGCAGAAATACGCCAAACAGGACGACCCGCTAAGTTTAAGCCTTCAAATGCCTGAGGACTGGTGACTTCGTGTAACAACTGACGATCGATGTAGATCGTCGCCGTGCCATCCTCTTCGGAGTAGATGACATGGTCATCCCATAATTTATCGTAAAGCGTACGTGACATAAAAACCTTATTTACGATCTGCTAAAGCTGGCACTTTGCGTGATGTTTCACCGGTATAGAGCTGACGTGGGCGACCAATTTTATATTCAGGATCGGTAATCATCTCTTCCCATTGGGCAATCCAGCCTACGGTTCTTGCTAATGCAAAGATGCAGGTAAACATTTCAGTTGGCACACCAAGAGCGCGCTGCACAATACCTGAGTAGAAATCGACGTTTGGATACAGTTTGCGGCTGACGAAATATTCATCTTCTAACGCGATCTTCTCCAAGGTCATCGCTAACTTGAATAAAGGGTCATTTTCAAGTCCCATCTCCTTCAAGACCTCATAACAAGTTTCACGCATCAGTTTTGCACGGGGATCAAAGTTCTTATAAACACGGTGACCAAAGCCCATTAAGCGAACACCGGAATTCTTATCTTTCACTTGCGCAATGAACTCATGAATTTTATCGACACCACCATTGGCCTGAATCTCATTGAGCATTTGCAAGCAAGCTTCATTCGCACCACCATGTGCTGGCCCCCATAAACAAGCAATACCTGCAGAGATTGCTGCAAAGGGGTTGGTGCCCGAGGAACCACAAAGACGTACGGTGGAAGTGGAGGCATTTTGTTCATGATCAGCATGCAGAATAAAGATGCGATCTAAAGCGCGAACCAACACGGGATTGACCTTGTATTCTTCGCAAGGAGTGGCAAACATCATGCGCATGAAGTTTGCGGTGTAGGACAAGCTGTTATCAGGATAGATAAAGGGCTGACCAACAGAATACTTATAAGCCATGGCAACCAAAGTCGGCATCTTAGCAATCAGACGAATCTGAGCAATTTGGCGAGCCTTCGGATCGGTATAGTCGATCTGATCGTGATAGAAAGCAGCCATCGCACCAACCAGGCCAGTTAAGACGGCCATTGGATGCGCATCGCGACGGAAACCGCGCAAGAAAAATTGCATCTGCTCATGCACCATGGTGTGATGCGAGATCATTTCCTTGAAATCAGCATCTTGTTCTTTGTTTGGCAAGTTGCCGTTAATCAGCAAATAGCAAACTTCCATGAAGTCACATTTACCAGCCAAATCTTCAATGGGGTAACCGCGATATAGCAGCTCGCCTTTATCGCCATCGATATAGGTTATCTTGCTATTACAAGAGGCTGTAGACAAAAATCCAGAATCATAGGTGAACTTACCAGTCTGACCATACAGCTTGCGAATATCAATTACATCAGGACCGACGCTGCCTTGATAAATTGGCAAATCAATGTCTGGCGAACCATCTGAAAATGATAGTTTTGCTTTGATATTCGATTCATTCATGTCTAGCCTCTAATCTTTCAATCTGTTGAGATTCAAAACTCCGAAATACAGCAAATAAAGTACAGCTTAAATAAAAACTACTTTTCCCTCAATCGCATCATCACCTTCTGATAAGCGGGAGAAAAAGAAATCTCTTTTAAAACAGACAACTCATCCTTGCGACCAATTAATAAGTCCATTAAGTCATTGTCATCCAATGCCAGCAGCTGTTTTAGCACTTGACCATCTTCTGCATTGAGATCAGCAGCATAACGATCAAAAAATCGCTGCAGAATTAAATCGTTTTCCAACAATCCTCGGCGAGCATCGCTCTTTAACCGATATAACTCTGCATTACTCAAACTCATGAGCTTAGACAGTCCTACGAACCATTAACTCTTTGATCTTGCCAATCGCCTTAGTAGGATTCAGGTGTTTAGGACATACATCCACGCAATTCATGATGGTATGACAACGGAATAAGCGGTATGGGTCTTCCAAATTGTCCAGGCGCTGTGCAGTGTCTTCATCGCGGCTGTCGGCAATAAAACGATAGGCTTGTAACAAGCCAGCTGGACCAACAAACTTATCGGGATTCCACCAGAAAGATGGGCAAGAAGTAGAGCATGAGGCGCACAAAATGCACTCATACAAACCATTGAGCTCTTCACGCTCTTCTGGGCTCTGCAAGCGCTCTTTCTCAGGCGCCGGATTGTCATTGACCAAATAAGGCTTGATCGAGAGATACTGCTTGAAGAACAAGGTCATATCGACAATCAAGTCACGCACCACTGGCAAGCCAGGTAATGGGCGCAGAGTGATGACCTTAGGCAAGGTCAACATATTGGTTAAGCAGGCCAAACCGTTTTTACCGTTGATGTTCATCGCATCGGATCCGCAAACACCCTCGCGGCACGAACGACGATAAGAAATACTCTCATCTTGTTTCTTTAAGGAGATCAGTGCATCTAACAACATGCGCTCGCCGTTTAATTCCAGCTCATAGCGTTGCATGCGAGGCGCTGCATCAACCTCTGGGTCGTAACGATAAATTTCAAAAATCCGGGTATCACTCATCTTTTATCTCTCTTATCGATCTCTAACTTAGAAAGTACGTTCTTTGGGTGGAACAGATTCAACCGTTAAGGGCTTCATCACGACGGGTTTGTAATCTAAGCGGTTACCTTCGCTGTACCAAAGGGTGTGTTTCATCCAGTGATCATCATCGCGATGAGGATGGTCATCGTGGGAATGAGCGCCGCGACTTTCCTTGCGAGCAGCTGCAGAAGTCATCGTAGCATTGGCAGTTTCAATCAAATTAGCCACTTCCAGAGCTTCAATGCGTGCGGTATTAAAAATCTCCGACTTGTCTTTTAACCAGAGATGGTTTGCGCGCTCGGTGAGCTGAGCCATCTGACGAAGACCTTCATCCATTAACTCTTGGTTGCGGAAAACACCAGCATAGGTTTGCATAGTCTTGCGGATGTCGTTGGCTACATCTTGTGCATACTCACCAGAGCTGGAGTTATCCAACTTCGCAATACGTGCAAGCGTCTGCTCACCGGCATTTGCAGGCAATGGTTTGAACTCTTGTTTTTTCAAATCAGCAGCGACAATGTGGTTGCCAGCGGCGCGACCAAAGACCAAGAGATCCAGCAATGAGTTCGTACCGAGACGGTTCGCGCCATGCACGGATACACAAGAGCATTCACCGATCGCGTAGAGACCATGCACGATCTCGTTTGGCTTGCCGTTCTTTGGCACAACAACTTGACCATTAATATTGGTTGGAATACCACCCATTTGATAGTGGATGGTTGGCACCACAGGAATATTTTGTTTGGTAACGTCTACGTTAGCAAAGTTAATACCAATCTCATAAACCGATGGCAAACGCTTCATGATGGTGTCTGCACCAAGGTGAGTCAAATCGAGTTCGACATAATCACCATTAGGACCACATCCACGACCTTCTTTAATTTCTTGATCCATACAACGGGATACGAAATCGCGTGGCGCTAAATCTTTATAGGTTGGCGCATAACGCTCCATGAAGCGCTCACCATGCTTATTACGCAAAATGGCACCTTCACCACGACAACCTTCGGTCAATAGAACACCAGCGCCCGCTACACCAGTTGGATGGAATTGCCAAAACTCCATATCCTCTAATGGAATACCTGCGCGTGCAGCCAGACCCATACCATCACCAGTATTAATAAAGGCATTGGTTGAAGCTGCCCAAATACGACCTGCACCACCAGTAGCCAGCATCACTACCTTAGCTTCCAAGATATAGACCTGACCGGTTTCCATTTCGAGAGCGGTAACACCAACCACATCGCCCTCGTCATTGCGGATCAAATCGAGAGCCAACCACTCAACAAAGAAATTGGTTTTTGCACGCACGTTACGTTGATACAAGGTGTGCAACATGGCATGACCGGTTCGATCTGCCGCTGCACAAGCGCGTTGCACCGCTTTCTCACCATAGTTGGCAGTATGACCACCAAATGGACGCTGATAAATAGTGCCATCTGGATTGCGGTCAAACGGCATACCAAAGTGCTCTAACTCATAAACTACTTTTGGCGCCTCGCGACACATAAATTCGATGACATCTTGGTCGCCCAACCAGTCAGAACCTTTGATGGTGTCGTAGAAGTGATAGTGCCAATTGTCTTCGTTCATATTGCCAAGCGCTGCGCCAATACCGCCCTGCGCTGCTACGGTATGGGAGCGAGTTGGAAATACTTTAGTCAAGACGGCAACATTCAAACCGGCTTCAGCAAGTTGTAATGAGGCACGCATGCCAGAACCACCTGCGCCGACAATGACTGCATCAAAGCGGCGACGTGGCAAAGCTTTTTTAATCTCGGTCATCGAATTACACTTTCCACAAAATTTGTACAGCGTAAGCGGCGCAAGCCACCAAATACAAGACGGTTAATACCTGCAAGCCCAAACGAATACTCACCGGCTTAACGTAGTCCATCCAGATATCCCGAATACCAATCCAGGCGTGATAGAACAAGCTCAGCAAAGCCAACAGGGTAAGCAACTTCATGAATTGATTGCTAAAGAGGCTTGACCATGCCGCATAACCAGTACCACCAGTCACACAATAGTCAACCAAGAGAACAACGGTAAACACCACCATCACAATCGCCGTAATGCGCTGAATGATCCACTCTTTCAGGCCGTAATGCGCACCAACGACTAAGCGCTTAGGTCCAATTTGATATTGAGGCATGAGGTTTCCTTAGTAGATGGCAAACATTTTGAGCCCAACGATTGCTGTTAGACCCAAGCCGAGGAAAAAAACGATGATTGCAGAGCGATTAGATTCGGTTTTACTGATGCCGATCTCGAGATCAAGCAACAAATACCGAATGCCGGCACAAAAGTGATGCAAGAAGCACCAAATCAGCCCCAAACAAATGAGTTTGACCAAGACATTGCTGGTTAAACCCTGAAATGCTTGATAGGTTTGCTCAGATGCCAGACTTTGATCAAGCAAATACAAAATAAATGGGAGCAATAGAAATAAAACAGCACCGCTGATGCGATGAAGAATCGACACCTTACCCGCCCAAGGGAGTCGGTAATGAATTAATTGGGCTAAGCCAATATTCCGAAATACGGGCTTATCTTTTTTAACGTCCTGCTGTGCATCAACCATGGGCAATCTCGATATTTAGGTGGAGGTTCAGTTCAGTCTTGCTGTGTCGCAACATATTCTATTGGAAACCACAGAAAGTGTAGGTATTTTAGGTGGAATTAAGGTTTTAGTGGTTTTTACTAAGTTTTTTAGTGATCTAGTTAAGCATATTTTGGTAATGTTGCTGGGTTGTGTCATAACGTGCCCTACGGATTTCAACAGGTTTATTGCCATAGGTAAAAGCCAGACGTTCAACCAATAAGACGGGGTGCCCAACCGGAACATGAAGATGAGTGCTCAGCAGCGCATCGGCAGCAATAGCCTTAACTTTTTCTTCTGCTCTGACCATATGGGTTGCAAAGCGGGTTTCGTATAGCGCATAAACGGGACCAGACCACAAATTTAGCATCTCCAAATCAAGCTCTTTGAATCGGGTCGCTGGAAGTAAAATTTGTTCAAAAACAATGGGTTTGCCAACAAAGCTTTGAACGCGATTCACTTCTATTAGAGGATCACCCGTCTTCAATTTAAGTAATTGCGCATCTTTTGCGCTGGCCTTCACCTTTTTACAAGCCAGAAACTGACTAATCAGAGGGAACTTTTGCCCCTCATCCGGCACCAAATGCAAGAAGCGATATTGCCAGTCTTCTTCGTGGTGGGTTGCCACATAAGTACCCTTACCCTGTCTTCTGACCAGAAGATTTTGGGCTGCTAACTCATCAATCGCCTTGCGAACCGTCCCCTGGCTCACTGAATAACGGGTCGCCAACTCCATTTCACTGGGAATCAGCGAGCCTGGCAACCATTCTGCAGCCTGCAGACTGGCCAGAATTAATGCCTTGATCTGCTGATATAGGGGGCTGAATGACGCACTTGCGGTTAATACCTCGGGCACAAGATCTCCAATTTCACACTTGAATTCGCTAAAATCACCGGGTGTCTAGGTCTTATATAAGACATCTTTGACAGTGTAAATCTAAACTTCATTCACTTGAATGGATAATAGAAAAGTTTTCGAATGGATATGAACCCTCAATTAACCTTCCTTTGGAGTTAAAAGTAATGGCAAAAGCCCCAATGCGTGTCGCCGTGACCGGTGCAGCCGGTCAAATTGGATATTCCCTTCTATTTCGCATCGCCAATGGCGACGTGCTCGGCAAAGATCAGCCAGTGGTATTGCAATTACTCGAAATTCCGGATGAAAAAGCCCAAAAGGCCCTCCAAGGCGTCATGATGGAGCTCGAAGATTGCGCCTTTCCATTGCTCGTAGGCATGACAGCGCACTCTGATCCCATGACCGCATTTAAAGATGTAGATATTGCCTTTTTAGTCGGCGCACGTCCACGTGGCCCTGGCATGGAACGCAAAGATTTGCTCGCAGCCAACGCCCAGATTTTCACTGCACAAGGTAAAGCGCTCAACGCGGTTGCTAAGCGCACAGTTAAAGTATTGGTGGTTGGTAATCCAGCCAATACCAATGCTTACATTGCGATGAAATCCGCACCCGATTTACCAGCCAAGAATTTCACAGCCATGTTGCGCTTAGATCACAATCGCGCACTCTCCCAGCTCGCAGCCAAGATGGGTAAACCGGTTGGCGATATCGAGAAACTGGTTGTTTGGGGTAACCACAGCCCAACAATGTACCCTGACCACCGCTTTGCAACTGTTGGCGGCGAATCTGTTAAAGAACTGATCAATGATCCGGTTTGGAATAAAGAAGTTCATATTCCAACAGTCGGTAAGCGTGGTGCAGCCATCATTGAAGCGCGCGGCCTTTCTTCTGCAGCCTCTGCAGCTAATGCAGCTATCGATCATATGCATGATTGGGTGCTTGGTACACATGGCAAATGGGTCACTATGGGCGTTCCTTCCAATGGTGAATATGGAATACCTAAGGATGTCATCTACGGCTTTCCAGTCATCTGTGAAAATGGGGAGTACAAAATTGTCGAAGGCCTAGAGATTGATGAGTTCTCACGCGAGCGCATGAACCATACCCTCAATGAGCTTCTTGAGGAGCAAGCTGGTGTTAAACATTTGCTTTCTTAAGAAAGTTCCAGAAAATGAAAAGTACACTACTTAAAGTAACGTTAGCACTTGCAGCACTCGGATCAAGTGGCTTTGTCCTGGCTGCTGATGAAACTTTCACTTGGAGCTGTGGAGAGAGTCATCAATTTAAAACGACCGGTGGCACTGAAAATCTAGTTTTAACCTGGGACTCTAAGAATTATGAGATGAGACGAGAAACATCTCTGCCCGGAAGCTTGCGTTACAAAAATACAAACTCCGGCTTTGATTTGGTAGTCTTACAGAATAAAGCCATGTTGTTTAATATGCGCTCAGGCACCCGCTTGGCAGACTCCTGCCAAACTGCCGAGATGCGCACTGGAAAATTACCGCATCTTTTTGCAGGGGCTGAGCCCTTCACACCAGGGCGGTAAAGCTTCAACTTCGTAAGAGAATGCAACAGGCCGAGAATTCTCGGCCTTTTGTTTAATGAAATAGTGGTTGTTGTGACGGCGTATCCTCAGGCATCTCCGCATGAACCTGTTCACCAAGGCGGTCAGGGAAAAGCGGTGCGCCGCAATCATCGCAGAGCTCAGGATCGAAGAGCATTGCATGACGAAAGACATCTTCTACACCAGCATCGCGCAAGGCATCACAGATACGTTTAATCGGGCTTTCATCATCTGACAAATCATTGAGTGCATCATTAGCGACACTCTCTCGATCGTATAAAGGCCAGATCACACCATAGTTGATTTCAGGAGACCCTTTGATACTGAAAGAAATCCGATATTCATCTGCCTGCTCTTCACCAAAGGCTCCAACCACTGAAGAGAGTCCTGCGGGTAAAACACCCATCGTTGACTCCAAGAAATTGACTGCAGCACGAATGCTTAAGGGTCGAACATGCTTATCAGCTAAACGGCAGTTGGTAAAATATGCTTCTGGCAATAAAAGCTCAAACTCACATCCTGGCAACAAAGAAGCGATCGGATCATGCATCGCATTCTGCCATCCAATGAGACTCACGCCCCGCTCTTGCCGCAGAGCAGCCTCAGCTTGCCAGCGAAATAAAGCTGAACTAGTTGGAGCGGCAGCTACCGCCACAATGAAGCGCGGATCGGCTAGCACGGCAATGGTTTCAGACATATTCTTTAACTCAAGCTTGATATCGCTGCCAGTGACTGCTGCCATAGCCAATGTTTCTGTTAACACGCGCGTTTGACAATGCGACTGAGGCATTTGATCGATGCTATATAACCAAGGAACAATGGCCAAGCGCGTGTCTGGCGCAATCACCGTATTGTGAAGTGCCTGAGCGGTAGCCTCTACAACACTGGCGGGTAATGGGCCAGAAGGAATTTGATAACGCGTATGCGCAACAATGGGAATTGCTAGCAATAAGGCATCCCATTGCTGACCTTCGTGTTGAATGCTGATGGACTCAGCTAAAGTTTCTGCAGTATCTGCTAAGACCTCAAATGCGATCGTGTTGATTCGGAAGGTTTGATCAAGCGCAGCATCAATCACATTTTGATTTTGACTTTTTAGCAAGCGCAATAGTCTTTCGTCGAGTCGGTTTTCCCAAAAACGATCTTCTACTTGGCTCCCTGAGGCAGCCAAGGAAATAGAGTCTGCCACTAAACGTTCTGTCTCAGGCGAACTTCTTTGTGAACTTTTACTGCGATGAATAGCCATGCTTATTTTTTCTCCGCACGTCGAAAGACGGGTTTATCGGGTTTAGACTCACTGGCACAGTACTTGTAACCATCTAAATTGAATCCTGTTAGATCAGCCGGCTTGGTAAGACGATTTTCGACTACGTAGCGTGCCATTAAGCCTCGCGCACGCTTGGCATAAAAAGAGATAATTTTGTACTTACCGTCCTTAGCATCTTGAAAGGTAGGTGAAATCACCCTGCAAGCCAAATCTTTAGGCTGCACTACCTTGAAGTACTCCTCGGAAGCCAGATTCAGTAAGCATGGCTCTTTTTCTTGCTCAAGTAGCTTTTTGAGTGCCTCAGTTACCCGCTTACCCCAAAAAGCATACAAATCTTTGCCTCTGGCATTCGCAAAGTTGGTTCCCATTTCTAAGCGATAAGGCTGCATCAGATCTAAAGGGCGCAAAGCACCGTAGAGTCCCGACAAAATCCGTATGTGGTCCTGTGCAAACGCAATAGCCTTTGGGCTGAGGCTGTTGACATCAAAACCATCATAGACGTCCCCATCAAAAGCAAAAATGGCAGGCTTACTGTTCTCCGGCGTGAATTTCTTTGACCAATCACGATAACGACCAACGTTGAGGGCGGCTAGTTGGTCTGATACACCCATTAATTTGGCAAGCTCCTGAGGGGAAAGCTTTTTAAGGTCGGCAATGAGCTTTGCTGACTCGGTAACGAATTCAGGCAAGGTACTTGACTTAACTTTAGCGGGAGTCTCGTAATCAAGGGATTTTGCTGGGGAAAGGACGATCAACATGGCACAATTTAAGAATATTTATACCATTCTAGCGATTACTCAACCTAAGTGCCCGTTACTGCCTAAACTACCCTATTCGTGAGCTCAAAGCAACCAAGGAATATCAATATGAGTAAAAAACCAGCCCAGCAAATGATTGATGTCTATAGTTGGGCCACTCCAAATGGCCACAAGGTTCACATCATGCTCGAGGAATGTGGCTACCGTCTCGGGAAAGACTGGCTTGCCCATCCAATTGATATCGGAGCAGGCGATCAGTTTAAGCCTGAGTTTTTAAACATTAGCCCTAACAATAAAATTCCGGCCATGGTTGACCCAAATGGTCCCGATGGAAAACCCATCAGCATTTTTGAGTCAGGCGCGATCTTGCTTTACCTCGCTGCTAAGACGGGCAAATTTCTCCCAAAGAGTACGCGTGCAAAGTATGAGGTCTTGCAATGGTTAATGTTCCAAATGGGTGGACTAGGCCCCATGTTGGGACAGAACCATCACTTTCGCATCTATGCCCCAGAAAAAATTGAGTACGCAATCAATCGCTACACCAATGAGGCAAAACGTTTATACGGAGTACTAGATCAACAACTGAGCAAAACCCCGTTCATCGCTGGTAAAGAGTATTCCATTGCCGACATGGCGATCTTTCCATGGACTCGTAATTGGAAAAATCAAGGGATTGAGATCGATGAGTTCCCCCACTTCAAGAAATGGTTCGAAAAGATTTCTGCTAGACCAGCGGTTAGGCGGGGTGTTGAAGTGTTAACGAATCTACGTAAGCCTCTAACGGATGACAAGGCCAGAGACCTCTTATTCGGCGCGAGCCAGTACCAAAAAAGGAAGTGAAATGACTATTCAATCCGTAGGCATTATTGGAGCCGGGACAATGGGTAACGGCATTGCCCAAGTGTGTGCAGTGGCGGGTCTAGATGTTGTGATGATCGACATTAATGAGGCCGCAGTAGAGCGTGGCCTTAGCCAAATTAGTAAAAGTCTAGATCGTTTAATCAAGAAAGAAACCTTGAGCGCTGATGATAAAAATAAAGCACTCAAACGCATTAAAGCTAGCACTTCTTATACTGATCTCAAGGGTCTAGGGTTGGTGATTGAGGCGGCGACTGAGAACCAAGCCGTAAAAGAAAAAATTCTGCAACAGATTGATGAAATCGTTGGCAAAGACACCATCATTGCTACCAATACATCTTCACTATCGATCACTAAACTCGCAGCACTCAATTCAGAACCCGCCCGCTTTATCGGGATGCACTTCTTTAACCCTCCCCCATTGATGGCTTTGGTTGAGGTGATACGCGGACTCCAAACTAGCGATGCTACCCATAGCGCCATCATTGAGATGGCTAAGCGCGTGGGTAAAGAGCCGATTACTGTGAAGAATTCACCCGGCTTTGTCGTCAATCGTATTTTGATTCCAATGATTAATGAAGCCTTCTTTGTTTTACAAGAAGGTTTAGCAAGCCCTGAAGATATTGATGCTGGGATGAAGCTGGGCTGCAACCAACCCATTGGTCCGCTCGCTTTGGCCGATCTCATTGGTTTAGATACTTGTCTTGCGGTCATGGAAGTCTTTTTTGAAAACTTTAGTGACTCAAAATATCGCCCCTGTCCGCTTCTGCGTGAAATGGTTGCCGCTGGCTATCTTGGGCGCAAGACCGGGCGTGGCGTCTTTCACTATGAGCAGTAAGCTTGATATCAACATCTAAAGGAAAGTTTGTGAATCCACTACCGCCAGTCGTACGCTATTTAGCCTATGCGGGTTTGATCCCGTTTATTGGCCTTGCCTTAATGGTGCAACTGGCACCGGCTCCGCTGAACTACCTTAGCGCTGAATCGATTGCGAGCTATGGCGCCATCATTGTGGCTTTTATGGGCGCATTGCATTGGGGCGCCAATCTACATGCCCTTGGTAAACCACCGAGCGGTGACCGCTGGATTGATCGTAATGCCTGGATCTGGGGCATCACCCCCGCTCTGATCGCTTGGGTTGCACTCCATATTTATATTCCTGTCAGCCTCATTATTTTGGCGGCAACTCTGGTGATACAGCGCAATATTGATCAAGATACGTATACCTACTACTTTGATGATGATGCGGCACGTATAGCTTTTATGACTATGCGCACACGCCTGAGCTACGTTGCTGCAGCTTGCTTAACCTGGGCAGCATTAGTTATCCTATTTATCCAAGGTTGATTTAGATCCTCATGAGCGGTCTTTTTGAAAGCAATCCACCGCCGCCATTAGCTGAGGCATTGCGTCCGCAAAGTATTGAAGAGGTCATTGGCCAGACACATTTATTGGCTCCAGGTAAACCACTTAATCTCGCCTTTGCCTCAGGCAAACCGCACTCGATGATTTTATGGGGTCCACCTGGGGTAGGCAAAACCACTTTAGCCCGTTTATCCGCAAAAGCGTTTGATCGAGAATTCATTGCACTATCCGCTGTCTTAGCGGGTGTCAAAGAAATTCGGGAAGCAATTGAACGTGCCGAACAAAATATGGCGCAGTACGGCAGACAAACCATTTTGTTTGTAGATGAAATTCATCGCTTTAACAAGAGTCAACAAGATGCATTGCTACCTCACGTCGAGTCAGGTCTATTTACTTTTATCGGCGCTACAACGGAGAATCCTTCATTTGAAGTCAATTCAGCCCTGTTATCTCGGGCGCAAGTGTACGTCTTGCAATCGCTATCTCCACCTGAGTTAAAAGAACTGATTCAGCGAGCCCGGATAACATCAATGCCGCAGATAGACTTTGAAGAATCTGCTTTGGATACCTTGGTTGCTCATGCTGATGGTGATGCTAGACGTTTGCTCAATTTGCTGGAGCAGATTCGGAATGCAAGCTCGGCATCCAACTTAGAGACTCAGAAAATCGATGATGAGTTCATCACCAATGCACTCAGTATGCAGACTCGACGCTTCGATAAAGGCGGCGATCAGTTCTATGATCAAATCTCTGCCCTACATAAGTCTGTTCGCGGCTCCGATCCCGATGCATCACTCTATTGGTTTTGCCGCATGATGGATGGTGGCGCCGATCCTCGCTATCTTGCAAGACGCATTATTCGCATGGCCTGGGAAGATATCGGTTTGGCCGACCCTAGGGCTATTCAGTTGGCCAATGATGCCGCCCTCACCTATGAACGGCTCGGCTCCCCAGAAGGCGAACTCGCTTTAGGGCAGGCAATTGTGTATTTAGCGGTGGCTGCGAAAAGTAATGCGAGTTATAAAGCCTTTAATGCCGCAAAAGCGTTTGTTGCTAAAGATGCGACTCGACCAGTACCGATTCACCTACGCAATGCCCCTACGCAACTGATGCAAGAGCTCGGCCACGGGAAAACCTATCGCTATGCCCATGATGAAGCACACGGCTATGCTGCCGGTGAAAGCTATCTACCAGAGGGAATGGCTGCTCCCAATTGGTATCAGCCCGTTGATCGTGGCTTAGAAAGTCAAATTGCTGAGAAGATGGCTTTCTTACGCCAACTCGATACTGAAGCAAAGAAACCATAAACTCCTAACTCTATTGATCGATCCACCTATCTAACACCCAAAGGAAACATGATGCGTAATTTACTAGCTGGCTTTATTTTGACTATTGCTTGTTTCACAAGCCAACTCGCTTTAGCGGGGCCTAAGGTTGAATTTAAAACGACAATGGGCAACTTTGTAGTTGAGCTGGATGCAGATAAGGCACCAAAGACCACGGCAAACTTTCTAAACTACGTAAAAAGTGGTTTTTATAATGGTACGATCTTTCATCGCGTGATTGATGGTTTCATGATTCAGGGTGGTGGATTTACACCTGACCTAGTACAAAAACCAACCAATGCTCCGGTTGTCTCTGAAGCACAAAACGGCTTAAAAAATCAGGTCTATACCATTGCGATGGCACGCACATCGGATCCTGATTCTGCTACAGCACAGTTTTTTATCAACGTCAAAGACAATCAAGGACTCGACTACCCGAATGCCATGGGTAATGGTTATACCGTTTTTGGCAAGGTGATTTCCGGCACTCAAACGATTGATGCTATACGTCAAATTCCAACTATGGTCGCTAATGCACCACGCATGGGTCGCATGGGCGATGTACCTAGCAAGACAGTGACGATTGAATCAGCCACCATATTGAAATAATCACTCTGTTTATTACGCTTGGGGATTGTTTGCCATGATTCTGTTAGATGATTCAGAAAGTACCGCAAGCAATCCCACTAGTCGCCTCTATCAAGACGCCCTTCACTATTGGTGCATTTATCCCAGCGAGCAAGCTAAAGAAAATCAGACTGCTCTTGAAGGCGTTTTCATAGAATTAGCTGAGGCCTCCGCCAGAGGAGAATATCTGGTGATCGCCCTGGCCTATGAGTTAGGCCTGTACTTTCAGGGGCTCAAGCTATCAGCAAATGATCATCCCCTGATTGAGGCTTGGTCTTATGTGAAGTATGACGAGCTATCTAAGGAAGCCGTCGATGAGTTCCTCGTATCGAGCATCAATCGACTGCCCGAAAACGAAACCTACTCCGGCATATCAGATCTCAATACCTCAATTGATTTTGCCCAATTTTCATCAGATTTAGATCAAATTCGAGAATGGATCTTGGCGGGCGATGTATACCAAATCAATCACACCTATCGCCTTAAGGGACGAGCTTATGGTTCAGAATTAGCTCTCTACAATCGCCTGCGTAAACGTCAGCCGGGGCGTTATGGCGCCTTTATCCAATCCGAGAAGCGCTCTATTTTGTCGCACTCCCCCGAGCTGTTCATTCAGCGAAATGGCGATACCTTACTGGCCATGCCAATGAAAGGAACTGCAAGTGCCCTCAATAGCAATGGGTCTGAACTTGCTCGGGATCCCAAGAATCAAGCTGAGAATGTCATGATCGTGGATTTGCTGCGCAATGATATGGGGCGAGTAGCTCAAACGGGTTCGGTTAAAGTCTCTCAATTATTTGAGGTAGCAAGACATGGCGATGTCTTGCAAATGACCTCAACGGTAGAGGCCACACTAAAAAAGGGGGTCTCTTTCGAAGAAATCCTACGAGCTGTTTTTCCCTGTGGGTCTGTTACAGGGGCGCCTAAAAAGCGGAGCATGGAAGTGATTCAGCAACTTGAGCCTGAACGTGGCTACTATTGTGGGGCAATTGGTTGGTTAGATCCCGATCAACGCTTTGCCTTAAGCGTACCCATTCGCACGTTAGAAATTACACATTCAGAGCGTGAACAGGCTTCCACTTTGACTATGGGTGTTGGTGCTGGTATCACCATTGAGTCTAAGGCGGATGAGGAATGGGAAGAATGTAAGATTAAATCTGCTTTTCTGACTGAACTCACGAGCACTGTAGGCTTATTTGAAACCATTCTCATCCAGCATGGCACAGCACAGCTTTTAGATCGACACTTTGACCGACTTCAACATTCAGCAAAATACCTAGGCATCCCGTTTGAGCGTAATGGGGTTGAGCAATACATTGCAAAAGTGTTCGACGTATACAAGTGGGGTTCATCGTTATCACAGCAACACCGCTTCAGATTGGATTTAAGTCCAACCGGCGAGCTGTCGCATAGTATTTCAGAGCTGAGCCCTCTCTCTGATTCTGTAAAACTCTTTTGGGCAAGTGATTTACTACCTGATCCAAGGTATGCAGTGATGCAATCACAAAATGTCTTACTTCAGCATAAGTCGCACTCTCGGACCTGGTATGACCGAGCATGGCAATTGGCAGAAGCAAAAGGGGGATTTGATGCCCTCTTCCTCAATGAAAACGGCTTTGTTACTGAAGGAGGTCGAAGTAGTCTCTTTATTCGAAAGCCCAATACGACAGCATGGCTTACCCCTCCAGTCAGCGCAGGACTTCTTCCTGGGATAATGCGGGCCCAGATTCTTGGCGACCCTAGCTGGAATGCCCGCGAGATGAACCTAACTATAGATGATGTACTCCAGGCAGATAAAATAGTGATCACCAATGCATTGCGTGGCGTAGTTCCTGCGCATCTATAGAAAGACTTCATGAAGTTTTGCTCCGATTGTGCCTCACCCCTAGTTCTGCGAATTCCTGCAGATGATTCTCGCGAGCGCTTTGTTTGCGAGCAATGTGGCATGGTTCATTATGAAAATCCCCGCAATGTAGTCGGTAGCATTCCAGTGCATGGCGATAAAGTCCTGTTATGTCGTCGGGCTATCGAACCACGTTACGGATATTGGACCCTACCAGCAGGCTTTTTAGAAATCGGTGAAACCTGTAGTGGGGGTGCTGTCAGAGAAACCATGGAAGAAGCCGGTGCAACTGTAGATATTGGCCCCTTATTTTCTCTATTAGATGTTGTGCATGCCGAGCAAGTTCATCTGTTCTATTTGGCTCAAATGAGAACCCCCGAGTTTGAGGCTGGCGTTGAAAGTTTAGAAGTGGCATTATTTTTAGAAAAAGATATTCCTTGGCAAGATTTAGCTTTTCCTACTGTCAAGCAAACACTGGAGTGGTATTTCGCTGATCGAGCTGCAGGACGCTTAAATCAACTTGACGCAATGATGGTTCACACCCGCGATATTGCTCGTGGTGAAAAAATATAAGCCTCCGGATTGATGAATCGTATACCTTGGCTGGGTCCTAACGAGCCATTCCCAGATCCATTAATAACATGCGATCCAGATGCCAATGTTCCAGGCCTCTTTGCCGTTAGCGAGCGTATATACCCCGGTCAATTGCAATCTGCTTATCAACTGGGCATATTTCCTTGGTACTCAGATAACCAACCCGTATTGTGGTGGTCCCCTGATCCCCGCATGGTGCTCATACCACATCAATTTAAATGTAGCGGCTCTTTAAAGAAAACTTTACGTCACTTCATCGCTGATGAATCGAAAACCATTACCGTTGATCAAGACTTTTCGACGATCATGCGCGCTTGTGCAACCAGTGAACGTAAAGGCCAAGATGGTACCTGGATCACTCATGAAATTGTGGATGCATACACCGCACTTTTTGAACAAGGCCGAGCCCATAGCATTGCTGTAATGGACACCGGAGTCTTGGTTGGCGGTCTCTACTGCGTCTGCTTTGGTAAGGCCGTCTTTGGTGAATCCATGTTTAGCAGGCAAGCAGATGGCTCAAAGATTGCTCTAGCTGCCCTTAGCGCTTTTTGTGTCCAAAATGGCATCCCGATGATCGATTGCCAACAAGAAACTGCCCATCTACGCTCACTAGGCGCAGCCCCAATTGAACGGAAGGCCTTCTTGCAATCACTGCAGACCTCGCTAAATCAAACTAAGATAGAGTTACCATGGAACTTTACTAAACAGATTCTTCAACACTGGCTATGACGCAGCTCAAAGAACTCCCCTTAACCACTTTGCAGTTTTATGCCACTGCTCCCTATGAGTGCAGCTATCTTCCCAATCGGACAGCTCGCTCTCAAGTAGCTACACCCTCACACTTAATTCATGCGGACGTTTACAGCGAGTTAGTCAACGCCGGTTTTCGTCGCAGCGGTCTATATACCTATCGCCCTTACTGTGATTACTGCAAGGCCTGTATTGCAACTCGCATTCTGACTAATGAATTTACGCCCAATCGCAGTCAACGTCGAGCACTTAAAAGACATGAAGGATTACAAGCCCATGTTTTGTATTTAGGTTATCAAGCAGAGCATTACGAACTCTATCAACAATATCAAAATACCAGGCACGCTGGCAGTGAGATGGATCGTGATGATCAAGATCAATACATGCAGTTTTTGATTCAGAGTCGTGTGAATTCTCGTATCGTTGAGTTTCGCGATGGGCCAAATGACGCTCATCCTGGCCGATTACGGATGGTCAGCATGATTGATCTGCTTGATCAAGGCATTTCTTCGGTCTATACCTTCTACGATACGAGCGATCCCAGCGCCAGCTACGGAAGCTATAGTATTTTGTGGCAGATTCAACAGGCATTAGAACTCAAGCTTCCCTATCTCTACTTGGGGTATTACATCAAAGATAGTGAAAAAATGTCCTATAAGATCAATTACAAACCGATTGAAGGTTTGATTGATGACCATTGGCAGTTTCTCACTGAGGGATAATTCGCTTTCATGCTCGATAGTTACCGACTCCTACGGCCTTGCTTATTTGCTCTAGAACCTGAGCAAGCTCATAACCTCACCCTCGCCTCACTCGATAAGACTCAACAATGGGGGCTTTTGCAATACTGCATTACTAAACCAGCCCCTGATCCACGTGAATTTTGTGGCCTTCATTTACCCAATCCCATTGGGCTAGCAGCTGGTCTTGATAAAGATGGCAGACACATTGATGCACTAGCTAGCCTAGGCTTTGGCTTCCTAGAGATTGGTACCGTTACCCCGCTTCCCCAGCCCGGCAATCCCAAACCCCGCATGTTTAGAATCAGTGAGGCCAACGCGCTCATCAATCGCATGGGTTTCAACAACGATGGTGTAGAGGCTTGTGTGCAACGTGTTCGTCAATCCCCATATTGGCAAAGTGGCGGCATTGTTGGCTTAAATATTGGCAAGAATGCCATCACCCCAATTGATCAAGCCGCCGATGATTATGTCTTGGGCATGAATGCCGTTTATGAAATTGCCTCCTACATTACCGTCAACATCTCCTCTCCAAACACTAAAAATCTTCGTGAATTACAGGGCGAAGCGATGTTACGCAATCTGCTTGGTAGTTTAGATTTTGCACGACAGCGATTAAGTGATCGTTTTGGTGTGCGCAAGCCTCTTTTCTTAAAGATCGCGCCTGATTTAGATGAAACAGATATTCATTTGATTGCGGACCTATTGATGGAATTTGGCATCGATGCAGTCATTGCCACCAACACAACCATTGATCGCTCTGCTGTGCAAGACCTACCTTCAAGCAATGAGTCTGGAGGCTTATCGGGTGCACCAGTGAAAAGTCCATCTAATCATGTACTCAAAATACTGAAGGCACGACTTCAAGGCGAGCTCCCCATTATTGGCGTAGGCGGCATTATGTCTGGAAGTGATGCATTGGAAAAGGTACACCTTGGAGCAAGTCTAGTTCAGATCTATACCGGACTGATCTATCGAGGCCCGAGATTAATATCAGAATGTGCAATGGCTCTCAAAGGCATTTAATTGCTACTGGTGCCCTTTTTTAACTCCAAAGGGGGACTGTCATTAATATTTCATAATATGCAATTTGATTGAGAATCGCTACAATTGCCATATGGATACGAATAAACCCATAGCGAACGCCAAAAAAACTGATGTAGTCGGTAAAACTGCGATCCAAGTAGTGGAACGCATGATGAACCTGCTCGATGCCTTAGCGGAGCATGAAGAATCCAGTAGCCTGAAAGTCCTTGCAGAAAAAACCGCCTTACACCCTTCTACTGCGCATCGCATCTTGAATGACATGGTTGCCTGTCGGCTGGTTGAACGGGGCGATGGCGGCACATATCGGCTGGGTCTGCGTTTATTAGAGCTCGGCAACCTTGTCAAAGCTCGACTTTCAGTAAGAGAAGCAGCTCAAGGACCGATGCGAGCATTGCATAAACTCACTGGCGAAACCATCAATTTATCCGTGCGCCAAGGTGATGAAATCGTCTATGTTGATCGAGCCTACAGCGAACGTTCGGGTATGCAAGTCGTTCGAGCGATTGGCGGTCGTGCCCCGCTTCACCTCACCTCGGTCGGCAAACTCTTTCTATCGCATGATGATCCTAGCCAAGTCAGGGCCTATGTCACTCGGACTGGTTTATCGGGTCATACCAAAAATAGCATTACCGATTTAAAGACCCTAGAAACCGAACTCACTCGCGTACGCGATCTTGGTAGCGCCAAGGACAATGAAGAGTTAGAACTGGGTGTAAGTTGTGTCGCAGCAGCGATTGTTGATGACACAGGCAAATTAGTGGCTGGACTTTCTTTAAGCGCACCAACGGATCGTATACAGCCCGACTGGCTTAAGGCGCTTCAAGAAACGGCCCTGCAAATCTCAAAGGGCATTGGCTTTAAAGGCGCAAGCAAAGAAGCTTAGGCCTACATCAAGCGACGAATTGGCTGCACTTCGCCAAGTGGAATATGAGAGTACCAATCACGAACTCGAACGGCATCAGCAAAGCGGGACTGAGTTCCTACTGAATCTAAGAAGACCAGTAAAAGTGGCGTGTTGTTCACACGTGCTTGCATCACCAAACATTTACCGGCAGCATTAATAAAACCCGTTTTTTGCAGACCAATATCCATATCACCGGATCGCACTAGACGATTGGTGTTCAAGAATTTTTGTGGCCGATTACGAATCACCATTGTTAAGTCGGGCCAGGTAGAGAACTCCCGAATCATTTTATATTGGTAAGCCGCATTGAGCATCCGAACCAAATCCTCAGCAGAAGACACATTCTCACTAAGCAAGCCGGTTGGATCTGCATAGTGCGAATGCTCCATCCCAATCTCTTTGGCTTTGCGATTCATGGCATCAACAAAAGCTGGGATACCGCCTGGATAATTGCGACCCAAGGTGTAAGCAGCGCGGTTCTCGGAGGACATTAAGGCCAGATGCAAGGCATCTTCACGACTCAAAACCGTGCCCTCAGCCAAACGGGAATGCTTATAAATATAAGCATCGTCGGCATTAATGGTTAAGTTTTCATCTAATGGTAGCTGGGAGTCTAATACCACCATCGCTGTCATCAGCTTGGTGATCGAAGCAATCGGTAAGCTCACATTAGGATTCTTCTCAAAATACACTTCCTTGGTATTTTGATTGACGACGATCGCAACACTAGACTTGAGGCTGAGTTCGTCGCGCTGACCTCGTAAACCCATTGCAGTGGCGAAGGAAGGTCTTGCCTCTATGGCGGGGGCTGCTTTTCGGGTAACCGTTACCCTAACACCTCTTGGTTTTTTAGCAGTTTTTGAATTCGTTTTAATTGAATTGGCTGTAGGAGCAGCTGGGGGTGAGTTACTGGTTTTGTTACTAGCCGTAGCAACTGTTTTGGTCTTAACTTTGGATTTTTTATTAGTACCAGACGTTGATGCGGTTTGCGCATGGCAAGTGATAACAACCAGGAACAGGCTGCTCAAGCATACTCGCCAAAATTGATTCAAATGCATCCCAAATACCTTCCTAAACTGTCAACAACCATGATGATAAAGAAACTGTCAAGCAAACTCGAGTTTTTGTGCCCTATTCTGCGACAGATGGGACTGTGTTTGCTTTACCGCTATTGACCAAAACAACGCCCGTCATTGTCAAAGCAAGCCCTAAGATCATCAAGACATTAAATGGCTCATCAAACATCAGCCAAGCAATCGCTGCAGTTGTTGGTGGTGTCAGATATAAAAGACTGGTCACTTTGGTTGCGGCGCCCTTGCGAATCATCATAAATAACAAACTAATGGATCCAATCGAGAGTGGAATAACGGCCCAAAATAAGGCTGCGATAACTGAAAAATTCCAAACCATCTCAGAAGACTCGAAGAAATACATGACCCAAAATGCTAGGAAGGCAGAGATTCCAAACTGAATAGCCGATCCAGCACGCAAATCAAAGACCGGACAATGCTTCTTCTGATATAAGGTTCCAAAGGTAATAGAAAACAAGGCGCCCAAAGCAAAGAGGTAGCTTGTAAATGGGATATGAGCGAAACCGATCTTTTCGGCCACAACTAAGGCTACACCCGAGAAACCAAATACAAGACCGATCCACTGTTTTGGGTGAACCTTCTCAGAAATCCATGAGGCAAACCATGCTGTAAGAATAGGTTGCAGACCCACCATAATGGAAACGAGGCCGGCACCCATACCCAATCTGACTGCCGACCAGACGCCGAACACATAGCCGAACTGTAAAAAAGCCCCCGCAATTGCAATATGCTTCATTTGCTCTTTGCTAGGCCAAACTATTCTCCACACGCAATTTAGTAGCGCCATGACCACCAAAACACCGCAGAAGCGCCAAAACAAAAATGTGGCTGGCTCAACATATGGCATTGCTAGTTTGGCAATGATGAAACCGGTGCTCCAGAGAAAGACAAAAACAGGTGCTATGACTCTATCGAGCTTGAAATCCATGCCGGCCTAAAAGATGGGAAGTAATGGTTAATTAGTAATTAGAGTCAATTTTAGGCTGATTTAATATCAGAACCCCATGAGCAATGCATTCAAAGGAAAATATTGCATTGCATCATAAATGGATAGGATCTTCACCCAATTGATTTATTTAAATAATGGACGCATAGTCATCCTTGAAAGATCCAATGAAAGGGATTGAAATGAACTTAACACCAGAACAAATGGCAGCCGCGCAAAAAGCCAATTTAGAAACCCTCAGCGGCCTTACCAATCAAGCCCTTCAAAGCATTGAGAAATTGGTGGAGCTCAATATGCATATTGCCAAACAAAGTTTAAGTGACAGCATGAGTAATGCCAAGAAAGCAATGGAAATTAAAGATATTCAACAGCTACTCACTCACCAAGCTGAAGCTGTGAAGCCGATGGCTGAAAAAATGATGGCTTATAGCCGTCACCTCTATGAATTAGCCCATGAGACCCAAGCTTCATTTACTCAGTCTGCCGAAAAAGAATTTCAGGCAAGTCAACAAAAAATCAATGCATTAGTTGAGGGCTGGACTAAAAATGCGCCCGCAGGATCAGAAGCTGCAGTCCAAGCGATGAAACAAGCCATTGCCTCTGCAAATACGGTATACGAAACCAGTCAAAAAGCGGTTAAGCATGCGGTAGAGCTGGCGCAGAATAACTTAAATAAGGCTTCGGAATCTGTAATGTCGGAAATCAATAAAGCTAGTAAAGCCAAAAAATAACTAGCGTCATTCAATGAGTAGCAAACTCCTAACTAGGATTTATCCTAGTTTAATGTTTGCGCAAGCAATTGCTATTAAAAAAAGTTTTTAGATTGTCAATGTAGCGCAAGGACTTTGAAGCCTCAGTAACCTGCTCTTGGGCGTATTGTTGTGCCTGACCGGTTGATTGATAAGCCTTACCTTGCCACGATTGTTGGGCCTTAGCAATTCGGCTGGATTCCGTTGAAAGTCGATTAAGAAAAACTGTTGGGTCAGAGGTATTGATTGGACTACAAACTTCCGATGTACTGAAACCTCTTCCCAGTAAATCATCCATCTGCGTGGCATTTGCCACTATGCTGATAAAAAGCAAACAGTAGCAATAGTTTTTCATTGCGAGCTTGCGGATTTAGGCTGCCAATAATTCTTTTTTATTCTTTTGATACTTTCCAGCCCTTGAAGGGACATGGCAAAGATTACAAAGATAGTCCTCATTCAAGTCATATACGTCGACAATAAATTTACCTTTACAGCAAGAACATGCTTCAGTTTTTAGCAGTTTCTGATCCGTAAATCGCACTAAGGTCCATGCACGAATCAAGCTTAATACGGGCTCATCACTCGCTGGGTGGTCATCGGTCTGCTCAATGCTGTGATATTGCTCCAAATAGAGCTGATAGGACTTAATCAAAGCCTGAATACCTGTCAGACCTGCATGTTCTTTTAAAAAATGATAGATATTCAAGAACAATGAAGAATGAATATTGGGTTGCCAAGTTAAAAACCAATCTGTGGAAAATGGAAGCATCCCTTTCGGTGGCGAAAAACCGCGCATCTCTTTGTAGAGCTTAGTTAAACGCTCGCGAGACAAATCGGTTTGAGATTCCAATAACTGCAAACGGGCACCTAATTTAATGAGCTCGATAGCCAACTGTAATTGTGCTGATTCATCAACAATGCTTTTGACTTTCATGCGATTCGCCCTGGCTAAGATTAAGAAACGGCTTCGACTTGCTGGCCGGCCATCAAAATGGAGCTATGCGCAATTGCCTGGGATTGACCCTTTTGGTTGCTTGTCAACATACCCAACATCACAGCATCATCAAAGCGGAAACGAGTCAGCATCATATTTGCACTGGCTAATTTAATTATTTGAGCATTGCTCAATGTACCAAGCAAGTCTGCAATGTCTGCGCTGAGGCCTAAGCGGAAAATGGCATGCGCCTTATCACCCCGAATCATCTGTTGAGCTAGCATTAAATAATTAAGGTTGGCATCTCGAATTTCCTGAAGAAGGACTTCTTGTGCTTTTTCAATCAGTTGCATTTATGACCTCGATTCGGTTTGGAAATAAAAAAGTATTCCGGATGCGTAGTTTGTCAGTTTGAGAAAAAAGCTAAATAAGACAACTTATGTACTTTTTGTAAGTAAAAATCTGACATAATCGCTAAAAATGCTTGGATTTCAACCATGCCTGAGCGAATAAAGATCAATAAACCCTCTATTTTTGTGATTTACAGCCCCCTATATGAATAACGACGACTATCGTTTCTCTGACAAAAAAGAGGGCTCTCAATCGTCATATATTGAAATACGCCGAAACTCGCTCGGTTTAATCTCTTTTCCAGGGTCAATTGGCAATCTCGTTGAGCTGACGGGACTCAGCCGAGATGCCCTAATGGCTGATGGAAATAACTTTCTAGAGAGAATTCCCTCCGAGGATCAAGCCCTATTTCAACAAGAATTATTGCATTCATCTGAGCAACTCAATGATTTGTCTATTTTAGTGAAATTCAATCATTTCAGATCCGGGGAAAGAGTGCTGAAAATTATTGCTTCACCAAAGCGAGAGGCAGATGGCTCAACAATATGGAATGGTTTGTTAGCCGATGAAACCCTGCCTGTTGCAATGGAAATGCGCATTAGTGAACTAAAACAGCAACGTGACGTCATTCTTCAGAGCGAGCTCATCGGCATAATGCTGACCCAACAGCAAAAGGTCATTTGGTCTAACAGTTACATTAAAAAAGTTCTGGACCTGAATGAGAATGAAATTAAAGAGAAACTCATTAATAGGCACTTTAATAATCGTCATGATTTTTTATCCATTGCCAAAAGAGCTCTCATTGATATCAACCGTGGAAACATTTTTAGAGAAACCGTCAAGTTACTGGATAAAAATAAAAATGTAGTTTGGTTCAATGCCTCTGGCTGTCAAATACGTGAGGACTCCGAAGAGATCATTTGGATCTTAGTCAATATTACCCCTCAGAAAATTGCAGAAAATCGCCTGATTGAAGCCGTTCGTTTTGCTGAGGAGGCAAATCGCTCAAAAACACAATTGTTGGCTACTGTCTCTCATGAAATTAGAACACCAATGAGCGCCATTTATGGGCTCTCTCAATTGGCTATTCAAAACACCGATCCTACAGTATTGCAGGGCTACTTAGGAAAGATTCATGATGCCACCGAAAAACTCATCAAAACTCTCGACCACTCTTTAGAGCTCACCAAGTTAGAGAGCGGGAAGATTGAGCTCGAGTCACGGCCTTTTCATATTAGTGATGTGATTGACGACGTTTCTGGACTATTTAAGAATGCTACAGAGTCTAAGGGCCTCCTTTTCCATTGCGCCGCAGAAACAAAGATTCCTAAAATTCTGAATGGGGATATGCATCGCATACGTCAAGTATTGATTAACTTGGTTGGTAATGCGATTAAATTTACCAAGTCGGGGAAGATTGATCTTTTTGTGAAATGCAACCAAATCGATAAGTACTATGCCTACTTACGCTTTACCATCTCCGATACCGGTATCGGCATCAGTGAAAAAGAAATTAAAGATCTACTAAAGCCCTATAGTCAAGCGAACGTATCCATTGCGAGGATCTATGGTGGCTCAGGTTTAGGCTTAGTAATCTGCAATCAAATTCTGTCTTTGATGGGATCTAGAATTGAAATTCATAGCGCGCCTAATGTAGGATCCCACTTCTCATTCCAGCTCAAACTGCCCTACTTATCTGGCGATGAGAATGCATTACCGGAGACAATTGGTATTGGTCTTGATAGCATCGAAGGTCAATTAAATAAGATGCCTATTTTGGTGGCAGAAGATAACCGCTTGATTCAAGAAATGCTCAAAGAGTTTCTGGAACTAGCTGGTGCCCAAGTGGATGTAGCCAATAATGGTTTTGAGGCCCTAGAGTTATTGGCACAAAATACCTACGCAGCAATATTGATAGATACGCAAATGCCAGTAATGGATGGCTTATCAACCGCCATTCAAATTCGCAAGCAGGATGATCTAAAAAATCTACCTATCATTGGACTTAGCGCCGGAATCACTCCGGATGAACGTGCGGCTTGCTTAGCCAGCGGCATGAATGAGTTTATTGCAAAACCGTTTAAACCAAATGAGCTAATTGCCACCATTAAACGGTTTATACAGTCGACAAACTTTAATCCGGCACTATTGCAATCGACAATATTACTGGTTGATGACAATTTGCTCATTCAACAGACCCTAAAAGAATTTATTCAAATTGCTGGCGCGCAAGTTGATATTGCAAGCGACGGCATTCAGGCTCTAGAGTTACTCGGTAGAAAAATGTACTCGGCCGTTTTAATGGATACTCAAATGCCGATCATGGATGGGATTGAGACAACTCAAAGAATCCGCCAACAAGCACGGCTGGTCAATTTACCCATTATCGGCCTTAGTGCAGATGTCAGCCCCGAGAAAAAAGAGCGCTGCCTAAGCGCCGGGATGAATGAGTGTGTCTCGAAGAATATCGATCCCGCCTCCTTAATTGAGGTCTTAGCAAAATGGATTGTGATCCGTAATAAGCGGAATAAATTACATCAAAATACCCAAAGCATGGGTGAAATCCAATTTGACTACTCACAAGCATTCCCAGGTTTTAATTTACAGGTAGTCAGCACTCTCAAAGAAAATCAAGTGCTGTATAAAATCGCAACCTTATTCAAGGAAGATACCCAAGATTTTCTTGCTGATATTAGTCAACATATCAATGACGGCGATCATCAATCGGTCGCTCAGAAAATTCACTATCTAAAAAGTTCTGCAGCTGCGATTGGTGCTGAAGACCTATTTACAAAGGCAGAGCTGCTAACGGAGTATCTGATTAGCATTGAGGCAGATAGCCAAGGAGCAGAAGCCCTTAATGAAGATCACCATTTGTATCAAAGTTTCAAAAACTCACTAACAGAAGTGAGAAATTTAATTAGCAATCTTTCCGAGCATTAAGCTTGAAAGGCAATTAATTTTGTACTTTGAGCCTGCCTGAACTACAGGTGTAATTGATCTCACGCACTACTGCCGAAGAGATAATTTGATTACTAGGGTCGATTGCACGCAAATTGATGATTAATTTATTTTGCAGGTTTAGATAAGTTCCGACCACAACCTGATTTGCCCCTACTTTTTGCTTATTAGCCAAGTCAAGATTTCTAGTGAGCGACACAACTCCCGAATCACTCAAGCGAATATCTTTCCCGAACTCAACCTGGACAACTTTTCTTCCAGGAATATTGGCTAAGTAGGTTCGCATCATATCGCTCATCACGAGCGCATTTGGCTCGGACTTTAAGGTATTGACATTAACAAAATCTGCGACAAGAAGTACGCCATAGTTATTATTAGAATTAGGATCAAACTTAGGCAGGCCGTTGCTTAATTCAATAGCCATACCTTGCGTCAGAGCGCTCAAGTCACTTGCCTGTAGCTTATCTTCGAACGTAAGGCATTGATTGTCGGAACGACTGGGCGTAGAGGAGCATGCCACCAACAGGGCCGAAAGAACCAATAAGCAAAGTAAGGCCAGACGTTTCATGTGAGCTATCTTACTGTGTAATTAATTAGATAGGCTCAAAAGAGGCATTACAGGTGGCCTCTCAATGAGTGCATTGATTTGCTGAGTTCTTGGAAAATAGACTTGAGCCGTTGAAATCACTCCGCTGGTATGGGCATCAATTAAGCGCACATTTAGTACCACGGCATCTGAAGTCATTTGATAAGTACCGGCAATGATTTCTAACGAGGGTAAAGCCCCTGGGAGCTTTTTAGCATCTCGACTCAAAGCAAACTCTCCGGTAGATCCAATATACATATCCCTAGTAAAAAGGGGATCCATCACTGACCAATGCCGAATACGCATTTCGTGGATGAGATTGGCTGAAGCCAATTGCCCAAAAGGCGAAGTATCGTTTAAGTTGCCTAGGGCAACGAAGTTCGCGATCATTAAATTTTTGCTTTTCATTGATGTTGGCAAACCTTTTTGCAGCTGTTCAGCTACTTGCACAATCCCGTCATTAAACGAATCGGCAACGTATAAGCGGGAGGGGTTTGATTCTGAGTCATCAAAGAGGCCAGCCATTGCCACCGAACTGAAGCTGAACATACCAAAAACGATTGCCACACAAAGGCTAGCAAGGCTAAGTAATGCAAATGAAGTTCGTTTCATGGCACATCTTCTATAAAAGGAAATACAAATAAAAAAGGGGTAGACTGCAAAAAAAGAGATCGCAAACCATACGTCATCATCTTTATTAACGGACATAATTCCCTTTTCCTTAGCGCAATGAGTAGATTATTTTGACTGTTCGAATGCCTCCTGCCTTTACTGCCCTCCTGATACTGTGTTTTTCAGGGATTTTGACTTTCATTGCACAAACTATCGTGGATTTTGGCTTGCATCTGACTTTGCCAAATGGCTTGTTATTTTTGTTACAAGGTTTAATTGCAGCAGGGTTGGCTAAACTCCTCAAAATGCAGGTCTGGTGGCCCTATATTCTGCTCATCTTCCCCCTAGCAGTCTGGCTTGGTCTCATTTTTCGCATCAACCCCCTCTTCTATTTAGTGGGCTTCGTCCTCTTTGCCTCTCTTTATTGGTCTGTTTTTCTGACCCAAGTCCCTTATTACCCCTCTAGCGAGTCCGTTTGCATACTAGTTGCAGAAATGTTGCCCCCTGATCAAAAACAATCTGTTGTGGAAATTGGCAGCGGTTTGGGTGGATTTAGCCTGAAATTAGCCCATTTGAGACCCCAATGCACTGTTTTGGGCATGGAAATCGCCCCTTTACCTTGGCTGATTAGCTATTTACGGTCTAAATTCCAAAAATCTCTAGTCCGTTTTAGGCTCGGCAATTACAAAACCCTGGATTTTTCGGACTTTGATCTCATTTTTGCCTATCTCTCACCTGCAGCGATGCCAAGTCTGTATGAGCAGTGCTCAATGCAAATGAAGCCAGGGGCTATTCTGGTTAGTCATGAATTTCCCATTCCGGATATTGAGCCCACAAGAACTTTACAATCTGAGACAGGTAATAAGACAAGCTTTATTTATGAAATTCAAACTCGGTAACCGGGCAATAGTTTCAAGAATAATGACTTAAAGTGGCTTTATTCTCAGGTTTGATCTCGCAGTAGTCCCAGTATTCTTCTTCAATTATTGTGTAAAGGTTGGATCAATGTTTGTTCTGATTGGCTACGGCGTAGTGATATTTTCTATTTTTGGTGGCTTCGTATTAGCGGGCGGCCATCTCTATGCGCTTTTGCAGCCGATTGAATTACTCATGATCTTTGGTGGTGCTGCGGGCGCCTTCGTTGTTGGCAATGACTCCAAAACACTGCGTGCCACAGTCAAGACTCTCCCCACTGTGCTGCAAGGTACCCAGTACACCAAATCGATGTATATGGATTTGCTGGCAATGATGTTCGAGATCCTCACCAAAATCCGTAAAGACGGCATGATGGCAATTGAGAAAGATGTTGAGAATCCTGAGAACAGCGTCATTTTCGGTAAATACCCAAAACTGATTAAGCAACATCACTTGATTGATTTTATCTGCGACTATTTACGCCTCATGCTATCAGGCAATATGGATGCTTTCCAGATTGAAAACCTCATGGATAACGATATCGAAACATACGATGCCGAGTCTCATGTTGTCTCACACGCCATTACCCGCATGGCCGATGGTATGCCTGCCTTTGGTATTGTTGCGGCCGTGATGGGGGTGGTTCATACCATGGAATCGGTTGGTAGCGTTCCACCAGCTGAGCTTGGTGCTTTAGTTGCAAAAGCGCTGGTTGGTACCTTCTTAGGGATTTTATTGGGCTATGGCTTCGTTGGACCGCTCGCCTCCTTGTTGGATCAAAAGCATGCTGAAGTTAATAAGATGTTGCAAACCACAAAAGTGATCATGATTGCTAGTTTGAATGGCTATGCACCTACTATTGCGGTTGAATTCGGTCGTAAAGTATTGTTCTCAACTGAGCGCCCTGGATTCTTAGAATTAGAGGATTACATCAAGGAAGCTAGAACCAAGTAAGCAGTTTCAAGCGCTTGAAGTGTTATGGCCCAAGATAAAGATAAACCCCTCATTGTTGTAAAGCGTAAACGTAAGGTTGCTGGCGGCGCTCATGGTGGCGCTTGGAAAATTGCTTACGCCGACTTCGTAACGGCCATGATGGCCTTTTTCTTGTTACTCTGGTTACTTGCAGCTGATACTTCTAAGCGCGATCTAGAAGGTATTGCGGGCTACTTCAAGACCCCAATTGAGAGAATATTCTCCTCAGGTGAAAATAAATCCGGCACAAGTAGCGTAATTCCCGGCGGTGGAGAAGACCTCACCCGAAAAGAAGGTGAGGTATCGAAGGGGCAGGATCAATATCAAGTTCGACCCTCTGATCAATCCAAAGGTAAACAAAAACTCTTAGACGAAGCGGGCCTCAAAGAACTCAAGGCTAAAATTGAGTCAGCCATTCAAGAAAAGCCTCAACTCAAAAACTACAAGAATCAGGTTTTGATCGATATTACTGACCAAGGCTTGCGAATTCAGATCGTTGACGATTTGAAACGCCCCATGTTTGCCCTATCTAGCCCTGAGCTAGAGCCCTATGCTAGAGCGATCATGCGGGCGATTGGCTCCACCTTAAATGGGATTGGTAATAAAGTCAGTCTTTCTGGTCATACTGACGCAGTTCCCTATCCGGATGGTCCGGCCTCGTATAGCAACTGGGAACTATCGGCCGATCGCGCTAATGCTTCAAGACGAGAACTTATCCAAGGCGGCATGGATGAAGGAAAGGTACTTGAGGTGGTGGGCCTAGGCTCTGCAGTGCTCTACGATAAATCTAACCCCCTAAATCCCATCAATCGCCGAATTTCAATCATTGTGCTCAATAAAAAGAGTCAAGATCGGATCGAAAAGGCTGCCCCTGTCATCACCCCTAATGCGGATGGTGCGAAAGCCATTATTAAGGATGTTGGCGCCAAATAAGGGTTGAATTACCCACAATTAGGTCGTTTATTCAGGGCTTTGAAAGTCTAGGCCTTGGCTTATCTTGTAGTGATCTCTACTTAGATACGAATTCCAGCCCATGTCAAAAATTAAATTAACTGCAAATTTGCCGCAATTTCCTCGAATTTTGCCCAATTTAAATTTGGTTAGACTCAAGGCGCCACATTTCAGCTTCTCTATTAATAGTATCAAAGACAATTTTCTAGGAATTGTCGCCATCGTTCTATGCTCAAGCACAATCCTGATGATATTGGCTGGTTACGGCTTGTATGCTTCCAAAGAAAATGCGCATACCTTGTACGAAAAGCGCATATTAAGTATTAAGAATATGAATACCGTAAATGATCTGGTTCAGAACTCAGATCTCGCTATTAAAGCCGCTGCGGGAGTTTCAAGTAAAACCAAAAATCCTAATACTGTTTTAGCAATTCCCCTCATCGAAAAAAATAATCTCGCTATCAAGGATTTAACGAATAAAGTTGCTGCCACACTGAAAGCTACCGATGAAAAGGTACTGCTGGATTCTTTTACAGAGTCCTATGATCATTGGTATAGCAAAACACTGAAGCCTGCTGCACTCGCTGCCAGTGCCGGGAACTATGTATTAGCATCTCAATTAGTTAGCTCTGAAGAAAAGGTAAACCTCCTTGATCAAAATACCAAAGCACTGATTGCGCTCCAATATGAAGCTGCTAAATCGGAAGCCATTTATGGTCAAGCATATTTTTACTTCTTTGTTACCTTTGGTTTACTTTTAGCAGCCTGCTCTGTTCTTTCAATTTCTTATTTATTATTTGTTTCGAAGCGCCTGTTAGATTCTCAGTTGGGTGCGGAGCCTGACGAACTCGTTCGGGCGGCAGGCTATATCGCCAGCGGCGATCTTCATGCGGTGATCAAAACTCGCAAAGGTGACCACAGCAGTGCATTGGCAGCGATCAAAGCGATTCAAGAAGAGCTTAAGTTATTTATGCTCGATACCGAGATTCTTAATAAAGCTATGTCGCAAGGCAAGATGCTGGGTCGTAGAAACTTAGACCAGCATCAAGGCGACTATCAAAAGATTGCTGATGATCTCAATGCGTCAATTGATCTTGCGCTGACTCATGGTCAAGATTCTGATAAAAAGCGCAAAGAAATACAGCGCGCAATGGAAACCACCAAAGTGGAATTAGAAAACCTTAAAGCAGCCTTTCTTGACAAAGACCTCAGTCAGCGTCTTGAAGTAAAGCTTGATTGCGAACATACCGCCATCATTGGCAGTACTATCAACCAATTAGTTGATGATGTTGAGATTGCTATTAGCGAATTACGTGAGCAGACGCTTGCTCTTGCTCCCATTTGCACGGAGATACATGAGCAGCAAATTAACTTTGAGTCCACCCTAGAAAGTCAGAGCAAAGTGATCTCACAGTCACAAGCTAAACTTGAAGTCTTCAATACATTCCAGAAAAAGAATAGTAAGAAAGCAAAAAATGTTCAGTCTCTGGCACTAAAGGCCACCAACGCCCTTCAGGATATTTGTTACTCCTTAGATGCCCTCGAGTCCTTAGACGCAGCTAAAAAAGTAAAGAAGGTCAAAAAACCCTTACCGGAAATAACTCAGCCAGCAGCTCCGCTAGAAGGCTATGACTACGTGAGCTTTATTAGCTCTTTTAAAGATGTCACGATTTCTGATGATGAAGCACGTACTGTTAGCCACAGTATTGAAGAATTAAAAACGAAGTTAGCCGAGACAATTCGTTTCATCAACGCCATTTCTGAAGACTCTAGCGCCCTACTGACCAATAGCATGCAACAACATATTGAAGTTGCTTCAGTCAATACCGCATTGGCCCAGGCCGAGTCGGCAAGACAACAATACAGCCATCTTTTGCAACAGTCCTTAAAATCATGTGATGCCCTAGATGGTCAAATTGATGGTCTGAATACGCGCTTTGAGGCTTTTTTCTTAAGTTCGGATAAGGAAAAACTCCTCATAGCTGAAAAAGAAGCTCAAGCACTTGCGCAGGCTGAAGAGCATATTTTTGCAGAGCAAACCGCTGCTGAAACTTCGGTCGCAAAAGAGCCTGACTGGGAACTTTTTTAAATAATTTCACATCCATAAATAGATCAGAATAGGCTGGGCTTTTGCCCCCTATTCTTTGGATTCATCCCCCCTTCGTTATCGGAAAATAAGCCATTACACCCTAGTATTGAGGTAAGCAGTGGCAACAGATAGCGATTTAGATAGAACGGAAGCAGCTACCAGTGCGCGAATAGCCAAGGCGTACGAGGAAGGTGACGTTCCACGCTCTAAAGAATTAGCTTCAGGAGCTGTTCTATTTGCAGCGGGTCTAGGCATTTATAGCCTATCAGGCTCACTACAAAATGCCCTCAAAAGTCTGCTGTCGGATGGGTTGAAATTTGACAGCAATCTCGCCTTTGATACATCAACTGCCTTAGACCGAATTTATGATCAGGTCAGCGACATCACGTATGCATTCATTCCGCTACTGATTTTTTTGCTGATCGGGTCTTTAATCGCCCCCCTCTTGGTAGGCGGTTGGAATATCAGCCCTAAACTGCTGGTTCCCAATATCACCCGCCTCGATCCAGTAAGCGGTTTTAGCAATATATTCAATAAAAATTCTTTAGTTGAACTGGTCAAATCTATCCTCAAGGTCACCCTGATCGGCAGTATTTCTTACTTGGCAATCTCTTTTGCCTTTCCTGATTTAATCAACTTAGCAGTATTACCAATTGAAACTGGCTTAAGTCATACCGGGATTTTTTTATTCCGAACCTTTTTTCTCATATTGATTTCTTACGTCGTCATCATCGTGATTGATGTCCCTTATCAACTCCATCGCTACGCTGAGAAATTAAAAATGAGCAAGGAAGAAATCAAGCAGGAGATGCGCGAAGGTACTGGTAGCCCGGAAATTAGGGGAAAGATTCGTCAACAGCAAAGAGCAATGTCTCGCCGCCGAATGATGACTCAAGTACAAAATGCTGATGTGGTGATCACCAACCCAACCCACTATGCCGTTGCTGTTCAATACAGCGAAGATGATATGTCAGCCCCGATTGTGTTAGCCAAAGGCAGCGATGCCGTGGCTTTACGCATCAAAGAACTTGCAAAAGAACATGAGATTTTGACAGTTGAATCTCCAAAACTAGCTCGTGCGCTTTATGCTCATACCGAGGTTGATCAAGAAATTCCTGAAGCACTTTATTTAGCCGTTGCTGAAATTTTGGCTTTTGTATTCCAAGTCAAACAATTCAACGGCCGAGACGGCGCTTATCCAAATGAACCTAGCAATGTGGAGGTTCCTGATGAGCTAGACCCCCATTTTTATGAACACTCCACTGCTAAAAATCACAATATACCGGCGCTATTGTCATGAACTTTAATCAACTATTTGACCGTCTCAAAAATCTGAACGCTAAAACAGTAGCTGGTCCAGTATTTATTGTCATGCTCTTGGCAATGATGATTCTGCCCTTGCCAGCAATCGCACTCGATTTGTTATTCACCTTCAATATTGCACTCTCTATATTGGTGCTGTTGATTGGTCTTCAAACTACCAAGCCACTTGATTTCCTAGCATTCCCAACCGTTTTGCTGATCACCACCATGTTGCGACTTTCGCTGAACGTGGCATCGACCCGTTTAGTGCTGACTGAGGGGCACACAGGCCCAAGTGCAGCTGGCAAAGTCATTGAAGCATTTGGCCACTTCTTAATTGGCGGGAACTACGCTGTGGGTATTGTGGTCTTTATCATTTTGACCATCATTAACTTTACTGTTGTGACAAAAGGTGCTGGTCGTATTGCTGAAGTTGGAGCTCGCTTTACCTTGGATGCTATGCCAGGGAAACAAATGGCAATTGATGCGGATTTGAATTCAGGCCTGATTGGACAAGAGCAGGCCCGTCAACGCCGTACCGATATTGCCCAAGAAGCAGAGTTTTATGGTGCGATGGATGGTGCTAGTAAATATGTAAGAGGCGATGCTGTTGCTGGTATTTTGGTCATTGTCGTTAACATTGTGGGCGGCTTGATTGTGGGCATGTTGCAGCACGACTTGTCCCTAGCGACAGCGGCCAAAAACTACACCATGTTAACGATCGGTGACGGTCTAGTAGCCCAAATTCCTTCTTTGGTAATTTCAGTTGCTGCCGGTATTGTGATCTCGAGGGTTGCTAACCATCAAGACCTAGGCACTCAATTAACAAAACAACTATTCTCCAATCCGAAAGTCTTAAATATCACCGCCATCATTATGGGTGGTATGGGCTTGATTCCTGGAATGCCTAATGTGGCGTTCTTGCTACTAGCTGGCATATTGGCAGCGATCGCTTACAGCTTGAAGTCCAAGCATCAAAAAGAAGTGGCAGCAGAAGAACAGCTTAAAAAGGATACTCCCTCAGAGAATCTGGAAGCCTCGTGGCTTGATGTCATTCCTGTCGATGCTTTAGGCCTTGAAGTAGGTTTCCGTCTTGTGCCTTTGGTTGACATGAAACAGGGCGGTGATCTCATTAAACGCATCAAAGCATTGCGTAAGAAATTTGCACAGGAAGTTGGTTTCTTGACCCCTGCTGTGCATATTTGCGACAACCTTGATCTCAAACCTAATGGCTACTCGATTAAGCTCAAAGGCGTAGAGGTAGCTCAAGGTGAATCTCATATCGGCCAGTATTTAGCCATTAATCCTGGCACAGTGACCCAAGAAATTGGCGGAGAGATCACGAAAGATCCTGCGTTTGGATTACCGGCCGTATGGGTCAATCATGATCAGCGTGAAGATGCACAAAATAATGGATATACCGTGGTTGACGCCAGCACAGTAGTTGCCACACACCTTAATCACATCGTTGGCCTTTACGCAGCAGAATTGCTTGGACATCTCGAAGTACAACAGCTGCTCAGCTTATTGGGTAAAGATTCACCAAAACTGGTAGAAGATTTGGTGCCCAAATTACTCAGTGTTTCCGTTGTCCAAAAAGTACTGCAAAACCTCCTGAGTGAAGGCGTTCCCATTCGGGATATGCAGACGATCATGGAAACTTTGTTAGAACACTCTAAACAAACTCAAGATCCAGCCGAACTGACTGCCAAAGTCAGAATTAAGTTGGGCAGGGCTATTACACAAAAACTATTCCCTAATACCAATGAGATGTCTGTGATCTCACTAGATACTCAATTAGAGCGGATTTTGATGCAGGCTGTAAACACCCAGAGTGACAGCAATGCCATTGAACCTGGTGTTGCACAAACCTTAGCTAAAGAAGCCAGCGCAGCAGCTAAAAAACAAGAAGAGATGGGCTTTTCGCCTGTGTTGCTAGTCCCCTCCTCTTTGCGTCTGACCTTGGCTAAATTTTTAAGGCGCTTTAGCCCTAATTTACGAGTCTTATCACATGAAGAATTACCCGATACCAAAATTATTCGTGTTACTAATTTAATTGGAGAAATAGCATGACCACCAAACGATTTGTTGCCAAAACAGCCCGCGATGTAATGAAGCAGGTTCGCGATGAACTTGGAGCGGATGCTTCGATACTGACTCACCGTGAAATTAATGGCTGGCATGAAATTACTGCCACAGCAGGTGAGGCTGACGCCACTCCAAAAGAAGCTAAAGCGAGTGGAAAAACTGAATTAGAAAATAAGCAGTTGCAAATGAAACGTGCTCAAGAGATGCTCCAGATTTTTAACAGCAAGCAGAATGTAAAGGAAGCCTCCACCACAAGCGAGACTACTTCAGTAAAAGCGCCTGCTGTTGTTCAGGCAACGTCAAATTCAGCCAATCAAAATCAAGAAATGAATCAATTATTGGTCGAACTGCGTGAAATGAAGAATAGTTTTCAGTCGCAGTTGAACGCGATCTCCTGGGAGTCAGCCCAGCATCAAAGCCCTAATGCACGGCAACTCACCCAGCGCATGCTGGAGGCAGGCTTCACCCAAGATCTTGCCAAGCGGGTCTTGAAGAAGCTCCCTGCTGATTTAGCGCTTGAAGATGCCATCATCTGGTCACGGAACTTATTAAGTAAAAATATTCAATGTATTGAAAATGAAGCTGAGATCCTCGATAGCAAAGGCGTCTACGCTTTCTTAGGACCTACTGGGGTTGGCAAAACCACGACCGTTGCCAAAATTGCATCCCGTTTTGCCTTGCAGCACGGTAAAGCCAGTGTTGCTCTGATTTCTACCGATACTTATCGGATTGGCGGTAATGAACAATTGCATATTTATGCCAAGATCCTAGGCGTAGAGATGCTCACTGCTAAAGACGGGGTTGAATTAGATACTGCACTAGAGAAGTTAAGTAAAAAGAAATTAGTACTGATTGATATGGCTGGTCTTAGCCATAAAGACAAGATGGTTGAGAAGCAACTGGAAATGCTCAGCGCTACACAGACTAAAATCAAAAAAGTATTGTGCTTAAATGCCAACAATACTACTGAGAGTCTCAATGCCGTAACACAAGCCTACTCTAGCAAGGGGATTGAAGGTTGCATTATTACCAAGGTTGATGAATCCATCTCTCTTGGCGGAATTTTAAATGCCGTGATGCAAAACAAGTTGCGCGTACTTTACATTACCAATGGTCAGCGCGTTCCAGAAGATATTGCCTTGTTAAACAAAACTAATGAACTAGAAATGCTTCTAAGCGACGAAGAGGATGCCGATTCCAGCATGGCTTCAGATACTGCAAATCATCCAGAAAACAGCTCCATTCAGCCGATAATCCAAACCCATGCTTAATGTATTCCAAGACCAGGCGTCGGGATTGCGTCGTCTCATGGGGTGCGAGAATGAGGCAAGTTCAGCGCCAGGCCACGACTTAGAGACCCTTCTCAATCCAATTGATGGCATTGGTTTTACTGAGTTCATGAAAAGATTGAATAGCAATCGCATTCCATTCCTTGATTTGACTCATACCACGATCAATAAGGCTCCACTGGATATCGTCTCAGAAGACAAAATAGTCATGTACATTAGCCAGTCTGCAAACTCTATTAAAGAGTCCTATGGAATCATTAAGCACTTAGCCAAAACAACCATTAACCATGAAATTGGCTTATTAATATCCACTCAAAACCATACATTGGCGGAAACAATTTATCGCAATCTGACCCATGCAACAAGCAATTTTAGGGAAATTTCACTAGTTAAGCTGGGTTATATAGGGCTAGGAAATACCTATATTGAGAGTCTCTCAGTTCATAATAGCAACCTGACCTCTCAATAAAATCAATCCCCATGTACAAGGCAGATGGAAAACTCGATAAGCAAAATAACCTCGTGGGCGAACACGCCGACATGGTTAAGAAAATGGCTTATCAAATTAAAGCCAAACTCCCTGCCAACGTAGAAGTAGATGATCTGATTCAGGCTGGAATGATTGGCCTCATTGATGCGGCAAATAAGTACCAAGATAATCTAGGCGCACAGTTCAAAACCTATGCCTCGCAACGTGTGCACGGTGCGATTATGGATGAATTGCGTAGTTCAGATTGGCTGCCTCGCAATATTCGTAAACAAATGCGGGATGTTGAAAAAGCCATCGCCGGTTTACAACAATCTTTAGGTAGAGCCCCTACTGATTCAGAGATTGCCAAGAAGCTCAAAGTTAGTATTGATGAATATTTCCAAATCATCAATGAATGTAGCGGCCATCAACTCATCTATTTTGATGATGTTCATAAATCCGACGATGAAGATCACTTCCTGGATCGATTTATTAAAAGTAATAATGACGTTATTAATGGACTGCTCTCTAGAAACTTTAAAGAATCTTTAAAAGAAGCCATTGAGAATCTTCCCGAGCGGGAAAAGATTCTAATGGGTCTTTACTACGAACAAGAGCTCAATTTAAAAGAAATTGGCGCAGTCTTAAGTATTTCCGAATCTCGCGTATCTCAAATGCATAGCATTGCCATTGCTCGGATACGCGCAACCATGAAGGAGCAGTTATGGACCGGGCCAGCGTAGGAGGATTACTCCTAGCTATTTTTGGCATCATCATTGGCCAATCAATTGATGGTGGAAGACTATCTTCTCTCATTCAACCATCTGCATTCATTATTGTGATTTGCGGAACATTTGGCGCCGTTTTATTGCAAAGTACCTTATTTAACTTTATGAATGCTTTTCATAAATTACGCTATGTATTTATTGAGCCCATCAATCAACGTCGTGAAGTAGCAGAAGAAATCTTAGAATGGAGCTCCCTTGTTCGTAAGGATGGTATTTTGTCCTTAGAGCCTCTCATGACCCAGTCAACCGACCCATTCATTCAAAAGTCACTGCGTTTAGTGATTGATGGTGTTCAACCAGAGACCATTAAAGATATCGGCATGATTGAGCTCAATCAGTATGAAATTTCTCAACGCAATGCCATTAAGGTATGGGATTCAGCAGGCGGCTATTCACCAACGATTGGCATTTTGGCTGCAGTGATTGGTCTCATCCATGTCATGGAAAATCTTTCAGATCCAAGTTTGCTGGGAAGCGGTATTGCCGTCGCTTTTGTATCAACCATTTATGGCGTTGGCTTAGCCAATTTAGTCTTTATTCCCATCGCGAATAAGCTCAAGACTATCTTGCAAGATGAGCTCACTAATTATGAGATGCTCATTGATGCTTTAGCTGCGATTGCTAATGGCGATCACACCATCGTTGTTGAAGATCGTCTCGCCAGCTACCTCAGCTAATAAAGCAAGTTATCAGATATGCGTCATCGCAAAATTATTAAGGAAGAACACATCCACCACGATCGCTGGCTGGTGTCTTACGCCGACTTCATTACCCTACTCTTTGCTTTCTTTGTGGTGATGTATGCCAGCTCATCGGTAAACCAATACAAATATAACGCGGTATCGAGCTCCATTTCGAGCGCCTTTAAAACAGTACAGTTTGACTCACTTACCGAGACTGAAAAGAAATTTAAGAACGGCAGCGAAGTCGATGATCATCAGAAAAGAAAAGAAGATCAAACCTTAGTAGTCATTGACCCTATTGCCATCGCGAAGATTAAACACGACAAAATGCTTAGTTCACGTGAGCGTATGAGTCGAACCAAGAGTGACTTGATACGTAAATTAAAGCCCTTGATTGACCAAGGAAAAATTACCGTAACTCAAGTACCTCGCGGTATCCGAATTGATATTCAAGATAGTTTCCTTTTCACACCAGGCTCTGCCAAAATCGCCAATCTTGCTGCGGTGAGCACTCTAGAAGAAATTGCCCCGATTTTGGCAAATAGCGATCGCCCAATCGAAATTGAAGGCCATACAGATAACCAACCCATTAAGACGAAAGAGTTTAGCTCTAATTGGGACCTATCAGCCTTAAGAGCTACTTCAGTATTAAGAATTTTTAGTGATGAGGGTTTGGCAGAAAACCGCTTAAGCGCTACAGGTTATGGATCATCACGCCCTGCTGCATCCAATGAAACCGCAGAAGGAAAAGCGAAAAATCGCCGGGTTTCGATCTTTGTGATCCAAGAAGGCAATCAGCGCGATAACTCTAGCAATTAAGTTATTACTTTATTCTCAGCAGATTCCTAAGAGAATAAACTAGTTAAAACGATTTATTTGAGGGCGCCGACAATCTTAATCAGCTTGTGAAGTTTGCTTGCATACCCTGGATCAGTCGCGTAACCTGATTGCGCCATCGCATGGGCATAGCTTGAAGGAGCGCTAATACTATGCATGACTGCTTTGAATTTAGGACTTGTGCTAATCATATTGGCAAAATCTTTAAACGAGTCTGCATAAGAATCATAGGCCCTAAACTTCTGCACCAATTTTTGCGGTACACCATCAATATATTCTGTGGTAGTGGCGTCGACTACTTTCCCCTTCCAACCGGGGTTAGCTTTAATGCCAAACAGATTAAAGCTGGGGCTACCGTCTGCAGCATGAATTTCTTTCTTACCCCAACCTGTTTCTAAGGCGGCTTGTCCCAACATATAGTTGACCGGCATACCAGTAGCTTGACTTGCCTCTTGCGCATGGGAGGCAAACTTATCCAAAAAGTGAGTCGCACTATCTTTAAGTGAGGCAGAAATGGATGTCACTGCATCATCCGTGGAACTTACTACTTCATCCTTTAATTTTCCTACCTTATCTAACCAAGTACTATCGCTATTAGTAGCATTGCTGGTTTTTTGATAAGCTGCCACCCCCTGTTTTGTTTTAGCTACACTCAGAATCTGAGTTGATAAATCACTCATGTCTTCACTATCCGCACCAAAAATTGAGGCAATGAAGTGCCCCACTTTTTGCAAACTGCTATCTAACGCTGGATTGATTGCTACCGGGGTGTTTGTAGAGAACGCTTTCTGAGTTTGTGGGCTATTCGGTGCTGTAATGCCAGCAGCCTTAGATAGTTGCTTGGTTAACATGTCAGCCAAACCTATCCCTTTCCCAGAAGCCAATTTTTGACTGATTTGCTGGTCAAACATCGAGGTATAGAGCTTCAGGTCCTGACTATCTGTCAGACTATCAGAGGGCGTAGCATCACGCATACTCTTGAGCATCATATTGATAAAGATCGCTTCGAACTGCTTAGCTACACCCTTAATCGCTTCTGGAGAATTCTCTCTAGCAGAAAGCTTGAGATTGCCTAATGACTTGGTATCTAGTGCAAGTTGATTACTGACATCAGCAGCAGAGACGGTGGTATTCGGCAATGGCATCTAGATTCAAGCTTAGATAATTTCAAGTTCAGCATGCAAAGAACCAGCAGCCTTGATAGCTTGCAAAATAGCGACGAGATCTTGTGGTGTGGCTCCAACAGCATTGAGGCCTCGCACCACATCAGATAAGGAGGCGCCTGGCGCTAGCTGAATCACGTTCCCCGGTGCTTGATTCAAGCTAACCTGAGAAACAGCCGTCTCCACAGTTCTGCCACTAGCAAATGCGTTAGGCTGACTTACGACTGGTGTGGTGCTGATGACTACCGTCAAATTACCATGAGCAACCGCACATTCTTCAAGCTGAACCGATTGATTTAAAACAATCGATCCTGTTCTGGCATTCAGAATGACTTTTGCCACCCCTTTAGCTGGAGTGACATCAATAGACTCTAAAGCAGCCAGGAATTTCACACGATCGCCCTGCTCTGCGTCTGTTGCGCGAACATTAATGACGCGTGAATCTTGGGCAAAAGCAATCGTCTTATTGAATTTTTTGTTAATAGCAGCGGAAATCATGCTCGCGTTTGAAAAGTCAGATGTTTTTAGCTGAAGGTTAATGAAAGCATTTTGAGCTAAGTCATAAGGAACTACGCGTTCAACAGTAGCGCCAGCAGAAATTCGGCCAGCGTTGAGCTGGTTGACAGTAGCTGAGCTGCCATTAGCCGATGCTGAGGCACCACCAATCACTACGTTACCTTGAGCCATCGCATAAACCACACCATCAGCACCTTTTAAAGGAGACATCAGCAGCGTGCCACCTCTGAGAGTCTTGGCATTACCCATCGCCGATACAGTCACATCCAAAGATTGACCCACCTGAGCAAATGGCGGTAAATTGGCTGTCACGATCACAGCAGCGACGTTTTTCAACTGAATTTGGGTAAAGGAACCTGGCGGCAAAATGATGCCGAGAGACTGCAACATTGTGAGGGTTGATTGAAGTGTAAAAGGTGTCTGAGTAGTTTGGTCACCAGTACCATCTAAGCCTACTACCAATCCATAGCCGATTAATTGGTTATTACGCACTCCCTGAAAGTCAGCCAAATCTTTCAGCCGCTCAGCTTGAGCAATTGGTGACAATGCAGCGCAACTAAGTCCTAAAGCCAGCACGAAAGCTGGCAAAAGACGCTGTAATTGAGAGTATAAAAATAAATGCACAGTAAGGCCCAAGATCGTTAGAAAGGAATGATGCTATACAGGAAGCGAACAGCAGCACTACTAATATAAGAGGCATCCATATAGTTATTGGTTCTGAACTCGATACGAGCATCAGCCACCGTATTTGAAGCAACCGAGTTATCGGTTGTGATCATCGCGGGATTCACAACACCTGAGAATCGCACAAACTGAGACCCTTGATCAAAGCCAATGACTTTCTCACCCGCAACTACTAAGAAACCATTGGGCAATACTTCGTTCACAGTAACGCTAATGGAGCCCGTAAATGTTGCTGCTCTCGAACCGCTATTATTATTCTCTGCCGCATTGGAGTTTGAAACAGTCCAAGTAGGCTGAACCTTATCACCATTCAAGTTGGTCGATGTTGATGCAGCTGAACCAGTTTTAGCATTTTTATCGTCGATCGCATTTGTAGCCGAAGTACTCTCAGTCACAGTAATTGTTAACGTATCACCCACTCTGCGGGCCTTCAGGCCTTCAAAGATGGGGCTGTAGGTAGCACTGTTATATATCGAACCTGCCGGTGCAGTTACCTTACTAGGTAAGCGCTGCTGCTGTCCAGCGTTGTTAGTAACGGTTCCAGGAGCCACGCCAGAGCAAGCCGATAAGGCAAAGCTGAGGATACAAGCGATTGGCTTGTACCTACTGATAACGATGGTACTAATTTGGTTCATAATATTTAGCATCAGAATACTTAGCTCATCTGCGCAAGTTTTTGCAGCATTTGATCGGAGGTAGTAATAGACTTACTGTTAATTTCGTAAGCGCGCTGAGTTTGAATCATATTGACCATTTCTTCAACGACGTTCACGTTTGAAGTTTCAACAAAGCCCTGTGAAATGGTTCCCGAACCAGTTGAACCAGGAGTAACAGTTGTAGGAGTTCCTGAAGCAGCAGTTTCGACATACAGATTGCCACCCTTGGACTGTAAACCAGCTGGATTGATGAAGGTAGCCAATTGAATCGCGCCAATTTGAGAAACTGCCACAGAGTTTGGAAGCGTTACAGAAACAACGCCATCAGATGCGACAGTTAATGATTGCGCGTTAGCTGGAACCGTGATTGCTGGTGAAAGTGGGAAACCGCTGGAGTTCACAACTTGACCAGTGCTGCTCACCTGAAAACTGCCATCACGCGTATAAGCAAAAGAGCCGTCTGGCATAGTGATTTGGAAGAAACCAGAGCCATTGATTGCTAAGTCATTGTTGTTATTAGTTTGCTGCAAATTACCCTGGGTAAAAATCTTCTCTGTAGCGACGGGTTTGACACCTGTGCCCACTTGCAAACCGGTAGGTAATTGGGTCTGCTGAGTAGACTGGGCACCTGGCTGACGGATATTTTGATAGAGCAAATCTTCAAATACAGCACGCGATTTCTTAAAACCATTCGTACTGACGTTAGCCAAGTTATTCGATATCACATCCATTTGAGTTTGTTGTGCTTCTAGGCCAGTCTTTGAGATCCAGAGTGAACGTAACATGATGTTCCTTTAAGTAATATTTTGAATGGTGTAGCGTTAGCTGATATTAAAAACTTTTGCTGCTGTTTGATCATTGCTCTCAGCATTTTTAGCTAGCGTCATCTGAACATCAAACTGTCTTGCCAATGCAATCATGTTGACCATCGCTTTAACAACACTAACGTTGCTGGTTTCTAATGAGCTGCCCACCACCTTCACATTGGTATCGGCTGTTGTAGGCGAAAGATCTTTATTATTAAAAAGACCATCTACGCCACGAACTAAATTGGCCTCTTCGGGATTAACCAACTTTAGTTTGTCAATCGGAGTTGAGGCGCGACCACTCACGGATTCATCCACGCTTGAAATCGTCCCATCTTCACCAATTGAAACTGTGACATTGGGAGGAATCGTAATCGGACCACCATCACCCAAGACGTTCAAGCCATTAGCAGTTTGCAAAATGCCATTTTCGCTAATCTTAAATGCGCCATTGCGGGTCAAGCCCTCGCCACCACTAGGACGCTGCACCGCAAACCAACCTTTTCCTTCGATCGCAACATCCAAAGGTCGCCCAGTTTGCTGAATGGTGCCTGGAGTAAAGTCGGTACCCGTTGTCGCACTAGCGGCAAAGGCACGAGTATCTGCGCCTGGACCGTTTACAGCCACTGATCTCATCGTATCAATCTGTGCCTTAAATCCATAAGTGGAGACATTGGCTAGATTATTGGCATTCGTAGCCTGCTGGTTCATCAGCTGATCAAGCCCGCTGGCTATGGTGTAGACGACCTTATCCATAATCTATTAACCGCCCATGGCAATTAAGGTTTGGAAGTTTTGATCTTCTACCTTAATGGTTTGTGCATTAGATTGATAAGCTTGTTGGGCAGCTAAAAGCTTGACCATATCACCGGTTTGATCTGTATTAGAAGCCTCTAGCGACGAGCCCGTAATAGTGCCGACACCGAGAAGGCCCGCTGAACCAACAGTCGGCTTACCTGATGCAGCCGTTTCCATCCAGGAATCATTGCCTGATGATTTCAAGCCAGTATTGCTCTGAAAAGTCGCTAAAGCCAATTGAGCAAGCTTATAGGTGCTGCCATCAGAATACTTACCAGTGATGACACCAGCTGCATCAATACTGTAATCAGTCAGGTAGGCGGTATTAATCGCTTTTGTAGTTACAGCAATTGAAGGGGATAAATCACCAATTGGTGAAAATACCGTTGCCTGAATGGTTGGTGTTGATTGGCCATTGGTCATTGTTCCTGTGGCAGTCAAAGTGTCAGATCCAGCAGCAGCAGTTAAGGTGTAGTTTCCAAGCGTTCCAGAAAAAGTACAACCCGTTGGAGGAGTTCCTCCTGTTGATCCAGGAGTAAGGCCCGCAAATGCACTCACAATTTGTGATGCAGATAAATACTGTCCAGAATTATTTGTCAGGGTTAAACCCCCTACAGTCGCAGTGCCCTGATTGTTCAGGGTGTAGAACTGTACTGAATTAACCTCGGGAGTGAGATTAGCTGCGTTATAGGGGTTCAGATTTAAAGTGGTGAGATTGATGAGGGCAGGCGTACCGCCAGCAGTCACTGTTCCATTGGTACCGCCAACTGAAGCCGTATATCCAAGTACATTCTGGCCATTGCCATTAATTAATACACCCTTATTATCAGTCGTAAAGTTACCGTTCCGGGTATAGGAGGTTTGCTTGAGGATCGTATCGTATGTAATAAAGAAACCAGGGCCAGTAATTGCAGCATCTAATGACGAGCTTGTGCCTGTGATGGAACCCTGTGCAAATGATTCTTTGATATTAGAAATCATGGCGCCTTGACCAAGCTGGACACCTGAGCCACTATCGGCAGCATTCAGGTGACTAGAGAGCACGTTACTAAAATCTGTACTAGCTGATTTATAGCCATATGTGTTGACGTTCGCAATATTTTGTCCAAGAACATTCAAGTTCTCAGAAGCAGCCTGCAAACCTGATAGACCTGTTTCAAATGCCATATAAGCTCCTAATTTATCCGGTTGAGATATTACTGAATCTGTGTCACGTTGCTTAATGCAGTCGTGGTGTTATTACTGAGCACCAACTGAGCGCCACCCGAAGCTGCAGTAGAGACGGCATTTACTTTAGAAGCCGTTAATCCATTTGCCGCAACAGGAGCACCACCAGTATTGGCAATCACTTGTAAGTTATAGACGCCATCTGGCAAAGTTTTTCCGGATGCATCCTGACCATTCCAAGACAAAGGAATAACACCTGCACCTTGAGATCCCAGATTCATACTATCAACCACTTGACCTGCGCTATTTAGAATATTGACTGCCACTGAGCTAGCACCACCCTTAGGCAATTGCACACCAAAAGATGCTGTTCCATTACTTAAAGTGAAAGAGCTTCCAGGAGCCATCACTGTTTTGCCAATGAGTCCGGCCGCCTGATAGGCCTGGCTAGTCTGCAAGGTTGCTGACATCGCAGTCATCGACGTATTTAATTGATTAATGCCATCTACAGTATTAATTTGTGCAAGTTGGCTAGTCATCTGCGAACTATCCATTGGATGCGTAGGATCCTGATATTGCATTTGCGCGACCAACATCTTCATGAATTGATCTTGAATTTGCGCACCGGTTGTAGATGCTGCAGTACCAGCGGCACCAGCTAAAGAGCCAGTGGCTGGATTAGCAGTAGTAGATTGATTAACAACTGAAATATTTGACATGGGATTTTCCTAATTAACCTTGACCGATAGAGAGCGCTTTTTGTAAAAGCGACTTAGTTGCATTCATTGCTTCAACGCTATTTTGATAAGAGCGCGTAGTGGAAATCATATTGACCATTTCTTGCGCCACATTTACGTTCGGCATAGTCACATAGCCATCTTTGTTCGCTAAAGGGTTGCCTGGATCATGAATGGTTCGAGCTGGCGACTGGTCTTCAGTCACCTTATCCACCATCACACCACTGTAATTGGAACCATCAATCGAGGTTGGCTTAAAGCTTACTTGCTTGGCCTTATAAGGTGTGCCATCTGCAGAGGTAATAGAGTCAGCATTGGCTAAATTACTCGCGATCGCATTTAAGCGCTGTGATTCAGCACTTAATGAAGAGCTAGCGATATTAAATACATTAAACAATGACATGTTGAGATCCTCTTAATCAATCATTAGGGTTGGAGCGCCGTATTCATTTCTTTGATGCTGGCATTGATCAACATCACGCTGGCTTCATAGTGAATGGAATTGCTCACAAAAGCAGAGCGTTCAACATCAGGATCCACGGTATTGCCGTCGGCACTATCTTGCACAACGGAGCGATACAGTAAACCGCTAGAATCGACCTCACCAGCCACTTGGGATAGCGGATCGCCTTTGATGTGCTGGGGGGAAGTCGTTAACAAATCAGTACCCTTGGGCATTTTGCTTACATTTTGCGCATCTGCGTCCAAGCCATTGGCTTCCAATGCTTTTTGCATGGCTGATTTGAAATCAATATCTCGCGCCTTAAAGCCTGGCGTATCCGCATTGGCGATATTGGCTGCCAATACTTCTTGGCGTTTAGCACGGACTGCTAGTGCTGTCGCATTGAAATCCAACATCTGGTCTAAACTAGTCATCGCTCTTTCCCCAATATTCAAAAAACACTTCGGGATGGTTTAAAAATTGCATTTCATGAATGTAATTTGTGCGCGCCTAAGTTGAAGTACTAATAAGAGGGGTAATTCTTCCGCTAATTAAGCCATTAGGCTAAAAATTGGCTTCGTACAATGCATTTCTACCCATTTTGGGCAGTCATTAGCGAGTGGAGTGAGGAAGAATATGTATGATTCCCTTAAAAATCTATTTAAGTCATTGATTAATATGAAAATATTATTAATCAGCCTTTGCTTTGGTTTTTCCTTTATAAGTACAAATGCCTCTGCGCAATCCCAAGCAACTCCTCAAGCTTGGCAAGATACGAAAATCCTGAACCAAAAAGTGAAGGAATTCCTGAAAATTCAAAGCGCAGGCTCACCAGGCAAAGTAGAAATCAGCTCAACCCCGGTCGACCCCTCACTGCGTTTGGAGTCATGCCCTGCCCCTTTGGTTTTTTTTCCATCAAATACAAGGCCTTGGGGTAAAACAACGGTGGGCATACGTTGTGGCCAGCCCAATCCCTGGCAGATTTATGTTGAGGCCAACGTCAGCATTACAGGGCATTACGTAATTGCCGCAGTGCCCTTGGCTCAGAATCAAACGCTCACTGCCAATGATCTGATGCTCCAAACGGGTGATTTAACCACCCTCCCCGCTGGCTTTATGACCGATATTTCCATGGCAACTGGCAAATTAGCTAAAGTCTCACTCGGAAGCGGCACCATTCTGAAACAAGAGATGCTCAAGATGCCTATCGTTGTATTGCAGGGGCAAAATGTCAAAATTAGCACTGTTGGCCAAGGATTCACTATTAGCACTGAAGGACAGGCTCTTACCAACGCCGCAGAAGGCGATGTTGTGAAGGTAAGAGTTCAAAATGGGTCCATTGTTTCTGGAATTGCCAAGAATAATGGCCAAATTGAGGTAGCAGTACGGTAATTTCAAGAAATAGCTCAAGTTTTGGTAACCCAGGCCGTAAAAGGGTTTGTAGACAAGTCGTTGTACTTAGTAATGCTTGGCTTAATTTGAATTAAAGTAGAAACCATGAAAATTAACGATCCCATCTCCACTGGCATCAACTCCCCAGTTGATAAGACAGATGCGTCCGCTAATAAACAGGCGATCGCTACTCAAACTCAAGTTCAGGCCAATGTCACCGCAAAAGCAGTTAGCACTACAGCGACCATTTCTACTCAAGTCCAAACGCTTCAATCCCTTGCTTCAAGTGGCCCTGTTTTTGATAACAAAAAAGTAGAGACTTTGCGCAATGAGATTGATGCTGGAACATTTTCTGTCGATACCGATAAGGTCGCCGACGGATTAATCAAAAGCACTATTTCACTTCTCAAGTCCAACGGTAAAACCTAAGAGTCTTCAGTGAACGATCATGAGTAGCGGCATCTCAAGCATCGCCTCGTATTACCAAACGCAAACGAATACGATTGCAGCTGAAATTACTTCAATCGGTCAACAAATTAGTACTGGCACAAAAGTACTAACAGTAAGTCAGCAAAAAACCGTTGCAACTCTTTCTAAAAAAGCCAGTAGTTATTCAACTCCGGAAGCTAGCATCAAAAATGCCCAATCTGTCGTAGCATTAGCAGAGACAGGTTTAACTTCCATTAAGTCCCTACTCAAACAAATGGAAGTGATTGCAGAGCAAGCAAGCGACAAACAACTTGCTAGCTCCGACTCAACGAACTATAACAACCGCTTCCAAGCTCTCGTCAATAAAATTGGCAAAGATGCTACGTCTGCCGCACTTAAAGGGAGCAATCTTCTGAGTGGCACAGCAGGAGTCAATGTCTCTACTGACATTACTGGTGACGCTAAATCCAGAATGAGAATCAATTCAGTCAATGTTTACGGTATGCTTACAGCCGGTATTCTGAGCGGCGTTGGGGTTGATACGCCCCAAAATGCTGCGAAAGCAGTGAGCCAGATTCAGGGCGCTTTATCCCAAATACAATCTGGGCAAAGCATGCTTCAAAACGCTGCAACGACCTTAACCAAAAAAGCGGCTGCCCTTACTGGCGATGTGACCGCCATTAATACAGAAGTCAATAGCATTACACATGTGGATGTCAAACAGCTACAGGCACAGTTAACTGCTCTGCACTCACAATACAACATTGATTACAACCTATCAAGCCAACTCAATTCATTGGCAGCAAAAAATCTTTAATAATCTTTAGTTATTTTCTAAAGTTTTCTCAACTCTAGCCGTAAATGATTACATATATCAAGTTATTCCTGCGGGGGTAACATTAAGCTAATTATTTAGCGCATTGCACTGTTGATGTGGTCTACGTATCGCTCACTGATGCTTTTTGTTTTAGGTATTTTTTTGCATTTCGTAAAAAAATATTTTTTTGTATCACGCACTTGTATGTATAGGTTCGTCTACATTTAACTAAAGGAAAAGACATCATGGCAATGCCAATTAATATTACTAACTTAGCAACAACGCTTACAAATAATCTTAACAACGTAACATCTCAGATTAATAGCGTACAAAATCAATTGGCGACTGGTCAATCGATTATGAATCCTGCACAAACTGGTGAGGTAACCCGTTTGACTGCACAAATCAATGCTTACAACGCAGACTTACAATCTAATACACAGGCACAAAATGCGGTAAACGTTGCAATTACGGGTTTACAGTCACAAACCGCATTGATACAACAGCTGCAAACCCTAGCATCACAAGCTAGTACACAAACTTTAAGTGCTACTGACTTATCTAATTTACAAACTACCTTTACACAGTTAGCAAATCAAATTATTGTTGCTGCAAACAATGCGAACGTTAATGGTATTAATTTATTAACTGGTACCACAGGTATCGCAATATTGGGTGGGGTAGATACGACCTCTCTCTACACTGTCACTGGTAGCAATATGAGTGCAGTTGCTATAGCATGTACTGGACTTTCAATTTCTAGCGCAGCTAGTGCGTCAAGTTGCTTGGCTGTATTGACTTCACAACTGACAACGATCAGTTCAGCTCAATCATCACTTTCAGCAAGTTTGGGCGGTTTGACAGCAGAGGCCAGTCAGGCTACTGCACTTGCTACTGGCTTACAAACCACGGTCAACTCACTAAGCCAGGCAAACCCAACTCAGTTGCAAGCTCAGTTACAGACTCTGAATAACCAACAAGCCATTGACTATTACTTGATTACCCAGATGAACCAAGAAGCAGCGGCGATGTTAGCCATCTTCAGATAAAAAGTTCACTGTTTTAAGCAAAAAGCCAGGTTTTTCCTGGCTTTTTGTCATTTTTGGGCTTCTAAATCAGAATTAGGGGCTAAATATCTGTTTACTCTTGGTTTTAGTTAATCCCAGATCGCAATACCATTCTTTTCATGTTTCTTGTATTGCTTTATAAATTAACCACATTACCTAAGAGGTAAATGCACCATGACTCAGATTACTAATTTAGCCACAACACTTGCAGCAGGCGTAAACACTGTTGATACCGGCATTAACGCCATTCAAACGGCGCTTGCAACTGGCAAGACCCAGCTCAATCCAGCTAGCCAGGGAGAGTCGACGCGCTTATCCTCTCAGGTTAGTCAATATCAAGCCACTGCAGCCAGTTTGGGTCAGGTACAAAACGTGATTAACGTTGGACAAACTGGATTAACGTCTGCCGTTGCTCTAGTACAACAGATGCAATCGCTTGCTAATCAAGTGTCTAGCGGAACATTAAGTACGACTGACATGCAGGCCCTTAACCTGACCTTTGTACAATTAGCCGGCCAAATTGGCAACATTGGTACAAATGCAAGTGTCAATGGTCAAAACGTATTGATTAACACCACTGGATTCTCGGTACTTTCTGGAATTACAACAGCGAGCTTGATTACTGTTTCAGGTACTGACTTAACTAGCATTGGTAACACTCTTGCAGGTCTAAACGTGAGCACTATTGCTGGTGCTTATTCTGCGGTTACGGTTTTAGCAAGCCAACTGGCTTTAATTAGCGCGGGGCAATCCAATCTTTCAGCTGCCTCTACAGGCATCACCGCATATACTGCTGAAGCTAATTCATTGTCGACAGGCTTACAGCAGGTTGTTGATTCGATTTCAAACATTGACCCCACAAAGTTACAGGCTCAATTGCAACAGTTGAATAACCAACAGTCGGTTGATTACTACTTAGTAACCCAAATGAATCAGGAAGCAGCCGCGGTTCTAACAATCTTCCGATAGGCAAATAGAGCTAGAGCAATAGCTAGGTTGATCCTAGCTATTTTTCATTTTAGGATCCTAAAAACTAGACCATAATTAGGTTTTATCAATTTTGAATACCCAATGTTTACTACTAATAACCCGCTTAAAACTTACCTTGAGATAGACAATAATCTCGTTGGCGCTGACTTTGAAAAGAAATGGTTTGAGTCGGTCATTCTGCAGTTGAAGAAAATTCAATCCGGTCATTTAGATGCTGTTCTAACGCATAAAAAACTATTGGAGATCTCGGAGGGGCTACAGTGGATTCAGGAAAACCTCAACGAGAAGTTAAGCTCCCAGCATAGAACCCTACTGAAGTCAGTCTATAGCACCTGTATCCAGGTCATGAATAGTGCAATTCAAACTCAAAATACAGAGTATCTGAGTATAGTAATTGCTTGCTTGGAGACGGTAACAGAGCCGTATTATAAAAAACCTGAGTCTACTACTTAAGAAGGTTCAAATTACATGGACTTTGATAATCTCACCATAATTTGAAGATACAAAAATAGAAGTTTGAAACACATTGAGACCTATTTATTAAAATCAATAAGTTCATTAACTTCATTTATAAATGACATAAAAAGTAGGATATAAAAATGATCAACTGGAAAATTCGCTATGCAAAAATTATTAAGGAAAATCCCGAACTTTGCAACAGTGACCCAAGTACCCAAACTATTGCAGAATCAACCCATGTTGCTGCAATGATTTACTATAGAAAAACTCTCTTTGGTAGTGGATCTAAATTGACAGCAGTTCATCATTACAAAAAAAATCAGGGAGTAAATCTTGTGCACATACCATACTTTCACATAGAGTATCCTGATCTGAATACAAGAGAATGGACTGTTGCGGTGTAATATTTTACTAATTAAGTTATAAAAAGTACTTGATAAAAAATTATGCGCTGCATTCACACCAAAAAAAATTATTTTGCTGCGTCTACAACTAGATTAATTAGGGCTGTATCCTTTATATAATTTTTAAGATGATTGAGTAGCATAGCCTCATCTAGCTGAAGAGATAAAAAATTAAATAATTCTTTATAGGTTCTAAATTTCTTTTGCTGCAAATATTGCAACATTAACTCCAAATATTCCACTGAAAGATATGTACTGGGATTTAAACCTTGAAGTTTCTTAATAAGCTCTTTGTCATCACAGTGGCGCCACATATTAAACAACCCATGAAAACCAAATGTTTCAACCTCTGGATTGGAGCGCTCATAAGCAAACTTATCCGCGATGGCATCTGTTGCAAACTTAATCCCACGCCCCTCTAGTTGAGGTCGAAATTGTCTGCAAATCATTTCATCCTCATTGACATTAAAATCCATGGCTAGCTCAAGACTTAGAAATGCCTTCATTAGCTTTGTCGATCTTAAAGAAAAACCTCCGTTGCCAACTGTGAATCCATCTTTATGCCAAGGCCATCGAGCGCCTATATAGTCGTACTCTAGAAATTCATTTGTCCATGCACTGGGACAAGTGACATAACCATCCCACTGAACTACCAAGACAAAATTAGTTTTAATCTGCCCGACTAAATTTTGAATGACGAACTGGGAGTATTCCTTTTTAGATTTTATCTGTGGGATTTCAATTGACCTAAATTTTCCATCAATCCGTTTATCTGAAAATAGAATTGCATCACCAAAGTTTATTGCTTGAGATGAGATATTGATTGCCTCTGCAGATAGTTTTGGCGTAATACAATCAACCGAACAGATAGTGACATCCTTTAATGAAAGCACTATGTCTATTCCTTTTTTGAAGTATTGGAAATCAATTCGATTCTGATTAATTTTAGAACCCCATCCCAACCACCTTGCTGCTGCTGCCTAAAGAGTCTGACGGATGGATACCAGGGACTATCTTCTTGCTCTAGGAACCATCTCCAGCATGTATCGTATCGATTGAGGATCCAGGTTGGCTTGTTTAGTGCTGCTGCTAGGTGTGCAGTGGATGTATCAACTGCAATCACTAAATCGAGATTTTCAATGAGAGCTGCTGTATCGGTGAAATCCTTTAGCTCATCAACATAGTTAATAATGTTCGGGCCATCCCAACCCTTCTTCTGAAGATCGATGAGTTCGGATTCAGCTGGCTCGCCTTTTTGGAGGCTATAAAATTCTGCATCAATATCTTTTAGGATTGCTAGCTTCTCAATGGGCAAATTTCTACGTTTATTAGTAGCCCAGACTTCTGGTTGATCGGGTCTGAAACCACCAGACCATACTAGCCCGACTCTCTTCTTAGTTTTAGGCCCTAATTTTTCTTTCCAATACTGCACTTTTTCTGGGATTGCCTTCAAGTAAGGCGTTGTGTTCGGGATGGTTTCTTTAGTGGTTCCAAAGGCTAGCGGTAGACTCATCAGGGGGCAATGGAAATCATATCCACCTAAAGCTGGTTGTCCAGTGATGATGATTCTAGAGACTCCCTCTAGACCCTTCATGAGATTTTCTAGTGGCTTAGGGACTTCAAGCACTACTTTTGCCCCTAACTCAGCAACCATAGGGACATATCTACAAAATTGCAGCGTATCGCCCAAACCCTGCTCTGCAACAAGCAATATAGTTTTGCCCTCGAGAGATTCTTTGCCGAGCCATAATGGACTATCAAATTGGCGATTGAGCAACACACCAGCTTTAGTGGCCTTTTTTCTGCTCTCAAAGTCTCTCCAACCTTCCTCGTAGCGACCTAAGGTTAGATAGACTAAGGAGCGATTCCAAAGAGGATCCGGCAGATTGGGATCATCTTTCAGAGCTGCGTCGTAATGAATAAGAGACTGATCCAAATTCTGTAGCTCGTGAAGGATCACCCCTAAATTATTATGGGGCTGAGCAAAGTGAGGGTCTATTGCAATTGCAGTTTTATAGCTTGCAATAGCCTCTTCGATACGTTCTATTTTCTGGAGGGTGACACCACGGTTGTAATGAGCCTGTGAAAAGTTTTCCTTCAACTCAATCGCTCTATCGAAATAACTTAAGGCGGAGTCGTACTGCTCAATTTCATGAAAAGTGAGGCCAAGATTTGAGTGTGCATCTGGAAAATCGTTCTGCATTGCAATCGCCATGAAGAAACTCGCAATCGCCTCCGGAAATTTTCTCATTTCCTTAAAAATAATACCTTTGTTACTGAGTACTTCTGGATAATTCGGCTTAATGGCAAGCGCGCGATCATATGCTGCTAAAGCATCTTCTAATTTACCCAAGCCTTGTAACATAACCCCTCGATTACAGTAACTTTCAGCATGACTGCCATCGATCTTGAGGGCCTGATCCAAAACTACTAAAGCCTCGTCTAATTGACCCAATTCTCGGAGAGTCACTGCCTTGCTGCTATAGGCGTCAATTGCTTTTGGGTCGATTTCAATCGCTTTGGAAAAGATCTCTAGGGCTTTTTGATATTGTTTTGATTCATGCAATGCCATGCCAAAATTCACTAATGTGGGCACATGATCAGGCTTGATTGCTAGCGACTTATCAAAATACAACAAAGATTGCTGACTATTACCGCTGACTTTCAAAACATTAGCAATGTTGTTGAGCATGTCAATATTATTAGGATTAGACGCAGAGACTTTTTCCAAGCAATTTACAGACTCTGCAAACCTTCCCATCTTTTGTAGAGTACTCGCTTTATTGATATAAGCAACCAAGTAATCTGGCTGGAGTTCAATGGCTTTGTTAAAGGACTCTAAAGCCTCTTCATATTTACCCAAATCTTGGAATATCGTGCCGCGATTGAAGATGGAATGGACGTAGTCCGGCTTTATCGCAATAGCACGTTCGTAGCATCCAAGTGCGGCCTCGTCCTGCTTTAGTTCTTTGAGGGCTACTCCACGATTATTGTGCGCCTCAAAATGTTCTGGGTTGATGCGAATTGCTTTATCAAAGCTGACTAGAGCCTGCTCATAGTTTTTGAGTTCTTTCAGCACAACCCCATGGTTATTCAATACATCCGCATTGCTATCATCAATCTCTACTGCTTTACTCAATAGTTTTAATGCCTTCGGAAAGTCTTGAATTTGAGCCGCAATCATTCCAGACAGCTGCAAAGCATGAAAATTACTAGGCTGGAGTCTAAGTACGCTCTCATACGATGTTAGAGCCTCCTCAAACTTACCGCGTTCTTGGTAAGCAATACCCTCTTTGAGCTTATTGATGAGGATGTTAGCGCTCATATTCTGTCCCATGATATTTATCTCAACTGAATAATGGATTGGGAAGTAGCTATGCCCTGCTCAATGAAGTAACGATAAGCAGGCGCCATCGACGGCATCATCAGAGCAAAGACAATAAAGCCGACGCAAATGGTGATTGGAAAACCAATACCAAAAATATTTAACTGCGGAGCTGCTCTTGTCAAGATGCCTAAGGCAATATTGGTGATCAATAGTGCGGCTACCATTGGTAGCGCTAACTGTAGACCAATACTAAAGATTTTAGAGCCCCATAAGGCAATTCGCATCATGTCGATGCCATGAGCTTCAACCCCGATCGGGAAGGTACGAAAGCTCTCCAGTAGACCAGATACTAAAATTAAATGGCCATTGATGCTCAAGAAGACCATCATGGCTAGAATATTCATCATCGTACCAATCGCAGGAGTATTGGTTTGGGACTGAGGATCAAAGAAGGAGGCAAAGCCAAAACCCATCATCAAACCACTCAACTGCCCTGCCATCTCAACCCCGGTAAAGATAATTTGAGCAGCCAAGCCCATGGCCAAGCCAATGATGACTTGCTCAGCCACAATCAAAATGCCTTGAAATGACAAAATATCAATGCGGGGAATTTCTGGAACAGCTGGAATCACAATCAGAGCGAGCATGACGCCAAATGCGACTTTGACGGGGATCGTAAAAGAAGTAGTAGAAAAGAACGGTGCAATGGCGATGAAGCCCAAAATACGGGTTAAGGGCAACATTAAAGCGATGACCCAGGCTTCAAAGATATGGCTGTTGAAGGTAATCATCGATGTATACGAGTTTGAGGCAACTTAACTATTCAGGAACGGAAAGCTAGTGAGCGTCTTGTGCATGTAATCCACTAACACCGCCATCATCCAAGGTCCAGCTACCATTAGGGTGACCAAGACGGCTAATAGCTTAGGAATGAAAGTCAATGTTGCTTCATTGATCTGTGTCACAGTTTGAAAAATACTGACAATCAAACCCACAATAAGCGAAACCAGCAAGAGTGGCGCGCCAACAGTTAGAGTGACTTCCATGGCCGCACGGCCAATATTCATGACTGATTCTGGTGTCATTGCCTGCTCCTAACTTACTGAAGAAAGCTATTGGCCAAAGAGCCGAGCAATAACTGCCAGCCATCGACTAGAACAAATAGCATTAATTTAAATGGGAGTGAAACTATGGATGGCGGGAGCATCATCATACCCATCGCCATCAAGACGCTAGCAACCACCATATCGATGACCAAAAATGGGATGAAGATACTAAAACCAATCTGGAAACCGGTTTTAAGTTCACTGGTCATAAAGCTTGGAACCAAAACACTCAAAGGAATATCTTTTGCTGTAGCGACCTTCTTATTCGTCATATTAAGGAACATCGCTAAATCTGCTTCACGGGTTTGCTTAAGCATGAATTCTTTGATGGGAGTAGTACCGCGATCCAAAGCCTGCTGCATGGTAATTTTATTCTCAGTCAAGGGCTTATAGGCCTCTCCATAAATCCGATCTAAAACGGGGTTCATGATGAAGAAAGTCAAAAATAGGGCCAGACCCAAGAGAATTTGATTTGGCGGTGATGACTGCGCACCAATCGCTTGGCGTAAAAGGGACAATACAATAATGATCCGTGTAAAGCTGGTCATCATCAGCAACACGGTAGGCAAGAACGACAGTGCCGTTAATAAAATCAGCGTTTGCAAACTCAAGCTGTAGTTCTGGCCACCATTCGCACCAGCAGTGCTAGAAAAAACATTGAGTGCTGAGTTATCCGCAGCAAGGCAAGACAGACTGAAGAAAGCCAAGAAGACTCCTGCGAACTGCGCGCAGCGTTTCTTACTGAGAGGCTTACTGATCAATTGAATGGGATATGAAAATAGCTTCATTTTTTGAGTAATCTTTTAAATAAAGCAGTTAAGGCAGGATTAGCCATAGAACTGAGGGCATCTGCTGCATCTACTTCGTGGCTACGGGGCTCAAAGCGAAACCGTTCTTTGGCAATACTGGCAAAGGACTTGCTTGCGACAATCTCTTCTACGGCCAATTCTGCCTCAGGAATCAGATCATTTTCAGAAATTGCATTCGCGCCGGTTGTGATTTGGGTCGGAGCAGTATTTTCCAGCTCACTTAATTTGAAACTGGCTAGACTATTAATCTGACCGGCGGTAACGCCTGTCACAATCCAATGTCCAGCCACTTCCACCACCACTACGCGTTCACGAGCACCTACATTTACGCCACCTACAATTTTTGCGACTGACTGACCACCAATTTTGGCGTAGTTCATGCGCTTCATAACCCAAGCAAAAGCACCAATCACCGCCAATACCAGCAGTAGCCCGAAAATCACGCGCATTGGGCTAGAACCTTCAACCACTGGCGCAGCGCTCATTTGAGCAAAAGCGGCACTAGGCAGCGTAATCGCAAGCAACAGGAGAAAATGAAAGGGCTTAATCAAAATCAATTCAGAAATTATTTATTCAATTTTCTGATGCGCTCTAATGGGGTAATGATTTCAGTTAAGCGCACGCCGAACTTGTCATTGACCACTACGACCTCGCCCTTAGCCACAATATAGCCATTGACCAAAATATCCATCAGATCGCCTGCGGAACCATCAAGCTCAACCACAGAACCTTGTGCCAACTGCAATAGATTCTTAATGGTAATTTTGGTACGACCAAGCTCTACTGTTAGCTGAACAGGAATATCCCGAATAAAGTCGAGTTCACGAATGGGCTCATTCTGAGTCCCTTGCTCCATCTCTGGCATAACTTCTGCCTGAGATGGATCTATTGGATCATTCTGGTTGCTCATCTTCTGTTGTCCTTACATATTCATTTAGGTTAGATTGCAAAAATTTCTCAATTTTTAAGGCATGCTTCTTGTTATAGATTCCATAACGGCATTCAAATATCGGAACATCGTCAGTAGTTGCAATGACAAATGGGTTGTATTCAAGCTGAATTAAGTCGCCGATCTTCATGTCTACAACCTCTTCAAGCAGAAGCTTTTTAGAGCCTAAATTCGCTTTAATTTCTAACTCAACTGATTGAACTGTTTCGTGCAACATCTCAATCCACTTCAAATCAACGTCTTGAACTCGACCCTGCATTTGCGATGTAAGCAAGTCCCGAATGGGCTCTAGCGCTGAATATGGAATGCAAATTTCCATTTCATAGCTTTTTTCTTCAATCTCGACGGTAAATGTCGTTGTTACGACAACTTCACTCATCATCGCAATATTTGCGAACTGCATATTCATTTCGGAACGAATATATTCATACTCGATTGGATGCACGGGTGCCCAAGCTTCGGCATAAGGCTCAAAGAAGACCTCAAGGATCCGCTCTACGATTCGAAGTTCAGTAGGAGTAAATTCACGATCAACCGCTGAAGTCTTAAAACGGCCGCCGCCACCAAAGAGGTTATCCACTACAAACAAGACCAACTCAGGGTCAATAATCATCAAATTAGTCGCACGGAGCGGCTTGATCTTCAGTAAGTTGATATTGGTTGGATTTTTATGCTTAGCAACAAACTCGCTATATTTACAAGTCTCTACAGCTGTTGCCTTTATCTCAACCAGGCGACTCAAGAAAGTCGACATACTGATACGGAACAAACGAATAAAACGTTCGTGAATATTCTCGAACGTAGGCATTCGCCCACGCACAATACGCTCTTGATTGCCAAGACTAAAAGACTGAGGTTTAGATGTATCAGCTGCCGGTGCAGGCGCAGCTTCACCCTCTTCCACATCTTTTAAGAGTGCGTCTATTTCATTTTCCGAGAGAGCGTCATCTGCCATTTATCTGCTCTAATTTATTGAATGATGAAGGAGGTGAAATAACCACCGGTCAGACTTTGTTCAACTTCTGATCCAGCAAAAGGTTTTTTAATGGCCTCAAGAATTTCATTCATTAGGGTTGTTTTTCCATCAACTGTCGAAATCTCACTGGAAGTTTTTGCAGAGAGAATAAATAGGGTACGGTTGCGCACTTCAGGCATCCGGTCTTTCAAAGCTTGTGCATCTTTTTCGCTAGGGACCTGCAAGGTAATCATGGCTTGCAAATATTGTTGTGTATCACCACTTTCAGGCTTTAAATTCACTGTAAATACTTCAAGTGGCACAAAAATTTGTACAACTGGTGGAGCTTCAGGAGCAGCGCTAGCCCGTACAACGAAGTAGTAGTAAGCTCCGCCCCCAGCAATCAGCAAAGCGAGTACGCCACCAGCAATTTTGATAAAAAAGTCTTTATTGGACTTCTTGCGAGGCGCTCGCGGCGCATCTTCTTGCTCTTCAGCCTTGGGTTTTGGTGCAATAGCCATTCACTACTCCATAGTCGATTTAACGACAATTATGGTACCCAATCATGAAGCTAGATACGAAGAAAAGAGGGGCAATTAACCCCTTAATAGCAAATTAGGGCCTAGGGCCCTAATGACTTTCTCTCGGAATGGAGAAGTTTAGGCTAAGAAACTCAATGAAGGGGTAAAACCGCTATTTGCAGCACCTGCAGCTTGGTACTGACTAAGCGGAAACTGGGCTGAGCCAGCATTTAGTGCCTGGCTTTGCCATGCATCGGCATCGATTTTGATTGAGGCAGTTTGACCAGTATTGGCGCTTGCCAAGGTGCCTAAACTTCCAAAAAGTGACTGTACAGCCCTATCTGAAGCCTGCGATAAACCCAATCCAGCAATACCAGGAAGAGCTGCGCTGGTCGCTAGACCAGCACCAGCACCCATGGCCTTACCCATTAGGTCGGTGAGGTGGGATAAAAAGCTAGTTTTGGGTTTTACAACTGAGGAAGGCGCAGAATTGCCCGAAACCCCGTTAATACTGGAGATATTGGTCAATAATGGGTCAATTTGTGCGTTCATATGACTATCTTAATACTATTCCTGCAATCTGGATGGGGATGAGTTTCTCATCTCGCCGGGTTTTCAAAAGGGAGAGTAGAGGGAGAAATACCCCCTATTTCCTCGAATTACCATCAACATTTAAGCGGCAGACTCGCATTCCCCCTCCTCAGAATCATAAAAGCTACTGATCCAGCCGCTATATTCTCTGGCACTAATGCCCCCCTCTTGAATAATACTGACCAAGGTATGGCGAGAATCTTCCTTAATTTGTGCGAAAAGATGGGCAATGGCCTCCTGCTCACCTTCAATGACTTGCATAAAATTGCCGTCCTTAAAAGCTAAAGTACCCGTTATACCCATCTCAGTATTTTTCTTCAGCGCATGGGCAGCCAATTCCTCAAACTCGGCTTTGGAGATCTGATGGGTGGCAGAACTAATGTAGATAAGCTGATACATACACTTCGAATATTAAGCGTAGAAGCTGACAATCTTAGTGGAAGTTAATAAATCAGTGTCTAAATCGAGTTTTTTACCAGGATTGGTGGGCCCAATAGTCTGGTCACTGGTTGCAGGATGCAAAAGTCCAGCTTGGGTCTGTTGATAGCTCGCGCTAGAACTCACTTGGGCTTGATTTAATTCCACCCCCGCATTAAGCAAGGCGGCACGCAAATCCTCAAATCCAGATTGTATAGCGTCACATACTTGAGAATCATTCGATAGAAAGGTGACATTGACTTTGTCACCATCTAAATGAATCAGGATTCTTAAGGGGCCTAATTCATCTGAATTCAAATTAATGACAGCATTTTGTTTATCAGATGAAAATAAGATCACAGTTTTTTGCCCAAGTTCTTCAATCCACTGTGGACTGCCAAAGATGGATTGCATTTTCATCTGCAGATCAATATTGGTCTTCATTTCTTCGCCAGATTGAATGTTTGAATGAGGCAGAACAAAACTCACTCCCTCAAGAACGGCGACTTCGACAGAATCCTCTTTCTCATCCGGATTAGATTGCGGGTTTCTTCCTTTTGAAAAGTCGTTTAGCAAGTCGTCCTCAGTAGCTTCTTCACCATTCTTGAAGCCTACCTTGCCACTATTGAGACGATGCCCAAAATCTACTTCTTTCTTAAGGGCTTCAGTCACAGTAAATCGTTCTTCAGCATTTCTAAATACCCCTTTTGCGCTACTGAGCTGAGATCCCATTGTCACTTGCACTAACAAAGGATTGACTATCGTCGCATTTTTTTCATTTGAATAGGCTTGTACTGGATTGGTGGCTGCCAACTTATAAGATAGGCTATCTTTAATTAAATTCTGCAGATCTATTTGATTGACATTGCCTTGAAAAACCCTGTCAGCCCTGACTAAAGCCTCATGCATACTTTTTTCTTTGTCAATCATTTGTGAGGCTTGCGTAACATTGGGGGACAGAAGTTTGGCAAAGTCCAAACTATCTTTACCGCTAACGCTCTTAAACAGGTTTGCTTGACTCGTTAGGACTGCCCCAAACGAAGTACTACTTTGAACGCTCTGACCGTCGAGATTGTTTTGGCCAGTCGCATTAGGGCTTGAAAGGCTGGTACTCGAGCTAAGACCAGCATCGCTAATTTTAGGATCGAGATTCATGATGAATTAATGAAATGGCTGTGGAGCTAAAAGAAATTGGGTTGTCGAGAATTCATCCATTAACTTCTGATCTTGCTTTAGAGCAAGCAAACGAGCTTGCTTCTCATTTTTTTCAATCAAGATCTCATACTTGCGTTTTTTTGCTTGGCTAGCTTGCCAATGCAACATCTGCTGATGAGAAATAGCATGGTATTGCTCAATGGCCCGATCCTGACTTTGAATAGCAGTATCAATATTTTTTAAAAAACTTTGGAAATTCTGCAAATCAACAACCGTCATTCCTTGTGACATTCTGACGGCATTCTGAAGCACATACTCCTGTTTATAAAAAAGTAGCTGCTCCTTTTGTTGTTTAGCTTCATTGGTCGTACGATGGGCTTTAGCTAACCGTTCGGCGGCTAAATCCAAATCATGTTGCGCCATTTTTAGTAGCAGACGCATCGCTTGTAATGACGATTGACTCATAACTGCGCCGTATTAATTTGATGAAGGCCCTCAATACTTTCTTCAAGTGTCGACTTAACGTGAAGATCTTGTTTTAAGAAGAGCTCAATTGCTGTATGTTTTTTAATCGCCTCATCTAAAACGCTATCAGCACCACCAACATAAGCGCCTACGTTGATTAGGTCTAGATTTCGACTGTACTTAGCGTTCAATTGTTTAATCTTGCGCGCACTGTCTTGATGCGCAGGATCAATAATGCTGTGCATGACCCGGCTAATCGATTGCTCAACATTAATAGCTGGATAATGCCCTGCCTCTGCCAAGGTTCTATCTAAAACAATGTGGCCATCCAAAATTGAGCGGGCAGCATCTGCTATCGGATCTTGCTGATCGTCTCCTTCGGTTAAGACAGTATAAAAAGCGGTAATTGATCCGCCCCCAACATCACTGTTACCAGCCCGCTCAACCAGTTTTGGGAGCTTTGCAAATACAGAAGGAGGATAACCTTTGGTAGCTGGAGGTTCGCCAATAGCTAGTGCTATTTCACGTTGAGCCATTGAGAAACGGGTTAATGAATCCATGATTAATAGAACATGTTTACCCTGATCCCGAAAGTACTCTGCAATCGCTGAAGAATAATTAGCGCCTTGCATTCTCATCAGAGGGGACTCGTCGGCCGGTGCAGCTACAACCACAGACCTTTTAAGTCCCTCTTCACCCAGAATAGACTCGATGAACTCCTTAACCTCGCGTCCACGTTCGCCGATCAGACCTACAACAATCACATCCGCATCGGTATAGCGCGCCATCATGCCCAGCAAAATACTTTTACCGACGCCAGATCCAGCAAATAAACCCATCCGCTGGCCCCGACCAACAGTGAGTAGGCTATTAATTGCTCTCACGCCCACATCTAAGATATGGTCAATTGGGGCTCGTCTCAGTGGATTAATCGGCTCCGATTGCAGTGACTTATAGCTATCGGCTTTTAAGGGGCCCAGTCCATCCAAGGGATTGCCGGATGCATCGAGCACCCTACCTAATAATTGATCACCAACCGGTAGTTGACTTAGATGTGAGCTAACTTGTTTTTGTTTCTGCTCATCATCGGTCTTGGATAAATACAACTCGCCGTATTTAGCTAGATTATTTTTGAGATAGACCTTAGCATCAGGTGCAATGCCTTCGATACTGCCTTGAGGCATCAAAAAGAGTTTCTTTTGATCAAAGCCAACTACCTCAGCTTCAATCTCTTTGCCATCGTTCAGAGGGATAATGCAGATACTACCAACCGGTAAATCTACCCCCAAAGCCTCAATGACTAGACCTGTAACTTTGATCACACGACCGGCATAACGAAGAGAATCTAACTGATCAACTGAATCTTTACAGTTATTAATAAATAATGATAAAAGACCATCAAGCGGCAAATCTCTGGCTGCTTGGTCGATAAGCTTCATGATTAAGCCTCATGCCAGTCTGTCACTCTACCCAAACTCTCGGTAACCACCTTCCAACGGGATTCATTGCTAGCATCGACAGAATTCTGAGCAGTCTGCAGTCGGCATCCACCCTGCTCCATTTCTGGATCATCCATAATTTGCCACTGATGAGCCTCAAGCTCAGCCTGCAGATACTTCCTCACTATGCTGGCATCAAAGGGATTTAGAAATAACTGTAATTGATTGATATCCACCAACTTCTTTGTGCCTTCTAAGATCAAAGGACAGATCACTGCAGGATTGACCTTAACCTCAGTCTTTACCATGGCTTTGGCAATAGCTAAAGATAGACTCAATACATCTTCGCAAATTTCAATACTTTTATTGGCAATGACAGTTGAAAATTGCTCAGTCAGTTTTTGCAAGACCTGTTTATCTATGAGGTTTTCAGACTCCGCCAGAGACTTCCCTTTTGCATAGCCATCTTTATAGCCAGATTCGAGGCCATCTGCAAATGCCTTGTCCTTAATGGCCTGAATTTCTTCAGTCGTAGGTAAAGGCGGCGGTATCTCTTTTGGAGGAGGCTTGCCGAACCCAGGGGGGACCAGATCAACGAAGAGAAATCCTTCTGCTGGTCTAGACATAAGATTCATCGCCCTTATTGCTCAACATAATCTGACCTTCTTCGAACAGGGTCCGCACGATCCCGAGGATTTCTTTTTGAGCACCCTCAACATCGGAGAGCTTGACTGGGCCTTTGTTTTCCAAATCATCGCGCATCATGTCAGCCGCACGAGTAGACATATTTTTGAAGATTTTCTCGCGCAGCTCATTGCCTGTTCCTTTAAGAGCAGTCAGCAATACCTCAGATTGAACATCGCGCAGAATTGTCTGAATACCTTTGTCGTCAATACCCAAGATATCATCGAAGACGAACATTTCATCCATGATTTTTTGGGCCATCTCCATGTCGTACTCTTTGAAGTTATCCATCAGCACAACTTCTTGGGGGCCAGTAATAAAGTTCATAATCTCGGCCGCAGCACGAATCCCACCAATCACTTTTTTGCCGCCAGCTTGATTTGTAGCCAACAGCTTGCCTAATACGGCATTGAGCTCTTTAAGAGCGGCTGGTTTAATTTCTTCCAGGGTGGCAATACGAAGCATTACATCTTTACGCAGATCCTCATTAAAGAGAGTCAAAATCTGGGATGCCTGATCGGGTTCTAAGTGAACAATAATGGTGGCAATAATTTGAGGGTGTTCATAGCGAATGAGATCTGCGACCGCAGTGCCATCCATCCACTTCAAACTTTCGATACCTTCTGAATCGCGACTATCCAAAATCCGCTGGAATAGGCCACTCGCGGTATCGTTGCCGAGTGCTTTACTGAGCACGTTACGGGTAAATTCATCGGTATCGAAGTTCAGGGCTGCGCCCTCGCCCGCCACACTAAAAAACTCGCGTAGCGTATTAGCGACTTCGTTTTGCTCGACACGACGCATCGTCGCCATTAAACCACCCAGTCGTTGCACGTCCCTTGGACTGATATATTTCATGACCTCAGATGCACCCTCCTCACCCAAGGCGAGCATGAGTACAGCTGCTTTTGTTAAACCATCATTATTAGGAGCCGGCATTTCCACTCACCCAGTTAGATACGACGTCTGAGACAACCTTAGGATTATCTTTTGCTAATTTTTGCACATTATCTAAATCCCTCTGGTATGGAGATTTTTTGATCACTGGCATGCCCGTGTCTTCGTCTAAATCCTCTTCAAGCGCTAAGGCCGCAGCCTTCCTGCCAGGAAACATGGTCTCTCCTGCAGCCCACTTTGCCATCATTGGCTTCAAGCCCTTACTGTAAAGTAGGAAGACTACTATCAAACTCAAAATCCACTTGCCAATATCTTTAGCACCACCAATGTAGCTTGGGTCCTTCCAGATGGGCAAGTCCGGAATGTCATTTGCGCCGATTTCGTTAAAAGGCGTATTGACTACCGTCAAACTATCGCCCCTCGCCTCATCAAAGCCCATGGCCTTTTTAGCTAAATCCGAAATTTGATTCTTCTCATCATCTGTTAGAGGCCTGCTAACCACTTTGCCGTCTTTATCCAGTTCTTGTTTGTTATTGACAACCACTGCAACAGAAAGCTTCTTAATCCCACCCATCGACTTTTGATCAAACGTGATTGTCTTATTCACTTCATAGTTCGCAATCGAATGTTTTTCGCTACCCATCGCCGGAGCTGCACCACCAGTGTTTGCAGCATCCTTGGCACCAACGATTGGTGCATTCGCATTGGCTGGCGGCTGATTACTTGCGGCACCAGGGATACCGCCAGCAGTTGAACCGGTTGGATTGGCCGCACCAATTGGCTGTGAAATTTCGCGTGTTTGCATACTCCGAACCACAGCTGTTTTAGGATCCTGATTTGGCTTGAAGATCTCATTGGCCTCCTCGTGATTATTGAAATCAATCTCAGCCTGTGCTTCCGCCTTCACATTCTTAATGCCTACAATCGGTGCAATGATCGACTGCACGTGGCTAGCAATGTTGTTCTGAATTGCTTCCACATATTTCATCTGACTTGCATCCAGGGTCTTGTCACCCTTCTTGGCTTGATCAGACAGAAGATTACCGTTGTTATCAACAATATCAACGCCAGAGGAAGGCAAATTAGGAACACTACTAGAAACCAAATGGACAATGGCGCTCACTTGTCTTTGTTCTAATGAGCGTCCGGAGGCCATTTTCACCAGAACTGAAGCGGTAGGTTTTTGGTCTTCGCGGACAAAGACAGATGACTTAGGAATTGCTAAGTGGACACGGGCATTATCTACACCTGCAATCGATTGAATGCTTCTCTCTAGTTCGCCCTCTAGAGCACGTTGATAGTTCACTTGTTCAACAAACTGGGAAACACCAAATTTTTGGTTCTCTAGCAGCTCAAAGCCAACATTGCCACCTTTAGGCAAACCCATGGCTGAAAGCTTTAAACGGGTTTGATAGACCTGATCTTCAGGAACAAGGATCGATGCACCGCCATCGGCTAATTTATAGGGAACATTCATTTGCTCCAAAGCAGAAACAATAGCGCCGCCATCCTTATCACTGAAATTAGAAAATACGACTTTGTATTTGCCGCCCATGCTCCACATCATGACGACAGCCATCACCGCAATCACCGCAGCAATGCCAAAAGCCAATAGCATTTTTGCGCTATTGCCACCACCCGCATTAAACCGCTCCATTAGCTTTTCCACGCGCTCTTCCTCTAAACCGAATTCAAATACCTTAACCGCCCTCCCATAGAGGGGGCTTCTGTGGACATATTATCTGCACCTTGGTTTTGTTTCAATTGAAGGAATAGAGGCTTTTTTTCCTTCTTATTGGGCTAACCAAATCAGGGTTGCCCTGATAAATTAGCCTCCATTGAGCATTTTTGGACAAGAGAGACTTATGGGTATTGGGGCAATCGATTCTGGCAGAATTCAAGCTATGCTTTCACAACTGAAAGCGGCGGCTGAAAATCATCCTGCTGTAGCCACAAATGGTTTAAGTGGGCCAAAAGGCTTGGATAAGCTGGGCCCTCAGGAATCGACTAAGTCAGATAAGCTTGACTTTGCCTCAGCCCTAAAATCCTCACTTGATCAAGTCAATCAGACCCAAGCGAAAGCTACTGAAATGGGTAAGAGTTTTGCACTCGGTGACGATAGTGTTAATTTATCCGATGTCATGGTTGCCACCCAAAAAGCCAGCATTACGTTTCAGGCTACCGTGCAGGTTCGGAATAAATTGGTCTCCGCCTATCACGACATTATGAATATGCAGATTTAATTTCTTCGAAAGCTTCTTAAGTCTGCCTCTCCAAAGCCTCAATCCAAGCCAATACCTCAGCAATTGCCCGATACATTTCCGTGGGTATGCGGTCATCTAAGTCAACTTGCAGCAATAGGTTCACTAACTCAGCAGATTCATGCGTGAAGAGCTGATGCTCTTTAGCCGTGTCTATAATTTGCTCAGCAACAATCCCTCTGCCAGCCTCTAGTGGTTGAGGAGCAAAGTCACCATGCTCATATACCTGGGCAACTGCCTGTTGTAACGCCTTGGCCTTTGAGTTATCCGACATGTTTTACGCTCACTGATTGCAAATTCATTTTCAATGCATTAAAACTTTTTTGGATTAGCGGAATGGCTGCCTCTAATTGATCTTTTGATTTCCAAAGCTCACTTTCAATCTCAATTTGACTCTTACCATTTTGTAGGCTAATACGGCAACGCAGTTTGCCCAGCTTGGGGAGGATAAGTTCCAAAATACTGCTACAGGGTTGATCAACATCCAGCTCAGATCCCTGGGTATCGGGATGGACTATCCAGCGCAAATATTGGCCGGGCCAGATCATGCCTGTCCATTCTGTCTCTTGATTCTCGAGAGTTTCCAATTGCTTTGCGACCATTTGAGCCTGGTTATAGCCAGACCGATTCTGTGGCTCACGTTTAAGGACATCCATCGGTCGTTTGCCTTGGAGATAATTCGCAATGTGCGACTCATAGAACAAACCGCTCATGGTTAGGGCATTTTGTAACTCCAAAGCCGTTAACTCCGGATTATTCATGGACTCCATTAACGGGTTAACTTCGGCAAGCTCAATTGCACTCAAACTCGCAAATACTGCGCTCTCTTCCAAAATTTGGCTTATGAGTTTTCCGGTTTCGCTTAAAGTAACATGCGCCGCTGCAACGCTTGCATCGCTTGGCCGCAAAAGAAGAAAGCTTGGTCTAGGGTCACCTCCAAGATAACGAAGGCGCACCACTTCTTGAGCGTCATAAGTGCCTGGCAATGGCATACTAAATACTTGATCACCAATTTGTACCGAAGCCAGCCCTTCTGAATCAAAACCAATAATGCTGCCGGCGTATTGCTTCCCTATCAGTAAGCTTGTTCCTACACTGCCACTATTTTGAATGGGATTGCTGATGAGCGCCCCAGGGATGGCCTTGATGTCCATGGCTGCAAAACTTAATGTCTAGAGTTAGCGCTGCTGTGCAAGATATCCGATAAACGCAACATCCAGGGCTGCAAAAGATCCATGATTTCTTTGTCATTGGAAAGGATGGTCTTCAAGCAGGCTATCTTTCGTTGTAGGGCTTCGGCATTTAACGGTGTTTTGTCATCATGATTCGGAATCTGATGAATATAGCCCTTGCATAGTAACTCTAATTGACCATACCCCTTCCAATCTTTACGGCGAGCAGCTTCCAGCATTTGTTGGCTGATATCAGTCACAGCCTCATAAAGAGAGAGCATATCGCGGGGAGAAGACATCAGTTTTCGAATAGGTAAAAAAGGCTTTGGGACTAAATTTCTATACCGAAATCATACCGAGCTTTATGCAAAACAAAGCCGATAAAAGGACACAAAAACCCTGCTACCAATTGAATTTAAAAAGTACAGCGTCGCTATTTAAATGACGATGTTGTTTTTAATGGCGTAATGCGCCAGTTCGGCATTGGTCTTCATTCCCATCTTTTTTAAAGCACGGGAGCGAAACATGCTGATAGTTTTAGTGGATAAATTCATTTGGGCAGCAATTTGACTTAGAGTCAGCCCGGAAGCGGTCATTACCAGATACTGATATTCGCGGTCAGAGAGAGATTCGTGAGGCTCGCCATCAAAGGTCTTTTCATACATTTGACTAGCTAATAATTCAGCCACATTAGTGCTGACATACTTGGCATTAGATGCAACCTGTCGAATGGCGGTAACCAGTTCTTGAGTTGATGATGACTTCGTGATGTATCCAGAAGCTCCGGCCTTTAGTGCGCGAATCGCATACAAATTTTCCGGATGCATAGAGAGCACCAGAATCGGTAACTTTTTATTATCACGACGAATTGTTTTGATCACCTCGATACCGGTCTTGTCCGCTAGGTCCATATCAAGAACGAGGCAATCAATGGGATTAGACGCGACATATTTGATTGCTTCGGCACCAGAAGCCAATTCTGCGGCAATCTCAATGCCAGGGTGTGAGGCCAGAACCTGGGAAAGACTCTCTCTCAACAAAGCATGATCGTCAGCAATGGCCAGGCGAATACATTTCATTAATGTCATGCTCTAATGTTCCAACTCTTTTTTTAATAACCTGGCCAATATACACAAAAAGTTAGGTCTAGGCCTTATTAATTTTGCTGCTTAGCGCATTACTCCACTGAATGGCCTGCAATTGGAGCTTAGTGATGTCTTCAGCACTCATCCCCAAAGACTGACGAATGTTTTCCATTTCAATAAAATCAACGCTTTCAATCGCCTCAGTCAGGCTTAGCAGCTGGCCAAATAATCCCTCCCGATAGAGCAAAGCCTTTTGTAATGGCTCAGCTAAAGGGATCTGCTTGAGAATCTCATCTAGTGACAAATCTGCAACATGGTCGGCCAAAGATAGCATTCCCACCATAAAGGCTTGGTCGCTGAGTCCTGGCTTTGCAATTGCCTCATGTTGAGATAAAAGCTCAAGCAGCTTGGCGCGATTAACAACCCTTTGCTGTAGATCCGTATTCAATTTCGATCCCGCATGGGTATAAACCAATAACAACATCCATTGCAAGAGCTGTTTTTGACCTAAAACCACCAAGGCCTGACGAACACTAGCGATCTGCATGTGACCGCCGACGCCAACTGAGTTGACTAAACGCAGCAAGCCCAGAGTTAAATCTGGGCTATTTTTGAAATAGGGCTCGATGGAGGCAATGTCAGAGTCTTTAAATAACAAACCAATCAACTGCATCAAACTCATTTGCTCTGCTTTAGGCTTTTTACCTTTCAGCAAGGTGGGCTGTGAGAAATAGTGGCCCTGAAAAAGATTCAGCTTGAGGGATTTGCACTGTTCAAAGTCAGATTCGCTTTGAACGTGTGAAGCCAAAATAGCGGCTTGCGGAACTGTTTTACGGATTTCAGCAACCAGACCTTTGAGATCTTTCTGAGCAAAATAGTGGAGTACGCCAGCCTCACCATCAACTTTAATCAAAGCCAGATTGATTTTGATAATGTCCAGCAAGGGCAAGAGCTCATCGTTTGTATCGAGCAAATCAATGTCTGACAAAGCAAGCCGAAAGCCCTTCCGCTTCAATGCTTGAAGACTGGAAATCACCTCAGGATCTAATGGTCCTTGCTCTATGATTTCGAGCACCATCCGCTTAGGGGGCAATAAGTTCATCGTATTACTCACCAGTAGCTTAGCGCTTACTGGCAAGAAGCCATCGCAATCACCCAATACACTCTCAAGACCGAAATGGCTCATTGCATTAATGATGATGTTGCTACTAGCGGCCAAGTCATATTCATGACTCAGGTTATCGAGGCTTTCCTTTGATTTGAAAAGCATCTCATACGCAGTAATTTTTCCACGGTTATCGAGGATCGGGTTTCTACCAAGAAAAACTTCGGCAGAATCAGAGTCCATGAGAGTGGTGTCAGCTTGAATCATCAGTACTCTATTTTTTTGAAAAAGTGTTTAACGCCCTAAAAATCAGATTTTAGGGGAAGTTTCAACAATTTAATATGAGGATGATCTTGACGATCAAGGGAACAGCTCTAGAAAAAGGCCTTTATTCTAGGCCTCATCAAATAGGGCTAAATTAGGCTGAAGTATTGATGATGGAACCCAAACCCTGGGCTACCAATAAAGCGTGGTCGGTATGGTCTGCTGCTGCAGTCATAGGGTGTCTTGGGTCACTACTAGAAGTGCTTACAGGCGCAGCGAGAGGTGCAGGATTAGCCACCTGAGGAGCCTCCTGAGAATCCTGGGCGTTCAAGACATCCCTAGCCAATTGATCCATTTGGGTTTTATCGCCACTTTGAAGGGCCTGCTTGAGCCTCTCATAGAGCGTGGAAGGAGAAACAATGCCACCGGTACCAACAAAACCCAGGAGGGCTTGTTGAGCTGAAACGGCATCACCTGACCGTAAAGCGGCAGAGAGTGCACCCAAATACTGGTCGCGCAGCGCTAGCGTGGAGGGGTCTTGCGCTCCACTGTATGACGAAATTGAATTAATTTGCATATCCATAATGACCCCTTTAACTAAAGCTTTTCTCCTCTAAACCGTAATAAACATATACGAATCTATTAAATACCCTTTTAATCGGGTTCTCTTAATACCTTTTACGGCAGCGGAAAATAGAACTTTAGGAAAACTTAAGAAATATTTAAAATTTCTTTTAATTCACTGAATTCTTGGCTGATTAGAGCAGAGATTGAAGTTGCTTCGCTAATTGATTGATTTATATGATCAATCTTTGTTTTAGCTACACCTGAACTAGGGCAATCAGGGGTCTTAATCAATAATTCGACATTAAATCGAGCCCCCAAAAGAGGTTGCCCAAGCTGATGAATTAAGTGATCTAAACGATCAATAACAGCCTGAATATCTGCTGGATCCAAGTCTTTTGGTATGTTCATACCTAAAATTTCTAGTTACAGACCTTTTGGTTCCCATTCACAACACAGTTAGTGCCGTTGGAATAGATGGTTTGATTACCATTAGTAACTGAGCTTCCACCAGGGGTGTAATAAGTCGTGGTTCCTACCTGAGTCTGGGTGGCGCCATTAGGGCCGGTAGGGACAGTGACAGGGGTTAATGGCTGGTTATAGTTATTGCAATTATTGCTGCTGCAGTCGCCATAAGGCACCACGATGGGGTAAACATCCGCAGGATTTGGGCCACCCCTACCCCCTGGACCACCACCCATACCGCCGGGGCCCGCAGCAAAGATACATACCGGTGCTGCTGAACCAAGGCCAAAGACAAGAGTTGCCGCCAACGATCGAAAACCTGCCATTTTTACGCCCTTTTTATGTAGAACAACACCAAAATTGCAGTTTATTCCTCTTGAGCGCTTTCCTCAACCTCAGCATCTAGCCACTCATCCTCGTCAGGCTCCTCTTGGGTTTGCTGTACGAAGGTTCTGATCGCAGTTAAAGAATCATCTGCCACAGATTGCAAAGACAATGGCTCCAAATCCCCAACGCACAGGGCTTCTACCTTATCTTGATTGCCCTGCTCTGAAGCTTCGGCCATATCAAGGAGCTTCCCAAGGAAGCCTGAACGATCTGAAATCGCATCTACTACAACATGGGGCAAGCTAAATTGATCCAAGATTTCACGGCTGGGTTTTGCAAAGAGTGTCTCTACCAGCGATAAACCACCTGTCAAGAAGGCTAAATCGGTTGAGCCCAAGCCACCACCAGCGCCAAGCCTGCCAGCAGCATTTTCCATAAAGAAGGCGCGAACACAAACTAGCTGCAATAGCGGCAAGGAATCGAGAGGAGCGCCTGAATGATTATCTGCATAGAGCAAAAGTTGGGTCCAGCGGGTGATTCGCTTAATGCCTGAAAGTACCACTGCATCACGGACATTCTCTACTTTTCGCTGCTTTCTTTTGCCTTCAATCTCTGCAATCTTAATCAGATGCTTGGCAACGGTGGGGTTATCCGACAGAGCGGTATCCAAAGCAGCTAACTCCGGGTTAGAGAGCAATAAAGTGAGCAATTTCAGTAATTTAAGGTGTTTTTCACCATGGCTCTTTGCTGCCTCAGTATCAGTCTGGCAGAAAAAGTAGCCCTCAAATAGATCAAAGCCAATGTCTTTTGCTAGCTGGAACTGCTCCTTGGTATTGATATCAAGCCCAACCACCTTAATCTCATACTCATGGCACTTCTCAATAATCTGCTTGAGGTTCTCGCGATTGGCCTCTTTAACCTCAAGTTTGACGAACTTACATAAGGGCAAAATTTCGGCATGGCCCTCAAATAGCTCATCAAAATCTGTGAGGCAAAGCTGATACTTAACGCGATTCAATCCCTCGCATTCCTTAATGACCTCTTCATCTCGCATCAAAGCAAGAGGGATTTCCAAGGCAAACTTGAGGGCTGGAATGGAACGGATCTTCTTATCGAGGAGGATTGCTTTATTGACCTTAATAAAGCCAATGTGTCTACCCAATGAGTTTGCAACCCCTTTTTCCCGCAAGGCACGCATAATCTCGCTCAACTTCACAAAGGGTTCAGCGGGTTCTTGAGCCGGCACTTCAGTGGGATCGATAACGAGTTCTTCAGCAGCATCTTGGACCTCCGCGGGACTCGCCTCATCCACAGGAGCCTCTTCACCCTCTTCGGGTGCCGCAAGCTCTTGAGCGGCTTCAGCAGCGGATTCATTAGCCCAGTCTTCAGGCAAATATGAGTCAGGATTCAAGTCTTTGGCTGCAATTTCTTCAGGGAGGGCACCAGCGGCAATCATTTCAGCCCTGGCAAGCGCGATCGCATTGGCTTTATCAGCCGCCGCCTCTGTGCCCATTCTAAAAAATAGCTCAAAACCCATCAGAATCTGGTTTTTATCCAGAATCGCTTCGCGACCAAAATAAGCGTTCTCCGGCTCAATTCGATCCGGGAGGACTAGCTCTACTGACTCTGGCTCACTCTTCTTTTTGAACTTACTAAATAGTCCCATGATCCTCTACTGCTCCAAATATATGACTGTAATGGAACTGTAATATAAATCGCAGAACGCTGCTATAGGTACAACCCCCGCTTCAGCGGTAGGTCAAAATTACTGATTAGCAGGGACTTTTTTGGGGGGAGCCTTGAACTGACTGTTAGCAGCACTCAGACCGGCGACAATCGCTTCGATTTCCTCTAGTTTGGCGAGTGCTTCAGCCAACTTATCGCGACTGATCATGATCGAGTCGGTATTACTTCTTGTCTCAGTTTGAGTCTCTTTTAAGATCGAATGGATTGATTTTTGGCTGTTATTTAAAAGATCAAAAGAATCATTTAGGCGAATAGCAAAAGCAGCGATTGCGATAAATGCAATCGTGACTACGATAAAAATAACGGGGACTAAAATTTCACTCATCATGGGTTTCATTCTACAGCTTTCTGAAGCGATAAAGACAAATTTTCTCTAGGGAAATTGACTAGAACATCACTCTTTACGGTTATTTTTCTGCTTAAATTAGTGAAGTTTGCAAAAAAAGTGTCGTAATGAGAATGGGCACTTCTAAAAGGAGTAAGTGAGAGCTTAGCGAGACCAGTCTCGAAGGGAAATAATTTCTCGATCGATGTACACGCCAAGCTCAAACTTATCCACAGGATCCAGCTTAGGGTTGATATGTTCAACAATGAGGTAGCTGATAATTTCAATGGTCATTCGCCTCAACTCACTTGGCATCATGACTTTCATTTGGGCATTAAATGGGGCTAAGATTTTCTCGGAATCAACCTCACGTAACTGCGAAAGAGATTTTTTACTGAGGTCGATCATGCCCAATAAGCTCATCTTTAAGCTTCGACCCTCTTTGAAGTAGCGATTAAAGCTGACGCATAAAGAGCGAGTGGCCTCTCTGTCGGAGTTTTGAATCATTGGGTTGGGTTAAAAGAGTAAGGATGAAAAAAATCTTAGCACACGCGCGTTACTGAACGTCAAATCTGCTAGGCTTACGATATTAGAGGCATTTAAAATCAATCGGTTACTGATCTTAATACTATTTACACAGAAAAAATGAAACTATTAACTGCTTTTTTAGCGCTTGCACTCTTCTCCTCAACAAGCTTGGTCTACGCCCAAGAAAGCGATCCTAGCCAAGCTTGCTTTGCCGACCTGAATGAAAAACCAGATTTGCAAATCATTCGCAGTAAGGTTGCGCTCTCCAATCCAAACGACCAAACTTTGGTCATGATGAATAATCGTTCCAAAGCTAAAAAACATGAAAAAGCAGCCATCTCACAGTGGAATCTTGATGTAAATGCATGCTTTAATTTGGGCAGTAATTTTCGTGAAGAGCACTCTACTCCGCTGATGGTCACTGCGGTAAACGAAATGCATCAGAACTTTGAAGATGCCGTTCAAAAACTCTACATCGGTAAATTGAGTTATGGCGCTTTTGCAAAAGAGCGGGCGCAAAGTCTTGCTCGCTACAACGCCATGCTTAATCACAATGGATTGATGATTGAAAATAATAAAGTGATGGGTGAAACTGTCAAAATTAAACCGCTGTAGGTCTTTATGAAGCAGATTCTCTTAGTTTACGCAGAGTGGGACTATGAAGAAAACGTTTGGATTGCTTCTTCAAACGATATCCCAGGCTTTATTGCCGAAGCAGAAAGCATCGAAACACTTTCCACTAAATTGCAATCGATGGTACCTGAGTTACTGCTTCTGAACGAGCGCAAAACAGATGAGGAAATTATTATCGAAATCATCGCTCGCAAGTATGTCAAAACCCAAGCGATGAGCGAATAACATGGCTACTGTATATACCCAATCCATGGGAGCATCCAATACTCAGCAGATTATTGAATTACTGAAGGCTGCTGGTTGCCAATTCGTTAAGCCCGGACACCGAGGTAATCATGATCTCTGGTACTCACCTATCACTACCATCTACATCCCCGTGGACAGCAAAGTTCGCACCTTTAAAGCGGCCAATATCTTACTCATGCTAGCCGGCTTACCAGAACACTTTAAAGAGCCCGAAGAAGAGGCTGAATAGTTTTACTTTTTCTTAACAGGCGGTAAGTCGGTGCAATGCCCCTCAGCAGCTTCTGCAGCCAAGCCAACCGACTCCCCTAAAGTGGGATGCGGATGAATGGTTTTACCAATATCAACTGCATCAGCACCCATCTCAATCGCGAGACAAACCTCACCAATGAGATCACCTGCATGCGTTCCGACAATTCCGCCACCAATAATGCGGTGCGTGCTGGCATCAAACAATAACTTGGTAAAGCCCTCATCACGACCATTGGCAATCGCTCTTCCACTAGCAGCCCAAGGGAATAAGCCTTTTTCATAAGCGATACCTTGAGCTTTACATTGCTCTTCAGTCAGACCGGCCCAAGCAACTTCCGGGTCGGTATAGGCAACCGAAGGGATTTGCTTAGCATCGAAATAAGATTTATGGCCAGCCGCCACTTCAGCAGCAACATGACCCTCATGTACGGCCTTATGAGCCAACATGGGTTGACCAACAATATCGCCGATCGCAAAAATATGAGCTACATTCGTGCGCATTTGCTTATCGACTGCGATGAATCCTCGCTCATCAACTTGCACACCCGCCGCGCCTGCATCGATCTTCTTACCGTTCGGAGTGCGTCCAACAGCCACTAAAACCAAATCGTATGTCTGAGCTTCTGCTGGTGCATTCTCACCTTCGAATGTCACTTGAATACCATCAGGTTTCACTTCCGCTTTGGCAGCACGCGTTTTGAGCATAATCTTCTCAAAGCGCCCTGCGTTGAACTTCTCCCACACTTTTTCAAGATCACGATCAGCGCCTGCCATCAAGCCATCCATCATCTCTGCGATATCGATTTTGGAACCCAAAGTGCTATAGACCGTAGCCATTTCAAGACCAATGATTCCACCGCCAATCACCAACATGCGTTTTGGCACACTCTTGAGCAACAAAGCACCTGTACTGTCAACAATGCGGGGATCAACCGGCAAGAAAGGCAAACTCACGGGCTGACTACCTGCCGCAATGATGGCTTTCTGAAAACGAATCACTTCTTTTTTGCCATTAAGGTCTTGACCTGCGCCATCAGTCATCTCTACTTCGACATGATTCGCATCTAAAAAATGACCTAGGCCACGAACAACTTGCACTTTACGTGCCTTCGCCATACCAGCCAAGCCACCCGTAAGCTTTCCAATCACGGAGTCTTTATACGCCCTGAGTTGATCGATTTCAATCTTAGGGTCACCAAAAGTAATGCCATGCTTTGCCATGGTCTTTACTTCATCCATTACGGCAGCAGTATGTAAGAGTGCCTTTGAGGGAATACATCCCACGTTTAAGCAAACACCGCCGAGGGTTGCATAACGCTCTACTAAGATGGTTTTCAGACCTAAATCGGCGGCACGAAAGGCGGCACTGTAGCCGCCAGGTCCTGCCCCTAGTACCAGAAGTTCACACTCATGATCTACCTTACCGCTGTATTGGCCGGCTGCTGGAACTAACTGTGGGGCTGGTGCGCTTGCTGGAGTTACTGGGGCTGGTGTAGGGGGCGATGCTGGAGATACCGGAGCCACTGCCCCGCTTGCCTCTATTTCAGCAATGACGCTGCCCTTACTCACTTTATCGCCCACCTTCACTGCAAGACTCAGAATTTTGCCAGCCTGGTCAGCGGGCACTTCTATGGTGGCTTTGTCGGACTCCAACACTAAAAGAGCCTGCTCTTTTTCGATTACGTCACCCACTTTGACCAATACTTCAATGACAGGGACATCGGAATAATCGCCAATATCAGGAACCGTGATGTTTTGCTTTGACATGATTCCCTCTTATAAAGTGGCGCGACGGAAGTCAGAAAGCAACTGGGCCATGTACACATTGAATCGTGTTGCTAATGCACCGTCAATCACGCGATGGTCTGCAGTGAGTGAAAGTGGGCAAATTAAACGAGGCACAAATTGCTTGCCATCCCAAACGGGCTTCATAGCAGCCTTGCTCACACCCAAAATGGCGACTTCTGGGGCATTCACAATCGGTGCAAAGTAAGTACCGCCAATGCCACCCAAAGAAGAGATGGTGAAGCTGGCACCCTGCATTTGCTCGGGCTTGAGTTTGCCATCTCGGGCTAAGGCTGCAAGTTCAGAAGTTTCGCGAGCGATCTCAAAGATGCCTTTTTGATCTGCATCACGAATCACTGGAACCACCAGACCTTGAGGGGTATCTGCCGCAAAGGCGATATTGAAATACTTCTTGAGCACCAGCTCATCTCCATCTAAGGAGCTATTGAACTCAGGGTATTTCTTGAGTGCTGCTACAGCAGCTTTCATTAAGAAAGCCAACATCGTAATTTTGAGGCCCTGCTTCTCATTATCTTTGTTGGTCGATACACGAAATGCCTCAAGATCCGTAATATCGGCATCCTCGTGATAAGTCACCGCTGGAATCATGATCCAATTACGCGCTAGATTGGCTGCAGTCAGCTTCTTAATGCGATTGAGAGGTAAGCGCTCAACTTCACCAAACTTTGTAAAGTCGACTTTTGGCCAAGGAATAATATTGAGGCCACCCAAACTACCACCAGAAGCAGCTGCAGGAGTTCCGCCCCCACTCATAGCAGCCTTGACGAAGGCTTGCACATCTTCTTGAGTAATACGACCCTTTGGACCTGAACCAGTCACTTGGGTAACCGTAACACCAAGCTCACGCGCAAACTTGCGTACGGACGGACTAGCATGCCCGACATTGTCAGCAATGGGCGCAGGAATATTGCTGACAGGTGGAGGTGGCGGAGCCAATTTGACGGGTGGCTCTACAGCAGCTACTTTTGCAGGTGGGGCTGCCACAGCAGGTGCTGCAGGTGCAACTGGGGCGCTTTGTGCAGCAGTGCTACCAGCACTCTCTTCCAGGAGTACTACGATTGCTCCTTCAGAAATGTTGTCACCGACTTTGACTTTGACTTCCTTGACTACACCAGCATGTGATGACGGGACATCCATCGTCGCCTTATCTGACTCCAGAGTGACGATGGATTGTTCTTTTTCAATCGTATCGCCTGGCTTCACTAGCACTTCGATAACTGGGACATCTTTGTAATCCCCAATATCGGGGACCTTGACTTCAATGAATTGGCTCATAGTCTTGATCTGTAATGTAATGTCTTGTTCAGACTGTCATGGGGTTTGGCTTAGCGCTATCAATGCCATACTTCTTGATAGCTTCGGCTAATTTCTGGCGATCAAGCTGGCCAGCATCGACTAAAGAACGCAAGGCAGTCAATACCACCCAACGGCGATCTACCTCGAAGAAATCACGTAAGTTCTCGCGCGTATCGGAACGGCCAAAGCCATCCGTACCCAAGACTTCATATTGACGACCGATATGCTGAATCGCTGGGCGGATCTGTTCGGCAAATACACGAACATAGTCTGTTGCTGCAATCACAGGCCCAGCAGTACCCTTCAGACATTTCTCAACATGAGAAAGCGCTGGTTCGCTGGTTGGATTGAGTAAGTTATGACGATGAACTGCATTCCAATCACGCGCTAATTCTGTAAAGCTTGGGCATCCCCATAAATCAGAGGCAACACCCCACTCTTTGTGCAAGATTTCTGCAGCTTCGATCACTTCGCGGAAGATCGTGCCAGAGCCTAAAAGTTGTACACGCAGTTTTGCGTTAGGTTCTCCAACCGATTTGAGTTTGTACATGCCCTTGATGATGTCTTGCTCTGCGCCCTTAGGCATTGCAGGATGGGCGTAGTTTTCATTCATCAAGGTGATGTAGTAATACACATCTTCTTGGGCCTCAAGCATGCGACGCATACCATCTTGAATCACTACGGCCAGTTCGAAGGAGAATGTAGGGTCATAGCTAACGCAGTTAGGTACTGCAGCACTCCACACTTGACTATGGCCATCTTCATGCTGCAAGCCTTCGCCATTCAAAGTGGTTCTACCCGCAGTGCCGCCGAGCAAGAAACCGCGACTGCGCATATCACCTGCTGCCCAAGCTAAGTCACCGATACGCTGGAAACCAAACATGGAGTAGAAAATATAGAAAGGCAACATGGGCACGCCATGGGTTGAGTAAGAGGTCGCTGCAGCAATCCAATCACACATGCCACCCGCTTCATTAATACCCTCTTGCAAAATCTGGCCAGTCTTATGTTCCTTATAGAACATCAATTGATCATGATCTTCGGGTGTGTACAGTTGTCCAAGTTGACTCCAAATACCGAGCTGACGGAACATCCCCTCCATACCAAAGGTACGAGATTCGTCCGGCACGATTGGAACCACTCGCTGGCCGATGGTCTTGTCGCGTACGATCGTATTGAGAATACGAACAAAGGCCATCGTCGTTGAGATTTCTCGACCTTCAGTGGTTGCCTCAAGCATAGGTGCAAATACTTCCAGGCTTGGTACTGGCAAACTTTCTGCTTTCATGCGGCGTTGTGGCAGATATCCGCCCAACTCCTGACGACGCGCCTTCATGTACTCTAATTCTGGGCTACCTTCAGCAAAGTTCACCAGCGGAATTTCTTCGAGGTCAGCATCCTTTACTGGAATCTCAAAACGATCGCGGAAGCGACGCACATCATCCGGATTCATTTTCTTAGCTTGGTGCGCAATATTCATCGCCTCACCTGAGCCGCCCATACCGTAACCCTTAATCGTATGCGCCAAGATCACAGTAGGCTCATCTTGGTGATTGACTGCCGCATGGAAGGCAGCATAGACTTTATGAGGATCGTGACCTCCACGATTGAGCTGCCAAATTTCTTCATCACTCCAATCGCTGACCAATGCTTTCAGTTCAGGAGTGTTAAATACGATCTCGCGAACATAAGCGCCGTTCTTCGATTTCATGGTTTGATACTGACCATCAACGATCTCGCCGAGGCGCTGCATCAAGATGCCCTTTTTATCTCGAGCAAAGAGTGCGTCCCACTGTCCGCCCCAAACGACCTTAATCACGTTCCAACCAGCACCACGGAACTCACTCTCGAGCTCCTGAATAATTTTGCCATTCCCGCGTACAGGTCCGTCTAAGCGCTGTAAGTTGCAATTGATCACAAAGATCAAGTTGTCGAGTTTCTCGCGACCGGCCATCCCAATTGCACCAAGAGACTCTGGTTCATCGGTTTCACCATCACCCAAAAAGGCCCAAACTTTACGACCATCAGTTTTTGCCAAACCACGATCACGCAAGTAGCGCATGAAGCGCGCTTGATAAATGGCCATGATGGGACCTAAGCCCATTGAGACCGTTGGGAACTGCCAAAAATCGGGCATCAACCAAGGATGTGGGTAGCTTGAGATTCCCTTGCCACCCACCTCTTGGCGGAAGTTGTTCAGCTGCTCATCAGTCAAGCGGCCCAACATGTAGGCACGGGCATAGACACCAGGGGCTGAGTGACCTTGAACAAAAATCAAATCACCGCCATGCTCTGGGGATGGTGCATGCCAGAAATGGTTAAAGCCAATGTCATATAAAGTTGCCGCGGATTGGAATGAAGAAATATGGCCGCCAACGTTCGTGTCCTTATTGGCACGTAACACCATCGCCATCGCATTCCAGCGTGTGTAAGAACGAATCCGGTGCTCAATGTTCTGATCACCAGGCAATCTGGCCTGCTGCTCAACCGGAATGGTATTAATGTAGGGAGTCTCTGCATGAAATGCTTGCTCAACGCCATTGACACGAGCATGCGCAATTTGCTGATCAATTAAGAAGGCGGCACGATCAACACCTTCATTGCGGATCACACCATCCAGCGCTTGGAGCCACTCTTGAGTCTCCACAGGATCTTGGTCAGATGCCTTACTCGAACCTAAGATTTGATCTGGTATCGCAGCCATGATGGTCTCCCTTTAATATTTTTTGTATATCTTTTTTGTTGATCTATTAAACACTCTTTTGATGTTAGAGATTCTAGAAGGGGTTTATTTCATGAACAAGTAATTTTCCACATAATGATAATATTTCTCATAATATGGAATTATGCTGCGATGCATCCTGGATTAAATACAACAGGATGATGAGGCAAAATGACTTAGAAATGAAAAAACAAGTGCCGCTATCAAATTGGTTATTAAAGCCCCTGAGATGGATCCGAAAAATACGGGGATTTAGGCTCGTCTACACCCCACTCGTCTACACCCCACTGATGGCCATCGTGATATTCACTGCCGTGATGGGTGTCATCTTAGGAACACTGCAATTACAAGAAAAAAATCAGCAAGAGGCGGCCCTATTTCGGGAACTCGTCTTCGCCAAGCAACGCATACAACTGCGCTTTAATAGTAATGCCGATAGCCTTCTGGCCATCAGCCGAGAACTTGCCGCCAGCAATGATGAAATGAAGGTTCGGGCCAACGCATTGCAACAAGCCGAGACTTTATTGGGCGATGAACATGAAATCCGTAAGCTATTTTGGCTCAATAAAAATAATGAAGTGCAATGGGTGGCGCAGGCCAACCGGAATAAGAAAGACTTGGGACTCGGTGACGGGCAAAGTGCTGAGCAAATCAACCTTGTCAAAGAGTCATTACGCAAAACGATCAATATCAGTCAAGCAACCGGCCAACCTGCTTATAGCCAGTTTGTAGCGCTTGATGACAAACAGGTAGATCCAATCGTCCGAGAAAAAAGGATTATTTTTTGGCAGGTAGTGCCCATTTCAAATGGTCTTGATAATCTCGGCGTGATAGCAGCGCTCTACAGCACTCAAGGGATCCTCGATGTGATTCCGGCGGAGTTAAAAGCCCAGTATCGCTTTACCTTGATGACGGATAACGATCGCGTGCTCGCTATTTCTTCAGATCGAGATACACCCAAACGGGCATTTAGCAATCAAACCAGTCTTGATATTGGGGTTCTCAGCCCTAATCTCACTTTACGAATTGACACTTACCCAGCGCCAACCAATCTCACCTTCCGCATGCTCGTTGGCGTTGTTTTAGGCCTGAGTGCTTTCGTGATTTGGAGTTTGTGGTCAGTGCTAAAACAAATGCAAGTGCGTCAGGAAGCAGAGGCCAACCTGAAAGCCGAGACAAATTTCCGAAATGCAATGGAGGATTCCACACCAGTGGGCATTCGGGGTCATGCTATGGATGGGCGCATCACCTATGTCAATAAAGCCTTTTGTGAAATGACTGGCTGGGAAGAAAAAGATCTCATTGGCCTAAAGCCCCCATTCCCTTTCTGGCCTGAAGATAAAAAGGATGCTCAAGAGGAGCAGATGAATTTAGCCTTAAATCCCAAGCATTACCATGAGATGAAAGAGGGAATTCGGGGCATCATTGTTCGACATGATGGATCACCCATAGACACCAGAACCTTTATCGCCCCTTTGGTCAATGAGAAAGGCATTCAAAATGGCTGGGTAACCACAGTGATTGATATTACTGAGTCAACTAAAGTTCGGGAAAAATTAGCCGCCTCTCAAGAGCGTTTTATTACAGTACTTGAAGGTTTAGATGCTGCAGTATCTGTGGTGTCAATCGAAACAGGCGCTCTGCTATTTGCGAATCGCTTCTATCGGGAACGTTTTGGCGATGACTCGAAGGGACACTTTGATCTAGTGGGTGGGCAAATGGCTCATCATGCAATGCAAGAGCTGACTGAAGAATCTTCCGATCAGAATCCAGGCATCCCGCCATCCGCCCTCTACCAAGAATCCGAATCCGAAGAAATTCAACTCATTGGCGATTCGTCGAAATGGTATGAAGTTCGTCGACGCTTCATTCCCTGGGTTGATGAGAGCTTGGCTCAACTCTTAATTGCTACAGACATCACCGCTCGCAAAGAATCCGATGAGCTAACTCGCCAGCAAGAAGAGAAGATGCAATTCACTAGCCGCTTGACGACGATGGGTGAAATGGCCTCCTCTTTAGCCCATGAATTAAATCAACCCCTATCAGCGATCTCGAATTACTGCATGGGGGTTGCGAAACGTTTGCAAGGCTCAACCGAGGTGGATATCCCGCGCGACATTTTGCCCGCACTAGAAAAAGCATCTGAGCAAGCAGTGCGAGCAGGCACCATTATTCAACGTATTCGTGGCTTTGTTAAACGCAGCGAGCTGCAACGTAAGCTCTGCTCGATCGCTGACATTATTAATGATGCGGTCGGTCTCGTAGAAATCGAGGCCAATCGACATCGCCTATCGATCGTCTCCTCAGTTACAGAGAATCTTCCCGAAGTCCCTGTCGATCCGGTATTAGTTCTCCAGGTCTTGGTCAATCTCCTGAAAAATGCCCTTGATAGCATGCGTGAAGCTTATCCCTCGTCTTCCCGCTGGTCGGCCCCTCCGGTCAAAATTACCGCCGATTTAGACACTAGTACCTTCCCGGCCATGCTCCGTATCCAGGTCTCAGATACTGGCGGTGGTATCTCAGAGGCGGTCATTGAGCGCATGTTTGAGCCTTTCTTCAGCACCAAAGCTGAAGGTATGGGCATGGGGCTCAATATTTGCCGTTCGATTATTGAATCCCACCATGGCCGACTTTGGGCCAAAAACCAGATGGATGCCGAGCGGACCAAGCTCTCGGGCTGCACCTTTACAATACTCCTACCCTTAGAATCTTCCGAAAGCCGGGAAACTGAAAATGAACGTAATAGCCAAACCAAACCAAGCTGAAGTGGTTTATGTCGTAGATGACGATGAAGCTGTCCGTGACTCCCTAACTTGGCTTTTAGAAAGTAATGGTTATGTGGTCAGATGCCACGCCAGTGCTGAACGTTTTATGCAATCCTTACAAAGCACCGATAAATCGACAATTTCTTGTGCCATCTTGGATGTCCGGATGCCAGGCATGTCCGGCCTTGAATTGCAAGAGCGCTTGATCAGTGAAAACTATCCCATGCCAATCGCTTTCATCACCGGTCATGGCGATGTCTCGATGGCTGTGTCTACTATGAAACGTGGTGCCGTTGATTTTATTGAAAAGCCATTTAAAGAAAATGATCTTTGCAGCTTAGTTGATCGCATGCTTGCTAAAGCACGGGTTGATTACTCACAAGCGAATCACCGCAAAATTACGCAAAGCTTGCTCAGCAAGTTAACTGGGCGCGAAAGACAAGTGCTTGAGCGTATTGTGGCTGGTCGTTTGAATAAACAAATTGCGGATGACTTAAGCATCTCCATTAAAACTGTAGAAGCACACCGGGCCAATATCATGGAGAAGCTCAACGTGAACACCGTTGCTGATTTGCTCCGCTTAGCCTTATCCGACCCTCAGCCAAATACATAATGCCTGCGCAGTTATTAGACGGAAATCTCCTTTCGAAAAAACTCCGTGCAGAAATTGCTGCACGTGCCGCGATTCTGACTGCGAAAGGTGTTCGGCCTGGACTTGCAGTGATCGTGATTGGCGATAACCCTGCTAGTCAAGTCTATGTCCGCAATAAAGTCAGAGCTTGCGAAGATGTCGGCTTTCATTCTGTACTAGAGCGTTATTCTGCTGAACTGGGAGAAGAAGAATTACTGGCTCGGATTGCCACTCTCAATGCAGACCCAGCAATTCATGGAATCTTGGTGCAATTACCCTTACCTGAGCACATTGCAGCTGAGCGTGTACTCGAGGCAATCGCCCCCGAAAAAGATGTCGATGGCTTCCATGTCGCAAATGCCGGCGCTTTAATGGTTGGTAAGCCTGAGTTCAAGCCCTGCACTCCCTACGGTTGTATGAAAATCCTCGAGAGTATTGATTATCCAATTCGTGGTGCGCGCGCAGTCATTGTGGGAGCCTCAAATATTGTTGGTAAACCCATGGCAATGCTGCTTTTACAAGCCGGGGCAACCGTCACGATTTGTAATAGCAAAACTCGAGATTTAGCACACCATACTAAAGATGCTGATATCTTGGTGGTCGCTACAGGCAAGCCTCACATGGTCTCGGGTGACATGATTAAAACAGGTGCTGTTGTCATTGACGTTGGCATTAACCGTCTTCCTGATGGCAAGCTTTGTGGGGACGTTGACTTTGATACTGCCAAGTATGTTGCCGGCTGGATTACTCCAGTTCCAGGAGGTGTGGGTCCCATGACGATTACGATGTTGCTCATGAATACCTTAGAGGCGGCTGAGAAAGCGCCTAAGCACTAAATATCCTGCCTATTTTTGGACAAACAATCTTGGCTTACATTAAGCTAGAGGGATGAAACTATCGATCCCGCAAAATCTTCAAGACAACCCTCTTATTACCTTTGGTACCGGTATTCCGCAATACTCAGCAATTTTGCCTGAGCATATTGCTCCTGCCATCAACCATCTTCTTGAGCAAGCCGAGCTGGCAGTAGATCATGCGGTAGCTATAGATACGCCTAGCACTTGGTTAGACTTAGCCGAACCATTGGAAGATGCAACCGAATTACTTAGTCGCGCTTGGGGCGCAATCTCTCATTTAAATAGTGTTGCTGATTCACCAGAACTGCGTGTTGCATATGGAGAGATGCTACCTAAGGTGACCGCCTTCATGTCAAGCCTAGGGCAAAACCTCGCCTTATACGAAAAATTTAAGTTACTGAGCAAGAGTAAGGAATTTTCTAATCTAAGTCGTGCCCAGAAAAAAGTGATTGAGAACTCTTTGAGAGATTTTCGTTTGGGAGGTGCTGAGCTCAGTCCTGTGGATAAGCCCCGCTTCTCTCAAATCCAGGATGAGCAAGCCCAACTCGGCAAAGCATTTTCAGATCATGTCTTAGATGCTACCGATGGATTTGTCCATCTGATTACTGACATATCTGAGTTGGCCGGCCTTCCGGATGATGCCGTAGCTGCTGCTGCAGATACCGCCAAGCAAAAACAGTTAACGGGTTGGGCATTTACGCTGCACTTTCCTTCGTATTACCCAGTAATGCAGTATTCAGAGAATCGGGCTTTACGTAAGCTCTTGTATCAAGCCTATATCACCCGTGCTTCAGAATTAGCGCCTGCGTATGGTCAGGGTCAAATGGCGTGGGACAACACCCAAAATATGTTGGATCAGTTACGCTTGCGCTCTGAAGAGGCGAAGATGTTGGGTTTTGTAAACTACGCCGCCCTGAGTCTGGCGCCAAAGATGGCGCGCAGTGTTGATGAGGTAGACCACTTCCTGAGTGATATTGCACAACGTGCCAGGCCCTTTGCAGAAAGAGATTGGCAAGAATTGCTCTCGTTTGCTAAAGACCATCTTCAACTTGATGACGGTCTACAGCCCTGGGACATTGCGTTTGCCTCAGAAAAACTGAAGCAAGCGCGTTACGCCTTCTCTGAAAATGAACTAAAGCAATACTTCCCTTTGAGCAAAGTGTTAGAAGGACTTTTCAGGGTTATTCAAACCCTGTTTGGAGTCACCATTGAGCCAGCTGACTTACCAACATGGCATCAAGATGTGCAATCTTTTGCGATTCGGAATACCCAAAGAAATATTGTGGCCCACTTTTATCTCGACCCATATGCTCGTCCAGGTAAGCGCGGTGGTGCATGGATGGATGATGCACGAGGCCGTCGCGAATTACCTGATGGTGACATCCAAACCCCGATTGCCTATTTGGTGTGTAACTTTCCAGCCCCAGTCACGGTAGATGGTCAACTGCGTCAGCCCACTATTGCGCATGACGATGTGATTACCCTCTTCCATGAGAGTGGCCATGGCTTACATCACCTCCTGACTCAAGTAGGTGCCTTAGGCGTATCAGGCATCAATGGTGTTGAATGGGATGCCGTCGAATTGCCTAGTCAGTTTATGGAAAATTTCTGCTGGGAATGGGAAGTTTTAGAAAAGATGACGGCTCATGCAGGGACTGGAAAACCACTCCCGCGCGAACTGTTTGACAAGCTCCTGGCGGCCAAGAACTTCCAAAATGGCTTGGGAACCTTACGTCAAATCACCTTCTCCTTACTCGATTGGCGATTGCACTCTACTTTTGATGCCAAATCAGCTCATGGTCAGGCAGTCTTGGATCTTTCTAGAATCATTGCAGGGCAATGTAATGTCATCCCTCAGCCCGAGATTTCTCGCTGGCCAAATACCTTCAGTCATATTTTTGCCGGTGGCTATGCTGCTGGTTACTACAGCTATAAATGGGCTGAAGTACTTTCAGCTGATGCCTATTCTGCGTTTGAGGACGCCGCGAAACTAACTGGAAGCGTCTTAGATCCAGAGACTGGAGCCCGCTACCGTCAAGAAATTTTAGAGGTGGGCGGCAGTCGACCTGCTGCTGAATCCTTTAAGGCGTTTCGAGGACGAGAACCGCAAATCGATGCTCTACTGCGTCATGGCGGCTTAGCTTAAAACTCTGAGCGGTTTTAACTAAGCCTGAATTTCTGCAATGACGGGAGCATGATCAGAGGGTTGCTCCCATGCGCGGGGTTGTTTATCAACCTTGCTAGCACTGCATTTTTGCTCTAGGGCTTTGCTGAGCAAAATGTGATCGATCCGCATACCGGCATTTCTTCTAAAGCCCATCATGCGGTAGTCCCACCAGCTATAGGTTTTAGGTGCTTGCTCAAACATGCGAAATGAATCTACCAAGCCTAAGTTGAGTAGAGATTGAAAAGCACCCCGCTCTGCTGGTGAAACCAAGTTCTGCCCTTCCCATGCTTTCGGATCATGGACATCGTCATCAGTTGGAGCGATATTGAAGTCACCCAATAAAGCCAAGCGCTCACTTTGAGCAAGTTCTGCTTTTAGCCATTGCTGTAGTGCTTCAAGCCAGCTTAGTTTATAAATGAATTTTTCACTACCCGGCGCCTGACCATTCGGAAAATAAGCCGAGATCATCCGAATGGGCTGCATACCTTTGAAGCAGACAGTTGCTGCCAGAATACGTTGTTGCTCATCCACATGACCTGGAATATTGCGAATCGGTTTTAAGAATGCCGTATCGATATCACTGGCAATAGGAGCTAGCGCTGCTTTACGCAAAAGGATAGCAACTCCGTTATAGGTCTTTTGCCCAGCCGCCAAACTAAGATAGCCCGCATCTTCAAGCGCACGATGGGGATATTTTTCATCCGTAAGCTTGAGCTCTTGCAAACAAAGCGCATCAATAGGCGCATTTGCTTTTTCTTGATCTTGCAACCAACGGATTACCTGCTGCAAACGTACCGTCAAAGAATTGACATTCCAAGCTGCGATGCGAACGGAGCTAGTCATCGATACCCAATTCCTGCAACTTACGGGTAATCGTATTACGGCCGATACCTAAACGTTGAGCCGCCTCAACCCGACGACCACGGGTTACTTCAAGCGCCGCTTGGAGAACAGCCTTCTCAAAACGTGAGGTCAAGGCATCAAATACCGACTGATCGCCATCTTGTAACATCTTGACCGCAAGTCGGCCTAAGCCATTTTCCCAATCACTGGTATTGGAACGATTCAGCGCAGGAGCAATTGATGTAGACTCGCCTTGCACAATCACGGCAGGTTCATTAGTAGCCGTGAATAAATCGCTGGGAAGATCTCCGACTCCAATTGTGCTGGCGGGTGTCATGACGGTAAGCCAATGACAGAGGTTTTCCAATTGACGCACATTGCCCGAGAAAGACATATTCGTCATGTGCTGTAGGGCTTCATCCGATAGCTTTTTAGCTTCAACGCCAAGTGACTTTGCACAAGCTTGCATAAAGTGCCGCGCTAACAAAGGAATATCCTCAGAGCGTTCTCTCAGGGGTGGCATACGCAAACGGATGATATTTAAGCGATGCAAAAGATCTTCGCGGAAGAGTCCAGCAGATACTCGCGCCTCTAGGTTCTGATGGGTCGAGGCAATGATACGCACATTGGCTTTAATAGGATCTTGCCCACCAGTGCGATAGAAATGGCCATCAGTAAGCGCTCTGAGCAAACGGGTTTGCAAATCAGCAGAGAGGTCACCAATTTCATCTAAGAATAAGGTGCCGCCCTCTGCTAGCTCAAACCGACCGCGTTTTAGAGTCTGAGCACCTGGAAAGGCTCCTCTTTCATGACCGAACAATTCTGATTCAAGTAATTCTTTTGGTACTGCAGAGCTACTGAAGGTAATGAAAGCACCTTTGGCTCTGGGGCTATGTTTATGCAGAGCCTGGGCTAGCAACTCTTTACCAGTGCCAGATTCACCCATAATCAATACCGTAGCGTGGGACTGTGCCAACCTACCAATCGCCCTGAATACCTCTTGCATCGCTGGTGCTTGGCCAATAACTTCAGATTGGTCTAGCCTCCAATCATCAGCAACCTTGGTGCCTGACTGAGCGCGATCACCCTGCTCAATAGCGCGTCGAATCAGCTCAAGCGCTTTATCCAAATCAAAGGGTTTAGTGAGGTATTCAAAGGCGCCGCTCTGAAATGCAGAAACTGCAGAATCTAAGTCTGAGTAGGCCGTCATGATAATGACAGGTAAATGAGGATGACTCACCTTCACATGCTGGAGAAGGTCTAAGCCGTTCCCACGCGGCATCCGAATATCTGAAATCAAGACACTGGGTGTATCCTTCTCTAGTGCATTCAGGACATCATTAGGGTTGGTAAAGCTACGGTGAGGAATGTCTTCCCGCGTAAGGGCTTTTTCAAGAACCCAACGAATAGATTGATCATCATCGACGATCCAAATTGGTTTCATTCTGATTTCTCCTGCCTGCGATACGGTATTTGAATATGAAAATGGGTATAGCCTGGCTTACTCTCACAAGCAATTGAACCTTGGTGTTGCTGAACAAAGGTTTGCGCCAGGGTCAGCCCTAGGCCACTACCACCCTCTCGTCCAGAAACGAGTGGGAAAAAAATCCGCTCACGAATATCAGCTGGTATCCCAGGACCGTTATCAATCACATCTAGATCCATGGCGAGTTTGTAGCGCTGTTTAGCAATTGTTACCGAGCGGGCCACTCGAGTGCGGAGTTCAATTTGCGCAACCCCTGCCTCAATTTCATTACTGAGTGCTTGAGCCGCATTATGAGCAATATTGAGTACCGCCTGAATCAACTGTTCACGATCACCCAAGAGATCTGGCAGGCTAGTATCGTAATTACGCACGATCTTCAAGCCCTTGGGAAACTCGGCCAACACTAGGCTGCGCACACGCTCTAAAGCCTCATGAACATTGAAATACTCCATCACATGTGCTTTACGATGCGGCGCTAAAAGGCGGTCAACTAAGGTCTGTAAACGATCTGACTCTTTGATGATGACCTGGGTATATTCACGCAAGCCTTTTTCAGGTAACTCGAACTCTAAAAGCTGAGCAGCGCCCCGAATGCCACCAAGCGGATTTTTGATTTCATGAGCTAAATTGCGCATGAGTTCTTTATTCGCTTCGACCTGCTGCGTTACCCGCTCATCTCTCTCCGTTCGCAACTGCTGATCAATCGGAAACCACTCCATCAACATGAATTCAGAGTCATCCATCAGAGCAATCACAACATGGGCGGGTATTGTCTCTTGATGAATGCTACCTGGTAAAGAATGGAGCAAAAGTTCCTGACGTTGAGCTGGAACTTGACCGCGCCTAACTTCAGAGATCATTTCCTTGAGTTGCAGGTTATCGCCAAACAAATCTTGGAAGTTTTGGCCTTCCAGCGATTTACGTGAAAGATCCAAAGCAGACTCTGCAGCAGGATTTACATATACCAGCTGCTGACTATCTGCCTCGAAAATCACGATGGCATTAGGAATTTGATCGAGCAATGTCGGAAAAAAAGGAGCAGCCGAAGCTGCTCCCTTGAACGAATTGCGCAATAAACCTGCGCTCAAGTTCTTTCCTTCTCTTACAGGGAGTAATACATTTCAAATTCGACTGGATGGGTAGTCATACGGAAACGTGTGACCTCTTCCATCTTCAATGCAATGTAAGCATCCAACATCGAATTGGTAAACACACCACCACGGGTCAAGAATTCGCGATCCTTGTCCAAGCACTCCAAAGCTTGATCTAAGCTATGGCATACAGTTGGAATCTTTGCATCCTCTTCTGGTGGCAAATCATACAAGTTCTTGTCAGCCGCTTCACCTGGGTGAATCTTGTTCTGTACACCATCCAAACCGGCCATCAACAAGGCAGAGAACGCCAAGTATGGGTTAGCCAATGGATCTGGGAAGCGAGTTTCAATACGACGACCCTTAGGATTTGAAACATAAGGAATACGGATCGACGCAGAACGGTTGCGAGCTGAGTAAGCCAACTTCACTGGCGCCTCAAAGCCTGGTACCAAACGCTTGTAGGAGTTGGTGCCTGGGTTGGTGATCGCATTCAGGGCACGGGCGTGTTTGATGATGCCGCCGATGTAGTACAGAGCAAACTCGGACAAACCTGAGTAGCCGTTACCAGCAAACAAGTTCTCACCATTCTTCCAAACGGATTGGTGAACGTGCATACCGGAACCGTTATCGCCAACGACTGGCTTTGGCATAAACGTTGCTGTCTTGCCATAAGCATGAGCAACGTTTTGCACAACATACTTTTGCCAGATGGTCCAATCAGCGCGTTGTACCAATGTGCTGAACTTGGTACCCAATTCGTTTTGGCCTTGGCCAGCCACTTCATGGTGATGCACTTCAACTGGAATACCTAAAGATTCGAGAATCAAGCACATCTCTGAACGCATATCTTGGAAGCTATCTACTGGAGCAACTGGGAAATAACCGCCCTTTTTACCTGGACGATGTCCGGTATTGCCACCTTCAAGGTCAAGACCGGACGACCATGGAGCCTCTTCAGAAATAATCTTGACTGAGCAACCTTGCATATCGACATTCCACTGAACGCCATCAAATACAAAGAACTCTGGCTCAGGACCAAAGTAAGCAGCATCACCTAGACCACTGCTCTTTAAATACGCTTCAGCGCGTTTGGCAATGGAGCGTGGATCGCGGTCATAACCTTTGCCATCAGATGGCTCGATCACGTCGCAAGTCAAAACCAAAGTGGACTCTTCATAGAATGGGTCGATGTATGCAGCTGTTGGATCTGGCATCAACAACATGTCAGAAGCTTCAATCCCCTTCCAACCTGCGATGGAGGAACCGTCAAATGCATGACCGCTTTCAAATTTGTCTTCGTTAAATGCAGAAATAGGTACTGATACGTGCTGTTCTTTACCCTTGGTATCAACAAAACGGAAATCAACAAAAGTACATTCTTTTTCTTTAACTAACTTCATTACATCGGCGACGGTCTTGGTCATGCAACTCTCCTGTGTTATCTAATTTCGGAATCTCAATAAGTAGGTCAACAACACCTATTTGATGCAGCTAATTTACTCAAGCAAGCTAGCGTTGAATAGCATTATTGCACTATTTAAGTGCTAAAAAGGATCTCTATCAGGCTCTAGGGCCTATAAATGCACCAAATTAGTGCAATCATGAAGGGTGGAGATCGTGAATTTCATAGCCGAGAGATTGTGTACCAGTTCTGAGGGCCAGCCAAGCACTTTGAAGCAAATCGGCATTACCTTTAATGCCTAGTTCGATATGACGCTCTGCAAACACACCCCCTCTAGTAGGATCACCAATAGAGGGAAGGCTAAAGACTTTTACGCCCGGAAAACTCCCCTCGATCCGCTCCATCAGCGGGGTCAAGGTGGATTCAATCCCCTTGGGGACTATGAAGCTTCGCTCAGACCAATTCTCTTGATGAAATAAGTCTTTGTAAAAGTGATCAAGACACCAAGCCATCATTGGGGCAGCCATCACCGGAAAGCCCGGAACAAAGTAATGCTCTTTAATCCAAAAACCCGGAATCTGGTTATAGGGGTTAGGGATGATCTCGCTCCCAATCGGGAACTCGCCCATCTTGAAGCGATGTTGGTTCTCGGGTGTATTGAGATCGGTGTTAATGGGATCACCTTCTGCCATCGCCTGAATGCGTCCCGCTATCAGCTCTTGGGCGCTTGGATGTAATTGCGTTTTCGTGCCTAGTGCTAATGCTGCGCACTGCCTCGTATGGTCATCGGGTGTTGCCCCAATACCGCCAGTGCTAAACACCACGTCACCACTCACAAAAGTGTCTCTGAGACATGCGGTAATTTGAGCAGGATCATCAGGCAGATAACGAGCCCATGACAAGCTTAAACCTCGCTCACTAAGCAACTCAATCATTTTGCTCATATGCTTGTCTTGACGCTTACCTGACAAAATTTCATCGCCAATCACAATCAAGCCAAACCGTCTTGAGCTCTTTGCTGCATCGCTTGGCAACTCAATCTCTACTATTTTTAAAGCATCAACCATCTCACTGCTCTCCACTATCCAGTACACGAGTCTCTACAACAAGGGCTTGATTGAGCTCATCTTCTCTTAAATTCTGAAGCGCATCCAATAGGAAATGAGAAAACCATAAACCTGCAAAAACAAAGATTAAGGAATAGATCCACAAAGCCACAAAACTCACAATCGGAAATAAGACTAAAGCCAATGCTGAAGTAGCCCAAAAGAAAGTTGGTACTGCCCCTAACACTCCACAAGCAATTCCCATGACTAATAAAGACCAGCGATATTGCTGAATCAAAGTATCACGCTCTTGGCTGCTCGCATGACGAGCCAACACATCGTAAGCCATTAGGCGCATCGTTAACCAGCCCCATAACAAAGGGGGCAAGATCGCAAATAGAGGTGGAATCCACCAGACTGGCAAGGTCAGCATCACTAGAGCCAAGCAAATGAAGGTAGACCAAACAGTGTAGATTAAGCTTCCGATCAAGCCTCCACCCTGCTTGCATTGCAGGCTACTGTATTGTGATTGTCTGCATAGATTATTGACAATGGTGGGCACCGTTGAGAAAGCAATCAAAACCAACAGGCTAATGGCGATCAGAGGGATCACCAGCATCACAAAAAAGAACGGGGCAATCCAAGCGCGCGCATGATCAAAGCCCGCCCAAATCAGTCCCTCTTGTATCCAATTAGTAAAAATAGAATTGGTCAGAAACGATCCGAGTATTGCCAATGCAGGAGTCCAAGTGAGCCAGATTAGGCTACCCCAAAAAACAGAAATGATTAAAAAGGGGCGCAAACTCAACCACAGCATACGCGGGTGCATAGTGCCGACTAAAGCTAAGCCGAATGCGCGGACTAGCTGCTGGACAGCAATCATGATTTGAATATTGCTCTTGCAGAAGAGCGTAGCGTTTGCCACTGCTGGGTCAGGATATTGTGAGAAAGCTGAAGATCTCGCACACCCGTAGGGTAAACCGCTTTACTAAACACGGCGGTCTTAAAGAGCATGTCCCACCAGGGAAACAAAACACCAAAGTTACAACCACCCAATACCCCTGGCTTACCAAGCGCCTCATGTCCGTAGCCTACGGAGTGATGCATGCGGTGGAAAAGGGGTGACACCAATAAATACTTACCAATTCCTAAATCGATATTGAGATTCGCGTGCTGCCAGCTTTGAATAAATTGGCTAATCACGACTAGAAAAATAAATTGGCCTGGTGAGACGCCAAACGAGAGTGCGAAGAAAGCGAAAACAACTGCTCGCAAAATATCATCCAAGAGGTGATTGCGATTATCAGACCATGCAGTCATCACCGTTTGGCTATGATGCAAGGCATGTAATTGCCACCACCAATTAAATGCATGGGTTGCTCGATGGTATAGATACTCCACCAAATCCAGCAAGATCAAATAAATGCAGAAACTGATGATGGGCACTGATGTCACACCAGGCCACCAATCCTCTACATTGAGTCGAGCGAAGCGAAAATCATGCAATACAGAATCCAGTTGGAAAAAGAATCCCGACAAAGCAATAAAGAACAAGCCATGGAAAATGCCAAGACGATGAAATAAGGAATAAACCACATCGGCCTTGCTTGCTTTGGAAAATTTCTCCTGAGGCTCTGCAGGGTTCAAGCGCTCCCAGGTCCGCAGTAGCACGACAATCATCACGATCTGAATACAGCCAAATAGGAACCAATCAATGCCATCAAAGAAGTCCTCAGACCATCCAGTCAGATCGAGTTGATAGAGTAACGGCTCAACTACGCCTGAAAAAATGCGCTCTTGAATAGCGGCATAGGCAGCAGAAATAGCATTAGCAACAGCGGCGAGGGTTAGACTCAGATCCATACCCTATTTTGACTGATTTGAGCTAGTCTTGGGCAGGGTTGCAAAACAAAAACCCCGCTTTTTAAGATTCTCAATCAGAGCCTCTAAAACCGCAGGAGCCCAAGGGTCTTTTCTAGACCAAATTCCCAAATGCGCCATGGTGATGTCGCCATCCTTTATACCCTGACTTGCTTTTTCTAACAGCATGGCATTCGGATATTGATCAGAATTGAGCTCGTCGCCTAAAAAGCCTGCAGGCGCCCAGGCAATATGCTGATAACCACATAAATTACCCATGCTAATGAGCCGGGGCGAGGTCTTGCCACCAGGTGCACGCCAAATTTTTTGTATCGGCTCTCCAGTCAACTCAACAAAGCGCTGATTAACCTCGCGGATATCTTTACAAAAACTGGCCTCACTCATCAACATGGTCTTACCGGCCTCAGGACCAAATTGGGGCTTAATAAATACCTCATTGCGGGGACCGTCTTTAACAAAGTAGTCGTGATCGTAAGTGTGACTGCCAAAGTGATGCCCCTCTTGCACCATCGTCTGCCAAAAAGACTTCCAAGAATCATCTAGCGCGTAATCGCCCCTAAAAGTCTTCTCATTGGCCAAAAAGAACGTTGCCTTCACCTTGTGACGTCTCAAAACCTCAGCCACCGTTTCTGCGACCGACATATTGCCGGTATCAAAAGTAAGGTAGACCGTTTTATTGCAGGAACCCGCTGTTACATTCGTTTGAGCCAGCGCTGAAAAACTCAGTAAAGAAAACAATATCAGAGCAAGTAATGAACGATTGCTCATGCTGTTTTACTCCCAAGCCGCACGAGGATAGAAAAAGACTCCGTGTGGTGATCGACCAACTGGAATGACAGTAGTCAGCTTCATGGTAGTAAGGTCTATCACACCAACCTGCTTAGCGAAACGAAAGGTCACCCACATGGTTTTTCCATCTGGGGTAATTTCCATATCGTCTGGTCCTGCAGGCAAGCCGGTAATTTCACCCTCTTTTTCTAAGGTCTGCATATTCAGCAAGGTAATACTGGAGGCGACTCGGTTACTCACAAACACATGTTTCTTGTCGCCTAAGGGGCGGAAGTTATGAGCGCCTTTACCAGTCGTAATACGCTTGACTTCTTTTTGCGTTTTCCAATCGAACACTTGCACATTGTCCTCACCTGTTAGACCAATCAGCAGATATTGATCACCAGGCGTCATCCACAATCCAGCGGGTGTTTTGCCAGTCGAAATTTTCCACAAGATGTTTTGGGACTCAAGATCAATTGCCGCAAGTTCATTGGAATCTTGCAAGCTCACAAAAGCAATTTTGCTATCCGATGTAAAGGCAACGTGGCTTGGAGTTTTACCAAGCTTATAGGATTTGGCCAGAGTGAGATTAGAGCCATCAGCTGCATAGACATCTACGCGATTCAGGCGATTGCCATTCGCAACAAACCATTTGTGGTTCGGAGAGTATCCAACCTGATAGGGATCAATGATGTGTGGAATGCGCCCAGTAATTTCACCACTCGTCGGATCCATCAGAACAACGTCATTACCAGCAGCATTGGCAATCATTAGGATCTTTTGATCAGGCGTCATCATTAAGTGATGCGGCTCTTTCCCAACGGGCACGGTTTTAATCACTTGACGGGCATTCATATCAATCAAGCTCACGCTAGCATCGGCTGAATTCAAGATGATGGCCAGTTTGGGTTGAGCTGGGTCTGCCATGGCTGAACTCATGCCCAATGGGATCTGAAGAATCAAAAATAAGGGAAGTGCAAGACTGTGAACCGTATTCGTCAAAGATAAGCGCATCCCTATATTGTAAGCAACTACCTCAAGCTTGCCAGGACCTTTTCGAGTCGCTTGAGCGACATGGGGCTGGGTGTCCTGAGTTCTTGAGCAAAAAGAGCCACCCTCAGCTCTTCTAACTGCCAACGAAAGTCTTGCAGACCTTGATGTTCAGCCATGACATAGAATGCCGAGCCTTTAGAGCCCTGTAAGAGTTTTTGCCAGGGTCTTGCAACAGACTCCCAATCTTTTTGACACTGCGCATCACGAGCCGGATTTGATCTCAACTTATCAATCCGCATCTGAATCGCTTTGAGATAACGCGGTAAATGCACCAACTGCGCATAGGGAATGTCAGAGACAAACTTGGGAAATATCAATCCCTGCAATTGATTATGAATATCAGCATAGGCACTCGCTGATGATGCTTTTGCTTGTGCTATTTTTTTCTGGACATCCAGATTTGCCTGTAAGGCATTTAAAGCATGCTTGGCAATCTCTTGGGCTATTAGAGCCAATCTTGGTTTACCAGCCTGTAATCTCTCCTGAAATTGCTTGGCGTTAGTCGGCAAAGATTCACTCATGAAGGCCCGCTCGATCGCTACATTCAGAATTTGTTCTACCAGTGCATCCACGGAGCCAATATTGATAAACAGCAAACCTAGTTCGCGAAGACCTGGCAATTGTTTCTGTAAGGATTTAAGCGTATCTTTATTGGCGATTGAGAATAGCCTGCGCAAACCTTGATGGTGGATTTTCTGCGCCTCTTGCAAATCATCAAAGACTTCAAGATCACAAGACTCACCTCGATCTACTAGGGCCGGATAACCAAAGAGCAGTTTATTGCCCTTCTTGATCTCCAGCGTTTCAGGAAGATCGCCAAAGTCCCATGATCGGTATCCGCCTTGACTAATCTCGATCGTGGGTTTTTCTGAATCGGATTTGGAGGTCTCTACTTTGGCAGTAACAGCACCCTCTTGAGCAAGGGCCTGAAATGCGTCGCGCGCAATGCCACCAAACTCTGCGCGCAGCTTGACAAGATTGCGATCGAGCTCTAACTGCCTTCCATGCTCATCAATCAATCGGAAGTTCATGAACAAATGTTGCGGCAAGGCCTCAGGACGAAAATCGGTCCGTGCAATCTCAATGCCCCGCTCTTTCTGAATATCTCGTATTAGCTGCTCTACATAATCTCCGACACCAAATTGGTCTAAGTCAAGGCAACGCTCCAGAAAGGATTGGGCATATGCTGGTAAGGGAACTAAATGACGGCGTAATTTTTGCGGCAAGGACTTCAGCAAGAGTTGGGTTTTCTCTTCGCACATCCCTGGTACTAGCCATTCGCAGCGACGCCCATCAACTTGATTGAGTAAAGTAAGTGGCACTACTAAAGTGACGCCGTCTTTAGGGCTACCTGGCTCAAAATGATAGGTCAGACTGAGCTCGCTTCCACCGACTAGCCATTTTTTGGGATAGCGATCGACGGTAATGCCTGCTGCCTCATGGCGCATCAAGTCTGCTTTAGCCAAACGCATTTGACTATCGGCTTCAGGGGTTTTAAGCCAAGCCCTCATGCCTTCTCGATTGAGTACTGTTTTAGGCAGTCGCGAATCATAAAAGGCATAAAGCAAATCATCGTCAACTAATACATCTGGGCGTCGGGAGCGATGCTCTAAAGCCTCTATCTCTTTAATCAGTTGGTGGTTATGCCAAAAGAAGCCAAAGCTATCGGGATATTTTCTCTTAGCCTCAGCCTGAATTTCTCGCTCTAGCGCGGCACTTTCCATGCGCCCAAAGAGCTCCTCCTGAACCAAAGCTTGACGAATCAATAACTCTCTCGCTGCCACAGGGTCATGTGACTCGTAACGGACACGACGGCCATGATAGATTGGTAGGCCATATAAAGTGCCTCGCTCAAAGGCCATTACCTCACCCTGACGGTTATCCCAAAAGGGGTCACTCAAGGATTTGATTAAGCGATGCACAGCGACTTTTTCAATCCACTGAGGTTCTATCTTTGCGATCGTACGAGCATACATCCGCGTCGTCTCTTGCATCTCGCCAGCTAAGAACCATGCTCCTGCTTTTTTACCGATCGTTGAGCCTGGCCAAATGAAGGGCCGAATGCCTCGCGCCCCTAAATAGCCGCCGGTTTTACTACCCCGCTCTTGAGATTTTTCATCTTCTTCTTTTTTGGCAACAAAACCCAATAGGCCAGTGAGCAAGGCAAGATGGATTTGCTCATACGTTGCTGGGCTTGTATTTTCTTTCCAGCCTTTTTCACCTAACATGACATGAAGCTGCCCATAGACGTCGCGCCATTCTCGTAAACGCCGTGGTGAGAGAAATTTACTGCGGCACAAATTTTCCAACTGTCGATTGCTATGTTTATGCGTTAGCGCATCTTGATACCAATCCCACAATTTAATGAAACTCAGAAACTCCGAACGCTCATCAGCAAACTGTAGGTGTGCTTGATCTGCAGCTTGTGCTTGCTCAAGGGGCCGCTCTCGCGGATCTTGGGTTGCCAGTGCAGAAGCAATAATCGTGACTTCACGCAGCGCCTGCTGGTCTTTGGCTGCCAACAGAATTCGGCCAATCCGCGGATCCAGAGGCAGGTCCGCCAACTGCTTACCAATCGGAGTGAGCTTGAAGCGGGTTTGGTCATCCTCATTGGCTTCATACTCAATTGCACCAAGCTCATCCAAAAGCTGAATACCATCGGCAATTGCTCGGCCCAGGGGACGATCTAAGAAGGGAAACTCATTAATCTTCGCGAGCTTCAGGGCACTCATGCGCAGCAGCACTGCGGCTAAAGAACTGCGCAGGATCTCAGGATCCGTAAATCGGTCACGAGATTGAAAATCCTGCTCGCTATAGAGACGAATACAAATACCATCCGATACCCGTCCGCAACGACCAGCTCGTTGATTGGCTGCCGCTTGGGAGATGGGCTCCACTTGGAGTTGCTCTACTTTATTTCGATAGGAGTAGCGCTTGACTCGGGCCAGGCCACTATCAATCACGTAGCGAATATTGGGCACCGTTAAAGAGGTTTCTGCGACGTTGGTGGTCAATATGATCCGCCTGCCATTACCTGGACTAAAGACCCGCTCTTGCTCTGCTACCGACTGCCTGGCAAATAAACTCAAAATCTCTGGATGAAAACGTTGTTGCAGGACATGATCCTTACGCAAGACTTCTGCGCAATCCCGAATCTCGCGCTCACCGGGCAAAAAGACTAAAACATCGCCTGCACCAGAAGCGCCCTCACGCCACACTTGATTAATGGCTTGAGCTACTGCATCAGGAATATCCAGAACTTCTTTGGACTCTTTTTTACCTTCATTAACCTCTAAAGGCGCATAGCGTTGCTCTACCGGAAAGAGTCTGCCGCTAACCTCGATCACGGGAGCCGGTTTGCCGCCTAGAGCAAAATGCTCAGCAAATCGATTGGCATCAATAGTCGCTGAAGTGATGATCAATTTGAGATCGGGTCGCTTGGGCAATAACTGCCTGAGATAGCCCAAGAGAAAATCAATATTCAGACTGCGCTCGTGGGCTTCGTCAATGATGAGGGTGTCATAAGCGCGCAGTTGTGGATCGCGCTGAGTTTCTGCGAGCAAGATGCCATCAGTCATCAACTTGATCGATGCCCCTGGACTGGTTTTATCGGCAAACCGCACTTGATAGCCTACATCTACTCCGATTGGCGTTCCTAGCTCTTGAGCAATGCGCTTGGCAGTCGCAGTTGCTGCAATCCGTCTTGGTTGCGTGTGACCAATCAATTTGCCACCATTCATGCTGCCTCGACCAATATCAAGGCAAATTTTGGGTAACTGAGTGGTTTTGCCCGAACCTGTCTCACCGCAGACAATCACGACCTGATGGGCTAACAGTGCCTCAGCAATGACTTGGCGCTGGGCGGAGACTGGTAATTGTTCCGGAAAGCTGATCTCCATGCGCTTGCCAGTGTTGGGCGCAGGCATAGCAATGGGCTCGACTTTAGGTCTTTCTGGGAGTTTTTGTTTGTTTTTAGGCTCTTGCACCCTATAATTTTCTCACTATGAGCACAAATGCACCAAACCTCGCCCCCAGCGGCGAAGAATCGACCTCAAACTTTCCCTTCGTGGGCTGGCTGCGTGACGTTGCACCCTACATTCATAGCTTCCGTGAAAAGACCTTTGTCATCGCCTTTGCTGGCGAACTCGTCAAAGAAATCGGGCTTGAGAACATTATTGAAGATATTGCCATGCTCCACGCAATGGGCATGCGGATTGTGCTTGTTCACGGTATCCGTCCTCAGATTGAAGAACAGCTCAAACTCAGAAAGATCAAGAGCAAGTTTGGTACCAGTGCATTAAATACTTACCGTATTACTGATGCAGCTGCACTCGAGTGCGTTAAAGAAGCTGCTGGTGAATTGCGACTCGATATTGAAGCGGCATTCAGTCGCGGCTTACCCAATACCCCAATGGCGGGTTCACGGATCTCCGTTATCTCAGGGAACTTTATTACAGCGATGCCCGTTGGTGTGGTGGATGGGGTTGACTACATTCATACTGGCTTAGTGCGTAAGGTTGACTCCACCTCAATTACGCTCTCGCTCGATAGCAATAAGATTGTGCTGCTCTCACCTTTAGGCTTCTCGCCAACAGGTCAAGCATTTAATTTGGCTTATGAAGATGTAGCGGCTTCTACTGCTGCAGCACTTAAAGCAGACAAGCTGATATTCTTGAGCCCTTATAGCGGCTTAAGAGATGCTGATGGTGAGCTGATCACTGAGCTTTCTTTGCCTCAGCTACAAGATTACATGTCTGCCCATAAAGAACTCGAGATCGGTCTCAGGGGTCTACTCAATATCTCCGGTAGAGCGGTACGCTCCGGTGTTAGCCGTGTGCACTTTTTACCTTGCAATCAAGATGGCGCGCTCCTGGAAGAGCTCTTTACGCACGACGGTATTGGCATGATGCTTGCCTCTTCCGATATTGAGAACCTCAGAGAAGCCAATCAAGATGATGTAGGCGGTATTTTGCAGCTGACCATGCCATTAGAAGAGGAAGGCATCTTGGCAGCGCGCGGCCAAGACGTGATTGAGCGGGATATTCAGCGCTTCTCGGTTATTGAACATGACCGCGTGCTATTTGGTTGCGCAGCCCTCTTCCCCTTCCCTAATGGCGTAGGTGAATTAGCCTGCCTCGCAGTCGATCCAGATGTACAAGGCTCCGGTGACGGTGAGCGCCTCCTCAAACGCATTGAGATGCGAGCGAAGCAGGAAAATATTAAGAAACTGTTTGTTCTCACAACGAGAACGGAACACTGGTTCCTCAAGCGTGGCTTCAAACGCGCCACAGTCGATGATCTGCCGGAAGAAAGAAAGCAGATTTATAACTGGGATCGCAAGTCCATGGTTCTCACTAAAGATTTATAAGAAAGGTATTTCATGGCACGCATGGTTCAATGCATCAAACTCAATAAAGAAGCTGAGGGTATGGATTTCGCTCCACTTCCTGGTGAATTGGGCAAAAAGCTCTGGAATGAAGTCTCTAAAGAGGCCTGGGCAGCTTGGTTAAAGCATCAAACCATGCTCATTAACGAAAACCGCCTCAATATGGCTGACCCTCGAGCTCGTCAATACTTGCTCAAGCAGGTAGAAAAGTACTTTTATGAAGGCGGCGCTGATGCAGCGCAGGGTTTCATTCCACCATCTGAATAAATTCCAAATTAGGCTTGACGAAGAATTATTAGAGGCATAGGATGAAGGTGTGGTGTTACAGTAGGTGTGTAGCTCACATTGGTCTAAATGTATTTAGACTGCTAACGTAAGCATATCTCTATGCTTATTGGGCATCAGAGACATCAAACTCTCTTTTGCTCCTGTCACATTGAACGTGGCAATTAAACCCGATGGGCATACCCCGTCGGGTTTTATTTTTCTGAGTTGGAAAAACTCAAAGAACGATGCGCTTGATTCCAGTGGCATTACTAACCAATAGGACATCGGCTTTTTCTTTAGCAAAGATGCCAACAGTCAGCACACCAGCAATTTGATTAATCTGCGCCTCAAGTGCTGCAGGATCGGTAATGCTCAGCCCCGTAACTTCCAAAATCCAGCCACCGTTATCAGTCACGAATGCTTGGCTGGGGGTTTGGTTTAAATCTGCACGAACACTCTTTTGCAATCTCAGCGCTACCTTGCCACCCAGCTTTTCCATCTCGCGGGTCACGATGGCGCAGGCCATGGGCATCACTTCAATGGGGAGCGGAAAGTGACCCAATACCGGAACTTGTTTTGAGGAGTCGCAAATACACAGAAACTGATTGGCCATTGAGGCAATGATCTTTTCTCTAGTTAAAGCACCGCCCCCGCCTTTGATCATATTGCCCTGAGGGTCAATCTCGTCAGCACCATCTACATAGACCGGTAATTGGACGACGTCATTGGGATCCAGCACCGTGAAGCCATGCTTTAAGAGGCGCTCGGTACTGGCATTCGAACTCGATACCGTACCAGCGAAATGGCTTTTGTGGGGTGCGATAGCGTCGATAAAGTAGTTCACCGTTGAACCGGTACCCACACCCAGAATTTGCCCTGCAGGAAGCTTCAGAACCTCATCACGAGCAGCTTCGCCGACTAACTGCTTTAATTGATCTTGAGTCATGACTCTGAGGGTCCTTAGTAATGTGATTGCTGGGTTAGGCTACCTGATTGCATAGGAATGCATTATTAATATCATATGATATCGATAAAGCAGTCCAATAAACCATACAAGAAGTCGCCAATATGCCATCCGCCTTAGAACAACTCAAAGCATTTACGACCGTCGTCGCCGATACCGGGGATTTTGAGCGCATGCGGCAATTTATGCCACAAGATGCGACCACGAATCCTTCTTTGATTCTGAAGGCTGCCCAACAAAGCAATTATCAGGCATTGGTCGACCAGGTTAAAGCCGCTCATCCTGGTATGAAACCTGCTGACTTAGTTGACTATATTTTGGTCGCCTTTGGTCTGGAAATTCTGAAGATTGTTCCTGGGCGAGTCTCTACTGAAGTCGATGCACGCCTCTCTTTTGATACAGCTGCAACGATTGCTAAAGCCAAACATCTCATCAACCTCTATGAATCCCATGGCATCCTGCGTGATCGCGTACTGATTAAATTAGCAGGAACTTGGGAAGGTATACAGGCAGCAAAGGCTTTAGAAGCTGAAGGCATTCATTGCAATATGACTTTGCTCTTCTCTTTGGTGCAGGCTGCCGCATGTGGCTCCGCCAATGTGCAATTGATCTCCCCATTTGTGGGTCGCATCACCGATTGGTTCAAAGTGAAATTAGCGAGCGAGTGGAATGAGAGTCATACCGGCGCTCATGACCCTGGCGTGCTATCTGTGAAGCGGATCTATCAATACTACAAACACTTCGGCATTCAAACTGAAATCATGGGTGCGAGTTTTCGCAATACCAGTCAGATTTTAGAATTAGCGGGTTGCGATCTACTCACAATCAGCCCTGAGCTCTTGGCAGAACTGCAAAATAGCGAGCAACTGGTTATGCGCAAATTGATTAGCTCAAGTGATACCTCAAGCGAGATAGTCAAATTAAAGCTAGATGAGTCTAGCTTTAGACTGCAACTCAATAATGATGCGATGGCTACTGAGAAGTTAGCTGAGGGTATTCGGAACTTCTGTATTGATACTGAAAAGCTAGAGAACTTACTGAGCTAAGCGCTGCCTCAGGGCCTCGTATAGACAAACTCCACTCGCTACCGAAACGTTGAGGCTTTCTACAACGCCTTGCATCGGAATTCTCACTAACTCATCACAGGTTTCCTTAGTGAGTCGGCGCATGCCCTCACCTTCAGCGCCCATCACAATCCCAATGGGGCCTGTTAGGTCAATGTCGTAGATAGATTTTTCAGATTCATCGTCCGTACCAATCAACCAAACACCGGCTTCTTGCATCTCTTTCATACTGCGTACCAGATTGGTAACAGTAATGACAGGCATTACTTCTGATGCGCCGCTAGAGACTTTGCTGACCGTGGCATTAATTGAGGCCGACCGATCTTTTGGAATCACCACGGCATCAACGCCAGCGCCATCAGCGACACGCAAGCAAGCGCCGAAGTTATGGGGATCAGTCACGCCATCCAATACTAAGAAGAGTGCTTTCTCTTGTTGCGCCTCGACATCCTCAACAACTTCGGTAATTGTCCGAGCCACTGTCATCTTTTCTGCCAAAGCCACGACACCTTGGTGGCGATCGTGTCCTGTCAGCTTATGTAAACGCTCTGCATCTGCAGCATGCAGACGCTCACCTAAGATCTCTTCGGCTTGTTTCAGAAAATCTCCCATACGACGATCACGCCGACTGGGATCAAAATAAACCGACTTCAAGCTGTCAGGGTCCACTCTCAAGCGAGCTTGCACCGCATGAAATCCTACTAAGATTTGTTTCATATTGACTCTACTTATTTACGTCGCGCTTTGGTATTGCGCACTGGGGGTTTGCTACCGGCAGCTTTACCGGGTATCCGTCCAGTGCCGGCTGGCTTGGCTTTACCATTCTTACGGTTCGACTTCCCTTTGGATTGAGAGGCGCCTAGGTTGCCAGCAGTTTTAGCTGCATTGGTGTTAATGCCACTCGGTTTTTGGGGTGTTTTACTCTGAGGCCGTGATTTCTTTGAGGCGGCTTTTTTATTTGGTCTGCCTGTTTCAGTTGCTAAGACCATCGAGCGTCGATTGAAATTGTTACCCGGCTCAGCGCCAACCGTCTTCATAAGGCTAAATTCAATTTTGCGGGCGTCTAAATCTACACGGCTGACTAACACATGCATTCTGTCGCCTAAACGATAACGAATGCCGGTTCTTTCACCACGCAATTCTTGGCGCGCCTCATCGTATTGGAAATAATCCCCACCCAATTCTGTGACGTGGACCATGCCCTCAACAAAGAGATTCTCCAGCTGAATAAATAAACCAAAGCTAGCCACACTAGTAACGGTGCCAGCATATTCTTGACCTAGGTGATCGCGCATGTAATAGCACTTGAGCCATGCTTCTACGTCTCGGGATGCCTCATCAGCTCGGCGCTCATTCGATGAGCAGTGCACACCCAGCTGACCCCAAATCGGCAATGCCGCATTAGCGCCTTTGGGTAACTTGGTACCCTTCTCAGCTGCGGTCTTTGCATCCGTATGGGATTTTTTAGCATCTACCGCATTCTGACGTGCCTTCCCTTTGCGGGGCAAGGTCAAGTTCAAAGGCACTTTAGGCGGTAGGACTGGAACGTAGGGCTTCTTTTGTAGAATCGCTTTGATCACCCGATGGGTTAATAGATCGGGGTAACGACGAATCGGGCTCGTGAAATGAGAATACGCAGGATAAGCTAGGCCAAAGTGGCCCTCGTTATCGGGTTGATACATCGCCTGCTGCATCGAGCGCAAAACCACTGATTGCAACATATTGGCATCAGGACGCTCTTTAACTTCTTTAATTAACTTCGCAAAGTCGCGTGGCTTGGGTTTTTCACCGCCACCCAATGATAGGCCTGAAGTACGGAGAACTTGGCGCAAGGTCACGAGCTTCTCTTCAGATGGCTCACCATGCACCCGATATAGACCAAGGTGCTTATTCTTCTCGATAAAGTCGGCAGCACAGACGTTAGCCGTCAACATACATTCTTCGATCAAGCGATGGGCATCGTTCCGCGTGCGGGGCTCAATGCGCATAATCTTGCCGAGCTCATTGCTAATGATCTGGGTTTCGGTAGTCTCAAATTCAATCGCGCCACGCTTTTCTCTAGCGGATAACAAGATCTTATATAGAGAATACAAATTCATGAGCAAAGGACGGAACTCAGCAAAACGCGCTGCCTCTGGGCCTTTGCTGTTTGAGAGAACCTCCCAAACGATGTCATAGGTAAAGCGTTGCGCAGAATGCATCACTGCTGGGTAGAACTGGTAAGCCAATACGATGCCGTTGTTATCCACTACGGAATCACAGACCATACAGAGTCGGTCTACGCCGGGATTTAGAGAGCAAAGACCGTTAGAGATCTTCTCTGGCAACATCGGAATGACGCGTCTTGGAAAATACACCGAGGTTGCTCGTAGCAGCCCATCATCATCCAATGGGTGGCCAGGTTTAACGTAGTGCGATACGTCTGCAATTGCCACAATCAGTCGCCAGGCCTTGCTCTTGCCGTACATCACTGGCTCGGCATAGACCGCATCGTCAAAGTCACGGGCATCGGCACCGTCAATCGTGACTAAGGGTACGTCACGCAGATCGACTCGACCCTCTAGGTCAGCTTGCTGAACCGTATCGGGCAATGCTGCTGCTTCTTTCATGGCCGCAGCAGAGAATTCATGAGGAACGCCATACTTGCGGACGGCGATCTCAATTTCCATACCAGGGTCGTCAATCTCACCCAATACCTCAACCACCCTCCCTACCGCTTGGCGATAGCTATCTGGATAGTCGATGATTTCAACACTAACAACCTGACCGAGTTTGGCAATACCCTGACCCTTCGGCGGTATCAGAATGTCATGGCCAATTCGCTTATCTTCCGGGGCAACAATGAGCACTCCGTTTTCATTCAATAGACGACCAATGACGAGCTTATTGGCATGCACTACGACTTCAACAATTTGACCTTCTGGTCGACCTCTGCGATCGGTGCCCAATACTTTGACATTGACCCGGTCACCGTGCATAACGCGGGACATCTCTTTTTCAGAGAGGAAGATATCCTCACCGCCATCATCGGGGATTACAAAACCAAAACCATCTCTGTGGCCTTGAACGGTACCTAAACGATTCTCATCGCGAGGTACCACATGATCTGCTTTACGCATTGATTTCCTTTGGCATTACTTGCCGAATACAGCTGATTTAAAGCCATTTTTGTTATTTACTAGACCAACTGTATCAAATCAGCGTGTCCTATTTGGAAAAGCCTAAAAGGAGCTCAAAACACCTGATAGTAAGCTTCCCCTATAATAGAGGAACGCCCAGATGGCGAAATTGGTAGACGCACCAGCTTCAGGTGCTGGCGATCGAAAGATTGTGGGGGTTCGAGTCCCTTTCTGGGCACCAAACTTTCCCCCGTTTTAACCCTCTAAACCCCGTAGAATAGGCCTCCAAGCCAGACTTCACGGGGTTTTTTAATATTCCCACAAACCCTTTATTTATCTTGTTTTATTCTTATTTACTCGCTACCATGACACACATCCGACACACATGTGACACACATTTAAGAGGCCAATCATGGCAAGCATTAAAAGGTTCGGAAATAAATGGCGGGCTATTATCAATAAGCGGGTAGATGGTAAAGCTCATAGACCAAGCGAAGTATTCCCCACTAAAACAGAAGCACAAGCATGGGCAGCCATGGTTGAGAATGAGATTGAATCTGGTAAACGTGGGCAGGTGAAATCTGTCACCTTTGGAAAACTACTGGAGCGATACGCGGAAGAAGAGTCTCCTAAACATAAAGGTGTAATCTGGGAGCGCAATTTAATTCGGCGCTTTAAAGAGCAGCCCCTATATTCTAGTAAGTTAGGAGACCTATCAGCCAATGACTTTGGTAAGTGGCGCAACAGTAGGCTAAAAACAGTCTCAGAGGGCACTGTTAGAAGAGAATGGATTCTTCTATCATCCGCTATCAACGTGGCTATAAAGGAGTGGCAATGGCTTACAGTGAACCCTTTAAAAGATCTTAAACGTCCTAAAGATGGCCCGTCCAGAGATCGCCTATTTAGTAGTAAAGAAATTGAATCCTTAACTTATATTTTGGGAGCTGATAAACCCCCTACTACGATCTCCTCCAGAGTGGGTTATGCCATGCTCTTTGCTATGGAAACCGGCATGAGAGCTGGCGAAATTCTTGGTTTGAGATGGGATGACATTAAGGGCAGAACCGCAGCCGTAAGAGAAGGCAAGACCGCATCAGCTAAGCGCGAAGTACCATTGACATTAGAGGCCATAAGGATCTTGGAGCTGCTAAGCAAGGATACTGAGACTTGTTTTGATATCACCAACAAACAAAGAGATGCTTTGTTTAGAAAAGCTATGAATAAGACTGGCATTACTGATCTGCACTTTCATGATTCCAGAGCCAATGCTTGCACAAAACTAGCCAAACAAGTCGACATTCTTTCTTTAGCCAAGATCATTGGTCATAAAAATATCAATCAGCTTCAGGTTTATTACCGCGATACAGCTCAAGAGATTGCCGAGCGATTGAATTAACAGCCCGTTTTCTGGGTCATTAAGACGGAAATGTGCAAAACGGAGCCAAAAAGTATTGGCTAGCACGATAAAAAATATTTAGGTCCTACCTATTATTTACGGCTTGATTCGCCTACATCGTTGATAAGAGGCAATGTCTTTACGACAAGATAATTCATCCTTGTCTTTTGGCAGCTATTACTGAAGGTGATAGCATCAACCTCTTTAGCTGACCAATGTGTAGTGACTGTCCAAACAGTTTCTTTTGCTGGATTGCCAGCCATATTGGGGGATGCATCAATATCACCATTACTTACATACAAAATTACATAGTGAGTTGGTACGCTAGGATTCAGCCTTAGATTAAATTCTTTTTGCTTTTCCCATAAATTTTTAATTACATCCGTTACTGGCAAAGAAATTGTTACTAAAAAATAAGTTGGTCTAATAAAATCTATCGAGTAGGCCTCTCCTGAGCCAATCTCAGTGACTGGACTACTGTTAATCGTAATGCCGGCGCTATTAAAAACCTGATTTAAATTAGGTGGCCTACAAATAACCAAAGTAGATTTCTGATCAGTGGCACCGCTGCGACCGGGGACAAAATCCTTATTCTTAGAGCCAACCATTGCAGAGCAGCCCCCAAGAATAAAAAGAGAAACTACCAACCAATAAAAGGTTAGTAGATGTTTCATCTTCAGTCTCACTTTAATTCCATGGTGAAGGTTCCATCATCACTTCCATTCTCGTCTTGATTGGCTGCTTTATTAACTATGGTTCCGAGCATTCCAAAGACTGCACCCACCGTGTAAGACATTTTTCGAGTAATGATAAATGTGTAAGTTTTAGAGTCTTCGAAGGTAAAGGGTTTGGAAAATTCTCCAGTGGTCATACTTGCATCAACTTTAAGGATGTGTCTTCCAGCACTTGTTTTAACGGTGCATTCATCGCCACTTCCTAAGGCGCAATACTGAGTGCCATCAACAAATATCTTTGCATCCTTAAGGACGATGCTTGATTCGCGCTGGAAGACCAGAGTGACATTGCCTGAGCCTTTTGCTTGGGTTTCTTTCTCAGGATTATTGGACTCTTCTTTAGAAGTTTGTGCACTTATATTTGCACACAGCACTAACGAAAAAGCACTCAATAGAATATTCTTCACCTTCATATTAAAGCAATAGCCCTTCTCTTGTCATTATTCCAAATCGTGTAAGCAAAACAAAAAATAACCACTATAAATATCAACTACAAGAACAAATCTGACTAGGAGTAATAAAAAACCACCCGAAGGTGGTTTGTATCTTAATCGACTGATTAAAAGCGATAAATTGCTTTGATACCATATTCTTTGGTATTGTTTGCTGGCTCGTATTCGTAGTAATTAACGGCTGAGCCATTCTTCGTGATTGTGGCGTAATTAGTATTAGATTGCTGAATATTCCAATACTTGAAGTATGGTCCAACGCCCCAGCTCTCCTCTTTGTACATGACGGTAAGATTTAATCCATATCCTGAGTTTTGAGAATTATTAACGTTCGGAATGCCGGAGTAAGTAGTGCCACTATGCGTCCCATTTAGCGAGGCGAGGCCACTGTATTGATTTCCTGATAAAAGGTAGTCATATTCAAGCGTAGTTTCAATCTTCGCCTGATTATTATTCACTGCAAATCTGTGAATTAAGCCAATGGGCAAATAGTTGTAAGTGCTCTGTCTGTCATACCCCAATGCACCAGTGGAGGTTGATGTGCCGCCCCATTGCTGACTCAAGAAACGATAACCAAATCCAGCGTATGGGGATAGGTTATATCCATCGAATGCAAAATCGTAACCAACGACACCCTTAAAGTCGTAGTAATACTGCGGAATACCGCTTTGGGTGCCAGTACCACTGTAGGTTACGGGTCCATTGTTGTAGTTAGCATTACCAAGAACGAACCAGTCATTTCCAAAAGCATAAGTGCCAGTGTAGTCAATACCCCAATTGGTGGCTTTCATAGAGACGCTCAAACTTGGCTCGCTGTAAGAGTAAGAGGATAAGGTTGCCCCAATCTCATTTCCAGTTTGTGTCTTTAAATTTACTGCGGATGATTGTGCAAATGCAGCACTTGATAACAAGCCCATTGCCACCACTGCGATTTTGGTTAATTTCATCTCTGCTCTCCTTAATATTGTCTATGAAAGTTATATATAATTTACATCAAAATGGCTAATATTTAATTAAATAGCTTAATTAGTTGAAAATTAGAGTCTAAAGGCTAATTAGACGCTTTGAGTCAAGGAGTCACTCTGGAGAATAAGTAGATAAGAGCTTTAAAAACTGTTTTTCCACACAGTTAGTAGTAGAGTCAACCTCGGGGAACTTAGTTTTAATACATTGCAATCGAGCTAAAGCATCAAACTACAGATTTGAAGAAAAGTAAGCGTAGGCTTAATATTCTTAAAAAAGCCTAAATGATTCTGTTTTATATCAAATCACTATTTTGCGCGACACAATAATCGCACACTCTACCCTACAAGCCATATAAAATCAGGTGTAAGAAGTCCCTTTCTGGGCACCAAACTTCTATTTATCAGTAGTCTGCCAGGGCCACCTGCCAGTCATTTCGAGAGTCAGAGACCAGCTCAAGAAACACCGCAGAGTAATAATGGCGCCCAGGATGGCAACGCTCATCAAGGTCGGGTTAATCGCAACGGTACGAATAATATCGCTGGCTACCAGAATTTCTAAGCCAAGCAATAAGGCACGAATGATCTGTTCCCGGAAGGCTTTATAGGAATCATCGGTGGGTCGTTGAGCGATGTTTCTAATGAAGCCCAATAAGCCCCATAGAACACCCAGGGAAACAACGGCAACACCTAAAGCATCCATCACATCGCTGACATAGCGAATAATTTGCGCTAAACCTAAGGTAGTCTCCAACATAGTTCTTGCCCCGCCTTATCTCGCCTTGTCTTATAGAGTTACTTGCCGGGTTGGCTAATTTTAATGGTTTTCATCAGCGCACCCACTGCCTCTTGACGTCTTTGTTGCACCAAGGCTTGAGCAATGCCGGCTTTAGACTCATCAAAGCTCGGCAGAACAAATGGCTTCACATCATCGACCATCACAATATGCCAACCATTGCTGGTTTGAATCGGCTTGAGTGTGAACTGACCCTTAGTCATATTGAGTACGACATCATTAATGGGCGGCACTAGCTGGCTTGGCAACACCCAGCCCATTACCCCGCCTCGTGATCCTGAATTTTTATCTAAGGACTTTTCTTGAGCCAAAGTGGCAAAGGAAGTGCCTTTATTAAGCTGAGCAATAATCTGATTCGCCTCTGACTCGCTACTGACTACGATCTGAGAGAGTTTGTATTCTTTGGCGTTCTGCGGCTCTTTGCTTAAGGCCACTTGTTTGTCATAGTCTGCTTTGACATCAGCCTCTGATAGAGGATGTGCTTTGAAGTATTGTGCAAACCAGAGCTCTAAGACAGCGTTTTGTTCAGCTAGCTTAAGCTTGAAGGCATTGTTCCCAGAAGTGAGTAGACCAGTTTTTTTAGCGTCCTGTGAAACAGCCTCACGCAAGATCAAATCGTTCATAATCGATTGGCGCAGTTCAGGACTATCTTTTGCCCCTTCAGAAACGGCCACGTTGACCCAGTCATTGAGCTGACCTGAGGTAATTTTGGCACCATTCACAACCACCAGAACAGTATTGCTGCCAGTTTGTGCATTTGCAAAGTTCGCAGCAAAGCTCAAAAGAATAAGGAGCAGGATTGTATTGATATGTTTCATTGGGCTGTCGTTTCGGTGTTTGGATTCGGTTTGTGGTTTGAGTCTATTAATGACCCCATGATACAAGAGCAAAATGGATGCTCTTAAATTGCCATTGAGCGGTGCAAGATCTTGGACTGCATCTCACCCCAAAGGCTTTCAAAGTCTTCAATTGTCTGATCGGGCAGTTTGAGGGGATCAAAGAGCCCATTGAAAACAATGCTCTCTTTAGGCGCCAGAGTTTTCTCAAACTCAGTCAGGCCAATGGGCTTTTCGTCCATATCGCGGGTGAGTTCTGCTGAACAGACAATTGCTTCTGGGCTATCTCGGTCGATCACAGCAAACTCAATCAGCTCTTGTTTTTTATCTAGAATAATTAATGTACCGCGTGCATAAGAGACTGCATCATGCGCCTGAACAATATAGGATAAGAATTGGGTCTCTTCCTGCTTTTCCATCCGCAGATCATCAATGAAAAAGAGGTATTGATCACCCTCGCCGTTTACTAATGTAAATACCTTGGGAATGACGCCATGACCTAAACTCAGGTTACGGTAATAGTCCGCGATTTCAATGGCGAGGTTTTCAGAATAGAGATGCATAAGGTATTGGGTGTTTTAAACGCTTAATTGAGCCTTGAGAAAAGACATGGTTCTTTCCCAAGCGAGCGTAGCTGCTTCGCCTTGATATTTCAGATACGGCAAGTTACGAGCGTCTGCTTCTTCATTAGCAAATGCATGTTTGGCATCGTAGCGATAAAACTCAATGGGTGATCCTGCATCATTGAGCATATTTTCGAGTTGATCCACTCCGCTAATCGCAAAAGCATCATCGTGCAGAGCCCAGTGGGCAAGCATCGGTTTTGTAATGGCGATGGGGTTGACAAACTCGAGCGGTGGATAGCCGTACCAAACTACTGTTGCGTCTAGCTCAGGAACATTGCATGCAGATAATACAGTTAGCGCTCCACCCATACAAAAACCGGTGACAGCCACTTTGGGGCTAGCAGTAGATTTTAGGTATTGCACCGCCCCACGAATATCCTGCCCCGCCGCATCACCGAAATTGAGCCCTTGCATCAAGTGCTCTGCCTCATTGGCCTCTAGCGCGAGTTGTCCACGGTAAAGATCGGGAACTAAGGCTCGATAGCCTGCCTGAGCTAGCCGATCCGCCACTCCTTTAATCTGCTCATTTAAGCCCCACCATTCTTGAATCACCACGATTCCAGGCGCATTGCTTGGATTGGCTGGCTCAGCTAAGTAAGCATTAACGATTTGACCATCGGGTCTTGAATATTGAATCATGACTTCACTTTTCTATAAAAAAATAATCTTAATGACTGGATGGAGCAGGTTTTTGATCTGAGTGAATACGACCGACTAAGTAATAGGTTAACAAACCACAGGCCGCTGCCCCGAATCCAACCAAATTGTAATGTTGCATATTCCCGTCCGCTCCTATCGTTACAACCGCTCCGGCAACAACTGACGCAACTCCGGATGCAAACATTTGAACTGAACCAATCAGACTCATGAAAGTTCCTCTAATCTTGGCATCCACTACTTGGCTAATAATGGCCATCGCTGGAATCATGCGGCCAGAAATCAGAATAAAGAATGAAGTGGAATTAATGAGCACTAACCACAGTGGAACTGGGACTAAATTCGTTGTCACCAGTAGGGGCACCAAACTCACAATTGCCAAAACTTTGAATACGGATACCTTGCCATATTTGTCAGCCAGATGGCCAATATAACGTGAGGTAATGAGCGTTGCCACTCCCCCGCACAGATACACCAGAGAAATATAGTCATTAGCGATTCCCACATTCGTGGTGAGATAGAGCGCAATGTAAGGAATGACTGTAAAGCCCGTCATCATGATGAGGAACATGAAGCCAAAGGCCTTGAGGTGCTTGGGAGCAAAGGCAATTTGATAGATCTGCTGGAAGCGGCTACCGACGTGAACATGAGCTAGATGCCCTTCGATCTTCGGAATATTACGATAAGCCAAATATAGAATGATGCAGGAGACGATGGCGATAAAAAAGAATGGTGCGCGCCAGCCCAATGAAGGAATATGGTTAGCCAAGAACAAGCTGAGCGGCACCCCTGCAACAGTCGATACAGAGAATGAGGCCATCACTGTGCCCAAGGCCTTACCTCTGCGCTCAAATGGAATGGCATCCGCAATGATGGTTTGCACTAAAGACCCCAAAATGCCGCCAAAGGCACCAGCAAATGCTCGGGCAATAAATAGGATGGGATAGCTCGGGGCTAGGCCACAAATGACCGTAGCCACAATGAAGCAGGCATAGAGACTGAGTAGCAACTGGCGCCGCTCAAAACGGTCAATATAGTAAGTGGCAAAAATCCCGGAGGCGGCTGCAGCAAAGGTATAGGAAGAGAGCAATAAGCCAAATTGATGGGTATTGATATTGAGGACTTTGATGAAAATCGGCCCGAGGGGCATCATGATCATAAAATCCAGAATATGGGTGAACTGGATTCCAGCTAGGGCCAGAAGGAAGAAGCGTTCTTTATTATTGGCAGCGCCAGGATGCGAATGATTGGTCACAATAAGCTACTCTACTAATGGAATACCCTATTATCAGGCTTTAGCGCTAAAAATGCTGTAAGCCATTCATTTACTGAGACAAACAAAATGCCCTTTTTCAATCTGCCTATTGATATTAGCGACTTCTCGCCGGGTTATATATTCACCGACCTATTGATTGGCGTACTGGGCGTAATTGGCACTCTGATGATCCATGGCACTGTTGTCAATCGCTTATTGATGCGTTTTGATCACTATTCTATTGCGCACATAGAAGACAAAAAATATAACTGGGTCTTTGTCCAGTTTTATCTTTCCTTTATCCGTATCGCCCTAGTTCATGTGTTTGAAATTTATGTTTGGGGGGTTTATCTTGCTATCTTGGGATTTTTACCCAATTTAGTCAAAGCGGTTTTATTTGCTGGCAGCTGCTACACCACGATCGGATTTGTTGAGGATGTTTTGCCCTATGGCAGAAAGAGTCTCGCGTTTTATATCGCTCTATCGGGCTTCTTTTGCTTAGCTTGGACCACCTCCGCCATGATTGATATGACTCAAACCTATAAAGCAGCATGGCGCAAGAAATATGAAGGCAAGAAGTTCTTCTTGCTGTAATTTTTTATTGCTTGATGTAGTAACCATAAACGCAACGCTTGCCACCCCTTGAAGGATCATGCGTATCGTGAATCACACCATCAATCACTGCCGTGAGGTGCTTTGATAATCTCACAATCAGTTTGCCATGTGGCAATTCATCTGCCCTCAAATGCATCTGACAACCACCACCAACCTGCATAGTAGGTACCCAAGTAAATCCCTGCTTGAGGATGTAATCATGAAATACATCACGATGATTACCATTGCGCGGTGATGAACCTCTAGCATGAAGACTTCTGGCTAGACGATTCTTTTTATTGGCTGCATAAGATGCATTAGCCTCACGCAGATCTTCATATACTTCTAGGTAAGTTTTATTGGCCGCTATCGCAATTGCCCTAACAACACAATCCCCTGCCCCTCCCTGAAATCCTGCAGCTAGCCTACCGCCATCATTCCACTCAAAGCGAGTGGAATGGAGTGGCGACAGAAACTGTTTTAAGAATCCAAACAAAGAATGCTGGGGCTCAGGAGTAACTTAAGCCTGCGCTTTCTTCACAACCAAACGCCAAGCATGCAGCAATGGCTCAGTATAGCCGTTAGGTTGCTCGAGACCTTTGAAGATCAAATCACTCGCCGCTTTGTAAGCATAGGAGTCTTGATAGTTCGGCATCATCGGTTTGTAGAGTGGATCGCCAGCATTTTGACCATCTACCACCTTGGCCATTCTTTGTAGAGTTTCATTAACCTGCGCTTCGGTCACGATGCCATGCAATAACCAGTTGGCAATATGCTGACTCGAAATACGCAAGGTGGCGCGGTCTTCCATCAAGCCCACGTTGTGAATATCAGGCACTTTGGAACAACCTACGCCTTGATCGATCCAACGCACGACATAGCCCAGAATGCCTTGGCAGTTGTTATCCAACTCTTGCTGAATTTCTTCCTTAGACCAATTCGCCTTAGGGTCTACTGGAATCGCTAATAAATCATCTAGAAGTGCTTCGGCTTCAGCGGCAGTATCAAGTTTTTCCATCTCTTGCTGAATCTGCGCCACATTAACTTGGTGATAATGCAAGGCGTGCAAGGTTGCTGCTGTAGGTGATGGCACCCAAGCCGTATTGGCACCGGCCTTAGGATGCACAATCTTTTGTTCCACCATGGCTTTCATGAGATCGGGCATCGCCCACATCCCTTTACCAATTTGAGCACGGCCGCGTAGACCGCAATCCAAGCCAGCAAAGACATTGCGTCGCTCATAGGCAGATAACCATTTACTGGTTTTCATATCGCCCTTACGCATCATTGGACCAGCATGCATAGAGGTGTGCATTTCATCGCCTGTACGGTCTAAGAAACCAGTATTAATAAAGGCAACGCGGGCACCGGCAGCAGCAATCGCTGCTTTGATATTGGCACTCATGCGGCGCTCTTCATCCATGATTCCCAGCTTCACAGTATTTTCTGGCAAGCCGAGAAGTTTTTCTACTCGTGCAAAGAGTTCGCCAGCAAAAGCAACTTCTTCAGGGCTATGCATTTTGGGTTTAACGATGTAGACCGAGCCCTTACGGGTATTACCGATTTTTTGGGAGGCAGGACGTTTGATGTCATATAAAGCAATCAAGACAGTCACTACCGCATCCAAGATACCTTCATAAATCTCTCTGCCATCAGCAGTCAAAATCGCTGGATTGGTCATCAAATGGCCCACGTTACGCAGGAATAAAAGTGAACGACCGTGCAAAGTCACAATGCCATCTTTGGCATTCGTTGCCCCAATGCCTGCTTTATATTGACGGTCTGGATTGAGCGCACGAGTAAAGGTCTTGCCGCCCTTGCTGACTTCCTCAACCAAGGTACCTTTGAGAATACCTAACCAGTTTTCATAGGCAAGCACTTTATCGTCTGCATCCACTGCTGCAATGGAATCTTCCAGGTCCAAAATGGTGGATAACGCGGCTTCGAGAACCACATCATTGACACCGGCAGGATCGCCAGAACCAATCGTTTTGCTCTTATCAATTTCGATATCAATGTGAATACCGTTATTGCGCAAGAGGATTGAAGATGGACTTGCAGCATCACCTTGATAGCCGACAAACTGCTTTTGATCTGCAAGCGCAGTAGTGCTACCGTCTTTGAGCTTAATTGCAAGCTGATTACCGTTGACTGTATAGGCTGTCACATCCCGATGCGAGCCTTTAGCTAAAGGTGCGGCTTGATCCAGAAAATTACGAGCATAAGCCACGACCTTAGCACCACGAATCGGGTTGTATCCACCCGCTTTGGTCGCGCCATCTTCCTCGGAGATGACATCAGTGCCATAGAGGGCGTCATATAAAGAACCCCAACGGGCATTAGCTGCATTTAAGGCATAACGGGCGTTCAGGACAGGCACTACGAGTTGGGGGCCAGCTTGAAGGGCTAACTCATCATCCACGTTTTGGGTTGTGCCAGCCACTTTGCCAGGTACATCGTCAAGGTAACCAATCTCTTTGAGAAACTTGCGATAGGCTGGCATATCTTTAATCGGGCCGCGATTGGCTTGGTGCCATTTATCTAAATCCACCTGAATGCGATCACGCTTAGCCAGTAAGGCTGCATTTTTGGGGGTGAGGTCTTTCACGATCTCATCAAAGCCCTTCCAGAAATCGGCGCTCTGAATGCCAGTTTCAGGCAACACCTGATCTTCAATGAAACGATATAAAGGGGTAGCAACTTGTAAGCTATTGCAGGTGGTACGTGCTGTCATGATTAAACCTATGTATCTAAGTAAATGTGAAATTGAAAAAAATGGTTTTAGGAATCTCTATTAATCCTCAAATGGATGCTGGAGCAAAATCGTTTCATCGCGCTCTGGTCCGGTTGAGACCATCGCAATTGGCTTACCAGCAACCGCTTCAATCCGGCTTAAGAATGCTTGGGCTTCAGAAGGAAGATTCTTCCACTCCCGAATGCCGAAAGTGCTGCCCTTCCAACCCGTAAAGTCCTCATAAATCGGTTCGCAACGGGCAACAGACTCAGCACCACGAGGAAGCACATCGAGTTGCTTGCCATCTAAGTTGTAACCTACGCACAACCGAATGGTCTCTAAGCCGTCAAGAACGTCTAACTTGGTAATGCAAAGGCCAGTCAAACCGTTAATCTGAATTGAGCGCTTGAGTGCAGCAGCATCAAGCCAGCCGGTTCTGCGAGGGCGACCGGTCACCGAGCCAAATTCTTTACCAACCTCTGCCAGACGAATGCCGATCGGATCTTGTTTGGCAGGATTGTCATGGTCATACAGCTCACTCGGGAATGGGCCTGCACCGACGCGGGTGCAATAGGCTTTAGTAATACCAAGGATGTAATGCAAGGACTCTGGACCAACGCCTGAGCCTGCAGCAGCATTACCCGCTACGCAGTTGCTTGAGGTGACATAAGGATAGGTACCGTGATCGATATCGAGCAAAGTACCTTGCGCACCTTCGAATAACAGATTCTTGCCGGCTTGTTCAGCAGCATATAAAGCGCTGGAGACATCTACTACCATCGGTGCAATGCGCTTGGCATAAGTCATTGCCTCATCCAGGGTCTTCTGAAAGTCTACGGGCTCAGCGCTATAGTAGTTAGTCAACATGAAGTTATGGAACTCAAGGTTCTCACGCAGTTGCTCAGCAAATTTTTCTGGGTAGAACAAGTCTTGCACGCGCAGTGCACGACGCGCTACTTTATCTTCATAAGCAGGACCAATGCCGCGACCAGTTGTCCCAATTTTGGCTTCACCGCGTTTTTTCTCACGGGCTTGATCAATGGCAACGTGATACGGCAGAATTAAAGTAGCAGCTTCAGAGATCTTCAAACGAGATTGCACATCTAGACCAGCAGCCTCGAGCTCACCAATCTCTTTAAACAAAGCCTCTGGTGAAAGCACTACGCCATTGCCGATATAGCAAATGACGTCTTTATGCATAATCCCGGAAGGGATCAGACGAAGAATGGTTTTCTTATCGCCAATGATCAGGGTATGGCCAGCGTTATGCCCACCCTGAAAGCGCACCACTGCTTGAGCATGATCGGTCAACCAATCAACGACTTTGCCTTTGCCCTCATCACCCCACTGTGTGCCAATGACAACGACATTACGACCATGTGCTTCTTGCTTTACAGACATAACCATTCCAAATCGAGATTAATAAAATAGGGTTTACTTTTGATTCACTGTCCACTTGCCGCCTTGCTTCACTAACTCGCGGTCACAGACATATTCAGCAGACTGCATTGGCTCACTAGCATTCAACTGAATGACTACCTCACCTGCCTGACGTAAAGCATCGATGCTTTGTTTCAGTTGGGCATCGTTATCCCAAGGCGCCAGAATCGCATTCTTGGGCTTGTGATTGGGCGAAAGACTAGCAAGTGTTAATAGATCTAATGAGAAACCCGTTGCTGGACGTGCGCGACCAAAGGCTTTGCCGACCTGATCATAGCGCCCGCCTCTGGCGATGGGCTGAGGAAGTTTCTCGACATAGGCGGCGAACATTACACCACTGTGATATTGGTAACCGCGTAAATCCGCGAGATCAATACTGAGATCTAGCCCTTTCGATAAATCACTCGCAGAGTCAATTAAATGGGCTAACTCGGCAAGCGCATCTTTAACCTCTGGGGTTTGGGGCAAGGCATTCTTCGCTTTGTTGAGGACTTCTGTACAGGGTCCATTGAGCTCAGTTAAAGCAAGTAGCGCTTTAGCTGTCTGCTCTGGCAGCGATTTGGCCCAAACACTTAAGCGAGGACGATCTTTACTCTGGAGAAAGCCATACAGAGTTTCCATCTCAGCAATTGGGAGATTCTCTTTAGCGAGAATGCCATTCAGAATGCCGGCGTGTGAGAGGTCTAAATGAACCTTATCCAAGCCCGCCAAACTCAAGGTCTTGAGCAATAAGGTAATCGCCTCTAAGTCAGCCTGCCAGGTTGCGCAGCCATAGATCTCCGCACCGAGCTGCAACTCTTCTCTAGCAGTGCTCCCCACCGGGGTGCGCGCGTGCGCAACTGAGCCTGCATAGCAAAGCCGCGTTACGCCATCGCGATTGAGTAAGTGGGCGTCAATGCGTGCGACTTGTGGAGTGATGTCGGCACGCAGGCCAAGCGTTCGGCCAGATAACTGATCAACCAATTTGAAGGTCTGCAGATTGAGATCAGAGCCTGTGCCGGTCAATAAGGAATCTAGAAACTCTAAAATTGGTGGCGCAACCAATTCATAACCATAGGATTGGTATAGATCCAAAATATTTCGGCGCAAAGTCTCGACCTTGCGAGCCTCAGCTGGCAATACATCAGCAATATCTTCAGGAAGTAACCAACGATTCATAATGTGTATTCTGTTCTTTTACTATTTTGTATCGAGCGCTTAACGGGAATCACGATCTCGACTTCTGAGAAGATCACGCTTCACATCAGGACTTGCTGTTGTTGTGCTGTTTGGTGTCATTACTTTGGGTACATTCTCGTTTGGAGTAGCCTCAGTCACTGCTTGCTCAGCCGACTCAGCCTGGCTAGCACTTGCAGGCAAGGGATCTAGCTCCATGCTCTGAATCGGCCATGGCTGATGCCAATGAAATCCGACACTCGCTGGAGATGCATCCTTGCCGAAAGTTTTGATAACGCCAGTTCGTCCCTCTGGGACGACATAGAAACCACTACCAAGCCACAGCATGATCACAGCTAGCAGGATCACAACATAGCCTGCATAACGACTTAATGGGTTGGCATTGTCTTTAGCGCCAAAATAACTACTGAGGCGGTTATTAAAATCACGCCATAGCTCGTCTAAATCTGGAGGGCCATCTGGTTTTTCTGGTTGCCGATTGGGCGAACTGGGTGGCAGATTAGTTTTTAGAGCTTGTTCATTCCCCTGCTCATCTTTAGCTTCTTTTGATCCTTGGCTATCGCCCGAATCGTTTACTGCAAAGAGGTTAAGAAATTTACGCGTCATTCGGTGAATAAATAATGCTCGGAATAGGATTAAATTCAGCAGTTTCTGGTCGTTCTGGCAAAGGGGCTAAAAACTCGTCCGAAGCCATCTGCTGCTTGGCACGGTTCTGTTCTGCCCTCATTTTATCAGTCATTTCTGAGCACTCCGCCAGCGCAGACCTCAGCAAATCGAGGCCCAAGCCTGACTGGGCAGACAGGAAAATCTGTCTTGGGATACCCTGCCCATCTCTCACCAAAACAGGGCCTTTCGTGAAGGTTTGAGGCATTAAATCGATTTTGTTCATGATCTCAATGCGGGGGGTCTCATCAGCCCCAATTTCAGCTAAAACGGCCTCCACTTCGGCAATTTGCTCTTTCATCACTGGGCTGCAGGCATCTATGACATGCAGAATCAGATCTGCATGAATGGTCTCGTCCAAAGTGGCCCGAAAGGCCTCCACCAGTTGGTGCGGTAGTTCACGGATAAATCCAACAGTATCGGAGACCACAATCGATCCAACCCCATCGAGGTGAACTCGACGGGAGGTGGTATCCAAAGTCGCAAAAAGTTGGTCGGCAGCGTATGTCCCTGCCTTCGTGAGTGCGTTAAATAGAGTGGATTTACCCGCATTGGTATATCCCACTAAGGAGACTGAAAAGACCGCTTGGCGATTACGCGCGCGTCTTTGGGTTCTTTGCTGACGCTGGAGCTTTTCGAGCTCGTTCTCCAGTCGCTTGGCTTTGGTTGCCAGCATCCGGCGGTCCAACTCCATCTGGGTCTCACCAGGACCACCTCGCACACCAATACCACCACGCTGTCGCTCTAGGTGACTCCAAGCGCGCACAAGGCGTGACATGCGATAACGCACTTGCGCTAACTCAACTTGGGTCTTACCAATATGACTTTGCGCACGTTGACTAAAGATATCCAGAATGAGACCCGTGCGGTCCATTACATGGCGACCTAAGTGACGCTCAAGATTGCGTTGCTGAGTGGGTGATAAAGGATGATTGAAGATGGCCAGCTCGGCATCATGCTCTTCCATGACTCGCTTGAGCTCATTGACTTTACCCGAACCAATAAATAAAGCAGGATCGGTTTTGCCTTTACGAGCGATGACACTTGCGGTCGGAATGGAGCCCGCACTATCAGCCAGAAGACTGAGCTCGGCCATGCTGTCTGCAAAATCTTCGCGTCCGGTATCGACTCCAACCAGAACGGCGCGTGCCGCATCGACTCCGGTGTTATACAGAGCCACCTTCTTCTAAACGAAATTCCACGGCACGGGCAGGAACAATGGTTGAGATGGCATGCTTGTAAACCATCTGAGTCACAGTATTACGCAATAGGACAACATACTGATCAAATGATTCGATATTGCCCTGGAGTTTGATGCCGTTCACGAGATAAATCGAGACCGGTACATGCTCTTTACGCAAGGTATTTAAGAATGGGTCTTGTAATAACTGAATGGGTTTAGTGCTCATACTGCTCCTTACCGATTATTGATTTGCTTTTAGTTTGGGAGTCTTGCTTTTTTATTGACTGCTTTTTCCTGCTGTTTTCCTGCTAGCTTCCTACGGCGGGAGTATCTATCTTACGCCTATCTGGGCATTTTTCACATCACCGTTTTTTACCCTTTTTGCCTTTATCCTCATCAACGTAGGGGTTTTTGGCTGTATTCATCTGAATTCGGAGTGGAGTGCCCCGCAATTTGAAGACGTCCCTAAAGCGACCCTCGAGATAGCGCTTATAGCTATCGGTCACACCGCTCAATGAGCTGCCATGAATCACCACAATCGGAGGATTCATGCCCCCTTGGTGTGCATAACGCAACTTAGGACGGCCCATGCCTACCCGTTTGGGCTGTTGGTGTTCGACCGCTTCTTGCAAGATGCGGGTCAAACGCGGGGTTGGTAATTTGGCCATCGCTGCTGCATAAGCGGCATCGATATCTTTGAATAGCTCCTTGAGTCCAGTCCCTTTTTTGGCGGAAATTGGATGGACATTTGCGAAATCCAAAAAACGTAATTTTTGGGCAATTTCAAGTCGGGCACGTTCTTTGACATAGCTGTCAATCCCATCCCACTTGTTTACTGCCACCACTAAAGCTCTGCCCGCTTCCACAATAAAGCCGGCGATATGGGCATCTTGCTCAGAAATATCTTGTTGTGCATCGAGCATCAAAATCACGACGTTGCAATCCGCAATGGCTTGCAAAGTTTTCACCACAGAGAACTTTTCAATCGCTTCGAACACTTTGCCGCGACGACGCAGACCTGCGGTATCGACCAAGATGAAGGGCTTACCATTGCGCTCAAACGGCACTTCAATCGCATCACGCGTAGTGCCCGGCATATCAAACGCGATCACGCGCTCTTCACCAATCAGTTTATTGATGAGGGTTGACTTGCCAACGTTAGGACGACCTACAACCGCAATCTTCACTGGGCGATTAGCTGCATCACCCTCTGCTTCTGGCTCAGGCTCTGCAATGCCGAGAGAGTCCAGTGCATCATCAATCAAGCCCTTGACGCCGTCGCCATGTGCCGATGAAATTGGAAACGGCTCACCCAATCCAAGCTCATGAAAGTCGGCGGTAACGACACCAGCCTGCATTCCCTCTGTTTTGTTCACTGCCAGAATGATGGGGCGACCTGTCTTGCGCAAGAAATCAGCAATCACCCGATCTTGTGGCGCCATACCCAAGCGACCATCGACTAGGAAGATCACGATGTCCGATTCTGCAACGGCTTGTTTGGTCTGCTTGGCCATTTCGGCCACAATGCCGGTCTTAGCAACAGGCTCAAAACCACCAGTGTCGACGCAGATAAATGCGCGCTCACCAATTCGACCTTTGCCGTAGTGGCGGTCACGGGTTAAACCCGAAAAATCCGCAACGAGCGCATCGCGCGAGCGAGTGAGGCGATTAAAAAGAGTGGACTTTCCCACATTAGGGCGACCGACGATCGTGATGACTGGGTTCATTTAGGGCTATACGCTGCGATTTTTCCGCTCTGGGATTGCACCAGAATCAAACCACCCACTGCAATTGGCGCAGCGGTAATGGGGCTACTGTCATGACGAATACGCGAGACCACCTCGCCATTGCTTTGGTCAAAAGCGTGTAAGTAGCCTTGTGCATCACCCATTAATAACACCCTACCAATTGCTAGTGGTTCACCCACATCGCGGTTTTGTAGTTTGGTGTTTTCCCAAATTTGACTGCCATCCTTAGATGCAAATGCAGTCACGATCGATTTTTCATTGGCAGAGAAAACCATATCAGGGCTTTGGGCGGTACCAGTAAAGCTCGAGAAATCTTTAAACCACAGTAAATTTCCGCCGCGTGCTTGGCCACAGCCAATGCGGCCTTGATAAGAGACTGCACAGAGCACATCACCTTCCATGCTGGGCTTCGCAGTCACATCATTTAGGCGCTCGATCTCTGAGAATCCCTTCGGAAAGGAAATCGGGGTTTCCCAAATCAGACCGCCGTTCGCCAAAGCAATCATGCCAAAACGTCCACCTGCAAAGCCAGTCACGATCACTTGGTCGCTAATCACCAACATGCCATAGCCAACGCGCAATGACAATGAAGATTGTTGACGTTGATAAATCCATCTCTGTTTACCAGTCTTTGCATCCAAACCGATGAAGCGATTATCCAAAGCCCGAATAACAACGACACCTGCTGCAACCACTGGCTCAGTGAGGACTTCGCTGCCGATATTGACATCCCAGATCCGCTTACCAGTCTCATCAAATGCGTAAACCGTGCCTTTACCGCTAACCACCACAGTCGTGTTGCCATCCGAACCAGGGCCGATGGAGAGTTTTTCAGGAACATCGGCAGACCAGACCTTCTTACCGGTCATCACATCCAGTTTGGTCAGATCCCCATTGTGCGATGCTGCATAAACACCATCACCCGCTACTGCTAAATGAAAGTTAAACGGGTCTGAAGAGCTGACCTTAGCGGTCCACACTGGAGTGAGCTCAAATTGATTCTTGACTTCAGTTAATTCGGCCGGCTTACGAACCCGATTATTTCCCGAACAGGCTACTAGACTGACAGCCAATGCCAGCATCAATGCACTGGCAAGGCACTTCGTAGTGGATCTCATTAAGGCACTCACTGAGTTACTCCTCCAACAGCATCTAATTTGACCTTGAGGAGGCGACGCCCCTCTTCCGGAAACTCTTTCGTTTGATCCAACTGTTTCCACGCGGCTTCATAGGATTGTTTTGCATCGGTCATTTTCTGCTGAGCTAAATACCAATCACCGCGACGCTCCAACCAAAGCGCTTCAAACCCTTTGACAGGCTTATCTTTCAAGAGGCTATCTGCTTCTGCAAAATCTTTTTCAGTACCGCGCTCAATCAACTGGGTAACGAGACGCAATTTACCGAGCGCTTCATAAGCATCACTCGAAGCATGGTCTGCCGTCCAGCGCAAATAGTCGATGGCTTTATCCGTATTGCCGTTATCTGCAGATACCTTGGCCGCAACCAAACTGGCCATCGAGGCATAGGTCGTTCTAGAATATTGCTTCTCGAGATCATCAGCTGCACGCAGGATCTGCTCCTTATCACCCTTGCCAATCGAAGTCACGAGGGTGTTGTAGAGCATTGAAGCCTCTGCAGCTTGATTATTGCGCCACCATTCATAAGCGGTATAGCCTGCGTAGATCACTAAGACGGCAGTCAATACGCTCGTAATGATATTGCGGTATTTGGCCCAGAATGCTTTGAGCTGGTCAACTTGTTCTTGTTCTTCTAGGTCTAAAGGCATAACAATCCGGACTATTTATTTCATTAATAAAGAGAAAGATACTCTGTACAAGAGCTATTCTATTCTGTGGAGCCTACTAAGGCATCAATCACGGCCTCAACGGCCTGCTCAAGCCCTACGGCTTGTTGCTCACCACTACCGCGTAAATCCTTCAACTGGGCTTCATTTTTCTCGAGCTCATCAGGACCAATAATCAGGGCATAGGCTGCTCCGCTGGTATCTGCCTTCTTCATCTGCGATTTAAAGCTGGCCGATTCACCATCTGGGGGGCAGAATAAAATCGTATCAATGCCTGCATTGCGCAGACGCTCGGCAATCACCAACGCTGCTTTCAGGGTTTCTCCACCTTGATGCAATAGATAGACATCACATTGAGGGGTGGATTCTGGTAATGAGCCTGAGACCTTCATTAATTCCAAGACCCGTTCCATACCCATTGCCCAACCACAAGCGGGAGCCGCTTTACCACCCATGCGCTCGATGAGGGGATCATAACGCCCACCACCAGCGATCGTGCCCTGCGCACCCAACTCATCGGTCACCCACTCAAATACGGTCAGGTTGTAATAATCCAAGCCGCGCACTAAGCGAGGATTAATTTTGCAAGGGATGTTGTTTGCTTTAAGCAAGTCTTGTACTGATGAAAAATGTTTTAAGGATTGCTCACCTAAGAAATCCAATAATCTAGGAGCGCCCTCAACCAAACTCTGCATCTCTGGATTCTTCGAATCCAAAATGCGTAAGGGATTAGTCGATAGACGACGCTGTGAATCTTCATCTAATGTGTCTTTGTGCTGCTCAAAATACGTGACCAGTGCAGCCCGATGTTGCGCTCTCTCGTCAGCCTGACCAAGTGAGTTGATTTCCAAGCGGACGCCTTTGAGACCCAACTCATCCCAGAGGCGTTGACCCATGAGAATGATTTCGGCGTCGATATCGGGTCCGGCAAAACCCAGCGCTTCAATCCCGAATTGATGGAACTGACGATAGCGGCCTCGTTGTGGGCGCTCATGACGGAACATGGGGCCGGTATACCAAAGCCGTTTAGGGCCTTCGTAAATGAGATTGTTCTCAATCACGGCGCGCACAATTGCGGCAGTACCTTCGGGACGCAATGTCAATTGCTCACCATTGAGGCGATCCTCAAAGGAATACATTTCTTTTTCAACAATATCGGTTGCCGCGCCTACGCCTCGTTGAAAGACGGCCGTCATTTCTACAATAGGAGTGCGTAGGTATTCATAACCGTAGGCACGGGTCAGATCTTGCAAGACATGGTCAAGATGTTGCCAAGCCTGAGCATCTGCAGGCAATAAATCATTCATACCGCGTACGGCATTGATCTTAGTCAGCTTGTTGGTCTTTTGTTCTGTCATGTTCTGTGGATGTTCTATTTAGTAGCGTAGTTTTGCGCCACATATTCTTCTACGATCACTTGGAAGTCCTGAGCGATATTGTCGCCCCTGAGCGTCTTCACTTTAACGCCATCCACAAATACAGGGGCTGCAGGGGTTTCGCCAGTACCCGGCAATGAGATACCGATATTGGCGTGCTTACTCTCGCCAGGACCATTCACGATGCAACCCATTACCGCTACGTTCATATTCTCAACGCCAGGGTGGGTCTTTTTCCACACCGGCATTTGTTGACGCAAGTAGGACTGAATATCGGCAGCCAGCTCTTGGAAAGTGGTACTGGTAGTGCGGCCACAACCGGGGCAAGCAATCACCATGGGTGTGAAATTGCGCAATCCCATGGTTTGCAAGATCTCTTGAGCTACGATGACTTCATTCTCACGCGGCGCGCCTGGGTCCGGAGTTAAGGAAACACGAATCGTATCGCCAATGCCCTCTTGCAAGAGAATGGCCATGGCCGCAGTAGAAGACACAATCCCCTTGCTACCCATGCCAGCCTCAGTTAAACCGAGATGCAAAGGATAGTCAGAACGGCGTGAGAGATCACGATAGACGGCAACGAGGTCTTGCACATTACTGACTTTGCAAGACAGCATAATTTGATTGGGGTTCATGCCAAGCTCAACTGCTTTTTCAGCCGATTGCAATGCGGACTGAATCAATGCTTCAATCATCACCTCTTGCGCCGACTTCGGATTGGCTAGTGCGGCATTGCTATCCATAATGCTGGCCAAGAGTTCTTGATCTAAGCTGCCCCAGTTCACACCAATCCGAATCGGCTTGTCATATTGGCAAGCCGCTTCAATCATTTGGGCAAATTGCGGATCGCGCTTAGCGCCCTTACCAACGTTACCGGGATTAATGCGGTACTTCGATAAGGCTTTGGCGCACTCCGGAAAATCTTTTAATAGGGTGTGACCGTTGTAATGAAAGTCGCCAATTAATGGGACCAAGACATCCATCTTGTCTAACTGCTCCCGAATATAGGGTACTGCTGCTGCTGCTTCAGGAGTATTGACAGTAATCCGTACCATCTCAGAGCCAGCGCGCGCCAATTCCTTCACTTGGATGGCCGTACCTACTGCATCTGCAGTATCCGTATTGGTCATTGACTGCACGCGCACGGGAGCATCGCCACCGACGGTGATGAGGTTGGTTTTCCAAGCTACTGTTGCTTGGCGGGTCGCCCTCTTGGGGCTAGGTCCAAGCGGTAATGGGGGTAGGCAATGCATATTGGGATCAGTCATGATTACTCAGAATCCAAACGATCAAGCCATTCAATTTTGTGCTCCTTGGACGGAACAATTTCACTATCGTGCACACCGCGTTCACGCACTCTGGTGCGGTCGACTACATCACCAGCCAATTGACCGCAAGCCGCAGCAATATCATCACCACGGGTCTTACGCACAGTAGCGACCATCCCAGCCTCTAGCAAGATATTGGCAAAGGCATGAATACGTTGATTAGTGGAACGCTTTAGTCCAGATTCCGGAAAAGGATTAAATGGAATGAGGTTCACTTTGCACTTAATATTTTTCAGCAAGCGTACGAGTTCTTTTGCCTGAATATCCGAATCGTTAATACCATCGAGCATGCAGTACTCAAAGGTCAAGAAGTCTCTGGGAGCAAAAGGCAGATAACGCTCACAGGCATCAAGCAGCTCTTTGAGCGGATACTTTTGGTTCAAGGGTACGAGCTGATCACGCAAGGCATCGTTGGGTGCGTGCAAGGAAACTGCCAAGGCTACTGGGCAATCTTGCGCCAGTCGATCAATCATCGGTACTACGCCAGAAGTTGATACGGTGACACGGCGACGAGATAAACCATAAGCACGATCATCGAGCATCAGGTGCAAGGCACTCACGACGTTGTCGTAATTGAGTAAAGGCTCGCCCATACCCATCATGACGACATTCGAGATCACCCTACCCGTATGCTCATAGCCTGGGGTTGGGTAGAGTTCAATGCGACGAATCGCTTCAGGGTCATTACGCAGTAAGTGCTCTGCAAACCAGAGTTGGCCAATGATCTCGCCTGAAGTAAGGTTACGAGAGAAGCCTTGATGACCAGTGGAGCAAAAACGGCAATTGACTGCACAACCTGCTTGTGAAGAGATGCAAAGCGTTCCGCGGTCATCTTCCGGAATGAAAACAGATTCCACGGCATTCCCAGCGCCCACATCCAGCAACCACTTACGGGTGCCGTCATGCGCGTGCTCGTCTTTAATAACGGGTAATGAAAGGACTTCGGCCTTGTCTAGGAGTGTCGCTCTGAAGCTTTTAGCCAGATCACTCATCTCATTGATGTCGGATATACCGCGCTGGTGTATCCACTGCATCAGTTGTTTCGCCCGAAAGGGCTTTTCATTCAACCCCGCGACATACGCCGCCATTTGGTCGGCGTCAAAATCCAAGAGATTTACGCGCGGGGAGGTCAATGCAAAAACTTTATATCAATAATGCAATCGGATTAACGATTGAACACTTGCATACCAGGGAAGAAAAATGCTACTTCCACAGCAGCTGTTTCAGGAGCGTCTGATCCGTGTACGGCATTGGCATCAATACTGTCTGCAAAGTCAGCACGAATAGTCCCTTTGTCTGCTTTCTTAGGATCGGTAGCACCCATCAAGTCACGGTTCTTCGCAATCGCGCCTTCACCTTGCAACACTTGAATCATCACAGGACCTGAAATCATGAAGCTCACGAGATCTTTGAAGAAAGGACGCTCTTTGTGAACTGAGTAAAACTGCTCAGCTTCAGACTGTGAAAGATGCGCCATTTTGGAAGCGATGATTTTCAAACCCGCTTGCTCAAAACGGTCATAGATCTTACCGATCACGTTTTTTGCTACTGCATCCGGTTTGATAATAGAAAGGGTGCGCTCAATTGCCATGCAAAACTCCATTTGTAATTTTATAAATTGGGGTTGAAGCGAGATTCCGCTAGGGACGCTTCAACGACCCCCAAATTATACATCCCAAAGGGGTATTTACCCTTAGTCTAGTAGGGCTAAGCCATTGAATTTACTGGGTATCAGGGCCTATTCCTCACTGGCTAGTGGGGTACTCCTACTCTAGGGCTTGAAATTCATCTCCTTTGTCTATACTTAATGTCAATAGTTCTTGATGAACTTGTGTGTTTATTACAAAGAAGGAGTCAATATGAGTGATCTGAACTCTTACGGCTTTGGGCAATCCAGCTCGATTAGCACCCCCGCAGTTCGCAACCGCGTCCTGCGCAATACCTATGCCCTCTTGGCGCTGTCCATGATCCCAACAGTGATTGGCGCATGGCTCGGTATTACCCTCAACCTCAGTCTCTTTGCTGGTAGTCCATTTATGGGCTTCATCATCTTTATGGCGATTGCCTTTGGTTTCTTCTGGGCGATTGAGAAAAATAAAGACACTGGCTTAGGCGTTCTATTGCTCTTGGGCTTTACCTTCTTCATGGGTGTCATGCTGTCCCGCTTAGTGGGCTTTACGCTCAACAGCTATAGCAATGGCGCTGCACTGATCATGTTGGCCTTTGGCGGCACTGCTGCTATTTTTGCCACGATGGCAACGATTGCTACTGTCAGCAAGAGTGATTTTGCTGGTATGGGTAAATGGTTGATGGTTGGCGTACTGCTCTTGATTGTGGCCTCCCTAGCAAATATCTGGTTGCAATTGCCTGCTCTGATGTTGACCGTCATGGTTCTGGCTATTGCCATCTTCTCTGCTTTCATCTTGGTGGATGTCCAGCGGGTGATTAATGGTGGTGAGACCAATTACATCATGGCGACTTTAGCGATCTACCTAGACGTCTACAACGTCTTTACTAACTTGCTTGCTTTGCTTGGTATCTTTGGTGGTGATCGAAAGTAATCTTTGAGATTGCTCTTGATTGAGTGATTTAACAGAAAGGCACCTTGCGGTGCCTTTTTTACTATCTTTTCTCTTGCTTTTATTTCCTATCAAATACAGCAATCGATTCCACGTGAGATGTATGGGGGAACATATTGACGATGCCCGCACTTTTGAGTGTGTAGCCAGCTTGATTGCACAAAATATCGATGTCTCTTGCTAAGGTTTTGGGATTGCAGGAGACATAGACAATCCGCCGTGGCAAGAGCTTGATATCTTCGCCCTGCTGCTCATGAATACTCGCTAATGCTTGGCAGATCTCCATGGCGCCCTCTCGGGGTGGATCGATTAACCAGCGATCTGCTTTGCCCCAAGATTGGATTATCTCTGGCGTGACTTCAAATAAATTGCTTTGCATGAAGCTGACTTGATGCTCTAGGCCGTTGTGGATGGCATTCGCTTTAGCTCTTTCAGTCAAGCTCGCTAGTCCTTCAATACCCATCACACTCTTGGCTCTTCTAGCCAATGCGAGTGTGAAATTGCCAATGCCACAGAAGAGATCCAAAATCCGCTCATCCTGTTGTGGCTCCAGCAGTTTGATGGCTTTACTGACCAATGCACGATTCATTAAGTGATTGACTTGGGTGAAATCTGCTGGCTTAAATGGCATCTCGATCTCAAACTCCGGCAATCGGTAGCACAGCTTGCCCGTTTCGGGATAGAACGGGGCTACGGTGTCAATGCCTTTGGGTTGCAGCCAGATCCAAACTTTTTTTTCATCTGCGAAGATTTTCAAAACCTGTTCGTCCGCCTTGGTAAGTGGCTTAAGAATGCGGAAGACCAAGGCCACCATGTCGTCCTCCCCAACTGCTAACTCAATTTGTGGCACATCATCAACGATCGATAGTTCCATCACGAGCTTGCGCAGTGGGATGAGTAAATCAGAGACTCGCTTGGGCAGAATCTCGCACGCAGTCATGTCAGCAACATAGCCACTCTTGTTCTCATGAAAGCCTACCAGCACTGTGCCTTTTTTGATGGAGCGGTTCACGACACTGAATCGGGCGCGATGGCGATACTCCCAAGTCGGACCACCTAGAGGTCGCAGAATTTCTTCAGGCTGGGTTTTGGCAATGTGCTTCAGATCATCTTCAAGCACCCGTTGCTTTATGGCGATCTGTGCTTGAATGTCTAGGTGTTGCATCGTGCAACCGCCACAAACCCCAAAAGCTTTACATTGAGGCTGGGCTCTAAATACAGCTGGCTTGAGTATTTGGTCGACCTTGGCTTTGCTAAAGCGGGCCTTTTCTCGAGTGACGGTGTAGGTGACTCGCTCGGTAGGGAGTGCCCCTTGAATAAATAGCACTTTGCCACTCTGCCCTTCGGCTAGCTGCTCCTCAGTGGGAGCAAGGCGAGCAATGCCTTGAGCTTCGAGATCGAGCGACTCAACCCAAACTGGATCAGGCATCCCCAGCAAAACCTTGGAGATATTCTTGCCATTGCGAACCATGAGGCTCTTTGGACTGGGTTTCGAGATAGGCCTTCACAAACGCGATCTCCTCTTGATACTCAGCCAATGAGAAACCACCGCGCATCAGTTGAAAGCGGCAGTACATCAAATAGGTATTGACCACATCAGTTTCGCAATAGGCGCGGATCTCATCAATCTTACCATCTTGATAAGCAGGCCAGACTTGGCTGCCATCCATCCCCATCTTGCCAGGAAAGCCGCACAGCTTGGCTAGACCATCGAGCGGTGCATTGGCTCTACCATTAAATTTAGCCAAGAGATCCATCATGTCGAGATGGCGCATGTGATAACGACTGATGTAGTTATTCCACTTAAAGTCGCGGCTATCGTTTTCTTGGCTCTCACCCATCTCCCAATAACGAGACGCTTGAATATGATTTACTAAAGCACGATAGTGAAGTACTGGCAAATCAAAACCGCTACCATTCCAAGACACGAGTTGTGGGGTGTACTTTTCAATCAGATCAAAGAAGGCCTGCACCAATACCTTCTCATCATCTTGGGGTGTACCTAGGGTGCCAACCTTCATTTGTGGCAGACCCTCTTTAGTTGTGCGACGAATCACACAAGAAATGGCGATGATTTTCTGCAAGTACAAGGGTAGAAAATCACTACCCGTCTTTGCCAAGCGATCCGCCATGGCTTTTTGAGCCACTTCAGCATCCGATAGTGAGGCTGGTAAATCATCTAGGCGACGTAAGCCTGCTACATCCGGAATGGTTTCAATATCAAAGACGAGAACGGTTGCCATGAATCAGCAAGACTTATTGCAAATAAGGAGTGGGGTTTACTGGCTTGCCATTGACGCGCAGCTCAAAGTGCAGCTGCACTGCATTGGTATCGGTATCACCCATCTCGGCAATCTTTTGTCCTTTTTTAACAATATCCCCTTCTTTAACTAAGAGGGTTTTGTTGTAAGCATAGGCAGTTAAATAGGTGTTGTCGTGCTTCACAATCACGAGGTTGCCGTAACCACGCAAACTATTCCCAGCGTAGACTACTTTGCCATCGGCAGCGGCTGTCACTGGCTCACCGAGCTTACCAGCGATATTGATCCCTTTATTACTTTCGCTAAAGTCCTGTGTCACCTTGCCCTTGGCTGGCCAAGCTAAACGAATGCCAGGCTCAGCAACCATTTCGGTTTTACTGTCTTCAGCCTTAGTATCGGTTTTGCTGGCATCCGCTTTCGAGCTATCGACTGGGGCTTTCTTCTCCACTGGCTTAGCAGCCATTTTTGATCCTGTAGGCGCTTTTACCCGCACCAAATCACCCACCTCAATCAGATTGGGATTGAACTTGGGATTTTCTGCAATATTCCACTGCGCTACATCACGAGGCGCTTGGCCGTTATCCAATGCAATACGCGCTAGGGTGTCGCCTTTTTTCACGCGGTAATAGCCCGGAGGCGCAGGCTCACTCGCCCCACCAGAACGATCGACCACATTAGCAGGCTTAGTCCGAGGCACAGAACAACCAACCATCAAAACCATGGCAGATGAGAGCAATAGCGCTAGGACTGATTTGGACATGAAAGAAGGCCTTAATAGGAATATTTTCATACTACCCCTGATTGTAAGGGGACAAAAAAGACCTCGTCCAGCACAGTCCTTTGATAGCGGTGGGAACTCATTCTCTCCACCATCACCAATTGCTGCTCTTTCTCATTCCTGGCTACGGGGGCAACTAAACGGCCTCCGATTGCGAGTTGATCCAGTAAGGCATCCGGGATACCCAAGCCGGCAGCAGCCAGAATAATTCCGTCAAATGGTGCCGCTTGGGGCAAGCCCAAAATGCCGTCACCATAGATGAGTCGCAAGTTTTTAATCCGAAAGGGACGCAGTTTTTCTCGGGCCATATCATGCAAAGGCCGAATGCGCTCAATGGAATAGACCTCTTGTGCAAGCAGACTTAAGACCGCAGCTTGGTAGCCACAGCCGGTACCAATCTCAAGCACTTTACCTAGCGGGTGTTTAGGCTTATGCAGAATCTCAATCATGCGGGCGACGACCGATGGCTTTGAAATCGTTTGCTGATGGCCAATCGGTAATGCAGAGTCTTCATAGGCCTGGGGATGCAAGCCGGCATCCATAAAAGCATGGCGTGGCACAGTGGCAATGGCTTCAAGGGTTTTGCCGTGCTTGACACCTGCTGCGTGTACCTTAGCCGCTAGGGCTTGGCGATGCCCGGCAAAACGTTCAGCCGCTGATTTCAACCGCGATCCCAGCCATTGGATCGCATTGCTGCCAAACGGGCATGATGGGTTAAGTCGAGCTGCATTGGAGTGATCGAAATACAGCCCTCGTCAATCGCATGAAAGTCTGTCCCACTCGAGCTGTCTTTGGCATCACCAGCTGCGCCAATCCAATAGATCGGTTCACCACGGGGGTTTTGTTGCACCACCACCGGTTGAGAATGGTGACGATTACCCAAACGGGTCACGCGCCAGCGATTGAGATCAGCATAGGAACGATTGGGAATGTTGACGTTAAGTAAAGTGGCATTGCCCTCTTCTTTGCTCAAGGGATTGGCAATCATTTGCGCCACGATATCATGCGCCGCTTTGGCAGCATCATCAATCCGAGCCCAGCCACGATCAATTTGCGAGAAGGCAATGCCAGGCACACCAAACATCACACCTTCCACTGCAGCGGCAACCGTTCCAGAATATAAAACGTCTTCACCCATGTTCTCGCCCTGATTAATTCCGGAAACAACGAGGTCAGGCTTTTCATCTAAGAAACCGGTCATCGCAATATGCACGCAATCGGTTGGAGTGCCGTTGATGAAGATAAAGCCATCACGCTCACCACCGGCTACCCGATGAATCGAGAGTGGTCTAGACAGGGTTAAGGAGTTGGAGGCACCGCTATGATTTTGCTCAGGAGCAATCACGGTAACTTTGCCCAAAGGGCGAATAGCGTTGACGAGGGCTAATAGGCCTGGGGCCAAATAGCCATCATCGTTGGAGATCAAGATATGCATCGGTCAATTATGCCAAGTATTTAGCTGGGCTCTAGGGGAAGAGCCCAGCCAAGCTTAGGCAAGGCGGCGCTTATCGAGCTCGCGGGAACGGATCCAGGCATACAGAACCGGCAGAACCAGCAAAGTCAGCAAGGTGGTAGTCACCATACCACCCACAATCACCAAGGCCAGTGGGCGCTGCGCCTCTGAACCAATCGCATGAGAAATCGCTGCAGGCAAGAGACCCAAGCCAGCAAGTAAGGCCGTCATGACGACGGGGCGCATCCGCAAAGAGGCACCCTCCACGATCGTATCTTTGATGTCATGGCTGTCTGAACGCGACAGCTTATTAATGTAAGAAATCAAGATCACACCATCCTGAATCGCAATCCCGAAGAGTGATAAGAAGCCAATGCCCGCTGAAATACTGAAAGTCTCACCCGTAATCAAGAGAATCAAAATACCGCCAATCGCTGCAAATGGCACGTTCAAGAGCACAACGAGTGCATCACGGAAATTACCGAAGGCGCTATAGAGCAATAAGGCAATCGCAAGCAGTGTTAATGGAACAATCATCATTAACTTTTTCTGAGCAATCTTCATCTGATTAAATTGGCCATCCCAAGTAATTCTATAGCCATTCGGTACGCTGACATTTTCATCAACAAGACGTTGGGCTTCTTTTACAGCACTACCCAAGTCGCGACCGCGCACACTGAACTTAATCGCAATATAACGACGGCCAGATTCACGATAGATATAGAAGGGGCCATCTGAGACAGCAACATTAGCCACCATCGTTAAAGGAACCCGACTACCATCAGCAGTATCAATTAATAGAGAACGAATTGAGTCAACAGTATTGCGACTATCGACATTGAGACGAACCGCCAAACCAAAGGTTTTCTCGTTTTCCAGAACATTGGTGATGGGTGTACCACCGATGGAATAGGCAACGAGATTTTGAATATCACTGACATTAATACCAAAGCGAGCGCATTTAGCACGATCGATCTCAACGTTCAGTGTGGGTTGACCCAGTTCTGAGAAGATGCCTTCATCAACAATGCCGTTCACCCTGCGCAATTGCTTAATCACATCGCGAGCTTGTTGATCCAAGACTTCGAGATCATTACCGAAAATCTTGACGGAGTTCTCCCCCTTCACGCCTGAGAGAGCCTCGTTGACGTTATCTTGAATGTATTGCGAGAAGGTGTAGTCCACGCCAGGTAAACCATTGAGATATTTTTCCAATCTCTTGACCAACTGTTTCTTACCGGCGCCTGCTGGCATATCTTGAGGAGCCTTAAAGTAAACGCCGAATTCTTGGTTAAACACACCCGTTGGATCTGTACCGTCGTCTGGACGACCAATCTGCACTGAAACATACTTCACTTCAGGCTGATTCTTAAACTCTTCACGAATTTGATTGGCTAGCTCAACTGAGTATTTCAGATCAACCGTGTTGGGTAAGGTGACACGTACCCAGAGATTATTCTCTTCCAAAGTAGGTAAAAACTCGGTACCTAATTGGGTAGCGCTGATGATCGTAAACAGGAGCAAGCCGACTGCAGCCATTAAAACCTGCTTAGGGCGATCTACTAGATGGCGCAGCAAGGGTTTATAAACGCCCAACATCTTTTCCACAAACTGAGGTGGATGATGCTCTTCGCCTTCCTTAAAGATGTAAGAGATCATCGCTGGCACGAAGGTCAAGCTCAAGATGATCGAGGCCAAGAGTGCGAAGCCCATCGTGAATGCCATTGGACGGAAGATGATGCCTTCTACTCCACCCATGAGGAACAATGGTGAATACGCGGTAATAATGATGCCGGTAGAGAAGACCATCGCGCGCTGCACTTCGCTGGTACCCAGCACAATACTTTGATTGAGCTTGGTGTGGCGCTCCTCCAAGTGACGCATGACGTTTTCCATCACGATCACTGCCGCATCCACAATCACGCCGAAGTCAATCGCGCCTAATGAAATTAAGTTGGCAGGCACATGGAATTGATCCATATTGAAGAAAGAAACGCATAACGCTAGCGGAATCACTGCAGCAACTACTCCAGCTGCCTTGAAGTTACCTAAGAAGATATACAGAATGATCAAAACCAATGAGATACCAAAGAACAAGGTGTGTTTTACCGTGTTCAAAGTAATGTCTAACAGAACTTGGCGATCATAGAATGGGAAAATATCGATACCAGGTGGCAATAAGGAGGTATTGAGCTCCTGAATTTTTTCCTTCACCCGCTTGAGGACTTCGGAGGCATTTTCACCGCGCTTGAGCAACACCACACCCTCTACGGCATCCGGATTATCTTGGTACTGGAACATGCCTTGGCGCAATGCGTTACCGACCACCACATCAGCCACATCACCAACCCGCACTGCTACTCCGTTATTCACCGCAATCACAATACGCTTCATATCATCAATCGATTGCAGCAAACCAACCCCACGCACCACGAGCTGCTGCTCACCTACTGGCAATAAGCCACCGCCAACGTTCACGTTGGAGTTAGTCACTGCAGTCACCAACTGTTGTAGCGTCACATTTTTCGCTAGCAATGCTCCGGGGGTAATGATAATTTGATACTGACGAGTCTTGCCACCAAACGAGGAAATATCAGGCACGCCCTGCACGTGCTTGAGCTCTTTGTAAATCTCGTAATCCTGAAAGGTCTTGAGTGCCATTGGTGAGGCATAGGTGCTCTCGACCACATAACGCATGATTTCACCAGTGGCATCAGAATCCGGACTAATCGCAATCGATGCTCCCGCCGGCAGAGTCAAATTATTGATGGCACTATTGACCAGTTGACGGGCTTTAAAGCTATCTTCGCCGTCTTTAAATTTGACAGTCACTACCGATAAGCCAAATAAAGAAACTGAGCGGAAGACTTGGACGCCAGCAATACCAGCAAGGCTGTTCTCAACCGGGATCGTAATTTGTTGCTCGATTTGCGCAGTACTGGCACCAGGCCATTGGGCAATCGATTGCACCGTTAACGGCGCAACGCCAGGGTAAGCCTGCAGCGGGAGCTTCAGAAAGCTCGAGATACCTGCCGCAAGCAAACCTACGGCAAGAAGCAGAATCAGTAAGCGTCGCTTGAGGACGTTATTGATGTTCATGACTCAGCCTTAATCTTCTTCTCGAGCAAAGCGTTGGTTAAGCAAAGTGGCGCCTTTGATCAAGAGCGTTTGGTGCGCTGTTAAGCCATCGGTCACTGCAAACTCATGATCATTTAATTCAAAGCCATATACCGGCAGACGACTATATGACTCAGGGCCAGTCTGGATGATCACATAGCGGGCATTACGAGCTTGAATCAAAGCAGAAGTCGGAATGACAACGGCAGACGTTGTGCCCACCTCCAAAGTGCCGGTTGCGAACATCTCAGGCTTGAGTAAGCCATCCGCATTTTCGATTTCGCAACGGATCACTAGGGCATGGGTTGTTGGGTCAATCGATGCGCCCACATAATTGGCTTTAGCAACAAAGTCCCGCTCAGGAAATGCTTCAACTTTCAGATGGAAAATATCGCCCACATGGATCTTGCTGATGTCCTGCTCATAAACATTACCAACAAACCATAGGTTTTTAGGATCAGCAATCGTTGCCAGAACATCGCCTGTATTAAGATAAGCACCAGGATCGACAGCACGCTTAATCACTACACCTTGAATAGGTGCCCGAATCGGGAATGTAGGACTAGCAAGGCCAGTTGTTCTTAGTCTTTGAATATCTTGATTGCTGCCTCCCAGAATCCGGAGATGATTAGCAGCGGCCTCTTGGGTATCTTTAGCATCCTGATACAAAGTGCCCACATCTGCTTTATTGAGTGCTGCCACCATCTTGGACGACAGAATGTATTCCGTTTGGGCAGATACGTAATCTGGGCTGTAGAAGTCCGCTACAGCATCGCCCTCTTTTACAACGGCACCATCAAAGGCGTAAATGCGCTCTACTCTTCCTGGAGCACGGGCTGAGATGACTTTAACCCGCTCGGCGTTATAGGCCAAACGTCCTGGTACAGACAGCATGATGGGGGCAGTCGACTCGCCGGTCTGATAAAACTCAAATACATCCGGTGAGAGCGTTACACCTGGCAATGAAAGATTAATGATGCCGGTCTTATCTACCGAAATGGTTTTATGAGTATTTTCTGTATCGTTTTTGCTAGGAGCAAAGATCATGCCGATGACGACGCCCAGAACCAAAGCACCAAGCAAAGAGCTGATTAATCTGAAACGGGGTTGCGCCCATTTTTGTTGAGCGATTACTTCGGCATGTTTATAAAAGTGTTTGCCTTTGGCTATTGCAACTTGAGCTTGAGGGCGAAGCTTTTCCCAATAAGGCTTGAGCTTATCGAGATAGGGTTGTAATTTCTCTAGGTATTTTTTCAACATGGGCGTTCACCTATTCGATGGGGTCTTTACCAGCTGAGGCCAATAAAGCTGCCTGAGCTTGCAGTAAATTGCTTTTTGCAAGGGCTAATTGAATTTCTAAGGTTCTTAACTGAGTTTGGGCTGTGAGCAAATCACTGAATCCTTGACCATTATTGGCGTACTGAGTAATGGCAACGCGATATGCAGCATCCGCTTGGGGCACTTGACGATCTCTCAAGAACTCCATGTATTTTTTAGCTTGCTCATAGGTAGCAAATGCAGAATCGACACCCAAGACCACTTGCTGTTTGGCGGCTACATCATTCGCTTCTGCAGCGCCTTGATTACGTAAGGCTTGCTCAACTCCATACTTCTCTTTAGTAAAGAAATAGAGTGGAATCACAATATCAAATTCCATCTGGTAATACATTTGACCATTATTGGAAGTAAACGGACCGCGATTCGGGGTGTACTGAGAAGCAACAACCTGAAAGTCGGGCAAGTAGGCTGCTTTAGCTAGGGTAACGCCCTTCTTTGCTGCCTCGAGCTGTAAATTGGTACTTTTCAATATGGGATGAAAGCCTTCTGCGTAAGACTCTAGCTCCAGCAGCGAAGGAATCTTGCCCATTGCTGCACCGGCATCACCTCGTAAAGCAATCTTTTGACGAGGATCACGCCCGATCATGACGTTGATACTCTTATAAGCTACGCTCAATTGACGCTCAAGATTGAACTTGTCAGACTCGGCAGAGCTCTGCGCTACTTGCGCATTGAGATACTCCACGTAAGCAGCGGCATGATTGCTATAACGCGCCTTAGCAATATTCTTAATCAATTCAGTCCGAATGACGGTATCACTTAAGACTTTGAGTTGTTGTTGAGCAGCTAAGGTGCTGTAATACATCGTGGCTAACTGTGAGCCGAGTTGTAAATACAAATTATCGTTTTGTGCCTGAATCGATTCAGCACCTTTGTCGGCAATCTCAGACGCTAAGCTCTTCTTGCCTGGAAACTGAAAGGGCTGTGCAAAGGAGTATCCGTTCTGTCCGTTCGGGTTGGTACCTGCGGTTCCTAATGCTAAAGGGGAACCGGCTGGCATGCCTGACCAGATCAAACCCACTTGCGGATTTGCTGGCGCAGCAATTTGAGGTACGGTCGCTTTGGCAGCAAAGTAGGATTCACGCGCAGCGATTAATTGCGGATTGTTGGCTCGCAACTCATTCCACAGTTGACGCAAATCCATTTCGTATGGCTTGCGATTGGCATCGAGCGATTTCGAATCAGCCAATACTCTGCGCTCAGGTTCTTGCGCTGGGGCAGCAAGATTTGTACCAGAGCGAACCTCTACAGATGCCTTGCCGACATTATTGGTCGATGGACTCGGCGTGGTGATAGCGAAGGGATCGGTTTGAGCAAAAGCAGTAAGTGAGATAAAGGTGAGAGCAAGGACAAAGCCAGCGCGCAGTGTTAGCGAACTTTGCAAGTTTTGTTTATTTAATAAATAGCTCAATGGTCTCTCTAGCTGCGTAATAGTGATCAAATCCAGCAATTAAGGCCTATAGTGCACGGATTATAAGGTAGAAATATGTATTTCCGATTAATAGTAAATTCTTAACTTATTGATTCTAAACACAATAATTAAAACTCTGCGTGGACCCGAAAGGAATAGATCTGCACTGGGCCTCGAGCCGAGTTGTAGGCAGGGTTATTCACGTGTTGGTAGTTCACCCCAAGCAGGACGTTCTTAACCAATAAGGCGTTGTAATACAGCTCGGCAATTTGCTCAGGCTTATAAGTAATGGTCTGGCTTGGGCTGGCGTAATCGCCAATGAAATAAGAGACCCCGCCTGCTTGCAGATATTGACGTCGGTAGCTTGATAAGCCGTTTTGCATCATTGAGATACCAATCGTATCTTTCTCTCGATTCCAATTGAGACCGTTGATACTGACCCCAACTGATAGAGAATTGTCAGCTTCTGTAAACGACATGGTTTCCGTATGGCCATCCGAGGTAAAGGCGCGCCCAAAGATACCAACGGTATTGCTTAAAGCCTGCTCACCATTTATACCGATACCGGTTTTGAATTGCTCATTGGTGCGGACATTGTTGATCGCTTGGGTACCTTGGGCGTTGTTTTGCAGGACGTAATTCGTTGCATCCTGAAAGCGGGCTAAGACCATTTTGTTGCGATAGGCCAGCACACTCACCTTGCCGGGCAAACCGCCAATATTGTGCTGACGCTCGACCTCCACCTGATCTCCATACGATTGGAAGATTTGCCAGTTCAAATCGCGTCCATTCGGATCTTTAGGCGCCAACATGCGTGCCGCACGAAATACCCAGTTCTCTCGATACCATTCACCCGCTAAGCCCCAGCTATAGCCTCGGGCATCCGCGGCATAGTCATAAGCTAGGTAAGTCAAATTACCCCAGTTCATGAATTGAACGCGGGGATCCTTGGCATAAGTGCTGTCATCAAAAATATCGAGAACAGAAAACTGTCCGCCCGTCAGCACTACGCGATTGCTACTGACAATTTGAGAGATTTGGTTAGCCTCATCTGCCAGCTCGACTTTGTCACCCTCTTGATTAATAGTGTGTCGCACAAAGGCGCGCGCTGAGTAAAACTTCGCTTGAGAGCCAGCCGCTTTATTGGCTTCACCGTTTGTGAAGCCAGCTAAACCAACCAATCCTGAAAATGGCACCCCTGAAAAGACCTCTGGGTTGAAATAGACATCGGTATCAGGCAAGATTCGAGCGCCAAAGAACAATGTGCCAGACCAGGTATAGCTCATCGACTTTTGGGCTGACATACTGTTCAGTCCGGAATAGGATGCCGTGAAATTGTTATAGCGCTGGTTGATATAGGTTGTTTGACCGTGAACATTCACCGGCATGCTGCCGATGGAATACTCGGTCGGAAACCAACTGATTGGCTGTTCGATACTCGATATTTGATCGGCGCCAGTCCCTGCTTTTTGGGCAAAAGCCGATATGCTCATCAAACTCAGCAGCAGATAAAGGAGGAATTTGCGGGTCATGGTCTGTTACTAAAGGTCATTACAGGTCAAAGACCTTTTCCTGCTCCGCAATGCAACAAGCAATTCATTCAATGGGGACGGGGCCAAAACCCCAAAAATAGCCCGTATTATCGCTAATCAGACAATCTAACGGTGATTTATGTCACTTTAGTGACGCAGTAGGCCGCCCCGCATTAACCTACAGTCCTGCGATCCATCATGGCACGGGCGAGCGTTCCAGCATCTACGTACTCGAGTTCACCGCCCACTGGTATACCTCTGGCAATGCGGGTGACCTTAATGCCTTTAGCCTTGAGAACCTCGCCGATGTAATGGGCAGTGGCCTCCCCTTCGCTCGTGAAATTGGTGGCCAGCACCACTTCTCTGACAGGCACTCCGGTATCCGGGTTTTCAATTCGGATCATCAAGCGATCAAAATGAATTTCATTAGGACCCATGCCATCCAAAGGTGAGATGCGGCCCATCAGCACAAAATAATTGCCTTTAAAGCTCAAGGTTTGCTCGACCATGATCTGATCGGCGGGTGTCTCCACAATGCAGAGCAAAGAGGGATCACGCCGTCCATCCGAGCAGGTAGAGCAGATCTGATCTTCAGAAAAGGTGTTGCAGCGGGCGCAGTGACCAACGGTCTCGACTGCTTCACCCAAAGATTGAGCCAGTACTGCTGCACCATTGCGATCATGCTGCAATAGATAGAAGGCCATGCGCTGCGCAGACTTGGGTCCTACTCCAGGCAAAACGCGCAGTGCCTCGATTAATCGATGCAATGCGTCTTGAGGAACTTCGGGGCGAGCCATCAGTGTTGATGAATGAGCAATTAAAACGGCAACTTAAAGCCTGGTGGCATTGGCATCCCTGCCGTTGCACCGGACATCAATTGACTACTGGCTGCTTCTACTTGTTTGAAGGCATCGGCATAGGCAGTCACGATGAGATCTTCAAGCATCTCGCGATCATCCATTGCGCCGGGTTCGATCTGCACCCGCTTAAGCTCATTCTTACCCGAGACCGTCACTTTGACTAAACCAGCAGCTTGACCTGTTACTTCTAAAGCAGCAAGTTGATCTTGCGCTTTTTTCATCTTCTCTTGCATCTGCTGGGCTTGTTTCATCAAGCCGGCAATTCCACCCTTCATCATCTTGTATTTCCTTAGTACGTATCAGTAGTAATTGATTTATAGCGGCTTCACAGAACCACCAACCACCTTCGCGCCAAACTCTTTTTCAAGCGCTTGGATAAACGGATCGGCTGCAATCATTTGTTCGGCAGTTTGTCTTTTCTCTTGATGTATCGCTGCATCAATTTTGGCAACGCTCTTGCCTTCGACTTCACCCTTCTCAATCGTGAGCTTGATGGGTTTACCAAAGTGCGCAGTCAACACTTCCGTTAAGCGGGCTACAGAAGCGTCGGATGCCAATGATGGTGTGGGAGTGACAATCGTGGCTTTAATCCCTGTTGCGGAATCGGCCCAGTCTTGCAACTCAGTCTGGAAAGCCAACTGCTGCACTAATCCTTTAATCGGTAAAGCGCGCATCAGGGTATGCCAATCAGGGCGCTCGCTAGATGCGGCTGGAGACTTTGGGCTAGCTGGGGCGGCAGCTCTGGGTTCAGAGCGATTACTTGGCATCGCTGTTCTGGCTGGTGGCGCTGCAGGCCGTGAAGGCGTGGTATTAGCTACATTGGCTTTAAGAGCTTGAGGCTCTGAGCCGGCAGGTCTAAATGCGAGCATGCGCAGCAAGGTCATGGCAAAGCCCGTTTGCTCATCTGGTGCGAGCGATAAGTCAGAACGGCTAGTGATGCTGATTTGATAAAAGAGCTGAATCTCTTCTTTGGTAAAGACTGTTGCTAGGCGTCGCACTTCTGCTGCTTCCGGCCAATCTTCTAGAACTGATTCTGGAACAATTTGCGCAGCAGCAATCTTCTGAATCAAACTCGATAGATCTTGTAAGGCTAATGAGAAAGACATGCTGCGCTCACCCATCTCATTACTGATATTGAGTAAAGTTGCGCCATCTTTACTGGCTAGTGCATCCAGAATACGAATGAGGTACGCATCGTCTAATGTGCCAAGCATGCCGCGGACAGATTCTTCAGTGACTTTGCCAGCGGCATACGCAATCGCTTGATCGGTCAGCGATAAAGCATCGCGCATTGAGCCTTGGCCTGCTTTAGCGATCACGCGCAGTGCATTGGTTTCGTAATCGACTTTTTCTGCAGCAAGCACTTTTTCCAAATGCTCAACGATGAGAGGTACTGGCATTTGCTTGAGATTGAACTGCAAGCAGCGCGACAGAATGGTGACGGGGATCTTTTGGGGATCGGTTGTGGCCAGAATGAACTTGACGTGCTCAGGAGGTTCTTCCAGAGTCTTGAGCATGGCATTAAAGGCATGATTGGTGAGCATGTGCACCTCGTCAATCATGTAGACCTTGTATCTCGCATTGCTGGGTGCGTAGGCGGCTTTCTCTAATAGAGCAGCCATCTCATCCACACCACGATTACTGGCGGCGTCCATCTCAATATAGTCAACAAAGCGACCTTGATCGATTGCGGTACAGGCAGAGCATTTGCCGCATGGTGTTGAGGTCATTTTTCCTTGACCATCTTCGCCGATGCAATTGAGGGCTTTGGCCATAATGCGGGCAATCGTGGTTTTACCCACGCCGCGGGTACCGGTAAAGAGCCAAGCGTGATGTAGGCGCCCCTGATCCAAAGCATGGGTCAAAGCCTTGACCACATGGTCTTGTCCTACCAATTGGGAAAAAGTTTTAGGGCGCCACGAACGGGCTAGTGCCAATGCAGTCATGCTTTACATTCTAACAAGCTAAAATGGAATTGGATGGGCCTCCCCGCATGGTGGGTTGGATAACCTGGTCAGGTCGGGAACGAAGCAGCCAAACCCAATTTCTGTCAGTGCCGGGGGTTTGGCTCATCCACCCTTCTTTTCAAGAACTTATGGCCGATGGGTTAGCAGCCAGTCTTTAAGTGCTAAATCAATTTTTGTCTGCCATCCTGCACCAGCAGCTTTAAATTGTTCAATGACTTCAGCAGACAATCGAATGGTTGTCAGTGTTTTGGGTGACTTACTCACACTACCAACCGGTCTTCCACGCAATCTTTTAGCAAAGGCTTTGCGACCCTCTTTTTCTGAAACGACCCTTCCCTCAACACTCCACACACCACGCTGTAAATCTGCAGCACTAATTTCTGGAGCATCATCAGAATCAATCCACTCCTTTTGCGTATTCTTTAATTTCACGTTCATTTGCATACCTCATTGAAATGATTCTTCTCTTTCGACCTCTCGGAGTCCAAACCACTACCGTTAATCGATCATCCAAAAATCCAATAGCAATAAATCTTCTCTCGCCATAACTCTTTCGCAGATCTTCAATAGTATGAGTGGTGTGACTTAAGACTTCCCATGCTCGAGCAAAGTCCAAGCCACGCAACTCCAATGTTTGAGCCCTCTTTATAGGGTCAAACTCAATTAATCTATTTAATTGTAGTAACAAATTATTCAGCAATCAAGTATTTATTTGTAGTAACAAACAATTAAATGATGTGCAGAATGGCTAAGATTTGCCAGACCATCCAGATGAGAACTAAGACCAGGACGGTTCGACCGTCGAGAACAACCCTAAAGTACCGCGCTTGCTTGTGAGTACATTCCAATGCAACTTGCATGAACCCTCCTCTATTAAGAAGGGTTCAGCGTATTAGCTTGGATTAGGTATTGGTAGAGTGAATGGATGAAAAGAATGTAGGAAAGTTCTCTCCCCTCCACTCTTCTCTGTTACTTAAGGTGTTCTTGCAGGCCTCATTCTTTATTTCTGGTTTTTTAACCCAAGAGCAAAACACTCGTTCCGGCGTTTCCTAAAAAGTGAGACTGGTGTTTTTTGATGCTGCTTCTGGCCTTGAGTAATTCTTCAAAGGCTTCATTACCTACTTTGAGGTCTTCGCCAAAGTAATAGCTACCTACCTTAGGTAGGTAGTAATTTCCTTCCAGATGGCGTCGCATGGTTTGCTTAATGCCACCGCCTGATCCACTAGATCCATATCCGTGAATCACGACCATGGATTTAAAGCCTGCGTCATATGCTGCATCGAGATAGCTCTCGAACTTATCAATGGCCTCTTCTATGGTTGGATAACCAAGCTCCATATTGAAAATCAGGGTTTCGGTTATTGCCTCTGGAGTTTGCGCGCTGTCGCATAGACGACAGTTACCAATTAATTGGCGTTGCCCCCCGCAATCAAGACACAAGCACAGATAGGTTTTTTCTTTGGGCATTACTTTTTTCTTAAGCTCTTCCCTTCATCATACAAAGGATTTAAGAAGTAGACCTACATCAAGTATTGACTTGCACTCTATTAATTGAGGAAATCAGGAATCCGTGATTTCCTGATTTCCCTTCCTGCTGACTCTTACTGGTAGTGACGATTCATTGCGACTTGTTTCTTTTCATAGGCATCGTGCTTTGTGTTCTTTGCTACAGCAAAGTAGGACAGGATCATCACAATGACTAGTGATAGGCCGTTAATGTTATTGAGTAGTTCCATTTGATACTCCTTTTTATGTCGTTGATTTATCGTGCTACAGGTAATTCATCCCACTGGGTGGTGTAGTTAGGTGATTTATTGCCAGACTTCATTTGCCACTGTTGTTTCGTGCCGGTGGTTGCGCTGCGAATCACACCGCTCCCAAATCGGCTGTTAATTGCGTCCATCGCTTTCATGAGATCAGCAGACTTGCCTCTGGTTTCCATATCTTCAAATAGAGATTGTTGGGTAGTGGGTTTGTCTGAGAGCAGATTGAGTACGATGCCTGCTTTCTTATACCGAAATCCTTTTTGATAGATTTGCTTGAGTCCATCGATTGCGGCTTCGGTGAGCTTGAGCGTGTTATCGCTAGGGTTCTCTAGAGCGATGGTGATGCTCTGTGCGTATTGGGGCTCGTTCTGCTTGTGTGGGTTGGTTCTAATGAAGACACTGATCGCGCCTGTGACCGATTGTTGGCTGCGGAGTTTCTCGGCTGCTCTGGCGGTATGGGTAGCAACGGATTCAGCAAGCTCTTCTAAGCTGGTGACTAACTTACCAAAGCTACGTGAGGCAATGATTTGTTGTTTGGCAGGTGCGACTTCTTCAAGCTTAAGGCAAGATACACCGCGCAGCTCATAGCACAGTCTTTCCATCACTACGCCAAACTGTTGGCGCATGGTTTGCGGCGAGACTTGCAAGAGATCAAAGACGGTATTGATCTTCATGACCTGGAGTTTTTTAGCCAGCTGTCTGCCAATGCCCCACACTTCTGCTGCAGGGGTCTCACTCATCCATTGATAGAGGCTTTCTTTGGGCATGCTGTCGACATCACATACACCGGCAAACTGGGATTGCTTCTTGGCCAAGTGATTCGCAAACTTGGCCAAGGTCTTGCTAGCACCAATCCCAACACAGACTGGTAAGCCGGTGGTGTCTTTCACATCTTGTTTAATCGTTTGACCTAGGTGTGTTGCATCTGGATAACTCTGCAGTACGGATTCAATTCTCAGAAAGCTCTCATCAATGCTGTAGACCTCAAAATTAGGCGTATAGCGTTTGAGTGTTTGTACTACCCGCTCGCTCATATCGCCATAGAGGGTGTAGTTTGAGGAGAAGGCTTGGATGCCGTGCTCCTTTGCAAGATCTTTCATCTTGAACCAAGGGGTTCCCATCTTGACGCCAAGCGCTTTGACTTCGGCACTTCTCGCTACAGCGCAACCATCATTGTTCGAGAGCACCACCATGGGTACATCTTCTAACTTGGGCTGAAAGACCCTCTCGCATGAAACATAGAAGTTATTCACGTCGACAAGAGCAAAGAGTTGTTTGCTGCTCATAGCTTGCCTCTGCTACTAGCGTGGCTGTACTTGCGTACTACGCCTACCACTACACCCCAGATCTGTAACTCACTGCCTTCGTTGAAGGTAATCGCTTCGTATTGGGGGTTTTCTGGTTGGAGCTCAATTCGACCTCTGAGTTGGTAGAGGCGTTTGATGGTGTACTCCCCATCGACTACAGCGACCACGATGTCTTTATGTTTCGGTTTGAGGGCCTTATCGACGACGACCTTATCGCCGTCACAAATGCCAGCCCCCATCATCGAATCCCCCTTCACGGTGAACATGAAGGTGGCTGGTTTGTTTTGGACCAGATAGCGGTTCAAATCCAGGCCATCTTCAGCGTAATCGGCCGCTGGACTAGGGAATCCTGCTGAAATCCGATGGCTCAGGAGCTTGAGCTCATAGTCGTCAAAATGGACTGCTAAGCCCTGTGGGGCTTGGCTTAGAGTGCTTTTTGTGGTGGGTGACTGAAGTTCCATAAGTGCCAATATACTGTATGTTTATACAGTATGCAAATACAGTGGTTTTTAAGCACCCAAATTGGCTTAATCTGCTTATTTTGAGCTACAATGTAGCTCATTAAGGAGGGGTTTATGACCGCAAACGCAGTAGTTCGCGCCAGAATTAACGGCGATATCAAAGAGGAAGCTAGCGCCATATTGGCTGCCATGGGTCTAACGCCGTCTGATGCCTTTCGAATTCTGATGACCCGCATAGCCAGAGAAAAGACTCTGCCCTTTGAACCATTAAGTCCCAACGCAGAAACGATTGCTGCGATGAAAGAAGCTAGAAAAGGAAATCTCAAATCCTTTACTTCTGTTAATGACTTAATGGCTGACCTGAATGCGGACGACTGAATACACCAAAAAATTTAGAAAAGATTACAAAAGAGAATTAAAAGGTAGGTACCGACTTACGCTAGCTAGAGATTTTCAAGAAACTTTAGATTACTTAATTAATGACTGGGATCTTCCCTATCGATACCACGACCACCCCTTAGCGGGGGACTGGGTGGACCATAGAGACTGTCATATCAAACCCGATTTAGTCCTCATCTACAGAAAACCGGATCAGCGCATCCTTCAATTGGTTCGACTAGGATCACATAGCGAATTAAGCTTATAGGCTTAAGGGTTTCTAGCCATAAACCCTAAGTTCTTTTGTCTTCTAGGATCCGCATAATGCAGATTGCCTTATACAAATAGAACAGTAGGAGACCAATGAAGACGTACAAGATTGCTTCCGTTCCAGGTGACGGAATTGGTAAAGAAGTTATTCCCGAATGCGAGAAGGTGCTCAACGCCCTGAGCAAGAAACATCCTGAAGTGGCTTTTGAGTTTGAGCACTTTGATTGGGGCGGTGATTACTACCGCAAGCATGGCGTGATGATGCCCGACAATGGTCTTGATCCATTGCGCTCTAAAGATGCCATCTTGTTTGGTTCTGCTGGTGATCCCGATATTCCAGATCACATTACCTTGTGGGGTCTACGCCTCAAGATCTGCCAAGGCTTTGATCAATATGCGAACGTACGCCCTACTCGGATCTTGCCGGGTATTCAGACACCGCTGCGTAATTGCAAGCCTGAGCAACTCGATTGGGTGATCGTGCGCGAGAACTCCGAAGGTGAATACGCTGGCTTAGGCGGCAGAGCTCATCAAGGCCACCCCATTGAAGTCGCTTCCGATATGAGTATTCTGACGCGGGTGGGTGTTGAGCGCATTCAGCGCTTTGCCTTTAAGTTAGCGCAATCGCGTCCTCGTAAACATCTCACCGTGATTACTAAATCGAATGCTCAGCGTCATGGCATGGTGATGTGGGATGAAATTGCTCGCCATGTTGCGAAAGACTTTCCAGATGTTACTTGGGATAAAGAATTGGTCGATGCTGCTACTGCACGCATGGTCAATCGTCCTGAGTCTTTAGATACCATCGTGGCAACCAATCTGCATGCCGACGTCTTAAGTGATTTAGCTGCAGCGCTTGCTGGTAGCTTGGGCATTGCACCCACAGCTAACTTAGATCCGGAGCGTCGTTACCCTTCGATGTTTGAACCCATTCATGGTTCGGCTTTTGACATCATGGGTAAAGGCTTAGCCAATCCAATTGGTACTTTCTGGTCGGCGGTGATGATGCTCGACTTCTTGGGTGAGAAAGTCTTAGCCGGCAAGCTCATGCAAGCGATTGAGAAAGTTACCGCTAATCCTAAACTCCATACTGGCGATCTCGGCGGTACTGCCAAGATGGCTGATGTGACTAATGCTGTCATTGAGGAGGTTTCCAAATGAGAATCATCTCTGGCTTACGCTTGATCTTCTTGAGCTTGGGTTTGTTGGCGGTTGGCCTGGTTCATGCCCAGCCCTTCCCTGGTAAAACCATTCAGTACATCATCCCTTTTCCGGCTGCAGGTGAGTCTGACTTGGTTGCACGTTATCAGGCTGAACTCTCTGCCAAGAAATACAACCAGCAGATGGTCGTGATTAATCGTGCTGGTGCGGGCGGTGCTTTAGCTTGGAGCCAGCTCAATAGCTATCCTGCTGATGGGCTTACGGTAGTGGGTGTGAATATTCCGCACATCATCTTGCAGCCGTTACAAGAAGGAATTCAGTTCAAGACGGAAGATATTAATTCGATCTATTTCTATCACTTCACTCCAGATGCTTTGATGGTCTCAGCCGATAGTCCCTACAAGACCTTTCAAGATTTGGTTGCTGCAGCCAAGAAAGATCCAGGTAAGGTCAGTCTGGCGGGCTCAGCCCTCTACTCAGCGAACCACATGGCAGTTGAGCGCTTGAATAAAGCCGTTGGCATTAAAACTGAATACATCGCTTTTAAAGGAACTGGTGATCTCATCACTTCTTTAATTGGCATGCACGTCGATGGCGCGATGGGTTATCTACCTTTAGCCATTCAGCAAAAAGGGAAAGTACGCACCTTAGCGATTGCTGCTGAGAAACGCCACCCTGCACTACCCGATGTGCCCACCTTTAAAGAATTAGGTATCAACTGGGTAGATGGTGCTTATCGTGGTGTCGGGGTTCCTAAATCGACTCCAAAGCTGATTCAGCAAAAGCTCTCTGACTACTTTGCTTTATTGAACTCAGATCCGGAGATCAAGAAGAAGCTAGAGGATGCCGGCTTTGTTTTAGTCGACATTCCTCTGAGCAAAATGCCCGCCTTCATGAAAGAGAAGACGGCGCAGGCAATGGATGATGCGAAAAACGCGGGAATGATTAAGTAAGGCAGCCACTACTGCCTTACTTATCTCCCCAAGTAATCGCTCTTACCAATATCGACTCCGTTGTGGCGCAGGATGTTGTATGCCGTGGTGATATGGAAGTAGAAATTAGGGATGATCCAGGTTAAGAGGTATTGATCGCCAACGAACTCAAAGTTCCACTCGAGAATGGAGAACTTGATCTCTTTACCTTCGCTGCCATCGATTTGCTCTGGCTTGATGGTGTCAATGAATGCAATAGTCTTGGCGATGCGCTCATAAAGCTCTGCAAAGCTTGCTTCTTTATCTTCAAACTTGGGCGGCTCGATTCCGGCTAAACGGGCAAAGCCATTCTTAGGCTGATCACAAGCAATTTGGATCTGCTTGGTGAGCGGAAACATATTGGGATAGAGTCTGGCCTCTAAGAAAACTTTAGGATCAATCTTGTGGGCAGTAGCATGCTCTTCTGCTTTTTTGAGAATCGCCGACAGATTAGTCAACATCTTCTTGAATTGAGGGACTGATGCTTGGTACATTGATAAAGCCATTTGTATTACTCCTGGTGGTTGTTACATGAATACTGGATTTTTGAGTGTAATCCGAATTGACTACGCCTTGATTACGCCACTTGTGTGATCTGGCCAGTAGCTGAGATGAGATAGGCTTTGCTGGGCTTATCTTTCCGAATACGCTCTAGCTCCTTTTGATAATTCTGCAACTGTGCTTGGTATTTGTTGTACTTCTCACTACCTGCTTCTGGAATGCTCAGCTTGTAATCCAAGATGGCAAAGTGATCCTCAAACTCCACTAAGCGGTCCATACGATAGCTCTTACCTTCCTCACTCACAATGTCGAGCTCATTCCAGGCCTGCAGCCACTTACTTTCTGTCAGATAAGGTTTAAGTTCATTAGCATTGAGCACGGCTTGGACATGGGCATGCAGTTTTTTCGCCATGGCTTGATCAGTGTCGAGCCAAGCCATGATCTCTAGATCACTCGGTATCTCGAGTTTTATTTCTGTACCGGTCTGGGCTGTTAAGAACTCGAGGAGTTTATGAAAATGGGTTCCTTCATCGAGTAACTCGGGGTCAGGGCCACTGACTTGATCGTTTTCACCTGCGAATACTTGAATGGTTAGCCCAGCTTCAATATCTTGTCGTAATTGCTTTTCACTAGCGATAGCTGGTTTCCAGTTGATAACAAAATCTTCTACGCTGCTTGTCTTGGCCTCTTCTTTCGGCGCTTTGTTGGATGGTTGAGCGGGAATGTTCTCTGGTAATTGGTACATTGGCAGGCCTACACTTTCTGCCTTGCCATACCAAGAAGTGTTGTCAAGGCCAGAAGGATTATTTTTGCTTGGTTTTTGCGCATCACCGCTCATCCACAAACCCTGACGTGCGCGAGTCATAGCGACATAGAGTAAGTTCCAGTTCTCGTTCTCACCAATGCGCTTTTCGGCATCATTGATTTCTGTACGAGGGCTAGTCAGCGTTTGAGAGGTAAACAAGGATAGATGGGAGGGACTTTGCTCCTCTGGTGCCCACTCCATCAAAACACCGCTGTAGTCAACGTGAGCATCGGTATTGTTTGAATCCAGCATGATCACAAATGGCGCTTCTAATCCTTTTGCACCGTGAATGGTCATTAGACGAACACGCTTGTGTTTATCTTCTTCTGACATTTCGCTATCGGTGTCCACCTCAGCCAAATTGTCATCGCTGGCAGCGTCTACATCCCCTTCATCGGGGGTCTCATCATCATCACCGCGACGCTTGGTATTAATCTCATTAATGAAATGACTCAGACTGGGGTACTGACCACCATCCTGCTGTAAAGCCACTTCTAAGAAGGCATCCAGATTAGCGAGTACTTGAGGTCGGTTGAGTTCTTTACAGACCCGAGCGTATTTGATTCGCAAATCGCCCTCTTGATAAATGCGGTCTAATAGATCATGAACTGGCAAACGCTCACCCAAAACATGCCAGTGCTGAAGATAACGCGCTGCTTTTTGCAATTGCGCATCAGGGCTATCTTGCAAGGCGTCCCACCAAGAGCGATATTGCATCGACGCCATTGCCATTGCTAACTTTTGCATTTGGTGTTCAGTAAAACCAAAGATGGGGCTTCGTAGCACTTGCGCTAAGGGCAAGTCATGACGGGGTGTAACTAGGACTGTCAATAAAGCAATTAGGTCATCGATCTCTAAGGTATTTAAGAGTCCGCCTAAACGCGAACTGTCATAAGCCAGGCCTGCATCGCGCAAAGCCCGCTCATATTGAGGCAAGAATTGTCGACGTTTAACGAGTAATAAGAAATCACTTGCCCTAGCATCTCGCCAAATCAATCTACTTCCATCCTTGTCGGCGACCTTGCGAGTCGACAGCAAATCTTGAATGAGACAACCGACCATCTCGCCTTCACGATAACGCTGAATCACACCGACTGTCTCGCTTGGATCCATGATCGCATCATCGAACGCACTACCCGCGCGGGGCTCTGCGTTTTTCTCAGCATAAGGTATTAAGGGTAAGCGGTATGCCTCGCCCTTTAGGGCATAGGCTTCTGAGGGTCTATCTGCTTCTGGGCTAGTCCACAGCGTCTCTTGGCGAGAGTAAGGATAAGCCGGTGGTAACAAATCGCTTTTGAATATGGCATTAACGGCTTCATTAATTTGATCAGCATTACGCCGAGTCTTGTCTTGCTCCATGTAGGCTGCTTGCCATTCTTGATGAAGAAAGACCTTAGCACTCACAAATAATCTTGGATCAGCACGACGAAAACGATAAATGGATTGCTTGGGGTCACCCACGATAAAGACTTTGGGTTTGTCATCATCAACGCTGTAGCCTGCTAGCCATGATCGCAAAATCTGCCACTGCAGTGGATTGGTATCTTGAAACTCATCTACTAGGATTTGTTTGTATTTAGCATCTAAGCGAACCTGTAAATAAGCCGCATTACCTGAATCCGCCATGAGCTTACTGACATCGATTTCTAAATCATCAAAATCGCGTACACGCATATTATCTTTTTGCGCTTCGGCATAAGCCATCATGGATTCATTGAGAGCAAACCAAGCTTGATTGATCGTAAAGACGTCTTGCTCTGACTGCCATAGCAAATAATCCTCAAATGCATGACCCCAAGCCTGCTTGTAAGCAATATGGTCTGGAATACGGTCGGCCTTCCCTGCATCCTCTAGATAGGTCTTGAGTGCACCCAGAATAGAGTCATTACCAGTACGATATTTCACTGGGTCTTTGGTTAAAAAAGCATTTTGGAAAGTATTCACGACTTCCATAACGCCGCCACCTCGCTTCTTACAGGCTAGGGCCGGTAAAAGATGAGGTAGTAATTTTTGATCATTAGTACTGCTATTGTTTAAACAGTTGGCCATGAATTCCAGATCAGCCAATGCATTTGGTGCATCCCATAAGGCTAACAATGGATTAGGTACATTGAGTTTAGGCAATAACTGTTTTAAGCGACTGCTTGGGGTAATTCCCTTGCTCTCACAATCCTTGCTAAAAAATGTCCATGCACCACGTTGCTTAAAGAGACTGGCCTTACCTATTAAGAGTTTTTGGGCTTCATGAGCGCCCAATTGCTTGAGCAATACGTCGTAATGCGCTTTGTGTTCTGGCTTCAGATCGCCCCACCAATCTCGCAAGCATTCTTCTTGAAGTCGCTTAGCATCTTCACGCAGTGTGAAGCCTGGCTGAATCCCAAGAGAAACCGGCGCCGCGCCCAGCAGTCTGCCGAACCATCCATGAAAAGTATCGATCACGATCGGCTGTGGATTGGCTAACACTTGGGCATAAAGCGCTTTGGCTTTGGGCAAATAAGCTTTCGCTTGAGCCTCATCCATACCGCGAGCCTTTAACTCGCCTAGCAAGACTTCGGGACTTGCTTTGGAAAACTCTTCCAGCAACCCATATAAACGATCGCGCATCTCTTGCGCAGCTTTGCGTGTGAAGGTGAGCGCAAGGATTTCTTGTGGCTTAACGCCATCTAATAACAAGCGAATCATCCGTGCGACCAATAACCAGGTTTTGCCACTACCGGCACATGCTGAAACAATGACCGAACGTTGAGGATCGCAGGCTAGCTTTTCAGAGTAAGGCAGCTTTGGCACCGCATCCAGCGCGGGGCTTTGATTTTGATTCACTAAATCACTCACCATATCCCCTTGCGGCAAATACCACGCGCTTCACAGTATTGACAGACCCCATCTGGAGCAAATGCCTGCATTGGCTTCTTAGCGCGTAGTTGTTCAACATCTTGAGTAATCTGCGTATTAAATTGAATCATCATCTCTGGTAGCTCTGCGACTGCTTTGGCACGTTCAGCGTATTGATCGTTTTTGCCAATCTCTGCTTTGAGTGAGACCCATTCTGCTTGCACCACCTGATGACCTGCCATCCTATGGGTTTCCTGCTTTTCATAACCAGCACGTGCATAGATCAATAACTGTGGATCATCCAATACATGTTCGGCACGCAGTTTGACCTTTTCAAAACGCTGATGTTTATAGTCCAACACACTCGCGCTCTGCTGATGATTAGCCTGAACATCAAATCGGTCAGCGAAACCTTCAATGCGAATAGAGGCAAGTTCTCCATCAGGGGTTTGATAAGGCAAATCAAAGCCCACCTTTACTTCCCCATCAAGATATTGCCAGCCCTGTTGCTCTCGCTCTAATTGCCACTGAACAAAACTGGGGATTTGCTTTTGCCAATCTCTCAAAGTGCCAGTGATTCTGGCATCGCCCTCAATCAGAGGCGCGAATTCTCGCTCTGAGTAGATATTTAATTGCTCCAACATCCAAGCCCTACGCAGTTCAGAATCGATTTTCAATTCTGGCTTGGTATGTTCTTGGGTTTTTAGAGCGTGATAAAACTTTTTCAGTAACGCATGCAAAGTCTGACCGGCTAATGAAGCGTCAAATCCCTCCTCGAAGCCCTTTGCTTTGCGCAAACCCAATAAGCTGCGGACGTAGTAGCGATAAGGGCAATCTCGCAGTGCTTTGTATGCGCTGGGACTCATCGATTGGGGGATTGGAAGATCTTCTTCAAAATGAGCAACCGCCATCTGCATAGGCTGAGCATCAAATGCCCGTTTTGGTAATTGCGCGCCCACTGGCTCCCAATTCATGGCACTTTGTAGTCTCTGAATCCAAGCTGATGGTCGCAGTGGCTCTCCCTTCTGGCTCTTGCTTTGCCACAGAAGGTCAACATGGGTACATGACATCAAGAGCTCAGATAGATCTCGTGCCTGCTGTGTAAATTGCAATGCAATGGTGGAGGTTTTAAGTAAAGCATTGAGTGCATCAGAGAAGAACAAAGGCGGCTCTGAATACGCAGGCAACTTTTGCTCGTCACATCCAACCATCACTACTGCATCAAATTCTCTTAAGCGCGTTGAGCTCAAGGGCAAGATACTCAGGGTTGCGAGGGCCTCTCCACCCTCCTCCTGATAACTCGCGCCCTCCAAAATGGTCTTGAGAAGACTCAACCATTCTGAGAAATACATCGGGATGCGCTGATACTGCGTGTTTTGGAGATCTAAGGACTTGAGAGTCTCTAATAGCTGTTTACCCGCAGAATCTGCTTCCAGATTCTTGACCATTCCGGTTGCTTCTAAATTGCTCTGTAATAAGGCGTAGGCTTTTTTACAGTCTAACTTGAGCATTAACCACTCGTAGTGCTTCTCTCTTAAAAATTGCAATAGCTGCAATAAAGCAAGATTCGGTAATCTGCTTCCAGATCTTTGCGCATTTTCTTTTGCGCCCTCAATGGCCAAATAAAAAGTTTGCCATCCAGATTCTGCTTTACTGGCAATCAAAATATCTTCAAGCTCGGCAACCAAGCCAATACAGGTATCTTTTTCTTTATTTAACCAGTTGGGATTTTCAATATCCACAAACGGATTTTGTAAAAACTCAAGTAGCACTTTGGCACTGGGCCCATCTTTTGGCGCCCTCATGAGCTCTAACCAGCTCATTAAAGAAGCTGCAGCTCTAGTAGTAGAAAGTTTCCAGCCCGTCTCATCCCGAATATTTAATGCAGGGCCCAGCCTGGATAAAAGTGCTCGAGTGCGTCTTGCAGCCAAGCGATCTTGCGCAACCAGTGCAATCTTGGTTTTGCCATCAATCAAATGTTGTTCAATCACTTTAGCAGCCACCCAAGCGAGCTCCTCAAAGCGCTTAGCAGCAATCAAGCGCCAATGGGCTGATTGAGCATTGGTAATATTTTCGAGTGCTTGCGCTTGGCCACCCTCTTCTCCAATGGCTTCTGCCCATAAACCGACCTTGCGCCAATCCATCTTAATTTCAAGTACTGGCGCGAAATTCGCGTAGCTCTGCAACAGTGATGAAATCAATTCTTGATCGACTGGTGTTGGGTCCGCAGTCTCAACCCAAATCAACGGTCTAGCCAAATGGCTTTGCTTTGCAGCCTCAAGATGAGCTGCTATAGCAAGTTGTTTTCTGAATACTGGATCACTGGGACTAGCCAGGTAGCGCCAAAATGCTAAGAGCACTTTTGCTTCACGATCAATAATCTTACGAGATAAGGCGGGATAGACTTGATTGATTGTTTTATCTAATAAATCCTTAACCCGATCAATCCATTGCTCTCCAAGCTCTGACTTACTTTGCCCTGCATCTTGTAGTGCCTGAATCTGTTTTTGTAGTTGCGGTGCAACGGCATTCGATAAAGTGTCGCAGGCATCAATAATGGCTTGCGCCAATCCCCACGCCCCTGCTTCACTTTCTGCTTTAAACCACACTTGTAAATCATCATGCTCTTTGAGTGTTGCGTAGACACTGAGCCAGCGCTCCAGATCAGATGGTTTCTTAGGAAACTTCCATGCGCCTGGTGCTGACTCTAGCCAATCACTCATGCTGATCACTTGCGGCAAGAGTGCAATCTGGGGGCTCAGGTTTTTGGGTCGTTGTTGCTCTAGGACTTTTCTCAATCCGATGAGTGGTCCTGCGGTACTGAGGACGACCAAGGGTCTCTGCTTGGTTTTAATAGCGTATTCCCAAATACCGTTTGCCAGTTGTTCCAATGCCTTGGCATTGGGTTCGATGGCCCAAGTTTTTACCTGTTTTTCAGCATTGAGGGTTGGGAAGGGTTGAGGCATTAGGCTGATGTTTTGGGGCTAGGTTTTGGTCTAAATCGTTTTTTTGGGCAAAAAGTGTGGCTTATTGCTAATATAAGCGGTGTAGCTCGATTACTAAATAAGTCTAGATAAGGAATTTTCATGAGTGCCGGCATTAAATACGTAACAGACGCTTCTTTTGAGCAAGACGTCCTCAAGTCCGATAAACCTGTATTGCTCGACTTCTGGGCTGAATGGTGCGGTCCTTGCAAAATGATCGGCCCTATCCTTGAGGAGCTCTCAGCCGAATACGGCGATAAATTGCAAATCGCCAAGATGAATGTGGATGAGAACCAAGGTGTTCCAGCCCAATTTAATATCCGCGGCATTCCTACCCTCATTTTGTTTAAAAACGGTACAGTTGCTGCTCAAAAAGTAGGCGCCCTGGCTAAATCCCAGTTATCCGCCTTTATTGACAGCAATATCTAATCATCCCGGGTCACAGGCTCTCTGACTGAGCCTGTGATGGTGGTGTTTTACCCTTTTTGTGTTTTTAGGTCTGTTTTGGTGTAGTATTCCTCCATAGTACAAATCCAGCACTCATCTGTGCTTCGATTTTCTGATTCACCTCCCCCACTTTTCTTGATCTCTTTCTAGTACACATCCCCCAAATTGGTTTTCTGGTAACAAGCTCTTGTCAGATCTCATCTAGACAAAACCCAAGCCAAATCCTTTCCTTTTATCAATACCCCATTTATCACCCCCGAAGAACGCTATGCAATTAACTGAACTTAAAGTCCTCCACGTATCCGCCCTGCTTGAAATGGCAGCTAGCCTGGAGATTGAAAATACCCAACGGATGCGTAAACAAGAGTTGATGTTTGCCATTCTCAAGAAACGCGCGAAGTCTGGCGAGACTGTCTTTGGTGATGGCACCTTAGAGGTATTGCCTGATGGCTTTGGTTTCTTGCGCTCTCCAGAAGCCTCCTATATGGCTTCTCCGGACGATATCTATATCTCGCCTGCGCAGATCCGCCGCTTTAACTTGCACACTGGTGACAGCGTTGAAGGCGAAGTGCGCACCCCCAAAGATGGTGAGCGTTACTTTGCTTTAGTGAAGGTCGATAAGATCAATGGCTTAGCGCCAGAGGCTCTGAAGAACCGCATCATGTTCGAGAACCTCACACCACTCCACCCCAACCGTGTGATCTCTTTAGAGCGCGATATCAAGGCAGAAGAAAACCTTACTGGCCGCATCATCGATATGATCTCGCCCATCGGTTATGGACAGCGCGGCCTCTTGGTCGCTTCGCCCAAGTCTGGTAAGACCGTGATGATGCAGCACATTGCGCATGCGATCTCTGCTAATAACCCTGATGCGATCTTGATCGTCTTGCTCGTTGATGAGCGTCCTGAAGAAGTGACCGAAATGCAGCGCTCCGTGCGCGGTGAAGTTGTCGCCTCTACTTTTGATGAGCCTGCAGTGCGCCACGTTCAAGTTGCCGAGATGGTGATTGAAAAAGCCAAGCGTCTGGTAGAGATGGGCAAAGATGTGATCATCTTGCTCGATTCGATTACCCGTTTAGCGCGCGCTTACAACACCGTCGTGCCCTCCTCAGGTAAGGTACTCTCCGGTGGTGTGGATGCCAATGCTTTGCAACGTCCAAAACGTTTCTTTGGTGCGGCTCGCAATATTGAAGAAGGCGGCTCACTCACCATCATCGCTACTGCCCTGATTGAAACTGGCAGCCGAATGGATGACTTGATCTACGAAGAGTTCAAAGGTACTGGCAATATGGAAGTCCACCTTGAGCGTCGTTTGGCTGAGCGCCGGGTTTACCCAGCGATCAATCTGAATAAGTCTGGCACCCGTCGTGAAGAGCTCTTGGTGAAGGCCGAGAACCTCCAGAAGATCTGGGTATTGCGTAAATTGTTGGCCGATATGGACGATATTGAGGCGATGAACTTCATCGTAGATAAGCTCAAATCGACTAAAAACAACGGTGAATTCTTTGATTTAATGCGTCGTGGTGGCTAAAAAGGGCTTGTTTTACCCTTTTTCCACCTCAGGAACAGCGCTTTCTGATTGATTTCATGGCATAATTTCGCCTTTACTGCTGTCAGAAGCGCTTTTAACTTGGGCAAGTATTTGGGTTGTTTAACTCAAACGGCTACCCGCTAATAGGAATCATTATGAAACCAGGCATCCACCCAGAATATCGTGAAATCGTCTTCGTTGACGTTTCAAACAATTTCAGTTTTAAGACTCGCTCCACTATGTCTACTAAAGAGACAATCAAGTGGGAAGATGGCAAGGAATATCCTTTGGCCAAGATCGAGATTTCCTCTGAATCACATCCTTTCTACACCGGCACCCAGAAAATCATGGATACCGCAGGTCGTGTTGAGAAATTCCGTCAGAAGTTTGGTACCAAAGCCGTTGCTAAAGCATCTGGTGATGGCGCCGCAAAGACTGCTGAGAAGAAAGCGGCTGCTGCAGAAGCCAAAGCTGCTGAAAAGCCAGCGAAGAAGCCAGCTGCTAAGAAGGCTTAATTCTTCAAGTACTCAATACTTGCGAGATAATCAAGGCAGCGTTTGCTGCCTTTTTTATTTGCTTTTTGTGTATTTAGCGCACCTCTATCCACTAACGCATGGTTAAACTTACCGCCGCCGCCACCCGCTCCATTCCGCGCATCGTGATTTTTGCGCTGACCTTGGTCTATGGTTTTGCTGGTCTATTCTTTCGGGACCCTTGGAAGAACGAAGATGCCATTGGCTTTGGTGGAATGTGGACCTTATTCAGGGGCAATACGCTCGACTGGATTGTTCCCCACTTAGCTGGCCGTGAGCTTTCACTGGGTGCACCTTTTCCGTATTGGTTAGGCGGCACACTCATTCATCTTTTTGGCCCTTGGATTGGCGCTGCTAATGCCGCCCGTCTGTATTCAGCGATTTGCTTCTTTGCAACTGCAGTTGCCATTTGGTATGCCACTTATCTTTTAGGTCGTCGCCCCGAAGTACAACCGATGGCTTTAGCAGTTGGTGGTCAACCCGATCGCAAGAGCTATGGCATGACCTTGGCTGATGGTGCATTACTTATCTTCTTAGCCTGTATTGGTCTAGCGCAGAACGCTCATGAAACCACGCCGATGATGGCGCAACTGATGGGTATTGGCCTAGTCCTCTACGGTACTGTGCGCGGTCTCGATAAACCATGGCAAGGAGGTTTGTGGACTGGCCTAGGCTTAATGATTGTGATTTTGTCGAGCAATTTAACCCTCAGCCTCATCATGGTCAGCTCCACCATCATTGCTGTTTCAGCTAGCAATGCCAAGTTGCGTTTGCGCTGGACCCTCACCAGTACTGTAATGGGACTCATTGGGTTTGCGATTTGGCCCGCCCTTTGGTATGGGTTTGATCTCTCACCAGAGCTGCGCCATGTCGCTGAAGTCGGTTGGCGCAATATGCCAGTGATGCGCTCGACTGTCTCTCTCGACTCAATTGGTTTTTTGAGTGTGAACTTTTGGGTCTATGCGTGGCCATTGTGGCCTCTAGCTGCAATCTCTCTTGCGCATTGGGGTAGCAATAAATCAGCAGGCGCTTGGCGTGCACCCCATCTGGCCATTCCACTGAGTTTGTTTATCGGCTCTCTCATTTATGTCTTATTTCGAGTTGAAGCCAATGAGCACGACTTGATGATTCTGACTCCGAGTCTTGCAATCATTGCTGCCTTTAGCCTGCCGATTCTCAAGCGCAACTTAATCAGTTTTATTGATTGGTTTGCGATGCTGAGTTTCACAGTGATTGCGATTGCGGTTTGGGTAATTTGGTTTGCTAAGGTGACTGGCTACCCAGAGAGCACTGCTGCCAATTTCGCGCGCTTATTGCCCGGCTTTCAGGCTCAATTGAATTGGCTGGCCTTTGTGATTGCGGTTGTGATTACGGGTCTTTGGCTGGCGATTGTGCGCTGGAGAACTTCACGCGCTCCCAAGGAAATTTGGCGCTGCCTCATCATCTCGGCTTCTGGCACGACTTTGATGTGGGTTTTGTTGATGACCTTGTGGTTGCCCACGATTGATTACGCTAAAACCTATCGCTATGTAGCTGCGCGCCTTTCTCAAGTGGTTTCATTGCATTCTGGTTGCGTCAATACCAGTAGCCTCGGTCTCTCACAACTGGCTTCATTTGATTACTTCACAAAACTCAATTTACGTGATGATCCCAATTGCCCTTGGATGCTGACCCACAGCCAATCCGAGGCCCAGGCTTTTGCTAACCTGAATGACAAGAAATTAATCTTAATTTGGGAAGATCGTCGTGCTGCTGACCGCGACGAGCGTCTGCGCCTTTACGAAGTTAGCCCGAAATAATCCGTGATTCACTTTAAGTTATCGCGTTTACGCGAGGATATCCCCGCCCTACTCAAACTTGCTGGCCCCATTTTGCTGGGACAGTTGGCAGTCATTGCCTTTGGTGTCTTAGATACTGCAATGACAGCGCGCTACTCTGCTGCTGACCTTGCTGCCTTAGCCATGGCCTCAGCCATTTTTATCAGCATCTATGTTGGTCTGACTGGGGTTGTATCTGCCTTGGCCCCTATTGCAGGACAACTCTTTGGCGCTAAACGATTCAGTGAAATTGGTGAGGAAGTAAGACAGGCGACCTGGCTTGCAATCGTCTTATCGATTGTGGGCTGCCTCATTCTGACTCATGCTGATGCCCTCTTGAGCATTTCGCATATTAACCCTGAGATTGAAGATAAAGCCCGCCTCTATCTCAGTATTCTGGCGCTGGGTTTACCGGCCAGCATGGGCATGCGAGTCTTGATGGCTTTGCATAATGCCATCTCCAGGCCGGCCGTGATTACCGTCATTCAGATTATTGGCTTGGGACTGAAGCTTCCCCTGAACCTCCTCTTTATCTACGGTGGCTTAGGCATTGCTGCGATGGGTGGCCCAGGTTGTGCGATTGCGACTGTAATCGTCAATTGGTTTTGGGTACTACTGACCTTGAGCTATGTTCTGTTCAATCGCTTTTATCGCCCCTTTGCAATCTTTAGTCGCTTTAGCAAGCCTGACCTTCACCGCATCTGGACCCTACTTAAATTAGGTGCCCCAATTGGTTTTAGCTACCTCATTGAGGTAACTTCATTTACTTTTATGTCATTGTTTATTGCGCGTCTTGGAACCACCGCATTGGCAGGTCACCAAATCATCGCCAATATGGGTACCGTGATGTATATGGTTCCCCTCTCGCTCTCGATTGCGACCATGACTCTGGTATCTCAATCAATCGGCGCCAATCGACCAGAACGTGCCGAGGAGATTGGTTGGTCATCGGTCTTTTTTACCAGCACCCTATGCATCACGATTGGTATTGCGGTATGGGCTTTCCAGCTTGAGTTACTAGACTTATATAACCCTCCTGAAGCAGTGAAGGTTTTCTCCATCCCACTCTTTTTATTTATTGCTTTCTATCAAATGTTTGATGCTTTGCAGGTGACTGCTGCATTTATCCTGCGTGCTTACCGGATTGCTTTCTGGCCCATGCTGATTTATGCAGGCTCACTATGGGGAGTCGGCTTGGGTGGCGGTTACATGATGGGCTTTAATATCTTCGGCAACATCCCCTACTTCTTACAGGGTGCGAATGGCTTTTGGGCCGCTAATAGCATGAGCCTGGGCTTAGCTGCCTGTCTCTTGCTCTACCTCTTCAGAAAAACGGCAGCGCGCTATGAAAGAACGCATCCGCAGCTTGAAGTCTAGTGCTGAGGTTTGAAACTCAATTAGTGTGATTTATAGCTAGGCACTTGATTGCCCTTAGCGTACATGCACTGTTGATAAGCAATGTTGTATTGCTCTTGGGCTTGGTTCTGTTTACCCGAGGCGTTCATCGCACCTAGACCAGCGCCGCCGAGCATGCCGACACCAGCACCAGTTCCAACGTTAGTATGACTTCCGCCGCCGATCACCAGACCCGCCGCAGCACCCAAAGCTGCGCCGACAGCCGCACTAGTCACACCCTCTTTAAGGGCAGCGTCTGAAGTATCCTTTACAGAATTGGTGGCATACAGACGACACTGCTGATCTTCAGCCTGAAATACTTCAAATGGCTTGCCCTCGCGGGGCATGATTGCTACGGTTGGCCCGGTAGGCGCTGAAGTACATGCAGCCAAAATGCTCGTCATCGCAAGCGATAAGATAATGCGTTTCATGCTAAATCTTTCTAACAATATGCTGAATGGGTTTGCTATTTAGTTTTGCTGTGTAGTCACTTTGCCAGTGGGTGGCATTGCGGGATGAGTCTGCCAACCCGTTGCACACTCTTGTGCGTAAGGAAAATACTTGCCACTACTTGGGCAGAAATACCAAACCGGAGGCTGAGGTTGAGCTGCGAGCACCATCGGTTCAGCAGGCTGAGCATAAGCTACTGCAGGCGGAGCATAGACTACTGGTGGCCCATAGTAGCCACCATATGGGTAGCCATAATACGGTCCGCCATATGCCCAATTACCTCGCCAACCTGGACCCCATCCACCCCAACCGGGGCCATAGGCTGCCGGACGATAGCCACTGCCGACTGAGACATTCCAGCCCACATAAGAACCGCCATGAGCAAGGGATAGCGGAGATATAACAAGCAAAGCGATGGATGCGCCTAGCGCAAGAAATGGTTGAATCTGTTTCATGATGGACCCCTTATTTTTTGGTCTCTGTATCATTATCTTACTACCCCTGGGCTTTTTAAGCCCTTACCCTATTAACGCCTCAAATCCATTCAAGCTGACAAGAAAAAAGGTCTTTTTGGAATTATTTTGTAGGTCCTTAGGGCTCTGATTTAAGGCCCGCCTTTTGCACCAGCCTTCCCCATTTAGCCGACTCGGACTGAATCAATTTTGTTAAATCTTGGGGGCTGCTCGGCGCAGGCTCTAATGCGCTCGCAAGGAGCTTTTGCCTGACTTCAGGTTGATTTAGGGTATTGCGCGTCAGAGTATTAAGGCGCTTTACTAAAGCTGGTGGAAGATTGGCTGGGGCCATGAGGCAAAACCAAGAAGTTGCCTCAAAACCTGGCAAGCCCTGTTCAGCTAGCGTGGGAATTTCAGGTGCGGCGGGCGAGCGCTTTAAGGTAGTGACGCCCAGAGCTACAACATCCCCCGATTGGATTAAGGGCAAAGAAGAGGACAAATTATCAAAGAGCAGCGATATTCTGCCGCTGACTAAATCAGGCAAGGATTGCGCTCTACCCTTGTATGGGATATGTCGAATCTGTATACCTGCCATCTCTTGCAAGAGCTCTCCGGACATATGCAATGAAGTACCGGTTCCTGAAGAACCATAAGTGAGTTGATTGGGATTGGCTTTGGCGTACTCAATCAGTTGGTGCAGATTAGTGATGCCAAGCCGTTTATTCACAATCAACACATTTGGAGTGCTGGCCAGAAAACTAATCGGCGTGAAGTCTTTAATGGGATCAAAAGCCATCTTCTCGTATAGAGCGCCATTAATCGCATGAATGCCCACCGTACCAATCAGCAAGGTATAGCCATCAGCCTCGCTTTTAGCGACCAACTCTGCGCCGATATTACCGCCATAGCCCGGCTTGTTCTCAACCAACACTGGGACATCTAAGGATTTTTGCCAACTTTGCGCCAGCACCCTTGCCAAGATATCGGGCGCGCCACCTGGGGTGAAGGTCACTATGATGCGGATGGGATTTTTAGGCCAACTTGCCGCGTGTGCGTTGGTAATCAGAAACGAAAAACAGAAAAGGATACACAGGCTTTTGAAAGCCCTGATCAGGTAATGCATCGGGGATTTAGAAACCGAAGCGGAAACGCAGCAAAGTCAAACCGTCATAGTTGACTGGATTATCTGCGCAAGGACCAAAACCGCACTCAGCTAAAGTGGAAGTGAGATTAGCAAAAACGAGCAGGATAAAGAGGGCAACCAGGAGATTGCTAAACCATGAACGGGAGCGCACTTCTCCATTGGGCAACATGAGCAAAATAGCTTGCCCACCTAATAAGCCTAAGGCACCAACGAAAGCCCAGGTGTAAAAATGCAGGCCCAGGAAAGGACTGCCATAACCAGGGTCACCTGGCGCAATGTGTAAGAAAATTTGGCGCAATGAAATCATCATGCCAACTAAGCCGCTAAAGATGGCCCAACCGTAATGAGAGGAATGCGCACCAAAGCGCAGATTCAGCACAATTGCAAATCCCATCAACACAAAGCCCATACGCTGCATCAGACAGAGTGGGCAAGGCAATTCACCAAAGTAGAGCTGGTCTACAAAGGCATAAGACAGAATGCCAACGATCGCCAGCAGCGAAAGCTGATTGCCTAATAAAGAGAGCGAAGGTAAGTTCGATTTACTCACAGGCTAATATTCAGAGCGTCAGTTGCGTGATAGTGGAACCAGTACATGAGTATGAGGACGGTAATTGCCAGGAAAATCAAAGCAGCAAAACGTTTCTCAAACCAGGCCAGTAGCAGGCCCAAGAAAGCTGTGAGAAATGGCAGAAACATATACATGAGATTATTCTAGCGCAGATAATTGACGGGATTGTGAAATGCGCTTTTTGGGCTCATTTACGCAAATAACCTAGCTTTAAAACCAAAATACTGAGCGCCAAGACTAATGTAATCGCATTAGCCAGAATCAAGGGCCACTTCTCAATAATCAGACCATAAACGAGCCAAAGCCCCACTCCCAGGGTAAATAAGGAATACATCCCCAAAGAAATCCCAGAAAGGTCGCGCGTCCTCCAGGACTGAACCGCTTGTGGAATAAAGGCACAGGTGGTTAAAAAAGCAGCTAAGTAGCCAATCCATTCTATTTGGTAGGCTGCTAATTGCATGTTTATGGCAGTGGAATCGACAGAATCGTCATAACAGTCCAAGTATCGCTACTGTTGGTAAAGCCTCTACCAACCCCCGCCTGAAAAGGTAAAGGTCCAGCATCACAATAGACTTTGAGAAATACTAACTGCTGGGTATTGGGATTAGCAATTGGACCGCTACCAATTTGGTTGTAATTGGAATAAAACTCGGTACCCACCGCCCAATCCGGCGCCACCTCTCGCGAGACCCGAATCGCTGTATTGAAGTCGGGCGCTTGATGAACATAAGGCTGTGAGAGCTGTTGATCAAATATCGGGTTAATCACAAATAGCCATTTATCGACATGCTTACCTAAGATGAAACGGGCTTCACCGTTATAGCGCGACTGTTCATACTGCGGCAGAGTATTCGAGAGCTCTACGTTAACGCCAGCAAAAAAGGGATAGCCTTTGTCTTCCATGATGGGCAGGTATTTCATTCTGACTTTGGAGCCAGCATAGTTCCATGTACCGCCACTCACGACAGAGTTGATATAAAAGCCTGCCTCTAAATCATGGCCTAAGCCATAAGCATATTCAGGAGTAATGCGAGTATTGTGATTATTCATTACCTCACCTGGGTAACTCTGCGTTACTAAACCATTGGGGGTATTGTTGACATGTAGCTCGAGACTTTGCTCGCCCTTGGCATTAATCTCATCGTCATAGACCTGAATCTCATCTTGTAATACGGCATAGCTGACTAATGGCAGCAAAGCCATCAAGCAAACTACACATTGAGGAAGAAAACGGCTAAATTTCATCATGATGCGAGAGTTTAGCAATGAATCGATTTGTGTGTTTAAGCAGCCCAGACGCAATAAAAAAGCCACCCTAAGGTGGCTTTTCTAGAGGGCTGATGAGTTAGCCCAAGGTGAACTTCAATTCACCCAGTTTCTCGACGACGCTGACTACCACGTCGCCCTTCTTGAGCCACACTTGTTTATCTTTTGGATAGCCCAAGATCACACCCTGAGGGGTGCCTGTGAAGACAATATCACCTGGCTCCAGCGCCCAATAGGTGCTGATATAGGACAACATCTTTTGGGTATTGTGAATAAAGTCAGAGGTATTCGAGTTTTGACGAATCTGACCATTCACATAAGTTTGCACTTGCAGCTTATTAGGATCCCCTACCCGGTCAGCACTCACAAAATAAGGTCCAATCGGCGCATATTGATCTAAGGTCTTACCAATCATCCATTGAACACTGGGGGTTTCTAGTTGCAGATCGCGTGAAGAGAAATCATTCGAAGTGCAATAACCAGCAACGTAATTGAGCGTCTCCGCTTCAGGAACATTGCGCATGCGCTTACCAACCACGATCAAGAGCTCTGTCTCGTAGTCGAGCTTATAAGAGACTTCTGGTGGCGGAATTCTGAGGATGCAATTGTGTGAGGTCAGGCTATTGTTGTATTTATTAAAGAGTGGTGGCACACGAGGATGCGCCATACCAACTTCGTCGGCGTGGGTTCGATAATTCAACCCTACGCAAACGATCTTGCCGGGATTAACAAACAGTCTGCCATAAGTAATCTTGGATTCATCTAAATAAGGGACGCCAGACTTATCTGCGCCCGCGACCACTTTATTAAAGCCAGCGGCATTCCCTTCTTGTAATAATTGATCGAGGGTAATGGGGGCTGCAATCTTGAGTTTCTTAGCAACCGCACGCACATCGATGATGCCCTTGGGCGTAACGACACCCATACTCTCAGTACCATCGGCATTCATCATGGTGAGAATCTTGCAATTCTTCACCATTTCGTGGGGTCCGTTATAGATCTCTCCGCCCCACTGGGAAGTTGGATGTGCTGAGGCTTCTTGCATTAAACCCATTGTAGAAGCCGCTACGATTCCTGCACCCGATGCAGAAACCGTCTTCATAAATTGACGACGTGAACTCATACTATCTCCTGTAATGTATTTTTATTATTTGCTGCGATACATCTGCAAATATCTTACCGCACACTAGAGGAAAAAGTGGCTTAAAACGGGTAGATCAGGGTTTAACCTAGACCGAAGAACAATGCAATTCGGTAGGTAATAAAAGAAGCCAGATAAGCTAGAAAGAAAAGGTAGCTGAGCATAATGATGGGAATCTTCCAGCCGCCAGTCTCCCGTTTGACAGTCGCAATCGTCGATAGGCACTGAGGAGCAAAAACAAACCAGGCCAATAATGACAATGCCGTAGCCAAGCTCCACGTAGAAGATATTAAAGGCACGAGCGCACTGGCTGCATCAGCGCCAGTGCTGGATAAGGCGTATACCGTTGCCAATGAGCTGACAACGACTTCACGCGCTGCCATACCAGGAACCAAGGCAATACTGATTTGCCAGTTAAAGCCAATCGGCGCAAACACAACCGATAAAGCATGGCCTAACATGCCCGCGATGCTGTATTGAATCGGCGCTCCTGTTGCACCCTCAGGCGGTAATGGAAAACTCGACAGCGCCCACAAGGCAACGGTCATTAGCAAGATGATTCCGCCAACGCGTCTCAGAAAAATCTCAGCGCGTTGCCATAGACTAATTGCCAGATTGCTCACTCTAGGCAAGTGATAGCTGGGTAACTCCATCATTAGTGCATTCACTTTGAATTGCTTGCTGGTGAAGTGCTTAAGCAACCAAGCTACGCCCATTGCCCCAAGAATACCGGCAAGGTAAAGGGCAAATAAGACTAGGCCTTGCAAGTCGAGATCAAACCATAACTTGGTATGCGGAATAAATGCAGAGATCAGCAATGCATAAACCGGCAAACGCGCTGAACAGGTCATCATTGGTGCAATCAGAATGGTAATTAAACGATCGCGGGCATTAGAGATGCTACGCGTCGCCATAATGCCTGGGATCGCGCAGGCAAAACTTGATAGCAAGGGAATAAAGGATCGGCCTGATAAGCCAGCTCGACCCATTAAACGATCTAATAAATAAGCAGCTCTAGGTAAATAGCCGGACTCCTCTAAAGCGAGGATGAAAAAGAACAGAATCAGAATCTGTGGCAGGAAGGTCAATACACCCCCTACCCCTGCTAGGATGCCATCGATCAATAAACTTCTGAACCAATTGTCTGGCAGGAACTGAGTAAGCAAGCCGCCCAAGTATTCAAGGCCAAGCTTAATGAGCTCCATTGGATAGACTGCCCAAGAGAAGACTGCCTGAAAGATAAAGAACAGTAAGACCGTCAAAATAATCGGGCCGACGATCGGGTGCAACAAGACAGAATCCAGACGATCGCTGAAGTGGTCTGGAATCACATGATCTAGATTGAGTTTTTTGAGAATGCGATGAACTTGGATATTGTCTGACTCGATATGCTCAGAGTGTGCAATGACCGTTTCATCACCCTCATCAATAGAGGCTTGCGCAAGTCCTGCTAAATTGCGCCAATCCAGATTAGCTAAGTAGGCCTTGAGATCATCAGCCCCTCTAGCCTGAATACCAATCGTAGAGATTACTGGCATACCCAACTCTTTTGCTAAGGCCTGCTCATCAATTAGCAAACCGTGACGTTTGGCAATATCAACCATATTGAGCACAACCACACAAGGCAAACCCAAGCGCTTAGCCGCCAAGACCAAACGCAGATTGGCACGCAAGTTCATGGCATTGAGTACGCACAGAACTAAGTCGGGTCTTTTTTCTCCAGCAGCCCTGCCATGCAACACATCGCAAGTCACACGCTCATCCAGTGAACGGGGATAGAGACTGTAAGCGCCTGGCAAATCCAAGATCCGAATCACCTTGCCTGAGCTAAGCGTTAAATTACCTTCTTTGCGCTCCACTGTCACACCAGAATAATTAGCGACCTTTTGTCGACTACCGGTCAATAAATTGAAAAGTGCGGTCTTGCCGCAATTGGGATTACCCAATAACGCAACTAAAGGTTCTTTGGCGAAGAAATGAATCCGTGACTCTGTCATGATGCAATCGCCTCTAACTCAATCAGCTTGGCTTCGTTCTCACGCAAGGCAAAAGTGGAAGAGCCCACCCGCACCAGAATTGGCCCTTTACCAAAAAGACCTTTGCGTAAGACGGTGACCTGCTCGCCAGTCAAAAAACCAATGTCTTCCAATTGCCCCTTCACTTCCGGGGTGCTTGTCGAAGGAAGAACGCCTTTAACCCTAAAAAGGGTATCTAAGGAAGCCTGGTCTAAAAGCATGAATATGGCACTTTTGGCATTTAATGGGAATGGTTCTCATTATAGCGATAAAGTGAGAATAATTCTCATCTGTAGCAAGTACCCGACCTACGCCGAGTTGTAGTAATACACTGTCAGAAATACTGATTAAGCCGAGATACTTATGTACCTACCCAAGCATTTCTTAGTCGAGGACCGCGGGATCTTATTGAAGATCATGGGTGAATACCCCCTTGCCACTCTGATTGGCAATACAGACGGTGAACTCGAAATCAATCACATCCCACTGGTGGTAAGTAAAGATGGCCAATATTTACATGGTCACATTGCCAGAATGAATCCCTTAACCAAATTAGCCCAAGCAGGCGAGGTTAAAGTGACGGCAATTTTTCATGGGCCACATGCTTACATCACCCCTGCCTGGTATCCATCAAAATATGAGACTGGCAAAGTCGTTCCCACCTGGAATTACGCCGTAGTTCATGTGCAAGGTGTTCTGAATCTTAAAGAAGATCCGCAATGGATTCGTCAACATGTATCGCAACTCACCGACACTCATGAGCCTATCTATCAATCTGACTGGAAGCTCGATGATGCGCCAGAAGACTATGTCCAAATGATGCTCAAAGCCATTGTTGGAATTGAAATCAAGATTTCGAGTCTGGTTGGTAAATTTAAACTGAGTCAGAATCGTACGCCTTCAGAATACGACGGGGTGATTCAGAACCTCAAACAATCTTCCCTAGAAGATCTGCAGGCGATGCTCAAGTTGATGAAGCAAGATTAAAACAGTTTGGAAATAAAAAAACGGCTCACGAGGAGCCGTTTTTCTGAGAGCAGTAAAGCTTACGCAAAGAGCTTCATTGCACTTAAGACTGTTTTATAAATACCCCAAGCCAATGGAATACCTACAGCAATCCATGCTAACAAGACTGTCAACGATGAAGTTTGTTCATTACCGCCAGAGCCAGTTACAACCGAGCTTAAGGCTTTTTCATGTGCTAAGCGCTTCTCTTCAGCCAACTCAGCATCAGTCATGAACCACTTATCAGCTACTGGACGAATCAATAAGTTACAGATCAAACCAATTGCCAACATGCCTGTGAGGATGTACATGGTTTGGTTATAAACCTGAGCACGTGGCAAGCCTAAACCTAACTGATAGTCGCGCATATAGTTCACAACGACTGGGCCCAAGATACCGGCAGTAGACCAAGCGGTTAATAAACGGCCATGAATCGCACCCACGTTCTGTGTACCAAACAAATCCGCCAGGTAAGCAGGCACCGTCGCGAAGCCACCACCATACATACTCAAGATGATGCAGAAGGCGCCGACGAATAAGGCCAGATTGCCTGCCTGAGCACTACTTGGCACGCTAAAGTACATTGCGCCACCTAAGACGAAGAAGACAATGTAGGTCATCTTGCGACCTAACTTATCAGACAAGCTAGCCCAGAAAAAACGACCACCAATGTTAAATAAGCTAATCAGCGCTGTAAAGCCAGCAGCGATTCCAGCAATTGCAGTGAGCTGTGTTTTATCGAGTTCGGTAAAGGTTTGTTGAACACCAATCAAACTACCAGCAAATACTTCTTGCAGCATTGGTGATGCCATACCAATCACACCAATACCTGCCGAGACGTTCATACACAGCACCATCCACACCAACCAGAACTGAGGAATGCCCCACACTTTTTTAACACTAACGCTGCGGTTGGTAATCATGGCGTTGCTGCCCTGCGAAACGGGCGGAGTCCAGCCTACAGGTTTCCAATCGCTTGCTGGGATGCGATAGCCAAAAGCGCCACACATCATGTACACAAAATAGCCAAGCCCCATCACTACGAAGGTTTGTGCCACACCAACACTCGTTGGAGAGGCAAAGTTTTTCATCAACATCGCTGCTAAGGGTGAGCCAATCATGGCGCCACCACCAAAGCCCATGATGGCCATGCCGGTTGCCATACCGCGACGATCTGGGAACCACTTAATCAAGGTGGATACAGGAGAGATGTAACCCAATCCCAAGCCGATACCACCGATAACACCAGAACCGATGATCATCATCCAAAACTGATGCAGATGAACGCCGAGAGCAGAGATGAGCATGCCGCCACCCCAACAGAAAGCAGCAACGACGCCTGCTTTACGAGGACCAGCGCGCTCTAACCAACCACCCCAAATTGCAGCTGAGATACCAAGGAATACAAAGAACAAGGTGTACATCCAACCCAGCGTGGAAATTTGCCAATCGCAGGTGGTAGTAAAGAGTTGTCCAATAAAGCCTACATCTGCTGGACATTTAATTGCTTCTGTTCCGCCCTGAGAAACACCCAATGCTTTTGAAAGAGGTAACCAGAAAACGGAGAAGCCGTAAGCCATACCGATACACAGGTGAATAGCCAATGCAGCTGGTGGCACCAGCCAGCGATTAAAACCAGAACCCGCAATGGTTCTTTCTTTATCTAATAGATGGAACATTTTGTCTCCTTGTTATGCAGCATCTCCTGTTTATACTGCATCAACAAAAACTTTGCATTTAGTAGTTACATCCTTGTCATTAAATATAAGGGTTTTCCCGCACATGAACATCATCAAAACATTTTTTCTCGTTGTTCTAATAAGTTTTGCCAGTTGTGGCTTCACTCAAGAGAAAAGTATCGTGGTCTCCTCCACAACTTCTACAGAGCAGTCGGGTCTATTTAGTTATCTATTACCGATCTTTAAAAGTAAGAGTGGCATTGATGTCAAAGTCATTGCGGTTGGTACGGGCCAGGCCTTAGATATTGGTCGCCGAGGTGATGCCGATGTGGTCTTTGTTCATGACAAATCGGCAGAAGAACAATTTGTAGCTGAGGGTTTTGCTACTAAGCGATATGAGGTGATGTACAACGATTTCATTCTGATTGGGCCTAAAAGTGATCCAGCCAAGATTGCAGGCGGCAAAGACATTAATGACGCCTTTCAGAAAATTGCCGCTTCTCAGTCACCGTTTGTTTCTCGGGGCGATAAGAGTGGCACAAACGCAGCAGAGCTTCGCTATTGGAAGAGTGCTGGCATCAATCCTACTGGTGAAGCTTGGTACAAAGACACCGGATCAGGCATGGGCCCTGCCCTCAATACTGCCTCAGCTATGAATGCCTACATTCTTGCTGATAGGGGCACATGGCTCAGCTTTAAAAATCGCGGTGATCTCATCATCGTCGTTGAAGGGGACCGAAAACTCTTTAATCAATATGGTGTGATGCTAGTCAACCCCGAGAAGTTTCCTCAGGTGAAGAAAGTATTAGGTCAAACTTTTATTGCTTGGCTAATCTCTAAAGACGGACAGTCTACGATTGCTTCCTACAAGATTGATGGGCAACAGGTCTTCTTTCCGAATGCTAAATCTAGCGGTAGGTAAGCGAGCGAATAAAGAAAAAGCCCATCAATTGATGGGCTTTTGCTAGGTACTAATGACTTCAGTCTGAACTGAATTATTTCTTTGGGGTTTCAAAGGTGATGATGGTGTCATCAACAAACTCAACCATCACATCGTCACCTGCCTTGAATTTCTCAAGACCTAAAACACTTGGAGCCACTTTCACTTTTTGCTTCTCACCAGATGGGAGTGTAAAAGTCACAACACGGCTGTTGTAATCAATAGTAGAAATCTTCACCGTTGCATAAACGGTATCTTGAGTTTCTTCAAAAGGTTTAGCAGCACCTTTGCCGGCCATCACAACAGAGTGAACGCCTGAGGCGCCGGGCTTCTGATCTTTTCCTGCTGCAGTCAATCCAACTGCAAGTGCTTGAGCATGCTCAACCACGAAAACATCACCCTTCTTTACCTTACCCAAATCATTTACTGATTTAGCAACGTTCATCTGAGCCAAATTACCATTCGCATCTTTTAAAGTTACAACACGGGTTTTCATATCAACCGAGTCAATCGTTGCAGTCAACACCATGACGTCAGCTGCCAAAGGAACCATCTTAGCTGGCATTTGAGCTGATGCAGAAGCAGATAAAGCAAGGCCAATTGAGGCGAATAAAGCGTAGACTGATTTCTTCAAGATAACTCCTAGTAATGAGGTTTTTAGATGCAGGTGTAAACCGCTTTTTGATTGTAACCATGATCATTATCAGTTTTAAGACAAAAAAGTCTTAATTGATGCTCTATATTGGTAGTAGTACTAGGGTAAGTGGAGTTTTTGGAGAATATCTAGTGATACTGATAAAGAGTTGGGCTGAAGCAGAGCCGGATGCCTATCAAATTCGGAAAACAGTCTTCATTGAAGAACAAGCTGTTCCAGAAGAAATGGAGCTTGACCTCTATGATGCGCAAGCCCAACACGCCCTGCTATATCAAAACTCACAATGCATTGGCACTGCACGACTGGTTGTACAAAGTGACGGCGCCGGAAAGATTGGTCGGATGGCAGTATTGAGCCCCTACCGAAGACAGGGTTTTGGTGGACAGCTGCTGGGGGCTTTAATTGGTTTTGGGAAGTCACAAGGCATTGCGCGTTTTGTTCTCAACGCCCAAATGGTTGCCATTCCTTTTTATGAGAAATTGGGATTTCAAGCCCATGGGCCTGTTTATGATGAAGCAGGAATTCCACATCGCTCTATGATGTTGGTATTGAACCCTACTGCGCCATAAATGACTACAACTCCCTATACCTTTCGTGTTTGCTATTCCGATACCGATACTGCAGGCTTTGTCTACCATGCCCGTTATCTAGAAATCTTTGAGCGTAGCAGAGCTGCTTGGCTTCATGGTCTAGGCATCGGCCCCTTGAGGTTAGTAGAGGAATTCGAAATTCTTTTCCCCGTGCGCGAGCTCACCATGAACTTTCATCGTCCCGGACGATTGGATGACCTCTTAGTGATTGATCAAATGATTGAGCATCGCGGTCGCACTCAAATCGCGATTAAACAAACTGCCAAGAAGATCAATGAAGCCAACCCATCTGAAGAGCCTACTTTACTGGCCAGTGCACTGATTCATTTGGTGGCAGTCGATACCAAAACACACAAGCCAAAGGGTCTACCAGAGTGGCTATTTCCTTTAGTGGATTCAGTAGATTCCCAAAAGCAAAAAACCTAGCCTCATGAGCTAGGTTTTTAATCAATCAGAGTTAGCCCAAGAAGATTATTTCTTCGCTTCCATTGCTTCTTTATGAGCAGTAATTTCTTTACGGCGCTCTTTGCATGCACCAGCAATTTCTTGCAAAGCTTTACGAGCACGAGCTGCGGATGCCTTAACGCCCTTACCAATGAATTTTTCGTTTTCAGCGATGTAATTCTCAAAAGCGGCTAGCAATGTATCGTGTTGTGACATCTTGTCTCCTAATATTTAAAAAATGGTTCCCTAACCACTACGAAAGCAAGTATATCTCTATAAAAAGTAGAGTTATTGACAGTCTAAATAGGGGAAAACTCTTACAGAGTCATACCCCTAAATCCTCATAACTTATTGAAAAATAACCATTTTTTATACTAGTGAGGCTATTACGCAATCGTATTTCGGATAATTCCGATACCTGTCACCTCAGACTCCATGACATCACCGGGCTTTAAAAACTCAGGGGGATTTCTGCTATAGCCCACTCCTGAAGGTGTACCAGTGGCAATAATGTCACCTGGTAGCAAAGTGAGGCCGCGCGATAACTCTGCAATGATCGCCGGAATTTTGAAATACATTTGCGCGTAACTGGCATTTTGTTTTTCAACTCCATTGACCCGACAAATCACTCGCACGTCTTTAAGGTCTACGCCACCAGCAGTAACTACCCAAGGACCCATTGGTCCATGACCGTCTAGACTCTTCCCCTTAAACCACTGGCCAGATTGTCGCTTCTGCTGAATGTCGCGGGCAGTCGTGTCGTTATAGGCAGAGTAGCCAAAAACATATTCCATTGCATTTTCTTCGGAAATATTTTTACCCTTCTTGCCAATCACGACGGCAAGCTCAGCTTCCCAATCAATCATGGTGGAAATACCGCCATCGTAAGGAATCTTGTCAAAGGGGCCATTCATGGTCTGAGTGCCCTTAGTGAAAATTACGGGCACCTTTGGATACTCTTTGATGCTTTTATCTTCGCGATTTTTTAAACCTTCTTCGAAGTGATCCAGATAGTTCCAACCAACACAGTAAATATTGCTCTGAGGTTTAGGGATTGGTGAGAGCAAGATAATTTGGTTCACGTTTTGAGTGGCTTGACCCCGGCTCTTAAAAAGCTTGGCCAAATCCAGGAGCCCTTGATTGCCAGAGCCCGCTAAGGAGATCATGGAAGTAGGGTCGAAAGATAGGGTCAGTTTTTGACGAGCCGCCTCAGCGGGGATATCAATCACCATGCCATCATTAGTAACCAATCCTAGACGGGATGTAGCGCCCATGCGTGGCAAGTAGTTTGCTACTCGGTAACCCGCTTTTCCAGTCAATGGCTCAACTGCCACTGGAGAATTACTACTAGCAGCCTCTGCAGTGCCAGAGAGCAGCAAGCTACTTAAGGCAGCACTGCTACCCATCTTGAGAATATCGCGACGATTTGTATCCATATTGTCTCCTTTAAGATTTTTATCTTTTTTATACCACTCTAGATAAATCTTAATACCAAACGCAAAATGCCCAAAATTTCGCTATGCTTCGGGTGTGCGAACCCTATTAAAGTCTCTCATCCTCCTTTTGGGCAACACCATGCTCTCTGCCTGTGGCAGGGTCGACTACACGACCTGGAAGTGCCAAGATGTCGATGGGCAGAAGCTCTCAATAATTCTCAAGCAGGCGCAAATGATCCTGCCCAATACCACTTATACCCATTGTGGCGCTCTGGGAGAGGTGACTTATTTTGCCAATCAATGTCCCGCACTCACCCAAGATGCTGAAGTGCAATTTATTCCTAGTCAGGGCAAGCTCACCATTGCCGATAAAGCATATCAATGCACAGCACTTTAAAGGGGTCCCTGTAGATGAATCCCCTCAGCCCCAAGAAACTGCTATTAACTAAATGGACTGCGGTGCAGCCACAGAATAAAGAGAAACATTTTTTAGTATCTAAAGTGATCTACTCAGATCCCGAACAGGAATTGATAGCAGAGTCGGTTGAGCTTGAGGCAGTCTTCAGCAAAAAGGTGCGAGTCATTCCTTGGCGAGAATTGACTGACAGTGATTGCTGGTTACAGGGTTGGAAATAAAAAAGCCACCGCTAGGGTGGCTTTTATCAAAGTAAAGCGATCTTATTCCGAACCGGCTTCTTTTGCTTTTGCTTTGCCTTTACCGGCCGAGGTTTTCTTGACCAACTCATCCAGGTTCTTTTCGGCAGTATCGGCCACTTGATTCACAATGCGACGGCCCTCCTGAAACATCTGCTGACCAGTGGTCGACATTTCATGAACCACTTTCGATAACTTGTCTGCATGGGCTGGCATTTTGCTTTCTGCATCCTCAAGCCAGCTGACCAATGAATGGCGCACCTTCTCTAAATGTTTCTCTGTTTCATCAGCAGCATTCTCACCCAAATCCTTCAGCAAGGATTTAACCTTCTTTTGGTAAGTTGCTGCACGCTTAGCAGCTTCTTTTGTTGCTTCTTCTTGTAGATCTTTTAATTTACCAAGGTCATTCTTGGCGGCTGACTTGGCAGTAGCCATGGCATTTTTCATGCTGTACTCAACTTCAGCCAGATGATGATCGCCAATCTCTTTAGCGGTTTCAAGTAATTTGTGTGAGAAAGTGAACAGCTCTTTCGCTTTTTCTCTTTGCCAGTCCTGAAAATCTTTTGGATTCATGGTGCCTTCCTTTAATCAATTGTGCGGTAGAAAATTCGGAATTTAAGAATGCTTGCCTGATAAACCCTACTCTATACCCAAATTCGACACTTGCCAATAAGCACTCCTTGAATCGTTAAAATGGAGATCGTCCTTTTAAATTCATTAGAAGAAACCCCATTCATGCTCGATCTACTTGTAAACCCTAATGCTTGGGTAGCCTTCTTCACCTTGGCCGCACTCGAAATTATTCTGGGCATCGATAACATTATTTTTATTAGTGTGATTGCAGGTCGCTTACCGGTCAGCATCCGCGAACAGGTTAGGCGGATTGGCCTCCTTTTTGCACTCGTCACCCGCATCCTACTGTTACTGAGTTTGTCATGGGTGATGGGTTTAACAGAACCCCTTTTTAGCTTTTTTGAGCATGCGGTCTCTGGTCGAGATCTGATCTTATTACTCGGCGGCTTCTTCCTGATCTGGAAAGCCTCAAAGGAAATCTATTCTGAAGTGGAGCTCCATCATGACTCCAATACCCCTTCAGAAGCTGAGCAGATCAGCCCCAAAGAATCTATCCAGAAATTATTCATTGCTTCAGTAGGGCAAATTGCGCTACTCGATATGATCTTCTCTTTGGATAGTGTCATTACTGCAGTAGGTATGGTGGATGAGATTGCGATCATGATTGCCGCTGTGATCGCTTCGGTTTTGATCATGCTACTTGCTGCTAAACCGATCGGAGACTTTGTCGGCCGCCATGCTTCCATCAAAGTGTTGGCGCTCTCTTTTCTGACCGTCGTGGGTGTAGTCTTAATTGCCGAAGGGATGGGATTGCATATCCCTAAGGGTTACATCTATGTTGCGATGGCTTTTTCTCTGGGGGTTGAGTTACTCAATATTCGCGCTCGAGCTAAACAGCTTGCGCGCAAGCAAAGCCACTAGCCCAAGCCCACTGAAAATTATGGCCGCCTAAGTGGCCAGTAACATCAACACACTCGCCAATGAAATACAAACCAGGATGGGATTTAGCCATCATCGTTTGACCATCTAGATCGTTGGTATCTACTCCTCCCAGCATCACTTCAGCCTTTTTCCAGCCCAGGGTACCTGCAGGCTTCACCGACCAGTTGGTTATCAATTCTTTAAGTGCCTGGCGATCTTTTTTAGAGACTTCTGCCCACTTGCGACCTGCAAGATTTTTCTGTTCCGCAAAGGCTTTTGCCAAACGCTGCGGAAGCACAGAAGCCAAAATTGTCTCAGCAGTTTTTAAGCGATTGTCCTCATCATTAAACAAAGTATCGCAATGAAAGCCACCAGCCACTTCAACTGAGCCAAGCCAATCAATATGGATACCCTCACCTTCAGTCCAATAACTGCTGGCCTGTAAAACAGCTGGCCCAGATAAGCCCTTGTGCGTCAGTAATAAGTCTTCCTGAAAGCGGCAGACACCATAGCGATCACCTTTAGATCCTGAACTAATTCGGACTGGCAAGCTCAGACCTGCTAATTCATTGAGATGATGAAATGAGTCTGCAGTAAAGGACAGAGGGACTAAACCTGGGCGAGGTTCAACCACACTCAGATTAAATTGTTTGGCAATATCCAGTGCGTAAGCAGTGGCACCAATCGCGGGCACTGGTAAGCCGCCGGTTGCCATGACAACAGACTTTGTTTTTTCTGATCCTGCGCTGGTATTGACCACCCAGCTTCCTGACTCTTGCGCAATATTGAGTACAGACACGGGATTGCGTATCACCACCTTCCCTTTAGCGCACTCAGCAAACAGCATTTGAATAATGTCTTGCGCAGAGTGGTCGCAAAACAGTTGACCCTGATGTTTCTCGTGATAGTCAATGCCATAGGACTCTACTAATTTGATAAAGGCTTTTGCAGGGTAACGTGCAAGAGCACTCTTCACAAAATGGGGATTGAGTGATAAGAAATTGGCTGGGCCACTATGCTGGTTTGTGAAATTACAGCGGCCACCCCCGCTAATCCGAATCTTTTCCCCCAAGACCTCGGCATGATCCAGTACCAGTACCCTCTTATTGAGTTGCCCTGCGACTCCTGCGCAAAAAAGGCCAGCTGCACCTCCGCCAATAATGATGGCGTCCCATTGTGTACTCATAGATTATTCAAACCGATCGATAATCTCTTGGGACAGATTGAGTTTATGCATATGAATCCGCGTATATGCTTTCCGAAAACTCCTCGTCATTGAGATCATGACTGAGGCTGTCCAAGCAAAAGCAAATAAGCCAGAAAATGCGATGATCACAGCAAGCATGCGCCAGCCTTCAGGCAAGGTGTCATCCATAAAACCGATTGCCGTATATGCGCTGCCACTAAATAAAACACTTTGTGACCAATGCGCTATTAGCCCAAAGCTGTAAATGAATAGACCCCAAATCAAAATCTCAAAGAGATGAGTCATGAGGAGTAGAAAGATAGATAGATAAAAAACTGTAGTGACTGCGGTATATTTTTTCTCTTCTAAATAGAGATAGGCTTTGACCTCATAACGCTTAGCGATCTGGAGGAGGCAAACCCCATGAAGAACCATGACAATCATCAATATGGCGATGCCAAAGGTATAGGCAGGTATATCGAGCTGTACTACGAGGGAGTTATCTGGTATTTGCATCGTCTCAATATCTGAAGGTTCAGGCCAGTTGATACCACTGCTGGATAATTCGCCAAGTCTCTTCTGCGGTTTCGGTGCAATGAATGAGCTTCATATCGGTTCGTTCGATCACTCCGTACTCCATCATTAAATTGAAGTTTATCGAATTCTCCCAAAAAGTTTTACCAACCAGGATGATCGGTAGTAGGGCCACCTTATGGGTTTGCATTAAGGTCAACACCTCAAACAGTTCATCCATGGAACCAAATCCTCCAGGAAAGGCCACAATAGCTCTCGCACGCAGCATGAAGTGCATCTTGCGGAGTGCAAAGTAATGAAAGCGAAAACTGAGGCCTTCAGTGAGATAGGGATTGGGTCTTTGCTCACGCGGCAGGCTAATGTTAAAACCAATGGTTTGGTCGCCACTCTCAAAAGCGCCTCTGCTAGCTGCTTCCATAATGCCGGGACCACCACCAGTACAAATATGCAACTTGTTATTAGCGCTCGTTTGGGTCGCATTGTATTGGGCCACTAAAGTACCGAACTTTCTGGCTTCCTCATAAAAGTGACTATTGTCGATTGCCCGTTTGGCCTCAAACTGCTCTTCAGGAGTCTTGGCTTCTGCCACTCGTTTTTCTGCTTCATCATGACTAATAAAGCGCGTTGAGCCAAAGACCGTGATGGTATGTTCAATACCATGTTCACGTAATAGGATGTCGGGCTTTAGCAACTCCAACTCAAACCGAATTCCCATCGTTTCTTTGCGAGCCAAGAAGGCTTCGTCTGCAAAAGCAAACTTGTAAGATTCCTCAGTAGTTTCTTCATGAATATCCTCTTTATGAAGATTGAAGAACTCGGTAATGGTCTGAGAATTGTTAACGGGGAGCTTAGGGCTCATCGATTGCCTTCAAAATATTCAGTGCTTCCATCTTAATACCTTTATTTGACGGCTTGGTAGTAACATCTATTGAGAGCCATCTATTTCTATTCATGCCTAACACTACAGCCCCCGAGCCTTTAAATTACTTTGCACTGATTAAGCGACTCCAGCGCGATCCAGCAGAAAGCAAATCTGATGCTGGAAAAGTGGTGCTGATTGGTGGCGCCCCCGGTATGGCTGGGGCAATTGTCTTAGCCGGAAAAGCCTGTCTCCATTTGGGTGCAGGCTGGACTATATTAGAAATGCTAGATCCTGCTTCAGCCCATTGCGTGCCTGAGCAAGCTGAGCTGATGGTTCGCTTAGCCAAGCCTGATGCAGCGATGCAACTTACAGAGTTAAAACCAGACTGCATTGCGATTGGTCCAGGTCTTGGAAATACTTCAATTGCACAGGCGTGGCTCAGTGCAGCACTAAGCTACCCTGCCGTTCCTCTCATCATTGATGCGGATGCCCTTAACCTCATCGGTCAAGATGAATCTTTGTTAACTCTCTTGCGTCATCGCAATCAAACTTTTCCGCTGTCAACAGTATTAACACCTCATCCAGGTGAAGCTGCTCGACTACTAAACTCTACTAGCGCGCAAGTCCAAGCGGATCGGCTTGGATCTATTCATGCCTTGGTAGAGCTAACTCAGTCAATTGTGATTCTCAAGGGTCAACATACACTGATTGCCTCACCTATTGATGCGCCCGTGCAGTGCTTACAAGGCAACGCAGGTATGGCGACAGGCGGGATGGGGGATGTCTTGACAGGGAGCATTGCTGCCTTAGCAGCACAAGGCGTGCGTCATGCTTTGGACTTATGGGATGCAAGCTGCCTAGCAGTAGAGTTGCATGCGAGCGCTGCTGATGCTTTAGTTGCTCAGGGTGTCGGGCCGCTTGGCCTAACACCCTCCGAACTCATTTTAGAAATGAGATCACTCCTAAATCAACATTACTGAGCAGCGGCTTCTGCAGCTTTCGCTTTTTTCTTAGCTTTTTTCTTGGCTTTCTTTTCTGCCTTTTTCTTGGCTTTCTTTTCTGCTTTAGCGGCAGCCTTATCTTGCGCAGCTGTTGTTGCTGCTGGCATTGCTGCAGGCGCTGCTGCTGGAGCAGCTACAGGTGCAGGGGCAGGATCTGCAGCCAAGACCATCATTGGGCTTAAACCAATTGAGGCGGAAACCAAAGCGGCTAAAGCAAGGCGGGAAGTACGAGTCATTTATATCTCCAAAACATTCAGTGATGAATGAATCATACCTAATAAATCAACAAATATGCCAATTTAAGGGTTTTGGATAGGGTTTGGCTTCGACAATGAAAGTCCCAGAAAGAAAAAGGGTCATCCTAAGATGACCCTTTTTCTTCTAGTAACTGGACTTAAGCAGGTATTGCCTCAGTCTCGACGATCTTCTCTAAAGCGGCTTCAAGGTGTTGAACCGTACGATCAACATGCTCTAACTTCTCAATACCAAACAAGCCGATACGGAAGGTTTTGAAATCGGGACGCTCGTCACATTGAAGGGGAACACCAGCAGCAGTTTGCAAACCGAGCGCAATAAATTTCTTGCCCGATTGAATCTCTGGATCCTTGGTGTAGCTAACCACTACGCCAGGAGCCTGGAAACCTTTGGCTGCAACTGATGGATAACCTTTTGACTCGAGTAAAGCACGCACTTTACTCCCGAGTTCAACCTGTTTAGCTTTTAACGAATCAAAGCCAAGGTCTTGGGTTTCTTTCATGACATTGCGCAGAATTTTGAGCGCGTCAGTTGGCATGGTGGTGTGATAAACGTGAGCACCCTTTTCATAGGTCTCCATGATCTGCAACCATTTTTTGAGATCCATCGAAAAACTACTGCTCTGGGTACTCTCAATTTTTTCACGGGCACGATCACTCATCGCAACCATTGCGCAACAAGGTGAACTACTCCACCCTTTTTGTGGTGCAGTAATCAAGAGATCAACATGGCAGGCTTTCATATCAACCCACATTGCACCAGAGGCGATGCAATCCAATACAAACAAACCGCCCACCGATCTCACCGCTTCACCCACTGCTTTTAAGTAGTCATCCGGAAGAATGATTCCAGCAGAAGTTTCTACATGGGGAGCAAATACCACTGCTGGCTTGTGCGCTTTAATCTGCGCCACAACCTCTTCAATAGGCGCTGGAGCAAATACACCTTGAGTGGAATTGTCTAGCTGTCTACCTTTAATCACGGTGATGTCATTAGTGATGTTGGCCAAATCAAAAATTTGCGTCCAGCGATAGCTAAAGTAGCCATTTCGTAAAACCACACATTTTTGATTGGTAGCAAACTGGCGAGCTACAGCTTCCATGCCATAGGTACCACTACCAGGAACGATCACTGCAGAGCTTGCGTTGTAGGCATCTTTCAAGATACTCGAAATATCAACAATGACCTTCTTGAACTCATTTGACATGTGGTTCAAAGAGCGATCGGTGTAAACCACTGAAAACTCTAATAGACCATCAGGATCAACATTGGGCAATAAACCTGGCATTTTCTTTTCCTAGCAATTCTGTAAATAGCCTTAAATGATACCGATATTGACTATTTTTGCATTGCACAAGAGCAATTGAGTGGTTTAGAGCCCGCTAGGACCGGTCCCTAGGCTTTGCAGAGGAAACGGCAATCCCCAAAGCAATCAAGATAAAGGCAAACCCATGATAGAGGTGCGGGGGTTCACCCAGCATAGCGGCAGAAAATAGTGCAGTAAATAAAGGGATCAGATTTGCAAAGAAAGCGGCGACCGTCGGCCCTGCCCCATTCACACCAAGCCCCCAACAACGATAAGCAATCAACGATGGGCCGATTGCAACAAAAAGGATCAGCAAAACACTCAAAGGCGTGAAGTGAATAAAAGCGTGTCCAGCCATCACCTCAACACTATCGAATAAAGCAGTCCATAACAGACCAGAGAAAACCTGCGCCATCAGAAACTCAGCCCAGGGCCACTGTCGCTCCGTACTTTTACCTGGGCGACTGAGCATCCAGCTGTAAAGCGCCCATAAGATCGTCGCAAGCATGATCAATACATCGCCAATTACCACCTGAAGATTGAGCAAGATAGCCATCTCTCCCCGCGAGAGAACCAGCGCAACGCCTAAGAGCGAAACCAAAGCGCCGAAGAGTTGTAATGGATTGGGTCGCGTTTGATACCAGAGTGCGCCAATAATTAACATCCAAATCGGCATACTGGCCCCAATCAAAGTCACATTAATTGGGGTTGAGGTCTGTAAAGCCAAATACAGTAGAACGTTATAACTGCCGACTCCAAATAATCCCAAAAGCAGAAAACGTTTTTTGCTGAGCCACAAGGCACTGCCCGGCTTAAAGACTCTCCAACCCAGCGGCAACAAGATGAGTGCCGCAAGTGACCAACGCACTGCGCTGAGCGTAATCGGTGAAACACTACCAACCAATAAACGGCCCGCTATAGCATTTCCAGCCCAAAGTGCGGTAGCGCTTACCAGATAGAAGATGGTGGATAAGGGAATCTGTGACATCACTGGGTCTAGAAGCAGGAAAATCCGTTGAAAAGCTCGATTGTAGAAAGAAAGCTGGGGTATTGCTAAGATAGAGCCAAATTTAGCAAGAGGAAGCCCAGTGGCAATCATTACCAATATCGAAGACCTGCGGGTTCTTCATCAAAAACGTACCCCCAAGATGTTTTACGACTACGCCGATTCTGGCTCTTGGACCGAATCAACCTATCGCGCAAACGAGTCTGATTTCCAGAAAATCAAGTTACGTCAAAGAGTCGCCGTCAATATGACTAACCGCACTCTGGAAACCACCATGGTTGGCGAAAAGGTAACGATGCCTGTAGCGCTAGCTCCCACTGGACTCACCGGCATGCAGCACGCCGACGGAGAAATATTGGCTGCCAAAGCTGCTGAAAAGTTTGGTGTGCCCTTCTGCTTGTCTACCATGAGCATCTGCTCCATTGAAGATGTTGCCGAGAGAACCACTAAGCCATTTTGGTTTCAGCTCTATGTCATGAAAGACCGTGGCTTTATTGAACGACTGATTGAAAGGGCGAAGGCAGCTAAATGTTCTGCCTTAGTGCTCACCTTAGATCTACAGATCTTAGGACAACGCCATAAAGACCTGAAGAATGGCTTATCAGCCCCTCCCAAACTCACAATCGCCAATATGATTGACATGGCCACCAAACCTCATTGGTGCTTGGGTATGGCGATGACACCGCGTCGGACTTTCCGCAATATCGTTGGGCATGCCACAGGGGTGGGCAATATGTCTTCCCTTTCGTCTTGGACTGCTGAGCAATTCGATCCAGGTCTCAATTGGGATGATGTGCAATGGATTAAAAAATTATGGGGTGGCAAACTCATCATCAAAGGCATTTTGGATGAGCAAGACGCACGCCTTGCTGCCGACTCTGGCGCAGATGCCTTAATTGTTTCTAATCATGGTGGCCGTCAACTCGATGGCGCTATCTCCAGCATCAAAGCTCTGCCCGGTATTGTGGACGCAGTTGGTCAGGATATTGAAGTGTGGATGGATGGCGGCATACGCTCTGGACAAGATGTACTCAAAGCTTGGGCCCTTGGTGCACGAGGCACGATGATTGGTCGCCCCTTCCTTTACGGCTTAGGCGCGATGGGCGAGGCTGGTGTCACCAAATGTTTAGAAATTATTCGTAACGAATTGGATATCACGATGGCGTTTACAGGACATCGCGACATTCAGAATGTGACTAAAGACATTTTGTATCCAGGGACTTTTTAAATGTTCTACATATTCGACTGGCCAGCCATCATCTTTGTCTGTAGCTTGATCTTGCTGACTCTTTCAGCCTGGATGGGCTCGTGCTTTTTTAGTCGATATCGCAATGCAGATACCGAATCGGAATTTGATTTAGGAGTCATTCAAACTGCCACCTTGACGCTTCTGGGTCTCATTATTGGCTTTACTTTCTCTATGGCGATCACTCGTTATGACTTGAGGCACACCTTGGAGGAAGCTGAGGCTAATGCCATCGGCACCGAATATTTACGTGCAGATTTGTTGCCTGCCAGTTCCGCAGATAAAACTAAGGCATTACTAGTGGAGTATTTGGATCAACGCATTACTTTTTATAGTTTGAGATTAGATGAGGAGAAGCAAGCTCTCCGAGCCCAAACTGAAAAAACCCAAATGGCGCTCTGGAATAACATCTTGCCCTATGTCAAAAGCCAAAATGGGGCTACCCCTGCGCTGATTGCATCTGGCATGAATGAGGTCTTGAATTCTGAAGGCTATACCCAAGCGGCTTGGTGGAATCGCATTCCTATTGCAGCGTGGACCTTGATGATTGCCATTGCGGTATTTGCTAACGCCTTAGTCGGTTATGGGGCTCGCAATTACATGAAAAATCGTGGACTATTCATCATCTTTCCTTTGATTGTCTCAGTCGCATTTTTTCTGATTGCTGATATCGATAGCCCAACACGGGGCATTATTCTGATTAAGCCTCGCAACTTGCTTTCTCTCCAAACCACCCTTCAATCTCAACTAAGCAACAAGCCCTTGAGCGCAAGCCATTAATTGCTGTATCCCCGTATCTAATAGGCGGTAGACATGAAGCGAGTTGTTGATATTTTTAAGAACCGAGGTCGAGATCTTGTCTGGACCTACGTCATTCATCTGGGGAATACTGAGTTTCACCCAGCACAACTCGACTTTGAAGTAGAAGCCTTGCGCTTATCGCAACTAGACAAGCTTGGTCTACTCAGTAATTTAAGCGCCAAAATGAGAATGCCTATTTAGTGATTGTTTCTGGTTCGTAAATTGACCATGCAAGAATCATAGTCAATGAGTTTTACTATCATGAACACACATTATCTTTTTTGTGTTCACATGACTATTCAACGCTATCACCCCGTTCTGATTTTCTTTCACTGGTTTATTTTTCTTTTAGTAGTTCTAGCCCTGGCCTCGATCGAATTAAAAGGCCAATTTATTAAAGGTAGCCCTCCCCGCGAGCTTTGCAAAACCATACATGGCTATTTAGGGCAACTCATTTTGATCAGCGTCGTCCTCAGACTCTTTGCTAAATCCTATTTTGGCAATCCCTCATCGATTACAGTCAACCGTGTAGTGACCGTGCTACGAAAAGTCATGCATACCCTGCTGTATTGCCTGCTGCTCCTCCTGCCGATACTTGGGGTAATCTTTTTACAAGCGGGTAATAAGTCAGTTGATTGGCTGGGATGGGAGCTGCCCAACCTGATTCAAAATAACCCCGCTGTGAAGAAGAGCTTCAAAGCAGCTCACGAATGGCTGGGTAATGCACTCTACTATTTGATTGGTTTGCACGCTTTCAGTGCCATCTGGCAGCACTTTGTCTTAAAAAACGATACACTTCAGCGCATGTTGTATCGTCGTTCTTCACTGTCTGAGCAATCTCCTCAAGGATCAAAATGAAGCCTTTCAATACCAAAGCCAAGCTCGTCATGGGCTGGACAATTTTGATGACCGTCATCGGCACAGCCATTCTGCACCAGTGGCAATTTTTTGCACTGGGATGCGCATCTATTGCGCTCATCATTGCTGCCAATCAGTACGGCCTAATCAAAGACAATACCGATCAAACCAAAAAATAAGACCCAGAAAAACTGGGCCTTATCGTTTCATGTTTAGCTAATTACAGACTGGGGTAATCGGTATACCCTGCTTCACCACCGCCGTAGAAAGTCTTACGGTCATAAGGATTGAGTGGGGCATTCTGTTTGAAGCGCTCCACCAAATCCGGGTTGGCAATATAAATTCGGCCATAGGCAACCGCATCTGCCAAACCCTCTTCCAATACTTTTTCACCCAAGGCCTGGTCATATCCACCAGCAGTAATGAACTTGCCTTTGAATAAAGCCCTGAATAACTCAGAGGTGACTGGAGCAGCCTCATCGTGTTGGTCATTGCCACCAGCAGAGGTTGAGCGAGGCTCGATCATATGAAGATAAGCTAGTCCATAGGTATTCAGCTTATGAATTACTTCTGTGAATAAGGCTACTGGATCGCTATCTGCAATATCGTTAAAGCTGCCATAAGGTGAGAGACGCACACCAATGCGATCACTTGGATAGACTGTCGCTACCGCTTCGATTACCTCACCAAGCAAACGTATCCGATTTTCAATTGAGCCGCCATATTGGTCGGAACGATGATTGGTTTTATCTTGCAAGAATTGGTCTAACAAGTAGCCATTAGCAGAGTGAATTTCAATCCCATCAAAACCAGCAGCCTTTGCATTCTGTGCCGCTTGTTTGAACTCTTGTAAGAGGCGAGCAATATCTGCCTCGGTCATCGCTTTTGGGGTCTCATAGTCGTGCAGCTTCCAATCAGCGCCATAGGTTTGGCCTGCAGGAGCAATTGCTGAAGGCGCTTCTGGCAGCCCTTCTTGAGGATGCAAGGAGGAGTGAGAAATTCGTCCTACGTGCCATAGTTGCGCCACAATGGCACCTCCCTTGGCGTGGACCGCATCCACAATCTCTTTCCATGCAGCAGTTTGTTCTGGGGAATAGATACCAGGAGTCGCTGGATAACCCATACCCAAGGGAGAGATTTGAGTTGCTTCGGTAATGATGAGTCCTGCGCTTGCTCTTTGGCTGTAATAGGTCTTTGCTAAGGGGTTAGGAACATCACCAGCAACGGCACGCATTCTGGTGAGGGGTGCCATCACCAAACGATTTTTGATGCCAATAGCACCGAGTTGAGTTGGGGTGAACATGATTTCTTTTCCGGACATTGCGCTCTTTCTAATGGGGTTGAACTGACTCTATGAATGTAGCAAACTTTGGTGAATTTTGCTGAGGTGATTTGGCTGAGGGGTTGATTGTCTCGATATAAATAAAAAGGCCCGCAATGCGGGCCTCTTCTAAAAATCATTATTGATTAGGAAATTACTACTAACCAAACCCTGCTCCATGACTGTGCAACCATCAAGAACAACATTGGGATCGAAAGCAAAGTGTTGATGCGGGATGTCAACATCGCTACGCGAGCCGATTTTGCTTTGACATCAGCTTCCACGGCAACGATGCCGAGGGCGCGTTTCTGATTTGGCCAAATGATGAACCAAACGTTAAAGGCCATTACCAAAGCAATCCACATGCCCAAACCAATCGCACGGAATGGAGCCTGCAAAGTAAACGCTTGATGAATGTAGCCATTCAAAGCAGCCAGGATGATGCCGGTCACCACTGTGAAGAGTGCTGCCCAACGGAACCAAAACAAAGCCGCAGGGGCAATCACTTTACCAATCGCTGGCTTTTGCTCATCAGGAATCTTTGGCATGGATGGAATTTGTACAAAGTTAAAGTACCAGAGCAAACCAATCCACATGATTCCGCACATCACATGTAACCAGCGGAATACAAATGGCAACTCGGGTGCGCTAAAGTTTGCGCCTAGTGCCAAGAGGATCAAAACGAGGAGCACAAAGCCTGCAAATACAGTGCGCCCAAGAGAAGTCAAAATTGAAGCCATGTCAGGATCTCCTTTATTAATCTGAATGCGTGCTAACTATAAACCATTCTATGGTCCCGGAATTAGCGCTTGCCGTCATCATCTCGTCATACATTTTTTATGATGTAAAACAAGTACTTATGCCTTATCTATGCGCTCAGCTTACTGGGCAGTCCAGCCACCATCCATATTCCAGGCCACCCCACGCACTTCTGAAGCATCTGGGCCAGATAGGAATACCGCTAGTGCAGCTAGCTGCTCGGGGGCAACAAAATTACCCGAGGGCTGTTTCTCGGCCACCAAATCATGCTTGGCCTGCTCATTCGAAATCTTTTCGCGCTCCGCCCTCGCATCGACTTGTTTTTGAACTAGGGGCGTCAAAACCCAACCTGGGCAAATCGCATTGCATGTAATTCCCGTATGTGCATTCTCGAGCGCAACTACTTTAGTTAAGCCCACAATGCCATGTTTAGCTGCAACATAAGCCGACTTTTGGGCGGAGCCCACTAAACCATGTACTGAGGCGATGTTAATAATTCTGCCCCAGTTGCGTTTTTTCATTCCAGGAAGAGCGTGATGCGTGGTATGGAATGCCGAGCTGAGATTGATCGCGATAATGGCATCCCATTTGTCCGCAGGAAAGTCTTCAACATTAGCAGTATGTTGGATGCCGGCGTTATTAACCAAGATATCCAGGGAGCCAAAGCGCTTCTCGGTCTGGCGGATTAAATCGGCAATTTCATCGGGCTTACTCATATCAGCGCCGTGGTAGTCCACCTCAACACCGCAAGCTTGAATTTGGGCAATCGCATCATCTTTTTCACCAAAGCCATTGACCATGATGTTAGCGCCCTGCTTTGCTAGGCCGATAGCCATTGCCAAACCAATTCCGCTAGTTGAACCGGTTACTAATGCAGTTTTACCTTTTAATTGGGACATGTTATTTTTCGCAATAAATAATGTACTGGAAGGAAATTCGAGGATACAGGAATTGCATTTAAATACGGTAAATGAAATGCCCTAAATGTTCCCAAAATGCGTGCGGGATTAATGTCAGGAGCCAAGTGATAGTCACATAACGCAAAAATTTACCAATTGCCATGTATACCAAGCAAGATAACCAAGGTAGGCGCAACCATCCCGCGGCTATGCAAAGAGGGTCACCAAGCCCTGGCAGCCAAGACAGCAAGAGCATTTTGGGTCCACGAGCCTCAAGCCAGCTTTGGACGCGGCTATTGGTTGGCCCCTTTAAAGACTCAAAACCATTACGACTGATTAACCCAAGCCACCAGTCAAATAAGCCCCCTAAGGAGTTCCCCAAAGTAGCTACTCCGATAGCAATCCAATACCATTCAGGGTTCACTGCAATGTAACCAAATAGTACTGGCTCAGAGCCGATCGGCAAGAGTGTTGCTGAAACGAAAGCCGTAACAAAGACCATGGGTAGTCCAACTGCAGGCATACCAAACCAATGGAAAAAAGAGTGAAGAAGATCTTCCATTAGAGTAAGGGTGACATCAGCTGCACTACGTTTTCCAGAATGAGGTGCCAGCGTGAACGCTTGGCCCAGATGACGGGATTAACCAAATTCGACTGCCGCAAATAGCTCTCGGTGAGTTTTTGGAGATTGGCACAGAAGGGCTCGTTATAAACAATGAGACTGATTTCGAAATTGAGGCGCAAGCTGCGTTGGTCTAAATTGACCGATCCAAAAACCGCAATACGGCGATCTACTAACATCGACTTGGTATGCAAAAGGCCTCCATGAAACTCAGCAATATTGACGCCACCATTCATGAGGTCCCCATAAAAACTTCTGCTACTGAATGCAACGAGCGTTGAATCATTTTGCTTGGGAACAATTAAGGTGACATTGACGCCCCGTCTTGCTGCAGCAATAAGCGCCTGAATCAAGCCTTCATCGGGCCCAAAATACGGCGTAGTAATAGTCAACTCTTCGCGTGCATCCATGATGGTGGAAAGCAGCATTTGATACAGGATGTCATCGCGATAAACGGGGCCTGAGGCGCAGCACTGTGCTAATACATGCCCCGCATCTGGTGATCCCAGTGGCTCAGGATCAGAAAATTGGTAGATGGCAGTGTTATCCACACTCCAGTCGAACAAAAAGGTTAACTCGAACTGCGAAGCGATAGGGCCTTCTACTCGTACCATGGCATCAACCCACTCACCCACTCCCGCATTTTGTTTAAAGGTACGGGGGTCAACTAAATTCATACTACCGGTCCACACTACTGCACCATCAATCACGAAGATCTTGCGATGTAGACGTAAATCAGCCCGACGAAATTGAAAGCGTCCCAATTGAATCGGGAGTGCCTCAGTCAATTCAATACCTGCAGCTTTAAATCTTGCTGGCCAACCAGACTTAAACCAATCCTTGCTACCCAGTGAATCAAGCAAAACACGGCAAGCAACCCCGCGTTTTGCGGCAGTAATGAGGGCTTCGCAGACACGATCTGCCTGACCGCCCACGGCCCAGATATAAAACTCAAGATGCAGTGATTTTTTGGCGTTCTCAATATCCTCGATCATTGCTTGCAAAATCACCAAGGAGTCGGTGTGCAATGTCACCCGATTGCCGGCAACAGCTGGAGTGCCGTTATTCGCCTCGACGAGAAGACTTAAGGCTTTTGCTTCCTGAGGCAGAAACTGCTTGTCTCCTGCATAACGCTCCCGCATGGTTTGGGTAATCTGCGCATAGTGCTCTTCCATGCGCGTGATTTTTCTGCGCAGCTTACGGCCTACTGGGCGCTCACCAATCATGAAAAACAAGAGAATTCCGAGCAGCGGTAAAGTCGCCACAATAAAGAGCCAAGCAAAAGCAACGGCAACCGGTCTTCTCACTAACAGTAATTGGATCGCAAAGACACCTACCACCAATACATGAAGTAAAGTAATCCAAAGCGAGGTGACACCCAGCATGGATTGCAGCACGTAATTCCAGGGATGATTCATAGACACTCCAATTCAGCGGTAATGCCCAAGTGATCGGACAAACGCAACCAATCATGCAAGATTTGTGCTGAATGAATTTTGATACCGCGCACGTAAATTCGATCCATGGCCAACATGGGCTTAAAACTCGGGAATGTTTTGGCTGGCGATCCAGTAAGAACCTCAAAAACCTCGCTAAATCCGGCATCTAGCATTGGGGCGCTGACCCTTTTGCGCCAATCATTAAAGTCTCCCGCCACGATCGTAGGCTCATGATGGGTCAGTTGACTGATGTAATGAATAATTTCCTCCAATTGCCGCTCTCGGCCTTTCTGAAAGAGCGCAAGATGAACGCAGAAGCAATGAATCGCTTGTTGATACCCAGGTAGCTTGATCGCGCTATGCAATAGGCCGCGCTTCTCAAAGCGGTAAGCAGAAATATCGTAATTCTTACCCTTTTGCAAAGGATGTTTCGAAAGGATGGCGTTGCCATGATGACCGTTAGCATATTCTGCATTCTTGCCGTAATGCCAATCGTGCCAAAAATCTTCAGACAAAAAATGGGTTAATTCGTTTTCAGGCCAATGGCGATATCGATTCGCACGAGTGCGATGCTCTTGCTGTAATTCTTGGAGAAATAATAGGTCAGGATGCTGGATCCGAATTTTCTGTCGTAATTGATGTACCGTCGCGTGACGGTGCAGTGGAGAAACTCCTTTATGCATGTTGATGCTGAGTACGCTAAATCGCTGGGGTGAGCTCACGTTTTGGAAGCCTCTGCATTTTGACGGCGGATGCGAGCAGAATAGATTTCTGACTCAACCAATTCCTGGCATTGCATGCATTTATTACAAATTGAGGCAGCCTCTCGCAACTCATCAATCGAATTGATGCTGTGGCTATCGAGATAGTCTCGGAGATCCAGATCCAAGATCTCATTGCATAGACAAATGATTTGGGCCATTTACCGGAATTGTGAAATCAATCGCATTAAAGCCATTTTGCCACCCCCTTGATAGAATCGAGTCATGTTCACTGCATTTCAAGGGGCTTTCGCCCTTCTCGCCCACCAGGATCAAGCCCTACTGGGGATCGTATGGGTTTCCCTGCAAGTGAGTCTGATCGCCCTTTTGGTGGGGGCGCTGCTTGGTCTGCCCTTAGGAGCCATTCTTGCAGTGGAAGAATTCAAGGGTAAAAAAATCGTCGTGGTCTTGTTAAATACCCTGATGGGGGTACCCACTGTCATCGTAGGTGTCCTAGTCTACCTTCTGCTATCGCGCTCTGGCCCACTAGGTGTTTTAGGGTGGCTGTTTACTGTGCCTGGCATGATCGTGGCACAGATTCTGCTCACAACCCCGCTGATTGCCGCTCTCAGTCGTCAAATTTTGGAAGATGCGTGGCGCTCTCATCGTGATTCTTTTATGGCGCTGAGACTACCTTATCAATCGACTCTAAAATGGCTTTGCTGGGACTGCCGTTTCTCTCTCACTATTGTCATCTTGGCTGGTTTAGCAAGAGCGATTTCAGAAGTGGGCGCTGTCATGATTGTCGGCGGCAACATCGATCACGCTACTCGCACGATGACAACTGCTATTGCACTAGAGACCAGTAAGGGAGATTTGCCTTTAGCTATTGCTCTGGGCATGGTGCTGATGGGCGTCGTCTTATTGGCAAACCTCCTCACATTGATGGTCCGCCAAATTGCAGAGCGTCGTTATGCTTAATCCATCTACTCATACGCAGCAGTGGGTTGAGTTTGATCATATTCTGGTCAAAGATCGAGATAAAGTCATCCTCAACATTCCACATGCAATCCTTCATCTTGATCAGATGACTGCCGTGATTGGTCCAAATGGCGCAGGCAAGACCACCCTGCTAAAACTACTGCATGGCTTGATCGCACCTGATAGCGGGAGCCTGCGCTTTTCTGACTCTGCTCTGAGCAAAGCTTTAGTCTTGCATCACACCGCCATGATTAAGGCATCTGCGAGAACCAATCTGGCCCTGGTTCGAGATACTGATTCCAAGATCTCGGATGCTGATATCGAACAAGCTCTGGGGCGTGCAGGACTGAAGCACTTGGCTGATACGCCAGCCCAAAAATTATCTGCAGGTGAAAGGCAGAGGCTCTGTTTGGCTCGCGCACTTTTACAGTCGCCCAGTCTGATATTACTAGATGAGCCTACAGCCAATCTCGATCCTCATGCTACTGAGCAAGTGGAAACGATGATGCGGCAATATCAGCAAGATGGTCTTGAGGTCATTTTTTCTTCCCACCAACTCGCCCAAGTGAAAAGACTGGCAGAACAGGTTATTTTTATTGCTGATGGTCAAATTCAAGAGGTAGCAAAGACTAGTGAGTTTTTTCTGAATCCTAAAACACCAGCGGCCCAACGATTCTTGTCTCAAGAGCTAGTGCGCACTTGAGATATTCATCTTAAGTATTCTGGATCACGATATTCGGGAACTTACTGCTCATATCCTTAGCGAGTCCTGCAATGCGAATCGCAATTTGTCGGGCGATCTGCTGATAGACCATACTGATTGGGCCATCTGGCTCAGCAACGACGGTTGGGCGACCCGCATCCGATTGCTCACGAATCGAGATGTTCAAGGGTAAGGATCCAAGAAAATCAACGCCGTAGTCGCTGCACATTTTTTGTCCACCACCCGAACCAAAGACATGCTCTTCATGTCCACAGCTTGGGCAAATATAGGTGCTCATGTTTTCCACAATGCCAATAATCGGCACACCGACCTTCTCAAACATTTTGAGCCCCTTGCGCGCATCCAATAGGGCAATATCCTGAGGGGTCGTCACAATCACAGCACCTGTAACGGGAACTTTTTGACTGAGCGTTAACTGAATATCTCCCGTACCCGGTGGCATGTCCACAATTAAATAGTCTAGGTCGCGCCAACGGGTTTGACGCAGTAATTGTTCAAGGGCAGAAGTGACCATCGGGCCACGCCATACCATCGGACTATCTTCATTAATTAAGAAACCAATAGAACTGGCTTGCAAGCCGTGACCTTCCATGGGCTCGATAGTATTTTCTGCTTTGCTTTCTGGTCGCCCGCTAATGCCGAGCATCATGGGTAGACTTGGGCCATAGATGTCTGCATCCAAAATTCCAACGCTGGCACCCTCGGCAGAAAGGGCTAAGGCCAAATTGACTGCAGTTGTGGATTTCCCAACACCGCCTTTACCGCTAGCGACTGCAATGATATTTTTCACGCCAGGTAATAATTTGACGCCGCGCTGAACCGTGTGGGCAACGATATCGCTACTGACATTTACCTCAATGTTTTTTACGTCCGCAATCTTTTTTAATTGCGAAACTACCGAATCCTTGATCGTTTGAAACTGACTTTTAGCGGGATAACCCAGCACTACATCAACATGGATGTTGTTATCGCTGACACTCAGGTTTTTAATGGAGGCACAAGCCATTAAATCGCTTTGAGTATCCGGATTCATGATGCTGCTTAATACTGTCTGAACGTTTTCTACTGTAACTGCCAAAATACTCTCCTGAGGGTCTTGCTCGAGTGAGCAAACTAGTTTGTTGGGGATATCTTAATCCTTGCGCACTATTTGCGTATTAACTCAATGTCGCCATAGTAGGCGCGGGTTTCAGAGTGGGTATTGTCTGTATCCGTTAGTAAAGCTACGCCAATGATTTTGCCTGGGGCCTCTCCGTAAGCCTTTTGGTAATCAGCCGATAAATCGCGTTCATGCAAGCGCCATTCCCCAATATGCTCCTGCCCAGAATCCACCACGATCATCTTGATCCGTGAAGTACGGGAATTATCAAGTATGGTGTCGAGCGGAGTCTTGCCTGACCAAATATACATCAGAGTGGCATAGGGCATTTCTTGACCACTAATTAAGTTAGCTAGCTCAAAGTTCATTTTTTCTTTTAAAGAGAGTTTTGATTTATTGCCATCAAAGGCCACCATGATGCGCAATGGGGCGTCGTCACTCTGTTGATCAGCATTATCAGCTGTAGGAATAGTCCCGGTCGCTTTCCACTCCCAACGCAGCCATAAGTTTTGAGCTGACCTTGGAACAAGCTTGACTACCAAACCCGATGCAGCTGTTTTTGCACTCGCACTCAAAACGGTTTTACCTTGATATTTCTCTAAGCGATAAACCGTATTCTTTTTAAACGGTGCGATTCGGTAAAAGCTCCAGCCAGATTCTGCAATCCCACCACCACCTTGATTAGAAAATTTAGGTAAGCTCTCATGAACCGGCAAAGCCTCCGCTGGAGCCGAGCCCGAGGAATCCTGATTTACGGTTGAGCAAGCCAGAATCAATAGCACTGCGGCAATTGCAAATGCAGTCCGGAAGGTAGCAGTGATCAACATCAGATGAATTGTCCCAAAAATTGCACTGAGTGAGTCTAAAATCGATGAAGCTAAATCTGGATCGAACTTCATGCGTCAATACCCCCCTACTGTCTGGGTCATCATCAGCGTCTTTATTGCTGCGCTAATTCATTTTGGCTTGGGATTTGCGGTTGAATTTTCAGTAGATGAAGCGCATTACGCCCTGTATGCGCGACACCTAGCGCTGAGCTATTTTGATCACCCTCCTTTGGTTGGCTGGATTCAGTGGCCCTTAATTAGCCTGAGCTCGAATGAAGGAGTCATCCGCTTGGTGCCAGAATTGTTGTGGGTACTATCTTGCTACGGTGTTTTCTTGGTAAGCAAAGCACTCCATCGCCTCATCCAAGGTCGCAATGCTGGCTATCTCACTAGCGCATTACCCTCTGCCAATTCCTGCGGCTTGATGGCTGTGCTCTGCATCATCGCTGCGCCACTGCCCCATGTTTTAGCGATTGGCTTACTGCCCGATACTTTATTAATCCCGTTGAGTGTTGGCATTATGTTGATGGCATTACGCTGGATTCGAAAGGGCACTTTCAGCACTGGAGATTGGATTGCGTTGGGCATCCTTTTGGGATTAGCAGGCCTTAGCAAATACACGGCCTGCTTCACTGCATTAGCCCTATTGATCGTCTTTCTCGTTCACCCCAGAAAAGTTTGGATTGGTCAGCGCGGATTTTGGTTCGCTTTAGTCCTTGCTCTACTCCTTATCAGCCCAGTGATCTATTGGAACGGGACCCATGACTGGATTTCTTTCAGATACCAAATCGCTCATGGTGGTGGATCTTCCTGGGCATGGCGCCGGGTTGCCGCATTCTTGGGTCTGCAGGTGCTCTGCTTTGGTCCCCTCATCATCATCGGGGCTTTTTTATTTTGTAAAGATTGTTTACATACTGGTCGCCGCTCAATACTGGCGCTCTTGGGCTTCTTTGTCATTCCTTTTGGGATTTTTGCTGCACTCTCTGGTGGCGGGGGCTTACCGCATTGGACGAGTCCTGCATGGTTTTGTCTGGCGCCTTTTGCCGGTATTGGTTTAGCAAAAACCTGGTCCATGCGGCACCGTTTTTGGATTAAGCTGCTATGGATATTGCAGATCACACTATGTCTACTAGGCTTTGCTTATGTCCTCTCGGGCGGTATGAATACAACTGCTATTAAGAGCAATCCGATTGCCGACCTTTATGGCTGGAAATTAGCCGGTCAAAAAGCAACAGAGCTGGCGCGAGCTAATCAAGTTCAAGGCATTGCCGTTCAGAATTGGACCTTAGGTAGCCGCATTGCTTGGTATGCCTATCCCCTACCTGTATTCATCCTCGATCAACGTCAAGATCAGTTTGATCTTTGGTTTGGGCAACTCCCACTGGGAAGCTCGGTTCTATTAGTGAACTGGACTGGCATGTCATTTCATCAGCCAACCAGGGATAAACCCATCAGCGGTCCGGCAGGCGAACAATTTGCCTTTGGGGAATGCACACCCTTAGATCAGATTGCCATTGAGCGTTTTGGCCAAAATTTATCCAGTTTTGAATTTAGCCTATGTACTCATTGGCAGAAAACGGGTTTGGAGCAGTAATTCTTTAAATTCAAGGGTTAAGCTGTCTAAAGCATTATCCTTAGGCCTATGAATCCTCAATCTGTGGCCACCCCCAATCCTCCTGCTGGGTGGAAATCCCTGCTGAAGAAAGCCTGGCCTACGATCCGAATTTTGCTTTCGGTCGCCTTGCTTTGGAAGGCCACTAGCGGAATTAACTGGGATGCCTTGATTCATTCCGAGATTCAAATGCAGCCTTTATGGTTTGTAGCGGCTGGTGTAGCTATCGTATTGGCGTTTATTTCCGGCGGTTTACGTTGGGGTCTTTTAATGAGACGCTCTGGCTTTCGGGCCAGCCTCAAAGATTATGTTGCACTCTATTTTGCAGGTGGGCTCATCAATCAAGGCTTGCCTAGCACCTTAGGCGGGGATAGCTACAGAGCCATTACAGCAAGTCATCTAGATGCTCAAGGGCACTTTACTGAGCAGAAAGTCTTAGATGAAGAGCTGCACCATGCAGTGGACCTACAACACGCTAAACCCAAATTGCGCTTGAGCTTTGCGATGGTCTTTGTCGATAGACTCTTAGGTCTTGCTGGCAACAATCTACTGGGCGCTCTAGGTTTAATGATGGGTGGCGCAACCCTAGCCAGCTGGGGGACCGCCTTGGGCTATGGCCTGATGGCCATCATGCTCGTCTCGGGCTTATTGGTTGCTTCTATTTTGGCCTGGGCGCCATCGCGCAGTCTTTTGCAAAAGTTTCTCGTGAAATTCAATATGGGTGATGCCCTTCCTAGTATCCATTTTGCTTTTTCTTGGCCCATCAATGTTGTGCAAGCGCTTGTCGCCATGAGCATTCATTTCTTTACCATCTTGGCGCTCGGTTTTTGTCTTAAAGCATACGGCGCTTCAGCACCGCTAGCCGGCTTGATGATCGGCTTGCCAGCACTAAGCTTATTGCTAATGCTACCCATCAGCATTTCTGGTTGGGGGCTAAGAGAAGCTACCCTCTCTTCCGTTCTGACCCTTTGGGCGGTCAACCCATCTATCACCGTACTCGCCTCGATTAGCTATGGCGCACTTACAGTTTTATGTGTGCTGCCTGGTGCATTTATTCTATTAAAACGAAAGTCTTCTCTCTAGAGCCCCATTATGAGTATCAGCGTTAATACCATGCGTGCCATCGACCATTGGGTTGGAGTTCCTTTATGCGCCATAGTCAGCCCCATCATCGCATTAGTGGATCGCATTAAAAGCATCTTCGCGCCTCAACTCGAGGCTCCAAAAAAATTACTCTTTATTGAATTATCAGAAATGGGTAGTGCTATTTTGGTTGATCCAGCGATGCGTAATGCGCAAGCTCGTGGAGCAGAATTATTTTTCTTGATCTTCAAGAGTAATCGCGCCAGCCTATCTTTACTCAATACCGTCAAGCCGGAGAATATTTTTACAATCGATTCCTCTAGTCTCGGTGGGTTGATTAAAGACACTCTTCGTTTTTTATGGCTCGCCCGCTGCCATAAAATCGATACCGTTATTGACCTCGAACTGTTCTCCCGTTTTACTGCTCTATTAACAGGCCTGTGTGGTGCACGGCGCCGAGTCGGCTATCACATCTTCCATGGCGAAGGCCTATGGCGCGGCACAATGTTGACTCGCAAAGTACATTACAACCCGCACATTCATATTACTAAGAATTTTCTGTCTTTGATCCATGCGGCTTTTGCTAAAGAAATTGAAGTTCCTTTTAGCAAAATTCATATTGCCGATTCTGAAGTACAGCTTGCTCAGGCCGTCATTGATCCTGAAGTTAAATATCAAGTCATTGAACGAATTGAGAAGCTCGCACGCGTTGCTGGCATTCCTTTTATTCATGGTAAACAACGACTGATTCTGATTAATCCTAATGCGAGCGATTTGCTGCCACAGCGTCGCTGGGCTCAGGCACGTTTCTCCGAACTAATTCAGCGTATCGCTCAACACTATCCTCATGATTTGATTCTGATTACTGGTTCGCCAGCTGAAATCGCCTATGTCGAGACTGTACGTTCTGTTGCCAATGTTGCGCATGCATTGAACTTTGCAGGGCAAGTTAGCTTCTCAGAGCTACCTGCTCTCTATACGCTATCGGATGTGATGGTAACGAACGATTCTGGTCCAGGCCACTTTTCTGCAGTGACACCATTGAGAACGATTGTCTTGTTTGGCCCTGAAACCCCTGCCCTGTATGGCTCCTTAGGAAACTCTATCTCCATTACAGCCAACTTAGCTTGCTCACCCTGCGTCAGTGCAGCCAACCATCGCAAGACCCCTTGTCAAAATAACGTCTGCATGCAATCTATTAGCGTTGCTCATGTGATGGAGAAGGTTGAGCTGCAACTGCAGGGCGCTGATCTCGCCAAACAAGCTTAATTTCATGGGATATCAACGCCCTTCTTTATTGCAATATTGCGTACCCATTCTGCCATTAGCTTTGGGTTTATTCATTTACTTTGGTGGAATGCAAAGTAGCAGTTTTTTATTCATTAATCAACTCGCTCAGAATGTTCCAGACCGTATTTGGACTGGCCTCACTTTTTTAGGTAATGGTTGGGGCACATTTGCGCTTGCCTTTCCTTTGCTCTTGTTGGCCCCGCGATTACTCAGTGCTGGAATCTTTTCTGCGCTACTGGGCGGCATAGTCATTGCGATTCTGAAACCGCTCATGAATTTGCCTAGGCCCGCAAGCATTCTAACTAGCGGAGACTTTCATCAAATTGGCGAGGCATTGCTCTACAACTCCATGCCCTCAGGTCATACCTTAACTGCTTTTGCTGTAGCAAGCGGGCTTTATTTTGCAGTGGGTATGAACAAGCAGAAGTCCTTGCTTAGCTTATTTGTTTTAGCCGGACTGGTTGGCTTATCGCGAAGCGCTGTGGGTGCCCACTGGTTAAGCGATGAATTTGTAGCAGCAGCCATTGGTCTATGGTGCGGAATGCTGGGTTCATTACTGGCTAGCTTTATCCCTGATGATCAATTGGCTCTGGATAAGTGGTGGCCTCGCTTTGTTGCACTTTGCGGTTTATTGACGATCTACCCATTGCTTACACAAACGATGGATTCCGATTTAAATCAACCTTTGCAATATGCCTCTGCCCTACTGATTACCCTCACGCTAGCACTCTTTGTGCAAACTCAGCATACTAAATCCAGCCACTAATCCATGTTTAGCTATCGACACGCCTTTCATGCCGGGAGTCATGCAGATATTCTGAAGCACATTGTGCTCATTCAGCTCATTCGCTATCTTCAAGAAAAAGAAGGCGCCTTAACGATCATTGATACTCATGCTGGGGCAGGTATCTATAGCCTGAGTGATGGCTTTGCTGCCGTGAGCAAAGAGGCTGAGGGCGGCATCTTTCGCTTAAGTCGCTATTTACACAATAATCAACAGACAGAAATCACTGACAGTATTAGCGAATATATGGCAGCGATTACTGCCGAAAATCCCAGCGAAGAGCTTGCTTTTTATCCTGGATCTCCTTTTATCATCGCAAAAATGTTGCGGCCACAAGATCGCTTAAAGCTGTTTGAACTTCACCCTAAAGAGATTGACTTGCTCCGACACAATGTTCAACAGCTGCCGCAAAACAAGCAGATTGATCTTTACCATGCAGATAGTTTTAGTCGCTTAAAAGGCTTGGTGCCTCCTCCTAGTCGGCGTGGGCTGGTCTTGATTGATCCCTCTTATGAAGATAAGCAAGACTATCGCTATCTTGAATCTACTCTTGAGGAAGCCCTAAGCCGCTTTGCTACGGGCTGCTATGCCATTTGGTATCCCATATTATCGAGAAGAGAATCAGCGGCGCTACCGGATAGATTGCAGAAAATCGCTGCTGCCCACAAACGATCTTGGCTGCAAGCCGAGCTTAGAGTCGAGAGCTCGCCGGGCGAGAGACGTCTGCAAGCCAGCGGGATGTTTGTTCTGAACCCGCCCTGGACCCTTGAAGGCAAGCTCAAGGAGGCGCTACCCGCTCTTGTTAAAGTCTTGGGTCATCACTCAGGGGCTGAGTTTGTCTTAAAAAGCGTTGAAGCCTAAAGCGCTGCCATTTAAATCAGTCTAGATTCACTTCGACTCTGGTCGATAGTCAAACATGATCTCACTACGGCGCAAGAAAGGCAGAGTCCATGGTGGGTTGTAACGCGCAAATTGCGCTGGCCCTATGGGTGTCAGATGCTTGCTTGCCATCCATTCTTTGAGCTCACTGGTCTTGGTCTCCACCTTGCTATAAGTATTAAAGCCGGAAAAAGTGATCACTGCCTTGTTCTCTGCAGGGATCTTTTTGAGATGCACCTGCTCATCAACAGGAGTTGGCAAAGTATTGAGTTCAAAAGAACTTGGCATCACAAAGCTTACCAACCATTCATTGGTGCCCTCATTAATTAAAACGGGTGAACTCATTGTGGGGGATTCGGCTTGGGGTAGCACTGTTACCGGAGCGGTCATCTCAATCTTTTCTTTGGACTGATTCTTACCAAAGATATAAGCTGCAATGAGCCTAAAACCGGCGCTAGAAGCCTCACTCATATCGCCCTTCACTTTGACTTCAGCGATGATCTTCGGCTCATAGGCTCGAAGCTCAAAAGAGCCTGACTGCTCAAGCACGGTATATTTTGGTTCTTCAATTGCCATAGCAACTCCTGAGAAGAAAATCATGCCGACTAAACAGGTTTGGAGTAATTTCATGGTTTGACTCATTTTGGACTCGTTTACCATTTGGACCGCAAGATAAAGCCAGAGGGCTTGTAACTTAATTTACCGCTGGCTCCAACGGGTAAAGTAATTTTGTTTGCTTGATGTCCAAACGGTAAATCCGTTAAGAGCGGAATATTTTCTGGCAGACGCTTGCGCAGATGTTCGTAGACCGTATTGAGATCATAACCCTGATCATGGTCAAAAAGGCGATACGCAGAAAATCCACCCATTAAGATCGCGCTTTGCGAGCTCAAAATACCCGCGTCGAGCAATTGCATCAGATTGCGCTCGATTCGATAAGGATGTTCATTCACATCCTCCAGAAACAGAATGCCACTCTGTATTTGCTTTTGCGCTGGGAAATACGGAGTTCCCACCAGGCTACACAAAATCGTTAAATTGCCACCCCAGAGGGTTCCAGTCAGCTCTCCTGCGGTAGATCTACCAAGATAAGCTTGCTGCGCCTCTACCGTGCAATCCAATTCACGCTCATGAATGGCCACCTGAAAGTGCTGCCACATAAAGCCATCAGGATTAGCATCTAACTGGTCTTCTTTGGAGCCGAAATCATAGTTCAGCATTGGGCCAGCCAAAGAGACTGCGCCAGTTTTTGCCAGTAAACCCAACTGGAAGACAGTAAAGTCGCTATGACCACATACCTGAAGTCCATTTTGAATGGCGTTTGCAATTTGCTGCCATTCAATATCGGGTAGTAAACGATGCAAACCATATCCACCGCGCATCGCTAGCACTAAGTGATCGCCTGAAAGTTTACTAATCTGATTGATTTCAGCTAAACGTTCTGCATCCACTCCAGAAAAACGTTGATGCCTACGCTCAATGCAATCGGTATTCTGAACCTCAAAACCTTGTCGCTTGAACCACTCAATAGCTCCAAGGGGACTTTTTTGATCAGGATTTGCGCCAGAAGGAGCAATTACATGAATTTTTTTCAACGCCGCTCCCTAAAGAAATCCCTCAGCACCTGCCCACACTCTGACTCTAATATGCCGCCGTCAACGGTGGTTTGATGATTCAATTGATTGATTGAGAAAATATCCACCACACTCCCAGCAGCGCCCGTTTTTGGGTCGCGCGCGCCATAAACGACTCTATCTACTCTAGCATGGAGCATTGCTCCAGCACACATCGCACAGGGCTCTAGGGTTACGTACAGAGTGCTACCAGGCAAACGGTAGTTTTTCAGCGCTCCAGCGGCAGATCTGAGGGCCAGTATTTCAGCATGGGCGCTAGGATCATGAGTTCCGATTGGGCGATTAAATGCCTTAGAGATAACCACCCCATCATGGACTAAGACGGCCCCCACCGGAACTTCTCCAGCCTGAGCAGCCAACTTAGCCTGCTCTAAAGCTTGCATCATGAACTGGTGATCAAGCTCGGTGGACATCATTAAGGGCGATGGACGTCTGCCCAACAATTAGGGGTCTCATAAAGCCGAATTGCCGTCAGATGCAAGCGCCCAGCAAAGGCTTGATCAAATAAAGGCGACATGATATTGAAAGCCGCTTGCGCTAAGTTTTCAACTGTCGGGACATGGTCCATCACCACTGTTTTGTGATTAGGTAGAGTGTTCAGAAAATCTACTAGGCCTGTATCTTCTTTGGCCACTAAGAATGCATGATCCCATGGCTCAACCACATGCTGATTGCTCAAACGCTTGATATCAGAGAAGTCTAAGACCATGCCGTCATCAGCTTGACCTGGATGATTAGCAATCTCACCAGACAATGTAATCTCAATTGCATAGCGATGCCCATGAAGATGTTTGCACTGGCCGTCATGATTCGGGATACGATGACCTGCATCAAACTCTAGACGACGGGTAATGGAAATAGGCGCTGGCTTCATGGGGAGATACTTTTCTTGAAATAATTACCGAATGCCAATTATCTTATGAGTTTGCACACTCAGGCGCCATAAAGGGCGTTTTTGACACAGCTGAATCGCCAATTGGGTATTTTCTCTTAATTGAGGACCATCCATCGGCTGCAGATAGCGGTTGCGGTAATCCATCTTCTCAAAGCGGGCGAGTAGATTTTCTAAGTTTTCATGCCCAAACTGAGGAATGACCAGCTTAATCTCATCTGCTTGCAACACCACTAAATCGGTTCCGGCTTTGGGGCTGACACAAACCCAATCAACACCTGCAGGAACTTTAAGTGTTCCGTTCGTCTCAATCGCCACCTCAAAACCTTTGTGGTGAAGCACATCAATTAGATCTCTGTCCAACTGAAGTAAAGGCTCGCCACCGGTAAAGACAACATAACGTTGCTGAGGTCCAGCATTGGTTGAGAGCCATGCGAGCTCAATTGCATGGGCAAGACTCTCGGAAGTCTCAAACTTTCCGCCACCATCACCATCAAAACCCACAAAATCAGTATCGCAAAATTGACATTGGGATGTGGCACGATCTTCTTCGCGCCCACTCCATAAATTACATCCAGTAAAGCGACAAAAGATCGCAGCCCGGCCTGTATGCGCGCCCTCACCTTGTAGGGTTGGGAAAAGTTCTTTAACGGTATACATATTGTTTTATTAAAAAGAGCTTATTTCCAAGAAACAAGCTCGCTCTCGAGATAATCTTCCCAGAGAGCGCCTGCGATATTCATACCAGCCAAGATATAACGGCCCGAACTTCTTCTGATGACCCAGCGTCCAATTTTGGGGGACAACCACACATCTTCATCCCGCCAGTTAGCTAAACGAGAAAAATCATTACTTTGGAATGCAGGCGCGCTACTATGGTATTTCAGAGTCAGAAAATCGCCAGCAGGTGCTTGCACACTTTCCCAAGTCTGAGCATCGATATTTAAGCCCCAGTAATATGAGCTATCAGGATAGCCAAGCACCTCATAGCGTGTTTGATAGGAGCCAGACCATCCCGCCCTCAATTCCTCTGGCCAAAGTGGGATTGCCCTCTGCAATTGTTGGGGTGGATTCCAATGAGGATCCTGCAAAACAAATCCCCAAGGACTCTGAATTTCATCTTGCAAGGTGCCCAGTTTGTTCCCAACTCGGGATATGCGAATCTGATTGCCAACCGAAACTACAGTTTCAGTGATGGTATCGACAGGTAAGCTGTTAAACACATTCCTAACGTTATAAACCCATTGTTGACCGACCTGCGGAGGCCTCATCTGAACGTTAAAGGGCTGAGGCTCAGTCACCCCTTGCGGAAAAGGCAGCGAAGAAATACAAGCCACAGGAAGGCTTGCTGCAGTGAGCAGCAATGCCCTACGCCCCAGATTTACTTGTAACTCTGGAGCTGCCACTGGGTAGTGTCCTCAAGTGACTCATTGTTAATCTGCCCTTGAATTCTGCAAGAACCTGTAGACTCGCGGGCTACCCAGCGACCGATTTGTGGGGCAAACCAAATAGTTTCTTTACGAATGCAATCGACTTTATTCGGGTCAGCATTTTCAAAATTAATGAGGTTCTGGAAACGTAGTGCAGTGAATGTACCAGCTGGAACGGTAATCTGCTCCCAACCACTAGAGCTCATGTACAAAGTCCAGTTATAGAAGTTGCCAGAGTAACCTGCAATTTGATAATTAGTATTAACTTGCTTACTCCAATTGCCTGAAAGATTTTGTGGCCATAAAGGAATGGCTGGGCTATAGCTAATGACTCTGGACCAATGAGGATCTGTTGAAATCATTCCCCATGGGCCTTGAATCTCGGATGGCAATTGACCACCGTCAGCAGTTGTTCTAGAGATCGTGATTTGATCGCCAACACTAGAGACCCGCTCAGTAATAATGCCTAACTCTTTGCCATTAAAAACATTCTTTTTAGAGTAAACCCACTCTTGTCCAACTTGAGGTGCACGCACAGCTGGTAAAGGGTTTGGAGCAGATATTGAACTGCCTATCTCGTAACCTAGTGGAGCTCCACAAGCAGTAATAGCTAAAACCAAAGTGATGATAGAGATGCGCTTTAATAGATTCATATGCTTTATTCCCACTCTATGGTTGCTGGTGGTTTACCGCTAATGTCATAGACGACTCGATTGATGCCACGCACTTCATTAATGATGCGATTGGAAACCTTACCCAAGAGTTCGTGCGGTAAGTGAGCCCAATGTGCAGTCATAAAGTCTTGGGTTTGTACAGCTCTTAGGGCAACAACATACTCATAGGTTCTACCATCACCCATTACGCCAACAGACTTTACCGGGAGAAATACAGCAAAAGCCTGACTGGTCAAGTCATACCAATTTTTGCCACTAACTTCATCCACTGTATTACGCAACTCTTCAATAAAGATCGCATCAGCACGTTGTAACAATTTGGCAAATTCTTCTTTCACTTCGCCCAAGATACGAACACCAAGGCCAGGACCTGGGAAGGGATGGCGATAGACCATCTCTCTGGGTAAGCCAAGTGCAACACCAAGCTCTCTCACTTCATCCTTAAATAATTCTCGTAAGGGTTCTAATAATTTGAGATGCATATCTTCTGGTAAACCGCCCACATTATGGTGGCTCTTAATCGTATGCGCGCCCTTCTTGCCCTTACCTGCAGACTCAATGACGTCTGGGTAAATCGTTCCCTGAGCCAACCACTTCGCGTTCTTAACTTTAGCTGATTCATTTTGGAAGATTTCCACAAATTCTTTACCAATGATTTTGCGTTTCGCCTCTGGGTCAGCTACTCCAGCAAGCTCAGACATAAACTTTGGAGCTGCATCGACCCGTATGACTTTAACACCCAGATTTCGGGCAAACATCTCCATCACCATATCGCCTTCGTTGAGGCGAAGCAAACCGTGATCCACAAATACACAAGTCAACTGGTCGCCAATCGCTCTATGGATTAAAGCAGCAGCAACACTGGAGTCTACGCCGCCGGATAAACCAAGAATGACTTCTTCTTTACCAACTTGTTTCTGGATTTTTTCAACGGCTTCGCTGATGTAATCACCCATCACCCAATCTGGTTTGCAGCCACAAATCTCATGCACAAAGCGGTTAATGATTGCGGCGCCTTGCAGCGTATGAGTAACCTCGGGATGAAACTGAAAGGCATAGAACTGACGCTCTTCATCCGCCATACCGGCAATCGGGCAGGAATCTGTAGAAGCCATGAGCTTGAAAGACTTTGGCAAGCTGGTAACGGAATCACCATGACTCATCCACACTTTCAGAATGCCATGGCCTTCACTCGTCGAGAGGTCTTGAATACCATTCAGTAAAGCGGTATGGCCGTGAGCTCGAACTTCCGAGTAACCAAATTCACGGGCTTTGCCTAAGGACTCTGCGGACGCTACTGCGCCACCCAATTGCGTCGCCATGGTTTGCATGCCATAGCAAATACCCAGGACAGGAATTCCTAATTCAAAAACAATCTTTGGCGCTCTTGGACTACCTGGCTCAGTTACAGAGCTTGGACCACCCGAGAGGATGATGCCTTTACAGCCCTCTTCTTGAACGAAGCGGCGAATGAATTCAGGATCGCAATCGTAAGGATGGATCTCAGAATAGACTTTTCCGTCACGAACACGCCTAGCAATGAGTTGGGTAACTTGTGAACCAAAGTCGAGAATCAGTATCTTGTCGTGCACGGAGAAAACAGCCTTATGAAGTCTTAGTCAATGTGGTAATTCGGTGCTTCCTTCGTGATCTTCACATCATGGACATGCGACTCACGTACTCCTGCACTGGTGATTTCCACAAAGTTGGCTTTCTCATGTAGCTCTGCAATGGTTTTGCAACCCAGATAGCCCATGGAAGAACGTATACCGCCAGTAAGTTGATGCAAGATCGTGAGCACGCTACCCTTGTATGGAACTTGACCTTCAATTCCCTCAGGAACGAGTTTGTCAGCATTTGCTGCACTAATGTCACCTTGGAAATACCGGTCTGCAGAACCATCAGTCATGGCGCCCAATGAGCCCATGCCACGATAACTCTTATAAGAGCGCCCTTGATAGAGGAATACTTCGCCAGGCGCTTCTTCAGTACCCGCAAACATACCACCCATCATCACTGAATTCGCGCCAGCGGCTAATGCCTTAGAAACATCACCAGAGTAACGAATGCCACCATCGGCAATCAGGGGAATGCCCGTGCCTTTTAGGGCATTCGATACATTCACAATGGCCGTAATTTGGGGAACACCAACACCGGCAACGATGCGCGTTGTACAAATGGAGCCAGGCCCAATACCAACCTTGACGCCGTCGGCACCATGATCAGCCAATGCTTTAGCGGCATCACCAGTTGCTATATTGCCGCCAATCACTTGGACTTGAGGGTAATGCTGCTTCACCCACTTCACACGATCGAGTACACCTTGACTATGACCGTGAGCGGTATCTACTACGATCACATCGACGCCTGCACGCACCAAAAGCTCAACTCGCTCATCGTTATCAGGACCGACACCCACTGCGGCGCCAACGCGCAACTTACCTTCACTGTCTTTGCAGGCATTAGGATGTTCGGTAGCTTTGAGAATATCTTTAACGGTAATCAAACCGCGCAACTCAAAAGCATCATTCACAACCAGTACGCGCTCTAAACGATGTTTACTCATCAAGCGTTTAGCTTCTTCTAAGCTAGCGCCTTCTTTGACCGTAATTAAGCGCTCGCGAGGAGTCATCTTTGATTTAACGGGAGCATCTAAATCTTCCTCGAAGCGGAGGTCACGGTTAGTGATAATGCCAACCACGGTTTTGCCTTCAAGCACTGGGAAACCAGAAAAGCCATGCTCACGAGATAGCTGCATTACTTGGCGCACGGTCACTGTTGGCGCAATCGTAATCGGATCACGTAAGACACCGGATTCATAGCGTTTGACTTTAGCCACCTCGCGAGCCTGATCAATAGGACTAAGATTTTTGTGAACAATGCCAATACCGCCTTCGCTGGCCATAGCAATCGCCAATCGACCTTCTGTAACCGTATCCATTGCTGCGGATACTAAAGGCGTGTTCAGTGAGATGTCTCGTGTAAGTTGAGTCGCCAAGCTGGCGTCACGTGGGAGTACCGATGAATAAGCCGGCACGAGGAGCACATCGTCAAAAGTGAGTGCTTTTTGAATGAGTCGCATGCAAAACCCCTAGTCGCAAAAACAGATTATAGCCTTCTTGCCTTTCTTCTAGCGGCTGCAGCCTTAAATTTGGCATCTTGGTTCTGATTGGCCTTTTTTCGACGGACGGTTTTGGGATCAATTAACAAGGGGGAATAGAGCTCTAGGCGATCACCCGCATAAATTGGGCTATCCCAATCCTTGCGCTTACCAAACACCCCAAAACAGCCCTTTCGGCTTAAAACGGGGTCATTGGGCCCAGTAGCAATTCCTGCCTTTTGCAAGGCCAAGCCCACAGTAGCGACTTCATTTGCGGCTAATACCAATTGAAATAGGATGGTCTTGGGTGCCTCTCCTCGGGCATCACAAATCCAGATTTCAAGCATCCAGATCCTCGGCGCGCTTCACAAAACATTCCACAAAGGTCCCAGCAATATAACCAAAAACAGGGCCAATGACTTTGTCTAGGAGAACATTCTTAAATTCCCACTCCAGGGTGAATTCCACCTTGCAGGCATCCTCCCGCAGGGAAATGAATTTCCATTGACCAGAAAAACGCTTGAAGGGACCATCTACAAACACCATATCAATGGAGTCTGGGCGATGATTGGTATTACGGGTGTGGAAATACTGGGAAATCCCTTTAAATTGAATATGGATTTTGGCATCCAAGACAGTGTCGGTTTGCTCAAAAATCTCCACTCCGCCACACCAAGGCAAAAACTCGGGGTAGCTTGAAACATCAGTGACTAAGCCATACATGCGCTCAGCAGATTGGCCAATTAAAACGGTCTTGTGGACGTCTGCCATAATCGATCGTGAGAAGGTAAAAATATGAGTATCGTCGATAACAAAAAAGCCTTCTTCGATTATTTTATCGAGGAACGGTTTGAGGCAGGTCTGGTTCTGGAAGGCTGGGAAGTCAAGGCTATTCGTGCAGGTCGTGCCCAAATTAAAGAAGCGTATGTGGTCATTCGCCAGGCGGAGCTTTTTCTGATTGGTGCGCATATTGCCCCCCTCCTTTCAGCATCGACTCACATCGTCCCCGATAACACCCGGACTCGAAAGTTACTTCTCAACGCCATTGAAATCCGCAAACTCATAGGGAAAGTCGAGCAAAAGGGTTACACCTTAGTGCCAATCAATCTGCACTTCTCCAAAGGGAATGTGAAATGCGAGATTGGATTAGCCAGGGGCAAGAAACAGCATGACAAGCGCGCAGCCACCAAAGAGCGTGAATGGGAAGTCCAAAAGGGTCGTATTGCTCGGGGCGACCTAAATGGCTAGAAATCGCTTAGACTAGGGAATTAGAGCAATTTTCACCATATTGGTGCATTAAGGCACCAAGCCGCTCCACTCTTTACATTGTTGTCATCTCGAAGGCGTTAGTTTGTCACTATGAAATTGCCTTTTGATGAGATGCTCGATGCTGCAGGTAAAGCGCGGCCCCACTACCAGATATTCCATAGCTGGCTAAAACAGCAAAGCGATACCCTCATGGGTCTCAAGCGAGCTGAGGCTGACCTCATTTTCCGTCGAGTCGGCATCACCTTCGCCGTCTATGGCGACGACTTGGGTTCTGAGAGAACCATTCCGTTTGATCAAGTGCCTCGAATCTTTGCTGCTAAGGAATGGGAGCAATTAGAAAAAGGTTTGCGTCAACGCGTCAAGGCACTCAATCGATTTATCTATGATGTCTATCACGATGAAGAAATCATCAAAGCCGGAATCATTCCTGCTGAACAAATCTTCAACAATGCGCAGTACCGCCCTGAAATGCGTAATGTGGATATCCCCAGAGATATCTATGCGCAAATTGCCGGGATCGATATTGTGCGCGCAGGTGAAGGTGAGTTCTACGTCTTAGAAGACAACTTGCGCGTTCCGTCGGGGGTCTCATACATGGTCGAAGATCGCAAGATGATGATGCGCCTCTTTCCCGATCTGTTCCAGAAATATCGTGTCGCTCCAGTTGAACATTACCCCGACCTCTTGTTAGAGTGCCTCAAATCAGTGAAACCTGACGATGTTAAAAAACCCAACGTGGTTGTGTTGACCCCAGGTATGTATAACTCAGCCTATTTTGAGCACAGCTACTTAGCTCAACAAATGGGTGTTGAGTTAGTAGAAGGTAAAGATTTATTTGTGAAGAACGAGCAGGTCTTTATGCGCACCACCCAGGGTCCAGAACGAGTCGATGTGATCTATCGTCGGGTTGATGATGATTTCCTAGACCCACTATCGTTCCGCTCAGATTCCACGCTCGGTGTTGCTGGACTCTTATCCGCCTATCGAGCTGGCAATGTCACTTTAGCTAATGCGATTGGCACGGGTATCGCAGATGACAAATCCATCTACCCGTATGTGCCCGACATGATTGAGTTCTATCTTGGTGAAAAGCCAATCCTCAATAATGTGCCAACTTTTCAGTGTCGCAAACCGGATGATCTGGCCTACACCTTAGCCAACCTTGATAAGTTGGTGGTGAAGTTAACGCATGGTGCCGGCGGTTATGGAATGTTGGTTGGGCCTGCGTCTACTAAAGCAGAGATTGAAGCATTTAAAGCTCACCTAGTGGCCAATCCGGATCAATATATTGCCCAGCCCACGCTTGCTCTCTCAACTTGCCCGACCTTTGTTGAGTCAGGCGTAGCACCTCGCCATATTGATTTGAGGCCCTTTGTTCTGTCCGGAAAAACCATCAAGATGGTTCCAGGCGGCCTGACGAGAGTGGCATTAAAAGAAGGTTCGTTAGTGGTGAACTCGTCTCAAGGTGGCGGCACTAAAGATACTTGGGTCCTGGAAGAATGAGGGAGAGTCATCCATGTTAAGCCGCACAGCCGATTGCCTATATTGGATGGCTCGTTACACCGAGCGTGCAGAAAATACTGCCCGTATGCTGGATGTCAATCATCAAACCTCTTTACTTCCGCAACCAGCAGAATTTTTAGAGCAGAGCTGGAAAAAGTTACTCACGATTTCTAAATTAGAAACAGACTTCTTGAGTAAATACGATGTCGTTAATCGCGAGAATGTGCTGGATTTCATGATTTATGAAACCAGCAATCCCTCCAGCATCGTTTCTTGTCTGTATGCTGCGCGTGAGAATGCTCGAGTGATCCGAGGAAAAATCACCTCTGAGGTTTGGGAAACTCAAAACACGACCTGGCTTGAGCTTCAACACATCCTTGAGGCCAGAGACCAAGCAGACCCGAGTCGTCTACTCGATTGGGTTAAGCACCGCTGCCACCTTTTTCGTGGAGTCATGTATGGCACGATGCTGAAAAATGAGGCCTTTTACTTTATTAATATCGGCACCCTCTTGGAGCGTGCCGATAATACCGCCCGTATCCTAGAAACAAAATATGAATATCAGGTCAGCTTAAAAGAGTTGAAGGCTCAAAAAGCGGGTGACGATAATGAAGATAATGGAAGCTTTTTTGATTTCTACCACTGGGCAGCTCTATTACGCTCTGTCTCCGCTTTTGAAATCTATCGTCAGATTTACTCTGACCAAGTAGTGCCAAAACAAGTGGCTCAATTATTGATCTTCAATAAACAAATGCCGCGCTCACTAGTCAGCTGCGTCAATGAATTAATTCCCTTAATTTCTGAAGTTAAAAATCAGCAATCCAAAGAAATTGAGCGGCTGCTTGGAAAGCTTAAGGCAAGCATGGATTATTCTGATATTGATGAGGTGTTTTCACAAGGCCTGGAGGAGTTTATTGAATCCTTCCTCGAAAAAATTAACCATATTGCCGATGAGTTCAGTACTGCATACTTGATTCCATTGGCCTCGAATTAAACAAAACTATGCATTTAAAGATCCGCCATCGCACTGAGTATCGCTACGAAACACCTGTACGCTACTCCATTCAGGAACTCCGTCTGACCCCTCCGCAAACTGCGGGGCAGAAGATTGAGCGCTGGAAGCTTGGTACGCCAATTAAGGCGAGCAATTCACTAGATGCTTTTGGCAACCTCTGCAATATCTTTGTCCAGGAAAGTCCCTATACCTCAATGATGATTGAGGCCGAGGGTGAGATCTATACCCAGGATGCCTACGAATTCATTGATGCTCCAAAAGCCGTATCCCCTTTCTACTTGCTTCAGCAGACCCATTTGACAGAGCCCACTCCCGAAATGCTGTCTTTCTTCGAGAAGCATCTGCCAAAGAAAAATACAACTGAAGCAGTTCTTAAACTGGCGAGTGCTGTACAAGATACGATTGCATATCGTCCTGGTGAAACCAATTTTGCTACCACTGCGGCCCAATCCTTTGCCTTGAAATCTGGAGTTTGTCAGGATCACGCCCATGTCATGTTGGGTCTTTGTAGGGCTTCCGGCATTCCTGCCCGCTATGTCAGTGGCTATTTCTTTGCCGAGGAATCCCCTAATCTTGCCAGCCATGCCTGGATCGATTTTTGTAGTGATATCGAACATGGCATCTGGCAAAGCGTTGATATCACGCATGCCTGTTTAGTTGATGCTAGGCATATCCGCTTAGCTATCGGGCGCGACTATTACTCTGCTGCCCCCGTGAAAGGGGTGCGTTCTGGTGGTGGCGGAGAAGAGCTCAGTGCCAGTATTTCGATACAGCAGATCACCTACGAGCCCCTCTCTCTATCTTAGGCGATAATCCTCAAAAATCATTTTAGGAATTTTGCTATGACGTATTGCGTGGGGCTATGTTTAAAAGATGGTCTAGTATTTTTGTCTGATACGAGAACCAATGCTGGTGTCGATCAAATTGGCACCTTTCGCAAAATGGCCCTCTTTCAAAAAGACCAAAATCGTTTTTTTGCATTGATGAGCGCAGGTAACCTCGCAATTAGCCAAGCAGTAAAAGAAATTTTGCTCCAAGGCCAGTTATTTGATGGTATCAATTTATGGAATGCACAAAGCTGTCATGACGCAGCTGTGGTAGTTGGAGAGGCTGTCAAACAAGTATATGAGAGGGACAACGAAGCCCTGACAAAGGCTGGAATTGAATTTAATTGCAACTTCATCTTTGGTGGACAAGTTAAAGGTGAGCGTCCTCGTCTTTTTAATGTTTACTCCGCAGGCAATTTCATCGAGGCAACACCTGAGACACCTTACTTCCAAATTGGTGAATCCAAGTATGGCAAACCCATTCTGGATCGCGTGATTACATTTGATACCCCGCTGAATCTGGCGACGAAGTGCGCCCTCATCTCGATGGACTCCACCCTGAAAAGTAATATCTCGGTTGGTCTACCGCTGGATTTATTGGTATACGAAAAGAATGCCTTGAAGGCCAGCAAGCTTGTAACCATCGATGATGCCAATCCCTATTTCGAGATGATTCATAAGCTCTGGGGCGAAAAACTTCGCGCCGCCTTTAATGCCATTGTTGAGCCTAGCTGGAATAATTCAGGTCGTGGACCATCCATTACCGCCCCAACCAAAAAAATGGGACCGGTGCCAGTGCATAAGCGCCTACAAAAAAGTGTGTCACCTGCCAAGCCAATCCAGAAGTCAAAGCCGCCAGTAAAGAAGAATGTAGCAAAAAAGGCGACCACCAAGGCAAAAGCCTAAGATAGTCGCCTGTTGGCTCTAAGGTAAGACTTACTGCTTGCCCAACATCTCCCATGTAGCTACAACGCTATCTGGATTGAGGGAAATAGAAGTAATGCCTTTAGCAACCAACCACCGAGCAAAGTCTGGGTGATCAGAAGGTCCTTGACCACAAATACCGACGTATTTGTTTTGCTTACGGCAGGCGTCAATGGAGCGCGCAATCATGAACTCAACCGCAGGATCGCGTTCATCAAAGTCAATCGCCAATAACTCCATGCCAGAATCTCGATCCAAACCGAGTGTGAGCTGAGTCATATCATTTGAACCAATGGAGAAGCCATCGAAATACTCGAGGAACTCATCAGCCAAAATCGCATTGGAAGGAATCTCGCACATCATGATGAGGCGCAAGCCATTGACGCCGCGCTTGAGACCAAACTTCTCCATCATGCTAATCACGCGTTGTGCTTGCTTGATCGTTCTTACGAATGGCACCATGATCTCAACGTTATCCAAGCCCATATCTTCACGGACCCGTTTCATGGCGGCGCACTCTAAGGCAAATGCTTCACCGAAATCTTCTGAGACGTAACGTGAGGCGCCTCGGAAACCGAGCATTGGGTTTTCTTCATCAGGCTCATAACGTGATCCGCCAATCAGCTTCTTGTACTCATTGGATTTGAAGTCGGACAAACGCACGATGACAGGCTTGGGATAGAAAGCAGCAGCAATAGTGGCTACACCCTCGACAAGTTTGTCCTCATAGAACGCTCTTGGACTTGCATAACCCCGTGCCACACTTTCAACTGCACGCTTGAGGTCAGGATCGACATTAGGATATTCCAAGACTGCGCGGGGATGAACGCCAATGTAGTTATTAATAATGAACTCAAGACGCGCGAGTCCGACACCCGCATTCGGGATTTGGCAGAAATCAAATGCCAGCTGGGGGTTGCCGATATTCATCGTGATCTTGACTGGGATCTCAGGCAAAGCGCCACGAGAAACTTCAGTTACTTCAGTTTCAATCAGACCATCATAAATATGACCCTCGTCACCTTCAGCACAAGATACCGTCACCACCATGCCATCTTGGAGTTGATCAGTAGCATCGCCGCAACCCACCACTGCGGGAACACCTAACTCACGCGCAATAATCGCGGCGTGACAAGTACGACCGCCACGATTGGTCACAATCGCAGAAGCGCGCTTCATGACTGGCTCCCAATTGGGATCGGTCATATCGGCAACCAATACATCGCCAGGCTGAACACGATCCATTTCACTAGGATCACGAATGATGCGGACTGGACCGGCACCAATCTTTTGACCGATCGCACGGCCCTTAGCCAACACCTTTGAGCTACCTTTGAGCTTGTAACGCATTTCTACTTGGCCAGCAGCTTGGCTCTTCACTGTCTCAGGACGAGCCTGCAGAATATATATTCGGCCATCTTGACCATCTTTGCCCCACTCGATATCCATTGGACGACCGTAGTGTTTTTCAATGATGACAGCATACTTGGCCAACTCGGTGATATCGGAATCTTCCAAAGAAAAACGATTGCGCTTCTCTGGAGAGACATCGACAGTAACTACTTTTTCTGCTGAACCGGCGGGAGCAAATTGCATCTGGATCAGCTTTGATCCTAATGAGCGACGGATAATTGCTTTTTTATCTTTAGCCAGTGTGGTCTTGAAGACATAGAACTCATCCGGGTTTACAGCGCCTTGAACAACGGTCTCACCCAAGCCATAACTTGAAGTAATGAAGACCACATCTTCAAAACCCGATTCGGTATCCAAGGTAAACATCACGCCGGCCGCACCTAAGTCTGATCGCACCATCCGCTGAATACCAGCAGATAAAGCAACTTCAGCATGGGCAAATCCCTTGTGAACCCGATAGGAAATCGCACGATCGTTATAAAGCGAAGCGAAGACTTCACGAATCTTCTTTAAAACATCGTCAATCCCTTCGACGTTCAAGAAAGTTTCTTGTTGACCAGCAAATGAAGCATCTGGCAGATCCTCTGCAGTCGCTGAAGAGCGGACTGCAAAAGAGCCCTTCCCGGATTCATCAAGCTTCTTAAAGGCGACCCGAATTTCTTCATCTAGACGGGGCTGAAAAGGGGCAGTCTCAATCCAGTGACGAATCTCTGCGCCCGCTTCAGCTAAAGCACGAACATCATCAATATTCAGATGCTCTAAACGCTGCTGAATTCTCTCGGTGAGATTGTTATGCTGCAAGAAATCACGAAAGGCCAATGCAGTAGTGGCAAAACCGGTGGGTACACGTACCCCGGTACTTGCCAATTGTGAAATCATTTCCCCTAAGGAGGCATTCTTACCGCCGACAGATTCAACGTCGGTCATGCGGAGTTGCTCAAAAGGTAAAACGTAGGCTTGCGCCAAACTGCTATTTTCATGCTGTTGGTTGGACATAAAATACTCTCTAAGGATAAGGAAACTGGTCGAGCGGCCGCATAAAGTACGGCATACTTCACTAACGTATTATTGTAGTGCTGACACCGACCCAAAGACCCAAAATCATGTCCACCGAATCCCGCATCGTTTTCATTGTTTCAGACGGTACCGGCATTACCGCCGAGAACTTCAGTCAATCGATTTTGGCTCAATTTGAGGCCACTTTTAGACAAGTTCGCGTCCCTTTTGTGGATAACATTGAAAAAGCCCATGAGGCGGTTAGCAGCATTAATCAGGCGGCGTCTAAGTATGGTGTGCAACCCATTGTTTTTACTACCTTAGTTAACCCAGAGCTCAATGCAATTGTCGGAAAAGCCAATGGCCTGATTTTGGATATGTTTCAGACCTTTGTGGCGCCCCTTGAACAAGCCTTAGGCATCAAGTCCACCCATGCCATGAACCGACTACACCACAATGCGGACACAGCGGCTTATAAAAACCGGATTGAGGCGATTAATTATTCATTAGCGCACGATGACGGACAGTCCAATCTCAAACTCACCGAGGCTGATGTCATCTTGGTCGGCATCTCTCGCGTGGGCAAGACCCCAACCAGTCTCTATTTGGCTATGCAATATGGCCTGAAAGCCGCAAACTATCCCCTCATTCCAGAGGATTTTGAGCGAGGGCAATTACCAAAGGACTTGCTCCCTTATCGCCAGAAAATTTTTGGACTCATGATTGATGCTGAGCGTCTTTCAGAAATCCGCAATGAACGGCGTCCAGGTAGCAACTATGCCAAGCTAGAAAATTGTCGTTATGAAATTAATGAAGCAACAGCGATGCTCAAGAAAGAGTCTATTCCTTGGGTCAGCACCACCAGCAAATCCATCGAAGAAATCGCCACTACAGTCTTGCAAGCAATTAAGGCCGATAAAACTATCCTGGGCTAAGACTCAGCTTCGACGAACTCTGAGGGTTTCAAACAAGCAAACTGCTGCCGCAGTAGAAACATTTAGAGACTCTACTCTGGGGTCAATCGGAATCGATACCGTTTTGGCTTGCGCCAATATTTCTGCTGAAACCCCCTGTCCTTCACTACCCATCACCCATGCGACTGGTTTTTGTAGCGTGCTATGGATTTGATACAAGTCACTTTGTCCATTTGCACTAGTCGCCAGCAGTGGCGCCTCAATGGCGCTCAACATTTGTTGATTAGACCAACCCTCATGAAGCTCCAATAAACGATGTGCGCCCATGGCAGCTCTCAAAACCTTACTAGACCAAAGATGCGCTGTGCCAGATAAGGCTAACACCTGAGTAAAGCCTGCGGCAGCTGCGGTTCGCAATATCGATCCAACATTGCCTGCATCCTGAATTCGATCCAAGATCAACACGTCGCCACTCAGTGTTGAGATGGCTCCTGGATTGAGTATTGATGTCGGCAAGGACAATAATCCCGCCAAGTGTGGCGCATTGACCAATTCACTCAATAGATCCCATAGCTTGGCATCCAATAGATACACCTTAGTATCTGGACATGCTTCAAGATGGTTCGATAGCACCTCAGCAATTTCAGGATTCATCATGCCCTGCTCGGAGGTGAATAGCGTCTTCAGTGCTGGATCCCCCGCCCAGGTCTGGATTAAATGAATCCCTTCTAATATGGCCTGCCCGCTTGCAAGTCTTGCTTTTTGCCCTTTGGCACCAGCAGCCTGCAGTAAGCGCAACTCTTTAAACAGCGAATTTTCTTTGGAGCTAATCGGTTCCAGATTCATTTGGCAGATCCTTCCAGCACAGTGCGTACTGGAGAGAAGGTTTTACGGTGTTCGTGGCATGCTCCATGCTGCTTGAGAGCCGCAAAGTGTACTTCGGTTGGATAGCCCATGTGCTGCGCAAATCCATATTGCGGATAAAGCTCATGCAGGCTTTGCATTTGGCGATCGCGAGTCACTTTTGCCAAGATGGAGGCAGCTGAGATTGCGGGCTCTTTTGTATCACCCTTCACAATCGCTTCCGCTGCAATCGGCAATTGAGGACAGCGATTGCCATCGATTAAGGCTTTGTCTGGCCACTGACCAAACCGCCTCACAAGATCTTCCACAGCCCTCTGCATCGCCAGCATACTAGCTTGCAGAATATTTATTTCATCAATCTCTGTGGAACTGGCTTCACCAATTCCCCAAGCTTTTGCTTTAAGCATGATTTCTGCGTAGAGCGACTCGCGCCTTGTTGGAGACAGTTTCTTAGAATCTTTTAAACCCAAAATAGGTTGAAGCGGATCAAGGATCACTGCTCCAGCTACTACAGAACCCACCAAGGGGCCACGCCCCGCTTCATCAACGCCACAAATCCAGATTGCGCTCATATTGATGTTGCTTTGGTCTGTTTGAATTTAATTTCTTGAGCTACAGCTTGTGCCACCAAAAGGCCGGTTGGTCTGCGCAAGGTTTCATGCATCTGGGCAAAGCGGCTTTGTAATTGAGTGACCTTAGCAGGATGATCTAGCCAGGCCATTAAAGCCTTTGCGAGGGCATCTGGGGTTGCCTCATTTTGTAAAAGTTCAGGCACAACAAACTCGCCACAGAGGATATTTGGCAAACCCACGTAAGGAAGATATCCTTGACGCTTCATGATTTGCCCAGTCAACCAAGGTACTTTATATGAAATCACCATGGGTTTTTTCCAAAGCGCTGCTTGCAAAGTAGCGGTACCGCTGGCAATCAGCACTACATCCGCAGCCTCTAGTACTAAGTCAGCCTGTCCATCGATCAGATAAATCTGAATATCAGGATATTGATTTTGTAATTGGGATTTGAGAGTTTCTAGGGGAGCTCGCAAGCGAGCCGTTGCCACTGGAATTAAAAAATGGAGCGCTTGACCTTTTAGCTTATTTGCTAAAACAGCCATAGTCTCAAAGAATACAGGGGCAATGAATTCAATCTCGGATGCACGACTGCCAGGAAGCACGGCGACTACAGTCCCAGCGAGTTTATCTGGACTAAAGTGCATCAATTGAGAGAGCTTTTGCCTTGCGCCCGTGATATCAGGCTGCAACGGAATATCGCTTGCCAGAGGATGACCAACATAAGTGGCAGCAATGCCAGCACGCTCATAAATCTCAGTTTCAAAGGGGAAGATGCACAGCATACGATCAACTGCTTTGGCAATCTTTTTAATACGTCCCGCCCGCCATGCCCAGATTGATGGTGATACAAAATGCAGAGTCGGAATGCCCGCTTCGCGCAATTGCATTTCAACACCCAGGTTAAAGTCAGGAGCATCAATGCCTAAGAAGATATCGGGCCGATTCGAGGTCAGCAAAGAATGAACCAATGCTTTACGAATTTTTAAGATCGCTGGCAGTTGTTTAAGAGCTTCAACATAGCCGCGAACGCTCAAAGTCTCCATTGGCCAATCGGAACGAAACCCTTGGGCCTGCATGAGCGGGCCGCCAATTCCATACATCTCGAGACCCGCCATATCTGGAATTTGATTTAAAGCACTCAGCACTGGTGCTGCCAGTAAATCACCAGAGGGCTCACCAGCAACGCAAGCTAATTTGGGCAAGTCACTTTACCGAATGATGCCGCGGGTAGATGCGGCAATAAAGTCATGAAACTCAGAAAGCTTCTCTGCTGTTGCTGGATCGGTCGCATGATTGCTCACCATCTTTTGCAGTTCCACCTTTGCCTCTTCAAAGCTTAAGCCATCCTTGTATAAGGTTTTATAAGCTTGTCGTAATGCAGAAATTGTTTCGCTTGAGAAACCACGGCGCTTAAGACCTTCGACATTAATACCGTGTGGGGTTGCTTTGTCTCCTGCCGCAATCACAAACGGTGGAATGTCCTGAACTAAGGCGGATGCGCCACCCAGCATGACGTGCTGACCAATCCGCACAAACTGATGTACTCCAGACATGCCACCCATAATGGCCCAATCATTGACCTGTACATGTCCAGCGATCTGGGCATTACTTGAAAAAATAGTGTGGTTACCAATTTGACAATCATGTGCAATGTGCACATAAGCCATGATCCAGTTATCGTTTCCGATGCGGGTAATACCAGCATCTTGCGCTGTACCTGTATGAATCGTCGTGAACTCACGGATGGTATTGCGATCGCCAATGATGAGTTGCGTAGGCTCGCCACGGTACTTCATATCTTGGGGAGCTCCACCGATTGCCGCAAAGCTAGCAATATGATTGTCTTTACCGATAGTCGTGTGACCTTCGATGACAGTATGAGAGCCGATCTTACTGCCTGCGCCAATCTTGACGTTTGGGCCAATAACGCAATATGGACCGAGCTCTACGTTCTGAGCCAGCTCAGCTTTTGGGTCGACGATTGCTGTCGCATGAATCAAACTCATTACGCACCTTTCGAACGAACTGCGCAAGTAATGTTTGCTTCTGCAGCAAGCTCTCCATCCACTGTAGCCTGGACCTGAAACTTATAAATACCTGCCCGCTCACGCTCCAACGTAGCTGTCATGATGAGTTGATCACCAGGCAATACGGGTTTTTTGAAGCGTGCACCATCAATACCCGCAAAGTAGTAAACCGCATCTTCAGCACGCTCTTCTGAAAAAGTCAGCAGCGCAGCTGTTTGAGCCAAGGCCTCGATGATCAGTACCCCAGGCATTACCGGGAAATCCGGAAAATGCCCCTGAAAGAATGGCTCGTTCATGGTGACATTCTTGAGAGCAGTAATACTCACGCGGGGAGTAATTTCTAATACGCGGTCTACCAATAAAAATGGGTAGCGATGCGGCAACAACTTTAATATTTTGTTGATGTCGATTCCAGTTGATTTACTCATAATTTACCCGATTCAAAACAATTCAATCTACAGCTTAGTTATCACTTTTCTTTTGTTCTAAGAAACGCAAGCGTTGCCGTATTTTATCTAGACCGCGCAAGATGGCGGCATTTTTCTCCCAGGCGCTATGCAACATAGAAGGATAAACCCCCGTAAAGTGCTGCCCTGGCTCATTTATAGAGCGAATGATAGAAGTATTGCCCGAAACTGTCGTTCTATCGGCAATAGTCAAGTGTCCCGCAAAATTGGCTGCGCCACCAATAATGCAAAAGTTGCCGATTTTGGTGCTACCTGAGATAGCCGCACATCCAGCAATCACGCAGGCCTTACCAATAATGACATTGTGTGCGATTTGCACTTGATTGTCGATCTTAGTGCCCGAGCCAATTTCTGTATTTACCATCGCACCACGATCAATCGTAGTGGAGGCGCCAATTTCGACATCGCTCCCAATCCGAACGCCACCCGTTTGGGGGATCTTCACCCACTCGCCGCCATTGGCAGAAAAATCCGGTGCAAAACCAAAGCCATCAGAACCAATGACTGCGCCACTATGAATAATGCAACGCTCGCCAAGGTGAACATTGTGATAGACGGAGACTTGTGGATATATAAGACTGTCTGCGCCAATCTTGCTGTTTTCGGCAATCGCTGTATTTCCTAAAATACAAACCCGCTCACCCAACTGCACCCCTGGTCCAATTTGAACAAAGGGCCCAATATGGCAAGAGACTGGTACCTGAGCAGAGGGATCTATCACAGCACTAGCGTGAATACCGGCTGAATATTTTGTTGCCGACACCTTAGCAAAGAACTGCGCTATTTTGGCAAAGGTCGCGTAGGGATTATTGGATATGAAGTAAACCCGATTTGGGTTTTGACTTTGAGTCTGATCTTTTAAGAAATCAAAATCCGTTTGGCTCAAAATTAATGCGCCAGCAGAGCTCTCTATTGCCTCTTGGCGGTATAGTGGATTGGATAAAAAACCAATCTGGGTTGATTGCGCTCGCTCCAATGGGGCAAGGCTATCAAATGTGAGAGAGCCCTCCCCCACCAAGCTCACTTGAAACTGTTTGGCCAGCTCGATGGCGGTGGGCATAAAACTTATTTAGAGTTATTTAAGGCCTTGATGACATCATCGGTAATATCGGACTTAGGGCTAACATAGGCCGCTTCTTGAACAATGACATCAATCTTCCGCTGCTCGGCAATTTGCTTTAACACCAGATTTGCTTTTTCAGCAATCTTGGCGCGCTCTTCAAAGGTACGCTGATTTAAATCTTCCGTGAACTCACGTTGCTTACGCTGTAGTTCACGATCTTGGTCAGCAAGCTCACGCTGACGACGAATGCGGTCAGCTTCAGACATCACGGCGGCATCGCGATCCAGCTTCTCGGCAGCGGATTTAATCTTTTGCGCGCTGTCACGCAAATCATTCTGACGCTTAGTGAATTCATTTTGCAAACGCGTCTGCATTGCTTTCGCCAAGTTGGATTCATTAAACACTTTTTCTGAGTTAACAACGGCGACCTTTGTGCCAACCTCTTGAGAAAAAGCTTGCGGTAAGCAAATGATGGATACAAAAGTAACAAGACTTAATGAAATCCATTTAGAAGAGTGAGAGAGCTTCATAAAACTTTCCTTAACAATTAAAACGCAGTACCGACCTGGAACTGCAACCGCTGAATATTATCAGTTGGCTGAGATTTTATTGGAATGCCATAGCTAAATTTCAAGGGGCCAAGTGGTGATATCCATGATATACCTACACCGTAAGAATACCTCAACACCAGGTTGATATTCTCGCCAAAGGCGTTACCGCCATCCACGAAGGTAAACATCCGCAGCGTTTTCTCAGTGCCAGACCCTGGCACAGGCACTGTGTACTCTACGTTTGTAACAATCTTCGACTGGCCGCCCGTAGGTTGATAGGTGCCATATGTGGTGTTGTAGTAGGTTGGGCCAAGTGAGCCTGGAGCATAGCCACGCACTGATCCAATACCGCCAACATAGTAATTCTTGGTAATTGGGAATGGGTAAGCGCCGTAGGCCTGGCCGTAACCGACCTCGCCATTGAAAGACAGGATATTTGCTTTACTGAAAGAGTGGTACTTTTGATATTGGCCATACACTCGGTAATAAGTCATATTCCCGGCTGGTGTTCCCACCTCCGAAGACAATTGCTGCAAAGAACCTTCAGACGGAATCAAGGCACTGTCTCTGCCATCGCGCGCCCAGCCAACTGTCAAAGGTACGTTATAAGTATTTAAAGTCCCAGGATAGCCAGGTGATGCAATACCATATGACTGAGCATAATTTAAATAAGGCTGCGGAGTATTTACAGTGGTATTAATTTGGAAGGCCTCCAATGCCGTTCCATAAAAAACTCTATCAACTTCGCTATAAGGTACGCCGAATTTTAAATCAGTTCCAATGGATTTAATCTGATAATCCGGATCACCAGTGTAGTAAAGGGGCTTGGAAGTGCGGTAGTAAACGTCGCTAAAGCGACTGATGCCATCTTCCGTGAAATAAGGGTCATAGTTAGAGAGCGCCAAGCTTTGGTTCACTTTACCCAATGAGGCATTTAAGCCAATGGATTGACCGGTTCCAAAGGCATTATCTTGATTAATACCAGCAGTCAAAATTACCTTTTCAGTACTGGAGTAACCAGCACCCAAAGAAACGGCTCCGGTGGGCTTTTCCTTAACGTCGACATTAACGTCGACCTGATCTGGGGAACCAGGTACATCCTGGGTGGTTACGTTATTTTCAGTAAAGTAGCCAAGACGACCTAAACGTTTTTTTGATAACTCAATCTTGTCGCCATCGAACCAAGAGCTTTCGAACTGGCGCATTTCTCTACGAATAACAACATCTCGGGTTTTTGCATTCCCAGAAATATTCACTTGGCGAACATAAACCCTACGTCCAGGATCAACCACTAGGGTCAAATCTACTTCGCTTTGTTCACGACGGATGTCAGGCTGGGGATTAATGGTGGCGAAAGCGTAGCCATAAAAGCCCAGCAAGTCGGCAATCGCTTTAGTACTCTCGGTTAATTTTGCAGAGGAAAAAGTATCTCCGGGCTTGAGTTGAACCAATTGCATAAACTCAGCCTCTTTCCCCAGCAGTTCGCCTGCAAAGCTGACTTTACTTACCGTAAATTTCTGACCCTCTTTAATGCTAATCGTCAGATAAATTGATTTTTTATCTGGTGTGATTGAGACTTGCGTTGAGTCAATGACAAACTCAAGATAACCACGATTCAAATAGTAAGAGCGGATCGTTTCAAGATCTGCCGTGAGTTTTTGCTTGGAGTAGAGATTATCTTTGGTATACCAAGATAACCAGCTACCGGTTCTGAGTTGCATCAAACCCGTTAAGGTACTTTCACTAAATACCTTGTTGCCAATGAAATTGATTTCTTGAATCTTGGCTACCGGGCCTTCATCAATATTGAAATAAATAGCCACTTGATTGCGTTCAACCGGTGTCACGGTCGCCACCACTTCAGCTGCGTACAATCCTTTGCTAACATACTGGCGTTTGAGCTCTTGCTCAGCCTTATCTATCAGTGCTTTGTCATAAAAACGGGCTTCTGCTACGCCAACTGACTTGAGGGACTTGCGAACGATCTCTTGATCGAACTCTTTCATGCCAGTAAATTCGATACGGGAAATCGTTGGACGCTCCTCCACAATCACAATCAGGACATCGCCCTGAGCTTGGATCTGAACGTCCCTAAAAAAGCCTGTTTCATACAGAGTACGAATTGCGTCAGCCCCTTTTTCATCAGTGAAGGTATCGCCAACCTGAACGGGCAAATAACTAAAAACAGTCCCTGGCTCCACGCGCTGAAGACCCTCAAGTCGAATGTCTTTAATCACAAAAGAGTCAGAAGCTTGGGCACTCAGGCAGACACTAGCTAGAACCAGTGCAACTAGTGCAGCAAATCGGGCAAACCGAGAGAAAAAAGGATTCAGATGGATCAAGGCGAAAAATAGCGTTGTAAATCATTAAACAAGGCCAAAAGGGAAATGGAAATCAGCAAGATAAAGCCCAATTTCTGGAACTGCTCCTGCAAAGTAGTCGAAATCCGCTTCCCAGAGACCAACTCCCATGCATCATACAGGAGCTGACCCCCGTCTAGCATTGGCAAGGGCACCAAATTCAGCAGGCCAATACTAATGCTCAAAATCGACAAAAATGCTAGGTAAGCCTGCCAACCTAGTTGAGCTGTCTTCCCTGCCATATTGGCAATACTGAGAGGTCCTCCGAGCTGTTTTAGAGAGCTCTCTCCAGTCAATAAACCCCCCATTAGCCTCAATGAGACTTTGCTGATCAAATAAACCCGCTTGGTGGCATATACCCAGGCGCTAAAAGGATCTAATTTAAGGTTCAAGTATTCAGAAACTGGCGGTATTACTGGAAGAATGCCAAGCTGTGAAAAAGGGTCCTCCGAAGAAGACATCGAAGGTAATTGGGAAGATAAAAATTCAGTCGTAAATTGCCGTCCCGAGGCATCCTGCACCCTCAATACAAAGCCCTCTTTTGAAGTAATGGCATCCATCACATTCCAGCGGAGCGCATTCCAACTGATCACAGGCTCAAAATCGTTGTCGGCTTGCATACGCCAAGCTAGGACTTGATATCCTTGGGTAATACCTAAACTCGCAGCAATGGAATCTGCTGGAGGTGCCTGCAAGCGCGCTGGTAATTGAACTACTCCAGCAACGTAAATAGTCGTTAATAGAAAGACAGCTAAGATGAAATTTGCCAAGGGGCCTGCGAAGACAATCAGTGCTCGTTGCCATAGTGGCTTGGTATCAAAAGCTTGGCTTTGCTCTGATTGCTGAATGGTTTGTTGAGGATCTCTGCCATCCAAAAGCCTGACATAACCACCCAAAGGAATCGGGGCCAATGTCCACTCTGTGGCGGAATGTCTTGATTTGAAAACGAATAAGGGCTTGCCAAAGCCGAGTGAAAATCGTAACACCTTGACACCGCATAGGCGAGCAGCCAAAAAATGGCCGAACTCATGAAAGCAAACCACAATGCAGAGGGTTAGCAAAAATGCTGCGAAGGTAATCAATGCCTGCAAAGGAATGCCCTCATTAGGAACGCAGACGCTGAATCACATCAACAGCCATGGTTCTTGCTTTAGCATCCGCCTCCAGAATATCTTCGAGTGAGCTCGTAACTGTAGGCTCAATGCCATTGAGTACCCGCTCTACCACCTCCGATATCTGCGAATACCCGAGCGCATTATCTAAAAATGCTGCGACTGCAATCTCATTGGCCGCATTCAATACCGCTGGAGCTAGCCCACCCTGCTTACCCGCCTGAAATGCCAGCGACAAACAAGGGAAACGCAGAAGATCAGGTTCCGTAAAATTGAGGGCAGTCAATTGAGTCAAACTCAATGGTTCAACGCCTGCAACAATGCGGTCGGGCCAGGCAAGTCCATAAGCAATAGGTGTTCGCATATCGGGCTGACCCATCTGAGCAATCACTGAGCCGTCGCAATAGCGCACCATCGAGTGCACCACACTTTGTGGATGAATCAGGACCTGAATTTTCTCAATGGGTAAACCAAATAACCAATAAGCCTCGATGACTTCCAACCCCTTATTCATCATCGTGGCAGAGTCGACAGAAATCTTTTTACCCATGACCCAATTTGGATGGGCACAGGCCTGCTCGGGGGTTACTTGGCCCAACTCAGTGAGAGGCGTGTTTCTGAATGGTCCGCCAGAAGCGGTTAACCATAGCTCTTCAACACCGTGGTGCAGGCTTGGACTTTTTGAAAAATGGACAGGCAAACATTGAAAGATCGCATTATGTTCACTATCAATGGGCAGCAATGCTCCACCACCTTCGTGCATTGCATCCATAAATAACTTGCCGGACATGACGAGCGCTTCTTTATTAGCAAGCAATACTCTTTTGCCGGCCTTAGCAGCGGCCAAAGTGGGCAGCAAGCCTGCCGCCCCTACGATTGCTGCCATTACGGTATCACAATCCGATTCGAGCACCGCAGAAATCAAGGCTTCTGATCCATATAAAACGGTAGTGCTGATTTGCTTTGCTAAAAGAAGTTCAGAAAGTTTTTTAGCTGATGAGGCATCACCAACTACTGCAAGTCGCGGTTTGAACTCAATACACTGCTCTGCCAAGCGCTCGACTTGTTTTGCTGCTGTGAGGGCAACGACTTCGAATCGCTCGGGATGCGCCCGAATCACATCCAAGGTATTCGTACCAATGGAGCCAGTGGACCCTAAAATAGTGACACGCTGTTTACTGCTCATAAAAATCCCATCAGCAGAACTGCAATCGGCATTACAGGGATTAATGCATCAACCCGATCTAATACGCCACCATGTCCTGGCAATAAATGACTACTGTCTTTGACTCCAGCCAACCGTTTGAGTTGAGATTCAAATAAATCCCCAAAGATGCTGAGGCAAGTTAAAGCAGTGACCATTAAAAACATGGGCAACCAACCAAAGCGATATGCCCAAACGCCAAATAAAGTCACTGTAGGTGCTAAATAGAAAGCGCATAAGCCCGCATAAACATAGCAAAGGGCAAGGCCTCCAAGAGCGCCTTCGATTGATTTACCAGGACTAATTTCTGGGGCAAGACGGCGCTTCCCAAATGCCTTCCCAAAAAAGTAAGCGCCAATATCCGCAATCCAAACCAGTGCCATGGTCGATAACAGAAACAACAAGCCGATTTCGCGCAGGAACATGACTGAAAACCAAGTTGCTGGGAGCAAAACAAGGCCCAAGACAAAATAGGGAACTGACCATTTTTGGAAATTGATCTTCAGGCCCTTAGATAAGAGCAAGGGGGCAATTAGCAACCAGAAGATACCGGCAGTAGACATGAGAGCGAATGGCCCCAAAGGTTGATGCAAGATCATTAAGCCAGCAATGATCAGCAGACAAGCGCCGGCATTCAAATACGCCAGCCAAGGTCGATGAGGAAATACTAATCGACTCCACTCCCATGCGGAGGCCATTACGAGTAATAAGAAAAACCCGCCTAAATAAACAGGGGGTAGCATAAACAAAACTGCCAGCAGAATCATGAGCAGAATGATTGCTGTAATGACTCGAGTTTTTAGCATTTGAAAGTTTGCAAAGTTTTAAACCGCATCACTCATGCTCTGAGACATTACTTGCGCACTAGTCCTGCCAAAGCGCCGTTCGCGTTGACTAAACCATTCGAAAGATTTCTGAAGTTCGATTTCGTCAAAGTCTGGCCATAAAACGTCTGTGAAATACAGTTCTGTGTATGCAAGTTGCCAGAGCAAAAAATTACTTACCCGTTGCTCACCACCTGTACGAATGAATAAGTCCGGCTCAGGGGCATAGGACATCGACAGGAAAGGCTGAATCAACTCTTCGCTCACCTGCTCTGGTTTTAAGTGAGGATGGGCAATAAGACATTTGCGCATCGCTTGCAAGATATCCCAGCGGCCACCATAGTTAGCAGCAATCGTAAATGTGAGCGCCTGACAGTGAGCCGTTTTTTCCTCAGAAAATGAGACCATCTTCTGAATGTCAGAATCAAAGCGCTCTAAGTCCCCTATTAACTTGAGACAAATATCGTTTTCAGCCAAACGAGTCACTTCACCTTTTAAAGACTTCAAAAAGAGTTTCATCAAAAAGCCAACTTCTTCAGGTGGTCGACGCCAGTTCTCTGAGCTAAAAGCAAAAACCGTTAAGTACTCCACGCCGAGACGACGGCACTCTGCAACAATTTTGCGAACTGCAGTTAGGCCTTCGGAATGCCCTGCTACTCTGGGCATATGTCGCTTGCTAGCCCAGCGCCCATTGCCATCCATAATGATTGCAACATGGCGTGGAACAGCGCTGACCTCTGGGATCGCCAGGGTAGAGCTCGTGTGCTGGGTCATCTATAAGTAATAAGAAGATTGAAAAGAATCGGTCTTAAACCGTCATGATCTCTTTTTCTTTATCAGCAATAATCTTATCGACATCGACTACGGCTTTATCTGTCATCTTCTGAATTTCATCAGTTGCACGACGTTCTTCATCCTCAGAAATCTCTTTATCTTTGGTTAAGCGTTTGAGATGTTCGTTTGCATCACGACGTAAATTTCGTACTGCAATCTTAGTCTCTTCACCCTCAGATTTAACGACCTTAGTGAGCTCACGCCGACGCTCTTCAGTAAGGGCAGGCATTGGCACGCGAATCACGGTGCCTTGTGAGGCTGGATTTAATCCTAAATCAGAATCACGAATCGCCTTCTCAATTGCGGCAACCATCGTTTTTTCAAAAGGCTGAACATTAATCGTGCGCGCATCAGCTAAGCCTAAGCTGGCGACCTGACTTAAGGGCGTGGGATTACCGTAGTAGTCGACTTGAATGTGCTCCAAAATTCCAGGGTTTGCACGACCCGATCGGATTTTGGCTAAATTGGTTTTTAAAGCCTCGAGAGACTTTTGCATCTTTTGATCAGTATTGGTTTTAATTTCTGCTGCAGACATCCGACCTCCTGTTAAACGTGTACTAAGGTACCCTCTGACTCACCTTGAACCACCCGCATCAATGCGCCTGGTTTGAGAATCGAGAATACTTTGATAGGCAACTTGCGATCGCGGCAAAGTGCAAAGGCAGTAGCATCCATCACCTGTAAATTTTTGATAAGTGCCTCATCAAATGTAATGGTTTTATAGAGAGTTGCGCTAGGATCCTTCATAGGATCAGCGCTGTAGATACCGTCAACCTTAGTGGCCTTGAGCATGACTTCCACACCCATTTCAGCGCCTCGTAATGCTGCAGCAGTATCGGTAGTAAAGAATGGATTTCCGGTACCAGCAGCAAAAATCACGACTTTGCCCTCACCCATTGCCCGAATTGCTCGCGGACGAATGTAAGGCTCAACAACTTGGTCCATTCTCAAAGCGGATTGCACGCGAGCCTCGACCCCTTTTTGACGCAAGGCATCTTGTAGGGCCAAAGAATTCATCATCGTAGCCAGCATGCCCATGTAGTCGGCAGTAGCGCGATCCATACCAGCAGCACCGCCTGCTACACCGCGGAAGATGTTACCGCCACCGATTACGATTGCTAACTCGACACCGCTATTGACCACTTGAGCAATTTCGCCAACCATGGCATCAATCGTCGCTGGATTGATACCAAAGGCATCATCCCCCATCAAGGCTTCACCAGATAGTTTTAAGAGCACTCTTTTGTAGGCTGGCATTTTTTTCTATCTTCCGTATTAACTAAGTCGGCACTGAACTTAGCTTATTGATCTTTAAGTGTTTTTATATCTCGGAAAGATTATAAAGGGCTTAGCAAGGATCAAAGAAAAGGGCATAGAAACGCGGTTTCCATGCCCTTTGGATACTACAGCTAAGCCTGATAGGGCTAAGCCTGATTACCGAGATTAAGCAGTGGCTTTGGCAGCAGCAACCTGAGCTGCAACTTCAGCAGCAAAGTCATCTTGGCGCTTCTCAATGCCCTCACCTACAACGAACATCGTAAAGCCTTTGATGGTCGAGTTGGCTGCTTTGAGCATTTGCTCAACAGTTTGCTTATCGTTCTTCACGAAAGTCTGATTCAATAAAGAAACCTCTTTGAGGTATTTCTGAATTGAACCTTCAACCATCTTTTCAACAATCTCTGGTGGTTTGCCTGATTCAGCGGCTTTTTGCACAGCGACACTGCGCTCCACAGCAATCGACTCAGCAGGAACGTCAGCCATTGATAAAGCGATTGGTTTCATGGCAGCAATATGCATTGCTACATCCTTCGCAGCAGTCTCATCACCTTCAAATTCAACCATGACACCAATGCGGGTGCCGTGGAGATAAGAAACCAATTGATTGCTGCCAGCAAAACGCTTGAAACGACGTGGCATGATGTTTTCGCCAATCTTGCCAATCAAGGCGCTACGTACTTCATCAACCGTAGAACCATTCATTGGTAATGCCAATAAAGCAGTGACGTCAGCAGGATTGTGCTCAGCAATCAACTTCACGCACGCATTAGCAAAGGCTAAGAAATCATCATTCTTAGAGACGAAATCGGTTTCGCAGTTCACTTCAAGCAAGGCGCCAGTAGTGCCATTGATGAATGAAGCCACGATACCCTCAGCAGTGACACGGGAAGCGGCTTTACCGGCTTTGCTACCAAGCTTTACACGCAGAATCTCTTCTGCTTTAGCCATATCGCCATCAGCCTCAGTCAGAGCCTTCTTGCACTCCATCATGGGTGCGTCAGTTTTGGCGCGTAATTCGCCAACCATTGCAGCGGTAATAGCGGCCATTAGTCTGCCTTCCCTTCTTCAACAAACTCTTCTTCGCCTTCTTTAGCGGCAATCAAAATTTCTTGAACTGCATTTGCTCTACCTTCGAGAATCGCATCAGCAACACCACGTGCATACAAGGTTACCGCTTTGCTGGAGTCATCGTTACCCGGAATGATGTAATCAATTCCTTCTGGAGAGTGATTGGTATCCACAACTGCAATAACAGGAATACCAAGTTTGTTCGCTTCAGTAATCGCAATCTTGTGATAACCGACGTCAACTACAAAAATCGCATCGGGTACGCCATTCAAATCTTTAATACCGCCCAAAGCTTTTTGCAACTTGTCGAGATCACGATCATTCGTCAAAGCTTCTTTCTTAGAAAGCTTTTCCCAATCACCCGCCTCTTTAGCAACTTCCATATCTTTTAAGCGCTTGAGGGAACCTTTAACGGTTTTGAAATTGGTGAGCGTGCCACCCAACCAACGGCTGTCGATGTAGGGCATGCCTGCACGAGTTGCTTCTTCAGCAATGATTTCGCGAGATTGACGCTTGGTACCAACAAATAAAATGGTGCCACGATTAGCGGAAACTTGTTTGACAAATTTCAGGGCGTCCTGAAACATTGGCAAAGTTTTTTCCAAGTTGATAATGTGGATCTTGTTGCGATGACCGAAAATATAAGGGGCCATCTTTGGGGACCAGAAACGGGTTTGGTGGCCAAAATGGCAACCGGCTTCCAGCATTTGACGCATAGTCACTGACATGTAATTCTCCTAAGGGTTGGTTCTAAAGTTAAGTCCTAGCTGCGCTCAAAAGCGCCACCCTGGAAGGCTTAACTCGCTATTTCAGATCACTTTGGGCTATTTTTAATGAGTCCAGACTGACTTGAGACCGAAATTATAGCTTAAATATCAAGCCTCTAGCAAGGTTTAGCTCACCCCCAATGATGTCTGAGTGGGTTTTGAGCCTCAAAATTGGGCAAATTGGCCCAACCAAAGCAAGGCAAGTCGTTGATAATCAAGGCATGAATAGCGTATTTACAGCAGAAAAAGATATCCAAGGCATGCGGGAAGCAGGCCGTTTAGCGAGCGAAGTTTTAGACCACGTCGCTCCTCACGTCAAGGCCGGGGTCAGCACTGCTGAACTTGATCGAATTTGTCATACCTATATGCGGGATGTACAAAAGACGATTCCTGCTCCACTCAATTACCAGCCACCTGGCTACCCGCCCTTTCCGGCATCCATCTGCACTTCAGTCAATGATGTGATTTGTCATGGCATTCCAGGAGAGAAGATTCTCAAGACTGGTGACGTTGTCAATTTAGATATCACTGTGATTACCCCCGATGGTTACTACGGCGATACCAGCCGCATGTTTATGGTGGGGGAAGTTTCCGTCATGGCAAAACGCTTAACCCAAATTACCTTTGAATGCATGTGGCTTGGTATTGCGCAAGTAAAACCTGGCGCCTCGCTTGGGGACATTGGCCATGTGATTCAAGCGCATGCTGAAAATGCGGGCTACTCTGTTGTTAGGGAATATTGTGGCCACGGCATTGGCAAAGTGTTTCATCAGGACCCCCAAATCTTGCACTACGGTCGCCCTGGAACTGGTGAGAAATTAGAGCAAGGCATGACTTTCACTATTGAGCCAATGATCAACGCTGGGCGTCGCGAAATCCGGACCATGCCTGATCAGTGGACGGTTAAAACAAAAGATCGAAGTTTGTCTGCCCAGTGGGAGCACACTCTCTTAGTCACAGCAACTGGAGTAGAGGTCCTCACTTGGTCAGCAGGAAGTAACCCTCCCCCCGATTGCGTCAAAGGTCTCGTGTTTAGGCCTGAAACCGCCATCGCATAGTCTTCTAAGACGCTGGCCATGAATTCACCTGCCGCCCTGGTTTCCAATGCAGCTAGCTTTCGTAGTGCGCGAGATCATGCTTTTGACCAATTTAAAAATGATCAACAGATTCATAAGCTGACTAAGCAGCTATGCAAATTGAGTGACCAACTACTCATTCAGCTCTGGAAAGAAAGCAATCTAGAGAAAGAAGCTGCGCTCGTTGCTGTTGGCGGATTTGGTAGAGGCACACTCTTCCCTTACTCTGATATTGATATCTTAATTTTGCTACCCGGCAATCAGGATCCGATTCCGGAGAATCTCTCCAGAAAAGTAGAAAAGTTTGTGGCCTCTTGCTGGGATACCGGTCTAGAGATTGGCTCTTCAGTGAGAACTGTGAGTGAGTGCGTCAGCGAAGCTGAGCGAGATATTACAGTGCGCACCTCACTATTAGAAGCACGCTTCATAGATGGGCAAAAAGGACTCTTTAAAGAGTTTACGATTGCGTTTGAGAAAGCCTTAGACCCTAAAACGTTTTTTCAAGCCAAGCTTGCAGAGCAAATCCAACGCCACCATAAATATCAAGATACCCCCTATTCCCTTGAGCCTAACTGCAAAGAGAGCCCAGGCGGCCTCAGAGACTTGCAAGTCATCTCTTGGGTCAGTAAGGCGGCTCAACTTGGAAAGACCTTCAAGGATCTCAATACCCAGGGACTCATCACCAAGCGGGAACTGACTGAACTGAATCGGAATCAAAAGTTTCTAGAAACCTTACGCGCTAATTTGCATTTGCTTGCTGGTCGCAGGCAAGATGTTTTGGCTTTTGATTTACAAAATCCCTTGGCGGATGCAATGGGATTGCATGAGGAATCTGCCCGCTTAGGTAGCGAAGCAATCATGCGCCAATATTATTGGGCAGCTAAAGCGGTCACGCAGCTGAATGATATCTTGCTGCAAAATATTGAGGCCTTACTGTTTCCACAAGAATCTAAGACGACCCACGCCATTATTGGTGAAGAGAATCAGCACTTTATTGAGCGACAAGGCCTTTTAGATATTGTGGATCCGCTCTTATATGAAAAGCACCCAGAACAGATTTTGCGCACCTTTTTGGTTTTTGCGCAGACTCCCAGCGTCAAGGGTTTATCTGCCACGATCTTCAGAGCCCTCTATAACGCCCGCCAATTAATGGACCAGAAGTGGCGTAACGACCCCCTCAATCGACAGATCTTTATTGAGATTGTTAAGCAAGCAGAAGGCGTCAGTCGCGCTTTTCAGTTAATGAATCGAACAAGTGTGCTGGGTCGCTACCTACCAGCATTTCGCAGAATCGTTGGCCAAATGCAGCATGACCTCTTTCATGTGTATACCGTTGATCAGCATATCTTGATGGTCTTACGTAATGTGCGCCGTTTTATGGTTGTAGAGCATGCTCACGAGTTTCCTTTCTGCAGCAGCCTGATTGCCCATTTTGATAAACCTTGGTTACTTGTCATCGCGGCCCTTTTCCATGACATTGCTAAAGGTCGCGGTGGTGATCACTCTCAACTTGGCAAAGCAGATATGCGCAAATTTGCTAAAGAGCATGGGCTCGATAAGACCGATACAGAGTTGCTCGTATGGTTGGTTGCTGAGCATCTCAATATGAGTCAAGTCGCGCAAAAGAAAGACATTACCGATCCAGATGTCGTCAATGCTTTCGCCCAACATGTCGGCGATGAACGTCATTTAACTGCGCTGTATTTGTTGACAGTTGCTGATGTTCGTGGCACCAGCCCAAAAGTATGGAATGCCTGGAAAGGTAAATTGCTGGAAGATCTTTACCGCGCCACCCTGCGAGTGCTCGGTGGCTCGAAGTCAGACGCATCATCGGAGTTGGCGCAACATCAAGAAGAATCTCGTGCCAAACTCCGTTTATACGGCCTGGAAGATGCCTCTTACGATCATTTCTGGAAACAACTCGATGTCCCTTTCTTTCTTAGACAAGATGCTGCAGATATTGCTTGGCTGACACGCCTACTATTCACCAAGGTAGATAGTCCAGACCCCATTGTGCGAGCCAGACTCTCTCCCATCGGCGATGGTTTACAAGTTGCGGTCTATACCAAAGACCAGGAAGACCTATTTGCTCGTATCTGCGCTTACTTTGAAAGACATGGATTCTCGATTTGGGATGCCCGCATTCATACCACTCGCAATGGATATGCGCTAGATACTTTCCAAATTTCTGGCAGTAATTTAGTCAGCGAAGGTGGTAGCTATCGGGATCTGATTCAATTAGTTGAATATGAACTTACGCTAGCGCTACAAAGCACTGAGTCCTTACCCCACCCCAGCATGGGTCGTCTGTCGAGACAATCCCGCAGCTTCCCGATTCAGCCTCGGGTCCGCGTTATGCCTGATGAGCGCGGTCAATACTTCGCACTTTCACTATCAGCAAGCGATCGGACAGGCTTGCTCTATGCCATCTCACGAGTGCTTGCTAAACACCAGGTTTCTCTTCATACCGCTCGAATTAATACCTTAGGCGAAAGAGTAGAGGACGTTTTACTGCTTGATGCTGTGAACTTGAGTAAGAATCCGAAATTACAAATTCAGTTAGAAACTGAATTATTAGAGGTGCTGGGTACCTAGTTTTAACCCAGCAATTCGAGCATGGCCTGCTCGTCAATCACTGTAATGCCCAACTCTTCTGCTTTGCTTAGCTTGCTACCAGCGTCTGTACCTGCGACAACATAATCTGTTTTTTTGGAGACCGATCCAGCGACCTTCGCGCCCGCCTTCTCCAAAAGGTCTTTAGCTTGATCGCGACTCAGGCTTGGAAAAGTTCCAGTAAGCACAAACGTTTTTCCTACTACTGCAGCGCTGATCACCTTCTTCTCAACGGAGAGTTGCATGCCTGATGCTAGAAGCTGCTCGATTACTTCTCGATTATGGGCTTCTGCCATAAAACTTGTAATGGAATCTGCTACTACAGGCCCAACATCTTTCACCGTCAGCAGATCTTCCAAACTAGCATCCATCAGAGCGTGCATCGACTGGTAGTGATTAGCAAGGTCTTTTGCAGTCGTCTCACCTACATGGCGAATGCCCAAAGCAAAGATAAATCTGGCCAAGGTCGTATGGCGTGATTGATGAATCGCTTGAATGAGATTGTCAGCGGACTTCTCACCCATCCGCTCTAAATTGGCTAGAGCAGAAAAACCTAAGCGATAAAGGTCTGCAGGAGTTCTCACTAAGTTCTGATCAACCAACTGATCAACAATCTTCTCACCGAGACCTTCAATATCGAGCGCCCTTCTATGGGCAAAATGGATGAGAGCCTGTTTACGCTGCGCTCCACAAAATAAACCCCCGCTACAACGTGCTACTGCTTCATCTGCTAAGCGCTCAATATGAGAATCACATACTGGACAACGGGTAGGCATGACGAACTGCGTGGCATCTGTAGGACGCCGCTCCTGAATGACTGAGACTACCTCTGGAATCACATCACCAGCACGACGTACGGTGACGGTATCGCCGATGCGTACGTCCTTGCGCCTAACTTCATCTTCATTGTGCAAGGTTGCATTGGTGACTGTGACACCCCCCACTACTACTGGAGCCAATCGAGCAACGGGTGTAATGGCGCCAGTGCGGCCCACCTGAACATCAATACCTAAGACGGTAGTCAAAGCCTCTTGAGCAGGAAATTTATGCGCTAGAGCAAAACGGGGAGCTCTAGATACAAAACCTAAGGTATTTTGTTCAGCAAAGGAATTGACCTTGTAAACGATGCCATCAATATCGTAGGGCAAAGTATCGCGCTTGGCTTCTATCGCATGATAGAAACTCAGCATCTCCTCTACCGAGGTCAATACTTTTCGCTCTGCACATACCGGCAAACCTAAATCTGCATAGCGATTGAGTAACTCTTCATGAGTGGCGGGAAGCCATCCTTGGGGCTCTAAGGCGCCTAGGCCATAAGCGAAGAAAGATAGTGGACGTTTTGCGGTGATCTTCGAATCCAACTGCCTTAAGCTACCGGCAGCAGCATTACGCGGATTAGCAAATTCTTTTTCACCCTGAGTGGCGGCCTGTTGATTCATTTTTTGGAAATCATCCAGATACATGAAAACTTCGCCACGGACCTCCAAAACAGCTGGAATATTTTTACCCAGTAGCCGCAGAGGAATGGCGCGGACTGTTTTGATATTCGCTGTAACATCTTCTCCGCTTGCACCATCGCCTCGAGTTGCTGCTCGGACTAAGGAGCCATTTTCATAACGCAGAGAGATCGCCAGGCCATCAAACTTTAACTCACCCGCATAGTTGACCTGTTTAACGTCCAAACCTTCTCTACAGCGGCGATCAAACGCAATTAATTCGGCATCCTCAAAGGCATTATTGAGAGAAAGCATTGGCACAACATGCTCTACTGTATCAAATTCTTTGAGGGCATCCCCACCAACCCGCTGGGACAGTGACTCTGAAGTGATCCACTCAGGATGGGCTGCCTCTATCTCCAATAATTCTCGATAGAGGCGATCGTATTCACTATCGGGTAGTAGCGGGGCATCAAGAACATAGTAGGCGTGCTCTAGACGAGCAAGCTCTTTTTGCAAAAAGGCGTAACGATCCGCAAGATTCATCGGATGATTAGACGACAAAGCGCTTCCTTAACTAAATAATCTAACAGCAGTGGATGAGCCAGCAGGGATGCCACTCTGATCCAACTTGATATAGAGAACATCTAAATGCTGACGAATACTCACTACTGCTGCTTCACTCAAATTCATACCACTATCGTCAACTAGACGACCATGCGCAGTTTGAGCGATGGCGACACCTTCGGCCAACATTCTTTCAAATGCGCGCGAGGCCTCTGGTACCAATGGAAACTCCAACAATAAAGTAAATTGCTTCACTGATTCATTGGGAACGAGCTCGGCACTTTTAAACAATAGGGCTTCAGGCCCGCCAAATTCATAGGATCGTCCGTTACGACTTAATTGAAAGCCTCTTTGACGCAAAATAATCGCCAAATCTTTCCAAGAGCAGGGCTCATCAAATGCCACATTAATGCTGAGCTGAATATCACTCTCCGCCGCCATTCGATCAAGCTCTGCGGCACTCTCTAGCATCGTGCTAACAGTTGGCATATCAATTTGGGAACCCAAGGTTTCGGCAAGTAGTTGGACGTGCGAACAGAAATCCGATAGTTCCAAGACGCCAATCGGGCCCCGCCGACTCGCTAGCTGAATCGCTAGTTGCAATTCAGAGTACATTGCCTCGCTCTGAAGAGGCTCCCAAGTTTCCATCTCATGTGCATTCGCATTTAGGCCCTCACACATCCATTGAGCCCCTGCTGGACCTGGAATATTTTGCCAGTCATCCATTTCTTTCAGAATTTCTTGGCCGCTAATGGGTTCATCAAAACGCAATGAGATGACACAGTCAATTCTCGGATCGATTGATGCCACCTCCGGGCTTGGCATGGTTGGGGCTTGAATCTGCTCTTGTTCAAGCTCAACCGGAGTAGAGTTGGGATCTGCAAATCCAGGGGCAAAACGTTTTTCTAGCGCATGCTTAGTTTTTGCTTTTTTACGGAGGTGCGCATATCGCAAATTGAGCAATGCAACCAGGATCAAAATACCTAGACCAATAACTGCTAAAGCAAACTGCAAGTCTGACAAACCCAAGCTTGTCATGATCTGCTCTAGGAACACTTAGGCCGCCTCTACCATCGACACCGCAGAAGAGATATCGACCGCAACAATGCGGGATACACCCTGCTCTTGCATCGTGACACCAATCAGTTGATGGGCAATTTCCATGGTGATCTTGTTATGTGAAATAAAGACAAACTGTGTCTTATCTGCCATTCTGGCAACCATTTCAGCATAGCGCAAGGTATTCGCATCATCTAAGGGTGCATCAACCTCATCGAGTAAGCAGAATGGGGCTGGGTTGAGTAAGAAAAGAGAGAAAACCAAAGCGATTGCAGTAAGGGCTTTTTCTCCGCCAGACAATAAATAGATCGTGCTGTTCTTTTTACCAGGCGGCTGAGCCATAACCTGAACACCAGCATCTAAGATTTCTTCGCCAGTCATGACCAACTCGGCGTGACCACCACCAAATAGCTCTGGGAACAATCTGCCAAAATGCTTATTCACCTCATCAAAGGTGCCTTGCAATAAATCACGTGTTTCAGCATCAATCTTGGCAATCGCATCAGTCAAGGTTTGCATTGCTTCATTCAAGTCTGCTGACTGCGCATCTAAGAATGATTTACGCTCGCGAGAGCTTGCTAACTCATCTAAGGCTGCCATGTTGACTGGGCCCAGCGACTGAATCTCGGTATTTAAGCGATTCACCTCGGTTTGGAGGGCTCCAACCTTGAGGTCTGGACTAAAACTGGTTTCGAGCGCAATTAAGTCCGCTTCAGCGTCTGATAATAAGGTGGCAAACTGCTCGAAGTTCAGACGAGCTGCTTGCTCTCGTAACTGCAGATCCACCACCTTGTCGCGCATTGGCTGTAGGGTGCGCTCAATCTGTAAGCGGTCTTCATCTGCTTCGCGCAGTGTATGTAACAAAGCATCCTGCTCCGTTCTTGCCGCAGCCAACAAAGCTTCTCTTTCACTACGCGTGAGCAATAGACCTTGTAATTGTTCCTGAGCAGCTTCATCACTCAAGCTCTTAAGCTCATCCTCTGCTAAAGCATTCTTATCTTGAATCTCCATGATCTGGGTACGCGCAGTACTTTGATCGCGCTGTAAGTCTGCAATCCGCTGCTGGAGAGAGCGTGTTGCAAAAGCAGCCTCTTGGGCTGACATCTCAGAAGCACGTAAAGCTTCACGGAGTTGATCACGCTGCTGACTTGCAATCTCTAATTGTTGATTCGCTTCAGATAGCTTGTGTTGCAGATCTTGCTTGGCGCTTTCAGCAGCCTGCAACTCTTGAGTCGACTGATTTTGCTCGGCCGTGAGTTGCTCAAGCTGCTTGGCCAACTCACCTAAATCATTCTGAATCTGTGCAGCTCTTTGACTGTATTGCTCTTCAGCTTGAGTCAGTTGCATTCTCTCCACTTCAAAGCCATGAGCCTCATTGACTGCATGTTCGGCATTGAGGCGAGCTTGTTCAGCTGCCTGATGTGCTGCTTGATAATTTGCAATACACTGATCCATCTCACCCTGGAGTTCGCTCTGGATCAATTTTTGAGCACGTAGTTGTTTCTCAAGACCTTCCATCTCTTGAGCGCGAGCCAACATACCAGCCTGCTCAGAATCTGCTGCATATAACTGAACACCGACGCGACTGACTAAGTGGCCTTGTTGCGTTACCAATGCCCCACCCGCTGGGAGTTTTTCACGGCGACGTAATGCGTCCTCAAGACTATCGGCGATATAAATCTTGTCTAGCCATTCTTGTAAAACAGTGGATAAACGAGGCGCCCCTGCGCTTTGCACTCGAGAAACCAAGGCAATGAAATCAGTTGGAACTGGAGATGCAGCTGGTGCAATCTCTTCAGTTAATAAGATTGCGAGGCGACTTGGTGGCGCATCATTTGCTAATGCCAGCGTCTCCTGCACACTCTTAGCAGTCACTGCTGCAAGACGTTCACGCAATACGGACTCTAAGGCGGTTTCCCAGCCTGACTCAACCTTCAGCTCTTGCCAGAGGCGTTTACTTTCTTTTAGGCCCTTGCTTTCAAGCCAAGGTCCAATTTTGCCCTGTGCCTGCACGCTGGCTTGCAAGGCTGTCAATGCAGTGAGCTTAGCCTCAGTCTGAGCGAGGTCTTGATTAGCCGTCTGAATTTGCAGTTGCGCGGCGTTACGCGCTTCATCGGCTGCAGGTACGCGTTGCTGGGTTTCTAAAGCGCGTTGCTTAGACTCTTCCACCTTACGCTGAGCCATCACTTGACGATCCAAAGCCATCTGCAGAGCTTCAGGGTCGGGCTTGCGCATCCCATCCAGCTCGGCATGCAGTCGACTTGTACGATTCTGCAATTCTGCTTGTTTTGCTAGCAATGCCTTCGTGCGCTCACCCAAACTTGCTAAGCGCTGCTCCATTGCTGCCAAACTGTCTCTGGCAACATTCAGCGCTTGCACTGCTGATTGATAAGACTCTTCGTGCCCGGGTAACTGAGTTTGCAGGCCATTTAAATCGGATACTAAAGCCTGTTCTTTTTCTGTAGCAGCAGCGAGTTCATGTTCAGCGGTACGTTGGGCTTGTGCGGCATCCGTTTCTTGTACGGTCCAACGCTGAAGTTGCGACTGCAAATCCTGAATTTGTTGTGCAAGACGTTGACGACCCTCTTGCACATATCGAATTTGTGACTCTACTTGAGCGATATCTGAATTGGTTTGGTAAAGATCGCCCTGCGCTTGAGAAACCTTATCTTGCAATACGTATTGCTCAGTGCGCATCACTTCCAGCTGGGTCTCTGCATGTCTCAACTTAGCAGTCTGCTCTTCTAGGCTGACTTGAGTATCCCGAATCGCATTAGCATGACGCTCCTGCTCTTTACCAGCTTCAGTTTGGCGCACAAACCACAACAGCTGCTGCTGTGATTTCATTTCTCCCGATAACTGGGCATGACGTTCGGCTACAGTCGCTTGCTTCTCAAGGCGGGTGAGTTGCTGATCGAGTTCGCGCAGAATATCTTCAACCCGAGTAAGGTTCTCTTTAGTGTCTTCCAGTCGGGATGCAGTTTCTTTGCGGCGCTCTTTGTATTTCGAAACTCCCGCGGCCTCCTCTAAGAAGACTCTCAACTCTTCAGGCTTGGATTCTAGAATGCGGTTGATCGTGCCTTGACCAATAATGGCGTACCCTCTTGGACCCATACCGGTTCCCAAGAAAATATCTTGAATGTCTTTACGACGCACTACTTGATTGTTGATGTAGTAACTCGAGTTGCCATCGCGCGTCAAAACACGTTTGACAGATAACTCAGTAAATGCCCCCCACTGACCTTGTGCGCGTCCATCTGAATTATCAAAAATCAGCTCCACGCTGGCACGACCGGCAGGCTTGCGTAAACCTGAGCCATTAAAAATAACGTCCTGCATCGATTCGCCACGCAGTTCACTCGCACGAGACTCACCTAAAACCCAACGAACCGCATCAATAATGTTGGACTTTCCGCAACCATTTGGGCCAACCACCCCAATTAACTGTCCCGGCATTTCAAAATGGGTTGGGTCTACGAATGACTTAAAGCCAGAAAGTTTGATGGATTTCAGATGCACGGCGTACTTTACGGGATAAAAAGGGGTTTAAATAAGGGGTCAAAATTTACAGCTAAAGTGGGATGATGATAGCAAGCTTGGTGGTGTTTACACCCGTTTTTAACCCATCGATATAATGATAAATCGACATTCAGGGCAAAATCCCTTAACAATCCTATAGTTAACTAAAAAGCATGAGCCAATCCATCCAAAACACCATCGAACAAGCCTGGGAAAACCGCGCCACTCTCTCTCCTCAGGCCGTTTCTGCGGATATCCGCCAGGCCGTGAATGCCGTGCTTGAAGGCCTTAATTCAGGGACCATTCGGGTTGCTGAACGTCAAAGCGTAGGTCAGTGGGAGGTGAATCAGTGGGTAAAGAAGGCTGTCCTATTGTCATTTCGCCTCGAAGACAATAAGCCGATGGCTGCTGGCGGCTATACCCAGTTCTATGACAAGGTTCCTAGTAAGTTCGAGAACTACACTGAAGCAGACTTTGCTGCAGGCGGCTTCCGAGTAGTTCCCCCTGCAATGGCTCGCCGCGGCTCCTTTATTGGCAAGAACGCCGTTTTAATGCCCTCTTACGTGAATATTGGGGCCTATGTTGGTGAAGGCACCATGGTCGATACCTGGGCAACCGTGGGCTCATGCGCGCAAATTGGTAAGAATGTCCACCTCTCTGGCGGCGTTGGTATTGGCGGCGTTTTAGAGCCGATTCAAGCTGGGCCCGTCATCATTGAAGACAACTGCTTTATCGGTGCTCGCTCCGAGGTAGTCGAGGGTGTTGTGATTGAAGAGAATAGTGTTTTATCGATGGGTGTCTACATTGGTCAAAGCACCAAAATTTATGATCGTGAAACGGGTGAAGTGCATTACGGTCGAGTGCCAGCCGGTTCAGTTGTGGTGCCGGGCTCTATTCCAGCAAGCAATAGCAAGTACAGCCTCTATGCAGCAATCATTGTCAAAAAAGTAGATGCGCAAACCCGCGCCAAAACTGCCATTAACGAATTGCTCCGCGACTAAATTACGATGAGCGCAGCCCTTGACCTCACCGAAGCACTGATCGCCTGCAAATCAGTCACCCCAGCCGATGGTGGCTGCCAAGAGCTCATTGCCCAGCGTCTGCAAGCGCTTGGTTTTCATACTGAGAGCATTGTGAGCGGACCAGATGACTTCAGGGTCACCAATTTGTGGGCCATCAAAAAAGGACAGCTAGGCGATCAAGGCAAAGTTTTTGTCTTTGCTGGGCATACCGATGTAGTCCCTACTGGCCCTCTCGAAAAATGGACTAACGACCCTTTCACCCCCACGATCCGTGATGGTTATTTATTCGGCCGCGGAGCTGCTGATATGAAAACCTCGCTTGCTAGCTTTGTGGTTGCTACCGAAGAATTCATTACCGCTCATCCCCACCACTCAGGCTCAATTGCTTTTTTAATTACTAGCGATGAAGAAGGCCCCGGCCATGATGGCACAGTGATTTTGTGCGAGCGCCTCAAACGAGATAAACAAAATTTGGACTACTGCATCGTAGGTGAACCCACTTCTGTTGATCAACTCGGTGACATGATTAAGAATGGTCGCCGCGGATCTCTCTCCGGCAAGCTGACCGTCAAAGGTGTCCAGGCTCACATTGCTTATCCTCATTTAGGTAAAAATCCGATCCACTTAGCGGCAGGTGCAATTCAAAAGTTAAGCGAGGCAGAGTGGGACAAGGGGAATACCTCCTTCCAACCCACCAGTTTTCAGATCTCCAATATTCATGCTGGAACTGGCGCAAATAACGTCATTCCAGGCGAGTTGAAAATTGATTTCAATTTCCGCTTCTCTACTGAAAGCACTCCTGAACAATTGCAGACAAAAGTAGAGCAGATTCTTCAATCGGAGAATCTGGACTATGAGCTTGACTGGCACCTCGGTGCAAGCCCATTTCTGACTGGCGATGGTGCTTTAGCCAATGCCTTGCGTTCGTCCATTCAAAAAGAAGTGCACTTAGAAACAGAACTGTCGACTACCGGCGGCACCAGCGATGCTCGCTTCATCTCGAAAATCTGTAAAGAAGTAGTTGAATTCGGCCCTATCAATGCCACGAGCCATAAGATCGATGAGTGCGTCAATGTGGATGATGTTGAGCCGCTCAAAAATATTTACCGCCTCACGCTTGAGCAATTAGTTGCTTAAGCCATTCCTTCTTCAATAAACGCCCGATCATGGACCCTGAGCCTCAACCCCAACTGACAGTAGATCAAAGTATTGAGCAAGTCGCTCAGTTACTAGAAAAAGCAAAGCTCCATTACGGACATGGGGCAAGCGATGCTCAAAGCGAGGCGCTTTGGATTGTTAGCAAGCAACTAGACCTCAGCCCCACCGACGCTCTAGATCAACTAGCGCAAGTGATTACCCCAGAGAGCCATTCAAAAGCACTTGAGCTCGCACAACTCCGAATTGATTCACAAAAACCACTCGCCTATCTCTTGGGGGAAGCTTGGTTAATGGGTATTCCTTTTTATAGTAATGAACAGAGCATTGTGCCGCGCTCTTGGATTGCCGAATTAATAGTCAGTGGAGATCTAGAGCCCTGGTTACCCGCCGATGGCCGCGCTCTTGATCTTTGTACTGGCAACGGCTCACTGGCGATTTTACTGGCCTTGGCATGCCCCGACATTCAGGTAAGCGCTTGCGATATCAGTCTTCCAGCATTGGCTTTGGCTTCACGCAACTTGGATCGTCATGGTCTAAGCGAGCAGATTGATTTGCTGAATGGCGACCTGTGGGAAGCTTTACCCGAGCCAAATGAAGAGGATCGTTTTGATCTCATCATTTGCAACCCACCCTATGTCAATGCGGAGTCAATGAGTAAGCTCCCAGCAGAATACTTAGCCGAACCTGCTCTTGCGCTAGCGGGTGGTGAAGACGGTATGGATTTAATTAGAAAGATTATTGCGGGCGCTCCAGATTATCTGAGTGATCGTGGCGCACTTCTACTTGAAATTGGCAATGAATATGAAAACTTTAAGAATGCCTTTCCGCAAATCCCAGTAATTTGGATGGAGGTTTCAGCAGGCGATCAGCAGGTCTTACTCATTCAGGCAGAAGATCTACTAGCTTAACTAAGCTCATTCGCCGCAGCAATTGCCTGATCGATTCTCTCGACGGGAATCACTTTCAGTCCAGCAATTTTATTCTTTGGCATATTGGCTTTCGGAATGATCGCCAACTTGAAGCCCAATTTAGCAGCTTCCTTGAGTCGCTCCTGACCTCGTGGGCATGGGCGAATCTCTCCTGCTAAGCCTACTTCTCCAAAGACAATCAACTCTTTTGGCAGTGCGCGATTACGAATGGATGATTGAATTGCCAGTAACACTGCCAAGTCAGCGGCAGGCTCAGTAATTTTAACTCCCCCTACTGCATTTAGAAATACATCTTGATCAAAACAAGCAACCCCAGCATGGCGATGTAAAACTGCCAGCAACATTGCCAAACGATGCTGCTCTAGACCCACCGCCAATCTTCGCGGATTGGGAATATGAGCAGTATCGACGAGCGCCTGAATCTCCACCAAGAGCGGTCTTGTGCCTTCTTGAGTCACTAAGACACAGGCGCCGGGCACCATCTGCTCGTGCTGTGACAAGAAAATTGCCGACGGATTAGATACACCACGCAAGCCTTTTTCAGTCATCGCAAAAACCCCGAGCTCATTAACAGCGCCAAAGCGATTCTTAATGGAGCGCACTAATCTAAATGAAGAATGCGTATCACCCTCGAAATATAGAACTGTGTCGACAATGTGCTCCAAGACGCGAGGTCCAGCAAGATGTCCATCTTTCGTAACGTGCCCCACCATCAAAACACAGATTCCACTAGACTTAGCAGCTCGAGTGAGTTGCGCAGCACACTCACGAACCTGAGCAACCGAACCTGGCGCAGAACTAAAGGCCTCTGAATACAGGGTTTGAATGGAATCTACTACCAGCACTTGAGGCTTTACTGTTTCCATAATCGATAACAGTTTCTCCAACTGAATCTCAGCCAGCACTTCCAGTGCAGGAGCATCTAAAGCAATCCGTTTAGCCCGCAATGCAATTTGCGCAGCAGACTCTTCTCCACTGCTATACAGCACATGCATGCCGGCCGAACTCATCTCGGCCAAAGCTTGGAGTAACAGAGTTGACTTACCAATACCAGGGTCACCACCCAACAAAACAACACCACCTGGAACTAAGCCGCCGCCCAGAACTCGATCAAACTCCTCAACCCCCGTGCTAAAGCGAGGCAAATCTTCCGCAGTAATCGCCGCCAATTTTTGTCTGGGTAAAGATTGGGCTAAGCCCTGAAAACGGGATGGCGTACTGGACTCAGGGAAACCCTCCTCCATCGTGTTCCAAGCCTGACAAGCAGGGCACTGCCCTTGCCACTTGGCAGAAGTGCCACCACAAGACTGACAGATATATATCGTTTTAGCTTTAGCCAAGGAATAACCTAATAAAAAGGGTGATAAGACTTACAGCTTAATCGAGCTGAGTACCGGCTTTGTTTTCTTGAGAACGTTTAGGGGCATCTTTACGACGCTGCTCTAAATCTGCCGCCCTCGTTGCAGCGTCTTTTTGCTTTTGCTCATACTTCTGCTTGTTTTCAGCTCGTTCAGCAGCTTTTTCTGGGGAAGCTCTATCAGCGATTTTTTGAGCATCTCGTTGATCCTTTACGCTCTCGCGGATCTTTCTTTGCTCAGCATGTAGGGCAACTTGTTGAGTGCCGATAGGATCAATTGCCTTACGATAATCAGAGCGGGCACTACTGAGACAGTAGCTAACCCAGTAATGCTTATAGCATTCGTTTTGCGCTTTTTCCCAGCGATACTTGGCCCAATCACGCTGCAGCTCAAGCTGCTGATCGATTTTATCGAGAGAGTCGAGCTGAGCCTCCTCCTCGGGCGTTGCGAATGCCAGAGTACTAAGGCAGCAAGAAGCAAAGAGTAGAAATACCCTTAAGCGCAGGCCAGTCAGTTTCGTCAAATCTCAACCTTTGAACCCAACTCAACCAAACGGTTTGCTGGAATTCTGAAGAAGTCTGATTGTCTGCCAGCATTCTGGTACATCCAGGCAAAGAGTATTTCGCGCCAAATTGCCATACCTGGTAGCTCGGTTGGAACAATCGTATCTCTCGATAAGAAATAAGAGGTATTCATCTTATCAATCTTCATGCCGAAATGACTTTCAAGCAAGTCGAGAATTTGATTTGCGTCAGGCGTCTCCTTAAATCCGTAAATAGCTCGTACCAAATAAATATTAGGGCCAAGCTCTTTTACAGTGAGTCTCTTTTCATCAGCAACATAGGGCACATCCCAAATGCTGATCTTGAGGAAAAACACCCGATCATGAAGCACATGGTTATGTTTGAGATTATGTAAAAAGGAAACCGGCAAGTAATCAACGTGGGCAGTTAAGAATACTGCGGTACCTTCAACACGATGAGGAGGATTTTTTAGCAGGCTAGTAATAAAGGTATCAAGACGAATACCGTCATCCAAGAGACGTTTACGAACAATTTGACGACCTTGATACCAAGTCATCATCAGTAAAAAGCAGATTGAACCAATCACCAAGGGGAACCAACCACCCTCAAGCACCTTACCTAGATTGGCTGCGAAGAAGCCGAAATCGACAATCAGAAATATACCGATGACCAGCGCAATGAAAATAGGATTCCATTTCCAAACTGACTTCATCACGACTGCCACCAAAACAGTCGTCATCAACATAGTAGTGGAAACAGCAATTCCGTAAGCAGCGGCAAGATTGTCGGATTTTTTGAATGCCAACACAATGGCGATCACTACAAAGCAAAGCATCCAGTTAATGAATGGGACATAAATCTGGCCTTTTTCTTTGGCAGAAGTAAATAAAATCTTCATTCTGGGCAAAAAGCCCAACAGAATTGCCTCACTCGTCATTGAGTAAGCTCCGGAAATACAGGCTTGAGATGCGATTACCGTAGCAATGGTGGCTAATATCACCAATGCAAAGGTATAGGCTTCAGGCACCATCAAGAAGAAAGGGTTTGAAATTGTCTCAGGATGGGTCAATAGCATGGCGCCCTGTCCCAGGTAGTTCAACAATAAACATGGCATCACCAACAAAAACCAAGCCAGCTTAATGGGGCGAATGCCAAAGTGACCCATATCCGCATAGAGCGCCTCTGCTCCAGTCAACACCAAAAAGATGGAGCCAGTAACGGCAAATGCAATCGTGGCATCTTTGGACATGAAGGTAATGGCGTATATGGGGTTTAATGCCTCCAGAATTTGTGGGGCATCTTGAATTTGATAAAGCCCCATTAGAGCAATGATCGAAAACCAAACCAACATGATTGGTCCAAATAAGGCGCCAACTACAGATGTGCCCTTCTTTTCAATCATGAATAAGCAAAACAAAATAGCAATCGTGATTGGAATCACATAAGGGGTAAAGTCGCTAGATACGACCACAGTACCCTCAATTGCCGAAAGAACAGAAATTGCAGGTGTAATGACAGCATCACCATAAAAAAGACAGGCCCCTAGCACCCCAATCAGAATTAAAAGAAAGCCTTTCTTGGTATCCGTTCTAGCGGTTCGAAGCGATAGAGCCATCAATGACAGAATGCCGCCCTCTCCATGGTTATTAGCGCGCATCACAAACCACACGTACTTTAAAGAGACCACAACGATGAAGGCCCAAAAGACCATCGAGATAACACCGAAGATAGATTCTTGGGTCATTGGAATCCCAGTTGTGGGGTCAAAACAGGCTTTTAGGGCATAAAGAGGGCTGGTGCCAATATCTCCGAAAACAACTCCTATTGCACCCAGGGCTAAGGTAGCCAGTCCACTCTTTTTATTTACTTCGGCATATTCAATCGCTACTGGATTAAGTAGATCAGATTCTGAAAATTCAGGTTTACTAACTGACATAGGTCTTTCCAAAGGAGTTGATGATCATCATGCTGCGTGGCGATATATTACTCCCGAAATAAGGCGTTTTAGCTAGTCAAAAACGCAATCTTTTGGGTTAGCTCTAGACTAAGTAAAGCGGGAGTGCTGGACAGAGTGTGGGGAAAAATGGTAGAATCTAAGGCTCAGACGCGGGGTGGAGCAGTCTGGCAGCTCGTCGGGCTCATAACCCGAAGGTCGTAGGTTCAAATCCTGCCCCCGCAACCAAATAAGCTATATAGAACAGAGGGATACGAAAGTATCCCTTTTCTATTTACACGCACAGAGCCTTCTGGCCTCGATCTCTAACTCGGTATCATCTAAGATATTATTATAAAAAAGATAATCAATATCCGCTTTACTCAATCAGGTTGGGGCTGAAATGAAAAAATATTTACTGTTATCCGTCTTTTACCTGCTTGCCTGCTCAAAGAGCTCGCAAACCACCTTTTCGCTTAACTGCGAAGGCACCTATACGGAAATATCGGACTCTGGATCTGTCATCCACACAACTAAACAGAAACGACACTTCGAGATTGATGCCAATCAAATGTCTGAGAGGAGTTGTATCAAGGATGGTTTGGTGCTCAATTGCTATAGAGAAATTGAGCACCCCAATTTGCAAAGAACGAAAGAGCAATTTCTCTACAACACAAGCGATTATTCTTTAAGCGATGGGGTTACCCGAATTGGAGTTGATGCCGTAACTGGAAAACCCATTTTCATTAAGACAGAATTGTTCAGAACGACCTGCCCAATGACAGTGAAAAGATCTCAGAATGCGTCTTAATTTTTTGATTGTCAGTTTATTTTCTGTGCCAAATTCTTTTCTCTCTGTGACGCCAATCAATCTTTGAAAAACCATGGGATTTGAAGTCCCAAATCTGAGCGCCCGTCTTTGGCGTTTGATAAAACGGAACATTCAAGTCCTGATAGCGCTGGGTAACTGCTGGATGTGGATGCCCATAGCGGTTTAGATGTCCATTTTGAGCAAACGCTTGACTTGGATTGAGCGCCTCAAGCAAACCAACTGAAGAGGATGTTTTGCTCCCATGGTGAGGCGCCATGAAAATCACCTCCTTATAATTATTTTTCGAGTATTCCTCATTGACTAGTCTGCTGACAATTTCCGCCTCGCCATATTTCTCAACATCCCCAGTCATCCAAAAAGAATAGCGATCATTGCTGATCTCCAAAACACAACTCATCTCATTGGGTTTCATCGGATACTCAAGATCAAAGTTGGTGTACTCATCTGGATGCCATACCTTAAATGTCACTATATCCCACTCCCATTGCTGACCATAACGACATGGCAAGGCTGGAATAGATCTTCTATTTAGATTGCTTAATAAGGGATTGTTTTCCGGCAATGATCCCATCATCGAACGAAACCGTATCTCCTTCAATAAGGATGCAGCTCCGCCAATATGATCACTATCGCTATGACTAATTACCAAGCGATCAATCTCATGAATGCCACTTCCTAGCAAAAAAGGAATAATGACCCGCCTACCTGCATCATCCTTCGCTCCGTGAGTTGGGCCGGTGTCATAGAGCAGAGTCTTTGTCGCTGTCTGAACCACAACTGCTGTGCCTTGCCCAATGTCTAAGACGGTTGCCTTAAACTCCCCGAGCTTGAGATGGGGTAATGGTGGGATAAATAAAACACTTGATAGACAAACTCCGCATACTCGTGACTTCCAGCTATCCAGTAAATATCCAGGTCGAATCGCCATAATCACGCCTAGGCCGGCAATACTTAAAGCCCAGATAGCGGGCTCGTGAGAGTGGTGCACTGCCCACGGCCAACCAGCAAATTCCGTTAAGGCGATACCTAAATACTCCATTGATAAGTGCGCTAGTTTTAAAAACCATTCCCCCAGCCACTCAGGCAATAGAGCGCCAGCGATAGCCAAAGGAGTGACAACATAACTCACTACCGGAATTGCCAAGGTATTTGCGATAGGGGACACAATCGAGGTTTGATAGAACCAATAATAGGTAAGCGGAAGTAAGGCAATGGTTACCACTGCTTGCACTCGAGAGGCTTCTGATAAGGCCATCCTGATTCGATCTTGCCAGATAGTCTCAAGTTCTTTTCCAGTGGGAATACCCAATAAGCCCTTTGAGTCTTTCATGGAATAGAGAATGGCAGCTACAGCACCGAAGGAGAGCCAAAAGCCAGGTGTATAGGGTGCCATTGGATCAATCAGCAAGGCAAAAAAGAGGGCCCACCACCAAATATCAAACGATCGTGGATTGCGGCCATTCCATAAAGCAAAGGCTACTACCCCAACCATATACATCGTTCTTTGTGCTGGTATCTGGAAGCCCGCCAACCAGGTATAGATAAAAGCAGTGAGAAAGCCGATGATTGCTGCGACTTTAGCAACTGGGATATAAAGCGGTAATGATCTCCTGCGCCATACCTTAGCTGCGATCACTGCCCCCACCCCAGCTAACATAGTGACATGCAAGCCCGAGATTGAAATTAAATGTCCAATCCCGGTTGCATTGAAGATCCGCCAATCATCTTGTTCGATCGCATTCTGATCACCTAGCACCAGAGCCACTAGCACTCCTTGGTAGCGGGCGTCCTTGGGGAGTAAACGCTGAATTTTCTCACGCAACTGCCACCGCTTTCGCTCCATACCCAAACGAAAATCGAACCAGCCAATCGCATTAGTCTCCAGCAACTCACCTGACCGAACCGATCCAGTAGCACCGTAATCCTGTTGAAATGCCCAACGTTCAAAGTCAAATGTATGGGGATTGAGCAAACCATAGGGCTGCTTTAACTTCACCTTGAAGTTCCAACGCTGCCCCGGAATGATTTCAGGAATGGTATTCGTATTTTTCCAAGTAGGATTCCAGCTAAGATAAATCCGCGGAGTAAATACTTCTGTGTTTTCTCGCGAAGTACTTTTCTCTACTTCAAACGCAAATCTGCTTCCCTGCGAATTCCCTTGGGGCAAGGCATCTACCCGGCCGATCAGCTCGAACTCTGCACCATCCAATGAGTTAGGCAAAACATGGTCCAACCGTTGATCAGCATAGTGGGCATTCCAACAGAACCCAACCGTGAAAGTCATAATCATGACTAATACACTTTTGATTTGAGGATGGCCGATATAAAAGATTGCTGGCAACAATAGGGTTATCAGGACCAATGTGACCGCGAAATAGTTTGCCGGCACTGCAGGCAAAAATAGAAGGAGAGATCCCCCGGCGATAAACGCCGAAATAGCTAAACGCAAGGATCTTTAGAAGGAAAGGAATGAGGACCAGCGTGGCAAAGCTTGTGATGCATTTTGCCTCATAGCCAGTGCAAACTGATCGTGGCTAATGCCTCTAATATCTGCTAACTCTGACGCAATTCTGGGCAAATAGCTTGGTGAATTACATTCTGCACCCACATCTCTTAGCCATGCTGGAGGAATATCAGGAGCGTCAGTTTCAGTGACGATGCTATTGAGTGGTAACTCCTTTAATAAGCGACGGATTTGTAGTGCTCGCGTGTAAGTAGCGGCGCCACCGAATCCAAGCTTAAAGTTCATTCCAATAAATTGTTCAGCTTGCTGAAAACTACCATTGAAGGCATGCGCAACTCCTCCTGACAGAGTTCTTTGGCGCAACGCTTTGAGTATTGCATCTTGAGAACGTCGGACATGAAGAACAACGGGCAATTGAAACTGCTGCGCTAAATCCAACTGTCCTTGAAAGAAAAAATCTTGCCTATCTGGGTCTAAGCCTTCTACAAAATAATCCAGGCCAATTTCACCAATCCCAACAAAGCGGGGATCCTTAAGATTAGTCTCAATTTTGTCTTTCAGCACGAGAAGATCGCTCTCCTTTGCCTTCTGAATATATAAAGGATGAATACCTAGGGTGTAGACCAAACCCGGAATCTGTTTGGCATAGTCATGGGCTAAGGCTTTAACGTGATCAAAGTCACTTGACTGAACTGCGGGAATCAAAATCGCCTTGACGCCTTTTTGAGCAGCCTCCTCCAGGATCGTTGGAAGATTGGGAAGAAATTCAGGGGCGTCTAGATGGCAGTGGGTATCAACCCATGAAGGGCTTACGCTCATCCAGCAAAGGTCCTTAACACTCCGCGCTCCAGTTGCATAATGCGATCACAACGTTGGGCACGAATAGGATCATGCGTCACAATCACAAATGCGGTTCCTTGCTCGCGAGCAATACTTAACATCAAGTCAAAAACACTATCAGCGGTTTCAGTATCGAGATTGCCTGTCGGCTCATCAGCCAATACGCAGGCGGGGTTACCAACTAAGGCTCTCGCAACCGCAACCCGTTGGCGCTCTCCCCCAGATAATTCGCCAGGGGTATGCTTTTCTCGAGCCGATAAACCTACCTGCTTCAGAATGGTGCTCGCACGAGCTAAAGACTCATCGCCACCTAGGCCTCTGATGCGGAGCGGCAGAGCTACATTCTCTAGAGCAGTAAATTCATCCAAGAGATGATGAAACTGATATACAAAGCCTAGACTGCGATTGCGGAGCTGATCGAGTTTTTTGGTCGACAGTTGATTGAGGTTTTCTCCAGCCAAAGTGACTGTGCCACTAGTTGGCTTATCCAAACCACCCAATAGATGTAAGAGTGTACTTTTTCCAGACCCAGAAGATCCCACAATGGCTAGCTTCTCTGAGGGAGAAACTTGTAAATCGATTGCCTTGAGCACCTCAACCGCAGAATCGCCTTGACCGTAGGTTTTGGCTAAGCCGTTAGCACTAAGAACTACAGAGTTCGTATTACTCATAACGCAGCGCCTCCGCAGGCTGGACCTTCGAGGCTCGACGGCTTGGATATAAGGTAGCTAATACTGATAAACCAAAAGCCATCAATCCCACCGTCAGAACATCTGCAAGATGAACATCCGATGGCAGCTCACTAATGAAATACACATCGCGGGGTAAGAAGCGCACCCTAAAGATCGCCTCAATTGCTGGAACGATGACATCAATGTTGAGCGCAATTAATAATCCAAAGGCAACCCCAGCCAAAGAACCCAATAAGCCAATGGCCAGACCTTGAACTAAAAAGATGCGCTGAATCATTCCAGGACTGGCGCCCATGGTTCGCAAAATGGCAATGTCTGCTTGCTTTTCATTCACAGTCATGACTAAGGTGGAGACTAAGTTGAATGCAGCCACTGCAATGATCAAAGTCAAAATGATGAACATCATTTTTTTCTCGGTTTGAACTGCTGCAAACCAATTACGATTGGTGCGGGACCAGTCAGAAATCCAAACCGAATCAGGCAATACTGCAGCTATTTGATTGGCAATCTCGGGTGCTCGCTGCATATTGTCAACCTTGACCCGTAAACCCGTGGGATCGCGCATCCTCAGCAAAGCCGCAGCATCTTGCCAATGCAGAATGACTAATGAGCTATCGAATTCGTAATGGCCACTATCCACAATACCCACGACTTGCAAGGTGCGCATTCTCGGTAAGGCGCCTGCTGGTGTGAGATCAGCCTCTGGAACAATCAAGTTCACTCGATCGCCCACATTGGCACCAATAATGGCTGCCAGTTGTGAGCCTAAGGCAACTCCAAAACTCCCCGGCTTGAGATCATCAACACTTCCAGAAATAAATTGCTTCGGTAAATCCGATACCTTGATCTCTTCGCTGGGTGAGACACCCCGTATCGATACGCCACGCATTGCCCCACCGCGACTTAACAAACCCTGAGAGCCCACCATCGGAGCAACCCCAAGAACATGAGGCTGAGCGGCAACAGTCAGTGCTAAGGGCTGCCAGTTCACCAGGCCATCAGGCGCACTAATTTCAATATGGGAAAGAACGGATAGCATCCGATCCCGCACCTCTTTTTGGAAGCCATTCATGACCGAGAGCACCACAATCAGGGATGCTACTCCCAAGGCGATCCCAATCGTGGAGATTCCCGAGATAAAGGAAAGGAAGCCGTCGCGCTTACCAATCGCCTTGCGGCGCTTAGAGCGGGTGTAGCGCAAGCCAATTTCGAGCTCAAGGGGAAATTTCAACATCCCAACAGTTTAGTGAATTACCAAGCCAAACCGATGGAATAATCAAATGCCACCTAAAATCAAGGAAATGGCTATCGAACCCAATCCCAATTCCAAACCCGCCCGCCGGTTTACCCTGATGATCGGTGGGGAGGATGCCCTCGACCCTCAGGCTGAACAGCCGCCCTGTGGACTGCCGCAGGAGCGTTTTCTACTGGGTAAGCGGGTGCCGATTGCCCCGATTCTCTTATTGGGACAGTCTGATCTTGTCATAGATCCCCAGCTGTCGATTGCTTGCCTACAGCCAGTTCATCTTCATGCGACACGAGATCACCTAGTGCTCCTAAACCAAACTCAGCTTGGACTGACGCAAGAAGAATCTAACGCACTACTAAAGCCGATCCTGCCATTACTAGAGGAAGATTTTCAAAGCCCCCTGCTTTTTCATAACGCCTCTTTTTATTTCATACCTGCCGGACCGTTCGCCAGTCTCGCAACGCACAGTCTAGAACAATCCCACGGGCGCAATATTGACTGGTGGATGCCGCGTGACAGCCATGAAGAAGGTATATCCAAAAGATGGCGCAAGCTCCAAAATGAAATCCAGATGCTTTGGCATATCGATGCTATCAATCAGGTTCGTGAACAATCTGGCAAATCCAGTATCAACTCCATTTGGATTAGTGGAATTGGAAAATTAGCCGATGTTGAGGTCCCTAACTTCTTCAAAGAAATCAAAACCATTTACAGCAACAAACCGCTTCTCAAGGGGCTCGCGAAGTTTCTGAATACTCCTCAGTCGGCTGATGTTAATCCAGACCAACTGGAAGCGGGATTTGCCGATACAGATGATCCAGAACCGATTTGGGAAATGCTATCGACTGCTCTAGAAAATAAACAACTCGATGAAGTAATCCTGGTTGACTTCCCCCAGGGCCATTTTCGTGAACGCACATTTACTCGCAAATCATTGCATCAGCAGTCCTGGATGTTCTGGCGAAAAGCTAAAAAAATATCCTGGCAAGACCTGATTGGAACAGGTGCATGAGTCGCTTTCAGCATCGCCCTTACTCTGAGAGGGCTGCAAAGTGGCTCGAGCAAAGTGGTTTAAATCCATTACTCGCCAGATTATTTGCAGCACGAGGTGTTGAGAAGCCAGATGACTTATCTCTCGAACTCAAGAACTTACTATCTCCGACTGAACTCAAGAACTGTTTAAGTACGGCCAGCTTGTTGGCAGACATTCTAGAAAAGAAAGAATCGATCGTTATTGTTGCTGACTATGACTGCGACGGCGCAACGGCATGTGCGGTAGCTATGCGCGGCCTTAAGTTACTCGGCGCAGAAAGCGCCTCATTACAGTTTCTGGTTCCCAATCGCTTCACGATGGGTTATGGCCTGACCCCAGAGGTAGTGGAGCTCGCGGCAGAGCTTAAACCCAAGCCACGCTATCTCATTACCGTTGATAACGGTATCGCAAGTGCCCCAGGGGTTGAGCGTGCCCATGAATTGGGCATCGATGTCATCGTGACCGATCACCACCTGCCAGCAGACATCATTCCCAATGCGGCGGCAATTGTGAATCCAAACCAAGTAGGCTGTCCATTTCCGAGCAAAGCACTTGCAGGCGTTGGTGTGATGTTTTATCTCTTAGTTGCATTACGTGCAGAGCTACGTCAGCGGGGAAAATTTACTACTGAAACTCAACCCAAGATTGAAAATCTTCTTGACCTAGTAGCGCTGGGCACAGTAGCAGACGTTGCTCAGCTCGATCGCAATAATCGCATCTTGGTATCGAATGGATTAAAACGCATTCGAAATGGTCTTTGCCAAGCAGGTATTCAAGCCCTCTTCCAGGTCGCAGTGAGAGATATTCGTAAAGCAAACGCTTTTGACTTGGGTTTTGCTATTGGCCCCAGACTCAATGCTGCCGGCAGACTTGCTGATATGAGTTTGGGTATTCGCCTGCTCTTAACTGATGATCAGGGTGAGGCTTTGTCGATTGCTCAGGAACTTGATCGCATCAATCGAGAGCGTCGCGTGATTGAAACGGGTATGCAAGAGGAAGCTCTCGCATTACTGGCCGATGATCAACTTGCCAATACGATGGGTGAGAAATCTAGTATCTGCCTATGGAACGAGGCTTGGCATCAAGGGGTGATTGGTATTGTGGCCTCTCGCCTAAAGGAACGCTTCAACCGACCTTCACTAGTGTTCGCACCAGCAGACGGTGCTGACAGCAATGAATTGCGTGGTTCTGGTAGATCGATTACTGGCTTTCATCTGCGGGATGCCTTAGATCTAGTTTCTAAACGAGAGCCTGGTTTGATTCTGAAGTTTGGTGGTCATGCCATGGCAGCTGGGCTGACCATTCATAAAGCAGACTTTGCAAAGTTTAATGCTGCTTTCCAAAAAGTTGCTGATGAACTACTCACCGATGATTTATTAGAACGCAGCCATAGCCATGATGGCAGCTTAGCTCCTCATGAATTTACTCCTGAGCTTGGCGATCTTCTCGCTGAAGAAATCTGGGGGCAAGGATTTCCGCAGCCGGTTTTCTATGGAGAATTCGAGGTCTCAGAACAAAGTCTCATGAAAGAGAAACACTTGCGTTTGCAGTTGCGTCCGATTGAGAGCGCCACTAGTAAAGCCATCACTGGGGTTTGGTTCAATCGAACCCAAACCCTGCCCCAACGCGCCAAGCTGGCCTATCGCCTAGTCACCGACCGCTATCAAGGGCAGGCTCGTATTCAGCTGATGATTGAGGCCCACGACGACAATCCCGCCAATTAGGCTTCGTCAAGGTCCGGCTATAACCCCCTTATAATGAGGGGATGGAAGCCGAACAACTCAATACCATCTCCAATACCCTCTCTGATCTGCTCGAGCGCGAGCAAGCCCTTCGGGGGTATCTTTGACTTTGATGTAAAGTCACGCCGCCTCACTGAAGTTAACTCCATCCTCGAAGATCCCAAAATTTGGGATGATCAAAAAAAAGCCCAAGCCCTCGGTAAAGAAAAGAAATTGCTTGACGGTGTTGTTGCCACTCTCACCAATCTCAATAGCAATATTACGGGTGCACTCGAGTTGTTTGAGATGGCTAAAGAGGAAAATGATTTTGAGACGATCTCCGCAATTGAAAAAGATACAGAGAGCTATAGTCAGCTGATTAGCGATCTGGAGTTCCGCAGGATGTTCCACAATGAGATGGATTCTTGTAACTGCTTCATAGATATTCAAGCTGGTGCAGGTGGCACTGAGGCCTGCGATTGGGCAAGTATGCTCTATCGTCAATATCTAAAATATTGTGAGCGCAAAGGCTACAAAACCGAGATTCTTGAAGAGTCTGATGGCGATGTAGCAGGCATTAAGAGCGCGACCATCAAAGTCGATGGTGAATACGCCTACGGTCATCTGCGTTCTGAGACTGGAGTGCATCGCTTAGTACGAAAGTCGCCCTTCGACTCCTCCAATGGTCGACACACCTCATTTGCCAGTATTTATGTCTACCCTGAGATTGATGACTCTATTGAAATTGAAGTCAATCCAGCGGATATTCGGACGGATACCTACCGCGCTTCAGGTGCTGGCGGTCAACATATTAATAAAACAGACTCTGCAGTGCGTCTCACGCATATTCCAACTGGCATCGTGGTTCAGTGTCAGAATGACCGCAGCCAACACCGCAACCGTGCTGAAGCAATGAGTATGCTCAAGTCACGTCTGTATGAGCATGAGATGCAAAAGCGTCGTGCTGAGCAAGATAAGTTAGAGGCTAGTAAAACCGATGTAGGCTGGGGCCATCAAATCCGCTCTTATGTTCTAGACCAGAGCCGCATTAAAGACTTACGTACCAACGTTGAGATTTCCAATACCCAGAAGGTGCTTGATGGTGATCTTGATGCTTTTATTGAAGCTAGCCTGAAACAAGGCGTTTAATTCCATTAACCGCAACCCATTTTGATATGAACGATAAAGCCAACCCACCAGCTAACGCAGAACCCCTTGATGAAAATCACATCATTTCAGAGCGTCGTGAAAAATTAACCAAACTTCGGGAAGCTGGCGTTCCCTTTCCCAATGATTTTGTGCCAACGCATTTATCAGCGGATTTACACGCGCACTACGATAGCCTGACTAAAGAAGAATTGGCTGCCAAAAAAGTTCATGTCAAGGTTGCCGGTCGCATGGTCCTAAAGCGTGTGATGGGTAAAGCTAGCTTTGCCACTATTCAAGACCGAAGTGGGCAAATTCAGTTCTATATCAGCGATGAAATCAGCGGGGCTGATACGCATGCTGCTTTTAAGCATTGGGATATGGGTGACTTTATTGCTGCTGAGGGCCATCTCTTTAAGACCAATAAGGGCGAGCTCTCGGTTGAGAGTAGCAACCTGCGTTTGCTCAGCAAATCATTACGTCCTCTGCCAGATAAATTCCATGGGCTATCTGATTTAGAGACTAAATACCGTCAGCGCTACGTTGACCTGATCGTCAACCCTGAAAGTCGTAATACGTTCAAGGCAAGAAGTAACGCCATTGCTTCCTTACGTCGTCACATGCTTGATGCTGACTTCATGGAAGTAGAGACACCCATGCTCCATCCGATTCCTGGTGGTGCAACAGCAAAGCCCTTCATCACCCACCACAATGCTTTAGATATGCAAATGTATTTGCGTATCGCCCCTGAGCTGTATCTCAAGCGTTTAATTGTGGGTGGATTTGAACGCGTCTTTGAAATCAATCGCAACTTCCGTAATGAAGGTGTGAGCCCCCGCCATAACCCTGAGTTCACAATGATGGAGTTTTATGCGGCCTATACTGACTATCGCTGGCTGATGGACTTTACCGAAGGACTGATTCGTGCTGCAGCAATCGATGCTCAAGGCACTGCAGTCTTAACTCACCAAGGTCGCGAGCTGGATTTAAGCAAACCTTTCCAGCGCTTAACGATTACAGAGGCGATTCTGAAATATGGCCCTCAATCCAATAAACAATATCAAGCTGCGCAACTCGAGGATGCAGACTTTATTCGTTCTGAGTTGAAGAAAGGTGGCGAGAATCCTGACTCTCCCACTCTGAAGAATGCAGGTATCGGCGCTCTTCAATTAGCCTTGTTTGAATTGGTTGCTGAAGAGCATCTCTGGGAACCAACTTACATCATTGATTATCCAATTGAAGTAAGTCCCCTTGCGCGTGAGTCTGATACTCGTCCAGGCGTTACCGAACGTTTTGAATTATTCATCACGGGTCGTGAGATTGCTAATGGCTTCTCAGAGCTGAATGACGCAGAAGATCAAGCGAATCGCTTCCGTAAACAGGTAGAGCAAAAAGAAGCTGGTGATGAAGAGGCAATGTACTTCGACCATGACTTTATTCGTGCCCTAGAATACGGCATGCCCCCTACTGGTGGTTGCGGTATCGGTATCGATCGTTTGGTAATGCTCTTAACTGACGCACCCAATATTCGGGATGTGATTCTGTTCCCGCACTTACGTCGCGAAGAAGAGTAATTAGTGCTTTTTAAAAAGTCTTTGTACTAGTACGATCAAGATAATCGTAAACCAAACAAAGGACCATTCAGGTACTTGCAAACCGAGAATAGTTGGTAGTTGAGCGGAGCAAAGGCCATCCGCTTTAAATAGCCATGGCAAGGAGCGAACCAGCTCAAACTGATTGATCCAAGTTTCGAGGGGGTCAATACCGCAGGAAGTATCGGGATGAAACAAGACCCAGATATGGCGTCCAGCAACTACCAAGCCAAAAACTGCAAATAGCGTCGCCAACACATGGAAAGCTTTTCTGCTGGGCTGGAATGCCATTGCGATAAAACAAGCAAAACTCACTCCCAAATAGCCCACTCTTTGCATGATGCATAAAGGGCATGGCAAGAATGCGACACCCTGGTAACCAAATTGCTGGAGGATGAGCGCAACCATCACAAGACCCAGACTCAGAAAGCCCATGAGGAGGTAAAAAGTTCGGTTCATGCTTAGATAATAGCGAAGCTTGGGCTCTATCGAGCAATAATCCTTATTACTAAAAGTTCAGGGTATATAAAAAGTTAATCGCCTCCGACGCTCTCGGAACAAGCCCAAGAATGGGATAATGGCGGTTTTACTGAAAATCTCACCGCTTTATGGCTACTTGCAACACTGAAACCGTTCTGTCAGTTCATCATTGGAATGACACCCTATTTAGCTTTACGACTACCCGTAACAAGGGCTTGCGCTTTCGAAGCGGGCACTTTCTCATGATTGGTTTAGAGGTCGAAGGGAAACCGCTACTCAGAGCCTATAGCGTGGCAAGTCCAAATTACGAAGAGCATTTAGAGTTCTTGAGTATTAAGGTTCAAGATGGCCCACTCACCTCCCGCCTACAAAAAATTCAGGTCGGAGACCCCATTCTCGTTAGCGAGAAGTCGGTTGGAACTTTAGTGATTGATGACCTGAATCCTGGCAAACATCTGTACTTATTTAGCACTGGCACTGGCTTGGCGCCCTTTATGAGCATCATCCGTGATCCTGAAACCTATGACAAATTCGAGAAAGTCGTTTTGATTCATGGTGTGCGCCTAGTCAGCGAACTGGCTTATGGTGATTACATCAAGAACGAACTGACGCAAGATGAATATTTGGGTGAACTGATTCGTGGAAAACTCATCTACTACCCAACCGTGACGCGCGAGGCTTTCAAACACACCGGTCGTCTCACAACGGCCATTGAAACTGGTCAACTCTTCAAAGATATTGGTTTACCACCTTTGGATCCTGCAGTAGATCGCGCCATGATTTGTGGCAGCCCATCGATGCTCAAAGAAACCTGTGAAATGCTCGATAGTCGAGGCTTCAAAGTCTCCCCAAGCCTAGGTCATTTAGGGGACTATGTCTTTGAGCGCGCCTTCGTCGAAAAATAATCTATATATCTGAATGTAATATAGATATCGCTATATATTCCTTGTGGATATATAGAGTCATTGCTACAGTCGCCTCTTACGCTTGATTAATAGAGGAATCGCAATGTCACCAGTTCGGGAGCAATACAACCCCATCATCACCAGTCTGCTGCGTGAGCATGACCAACTACCGCTTGAACAAGTAGAAAACCGCAAATCGATTCAGCGTCGTATTTTGTTTTTGATGAACACAATCAAATTCCAGGAATTCGAAGAAGCCTGATACACATAAAAGAAAAAGTCATGATCCAGTTCTTCATCGATTCATCTCATTTCATTATTTCTGGCGCGCTGGTTGGGCTGTTAGTCGGCATGACCGGCGTAGGTGGCGGATCACTCATGACGCCTTTGCTAACGATCATTTTTGGTGTCGCTCCAACCACAGCGGTAGGTACCGATCTCGCTTTTGCTGCGATTACCAAAGGTTTTGGTACAGCAGCCCATCGCTTACACGGTAACGTCCGGTGGGATATTGTTCGCCTGCTGTGTTTGGGTAGCCTCACAACTGCAATACTATCGATCATCGCGCTGAAGTATGTGGGGCCAGTATCGAAAGATTGGAATCACCTCATCAGTCTTTCGATTGGTGTATCCGTTTTATTAACTGCAGGCTCACTCCTTTTTAGAGTGAAGATTATGAAATGGGTTCACGCTAACCCCAAACGTTTACCAAGCGGGTCTCCTCTCAAAGCGGCTACGCTATTGGTCGGAGCAGTGATTGGAGTTTTGGTGACCATCTCCTCAATCGGCGCGGGCGCTATCGGCGCTACTTTGATTTTGGTGCTCTACCCTACCCTTCGGCCAGCTGAAGTTGCAGGCACCGATACTGCCTATGCTGTGCCGCTCACCGCATTAGCAGGCCTTGGCCACTGGTGGCTCGGAAATGTGCACTTTGATCTATTAGCAGGCCTCTTAATTGGCTCAGTTCCCGCGATTTGGTTAGGAGCAAAATTATCGAGCATTCTGTCTGAAAAAATCACTCGCAATACGCTAGCAGCAACACTCTTTTTGGTTGGTCTAAAATTGGTGCTCTCATGAATGCCCCACAATTTTGGACTATTCCGCGTAGCAAGCTAAGCCCCTCCCAATTAGCTGAAAAAACCCAAGCGCTCACCGAGCGCTTAGTTTCTATTTGCAAGACCTACGATGATGTGCGCTTTGCTACCAGTCTCGCCGCTGAAGACATGGTAATCACCGATGCAATTGTGCAAGCAAAGCTACCAATCCAATTCTTCACCCTTGCTACAGGTCGCTTGCATCAAGAAACTGTAGATATGGTCAAGACTACTGAAGATCACTATCAAATTGCAATCACCAAATCGTATCCGGAAGAATCCGATGTACAAGCCTTTATTGATCAATATGGAATCAATGGTTTCTACGAGGGTGAAGCAGCTAAAAAAGCCTGTTGTGGAGCACGCAAGATTAAACCGCTGAATGCAGCCTTGCTTGGTGCGGATGCATGGTTAACCGGTCAAAGAAGAGAGCAATCCACTACGCGTACCGAATTAAATTTCGCGGAGCATGACGATGCTAGAGGAATTGAAAAGTTCAATCCGCTCTTTGATTGGTCTGAAGCAGATATTTGGGCCTACATCAAACAGGAAAATGTTCCGATCCATCCCCTGCACCTTAAAGGCTATCCCAGTATTGGGTGCGAGCCTTGTACTCGCCAAGTAAAACAGGGTGAGGATATTCGTGCGGGTCGTTGGTGGTGGCTCCAAAGCGATAGCAAAGAGTGTGGCCTGCACGTTAACCAATAATTGATGACTGATTAAATGCAAGAAAAAACCTTATTAGATGACCATCTCGATTGGCTTGAAGCTGAATCGATTTACATCATCCGCGAAGTCGTAGCGCAGTGCGCCAATCCTGCCATGCTGTTTTCTGGGGGAAAAGATTCAATTGTGATGTTTCACCTAGCGCGCAAAGCGTTTCAGTTTGGCGATCGTCCCGTCAAGTTACCCTTCCCGATTCTGCATATCGATACTGGTCACAATTACCCTGAAGTCATCCAGTATCGCGACGATGTCGTCAAAAAGACTGGTGTCAAACTCATTGTTGGACATGTAGAAGACTCTATAAAAAAAGGAACGGTACGTTTGCGCAAGGAAACAGATTCCCGCAATGCGGCTCAAGCAGTAACCTTGCTTGAAACCATTGCAGAATTTGAATTCGATGCATTGATGGGCGGTGCACGTCGTGATGAAGAAAAAGCCCGCGCCAAAGAGCGCATCTTCTCTTTCCGTGATGATTTTGGTCAATGGGATCCTAAAGCTCAACGTCCTGAGCTGTGGAATCTGTATAACGCCCGTATCGCTAAAGGCGAGAATATGCGTGTCTTCCCCATCTCCAACTGGACTGAGCTCGATATTTGGCAATATATCGCTCGTGAAAATTTGGACCTTCCCAGCATTTACTACACCCATCAACGCGAAGTTGTCAGAAAAAATAGCTTACTGGTTCCGGTTACGGATATCACACCCAAAGCACCAGGTGATGTCAGTGAGATTCTTGATGTGCGTTTCCGTACCGTGGGTGACATTAGCTGTACCTGCCCCGTACTCAGCACTGCCGCGAATCCACTCGACATCATTGCTGAGACTGCAATAACAGAAATCACTGAACGTGGTGCTACTCGGATGGATGATCAAACCAATGAGGCCTCCATGGAGCGCCGCAAGAAAGAAGGTTACTTCTAATGACCCAAGCGAATCATGCTGCAGAACACCAAAACGTAGTCCGTTTTATTACGGCCGGTAGCGTGGATGACGGCAAGAGCACCCTGATTGGTCGTCTCTTGTATGACACCAAGTCTATTTTGGTAGACCAACTTGAGTCCCTCTCTAAAACCAAACATGCCCGTGTCACCTCATCCGATGCCGGCGTTGATTTAGCCTTACTGACCGATGGCTTAGAAGCCGAACGTGAACAAGGCATTACGATCGACGTCGCTTACCGTTACTTCTCAACACCAAAACGCAAATTTATCGTAGCAGATGCCCCCGGCCACGAGCAATACACACGTAACTTAGTGACAGGTGCATCCCAATCCGACGTTGCGATTATTTTGGTGGATGCCAGTAGAGTCGATCTCAAAACATCTCCAGCAACTTTATTGGCACAAACTAAACGTCATGCCGCTATTGTTCACTTGCTCGGTTTGCGTCACGTTGTATTTGCAGTCAACAAAATGGACTTGTTTAATTTTGATGAGCAAGTCTTCAATACCATTACACAAGCGATTGAGGATCTGTGCCAAAAGATTGGCCTACCTCAGCCAACCCTCATTCCGATCTCGGCTTTGCTGGGCGCTAATGTTGTGAATACCAGCTCCAATACCCCTTGGTATAAAGGTCCCACCCTCCTCGCCTGGCTTGAAGGCTTGGATACTAGCCCTGCGTCAGAGAAAACAGGCTTTCGCTTTCCGGTGCAATATGTAGCCCGTCAAGACGGTAGTGCCTCGGATGATTTTCGGGGTTATCTTGGTCAAGTTGAGGCTGGTAGCATTCGCAAGGGCCAGAAGATTAAAATATTACCTGGCAATACTGAAGCGACCGTTGCTGAAATCTATCTTGGTAATGGCTCAACTCGCGATGGCTCTAATAATGGGGTGGATTCAGCGACTACAGGCGATGCGATCGCGATTCGCCTCAATGAGGATCTTGATATCTCCAGAGGCTGCTTATTTATTAGCGCTGACGATATTACGCCACCCAGTTTGAGTAAAGCAATTTCTGCTGATCTATGTTGGCTCGATAGCGAACCACTCTCCATGAATCGGAAATATGCCCTGCGTCACACTACCAATACGGTTGGAGCCAAGGTTAAAGCCATTGAAGAGGTGCTTGATGTTCAAACCCTATCTCATGCTAGTGAGACACACCCTCTTAATACGAATGAGATTGGTCGAGTGAGCCTGATTCTGCAAAAGCCGATTGCAGCCGATTTATTTGATGAATCTCAGGCCACCGGGGCATTTATTCTGATTGATGAAGTCAGCAACCACACCGTTGCAGCAGGAATGATTCGTCAAACTTCTTCGCAGTAATTTTTAATGGTTCTCTTTGGCATGGTTGATTGAGTACTTCGGTATCTCAATCACCAAATTCTCTTGCGCAATGATTGCCTGACAAGATAGGCGTGACTGTGGGCCAAGACCCCAAGCACGATCTAACATATCCTCCTCGTTTTCATCGGGAGCATTCAGACTATTGAAGCCCTCCTTCACCAGCACATGACAAGTGGTACAAGCGCAGACCATATCGCAAGCATGCTCAATGGGAATATGGTTTTCAAGTAAGGCCTCGCAAATTGAAGTCCCGGGCAAGGCCTCAACCACTGCACCCTCGGGGCAATATTCACTATGAGGCAAAACAACGATCTGGGTCATATTCTTCTTTTAGTATCAGTATGTTAAATTTCAGCGACATTCTTACCGGCTAGCGCCTTTTGAATACTCGCATTCATGCGGATTTGAGCAAAATCATCAGTTGCTTTGGCCGCATGGTCAACTGCTTTACGCAGAATGGCGCTATCGGTTTCTTGATTAAGGACTTGCTGCAAGACGGCCATTTCTTTTTCAACATTGATTTGCTCATCTTGGCTCAGCAAATTGCGATCAGCATCTAGGGCTGTTTGGACGGCATCTAGCAAGCGCTGAGCATTTACCTGCTCCTCACGGAGAGATCTGGCTTGCAAATCCATCTTGGCAGAAGCAAATCCATCTTGGAGCATCTTGGTGATCTCGCCATCGGTAAGTCCATAAGACGGCTTGATATTAATTGAAGCTTGCACCCCTGAGCCCTGCTCTAGTGCGCTGACAGATAACAAGCCATCGGCATCAACTTGAAAAGTTACCCGAATCCGAGCGGCGCCCGCAGCCATTGCCGGAATGCCTCTGAGTTCAAACTTAGCAAGTGATCGACAATCTTGAGCAAGTTCGCGTTCGCCTTGAATTACTTGTAGGGCTAGCGCCGTTTGGCCATCCTTGAAAGTGGTGAAATCTTGTGCGCGGGCGACGGGTATTGGCGTATTGCGAGGGATGATCTTTTCAACCAGGCCGCCCATGGTTTCAATGCCAAGGGATAAGGGAATGACGTCAAGCAAGAGCCACTCATCATTTTTGCCTTGATTGCCCGCCAGTAAATCTGCCTGCATTGCAGCGCCGAGCGCTACAACCTGATCAGGATTGAGATTATTCAGTGGCTCAGTACCAAACAACTCACCTACTGCTCTTTGGACATTAGGCATCCGAGTTGAACCACCTACCATCACGACGCCTTTTACCTCATCGGCTTTGAGTCCTGCATCACGTAAAGCTTTACGACAGGCGACTAAGGTCTTGTTAACCAAGTTCTGGGTAATCTCAAAGAGCTGCGCCTGACTCACGCCGACATTGACGATTGTGCCATTACTGAATTTTTGATGAACTCGCACCAAAGGACTATGACTTAAGTGCTCTTTAGCGTCTTTACATGCCAATAATAAAGAACGCTGATCTTGAATCGATAAAGGAGGAAGCTTGGCTTGTTCAATGACCCAGCAGAAGAGGCGATGATCAAAGTCATCGCCACCTAAGGCAGAGTCTCCGCCGGTGGAGAGCACCTCAAAGACTCCCTTAGTCATCCGGAGGATGGAGATATCGAAAGTGCCACCACCCAAATCATAAACAGCATAGATGCCTTCAGAAGCATTATCTAAACCATAAGCAATTGCTGCAGCAGTAGGTTCATTCAATAACCGAAGCACCTCAATGCCTGCTAGCTTGGCCGCATCCTTAGTGGCTTGGCGCTGTGCATCATCAAAGTAAGCAGGCACCGTAATCACCGCACCGACAATATCGTCGGCAAGAGAATCTTCTGCAAGCTGGCGTAAGCGGGCTAAGATTTCTGCAGATACTTCAATGGGGCTCTTATCACCAGCAACCGTGCGCAATTTGAGCATGCCGGGCTGATCAACAAAATCATATGGAGCACTCTCAATATGCTCTACGTCAGTGAGCCCACGACCCATATAGCGTTTAACAGATACAATGGTATTTTTGGGATCAAGCGCAATGCTTTCAATCGCCTCAAAGCCTGCCTGTGTTCGCCCATTCGGTAAATACCGAATTACAGATGGCAGCAACTCGCGACCCTGAGCATCTGGCAATACTTTGGGCAAAGCATCTCTCACTACTGCCACCAAAGAGTTTGTCGTCCCTAAATCAATCCCAACAGCAATTCGGCGCTGATGTGGTGCAAGGGATTTACCGGGTTCGGAAATTTGTAAGAGTGCCATGAGCTTATGCCAATGCAGTGATTGCGTCATCGAGCTCGATGGCGAACTTATCAATAAACAACAAGCCTCTGAGTAATTCAGCGGCACGCTCGTACTGATGCGCAGAATCAATTGCTTGAGAAATTTCAGAAATCACCTCAGCCTTGGCTTCCTCCACTTCGACTGTCAGCACCTCAAGAGCGCTAAGGTCCTCTTCTTTCTCATCCAAACTTTCACGCCAATCCATTTGACGCATCAAGAAAGCAGCTGGCATGGCAGTATTGGTTTCGAGCTTTGCATCGATGCCGTGAAGCTGGCAGATATACAAACCACGTTGGACAGGATTCTTAAGCGTTTGGTATGCAGTATTGGCGAGCGTTGCCATTTGCATCGCTATACGCTGCTCGGAATCAGTACCGCGCGCATGGCGATCGGGATGCACTTCTTTTTGTATCGTGATGTATGCCTGGTCTAAGGCAGACAAGTCTAGTTTGAATTGTTCTTTTAAGCCAAAGAAACGAAAGTAATCGTCAGACGCGGAAGGATTCACCACAACCACACTCATCTTTGACGTTGGGATTCTGAAACTTAAAGCCTTCGTTTAAGCCCTCGCGTACAAAATCTAGCTCGGTGCCATCTAGATAGGCCAAGCTTTTGGGATCCACAAATACTTTGATGCCATTTGACTCGAACAACTGATCTTCTGCATTTGGCTCATCGACATACTCGAGTTCATAAGCCAGGCCAGAACATCCAGTAGTACGAACACCAAGGCGCAAGCCACATCCCTTACCGCGCTTCTCTAGATTGCGGTTAACGTGGGCGGCTGCTTTTTCGGTAAGAGTAATAGACATAGGATAAATACTTATTTAGCGGGATGCTTTTCACGGTAGTCTTGAACTGCTGCTTTGATAGCATCTTCAGCCAAGATGGAGCAATGAATTTTCACAGGTGGCAAAGCCAACTCTTCGGCAATCAAAGAGTTTTTGATTTCCAAAGCTTGATCCAGAGTCTTGCCCTTCACCCACTCTGTTACGAGTGATGAAGATGCAATCGCAGAACCGCAACCATAGGTCTTAAATTTAGCATCCTCAATTACGCCTTGATCGTTCACGCGAATCTGCAACTTCATCACGTCGCCGCAAGCAGGTGCACCAACCATGCCGGTACCGACTGCGTCATCACCTTTGGCGAATGAACCCACATTACGGGGATTTTCATAATGATCGATTACTTTGTCGCTATATGCCATGATATTTTCTCTCTATCTGTCTTGGTTAATTAGTGAGCAGCCCACTGAATGGTGCTCAAATCAATTCCGTCTTTATACATTTCCCAAAGTGGTGATAACTCACGCAACTTGGCAATCTTTTCTTTTACTAACTTGATCGTGAAGTCCACTTCCTCTTCGGTTGTAAAACGGCCTAAGGTAAAACGAATGGAGCTGTGTGCCAACTCGTCATTACGCCCTAAGGCACGCAACACATAGGAAGGCTCTAAAGAGGCCGAAGTACAAGCAGAGCCAGACGAAATCGCCAACTCTTTCAAGGCCATCAACATCGACTCGCCTTCAACATAGTTAAAGCTGATGTTGAGGTTATGTGGCACACGGTGCTCCATATCCCCATTAACGTAGACCTCTTCAATATCTTTTAAGCCATTCAGGAGGCGATCGCGCAAAGCACGAATGCGTTTATTACCTTCAGCCATGCTAATACGGGCAATACGGAAAGCCTCACCCATACCTACAATTTGATGAACTGCCAAAGTTCCAGAACGCATACCGCGCTCATGACCACCACCATGAATCTGGGCTTCAATGCGAACGCGTGGTTTGCGGCTCACAAACAAAGCACCAACTCCTTTAGGGCCATACGTTTTGTGTGCAGAGAAACTCATGAGGTCGACTTTGAGGGTCTTCAGATCGATTTCTACTTTGCCAGTGGCTTGAGCAGCATCCACATGCAGAATGACACCGCGTGAGCGGCATAGCTCGCCAATGCGAGGAATATCTTGAATCACGCCGATTTCATTATTCACAAACATTACGGAAGCCAAGATGGTTCCAGGCTTCATGGCTGCGTCTAATTGCGCAAAGTCGATTAAGCCGCTTGGCAGCACATCTAAATAGGTGACCTCAAAGCCTTCGCGCTCCAAATCTCTACAAGTATCCAGAGTGGCTTTGTGCTCGGTTTTGACGGTAATGATGTGATTACCCTTTTCTCGATAGAAATGGGCCGCTCCTTTAAGAGCAAGGTTGATACTTTCTGTTGCACCACTAGTCCAAACAATCTCTCTTGGATCTGCATTCACCAGTAGCGCCACCTCTGAACGCGCCCACTCAACGGCTTCCTCAGCAGCCCAACCATAGGCATGACTACGTGATGCGGCGTTACCAAACTGTTCACGCAAATAAGGCAACATTTTGTCGACCACTTGCGGATCTATTGGGGTTGTCGCTGAATAATCCATATACACCGGAAAGTGCTTAGGACTAAACATGGGAACGGGTTGTTGAGGAATGTCTTGAGGTGCGTTCATGGTGTACTTTTTGTAATGCCCTAGGGTGTGCTTTAGCTCTGCTGGGCTAAATTAAATACGGAGTTAATCAATGGTGGCTTAGGTGCCACCTCCTTCTTAGCAGCCACAGATGCGGCTGCTTGTTTCTCGGGTTTGCCAGCCTCAATCTTGATCTTCTTGTGGCGCATATCCTGAATCACAAGGCCACGACCAGATTGCTGCTCTACTAAATCGCGTAAGGTAACAGAACTGAGGTATTCGACCATCTTTGAATTCAGATTGGCCCAAAGGTCGTGAGTCATACAACGACCCAGATGATCTTCCTCGCTATGACAGTTGCCTTTGCCACCGCACTGAGTCGCATCCAAAGGCTCGTCGACCGCCACAATGATGTCTGCAACGCTCACCTCATCGGATTTGCGTGCAAGGGTATAACCCCCACCTGGACCGCGGGTACTTTCGACGATATTGAAACGGCGCAATTTGCCGAACAATTGCTCTAGGTAGGAAAGGGAAATTTTTTGCCTTTGACTGATACCAGCCAAAGTTACAGGCCCATGTGCTTCACGGAGGGCTAAATCTATCATTGCAGTTACTGCGAAACGACCTTTAGTTGTAAGTCTCATATGTCACCTTGGTAATGGATTGTTATGGACAGCTATTGGTCAGATGGGTAATACCCGACCAATCCACTCAACTATAACAGAAATGGCGGTTTTTTGCCCCTCCAATACATATTTGGGCTGTAGGGAGATTAGCCAAGGGAGTCATGAGAAAGGGCCCCAAATGCCATTTCTTTGACTTTGGAGAGGCGATCTCGGGTGCTGGCCGCTTTCTCAAATTCGAGGTTCTTGGCCTCAGAGTTCATTTGCTTCTCTAAACGCTTAATTTCAGCGGCCAAGTCTTTTTCAGACATATCCTCATAGCGGGCGCGTTCTTCAGCAGCTTGGAGCTCAATCCGCTTCTCACCTACGTCATAGACACCATCAATAATGTCCTTGATGCGCTTAGTGACACCACGTGGCTCAATACCATGCTCTTTATTAAACGCAATTTGCTTCGTTCTGCGTCGCTCAGTCTCTCCCATCGCACGCCGCATGGAATCGGTGATCCGATCGGCATACAAAATCGCTTTACCACGAACATTTCGGGCGGCTCGTCCAATCGTCTGAATCAAACTACGCTCAGAACGCAAGAAGCCTTCTTTGTCAGCATCCAAGATCGCGACCAAAGATACTTCAGGAATATCCAAACCTTCGCGTAATAAATTAATACCGACCAAGACATCGAACACACCCAAACGCAGGTCGCGCAGAATCTCAACCCGCTCTACGGTATCAATGTCAGAGTGCACATAACGCACCTTCACACCGTTGTCTGATAAGTAGTCAGTGAGTTGCTCGGCCATGCGTTTAGTGAGTACAGTTACCAAAACACGCTCACCGACCTTCACTCGCTCATGAATCTGACCCAAGAGATCGTCTACTTGTGAGCTGGCAGGTAAGACTTCGATTTCAGGATCCACTAATCCGGTTGGGCGTGCTACTTGCTCGACAACTTGTCCAGTGTGTTGACCCTCGTAATCGGCTGGTGTCGCAGAAACAAAAATGGTTTGACGCATCTTGGTTTCAAATTCGGTGAACTTCAAGGGTCGGTTATCCATTGCCGATGGCAAACGGAAGCCAAACTCAACCAGCGTATGCTTACGTGACTTATCCCCGTTGTACATCGCATTAAGTTGTCCAATCAGGACATGACTCTCGTCCAAAAACATCAAAGCATCATTAGGTAAGTAATCGACCAAGGTCGGTGGAGCCTCACCCGGCTTTGCTCCAGAGAGATGGCGGGAGTAATTCTCAATCCCCTTACAGAAGCCCAACTCATTGAGCATCTCGAGATCAAAGCGAGTGCGCTGCTCTAGACGTTGCGCCTCAACCAACTTGCCATCCTTTACAAATTCATCAAGGCGATCGCGTAACTCAGTCTTAATCGTTTCAATCGCCTTGAGCACTGTCTCGCGGGGAGTGACGTAGTGTGAGCTAGGGTAGACAGTAAAGCGAGGAATCTTTTGACGAATGCGTCCTGTTAATGGATCAAAGAATTGCAAACTCTCAATCACATCATCAAAGAGCTCTACCCTGATCGCAAGTTCATTATGCTCAGCCGGAAAAATATCAATGGTATCGCCACGAACCCTAAAGACGCCACGCTTGAAATCGAGTTCATTGCGGTCGTATTGCATGGCAATCAAGCGCACCAAAATATCGCGCTGACTCATCTTGTCGCCAGGCCGCAGAGTCATGACCATGCTGTGATAGTCACCCGGGTTGCCAATGCCGTAGATCGCCGATACCGTTGCAACAATAATGACGTCGCGTCGCTCGAGCAAACTCTTGGTTGCCGACAAACGCATCTGTTCGATGTGTTCATTGATCGAAGAATCTTTTTCAATAAACAGATCACGCTGCGGCACATATGCTTCAGGTTGGTAGTAGTCGTAGTAGCTCACGAAATACTCCACTGCATTACGAGGAAAGAACTCTCGGAACTCACTGTAGAGTTGTGCAGCTAGGGTTTTATTCGGAGCGAAAATGATGGCTGGACGCCCCGTTCTGGCAATCACATTGGCCATCGTAAAAGTCTTGCCGGAACCTGTGACCCCCAAGAGCGTCTGAAACACCAAACCATCCTCAATCCCCTCGACCAACTTCTCAATAGCCTGGGGTTGATCCCCTGCTGGTGGGAAAGGCTGGTAGAGCTGATATGGTGAATCTGGGTAGGTCACAAACTTCGCTGGATCCAGCTCATGCCCAGCCTGACCCAAGGGATCCGCAACGATGACGGGTAGAGTCTCGCCCGCAGTGGCTTTGGAGGAGGTTTTCGGGGACTTAGGGGGCATCTCAGCTATCATTTCATCTGTAAGATTTATTACAGAGAATTTTGTACAAACGATGATTTTGCCGTTTTTATTTCAAAATAGTCAGCTTAAATGCAAAAATTCCTGAATTAAGCCCAAAAGTACCTCTAACTAACCTACCTCACCGACCAAATGACCCTGTTTTCCTCTGTTGCGCTAGCCCCTAAAGACCCTATTTTTGGCTTAACTGAAGCCTATGCCGCCGATCAACGGCCCGATAAAGTCAATCTTGGTGTGGGTGTCTACTTCACTGATGATGGAAAAATTCCTCTATTAAAGGCAGTCTTGAAGGCAGAAGAAGAATTGGTTGCCAAGCATTTACCAAGAGGCTACATCCCGATTGATGGCCCTAATCCTTACAACCTCGCCGTGCAGAATTTATTATTTGGCGCTGAATCACCCTTGATTCAGGATGGGCGCGTTGTGACTGCTGAGTGCATCGGTGGTACGGGCGCCTTACGCGTTGGCGCTGACTTTATTGAGCGTCTGAATTTCAAAGCCCCTGCTGCAATTAGCAACCCAACCTGGGAAAACCATCGCGGCATTTTTGAGGCTGCTGGATTTGAGGTTCTCGACTACACCTATTTTGACAGTGCAACTCATGGTGTTGACTTTGCCGGGATGGTGAAATCCTTAGAGTCTTATCCAAAGCACACCACCGTGGTTTTACATGCTTGCTGCCACAACCCTACTGGAGCTGACATTACTGAAGCGCAGTGGCGCCAAGTGATTGAGATTTGCAAGACTAAGGAACTCATTCCTTTCTTAGACATGGCCTATCAAGGTTTTGCTAGCGGCATCGAACAAGACGGCATCGCTGTTCGTCTATTTGCCGAATCAGGCATGTCCTTCTTTGTTTCAAGTTCATTCTCTAAATCTTTTTCCCTCTATGGAGAGCGTGTCGGTGCCCTATCCATCATCACCCAAAGTAAGGAAGAGTCTGTCCGAGTTCTTTCGCAATTGAAGCGCGTCATTCGCACCAACTACTCAAACCCACCTACTCATGGTGGAGCCATTGTTGCCGCAGTTCTGAATACACCTGAACTCCGCAAAATGTGGGAAGAAGAGCTCGGTGGCATGCGTAACCGCATTAAACAAATGCGTCACGATTTCGTTGTTAAATTGGCTGCAGCTGGCGTTAAAGAAGATCTTTCCTTCATTGAAGATCAGCGCGGGATGTTCTCTTACTCAGGCTTAACGGCTGAGCAAGTTGAACGCCTGCAGAAGGAAGATGGTATTTACGCCCTCTCGACGGGTCGTATTTGCGTTGCCGCCCTAAATACCAAAAATATTGATAAAGTGGCTAAAGCAATTGCTCGGGTTTTGGCGTCATAATTATTGGATGGTTTAAGAAGTACAACTGATTTTTAGGAGGCAGGATGCTATATCAGTTACACGAGTTTCAAAAAGCTTTATTAAATCCGCTGAGCGCTTGGGCGCGTGCAGCATCTGAAACTTTCATGAATGCCTCCAATCCGCTCTCGAAGATCCCAGGGTCTTCGCGTCTAGCAGCTAGTTATGAATTACTCCACCGCTTAGGTAAAGAATATAAAAAACCCGAGTTCGGAATTCAAACTGTTCACGCCCACGGTCGTGATGTTGCCATCCACGAAGCTGTGATCGTCACCAAACCCTTTTGCAAGCTGATTCGCTTCAAACGCTTCTCTGACGATGTTGAGGTGATTACAAAACTCAAAGCGGATCCTGTGGTGTTAGTAGTAGCACCTATGTCTGGTCATCACGCGACTTTATTACGCGATACGGTGCGCACACTCCTGCAAGACCATAAGGTCTACATTACGGACTGGGTCGATGCCCGCCTGATTCCCTTAGAAGACGGTGACTTTGGTTTAGATGATTACGTTCATTACATCCAAGAATTTATCCGGACAATCGGCGCGCAAGATCTTCATGTGATCTCTGTTTGCCAGCCAACTGTACCCACCTTGGGCGCTATCTCTTTGATGGCATCTGCTGGTGAGCAAACCCCAGCATCAATGATCATGATGGGCGGCCCGATTGATGCACGCAAGTCTCCTACTGCCGTCAACAATTTAGCTGATCAAAAATCTTTTGACTGGTTCGAAAGCCATGTCATTTATAAGGTACCGCCACCCCATCCTGGAGCTGGCAGACGGGTCTACCCTGGCTTCTTACAACATGCTGGCTTTATGGCCATGAACCCACAAAACCATATGCAATCGCATTGGGATTTCTTCAAGAGCTTGATGCAGGGCGATGAAGATGATGCTAACGCCCATATTCGTTTCTACGATGAGTACAACGCTGTGCTCGATATGGATGCGAAGTTTTACTTAGATACGATTAAGACTGTCTTCCAAGACTATGCACTACCCAATGGCACCTGGAAGGTCGGCGATGAATTAGTCAAGCCACAAGACATTTCGCATACTGCTTTACTGACTATTGAAGGCGAGCTAGACGATATCTCCGGCAGTGGACAGACTCGCGCGGCACACAAGCTTTGCAAAGGCATACCCGCTGAGCGTAAAGATCATTATGAAGTTGCAGGTGCTGGACATTACGGTATCTTCGCAGGTCGTCGTTGGCGTGAGAAGGTTTACCCCAAGGTCAAATCCTTTATTCGCGATCACCAAGAAATTCATAAGAAAACGAAAGCTAGACCGCCAGCCTTAGGCAGTAAGACCTCAGACTAATCAGCTTCAATTTGGTGGCGCATGCAATGAATTCCTTAGAAGTGGGTGCGCTCACCGAGCGCTTAGAGGATATTCTTCCTCAAACCCAATGTACTAAATGTGGCTATCCAGATTGTCGAGCCTATGCCGAGGCCCTAGCGACAGGTGATGTCAGACCCAACAGATGTCCTCCCGGTGGTGTCGAGGGCATTCAGAGGCTCAGTCAGATTCTGGAACCCTTCTTTTCTCAAGATGCTTTCGCACTCAATTTAGCAATAGACTCCAGTTGCGGTGTCGAGCGTCCCAGACCCGTTGCAATCATTGATCCAAAGCGATGCATTGGTTGTACTTTATGCATTCAAGCCTGTCCTGTTGATGCTATCGTGGGCGCATCGAAACAACTCCATGTCGTGCTTGACGATTGGTGTACTGGATGCGATTTATGTTTGCCACCCTGCCCGGTAGATTGCATCACGATGGTAGATGTCACTGATCAGCAGACTGGCTGGAATGCTTGGACTCCCACTTTAGCCAATGAAGCTCGAGCACGCTACCACGCTAGAGAAAGCCGTTTAACTAGAGAAGAACACGACAACCAAGAGCGCCTCGCTAAGAAAGCAAGCGCTAAATTAATGGCATTGAATACAGAGTTGGCATCAACCGAGGCTGAACTTGCCGAGCAAGCCCGCAAACGTCAAATCATTGCTGCAGCCATTGCACGAGCTCAGCAATCCAAATGAATCTTGAGCAACGCCGTAGCTTTTTTGAGCAATTAAAAGCAAATAATCCCGAGCCTACTACTGAACTGGAATACAGCTCCCCTTTTGAACTCTTGATTGCAGTGCTACTCTCAGCGCAAGCCACGGATGTTTCTGTGAATAAAGGGACGCGACAACTATTTAAGATTGCGAATACTCCCCAAGCCTTACTGGATTTGGGTGAGGAAGGTGTCCGCCCTTATATTCAGCACATTGGTTTATTCAGGACCAAGGGAAAGCATATTCAAGAGACCTGCAAGATCTTGCTAGAGCAACATCAAGGTGAAGTACCCCGGACTCGGGAAGCCTTAGAGGCATTGCCTGGCGTTGGTAGAAAAACCGCCAACGTCATTCTAAACACGGCATTTGGAGAGCCTACCATTGCAGTCGATACCCATATTTTTAGAGTGTCCAATCGAACTGGCTTAGCGCCAGGAAAAGATGTGGTCAAGGTTGAAGAGCAGCTTATGAAACGCGTTCCTAGAGAATTTTTACAGGACGCCCATCATTGGCTTATTCTGCATGGCAGATATACTTGCACGGCTCGCAATCCGCACTGTCAAGAATGCATTGTTGAGCCACTTTGCAGGTTTAAACAAAAAACTGGAAAAGGAAAAGTGCGTGGCGATATTTAACCCAACTCGCGAAGAAGTGCGGCGCTTTTTCTGTGACACCTGGAAGAAAAAAACTGAAGGTCATATTCTTGCTCCTCTTGAGATCATCGCAGGTGACTGGATGGAACAACACCCCGAATATCATAGCCTGCTTGCAGATCCTGAAGGGGCACTCGCTCAAGATTACACGCCGGAACGAGGAGAAACGAACCCCTTCCTCCATCTCTCAATGCATTTATCGATTAGCGAGCAAATCTCGATCGATCAACCGCCCGGCATTCGACAGATTGCTGAAAGCCTCACTAAGAAATTAGGCTCTGCACATGAGGCCCAACACCTGATGATGGAATGCCTAGGGCAAGTGATGTGGGAGGCTCAAAGAGAAGGCGCTCAGCTGAGCCCAGAAAAATATCTTGAGGCTTTAAAGAAACTGGTTTGAGCTAGGCGAGCGCAGCGATTGCTGCGCGAATGGCTTTGGGCAACTCCGTAGCCAGTTTCTTGCGCTCGGCAATCACCGCTGGAGAAGCTTCTCTCAATCTTGCTGACCAGGCGGTATTCGGGAAAAAGGCATCGTCTTCATAACGGGGGATCACATGCCAATGCAGATGAGGCACTTGATTGCCCAAAGAGGCTAAATTCATTTTGAGGGGCTGCATCGTTTGACGAATGGCACGCTCGACTGCAAAGACAAGATTCATTAAGAGATCGCGCTCGCCATAAGTGAGCTCCGACATTTCACTGACATGACGATTCCAAATCACCCGACAAAAACCAGGCAAGTCAGGATCATGAATCAACACAACACGGCAGTCATCGCCACGCCAAATCAACTCACCCTCTTCAGGGCTTAAGGTATCTTTACAAAGTACGCAATTACTCATGAGGTGAATGTAAACGAAAACGGCATCTAAGTCACCCTGATGGGGCGAATTAGATGCCGGTATTACTGAGAAATTCCGCTTAGTGGAACTGCTCTTCTTCAGTAGAGCCTGTTAATGCCGTTACGGAAGACTTACCACCTTGAATCACGGTTGTGACGTCATCAAAGTATCCTGTGCCAACCTCTTGCTGATGCGATACGAAGGTGTAACCACGATCGCGAGCAGCAAATTCTGGCTCTTGAACTTTCTCAACATAAGCCGTCATACCGCGCTTCGAGTAGTCCTGGGCCAAGTCGAACATGTTGTACCACATGGAGTGAATACCAGCCAAAGTGATGAATTGATATTTGTAACCCATTGCACCTAATTCACGCTGGAACTTAGCAATCGTTGCATCATCCAAATTCTTCTTCCAGTTAAAGGAAGGTGAACAGTTGTATGCCAACATCTTGCCTGGGAATTTTGCCCGAATGGCTTCAGCAAATTTTCTAGCAAAGTCTAAATCGGGAGTACCTGTTTCGCACCAGACCATATCGGCGTAGGCAGCGTAAGCTAAGCCACGTGAGATAGCTTGATCAAGGCCTTTACGGGTTTTATAGAAACCCTCTGGAGTGCGCTCACCCGTGAGGAATGGTTTGTCATTCTCATCATAGTCAGAGGTTAATAAGTCAGCAGCTTCAGCATCGGTTCGCGCCAAGATGATCGTGGGAACACCCATGATATCTGCAGCTAAGCGAGCTGAGATCAGTTTTTGTACTGACTCGGCGGTAGGCAATAGAACCTTACCACCTAAGTGACCACATTTCTTTACAGAAGAAAGTTGATCTTCAAAGTGGACCCCAGCCGCACCCTGCTTGATCAAGGCTTTACTCAATTCGAACGCATTTAATACGCCACCGAAACCGGCTTCAGCATCAGCAACGATAGGAGCAAAGTAATCGATATGACCAGCATCACCAGGATTAACACCTTTTGCCCACTGAATTTCATCGGCGCGTTGGAAGGAATTATTAATCCGCTCAACCATCTTTGGTACTGAGTCAACTGGATACAAGGATTGATCTGGATACATCGCTGCATAAGAGTTACCGTCAGCAGCTACTTGCCAACCAGATAAGTAAATCGCCTGAATGCCTGCTTTCACTTGTTGCATGGCCTGGCCGCCTGTTAGCGCACCAAGACAATTCACATACGCTTCGTTATTCACCAGGTTCCACAACTTCTCAGCACCCGTTTTGGCCAAGGTGTGCTCAATCTTCAGAGAACCACGTAAACGAACCACATCCTCAGCGGTATAACCACGCTTGATGCCATTCCATCTTGGATTGGTATCCCAGTCTTTTTGAATTGCAGCAATATCAGCTTTGCGATCGGTCATGCTCTTCTCCCTAAGAAAAATGAAACTTCAATGATAGAGACCATCAGAACTGGTAATTCAAGTCTTATGTCTTATATAAGAGTTTAGGCATCTGCAGAAAACGTGCAAGACTTTTTAGATCAATTTTTAAAATTATTTAATTCAATATTTTCAATAACTTAGAATAAATATTCCACTTTGTGGAAGAATTTATCAGGGATTGAAATAACAACCAGCACTCATTGCTGCAGCGCATTTTATGGATGGAAATGTCATTTCATATTATGAAATAAAAACCCGGTAGTGCTTTTGAGCAAAACCGGGTTATGAATAGGCTCAGAGCTGCTGACTAATGTACTTGGAGGGTAAAACTAAACTCGCCCTGTTTATCAATATCCACAGGCACAACATCTTTTGGCCCAAACTTACCTTCGAGAATCATCTTCGATACGGGGTTCTCGATGTGCTGTTGAATAGCCCGCTTGAGTGGTCTGGCCCCAAACACTGGGTCAAAGCCGACTTCAGCAATCTTATCGAGTGCTGCATCGCTGACTTCAAGCTGCATATCCACTTTGGCCAAGCGATCTGACAAGTTCTTTAGCAAGATCTTGGCTATGTTGGCAATATTCTTCTTATCCAAACCATGGAAGACCACAATCTCATCAATCCGGTTTAAGAACTCGGGGCGGAAATGATTCTTTAGCTCACCAAACACGGCCTCTTTGACTTCAGACTGCTTCTTATCAACCATCGACTGAATGAGATGTGAGCCAATATTGCTGGTCATCACAATCACCGTATTCTTAAAGTCGACAGTACGTCCTTGACCATCTGTTAAGCGACCATCATCCAATACTTGTAACAGCACATTGAATACATCAGGATGGGCTTTTTCAATCTCATCAAACAAGATCACGCTATAAGGATGACGACGAACCTGCTCAGTTAAATAGCCGCCCTCTTCGTAACCCACATAACCTGGGGGCGCACCAATGAGGCGAGCCACACTGTGCTTCTCCATGAACTCACTCATATCGATCCGAATTAAATGCTCTTCGCTATCAAATAAGAATCCAGCCAAGGCTTTACACAACTCAGTCTTACCAACACCCGTAGGACCAAGGAATAGGAAAGAGCCATAGGGGCGATTCTCCTCAGCCAAGCCCGCACGAGAGCGACGGATTGCATCAGACACCGCCCGAATGGCCTCATCCTGTCCAACCACACGCTTATGCAGGAGCTCTTCCATCTTCAATAATTTGTCACGCTCACCTTGCATCATTTTGGATACCGGGATACCGGTGGCACGCGAGACTACTTCAGCAATTTCTTCGGCACCAACTTGAGTACGCAGAAGCTTATTCTTCACCACACCATCTTTACCGCCTTTGGCTTCTGCTGCTGCCGCCGACTTGAGCTTAGCCTCCAACTCGGGTAATTTTCCGTATTGCAACTCGGCGACCTTTTCTAGTTTGCCGTCACGCTGATACTTCACAATTTCTGCTTTAATTTTCTCAATCTCTTCTTTGACATTGGCAGTACCCAGGACAGCGCTCTTCTCAGCTTTCCAAATCTCATCTAGATCAGCATATTCCGCGCCCAAGCGCTGAATCTCTTCTTCAATGAGCGCTAGACGTTTTTGAGAGGCCTCATCTTTTTCTTTTTTAACCGCTTCACGCTCAATCTTCAGTTGAATCAGGCGACGATCTAATTTATCCATCACTTCAGGCTTGGAATCAATCTCCATCCGAATGCGTGAGCCTGCTTCATCGATCAAATCAATGGCTTTATCAGGCAAGAAGCGGTCCGTAATGTAACGATGCGATAACTCAGCTGCTGCCACGATAGCGGGATCAGTAATCTCAATTCCATGATGGAGTTCATAGCGCTCTTGCAAGCCACGCAAAATCGCAATGGTTGCCTCAACACTGGGCTCTTCGACCATCACTTTTTGGAAGCGGCGTTCTAGGGCAGGATCTTTTTCGATGTACTTGCGGTATTCATCTAAAGTCGTCGCACCAATACAATGCAACTCGCCGCGCGCTAGGGCAGGCTTGAGCATATTGCCGGCATCCATGGCACCGTCACCCTTACCAGCGCCCACCATCGTATGGATTTCATCAATAAAGATGATGGTTCGACCTTCGTCTTTGGCAACATCGCTCAATACGGCCTTGAGCCGCTCCTCAAACTCGCCACGATATTTAGCGCCCGCCAAGAGCAAAGCCATATCCAAGACCAGTACACGTTTGTCTTTGAGTGTCTCTGGCACTTCACCATTTACAATCCGCTGCGCCAAGCCTTCAACAATTGCAGTTTTGCCAACACCAGGTTCGCCAATGAGCACGGGGTTATTCTTGCCACGCCGTTGCAGAATCTGGATCGTGCGACGAATCTCGTCATCCCGTCCAATGACAGGGTCCAGCTTACCTAAACGCGCACGCTCAGTTAAGTCAACAGTATATTTTTTTAAGGCCTCGCGCTGACCTTCAGCATCTGCACTATTCACTGACTCTCCTCCGCGCACTAATTCAATAGCCGCCTCTAATGATTTCCGATTTAAGCCATTCTCACGTGCGACTTTGCCGAGTTCGCCCTTGTCATCCGCAACCACTAATAGAAAAAGTTCGCCAGCAATGAATTGATCACCGCGTTTGGTCGCTTCTTTCTCGGTCAGATTGAGCATATTGCTTAAATCACGCCCAACTTGAACTTCTCCGCTAGTCCCCTGAACCTCTGGCAAATTACTAATGAGTTTATCTAGCCCCTTTTCTAAACCAGGGACATTCACTCCTGCACGACTTAATAGGCTCTTGGCGCCGCCATCAGAGTCACGCAACATGGCTAACAAAAGGTGGGCTGGTTCGATGTATTGATTGTCTTTAGCTAAAGCTAAACTTTGGGCCTCACTTAAGGCTTCTTGAAATTTAGTGGTTAGTTTCTCTATTCTCATTGATTGCTCTCTATTTAAAACTCAGCTTAAATCTGAAAATGGTGATGAGTTCGCTAGAACTCTTTTCTATCTATAGAATATAAGGACTATATGACATATTTCAAGGTCTTCAAGACCACCTAAACCCTGATATTTACTACTCAATGTCCTGGCTAGTCTACCTTTTAGAGTGTGCTGATGGCTCCTACTATGCTGGCATTACCAACCGTTTAGATCATCGCTTAGAGACTCATAATTCAGGGGATGGCGCTCGCTACACGAGATCTCGTAGACCAGTCATCCTTTTGGCAACCCAAGCGCACCCCGATCGATCTGAGGCGTCTAAAGCTGAGGCCAAACTGAAGCGCCTACCAAGAGCGCAAAAACTGGCTTTTTTTGAATAAGGTTCAGTTGAGCTGAAAAGCCCACTGAAATTATTTGGCCTGATAGTCCAGCGCCACTGCTTCAGCAACCTTAATGCCATCAATCCCTGCTGACATAATTCCGCCTGCATAACCTGCGCCCTCCCCCGCTGGATAAAGGCCTTTGATATTCATACTTTGATAGTTTGCACCACGGGTAATTCTTAAGGGTGAAGAAGTACGGGTTTCGACTCCCGTCAGGACGGCGTCTTTTAATGAGAAACCAGGGATCTGTTTTTCAAAGGCAGGAATCGCTTCCCGAATTGCTTCAATACAGTAATCAGGCAAACTACTGGCAAGATCAGTGAGATGAACGCCTGGCTTATAAGATGGCAGCACACTAGCAAATTCAGTTGAGGCTTTGCCTGCCAAGAAGTCGCCAACGAGCTGTCCAGGAGCCTCATAAGTCGACCCACCTAGCTCATAGGCTTTTGACTCCAGGGCACGCTGAAACTCGATGCCAGCCATTGGCCCACCAGGATAGTCATCGGGCGTAATACCCACCACGATACCTGCGTTGGCATTGCGCTCATTACGCGAGTATTGACTCATGCCGTTGGTGACGACGCGATTAGGTTCTGAAGTGGCTGCTACGACTGTGCCTCCAGGGCACATGCAGAAACTATAGACTGAGCGGCCATTTTTAGCGTGATGCACTAATTTATAGTCTGCAGCACCAATTAAGGGGTTGCCTGCATGAGGACCTAGACGCGCTTTATCAATTAAGGATTGGGGATGCTCAATGCGAAAGCCCACCGAAAAAGGCTTGGCCTCCATATAGACGCCGGCATCATGCAGAGCCTGAAAGGTATCGCGCGCACTATGCCCTAAGGCCAGCACCACATGTGAAGCCGGCAAATCGGGCTGCCCTTCAATCTTGACTGCCTGAATTTGATCATGAGCAATTTCAAAACCGTTGACCTTTTGTCCGAATCGTATCTCTCCGCCGAGCGCAATGATCTCCTGACGCATTTTTTCAACTACACCGACCAAACGGAAGGTGCCGATATGCGGTTTGGCAACATACAGAATTTCTGCGGGAGCGCCTGCCTTCACAAACTCATCGAGTACTTTGCGTCCATAAAACTTGGGATCTTTTACTTGAGTCCATAATTTTCCGTCTGAGAAAGTACCCGCACCCCCTTCGCCAAATTGCACATTGGACTCAGGATTGAGGATCTTCTTGCGCCATAAGCCCCAAGTATCTTGAGTGCGCTCTCGAACAGGCTTGCCGCGCTCCAAAACGATTGGCTTGAATCCCATTTGTGCCAGGACGAGCGCTGCAAAGATTCCGCAGGGTCCAAAGCCAATCACAACGGGTCGGTCTGCTGGTCTTGCTTGGGCTGCATTGCTCACAAAGTGATAACTCGTATCTGGTGAGACTCTCACGTGCTGATCACCTGAGAACTTCTGCAAAACTGTGTCTTCATCCTTGACTGAAATATCAACGGTGTAGATCAATGACAAGGCCACGTTTTTACGAGCGTCATAACTCCGCTTAAATACCAAGAAATTGACCAAGTCTTTTGACTCCAAATGAAGCCGCTTGATGATTGCTAGCTCAAGGGCTTCTGGAGTATGGTCAATCGGTAAACGCAGTTCAGTCAGGCGAATCATGGAGCTAGGATACACATTCATTGGTGAGGATTTGACCCAATCATAGTGGACACGGCACTTCAAGGCGATAATACGGCATGGCTCTTCGCGCAACTATTCACAAAGCTGACCTTCACGTCTCCGATTCTGACCGCCACTACTATGGCAGTCACTCCCTCACGATTGCTAAACATCCTTCAGAGACTGAGGAACGGATGATGGTTCGCATTTTGGCCTTTGCACTGCAAGCCCAAGAGAATCTGACTTTTACTAAGGGCCTGAGCGATACCGATGAACCTGATCTCTGGGTCAAGGACTTAACCGATGCCATCCAACTTTGGATCGAAATCGGACAACCCGATGAGCGGCGCATTTTGAAGGCATGTGGCCGATCAGATCAGGTGATCGTGTATTGCTATGGCGGCCATACCAGCAAAATCTGGTGGGACGGTATCAGCAACAAGCTGACTCGAGCCAAAAATTTAGCAGTGATATCCATTCCGGCTGAGCAAGCCAAGCAACTCAATGACATCGTCGAACGCAGCATGGTTCTGCACATCAATATTCAAGATGGTGAAGTCTATATCTCCTCAGAGCAAGGGCAAGTGACGATTACTCCAGAGGTATGGCGTTCTGCGCAATGAGCAAATCCGTCATTTTTGATACCAACGTTTTGCTAGACCTCTTTGTTTTTAATGATGTGAAGGCACTTCATCTCAAAGCAGCTCTATTGGATAAAAAGGTGACTAGCTACGCTAACCAGCAAACCTTAGATGAGTTTGCAGATGTGATTGCCAGACCGCTATTTGCATTAGATGCAGCAACCCAATCATCCATCCTGACTCAATGGCAAGGCATTGCCCTCATGATGAATGATTCGCAGATCCAAAAAGCGCCCTGGCTGTGCCAAGACCCTGATGATCAGGTGTTTTTAGATCTCGCCTATAGCCTAAGACCATGCATTTTATTGAGCAAGGATCTTGAGTTACTCAAAATTGCCCCTCGGGCAGCCAAAGAGGATATATTAATTACTAGCGATTACACAGCCTGGAATTAAGCTCTTGATGAATACCAACTCTTGTTTCTCACCGGATGACGGACTATTTAAGCCTGGTGATTTCTTAAAGCACCTCAAGTCTGGCGGTTTTTATCGGGTAGTGATGCTAGCCAATATAGAAGCCACACTCCAACCTGCCTATGTTTATGAGTCCTTGCGTAATCAGAGCTTTTGGATTCGACCTCAAGCAGAAATGGAAGATGGACGGTTTGTCGTGATTTCTGAGAAGGAAATGAAATGAGCGAAGAGCGGATTACTAATCTTGAAATCAAGCTGAGTTTTGCCGAGGATCTCATTGAGAAACTCAATCATCGGGTTTATGAGCAACAGCAACAAATTGAGTTTTTATACCGTGAACTGAAATCACTCAAAGAACAGGGTAGCTCAAATAACCCCCCCGGCAGCAATCTTCGCGATGAAATCCCGCCCCACTACTAATCAACTAGTACTATAGTTATCAATATTAATCACAGGGGGTCATCATGAATCTAATGCCATTTTTAATCCAGTGGGGCTTAACCTCTCTTTCACTATGGGTTGCTAGTTATATTTTTTCTGGACTTCGTTTTGCTGATGGTGGGTCCCTGCTGATTGCTGCGCTCTTATTGGGTTTTGCGAATGCGATTGTGAAACCCCTATTGATCCTCTTTACGCTGCCACTCACGGTGTTAACGATGGGTCTCTTTTTGCTTGTGATCAATGCCCTAGTATTGATGTTGGTGTCCTCTATTGTTAGTGGGTTCACCATCTCCAGCTTCTGGACAGCTTTCTTCGCCAGTATCTTTATTTCGCTCTTTAGCTTGTTTGTTAGCGGAATGATTCTCTAAGCGGGCTTCCCGCTAAGCTTGCTATTGAGTCATTTCGTCCCAAGGATGAAAAGCGGTTTTGCAAGGATCGGTCTTGTTGGTGATTGATTTAGCATTCTCCGCCAAGATCGAGACCCCGCCCGTTAAGAAGCCTAGGCCCACTAATGCAGCACTATTCAAGACGCCTGTCTTGTTCACCCCTAAACCTGGGTGCTCTAGCGTTCCTTGAATTTTGACCATTCCTCCCAAGTTCACGCCGGTAGTCAAGCCTGATTTTTCCTTAGGATGAATGTCGAGATTAATCACTTCATTGTTGAGATTTAATGTACCAGCGAGGATGATATCCAAGCGATCAGTCCTAAAGCCAATCGAGTCCGCAATATTCACTAGCCCATTCTGCACCGGCAGATAGGCTACTGCGCATTCCAAAACGCTCTGGTCAAACTGCTTACGCATGGGATTGACTGCATCTAGCAGGCTAACAAAAAAATCCCCGCCTGCATTCAGGAAATTCTTCGCAATATGGGCTGGTCCAATCGTGATTTGTGCGCGCCCAGTTGCACGACCGGCAATCTGATGCAAACTGTTTCCAGAACTCAGAATATTGATAGCAAAGCGGGTATCACCACCACTGACCTTAGAGTTAGGATTGCCCGCCGAAATCAATTGCTCCAGGGTAAAACCACTTCCCTCTCCCTGAATACGAAGCTGTGGATTATTTGAATGGATTTGAGCAAGATGAATCGCAGTTTTGGCATGGCCACCCCCCCAATCAAAATGCAAATCAGATAAATCGATTTGCTCACCCTTTAAAACGACTTTACCCTTTACATTCTGCAAACTGGCAAGACTAGGAAGCCCCAGTTTAGCAATATCAATCTGAATGCTGCCTTGAGCTGAAGGCAGCTGACTAAAAGGTAAAGGGGTATCGCTGAAGAAATAGGTAGACTTTGTTTTTGGATTTGAACTCACTTGCCCGGCTGGAGCCGCCCCTTTAGCCGCTAAAGCAGCACCACCAGCCAGCGGTGCTAAATCAAAGACTTTGGATTTCAGATTCAGATCCCACTGCGCTTCATGACCCGGTTGCTTCTCGATATTGCCTGCCAAATCGAGAGACTTACCGTCTAAGGTAATTTCAAAATCGGTTTCAATCTTGAGTGGCGCGATATTCCACTGACTAGTAATCTCCCTGAGTGAGGTCACTTTTCCTTGCAAGCCGAATTGCAATGCGCCATCGCTTGCCTCTAACTTGATAGCCGTTTTACCACCATCTTTATCGGCAGAAAAATCTTTAATCGAATACTGACTTTTCGATCCTCTACTGTTTTGATAATGGATGATCCCATCGATCAAACTGAAATGGGCGATCGTGGTGAAAACCCCAGCACCCGCTGCCGCTGAATCAGAAGCATTCGAGGCAGAAGGAGTTTGTCCTTTTTCTGCGGGCACAGACAAATCCCAATTCTCACGACCCCGAGAGTCTGACTGCAAAAATAGCTCGACACCGCTGAGATGAACCCGATTAATCTCAAGCTGCCTTCTCAAAAGTGGCAGGAGTTTGACGTTCAGTTCGATTTTTTGAACCTTGAGCATGTCTGCTTCGCTAGCCCATGGCGCATTACTGAATGAGACGTCCTGAGCCACTACACCGATATTGGGGAAAAAATGGAGTTCAATGGGCCCTGCAATACGAAGATTTCTGCCCGTCTCATCCTTAACGGCCGAAGCCACCAGACTAGTCAGTTGAGCGGGATTAATTGAGTGGGCCAGATAATAAGCGCCAGCACCTGCCAGGCTAATCAGTAGGCCTAAGGCAATCAGCCCAAATTGGATTTTTTTCATCATCAGAATCAGTGTATCAAAGCCATAAAACTGTCAAATATTCTTGCTCAAATGCTATTGGCAATGCCACAGCAACTGAGATCCAGTTGAACTTTAAATTGCAGTAATATCAAATGCTGTAAGAAACACATTAACCACCAAAATAAGGGTAATTCATCATGGCTACAAAGAAAGCTCTCAAGAAAAAACCGGTAGCTAAGAAAGTGGTTAAAAAATCCGCTGCTCCAAAAAAGGCTGTTGCCAAGAAAAAGCTGGTGGCTAAAAAGGTAGTGAAGCAGCCAGTTAAAAAACCAGCAGCCAAGAAAAAAGTAGTGGCTAAAAAAGTCAGCAAAGCTCCTGCTAAAAAGCCCGCAGCCAAAAAGAAAGTGGCGAAGAAATCTGCCCCCAAGAAATCCTCTGTCAAAGCCCCTAAAGTTGATCAATACGGTCTAGAGCAAGACGATGAGTTTTACGGTCTGTATTTTGCAAAGTCAACCGATGAGGGTTTAGTTGAAGTCAAGCCTTGCACTTTCTCTCTGATGTACTGGTGGAAGGGTTTGTTAGGCTACCCTGACATGATCGAAATCTCCAGCGATAGCAATACTGCGATGTTGCAGTTTGAATCGACTTTTGGTGGTGGTGACTCAGGAGAGACTGAGCTTACTGAACAAGACGCTTTGGATATCGACCACATTATTGAAGTTGATGAAGAAGAGATGCTGGTATCGCTCTACTCCTATGTACCAATTCCAGTACCAGATAATCTCATTAATGCAGTAGGAATTGCTCTGCTCAACATTAATCCAGAGACCCGTTACGGCAGTATCGAAATCTGCTCTACACTGAATGAAAATGATGAAAACGAGCACTTCTTGAGATACCGTGCTGCTACGTATTTACGTGGCATCAAGTCTGGCAAGGTTGAGGCTATCGAAAATATGGTCACCAATGGCTCAGCCTTCTTTGGTCTTGCCCTTGACGCGATGTGCGTCGATAAATCAGTAAAGAAGTGGTTGCTTAGCTAAGCAAGTAGCGCAACCAGCGGCCTATCGACAGCTGTAAAGATAGGTTGTTGGGTAATTACTGTTTACGGTTTTACGCTGTTCAAGGATGGAGACGAATCGTTTTCCATCCTTTTTACATTCCTCTAGGGCAGCTGCCTGTGCCTCGGATTCTTTGGCATCTTTGGGAGCATGAACCCCAATCGTACCGTCTGATTGTCGATAGACCCCAAATTCGCTTGCTGGGGTGCCACAGGCCCCCAAAGCAAATAAAAGGCTACTCAACAGGGTAAGACGAATGATTCGGCAGTTATTCATAGAGCTCTTTATTAGCGCGTTCACTGACGTCTAATATACTCTAGAGCATTGGATTGATAGAGCCCCGCCGCATACTGCCGGCAATTACAAGGAATTTAAATATGAAACGATTTGCCCTCTGCTTGGTACTCATTGGAGGACTTTGTGCCTGCTCTCATAATAATGATCCTCAGATTAAAGCGGATGAAGCGCAAGCCGTTTATCTTGCCACTAACTTAGTCAACAATGGCAACTCCAATACTCAAAGCTATGTTGGCCCCACCATTAATACGATGGATGCTAATAATACTGACCAAACTTTTGGTCTGCAGGCTCAAAAGACTGCTCAAGGCACTAAGAACTATCAACTCATGGTGCTATTGATCTACCCCAATAACTGGCGCTTATACGACTCGGCTAGTTTAGTGAATCAAGACAAGGTGACATTTAATGTTGTTTCCAGAGAAGCGGGAGCCTGTTTCAATGGTCGCTGTCTCATGCGAGAAATGATGGCTATCAGCCTTACAGAAGACTTCTTAATTCAGCATGCGAAGACCGGTTTCCAAGTCAATATTCATGCGCAGCGTGGCGGCGAGAGCGTACTCTTTGTGCCCTCACCTTACATCATTGGCTTTATGGATGCAGCCGATCATCAGTTTCAGCAAGGTACTCAGTAGCCCATCAGAGAGCGGCCTGTCCGCTCTCTCCCGTACGGATGCGAACCACCTCATTGAGTGGCGTAACAAAAACCTTACCGTCTCCAATCTTGCCGGTATATGCCGCACGAGAAATGAGATTAAGCGCTTCTTCTAATTTCGAATCCACGACAGCAACCTCGATTTTGAGTTTCAAAATAAAGTCAATCACATACTCTGCGCCACGATAGAGTTCGGTGTGCCCCTTTTGACGACCAAAGCCACGCACATCATAAGTTGTCATGCCTTCAACCCCAATATGAGCAAGGCCTTCCTGAACCTCATCTAACTTGAAGGGTTTAATAATTGCAGTAATGAGTTTCATGACATAGGAAGATGAATGGTGGAGTAAACACCATTCAATCATTGTGACGATTTTGTGTCAATCAAATAATTGCCCTGATTTTGTGCATCAGAATGTACTCGGATAGATTTGAAAATAATAGATTCATTAAGAACCCATCTTGGTGCATGACTTAACTAAAATTGTGCACAGTACTCTATTGTTCTAATTATTAGAACTTAATATAAGTCATGCGCATTGAAATCACCAAGAACTTAATCCTACGCATTCAGGGAAAGCCGACTACTGAGGCTTTAGATACGATCTTTCCCCCAGGCGAATACCCTGCGGTGCTTACTCCTGAGGGAATGATTGAGATTATTAAAACTTCAAGCATCAAAGCGCTTTTTTCTTTCTCGCAGTTTCGAGAAAAGACTTCCTTAGGGGAAATTGTGGTGCTCGAGAACTAAATCATAAGCAATTAACTCTTGATTTTGGTGATCTCATTTTTGTCGCCAACCAGAACAATCTTAGGCACATGTTGCGCAACTTCAGAGTCATCAATGGCGCCATAAGTACAAATAATCAGATGATCACCAACATGCGCTCTACGTGCAGCAGCCCCATTCAATGAAATGATTCCAGATCCTGCAGCCGCTTTGATAATGTAGGTAGAGAAACGCTCGCCATTATTGATGTTGTAGAGTTCAATTTTTTCAAACTCGTGCATATCCGCTGCCTTCAGCAAAGATTCATCAATACCACAAGAACCTTCGTAATGAAGATCAGCTTCGGTAACAACAGCACGATGAATTTTGGACAACAACATAATGCGCTTCATAACTATTCCTCAGAAATCACTTGGGTAGATCCAGAATCTCACCTAGACACTGAGTTTAGACGATTTTGATGGGGGTTTTATTGGAAAGCGTAGGCTGCAGTGACCCAGCCACGTGGCTGAGTTGTCGTACCGTCGGTATTCACCGCTTGTCCAGTAGAGCTATACAAGGGATTGATGCCTACCTTCCAGGCCACCATGGCGCCCAGGTTCCAGCCAACATAATCCCATTTCACCCCAAACCCTGCCCCCATGAGCGAGTAAGTATTATTGGCATTGGTTTCGCCTTGCCAGCTCGGATAGAGGGCCTTGTATTGCTGAACAACACCAGCATCAAAAAAACCATACACCATCAATTTTGTTTCTAGCTTTTGTCTAAGTTCTAATGAAAATAACCCGCCTTGAGCACCTCCCGATTGAGATAGAGGATAGGCACGCACGCCATAAGGCCCGCCGAGATAGATCTGCTCAGCAGAGTTGAGGTTTACGGAAGCAAGTTGACCCGAGAGCGATGTGTATAGTGATGTGATGTCATCACCAAAGAGCTGTTGATTACGTAAAGCAGAGAATGTTGCTTTAGCAAAATTAGATGGTGTAATCGGCGCATAAGCAGTCGGAGAAGAATTCGGAACATCGTAGGCGCCATAACTTACTGGGCTAGTGGCTAGCATTTGTAAGTGCCCCAAAATCAATGTCACAGTGCCAGCGCTTACTGCTGGCGATCCAAAAAAGTTATCAGCCAAGTTGCCAGATAATCCAGCCGAAAGGTTATTGATGTTGTAAGCGCTAGTAACCGTATCCGTCAAAAAGTTAATGTTGTTATAACTTTTAATATCGTAATTGAGGCTGGCGTTGAGATTGGCGCCTGCGCTACGCAGAACGGGATAGGCAGCACTTAAGCCCGTTGTCCATGCAGTACCCTTCCCTCCGTTATCGGTATAGTTGCTCACATCGATGTATTGCAAGTAAGTCCCGGATATACCAAAACGTAAGCCATTTTCATCTACCGGCAGAGAGATTAATCCCTGCAGATATTGCGAGCCCTGTGAAGAAATCGTATTAAGTGAAGCGAAGTCGCCAATACCCAGTGGTCCATTGAGATTCAATGAAACAACTGCCTGATTTGCTCCAGTAGTACGGCTGCCATAATTATTCACCTCAACTCGCCCTTGCAAGAGCTCAGGCTGAGTGAGTTGGACGTTGACATCAACATCCCCTTTATTTACCCCTCTTTGTAACTGCACATTAGCAGCAACGCCAGGGGTCTCATTCAAAATAATGATCGCTCTTTGGAGTGACTCCATATTTAGCGGCTCATTGATGGGATTGGCATAAGTGATATAGCTTGCCGCACGCTCTTTGCTAAAGCGGGTTTCTCCTTTGGGAGTTTCTACGGTCACCTTCCCTAACTTTGCCTCGGTGATCAAAATCTTCACAACGCCGTCTTGCACTTTTTGCGGTGGAACTACTGCTTGAACGGTCAAACCTTTACTGCGATAGAGATTTTGAATCGCATCGCATGCTCGTCTTAAGTCTTCAAAGCTGACTGGAATGTTGAGCCATGGTTGAAGCACAGCCTGCACTTCTGCTTCTGGTAGAGAATGAATTCCCTCTAAAACAAAACGGGTCGGTGTAAAGCGAACCTCACTCCCAGTAGGGGCGCTTGGCTGCGCTGGCTTGCTTGTTTCAATCTGGGGCAATGCTAGCGGGCTGGTGGACGGTAACTGCCTCTCAAGCCCTTGCTGTAGGGCGCCTGCATCGACTTGAGCCAAAACATGCTGTGTCACCGTTATCAAATAGGCTGTTAAGACTACACTTTGAAGCAAGCTCTTCAACGAGCACATCATACGAACCTGAAAAATACTCATTACTTATCGAGAGATTCCACGCTAGAGATAGCCGTACCCAAACGATCTGTTACCGATGTCGTTGCAGTAGAGGGGCCTGTTGTTACTACAACGTCATGCACGGAGGCTGTCACAGGTAGATCGCCGTGAGACGCTGGAACTTCTTCGGACTCCTCTTGATCATCCTCTGGCCTTCTAAACCATTTGAACACCACCAAGAGAATAGATCCTAAGCTCATGATCAAACCAATCGTGGCTTTAATGCGATCAAGCAAAGCATTGGTAATAAACGGCTGCTTTTCTTCTATGTAGGCTTCGGTTCCAGATGAGAGCTGAAATCCCGACGAGGTCAAGAAACGATCCTCAGGAATCGGAATTCCAAACCGCGCTGCCGTAAAGGGGCTGTAAAGGACTTTTAAGAATTTCACGATGGCTCTGGGGTCGACATTTTTTCCCGCGAGGATATTTAAGTTGACCCCAACCACTTGAATATCAGTTGAGGGTACAGGCGGAACAATCCGATACATGTAAGCCAAAATTTTGCTGTCCGCCACCCAGCCCAAGCGTGTGGCTAAAGATGGGGGAAATGGCATTTCCAATAAGCGATAGTCCCGCTTTTGCACCAAGAAATCGACGACTGGTGATGGAGCGTATGCCACCTGAACAATCACGTCAGGCAGTAAATCAGGCTTCATGCTTAAGAGCTCTTCATCACTGAAGTCAGTCTCGGTGAAATCCACATCGGGGACAAATCCTGAGAAATGCAAAATCTGATTAGAGATAACACTCACACCCTCATGCTTTTTACCAAGGTTGATAGTCTTACCCTTGAGGTCAGCAATTTGTTTGATGTTGGGTTTAACCAAGAACTGCACCAGTTCGGGCTCGATAGAGGCCACATAGCGCACGTTGGGGTAATTCGATACATCAATACCAGATTGCACAAAAGCCAAATCTAAGCTGCCATTGTCAAGCGCCTGCAGAGCCTCATAAGATCCGGGAGTAGGTGCTACTTTCAGAGATAAGCGTTGCTGGGAAGCCTCTTCTTCCAAGATTTTGGCAAGGAAGTGACTCTTAGTTAACATACCGCCGCCGCTGACTGTCATCTTATAGTGACGAGGATAGAGCTCATAAGCAAACTTGCCAGCAACCCCTACCAAACACGCAATCGCGATTAAGGCCAAGCCCTTACGAATATGATGTTTGCTTCTAAGCCATTCAAGACCATCATGTACGTAGTCTTCAAAGTCTTTCTCGATGATTTCCTTAGCCATAGATATTTAATTGATTCTCGTTAAGCCACGGTCTTCTAGAATATCTTGTCCGGCATTCCCAAGACCAAAGGCAATAAATTGCTTCGTTACCGCCGTACTCGGTGTTTTAGTTACGAGAAAGATTTCTCTACGCAAGGGGTATGTACCAAGCAACAATGACTTATTACTTACCTCAACCCCACCAATGGCAAGTCCGCGTATCCGATTTTCTAAATATTTTGCAGTGACATAAGCAAACGCATTACGATCACCAGCAACTGCGTCAACTACTTGTTTAGCGCTCTCTAAATTTTTGGTCTTACTAGAAAAGGCGGCACCCTTCATCACAAAGTATTGGATTAAGCCTCGCGTGGTAGAGCTTTCGTTTCTACCGTATACCTGGATTTCCCCAGTAAGCCCACCTAGCTCAGACCAATTCTTAATTTGACCACGCAAGATGCCGTTGACTTGTTCAATACTTAATCCTTGCACAGGATTATTGGGGTTCACAATCAATGCCACCCCCTCGAAACCCAAGAGATTAACCACCAAGTCTGGGTTGTACTCGTCAAACGAGAGTCCTCTCGACATCATGGCAATGTCAATACCGCCATTCACTAGACTGACTAAGCCCGTTAAAGAATCGCCACCTTCTAGCGCTATATCCACATTGGGGTCTTGCTTCAAGAAAGGCTCGACTAGGAAGGATACGAATCGACTGACTGCTGAAGATCCAGCAATCATGAGACTTTTATGTGCCTTTGAAAAGATTAAGGGATAGGAATATAAGCCACCCACACCAGCAACTGCAATCAGGGACCCCAGTCCAACACGCTTCAGAAGCTCTCTACGTTCCATTGAATTAAAGTCTTATCCAGTAACAATAGGCACTAGGCCATTTTTTTTAATTAAGGCCTGCCCCTTGCTAGGATTCAAGCAGTAATCAATAAATTGCTTAACTTGATCCGAGGTTTGCTCAGGGGCAATCAACAACAGATTATTACGAATCGGATACTGATTAGCACGCAGGTTCTCGTAGGTTGGCAGAAAGTCATTTACAGATAGCACTTTGAGATTCGCCTTACCTAAGAATGTTGTACTGACATAGCTAATACCTAAGGGGTCTTTCAGTAAATCGGCAAATAACTCTTTATGGTCGTTCACAATTTGCGCACCCAGGGTAATGTGCTCTTTGCCCACTACTAATCTTTTCCAAGGCTCATAGGTGCCGCGTTGAGGATGGTGGCTGTATACATTAATCTTGCCTGATAACTTGCTGACTTCGTTCCAGTTACCAACTCTGCCTGTGAAGATATCCCTGAGCTGAACCAAGCTCAAATTGGTAATGGAATTAGATGCATTCACAATCACGGCAATGCCGTCATAAGCAATATTGATCGAGCGTACTGCACGTTTATGAGCGGTTGCCCAGATTTCCATATCTTCAGGCATGGCGCCCGAGGCCATACCAATATCTGCTGTGCCATCTAGGACAGACTTATAACCAGCGCTAGTTCCACCACCCAACAAAGGCAAGCCAATACTCGGATATTCATCCATGTATTGGGAACCAATCGCTTGTATTGAGCTGAGCAAGGTCGTTGAACCACGCAATTGAATGTATTGCTTAATGGAATTCGCTTCGCTTGCCTTCATAATGACTAAGCTCCTAGCAGAGGCAAAATACGTGCAATCGGCTCAGAAGTTACCTGGCTTTCGCCCAAGAAAATTCCCTCTAGTGCAATTAATAATGTCAGCAATAGCGAGACGCCAATACTCACTCCAGCAACATGGGCGACCATTTTTTGCAAGGGATTCTGAAACCAGCCAAACACGATGAGCATCGTGATCGAAACAATTAAAGCTTGAGATAAATAATGAGGTAACTCTAAATGACTAGCGGATAAACGTGCTTCTCGCACATCTGACAGTTGCGTTAAGGAGCTTAAGATTTCTGAGCGGGCCAGTTGCTGCACCGAAGTTTTAGGATCTAATAACCGTATGCCCTGAGTCAGGTCAATTAGTTTATTAGAAGAGTCTTCACTTCTCTCGCGCTGAGACATTTTAGGCCACTCATCCACAACCAAAGAATTCGCATAATCCTTTAGATCATTGCGGAGCTCTGCAGCATCTCTGCCACCATAACTCACGAGTGCACGATTGAGCTTCACAATCACAGCGGATTCTCTAGAGACTAAATCTTCCACGTTGCGGTGATCGCCTTGAACTCGTACCAACGAGAAAGCAATTAACAGCAAAGTAATCGAGGTGAAGAGCTTAAAGCCCTCCTCTGCACCCTTTGCAAAATGCTCACTGGGATTGAGTTGATATTTCCAACGGATGTACCAAGGAATGCCCGTTGAGAACAATAAGCCAACCAAGATAAGGAGTAAGCCATCAACAATATTGGAGGCGGAATGCAGAAATTGAATCATGCTCTCTTAAGAACCATTAATGTGGAATTTGTCCTATTAGAGCAGTATCTTAGAGTCCGATCAATATATTCATGGTTGCTGTCAGATTCGTGGATTCTAGACTTTCTTTGTAGGCATTAGAAAGATGAGATTGACCCACATGATTGATCCCTGCATTTGTTGTAGATGGCACGCTGTCATAGGACGCGGATAAGCCATCCGAGGCCGAGGTAGGCAGGCCAACTACAGCTAAAGCAGGCCCCTTAGATCCCATCCCGCCATAAATGGGATCATTGGCGGCATTCACTGGGAATGTTGGGTTTTTACTTGCAGTCTGGACTCGGGCAGCGTATTTACCTTGATAAGAGTTTGCCTGACTAGGGGGTGGCTTGGTCGAGCTTGCCTGAGTGCTACTGGGAAGGCCGTTAGCATACTTACCAGCATAAGGAGGCTTGGCTGGAGCGGCCTGCTGATTATTAGAGCTTTGGCCATTGCTTGCGCTAGGCGGCGGAGGTGGAGGCGCATTACCACTTGATGAGCTGTTGTTGGCTTGTGAGTTTGGTGCTGGTGGGCGGCCATTAACAGGCTGTCCATTCAAAGCTTGACCATTTGCAGCAACCGCTGCTGAACCTGGGAGCGGGGCTAAACCAGAATTTGGACCGCTGGGGTTGTTGACTCCATTGGGACCATTCGTTCCAGAAGGACCACCAGCAAGCGCATTAGGATCGCCACCTGGCGCTCCTGGGGGTGGAGCAAAACCCAGATTAGGACCGAGCGGCCCAGGAGCGCCATTAGGCCCATTCGTCCCAGCGGGCGGTCCGAATGCCATATTCATCAAGCCATTTGAAGATCCGGCAGCTGGATCAGATTGAGAACCCTGGGGCCCTTGTTGCCCTTGTGGCCCTTGGGGACCCTGTGGACTCTGAGGCCCCATTGGCATTAATGAGTTCAAGCTCAAGGTCATCGGATTCGGTAGGGCCATGAGAGGTGGAGGTGGCGGAGGGGGAGCATAAGCAGTATTCAGCGTAGATGAAACTGTAGTCACTTGACTTGCCCTTCCAGCAACAAATTGAGTGGCATCAACTATCGATGCAGCATCAATACCAAAGTAATCCGCATTTGTTAATACGCCAGTTGATGAAAGGGTATTGATTTCGATGGTTCCAGGGGTTAGGTATCCATGCGCCAAAAGATCTGATCCGGAAAATAGAATGGAGCCGCTATTCGTGACCAAATTGATGTGACCACCGATACTTCCTGAAGTGCTGTTCGCACTTTGGGACTGAAATACTGAGCTAGTTAGTCCAATATTTCCAGTGTGCGCATGTAAGGTAGTACTTCCGCCTACAGTTACTCCATCAGTCATGATTGTGCCTGTATTTGAGGTGATATTGCCATAAGCATCTAGCAAGACAGAACCCCCTGATCCATTAGCGCCAATGGCCAGTAAACTCGTATTTTGAATAGTGATACTACCGTTACTGGATGTAACGGATATTGAGCCCCCCATACCATTAGAACCATTAGCCTTTAAAGAAGCATTTGTAAAGCTACTGTCGCTCGCAGACGTGATATTAATTGCGCCCCCAGTATTGACACCATTAGTTTCGATAACTCCCTGATCAATAAACGAGCCAGTACTAGTGATATAAATTGCTCCAACTGCGCCACCTGTTGCAGTACCGTCTGCAGAAACCACCCCACCAGTATTAATCGTAATTTGGTCACCGCTTAAAGTAATTGAGCCGCCAGATGAGTTAACGCTGGTCGCTGATAAGGTGCCGTTAATATAAATTGCTTGAGCCATCAGAGAGATCAGACTCAAGAGTGATGAACCCGATTGACTAGTGGTCAGAATCGAACCCGATGAGTAAATCGAACTCAGGGCTTGAACGGTAACTTGCGTTGCAGAAATAGTATAGCCAGCATTGAGATAGGCAATCGAGCTATTAATAACTACGTTTAAATTCTGGCCAGTAATGTTGGCATTGAGGTTAAAGGTTCCTGTTGATGTAAGCGTCAAGGTAGTCAAGTTTTGACCCATTTTGATAATGTCAGCGCCAACAGTGAGATTACCGGTGGTTCCTGAGCAAGCACCATAACCTTGTCCGCAGACAGTAGCGCTAGAGACATCGACAACGACATTGTTGTTTGCTAAAGCAGAGCTGATTGTTCCTGCACCTAAGGTATTGATATAAATATCAGTTGGATCTAGGAGCCAAGTTCCAGTCTTACCATTGGGTGCAGTGGTATTCATTTGCGCTGTGCTTGAAAAATCTACCGCGCCTCTTGAACTGGTTTCAATAAATCCACCATTACCAGATAAAGCGCCGCCCATGGCTTGCAAGATACCTGCAACGGAGGTCTTGACTTGCGACCAAATAGAAATGATGCCGCCATTACCCGCTTGCGTTGCAGAGGTATTCACTACCGCACCACTCTGAATGGTGACTGTCTGAGCCATCGTATTGTTTTGACTTGCTAGCGCGGCATTGTTTGCTGAGAGCGCTTGGGCTTGTGCATTACTTAAAGCGCTAGGGTTAGCAACGTTCACTTGGCTGCCGCCTGTCACAGCAGTATTACCGAGACCAATATTAACTTGGCCGCCGCCACTCACCCCAGTGGCGCTAGTCGTAGAAGCGCTTGCCAAAGTGATGTTGCTACCAACCAAATTGATTTGACCACCAGTGCTATTAGCACCCGTGCCATTGCTGGAGATGCTGCCCGCTTGATTAAGCGCAGCGGCAACGATTTCTATCACACCACCATTTTTGACAATACTCGATGCAGAAATCGTGCCAGTGTTATTAATTACACTAGCCATCAGTTGATTGGCATCCCCCGCAGCCATAATGACTAAACCACTGGGCGCCTCAATCGCATGCTTATTCTGAATCATGGCGTTATACAAGCCTTGATCGACCTTCAGTGAAATTAATGCTTGACCCTGAAAGTTCAGGGTAATTTGCTTGCCGGCGCCAATAGCGATAGTGGAATCTTTTTGGGCAATCAGGAAACCCTGGTTACGCACCTCAGGAGCTAAGAGTGCAATATAACCGCCCTCCGCAGTGGAAGTGATCGTGCCTTTATTAATAATCTTGCCAGTGCCATCGCCGATGAAGGTATTGCTACCGGCCATAAATTCTTTATCGGCCATATTGAGCGTAGATGCAACAACGCCAGGTGCATTGACTTCCGCCCCTCTACCAAATGTCACACCACTACTGTTCACTAAGATGACTTGGCCATTGGCATTGATGGCGCCATTAATCACTGAGGCCGAACCACTGGTCACCCGATTGAGAATAACTGCTTGTGCATTGGGTTGATTAAAGTTAACGGTGGCATTAGAACCCACGTTAAAAGAATTCCAATTAATCACTGCGCGTTGTGAAGTTTGGTTGACATTCATGACGGCAGATTGTGGAGTACTTGTACTAGAAATCGTGGCGCTTCCTGCGGCAACTTGTCCACCGGTTGGCAGAGTATTCGGGGCAATGTTTGACCCACCTGCCATTGCGACATCTAAGGCAAGTACGGAAATAATGAAGAGGCACGATTGCCGTGCAGCTTTCTTAAGCACGATAAATTCTGAATACAAACTTTTATAAGCTAACTAAATGTGTCTAGTGCAGTACGTCTTTTATACAAAGCGCTAGCAAATGCTGTTGTTGGAGAATGACAGCCAAATGGAATAAATAAGCAAATACTGCTCTTTTGCCAATTTTAGTCGGATTTGGGGATATCTGCTATTAAAAGATAGAAGTATTTAGAGGCAGAAAGGGTATGGCGGAGAGGGAGGGATTCGAACCCTCGGTAGGTTTGACCCTACGCCTGATTTCGAGTCAGGTACATTCGACCACTCTGCCACCTCTCCGAACCGAATGGCAATTATAGCGAGGTGTTGTTTAGAAAATTGGCTTGAGCAGCTCTAGGCCGCCTAAATAAGGCTGCAATGCCTTGGGTATCGAGATACTGCCATCGACCTGCTGACGATTTTCGATCAGGGCCACTAGCGCTCTGCCCACTGCCAAACCAGAGCCATTAAGCGTGTGAACTAGTTCCGGTTTAGCCTGTCCGTCTTTAAACCTGGCTTGCATCCGTCTAGCCTGGAAGTCACCCATATTGGAGCAGGAACTAATCTCTCGATAAGCACTTTGTGAAGGTACCCATACTTCCAGATCGTAAGTCTTCGCACTACCGAATCCCATATCACCAGTACAGAGTAAAACTTTGCGGTAAGGCAATTCCAGCAACTCCAGAATTTTCTCTGCATGACCCGTTAACTCTTCGAGCGCTTGCATCGAGTCTTGGGGCTTTGCAATTTGCACCAATTCCACTTTGTCAAACTGATGTTGCCGAATCATGCCGCGTACATCTCGGCCATAACTCCCTGCTTCAGATCTAAAGCAAGGAGTATGTGCAACATACTTCATTGGTAAGTGGTCAGCATTGACAATTTCATCTCTAACTAAATTCGTGACTGGCACCTCAGCTGTCGGAATGAGGTAGAAGTTTTCAATACGCTCTTCTTCACCACCCTCTGCTGATTGAGCGCCACCCATTTTGCGAGGCACTTTAAAGAGGTCTTCTTCAAACTTCGGCAACTGACCAGTACCACGCATCGATGCGGCGTTCACCATGTAGGGCACATAGATTTCTTGGTAGCCATGCTGAGTCGTGTGGGTATCCAGCATGAACTGCGCTAAGGCACGATGCAGTCTAGCGATCGGTCCTTTTAGTACTACGAAGCGAGAGCCGCTGATTTTGGCTGCGACTTCAAAGTCCAAACCTAAAGGTGCACCTAAATCCACATGGTCTTTAATCTCAAAATCAAAAATGGGTTCTTGTCCCCAGCGTTTAACTTCTTGGTTCTCGGTTTCATCTTTACCGGCTGGAACACTCTCATCTGGCAGATTGGGAATGCCCATCAGGAAGTCAGCAATTTCTACTTGTAGGATGGCTAAGCGGCTAGCGCCTGCCTCCATATCGGTATTGACTTGACTTGCTTCCGCCAACTCCGCACTGGCATCTTCCCCCTTGCCTTTTTTCATACCAATGGCTTTTGCCAATTGATTGCGTTTGGCTTGTAATTCTTCGGTGCGGGTTTGTAACGATTTACGCTCTGTTTCTAGGGTGTTGAATTTCTCAACATCGAGCTTAAATTTACGCGCCAGTAAGCGCGCCTCTACTGAAGCAATATCTTTACGAAGTAATTGGGGATCAATCATTTTTTACAATCTTTAAATACTGAATTTATCTTAATTGGTCTTGATAGCCTTATCAGGCTCTAGTTTAAGCGTAAGACCTCAGCGCCTTGGGGTGGCTTAAACACAAAGCGACTGGGGGCAAGATTGATGTTGAGCTGAATCTGGCTTAGAGTCACCAAAACCACGCTACCCAAGCCATCGGTCAGCTCTAAGGCTTTTGGAAGGCCATCAACCATTCCGATGGAGATCTTGGTGTACGGTAAATCACCTTTAGCATTTGGATCCTTCTTGGCTTGCAGGTCGACCCATTTCATGCCGAGGCGTTCTTGCCCTTCGATTAAATCAAAGTGTTGATCGAGGGAAGTTTCGCCAAACAGAATAGCTGCTGGAGTCGTTGCTAGTGCCTGACCGCTTGGTCTAAAAGTGACTTGGTTTAAATCTTTATCCCACAAAATGAGTTGCTTGCCATCAGCAATGAGTTTTTGCTCATACGGTTTTTGTGTATCCCAAATAAAACGCCCGGGTCGCTGAAATACAAAATGGCCTTGGGTTTGGCGCACTACTTTTAACCCTTTATCTTTGGGTTCATCACCACGAGGAGTGCGGAGCTGCTGTTGTACAAAATCCCCTTCTGCGGTTTTAGAGTTGCGCACAAATTGCCGCAATTGATCAGCAGCAGAGCTGTCAGCATAGACATTGGCGGAAGATAAAACGGTAGCAAGAAGTAATGCAGTGAGTAATTTAAACAAGGGATCTCTTTACTCGGGAGCGCGCATGAGGATTTCGCGGTTACCGCTACCGCTCATCTTTGATACCAAGCCGGCTTTTTCCATATCCTCAAGTAAGCGGGCGGCGCGGTTGTACCCAATGCGTAAATGGCGTTGTACTAATGAAATCGAAGCACGTTTGTTTTCTAGAACGATGGCAACGGCTTGGTCGTACAGAGGATCGGCTTCTCCACCACCCCCACCACCAAGCACATCCATATTGGATTCATCAGCGCCTTCGAGAACGCCCTCAATATAGTTAGGCTCACCCTTCTCTTTGAGCCATTCCACTACCCGATGCACCTCATCATCTGATACAAAAGCGCCGTGGACCCGAATCGGCAAACCGGTGCCTGGAGCCATATAAAGCATATCGCCCATACCCAAGAGGGCTTCAGCACCCTGCTGATCCAAAATAGTACGACTATCAATCTTGCTACTCACCTGATAGGAAATTCGCGTTGGTACGTTGGCTTTAATTAAGCCCGTAATCACATCGACGCTAGGACGTTGTGTCGCCAATACCAAGTGAATGCCTGCCGCACGCGCCTTTTGAGCAATACGGGCAATCAGTTCTTCAATCTTCTTACCAGAGACCATCATCAGGTCCGCCAACTCGTCGATCACAATCACAATCACGGGTGCTTTGTAAATTGGCTCTGGATCCTCTGGGGTCAAGCTAAATGGATTGGTGAGCTTTTCACCTTTCTCCTCTGCTTCAGCAATCTTTTTGTTAAAGCCAGCAAGATTACGCACACCAAACTTACTCATCAGTTTGTAACGACGATCCATCTCAACCACTGCCCAATTGAGCGCGTTGTAAGCATGCTTCATATCAGTGACTACTGGGCACAGCAGATGCGGAATCTTGTCGTACATCGCCATCTCCAGCATCTTGGGATCAATCATGATCAAGCGCACTTCGTCAGGCTTTGCCTTAAAGAGCAGTGACAGAATCATGGCGTTGATACCCACTGACTTACCAGCACCCGTGGTACCAGCAACCAAACAGTGCGGCATCTTGGCTAGGTCAGCCACCATCGGACTGCCCGAGATGTCTTTACCGAGAGCCAACGTGAGTAAAGAGTGGTTGTCGTTATAAATCTGCGAGGTCAGAATCTCGGACAGATAAACCGATTGACGCGTTGGATTTGGTAATTCCAGAGCCATACAGGTTTTACCTGGAATAGTTTCTACAACCCGCATACTCACTACGCCGAGTGAACGGGCTAAGTCACGGGAGAGGTTGACGATCTGGCTACCCTTCACACCTACCGCAGGATCAATCTCGTAACGAGTCACAACGGGGCCTGGGTAAGCAGCAATGACTTTCACCTCGACATTGAATTCTGCCAGCTTGCGTTCGATCAAACGGGAAGTAAATTCCAGTACATCGGCAGAGATGGTTTCTTTTGACTCAGGTACAGGATCAAGTAATGCCAAGGGTGGCAACTCTGAATCTGGGATATCCACAAAGAGTGGTTGCTGTTTCTCACGCTCAACCCGAGAGCTTTTTGGAATCTCAACCGGTGCTCGCACAATCTGGACTGGTGCAGCTTCGACCACACGACCACGAAACTCTTCTACGAATTCTTCGCGTTCTTCGGCCGCAGCCTCACCCAATTTACGATCTTCCTGGGTTTGGCGACGCTCCCGAATCCGGTGGTAACTGAGCTCGGCAAAGCGACCGACTTTTTCTGCGACATCCAGCCAGGAGAAATGCAAGAACAAAGAGAGTCCTGCAAAGAGTCCAAACAACAAAATTAGGGTTGCGCCAGTAAAGCCCAGTGCCATTTGTAAGGGATCACCAATCAGCTCACCTAAGATCCCGCCAGGGGGTCTTGGCAACTGCCAGGACAATGAATGCAAACGAATGGACTCTAGACCCATACTGCTCACCAAGGTGATGCCAAAGCCCAACCAGCGCATCAGAATCGAATCCGGTTTAGCGTTTGGATCTGGCAGCAGAGGAATACTCCAGAGCTCTTTCCAGCCGTTTAGGACGCGCCGACCAAATAGGACCACCCACCAAAAGGCGGAGATACCAAAGATATAGAGCATTAAATCGGCAACATAGGCACCAAAGCGGCCTCCCAGATTGCGGGGGGTTTCAAAACTGGCGTGCGACCAAGCGGGGTCTGCCTTGGAATAGGTGATCAAAATGGCCAATAAACCCAGGCACAAGCCCAGGGAAATGAACCAGCGGACCTCCATCAGGAGGCGGGGCATCCGGCCTGGCCCGACATTATCTGGGGGTAGGGATTTCTGAGGCTTTGGATATGCGGTTCTTGCCATGTTCTACCGATTGTAAACAAGCAAACCTATAATTTGAATATGACTACTAATAATCCAAAACACTCTAAAGTTCTCATTCTCGGATCAGGCCCTGCAGGCTATACCGCAGCGGTTTATGCTGCCCGAGCCAATTTAAAGCCCACCCTCATTACTGGTCTAGCCCAGGGGGGTCAATTGATGACCACGACCGATGTCGAGAACTGGCCAGCCGATCCCAATGGGGTCCAGGGGCCAGAGCTCATGGACCGCTTTTTGAAGCATGCTGAGCACTTCAATACCGAGATCATTTTTGACCATATTCATACAGCAGTCCTGTCTGAGAAGCCCATCCGCCTGGTTGGCGACTCTGGCACTTACACCTGTGATGCCCTGATTATTTGCACCGGCGCCTCAGCCCAATATCTCGGCTTGCCCAGCGAAGAAGAATTTATGGGCAAAGGGGTATCGGGTTGCGCAACTTGTGATGGCTTTTTCTATCGCAATCAAGATGTGTGCGTCGTTGGTGGTGGCAACACTGCAGTCGAAGAGGCGCTCTATCTCACCGGCATTGCCAAGAAGGTCACCGTGATCCATCGTCGCGATAAATTCCGCGCTGAGCCGATTTTGAATGATCGCTTGATGGCGAAAGTTGCTGAAGGGAAAGTCGAACTTAAACTCAACTCCACTCTCGAGCAAGTGCTCGGCGATGACAAAGGTGTCACAGGCGTCAGAATCAAAAAAGCCGATGGCAGCACTGAAGACGTACCAGTCATGGGCGCATTCATTGCCATTGGACATAAACCCAATACCGAGCTCTTTGTTGGTCAGCTGGATATGAATAATGGTTACATCAAGACTCAATCAGGCTTGACTGGTAATGCCACTGCAACCAATATTCCTGGCGTATTTGCTGCAGGTGACGTACAAGACCATATTTATCGTCAAGCTATCACCAGCGCAGGAACAGGCTGTATGGCTGCATTGGATGCACAGCGCTATTTGGAGACGCTTGAATAATCACTCAGCTTCTATAAAGAGAAACGCCTAGCAATGCTAGGCGTTTTCTTTTGCTACTCACACGGTGGTGAGCAAGGCAAATTAGATTAACGCACCATTGGCAACAAAGGCACGATGAGCAGTGCCACGATGTTGATGATCTTGATTAATGGATTGACCGCAGGACCAGCAGTGTCTTTGTAAGGATCACCAACTGTGTCGCCAGTCACTGCAGCTTTGTGAGCCTCGGAACCTTTGCCACCAAAGTGACCCTCTTCGATATATTTCTTAGCGTTATCCCAAGCACCACCCCCAGTACACATTGAGATGGCGACGAATAGGCCAGTCACAATCGTACCCATCAAGAGCCCGCCTAATGCAGCAGGTCCGAGAATCAAACCAACCAAAATCGGTGCAACTACTGGGAGTAGTGATGGCACGATCATTTCTTTAATTGCGGCGGAGGTCAGCATGTCAACCGCTTTGCCGTACTCAGGCTTGGATGTGCCCTCCATGATTCCAGGAATATCTCGGAACTGACGACGCACCTCCTCAACCACCGCACCAGCACAACGCCCTACTGCTTCCATCGCCATGGCGCCGAACAAGTACGGAATCATGCCGCCAATGAAGAGGCCAATAATCACCATGTGATTGGAGAGATCAAATGAGACCTGTTGACCGATGGCTTCTAAGGCATGGGTGTAATCGGCAAAAAGTACTAAGGCAGCTAAGCCAGCAGATCCAATCGCATAGCCTTTGGTCACGGCTTTTGTGGTATTACCAACCGCATCCAATGGATCGGTGATGTCACGTACCGATTGTGGCAAGCCTGCCATCTCCGCAATACCACCGGCGTTATCGGTAATCGGGCCATAAGCATCAAGCGCAACGACGATACCTGCCATTGACAACATCGCTGTCGCTGCTACAGCAATGCCGTAAATACCTGCCAGGTAGTAGGCAGCAAAAATTGCGGCACAGACAAAGAGCACTGGGTAGGCCGTGGATTTCATGGAAATACCGAGACCAGCAATGATGTTAGTGCCATGACCTTTAGTAGAGGCTTCGGCAATATGCTGAACGGGCTTGTATTGGGTGCCGGTGTAGTACTCAGTAATCCAGACCAAGGCTGCAGTTAAGACTAAGCCGACTGCTGTGCTGCCAAACAAACGCCACTGGCTACCAGGAATGCCCAAAGAGTCATCCGGCATGATGTAGTTGGTTGCAAAGTAGAAAGCAATCAAAGAAAGACCACCAGCAATAATCAAACCTTTGTACAAAGCAGGCATGACATTCTTCATACCAGGCGATGCTTTCACAAAAGAGCAGCCGATGATTGAGGCCAAAATGGAGATTCCACCTAAGACCAGCGGATAAATAATCGCTGCAATTGGCGCACCAGTCACCATCAAGGCGCCTAGTACCATGGTTGCAATGAGTGTCACTGCATAGGTCTCAAATAAGTCAGCCGCCATGCCAGCGCAGTCACCAACGTTATCGCCTACGTTATCAGCGATCACCGCTGGATTGCGTGGATCATCTTCCGGAATACCCGCTTCAACCTTACCAACCAAGTCAGCACCTACGTCTGCACCTTTAGTAAAGATACCGCCACCCAGACGGGCGAAGATAGAAATTAAAGAAGAACCAAAAGCTAGGCCAATGAGGGGATGTAATACGGCGTTCAGATCTCTACCTGCTCCGATGGAAACGAGGAACATAAAGAAGAGGCCGACACCAAGTAAACCGAGCCCCACTACCAACATACCGGTAATAGCACCGCCCTTGAAGGCAACATTGAGCGCTTCATTCATACCGATAGTAGCTGCTTGTGCAGTACGAACATTGGCCTTGACTGAAACATTCATACCAATAAATCCGCAGGCTCCTGAGAGTACTGCGCCAACAACAAAACCGATGGCAGTCGCAATATCAAGGAAAAAGACAATCAGCGCCGTGAGAATAATGCCGACGATTGCAATGGTTTTATATTGACGCGCCAGATAGGCTGCTGCACCAAGTTGAATGGCTTCAGCAATCTCCACCATCTTGGCATTACCAGTGCTTTGGCGCAAAATCCAGCCGCGCATCACAAAACCGTAAATCACGGCTATCACACCGCACGCTAAGGCAAAATACAAGCCTAAAGTGACATTACTCATGCTTGAACTCCCTAAAGTTGATCTGTTTTGTTACTTGCGCCTATCGGAACCTGATTTTTAAGGCTTTTGATCAGAGTCAATAAGCTGCATCAGTATCTAACAGAATTATGACTTTGCTAGTTTGATAAGATCAGGGTATTTACTAATCTTTAATTGGAGTATTTATGAGTTTAGACAAGGTCAAACCTGGCAAGAAAATCCCTGAGAGCTTCAACGTCATTATTGAAATTCCGATGAATGCCGATCCAATTAAATATGAGGTCGATAAAGAGAGTGGCGCGATTTTCGTAGACCGTTTCATGGGTACTGCAATGCACTATCCCTGCAACTATGGTTACATCAATAAAACCATTGCAGGTGACGGAGATCCGGTTGACGTTCTCGTCATTACTCCCTTCCCACTGATTCCCGGTGTAGTCGTGAGCTGCCGTGCCATTGGTCTTCTGAAAATGGAAGATGAAGCTGGTCAAGATGCCAAATTGTTAGCTGTTCCAGAAGATAAGATTTTGCCAATCTATACCCATTGGCAAAAACCTGAGGATATCAATCCACTTCGCTTAAACCAAATCCAACACTTCTTTGAGCACTACAAAGATCTAGAAAAAGGGAAATGGGTCAAGGTACAAGGCTGGGGCGGCGTTGCTGATGCTCATCAAGAAATTCTTGAAGGTATTGAGCGCTATAACAAGGAAAACAAGTCAGCCTAAGGCTAACTTGCCATTGGAGTGAGCTCAGGACAAATCGCCCTCGCCCAAATCAACCCTCTCTTGGGTGATTTGAAGGGGAACACTGAGCTCATTCTTCAAGCTGCTGAAGACGCCTTTGCACAAGGCGCAAAAGTATTGCTAACTCCAGAGCTCTCGCTTACTGGTTACCCCCCTGAAGATTTATTGCTACGCCCTGCGTTCATTGAGGCATGTGATCAGGCTCTGCAAGAGCTAACAAAATCGTTGGCGCAATTTGCTGATCTCACCGTCGTTGTGGGACATCCACAAAAAACTACACAGGGCTTACAAAACTCGGCATCGGTTCTGCGTAATGGCAAAGTCATGGCAACTTATGCCAAACAAGAATTACCCAATCATGAAGTCTTTGATGAAGTGCGTTATTTCACGCCAGGTAATCAGCCTTGTGTATTTGAAGTAGACGGCGTTCGCTTTGGACTGATTCTGTGTGAAGACGCATGGCATGCTGGGCCAGCACAACAGGCTCATGCTGCAGGAGCGCAAATCCTATTGGTGGCTAACGCCTCTCCTTATCACCTCGATAAAGAGACTTTGCGGATTAAGGTATTGCGTCAGCATATTGCGCTGACCCACATGCCCCTCATTTATTTGAACTCAGTAGGTGGCCAGGATGAACTGGTCTTTGACGGTGGCTCATTTGCACTCAACTCTCAGGGTGAGCTCGTGATGTCCATGCCCCAGTTTGAAACGGGTTTAGGTTTCGTCAAAATGAATGCAGCTCATGATTTAGAGCTGGGTCAGACCACTTCTTCACTGAGTATCGAAGCGCAAGCCTATCAAGCCCTAGTATTGGGTGTACGGGATTATGTTCTCAAAAATCATTTTCCCGGCGTCATCATTGGTTTGTCAGGGGGTGTGGACTCAGCCCTCGTCCTTGCCATTGCGGTAGACGCCTTGGGTGCGGATCAAGTCCGTGCCGTGATGATGCCCTCGCGCTATACCGCAGAGATCTCCTGGATCGACGCTCGTGAGCTTGCTCAGAACTTGGGCGTGCGATACGATGAAATTCCGATTAGCGAATCCGTTGATGCCCTCGAGCATGCACTCGCACAGCAATTTAAAGGGATGAAAGCCGATGCTACTGAAGAAAATATTCAGGCACGAGTCCGCGGCACTCTCTTGATGGCGCTTTCTAATAAAACGGGCAGTCTTGTTCTCACTACCGGCAACAAGAGTGAAATGGCTGTGGGCTACTGTACTTTGTACGGTGATATGGCTGGTGGCTTTGCCGTGATCAAAGACATTGCCAAGACTCTGGTCTATCGTCTATGCGCTTATCGCAATCATATTCAGGCAGTCATTCCAGAACGCATTTTGACTCGTGCCCCCTCTGCAGAACTACGCCCTAATCAAACTGATCAAGATAGCCTGCCATCTTATGAAGTATTGGATGGGATCTTAGAGCGTTACATGGAACAAAACCAATCCATTGCCCAAATCATCGCCGCAGGCTTTGATCCTGAAAGTGTCGAAAAAGTAACTCGCCTCATCAAGCTCAATGAGTACAAGCGTCGCCAAGCACCCCCAGGGGTTCGAGTGACCACCCGTGCTTTCGGGCGAGACTGGCGCTACCCTATTACTTCGCAATTTAGGGCCTAAATAGCACTGACTTATTACTGTCAAACACGATAGGCAATCTCAGCTCTTATGAGTATGATGAAATCACACTGGAGGATCTATGAAACTCATTACTGCCATTATTAAGCCCTTCAAACTCGAAGAAGTTCGTGAAGCACTTGCTGAAGTCGGCGTCAGCGGCATCACCACTACTGAAGTCAAAGGGTTTGGTCGTCAAAAAGGTCACACCGAACTCTATCGGGGTGCAGAGTACCAGGTGGATTTTTTACCCAAGATCAAAATTGAAGTTGTGGTTGCCAGCGATAAATTAGAGGCCACCCTCGAGGCAATTACTAAAGCCGCCCACACAGGCAAGATTGGTGATGGCAAGATTTTTGTGATTTCAATTGATCACACCATCCGCATTCGGACTGGCGAGACTGGTGAAGCAGCAGTATAAAAACTGCTTCATTACTCAACGCAGCTCTGAATCAGCCTCACCCTTGATTGTATTGAGTGGTGCAGGCTCTAGCATGATGGTATTAGCAATCGGATTGCTGGGGCGAACTTTCACCCCCTGAAAGTACAGATCGACTTGAGTTAATCCCGCAGTCAAAACCTTTAGAGGTGCTTTGCCATAAACACTAGCCCCAATTCCGGACTCCAATTGCTTGGACTGGCTTTTACCAGTAGCATCCAGAACGCAGACCACCTGCGGAGTCTTGGCAACGAGATACACCATGTCAGCAGACTTCTTGGGTGCGTCAGCCCTAAAGCTAGCAACACTAGCATCCGCAACTGGACATTCCACAGCAGGACTTGAGGCAACTGTAGCAATCGGCGCAGCCGCAACTATTGGCGATGGGTTCGTTTGAAGGCTAGCTTCGGCTGGAGTCTCAGGAGGTGTAGATGCGGTGGCAGATTCTGCTTTTAGTTCTTCGACAGGAGTAACCGCTGTCTCAGTAACAGCACTAAAAAAGCTTGGCTGCAGACTTACAAGCGCAAATCCAGTAACAGCAAGTAATCCCAAGATTGGTAGCCATTTTTTCTTTTTGACTGAAGGTGAATGGAAAGTCTTTGCTGGCTTTAACTTCTTAGTCGCCTCTACCGCAACTACAGGGGCGAAGGTTGCCTTAACCCCATCACTGATGGGTTCACTAGGCTTTTCTACTGCTGGCATCTGTGAAACCAAATCACCAAAGTCAAACGCTTGTTCGGGGCTCAACTTTAAGAGCTTTGCTACTTTCTTGGCGGCAGTAAATTTGATATTGGCGCTATAAAAAGAGTTTTGTCCCCCATCTTCAATTTGCTCAATCTGGCGTACGGATAAGCAAGTTTTTTGGGATAACTCCTTGATACTCAAACCAAGCTGCTCCCTTGCAGCAATAAAAGCTTCCTTGTGAATCAACGGTGGCGAAGCTAGGTTTTTCATTTAGTTAAAGCCTAGCCGTATATTTATCACGCCGCAGAAGAGAGCTGTGGTGTCGTGCAGGACGAGTTGCTTCTCTTGTGTCGATGGTTTCAACAGTGTCTTGTGGTGCAGGCTTAACAGCTGACTGTTCCATTTGAGAATCTTGAACACCTGCAATATCGGCGCTTTTAAAAATCAATGCCTCATTCAACTTTAAGAGATTGGCTATTTTTTTAGCAGCAGTATTTTTAATCTTCAAACTGTAGAAAGAACTTTGTCCACCATTTTCAATTTGCTCAACTTGCCGCACAGATAGACATGCCTTGGCTGCCAACTCCTGAATACTTAAGCCAAGCGCTTCCCGCGCCTTAATGAAGGCGGCCTGATCAAGCTCTAAAAATTCTGTGGATATATTCATCAAATCAGATCAATCTAGGACTTTGCTACTCATGGACATTCGAGATTCCTCAACCCGAATTGCAATTAAAAGATAACTATCTGAAATATAAGCGATAAGTGTTTCATTTCAAAGTAGCCCAAGAGGGGATGCGACCTACCATTTATATTGCAGTGCAACATAATAGACTCGACAGACATCACGGCACAATAGAGCCTTTAGAGATTCAGCAAATATTACTTTTGGAGTACTAAGCAGATGAAACGCCTTAACGAACGCTCAAGCCACGTAACCGAGGGAGTAGCGCGTGCTCCTAACCGTTCCATGTATTACGCGATGGGTTATCAGGAAAAAGACTTTTCTAAACCCATGGTGGGCGTAGCGAACGGCCACTCCACGATTACCCCATGCAATAGCGGCCTGCAAAAGCTGGCAGACGCTGCCATCATTGCGCTCGAAGAGGCTGGCGCAAAAGCCCAGGTATTTGGCACCCCAACCGTCTCTGACGGAATTGGTATGGGCACTGAGGGCATGAAATACTCCCTCATTTCGCGCGAAGTGATTGCCGATAGCATCGAGACTTGTGTAAATGGTCTTTGGCAAGATGGTGTGGTTGTCATTGGTGGCTGCGATAAAAATATGCCTGGCGGCATGATGGCAATCGCGCGCACCAATGTGCCAGCGATTTATGTTTATGGCGGAACGATTAAGCCTGGTCATTTCAAAGGCAAGGAACTCAATATTGTTTCTGCTTTCGAGGCCGTTGGTGAATTCACATCGGGCCGCTTAAGCGAAGAAGATCTCAAAGGCGTAGAGCAGCATGCTTGCCCAGGTAGTGGCTCTTGCGGCGGTATGTATACCGCTAACACCATGAGCTCCTCCTTTGAAGCATTAGGCATGAGTCTGCCCTACTCTTCCACGATGTCTAACGTCGATGAAGAGAAGGTGGTCAGCGCCGCAGAGTCTGCTCGTGTATTGGTAGAGGCCATTAAAAACAATCTACGTCCACGTGACATCATCACCAAAAAATCGATTGAGAATGCGGTTAGCTTGATCATGGCAGTTGGCGGCTCAACCAATGCTGTTCTGCATTACCTGGCGATCACCAGTGCAGCTGAGATTGATTGGACGATTGATGACTTTGAAAGAATTCGTAAGCGCGTACCAGTGATTGTGGATATGAAACCGTCTGGTACTTATTTGGCTACCGATTTGCATGAAGCGGGCGGCATTCCCCAAGTGATGAAGATTTTGCTCGATGGTGGACTCTTGCATGGTGATTGCATGACGATTACCGGCAAGACCATTGCAGAAGTATTGAAAGACGTTCCCTCGGTACCCCGCGCTGATCAAAAAGTGATTCGCACTTTAGATAACCCCATGTATAAGCAAGGTCACTTAGCAATCCTAAAGGGAAATATTTCTCCTGAAGGTTGCGTAGCGAAGATCACTGGCTTGAAGAACCCCTCCATTACTGGTCCTGCACGCGTGTTTGATTCCGAAGATGATGCGATGAAGGCTATCATGGCGCAGAAAATTAAGGATGGAGATGTTGTTGTCATCCGCTACGAGGGTCCTAAGGGTGGTCCTGGCATGCGCGAGATGCTTGCTCCTACTTCCGCTCTTGTCGGGCAAGGTCTGGGCGAAACCGTGGGCCTCATTACCGACGGTCGTTTCTCAGGTGGCACCTGGGGTATGGTTGTAGGTCACGTTGCTCCTGAGGCTTACGTAGGTGGCACGATCGCCCTGATTGAGGAAGGTGATTCAGTTACGATTGACGCACACCAGCTGCTGATTCAACTCAATGTCAGTGAAGAAGAAATTGTCAGACGTCGCGCTGCTTGGAAAAAACCAAAGCCACGCTACACCCGTGGCCTCTTAGCAAAATACGCTAGCTTAGCCAGCACTGCTAGTAAAGGTGCAGTAACTGACCTAGATTTAGATCTCTAAGCCAATCTCTCACTTCGTGAACTGAGTGAGGAATAGAAAAGCCCCTAGCAATAGGGGCTTTTTTCATCACTAGGTTTGAATGACTTAGTGCATATTCATACTACTGCCAACCGCATTAACCGGCAACTTCACCTCCACCTCACCCGCCTTGGCAAACTTCAGTTTGACTGGCACAGTTTCACCCGCCTTCAATGGTGCTTTGATATTCATCAGCATGATGTGATAGCCGCCGGGCTTGAGATCAACTGATCCGCTAGCAGGCACAGCGATATCTTTAACCTGCCCCATCTTCATCACATTACCCTCCATCGACATTTGGTGAAGTTGAACCTCGCCAGCTGCAGGAGAGCTGGCTGAAACCAATTGATCTGCAGCGCCACTATTTTCAATCTTCATAAAAGCGCCAGCAGCGGGCTGTCCTGGCGCGGTCGCACGAACGTAGGCATTCTCAATCTTGATAGAGCCTACTTTGGCTTCCTGTGCCTGGATGCCCCCAGTCAAAGCCATTAGCGCAATGCTGAATAGCCAGCCTGTTTGATTCTTTATCATTACCTTCTCCTTAAATGGAATTTCATGAAATACTCATACAAATGACACGCGTCTATCAAATTCTTTTTGTGTTACTCACTTCTGCTCTAGCCAATATTGCTCTTGCCGGAATTGAAGTCGGCCAGCCCGCACCCAATATAGAAGGAACCTTGATTGATGGCAAGCCCTTCTCTCTGCAAGCCAATAAAGGCAAAGTGGTCTTAGTCAATTTTTGGGCAAGTTGGTGCGAACCCTGCCGCGAAGAAATGCCAGCCATCGAAGCCTTTCTGAAAAAGAATAAATCTAAAGGATTGGAAGTCCTAGCTATCACTGTAGATAAACCGGCTGATATGCAACAAGTAAAACAGATCATGCAGAACTACCCCTTTCTATTTGCCGAGAAGAAACAAATGGATTACTCAGATTACGGGCGCATTTGGCGTATCCCAAGCACCTTCATCATCGATAAACATGGCATCCTCAGGAAGAATGGTATGAAAGGTGATGCTACTGTCGACACCAAACTTCTTGAAGAACTCGTTACCCCACTGCTAAACGCTCAATAGTTAGAAACGCACTCGCACACCCATTGAGGCAATAAAGGTGGGCACTAACTGATAGCCATTCACGTTTTGATAAATCGGTAGCTGCACATTTGCATAGACCTGAGTTTTATCGCTTAGGTTGTACAAAGCGCCGGGCGTAAGGTATGCCAATGTGCCGCCCGTTGATAAAGTATCTGCTGCAGTACCGCTATCCACTTTCTTATTTAAGAAGTTGATTTGAACCGTGGGCACCCATTTCTCAAAGCCTTGGTAATTAGCACCGATGTTTACATTGAATGCATTACCTGGCCGATAAGATCCAGAACTTGGGTTACCAAGCGTAGCGAAGCTACTAGGAACATTAGTAGGCTTAACGGTTGCTTGATACTGTAGGTTTGCAAAATAACCCCAGTTTTCAGTCTTGGGGATAAAACCAAATTTATAAATTCCTCCGATCAAATCGGTTGAACCGGTACCTAGCTGCAGCCCCGGATCAACCGCTTGCGTCTGACCCGCATTATTTGTTGTCACTTGAGAATTGCTTCCCGTCGGCAGCTTCGCGCCAAACTGAAAACCCCAATCCTTTTCTTCAGAAAATCCAAAGTAGCGCCCAATGATTTTCATATCCCCGAAACCCGAAGCTTGAGATAGGTAGCCATTTCCGGATGGATTGCTTGCATTTGCCGCGCCATCAGGTGAGCCATCACCAGAACCAAAAGTACTATGGGTTCTCATGATGTAAGGCAAGGATGTAGTGACTCCCCAAGCCTCTCCATCGTTGTAATCAAGAGAGGCCGTTAGATAGTTATTCTGTGTAAAGTTCTCAACCTCAGCACTAGGATTGGCAGCGTTTACAGCTTGCTGAGAAATGCTTTTAGTCCCAGACATCAGTTTATTTTGATTCAGTACGTCGTAACGCACATCTAGAGTCCAACCACCAGACATGCCCATCCCCTGAGTGCCAATATCGGTATTTAAGCTACATCCACAACTAGCACAAGCCATGACCTCTACCGCTGGCATCAGAAATGCCATTGCCAATATTAATTTTTTTAATTTCATTTACTGCTCCAACAAGAATTACCCAATGCATAGCAAACGCTATGCCCTAATGACTAAATTAGGCTTGTGCTGGAGGAGCTGCTGAGGGAGGGCTTACCCAATTCGCGAGTGGCTTGGGTGATTGATAGAAAAGCGCTGGAAATAAAGCGTAACTTTGAGGCGCGTCAACCGAGATGTGACTCTCAAATGAGGGCGTAATACTGGCATGAGCAAGGCAATAAGGACAGGCCTGCATTTTGACATCCGCTTTACCAGAATCATCCGACTGCATTTGTATCATCTTGCTGCCGGAAGTGGAGCACACTTCCATTGCAAAGCCGTTGCCATTTTTGACTACTGCCTGAGCAATCGCAGGGGCAAGCGCACTCATCAGAATCGATGCTGCAGCGATCCAGTGGACGAGTTTGCGATTGCGGAATGTCATTGTGAAGGGATTTTATCCGAAAATGCATCAGGGGCCCGTAGGCCCCTGATTGCTGCTTACTTACCCCTCAATCAAGCAATTAAGGCGTACCACGTGCATTAGCGGCATCAATAAAGCGCTTGCGGGCTGGCGCCAAAATGAACTTGGCTGTGAAAGCTGCAGTAATGGTGACTACTGCTCCAGCTATAAATACGGTGTTCCAGTTGCCGCCAGCAGAAAGCACTGAAGCAAAAGGCACGATTAAAGAAGCTGTTCCCTTAGCGGTATAAAGGGTGCCGGCATTACCAGCCGCATTCTTAACGCCAAAAGTATCTGCACAGATTGCTGGGAAGATTGAGAAAATCTCACCCCAGAACAAAAAGATCAAGGCTGCAAAGGTCATAAATAAGACTGGGTCATGACCATAATTCATCAAACCGAGCATGGCTAAGCCTTCGCCAGTGAACACGATGAACATGGTGTTCTCGCGCCCAATCTTGTCAGAGATAAATCCACACAGAGGACGTGTGAAGCCATTACAGAGATTATCGATCGACAAGGTCATGGTGAGCAAAGGCAAGGTTGTACCAAAGAGCATCATTGGTAAAGTAGCCAAGCCATAGTCTTTTGCAATTGGGCCGATTTGGGCTGTTGCCATCAATCCGCCAGCTGCAACGACAACAAAGATCACATAGATTAACCAGAACAGTGGCTTTTTAATCATCTGGCCAGCGGTGTAATCCACTTTAGTAGTAACAACACGTGGTGCAGCCTGAATTCCTTTTGGTGGAGTAGGCTTGGTCATCAATAAAGCCAAGATGAAAATCAATACGCCTTGAGCGATACCAAAGAAGAAGAAAGCTTGCTCATATCCCTGAGCAATGATCATATTCCCAATTGGAATAACCGTGATCGCAGCACCAGCGCCGAAACCAGCAGCAGTAAGACCAGCAGCTAAGCCGCGCTTATCTGGAAACCATTTGAGCGCATTGCCAACGCAGGTGCCATAAACGCAACCAGCACCAATACCAGCTACCACTGCGGCGGCATAGAGCATCTCTAAAGAAGTTGCCATACTATCCATGACCCAACCAGCGCCTGCAAAAACTGCACCAATCATGATCACAATTTTGGGGCCAAACTTATCTACCATCCATCCCTCAACTGGGACTAGCCATGTCTCAACCACAATAAAAATGGAGAATGAAAGTTGAATTGCAGAAAGTGCCCAATCTGTTTTCACATGAATGGGGTTAACGAATAAAGTCCAAGCGTATTGCAAATTAGCGACAAGGCCCATGCAGATGATGCCGAAAAAAAGCTGTGCCCAGCGGTTATGCCAAGGTTTAGTCACTTACTGTCTCCTCCATAAATGTTTTTACTATTTTGTAATTTTTATAATGACTTCACAAATTGAAGTTGTCATCAAAAAGATTCGATTGATTCTCAATCAATCCAACCTAGATAGTATTGACAGTAATCAAGAATTACCAAATTCAGGATTAGTGATTACCCTTGATCGATCCACAGAAAAAAGTGGCAACAAAAAAGCCACCCGAAGGTGGCTTTTAATTAATCTAGTTTAACTAGCAATTACATGCCGCGATAAGCGCCATCAAAATCGTAATGACGAGCTTGCTTTTCAGCGGCTGTTTTTTCTGTGAAAAGTTGATTAATCATGTTGATTAGTTGGGTCATTTGGAATCTCCTAAGGGTTAATACCTAGATTATAACCCTAATGAAATTCCCTTGTCCATCCTTGGAAAGCACCCAAAAGAGAGTGCATACAAACATTTAAGTATTTGATTTAATTGAAATTTATCTTATTTTAGGTGGTGCCGCTTGCCGGAATCGAACTGGCGACCTTTTCATTACGAATGAACTGCTCTACCAACTGAGCTAAAGCGGCGACTTGAGCTGGTGATTTTAACGGAAGCGGTCTAAAAGCTTTTTACTGCCTTTATCCAAGGTGGTTGAGTCCTTGATAAGGAATTGCAAGCCATTGGCATCAGAGATCAAGAGAATGTTGCCAGCAATACGGCGAATATCTTCCTCGCCCTTCAGTCGGATGCGGGTTGGACCACGGTCAGTCTCAATATCCCAGATGCTGGGAGTAGCGAAGGTAGAGACCTTCACAATTCTTTCGATCACGGGCATAAATTCTCGGGTAGCTAGCTCTGCTTGAATAAGCTCAAGTTCGTTTTGAGGAATCGATGCTGTATCGGGAAACCAGCACAACTCTTTACCCGAGGAATCCATCAGGCCGATACCAGCCTCAATGGCCGTAATGGGAAAAGCGCGAACGGGATAAACGCCTACATGACGAGTACCAGCATGATCGATCAATACCAAGCTCCCAAGATCATCTCGTTCTAAGCGATGGGATTGATTTGTCATCACACTCCTCCTCCCAAATTTTTGGCGATTACTTGCAAAGACTCTTCTTGGTGTACTTCTGTATTTTCTTCAACGGTATCACCGATGGCACCACCCTCAACTAACTCAGCAGCCTGCCGAATTTGCGCTTGGTATAACTGGTAGTAAGCGCCCTGCGCTTCCATCAATGAATCATGGGTACCAATCTCTACAATCTCGCCTTTATCCAAGACTACTAAGCGATCTGCCTTGCGCAAGGTAGAGAGGCGATGGGCAATCGCAATCGTTGTGCGACCTTTGACTAAGTTATCGAGCGCCTTCTGAATTTCTTTTTCGGTGGTGGTGTCAACCGAAGAGGTAGCCTCATCCAAAATCAGAATGGCTGGATTAATGAGTAGCGCTCGTGCAATCGAGATTCGTTGACGCTCGCCACCCGATAAAGACTGGCCACGTTCACCTACCAAGGAGTCATAACCCAAAGGTAGGCGGAGAATAAATTCATGGGCATGGGCTGCTCTAGCAGCTTCAATAATTTCTTCACGAGTCGCATCAGGTTTGCCATAGGCAATATTTTCGGCAATCGTGCCGAAAAATAAAAAAGGTTCTTGCAATACCAGGCCAATACACTTGCGATAGTCTGCAATCCCGATGCTACGAATATCGCGTCCGTCCAGCGCAATCGATCCAGCACTCACGTCATAGAAACGGCAAATCAAATTGACGAGGGTGCTTTTGCCTGAGCCACTATGCCCAACCAGACCCACCATTTCACCGGGAGCTATTTCTAAGTTGATCCCCTTGGTCACTGCGCGATTACCATAACGGAAACCGACTTCTTTCAGGCTGATGCGGCCCTCAACCTTTGCAAGCGGTGCTGGGTTAATCGGCTCTGGAACACTCGAGACGTGATCCAAGATGTCAAAGATACGCTTAGCCCCAGCTGCTGCTTTCTGGGTATGCGAAACAATACGGCTCATTGAATCTAGGCGAATATAAAAGCGGCCGATGTAGGCCAAGAAAGCAATTAAGACACCGACACTGATACGTCGATGGGCAACTTGCCAGATACCAAAACCCCAGACTACCAAAAGACCTGTCTCAGTGAGCAAGGTGACTGTTGGTGAAAATAATCCCCAAACCCGATTCACACGATCATTGATTTGAAGATTGTGTTTATTGGAGTCAACAAAGCGTTTGAGTTCACGATCCTCTTGCGCAAATGCTTTCACAACCCGAATACCCGGAATGGTGTCGGCCAAAATATTCGTCACTTCAGACCAAATACGGTCGATCTTCTCAAAGCCAAAGCGCAATCTATCGCGCACCACATGAATCATCCAAACGATGAAAGGCAAGGGCGCTAAAGTAACCAAAGCCAGCAATGGGTCAATCGAAACCAAGATGGCAGCAGTCATCGTGATCATCAAGACATCGGTTGCAAAATCGAGCGCATACAGCGACAAGAAAACACAGATACGATCAGTCTCAGCACCAATCCGTGCAATTAAGTCACCAGTCCGTTTGCCACCAAAATACTCTAAGGACAATTTGAGTAAATGCTCGAAAGTGGTATTGCGCAGATCGGCACCAATCCGCTCGCTGACTAAGGCCAGCAAATAGGTTTTCCACCAACCTAAGCCCCAAGCCAAGAGGGCTGCCCCAAAGAGCGCCAATAAATATAGACTAGCTAAATGAAAATCTATGGGTTGACCTTTTTCATAAGGGATCAAAATGTGATCCATCAAAGGCATCGTGAGATAGGGTGGAACTAGGGTTGCACCAGTTGACAATAGCGTCAGCACAAATCCTAAGAGGAGTTTGTTTTGGTAGGGCTTGGCAAAGCGCCATAACTTAAACAAAGTCCAAGTAGACGGTGGTGCGTCATCTTCAGGATCACAAGTTGGACATGAATCGGAGTTGGCTGGTTTTGGACTTAAACAAACGGGGCATATTTGTTTGTCGTACTCATTGGCAATATGCTCTTCATGCACATGATGCGCTGCATTCATCTTTTTGAAACTGGCTTGCAAACGCAGAATATGCGGATTGACGGCTAAGGTGAAATACCAAATCTTTTCAAGGTGATGGGGGGTTTCTAATTTGAGATGCCCTACCCCAGCATGGTCGCCATGAACTAATGTGCAATCAGAAGTAATAGGCCATTGGAGAACTTCCTTGCCATTAGTCCAAACCAGGCTTTTTTCCATCAGCAGTAAAAGACTCTTTTCAAAGCGCAGATCTTGGTCTAGATCGAGCTCAGCCCAGGCAAGTAATTGGCCAAAATCCGCAATGGAAAATGGGAGTTCGCCCAGCGCCCTCTCCCAATCATTGGGAAGATTCAGGATTTGAGGGGAATTTTCAGGTTTCATTAGCCCTAAAAGTATAGTGGAGCATAGGTTTTTTCTATTTACGGCGATTGTCAACTTTAGGGAGCCCAAAGCCGTTAAATTATGCAACTAAGCCGTTTTGCATATTTTTGCTAATTTTGTGGATTTAATTAAAACTAGAAATAGGAAGACAGTCGGACTTGGCTAAGCCTCTCAAGCCCAGCTCCATGCCCCAAGATGCCCCAATTACTTGATAAATCTATTGAGATTCTGAGCGTTAAGCATCTCAAAGGTCCTAATATGTGGACCTACCACCCCGTTATTGAGGTTTGGATCGATATTGGAGATTTAGAGGACTATCCCTCAAATCTCATTCCTGGCTTTTATGATCGACTCGTTAAAGCTCTGCCTAGCCTGCAAGAACATCGCTGTAGCTATGGCGAACCTGGGGGCTTTCTCAAAAGAGTAGAAGAAGGCACTTGGCCAGGCCATATTTTGGAACACCTCACCCTAGAACTGCAAAACCTTGCAGGCATTCCGGGGGGCTTTGGCAAAGCACGGGACGGTGATCGTCGCAGCGTCTACAAAGTGATCGTCAGCGCAATCGATGAAGAAGTGACGCTTACCGCCCTGAAATATGCCCGTGATTTGTACTTGGCTTTGGCGCAAGATACTAAAGATCCTGTTGCCGAAGTCAAAACCATTATTAAAAATCTTCGTGAGCTCGGTGATGATCTATTGTTGGGTCCCAGCACAGCATGCATCGTCAACGCAGCAGAAGAGCGCGGCATTCCATCGATTCGTTTGTCTTCTGGAAATTTAGTGCAACTTGGTTATGGTGCAATGCAACGTCGCATCTGGACTGCTGAGACCGATCAAACCAGTGCCATTGCAGAAACGATTTCTCGTGATAAAGATTTAACCAAGAGTCTACTTGCCAGTGCTGGCGTTCCTACCCCTGAAGGCAGAACCGTGACCAGTCCAGATGACGCTTGGGAAGCTGCCGAAGATATTGGACTGCCTGTGGTCGTCAAACCGATTGATGGCAATCATGGTCGCGGTGTGTTTATTAACCTCTACACCCAAGCTGAGATTGAAGCTGCCTATGCAGTCGCCATTAACGAAGGTAGCGAAGTACTAGTTGAGAAACACATCATCGGCGATGAGCATCGCTTACTCGTGGTCGGCAATCAAGTGGTTGCCGCCGCCAAAGGTGAAACGGTCTGGATTACTGGTGATAACAAACACACGATTAAAGAATTAATTGAGCTTCAGATTAATTCAGATCCACGTCGCGGGACCGCAGAAGAATGTCCTCTGAATCCTGTTCGAATAGACTCTGCCGTTGAGCTCGAGTTAGCTCGTCAACAGCTCACAGGCAGCAGCATCCCCCACCTTGATCAAAAGGTGCTGATTCAAAGCAATGGCAATGTCGCATTTGATGTCACCGATCAAGTCCATCCAGATGTAGCTAGCCAAGTCGCTTTAGCTGCTCGCGTGGTTGGTCTAGAAATTGCAGGGGTCGACTTGGTTACTCAGGACATCAGCAAACCTCTGGCAGAGCAAGGCGCTGCCATTGTCGAGGTCAATGCAGGTCCAGGCCTGTTAATGCATCTCAAACCCGCCAGCGGAAGCCCTCAACCTGTAGGTAAGGCGATTGCAGACCACCTCTTCCCCCCGGGCGCCAACTTCCGCATTCCATTGGTTGGTGTCACGGGTGAAAAAGGCAAAACCTCTGTAGCAGAAATGATTGCCTATTTTTTACGCCTAACCAATGTCAATGTTGGCTTAGCTTGTAGTAAAGGTTTGTATTTTGGTAATCGCGCTGTACAAAGAACGGATTCGGCCAATTGGGGAGATGCGAGAAGAACATTACTGAATCGTGCGGTCGAAGCTGCTGTGATAGAAAATAATGCGCTCTCGATGTTGATAGAGGGATTAGCCTATGACCGCTGTCAGGTTGGCGTGGTTCTGAACCTGAACCCCAAGGCTAACTTTCCACAATATGCGATCTATGATGAAGACCAAGTCTATAGCATTACACGCACTCAAGTGGACGTCGTACTTCCTAACGGGGTTACGGTCCTGAACGCAGATGATGAGTGGGTTGCGAAGATGGCAGAGCTATCCGATGGTGAAGTGATTTTCTTTACCCAAGATCACGACTCCGTATTGGTCAACACTCACTTACAGAATGGTGGGCGTGCAGTCATTGTTGGCCAACAACAGATCGCTCTAAAATGGGGGCTTAAGGATCAAAAGAATATTCCTGTGCCACTACCCTCTCCTGTTGTTATCGATTCCAAGTGGCATCCATTGAACTTAGGAGCCGCCATTGCAGCTGCCTGGGGTCTGGGTATCCCTTTTAACGTCATCGAAGCCGGTACAGAAACTTTTGTGCCCGATGTGCTCCACCCAGTCGAGGCTTAATTGGAAATTACTCGCATCCGTATTCTGCGTGGCCCCAATTTATGGTCACGTCATACCGTACTAGAGGCAGTTGTTTCTTGCGAACCTGGAGAGCGCTCAATTGATCTCATTCCTCAATTTGAATCCAAGATTCGCTCCCGCTTTCCCCAATTAGGCAATATGCGCCGGGGTGGTAAAAGTGAAGTGCTCTCATTGGCTCATGTCTTAGAGTACGCTGCATTAGGGCTTCAATCCCAAGCGGGTTGTCCCGTCACTTTTAGCAGAACAGTCCAAACGATCGAAGCAGATGTTTATCAAGTGGTTGTAGAGTACACCGAAGAGTTGGTTGCCCGCATGGCCTTCGACTTTGCCTTTGCTTTAGTGCAAGCGACACTCAATGATGGGCCTTTTGATCTAACTGCAGCCCTGGCTGAACTAGAAGCGCTCTATGAAGATGTGCGTCTCGGTCCGAGCACAGGCTCAATCGTCGATGCTGCAATCCAACGCAATATCCCCTTCCGCCGCATGACGGAAGGCAGCATGGTGCAGTTTGGCTGGGGTAGTAAACAGAAGCGTATTCAAGCAGCCGAGACCAGCGATACCAGCGCCATTGCTGAAGCCATTGCACAAGACAAAGAGCTCACGAAAAATTTATTAGCAGCTGCTGGCGTTTCTGTTCCGATTGGTGACGTTGTTACAACTGCAGATGATGCTTGGCGTGTGGCGGAAAAAATTGGCGGCCCAGTCGTACTGAAGCCTAAAGATGGCAACCAAGGTAAAGGCGTAGTAGCCAACATTCAAACTGAAGCAGAAATTCGTGCTGGCTTTATTGTCACCCAAGCCTTTGGTGATGAAACAATCGTGGAGCGCTACCTACCAGGACAAGACTATCGCCTCTTGGTAGTTGGCAACCGACTGGCTGCCGCAGCAAGACGCGAGCCCGCTCAAGTGGTTGGTGATGGAAGTCATACTGTTGCCCAATTGGTTGAAATCGAAAATCAAAATCCTCTTCGTGGTGATGGGCATGCCACTGCCCTTACCAAAATTCGGTTTGATGATATTGCTTTAGCGCATTTAGCCAGCTCTAATCTCACGCCGGGCTACATCCCCAAAAAGGGGGAACGGGTACTCTTACGTAACAACGCCAATCTGAGCACTGGTGGAACGGCAACCGACGTTACAGATGATGTTCACCCTGATGTTGCCGCCAGTGCTATTGCTGCTGCGCAAATGATTGGTCTCGATATTGCTGGTGTAGATATCCTGTGTGAAGAAATTTATAAGCCCTTAGAGGCTCAGGGCGGTGGCATTGTTGAAGTGAATGCTGCACCAGGACTACGAATGCACCTCAAGCCCTCTTATGGAAAAAGTCGCCCCGTTGGTGAATATATTGTTGATACGATGTTCCCCCAAGGTGAAGACGGCCGCATTCCAGTAGTTGCTGTGACAGGCACCAACGGTAAAACGACAACTGTTCGCCTAATTGCCCACCTCCTCAGTGAAACCGGTCTGCGCGTGGGCATGACCACGACTGATGGTGTCTATGTCAATCATCGCTTAATTGATTCCGGAGACTGTAGCGGACCCAAGAGTGCCCGCAATGTCCTCATGCATCCTGACGTTGATGCTGCCGTTTTAGAAACTGCACGTGGCGGCATGTTGCGTGAAGGCTTGGGCTTTGACTACTGTGAAGTCGCAGTCGTTACGAATATTGGCGAAGGCGACCACCTTGGTTTGAACTTTATTTCGAGCGTAGAAGACTTGGCCATTTTGAAGCGTGTCGTTGTTCAAAATGTAGCCGCCACTGGAGCAGCAGTCCTCAATGCTGCTGATCCCATCGTGGCCAAAATGGGTGATCTCTGTAAGGGACGCGTAGTGTTCTTTGCTCAGAATCAACATCATCCCGTTATCGCCGCTCATCGCGCCAAGAACAAAAAAGTCATTTTCTTTGATGGCACCTATATCGTGGCTAGCAAAGGATCAAAAGTAGTTTACCGTTTCCCTGTTAGTGAAATTCCGCTGACTCAAAATGGCGTTCTGGGTTTTCAGATTGAAAATGCCATGGCTGCTATTGGTGCCGCTTGGGTGCTTGGTTTGGATGCCGAGAAGATTGCTCGAGGCCTTAATAGCTTTGAGAGTTCAGCTAACGCCGTGCCTGGTCGCTTTAATCAATTCCAGCATCGCGGTGCTACCGTGATTGCTGATTATGGTCACAATCCTGATGCCATGCGTGCTTTAGCCAGTGCCATCGAGGCCATGAAGCCCAAAAAGAGCCATGTGGTCATTAGCGGCGCAGGCGATCGACGCGATGATGATATTCGCGACCTCACCCGTATTTTAGGAAATCATTTTGATAATGTGATCCTCTACGAAGATCAATGTCAGCGCGGACGTGCTGATGGTGAAGTGATGAAATTATTGCAAGATGGCTTGTCAGGTGCCAAGAAAGCCAAACAAATCAAAGAGATCTATGGTGAGTTCTTGGCCATCGATACTGCACTGAATGATTTAGAGGCGGGTGATATTTGCTTGATCCTCATTGACCAAGTTGAAGAATCCCTGGCCTATCTTAAAGAAAAAGTTCAGGCGTGATAGCTCTGTAGTTTTTCGATTTCTTCTTTAGAACCCAGCATCACAGATACCCGCTCATGCAAGTCTTGAGGCTGGATATCCATAATCACTTGCGTTCCATTTATTGATGCTCCACCCGCCTGCTCAACTAAAAAGCTCATCGGATTGGCTTCATACATCAAACGCAACTTACCGGGCTTATTGGGCTCACGCTGATCCCACGGATACATAAAGATACCGCCGCGCGATAAGACACGATGGACATCAGCCACCATTGAGGCAATCCAGCGCATATTGAAGTCTTTCTGACGCGCACCCGTCACGCCATCAAGGCATTCCTGAACGTAACGCTGAACTGGCTGAGCCCAATGACGCATATTGGACATATTGATAGCAAATTCTTTGGTGGAGTAGGCAATCTCGACACTGTCCTTAATTAAGACAAACTGACCGATAGTCTTATCCAAGGTAAACATCACTACCCCATCACCTAAAGTCAACGCCATGGTGGTTTGCGGACCATACACGACATAACCTGCGGCTGCCTGATGACGACCAGACAATAAAAAATCACTGTTTTGCAATGGTGCAGTGGGATTTTGCTTCTGCAAAATTGAGAAAATAGTGCCGATCGATACATTGACATCAATATTGGACGAACCATCCAAAGGATCAAAGAGCAACAAGTAATCGCCCATTCCTTGAACAGGCATCGGTAATTCCATTTCTTCAGAAGCAAGACCAGCAAGAGCCTTGCACTCTTGCACACCCTCAATCAATAAATCATTGGCGATCACGTCTAGCTTTTGTTGAACCTCACCTTGCACATTACCGGTACCCGCTGAGCCCAGCAAACCAATTAAAGCGCCTTGTGCAACCTCATCACTGAGTGTAGTGCAGGTATTGGCAACAGCAATCAAGAGTTCTTGCAAACCAGCTGGAATAGATCTCCCTTTAGGATTAGCAGTCTTGAGGTACTGGTCAAAATGGATTTTGGTGCTCAAAAGAAATTCTCCGAAATGGCGTTAATTTAGCTATAGACATCTATTTTGCCTTGTTTCACAGATGGCCTAAACTCCCAATGCCTTAGCAATCACTTCCCTCACATCCGATGAGAGGGTGTTGCATTGGGCCACTCGCTCTAAAGCAGCATGCATTTTGCTGCGATAGGGTTCAGCAAATAAACGCCAACGGTCTAGGGCTCGCGCAAGACGGGCTGCCACTTGAGGGTTTACGGGATCCAAAGCCAAAACACTCTCGGCCCAGAAGGAATATGCATTTCCGTCGATCTGATGGAAGCTGGCTGGGTTGCTCATACAAAAAGCATGGAATAAGCTGCGAACTCGGTTTGGGTTATTGAGCTTAAATGCTTCATGCTGTTGCAGATACCGCACCTCATTCAAGGTAGATCCCGCATTTTCCAAAGGTGGGCGCATTGCTTGCAATGCAAACCATTTATCAATGACCAATGGGTCATCTTTAAAACGTTCATAGAAATCCGCTAAACAAGTTTTGGCAGCTTTAGCATCATGGTTGACTAGACAAGCTAGGGCTGCATAACGGTCACTCATATTGTCTGCAATCTGATATTGATTAACAGCCATTGGAGCCCAGACATTGACATCAGCTTCAAGCAGCATATTGAGTGCAAAGTTTTTCAGGCCCCTCTTACCAGCTGTGACGCCATCCGACTTGAATGGTCCAGGGGTTTGCATTTGCTGATAAATCGCTGCGAACTCCATTCTGAGCTCGCTTGCCATAGCATGACGAAATGCGGTGCGGGCTTGATAGATCTTTTGAGGATCGACATCTTGACCTTGCTCATAGAGATAGCTCTCTGCTGGCAGAGTTAATGCAAGCTCTTTAAAAGCGGGGTCTAACTGTGGATCCAGTAGAAGGCTACGATAAGCCTCAATGAGATTCTGATCGGGCAAACGCTTTTCTAGAATCATCTGCATCGCTAATTTTTGTCCAGCCTCCCAGCGATTGAACGCATCATCGTCATGCGAGAACAAAATTAATAAATCTGTCTGACTCTGATCAAAATCCAGCTGAATTGGGGCTGAGAAATTGCGATTAATCGAAAGGACTGGACGTTGATCAATATGATCGAAGGTCCAAGATTGTTCAGCCTGCGTTAACTCTAGCAAGATCTCTGCTGGATCACCCAATTCCGTAATCAGGCGCATCTTCAGAGGGATCAAGAAAGGCTTTTTCTCGGGCTGGCTAGGGGTTGGCGCGCAACTTTGAGAAAGGTGTAAGTGGTATTGCTTTTTCTCGGCATCGTATCGCTCTTGAACCCTGACATGCGGCGTACCGGATTGGCTATACCAATTCTTAAACTGACTCAGATCACGCTGATTGGCATCCGCCATTGCAGCCAGGAAATCATCGCAAGTAACTGCTTGGCCATCATGGCGCTGGAAATAGAGATCCATCCCCTTCCGAAAGCCCTCTTTACCAAGCAAGGTCTGATACATCCTAACTACTTCGGCACCCTTCTCGTAAACCGTTACGGTGTAGAAGTTATTGATCTCCTGATACTCATCAGGACGAATTGGGTGAGCCATTGGGCCGGCATCTTCCGGAAACTGCACTTGACGTAATAAACGCACATCTTCAATCCGCTTAACCGCCCTTCCAGATTCGCTACCCATTTGATCAGCAGAAAATTCTTGATCGCGGAAGACCGTCAATCCCTCTTTAAGAGAAAGCTGGAACCAATCACGACAAGTAACGCGATTTCCTGTCCAATTATGGAAATACTCATGTGCAACTACGCTCTCGATGTTGGCAAAGTCAACATCTGTAGCCGTCTCAGGCTGAGCAAGAACAAATTTGGTGTTGAAAATATTGAGGCCTTTATTCTCCATTGCGCCCATATTGAAATCACTCACCGCCACAATCATGAAGCGTTCGAGATCTAACTCCAAACCAAAACGTTTTTCATCCCAATGAATGGCTGCAATGAGAGAGTCCATCGCATGTCGAGTTTTTTTAAGGTCATGTGGCTCTACCCAGATCTGCAATAACTTCTTTGCACCACTACTGGTGGTAATCGTTTCTTCAATGCATTGCAACTTACCTGCAACAAGCGCAAATAAATAGGATGGTTTTGGGAAAGGGTCTTCCCAAGTTGCGCTATGCCAACCATTTGGGAGTTTTTCTTGAGCAATGAGATTGCCGTTTGCCAATAGGACTGGACACTCAGTTTCTCGCGCTCTCAACACCACCCTATAGCGCGCCATCACATCGGGACGGTCTAAGAAATAGGTAATCTTTCGGAAACCCTCTGCCTCACACTGGGTAAAGAAATTCCCATTCGATACGTACAAGCCCATTAAGGTAGTATTTGTTTCTGGGCAGCAAACACAAATAATCTCAATGATGAAAGCCTGTTTACCGCCCTTTGGTAAAGAATGAATTGTCAGCGTTGCAGGGGTTAGCTCAAAATGTTTATGGGCCTCACCATCAATCCGCAAACTCACAAATTCTAGCTCCTGACCCTGAAGTACTAAAGGCATTCCATCTTCATGAGAGGCGCCAGGCAAAACCTCGATACGGCTTTTGACGATGGTTCGCGCCGGATCTAAAGCAATGTCCAGTTCAACATGACGAAAGGTGTAATTTGGGGGCTGGTATTCCAGCCGGCGAAAGCTTTGGGGTAGATCCGTTTTCATTCGACCATTTTAGTCGTCCGGCAAGAATCTGCAGGGCGCTAGCTTATGACCAAATCAAGGTAATGAGGCCTATGGCGATAAAAACAACTGCGGCAATCGCATGAACCCACTTTAAGGGGACGCGTTGGGTAAATTTCTGCCCAATCCACACTGCCGGAGCATTAGCCAACATCATGCCCAAGGTGGTTCCTGCGGTGACTGAAAGCACGTCGTTATAGCGAGCACCGAGTGCGATCGTGGCAATTTGGGTCTTATCTCCCATCTCAGCCAAGAAGAAAAGCGTCATTGTCAGCAAGAAGACGGCTACAGCGCCATGCACCTTTTTAGATTGACCCTCATCCCCCAGCTTATCAGGCACCAATAGCCAAGCGCCAATCACAATAAAACTGACACCCAAAATCCACCGTAAGATCTCAGGACTTACAAAGCCTGCCAAGATCTGGCCTAAAAAAGCGGCTCCAGCATGATTCACCAGAGTGGCTAGCAAGATGCCGCCAATGATAGACCAGGCCTGTTTGGGATAACGAACCGCCAACATGAGTGATAGCAGTTGCGTTTTATCACCCATTTCCGCTAAAGCAACAACACCAGCAGAAAGCGAGAGTACAGAAAAATCCATCCGATTGAACGCCTTTTGAGATAAGCGCCCATCATATAGGAAGTCATCAAACGCTTTAATGACAGTGGGTGGCGACCTGATCAGCACCACACCCACTGTGTGCAAAGCAAGGCTTAGGCTGCTATTAACTCCTCAGCTGGCACAAAGTCGAGCTTTTGAGCTGCAGCCACTGGCTCTGAAGTCAGCACTCCGCGATGCACACTTAAACCATTGCGTAGATACTGATCTTTCCTCAGAGCTTCAATCACTCCCCGTTTGGCAAGAGCTTCAACAAAAGGATAGGTGGCGTTGGTGAGTGCAAAGGTAGAGGTTCTTGCGACTGCACCTGGCATATTGGCCACACAGTAATGAATAACGCCATCAATCTCATAAGTAGGGTCAGCGTGCGTCGTTGGTTTGGAAGTTTCAAAGCAGCCTCCCTGATCAATCGCCACATCGACTACAACTGCACCTGCCTTCATTTTCCGAATCATGTCACGGTTAACGAGTTTAGGAGCGGCAGCGCCCGGAAGTAAGACTGCGCCAATCACCGCATCTGCCTCATGCACTTCTTGAGCTACCAATAGTGAGTCTGAGTACAGTGTTTTGACTCTGTTACCAAAGAGTGCATCGATTTGCCTTAGGCGCTCAAGATCTCGATCAAAAATACTCACATTAGCACCCAGGCCGACTGCCATCTGCAAAGCATTGCGGCCGACAACGCCAGCACCCAAGATCACGACCTTTGCAGCTGATACGCCCGGAACACCTGCCATCAAGACTCCCAGACCACCGTTCGTTTTCTCGAGATGAGAGGCCGCTGCCTGAATGGACATCCGCCCTGCAACTTCACTCATGGGAGCCAGCAGTGGCAATGCGCCACAACGCGATGTCACCGTCTCATAAGCAATGCAAGTGGCGCCAGAATCAATTAAGGCCTGGGTTTGCTTGGGATCTGGCGCTAAGTGCAAATACGTAAACAGAATTTGATCTTCTCGCAACATTGCACACTCTTGCGCCTGCGGCTCTTTTACTTTGACAATCATTTCTGATTTTCCATAAACCTCAGCCGCACTATTGACTAGGGTGGCACCCGCGATTCGATAAGACTCATCGGTTAAACCAATTTGCGCTCCAGCTCCCCGTTGCAATAAAACCGAATGACCTTGCTTACAGAGTCCGCTCACATTACCCGGGGTTAGGCCAACCCGAAACTCATTATTTTTTACTTCCTGAGGTACGCCAATAATCACATCAATCTCCTTTATTTAGATATGGAATTCGACTTCGTTTTACGATGTAAGCCAGCGACATAAAACATCGCCAGATAGACCGCTAATAGACAGGGTCCTAAAATTAAAGCAACCCTGGCATCCTCATGAAAGCCCATGAGCACCACAACCAAGACAATGAATGCCAAGGCAAACCACGAGGAATACGGCCACCACGGAGCGCGATATGACAGTTCGGCAACCTGAGCTTTAGTCAACGAGCGGCGGAATTGAATTTGCGTCAGTAAAATCGCAATCCAAACCATCAGCCCCACAAAAGTCACCGCAGCCATGATGTAGTGAAACGCCTTATCGGGCACAAAATAATTCAGCACCACCCCGGTTAGACACACTGCTACTGTCGCAGCAACGGCTCTTGCAGGAACCCCATACTTTGATAAGCGGGAAAAGGATACGGGGGCATAGCCGTTAATCGATAAAGAATATAAAAGTCGTCCACCACTAAAAAGACCAGCATTGCAAGATGAGAGTGCGGCTGTAATGACGACAAAATTAATTAAGCCAGCTGCCTCACGTAAACCAATCCGCTCAAACATCACCACGAAGGGACTGCCTTGCTGTCCAATCTGATTCCAGGGAAAGATGGCGAGGATGACCAGAATCGCACCCATGTAAAAAATCAAGATACGCCAGGCTAGAGAATCAATTGCCATTGGTATAGTCTTCTGAGGATTCTCAGCCTCACCTGCAGACAGGCCAATCATCTCAATTCCGACATAGGCAAATAAGACCATTTGTAATGAGAGGAGCATTCCAGAAATGCCATTGGGGAAAAATCCACCATGCTTCCACAAATTACTTAAACCAATCGGTTGCCAGCCATTTGTAAAGCCAAAAAAGATCACGGCGCCACCCAAGCCAATCATGGCAACAATCGCAACAACTTTGATCAAAGCAAACCAGAACTCAAATTCCCCGAATACTTTGACGGCAATTAAATTGATCAAACCCATCATCAAGATGGCAGATAAAGCCCAAATCCACTGAGGCGTTTCGGGAAACCAGATACCCATGTAAATACCGACTGCAGTGACTTCTGCTATGCCCACCACAATCCAGTAGGTCCAATACCCCCAGCCGACCATGTAGCCTGCAACTGGACCAACATAGGTATTGGCATATGCAGCAAAGGAGCCAGCGACAGGCTGATGAACCGCCATTTCACCTAAAGTACGCAGGACAATAAACGCAACAATGCCTGCTAAAAGATAGCCTAAGAGGATAGATGGGCCAGCCAATTGAATTGCGCTGGCTGATCCTAGAAATAAACCTACACCAATCGTTGAGCCTAAAGCCATCAAGCGAATGTGTCGAACTTTGAGATGGCGCTTTAAGCCAGTGTGTTCAGTCTGCAAAAGAGACCTCCTTTCGATTTGTCATTGGCGATTTGCCAACGGAGCAAAGTCTAGGGAGGAGACTGCGAAAGTACTAGAGGTAAAAAATAACTAAAGTACGAGAAGTATTAAGAGTGAATCACTTAATTGATGAATTACCCATCAGGATAAACTGAACTTGCATGAAATTAATTAGGGATGACAACAGAATCCGTAATTTCTGACAGGGAAAGCCCTAGTGCTTTCTGAGATAAAACGGTCTCTTTAAGTTTTTTTAGCAGCAATCAGGTTCAGAATTTCTGCAGCTGCCGTTAGACCTACAGCGGCAGTAACCATTACAGTAGAGCCATAGCCTGAGCATGCTAGACCTCCCGAGGCACTACCGGTACGAGGTTCGTGAGAATACACCGCACGGATATGCATCTTCTTCTTAAGATCTCTTGAGAATCCGTGATCTGTTCTGAGTCCAAATCTGACTTTTGCCAACAAAGCATCTTGCTCGGTTTTAGAAAGATCGCTGCAACGTACTGATGTGGGGTCTACCTTGCCACCAGCAGCACCACACATGACCAAGTCACGCGTATTTTTTACTGACCATACTGCTAACGCAATTTTGGTTGGAACTGAATCTGTTGCATCCAATATAAAAGCATCAGCAGGAATCAAGCGCTCTAAGTTATCCGACTCTAAGAATTCATCGCATATTGTTAACCGAATCTCAGGATTGATTTGTAGAATACGCTCTGACATCGCGAGCGCTTTGGACTTGCCATAGTTCGCTTCTAAAGCATGAATTTGGCGATTGGTATTGCTTTCTGAAATATGATCAAAATCCACCAGAACCAAATGTCCGATCCCGGTTCTAGCTAATGCTTCTGCCGCCCAAGACCCCACCCCTCCTAGACCAGCGACAACGACGGTTGCCTTCAGAAAGCGTTCGCGCAGCTCTTCCCCATACAGCCGGGCTACCCCACCAAAACGACGATCATCTAAGTTGTCTTCTGCCATAGCTTCTCTTTATACTGAATAAATGAACTCCATTGCTGAACTGCGCAAAAACCATACCTTGGGCCAACTCTCTGAGACTCAAGTTCCCGTCAATCCGCTAGAACTGTTTCAACTGTGGTTCGACCAAGCAGTCAAAGCCAATTGTCCCGAACCCAATTCCATGGCACTAGCAACCGCAGATCAATTTGGAAATCCTTCAGTTCGTATTGTCCTATTAAAGGGAGCGAGCGATGATGGCTTTACCTTCTTTACTAACTACGATAGTCAGAAGGGCAAAGAGTTGGCTGGACGCCCTGAAGCTGCCCTATTGTTTCATTGGCATGAATTAGAGCGTCAAGTTCGAATTAAAGGCAGCGTTAGCAAAGTCGCTCCTATTGAGAGCGATCAGTACTTTCACTCTCGGCCTCCTGCGTCTCGGATTGGGGCATGGGCCTCGCCACAAAGCGCCGAAATCCCTAGTCGAGAATTTCTAGAAGAGGCTGAAAAGCAATTCTTGAGTGAGCATGGTGACAATCCACCGCGCCCTGATCATTGGGGTGGATATCGTCTGAGTCCCACTGAAATTGAATTTTGGCAAGGTCGGTCCTCGCGTCTGCATGATCGCATCCGCTATCAACGACAAGAGCAGACTTGGCGTATTAGCCGACTTGCGCCTTAGGAGAATTGGGGCGCTATGAGCGCTTTGAACTTTGCCCTGAATTTAGCCAATTTAGGCGCGACTACTGCCATGCAATAGCCTTGGCCTGGATGTTGATTGAAATAGTCCTGGTGGTAGTCCTCTGCTGGATAAATCACTGGGGCAGGAAGGATTTCCGTCACTACCGGGCCCGAGTAGATCGCAGCCTCTTCTAGCTCCGCAACAATCTCTACAGCAATACGATTTTGTTCAGCTCCATGGGTAAAGATGACTGAGCGATATTGGGTACCGTGATCATTGCCCTGATAGTTCAGCGTCGTTGGGTCATGAATCACAAAGAAGACTTCCAGGAGATCTCGAAAAGAAACCTGCTGGGGGTCGAAGTAGACATCGACGATTTCAGCATGACCGGTCGTGCCTGAACAAACTGCCTCATAGGTGGGGTTAGGATTAGGCCCTCCCGCGTAACCCGAAACGACATGGTCTACACCTCGTACTTGCTGATACACCGCCTCCAGGCACCAGAAACAGCCACCCCCTAAGGTTGCCCGCTCTAGTTTTACCCTGTTTTGATTCAGAATATTGTTCATAGCTTTATCCTACTGCTTTATTCCATTACTTGCAGAGTTCAATAGCCAATGAATCGCTTTACCCTCCAGCTCGAAGAAATCAAAACAGCCTACGCTGCAGAACCCAATCCCACTTTGGAGATTCGTTTAGAGCGAATTCGCAAAATTGAAGAGATGATTGCGGTTAATGAGGACAAGATCTGCAAAGTCCTTGAAGCGGACTTTGGCTTCAGGCATCCGATGGAAACCCGTTTAGCTGAATTTGGCATGATCTATCAAGCTTGCAAATATACCCGCAAGCATCTCAAAGAGTGGATGAAACCAAGCCAAGTTGAAACACCGGGATTTTTAGGTTCATCACAAGCCTGGATTGAAAGTCAGTCTATTGGTGTGGTTGGCATTCTGAGTCCATGGAATTACCCGATTCAATTAGCCCTCCTGCCTGCCATCGCGGCTATCGCTGCAGGCAATCGGGTTTGGCTTAAAACTTCAGAACGCAGCTCACGCACTTCGGGCTTCTTGGCAGGGCTCATTCAAGAATATTTTCATCCCACCGAATTTTGTGCCACCACCGGCGGCCCCGATGTCGCTGAGATCTTTGCTTCACTCCCTTTTGATCACTTATTCTTTACTGGCTCTGAAGTGGTTGCCAAAAAAGTCATGCGCGCTGCTTCAGAGAACCTCACGCCAGTAACGCTGGAGCTTGGTGGCAAATCCCCAGCAATAATTGATCCATCAGCCAAACTTGCGGATGCTGCTGCCAGCATTGTTTACGGCAAGTTGATGAATGCCGGTCAAACTTGTATTGCCCCTGACTACGTATTGCTGCAACAAGATCAATTGGATCCATTTGTTGCAGAGCTCAAGCAAGCTGCTCAAAAGCAATACTCCGCAGATACACAGCTGACCGGTCCTATCGATGAGAATCAGTTAGCACGTTGGAAATTCCTAGTAGAGGATGCAGTAACTCGGGGCGCACAAGCAATCCCACTATTGACAGAGGTGGTAAATGAAAACTTCATGCCAGTCGCATTACTGAATGTCAGCAAAGATGCGCAAGTCATGCAGGAAGAAATCTTTGGGCCTATTCTGCCGCTCGTCGTGATTGACGATATCAATAGTGCAATTGCTTATGTCAACCACAAACCCAATCCTTTAGCGCTGTATTGGTTTGGACGCGATCGTCAAAATCAAACGCGCTGGATCAATGAAACGCGCTCTGGTGGGGTGACCATCAACGACACACTCTTACACGCTGCAGTCGAGACGCTACCTTTCGGTGGTATCGGTGCAAGTGGCATGGGTGCCTATCGAGGTAAAACCGGCTTTGATGCATTGAGTCATCAAAAATCGGTTTTAGAAGTTCACAGTGTTTTAGGGATCAAGATGTTCAAAGGCACGAATATGGCGCACCCTCCCTATGGCAAGAAAACCGAGCTTTTACTGCGCTTCATAAAATAAGTCGGGGAAACCCTTGTATTAACGCCCCCAAACTGCCATAATGGGAGGCTTTTTAAAGCAATTTGATTCATCGCCCCCCAGCTATATTTCAGCGATTCGTTTAGAAGTCATAAACATACCAACGCTGCCGCTTGTCTGATGGTCGATGCCCTTGACCATCGCACCCCCTAAAAAACATTGGGTGCACAAACGGAGACATCCCTTAAAGGGGATGTGTAATAGCATGACTTTTTCTAAAGAAACGAAACTCGAGTCCACGGACTCAAAACACGCTGAAAGTGCTTTTCAGTCTTTTGCCCTCGCGGCACCACTTCTCAAGAACGTTGCTGAATTAGGCTTTACTCACGCAACCCCAGTTCAAGCTCAGGTTATTCCTGCAGCATTGACCGGCGTTGATTTGTTAGTAAGCAGCCAAACCGGTAGCGGCAAGACGGCAGCATTTTTACTGCCTTTGATTAACCAACTCATCGAGAGTAATCCGAATAGCTCACCAGTACCAGGTCGCGCACAACCTAAAGTGTTGGTGCTCTGCCCTACTCGGGAATTAGCGCAACAGGTTACTGCTGATGCCGTAAACCTCGTGCGCGGCTTCAAAGGAATCCGCATTGCCACCGTAATGGGTGGTATGCCTTATGGAAAACAAATTCAGGCCCTAAAAGGTGCATTGCTAGTTGTTGCTACCCCAGGTCGTTTGCTCGACTTGTGCGACAGCAAAGCCATTCGCCTCGATGATGTAAAACAACTCGTCATTGATGAAGCAGATCGTATGCTTGATATGGGATTTGCCGATGATCTTGAAGCGATTGATAAACGTTGTGCCGGTCGCAACCAAACTTTGATGTTCTCTGCAACTTTTGCACCAAAGATTATGTCTTTGGCCAACGAGTTGACCACAAATGCTCAGCGTATTGAACTTGCTCATGCAGGTGAAAAGCACGCCAATATCGAACAGAAGTTGCATTGGGCTGACAGCATGTCACATAAACATAAATTACTTGAGCATATTTTGGCTGATGCCACATTAGATCAAGCAGTTGTGTTTGCAAGCACTCAAATTGAAAGTGAAAAAATTGCTGACACTTTACGTGCTAATGGCTATGAAGCAAGCGCTCTCCACGGCGCGATGCCTCAGGCTGTGCGGATGCGTCGCTTAGAGTCTTTGCGCAAAGGTCATACCAAGATTTTGGTAGCAACCGATGTAGCAGCTCGCGGTATTGATGTACCCCGTATCACCCATGTGATTAACTTTGGCTTGCCAATGAAACCAGAAGACTATACACACCGTATCGGTCGTACTGGTCGCGCTGGTCGTAGCGGTGTTGCAATTACCCTGGTTGAGCATCGCGATCGTGCCAAGATCCGTAATATTGAGCGTTTTACACAGCAAGATATTGCAGCCTCAGTCATCTTAGGTCTTGAGCCACAAGCCAAACCTAGCTTTGGTGGCGGCGGCGGTCGACCTGGTGGAGGCGGTGGTGGCCGCGGACGCCCTGGTGGTGGCGGCGGTGGTCGCTCAGGCGGTGGTGGCCGTTATGGTTCTGGTGCACGCTCTGAGGCGCGCTCAAGCGGCCAATCGGATTCTCGTTCTGCAGACTCACGTCCAAGTAACGGCAACCGATTTGCTGACTCACGTCCTGCACGCTCTGGCGATTCACGTCCAGCTGGTCCCCGCTTTGCCAAAGCAAAGTCTGGCGGTCAACGTAAGAATTTTAGCGGTAGCTAAAAATGCTTCGCCAGCGTCGCCTCCTTTCTGAATGGAATCGAGTCGATTCTGGTGAAGTTCATCTTGCGCCTCGCAGATGGCAAGCATGGCTTAGTAACACTGGCTCACTAACTCATAAAATCGAAGAGCATATTGCTCAGAGACTCGAAGTTCGGGTTCTGCGTGATAGCCGTCAAATCTTAAATAGCGACGAAAGTCGCTATTTTCATTTGCGTCCAAGACGTTGTCGTATCCGGGAAGTCTTACTATGCCAGGGGGAGACCCCTTTAGTCATAGCCCGGAGCATCATACCTACTAGTAGCGCTCAAGGTAGCAATCAGAGCATATTACGCCTAGGTAACAAACCGCTTGGTGCTGTTCTCTTTGCCAAGATGCCGAATGCATCCAAACGCAAATTCTTGCGAGAGATCACCTATTTATCTAAAAGCGATCCTTTATGGCGACATTTTCAGAAGCTGTACCCCTCGCTACCATCAAAATTATGGGCAAGACGAACGATCTATCAATTGAAAGGCAAACCAATCTTAGTTTGCGAAGTCTTTCTACCTGCGCTGTTAGGTGATCGCTAACTAGCGAGCCAAGCAATACTCGCTCGAATCAAAGCTTCATCGCCAGGCTCAGACATCATGACCTTGGAGAAGCCTGCAGCTCTAGCGGCATCGGCAATATTGTCATGAGGGCAAAGTGCATTGGCATCGCTCAAGCTTTGCCGAAATTGATCTTCAATCACATTACCTAAATACCGAACTGCTTCTGAAGAAGTGAAGATCCATAGTGATTCATCAAATTTCATCTCATGAATCGGTAGCCATGCAGGGTTATCAATGGCAAGCGGTATGCGGCTATAGACCGATATCGCTTCTACTGTTGCGCCTGCAGCCTCAAGGGTTTCAGCTAGCCAATCCCGACCGCCCTCGCCTTTGAAAATCACCACTTTTTTGCTGGACCAATCCCAAGCAAGTGATTGCAACTCCTGCCATAGCCCCTCTGAATCCCATTGCGCATTTTGCTCAGGTATCAGAATCGGTGTAGGGGTCTCCTCTGAGCCAATTCCATGATGTCGCAAAGCTAAGGCACTACTGCCACCCATGACACCGATAGGAACAATCTGCTGTGCTAAATCTTGCCATGCGCACTCAATTAATCGTAAGGTGCATTCAATTGCATTCGGACTTACAAAGATCGCAAGGTCGGCATCTTGCATGGCACTGAATACTTGATTACTCAGCTGATCATCCGTCTTAGGGATAATCGTCAATAAAGGCAGTGACAGAATTTGCGGTGACTGAGGAGTGACATGCTTCGATAAGGCTGCCCCCAGCAACTCTATTAAGTGACGCGCTTGACCAACTGGCCTCGTGATGACAATGGTTTTTGTATTCACTTTGATTGTCAGGGTTTTACTTGGGTAATAAAGCGGCCGCACCTTGAGATATGAGATCTTGAGCTACTACTAAGCCCAATGCCTCGGCCTCGGCCACAGTTTGCACTGGTGCATTCACAACCGCTCTACAGACAGTTTTGCCATCAACGCTCGCTACAAATGAACGAATTTGCATTTGCTGATTCTCAAAGACAGCATGTGCTGCAAGGGGCACCTCACAAGACCCGCCCAATTGACGAGATACCATCCGTTCGCTAGAAACTGCCAGCAAAGTGGGTAAATCACTTAAGGGTGCCAACCATTGCTTGATCTGAGGGTGACTCGCAAGGGTCTCAATTCCTAAGGCACCCTGGCCTGCTGCCGGGGTGTAGATATCAGCTGGTAGATATATCCGAATCCGATGCTCTAGGCCAAGACGTTTTAAACCGGCCGCCGCCAAAATAATGGCTTGGTACTCGCCTCGATCTAACTTACCTAAGCGAGTATCTAAATTGCCTCGCAAGGGTTCGATCACCAGATGGGGAAAGCGGGCGCGCAAAATGGATTCACGGCGCAGACTGGACGTCCCTACCACCGCACCCTCGGGCAAGTCTTCTAAACCTTCAAAATCATTGGATACGAAAGCATCTCTCGCATCCTCACGAGCCATCACACAAGCAAGCTCGAAACCTTGCGGCATCACCATGGGCATATCTTTTAAGGAGTGCACCGCCAAGTCTGCTCGGCCATCTTCTAAAGCGGCTTCCAGCTCTTTGACAAAAAGACCTTTACCGCCAACCTTGGAGAGCGCCTTGTCCAAAATCTGGTCGCCCTTGGTGGTCATGCCCAAAATGGTGATTTCACAGTCGGGGTAGCGCTTTTTGAGGTAATCTCGGACGTATTCTGCCTGCCACATGGCCAGGCGACTTTCACGAGAGGCTATGACCAAACGGCTGGGCTGAGAAGAAGAATGAGGGGTTTGGGACATCACATTTAAAATAATTAAAGACCTACAGCAATATACTGTGTTTATGAGCTCAACTAAAAATTCTCTCGCCAACAAAGCCCAAGCTTGGTCGGCCCGTTTTAATGAACCCGTCTCCGAACTGGTGCAGCGGTATACCGCCTCGATTGGCTTTGACCAGCGCTTCGCTTTGGTCGATATTGCGGGCTCCCTCGCCCATGCTGAAATGTTGGCAAAGCAAAAGATTATTAGCACCCAAGATCTGGCTGATATCCAAAAGGGTATGGCTCAGATCAAAGCAGAGATTGAGGCCGGCCAATTCAATTGGCAGCTTGCTTTAGAAGATGTCCATCTCAATATTGAAGCTCGCCTCACTGAATTGATTGGTGATGCTGGCAAACGTTTACATACTGGTCGCTCACGCAATGACCAAGTTGCTACCGACTTGCGTCTCTGGCTGCGGGCCAGCGTAGATGAAATTAATGCTTCATTAACCCTCTTCCGTTCTGCGTTTTTGAACTTAGCGGAGCAGCATGCGGGCACCATCATGCCTGGGCACACTCATCTGCAAGTAGCACAACCCATTACATTTGGTCATCACTTGATGGCCTATTACGAGATGTTTACGCGTGATGCTGGCCGCCTAGCGGATTTACGGGCGCGTTTGAACCGCCTACCCCTAGGTGCAGCAGCATTAGCCGGGACTACTTATCCAATCGATCGCGAGCAGGTAGCGCACGCTCTAGGCTTTGATGGTATTTGCAATAACTCGCTGGATGCTGTTTCAGACAGAGACTTCGCAATTGAGTTTTGTGCCTTTGCATCCATTTTCATGATGCATATCTCTCGCTTATCTGAAGAGCTTGTGCTCTGGCTGAGTCCACGCTTTGGCTTCATTGATTTGCCCGACCGCTTTTGCACGGGTAGCTCGATCATGCCGCAAAAGAAAAATCCTGATGTCCCTGAATTAGCGCGCGGCAAGACTGGTCGAGTGTACGGCGATCTCATCTCCCTACTCACTTTGATGAAGAGCCAGCCCTTGGCTTACAACAAAGATAACCAAGAGGATAAAGAGCCATTATTTGATGCGGTGGATACCGTGCAAGATACTCTGCGCATCTTTGCTGACATGGTTCCCCATATTGAAGTGAAGGCAGAGGTCATGAAAGCGGCTGCTGAAGAAGGCTTTGCGACTGCCACCGACTTGGCTGATTACTTAGTCAAAAAAGGTTTGGCTTTCCGTGATGCGCACGAAGCTGTAGCGCATGCAGTCAAAGCCTGCGTTGGCAGAAATTGCATGTTGACTGACCTCAGTCTGGCTGAGTTGCGCTTTGCCTGTGGCCTAGATAGTCGTCCAGAGCTTTTGGGTGACGATGTCTTTGCGCTACTAACAGTTGAAGGTTCTGTGCAATCCCGTCAACACGCTGGTGGCACCGCTCCTGAGCAAGTACTGCGCGCAATCAAGCAGGCGCGTAGTAATCTAAAGTAGTTTGCTCTTTACGCTCTGACGCAATCAACGTAGTACTCAGTGCGTCCGTTCGCTTCGGTTTTGACTAAGCCATGGATATCAGTCTCAAAGCCAGGGAACTTCTCGTTGAAATCACGTGCAAAGTAGAGATAGTCAACAATGCGTTTATTAAAACGCTCGCCCGGAATCAGCAAAGGAATGCCTGGTGGATAAGGCGTCACTAGCATGGCAGTAATTCTGCCCTCGAGCTTGTCGACAGGTACACGATCTACTTCACGGTGCGCCATTTTGGCCCAAGCTTCCGCTGGCAACATCGCAGGCACCATGTCTGAGGTATACATCTCGGTAGTCATGCGCGCTACATCACGACTCTTATAGAACTCATGAATCTGCTGACAGATATCTTTTAAACCAACCCGCTCATAGCGAGGATGCTTGGCTACAAATTCAGGAAGCACCTTCCAGAGCGGCATGTTCTTATCAAAATGATCTTTGAATTGCTGTAACTCGGTCACGAGCGTATTCCAGCGACCCTTGGTGATGCCAATGGTGAACATGATGAAGAAGGAATATAAACCGCACTTCTCTACAATCACGCCGTGCTCAGCCAAGTACTTGGTAACGATGCTCGCTGGGATACCCATCTCACCAAACTTGCCATCAATATCCAAGCCGGGCGTCACAATCGTGGCCTTGATCGGATCAAGCATGTTGAAATCTTGAGCTAATTTACCAAAGTCATGCCACGGTGCATTCGGCTCTAGCACCCAATCCGAACGCTCGCCGATACCTTCTTCAGCAATATGATCAGGACCCCAAACCTGGAACCACCAATCGGCGCCAAACTGATCATCGACTTCACGCATGGCACGACGGAAGTCCATTGCCTCTGCAATCGACTCTTCCACCAAAGTAGTTCCGCCTGGGGATTCCATCATGGCTGCTGATACATCGCAAGAAGCAATGATCGAGTACTGTGGGCTAGTCGAGGTATGCATTAAATAAGACTCATTAAAGCAGTCGCGATCCAATTTACGCTCTTCAGCGTCTTGCACTAATACTTGTGAAGCTTGTGATAAGCCTGCTAATAATTTGTGAGTCGATTGGGTAGCAAACATCAAACTCTTTTTAGTCCGCTTTTGCTCTGAGCTAATCGCATGCATGTCTTTGTAGAAAGGATGGAATGCTGCATGGGGCAACCAAGCTTCATCGAAATGCAAAGAATCCACTTTGCCATCGAGCATCTCTTTAATCATTTCGACGTTATAAATAATGCCGTCGTATGTACTCTGCGTTAAGGTCATCACACGAGGAATGACTTTCTTATCCTTAATAAAGGGATTGGCATCAATCTTCTTCTGAATATTGGCCCACTCGAACTCTTCTTTAGGGATTGGCCCAATAATACCGAGATGATTGCGGGTTGGCATCAAGAAGACCGGAATCGCGCCCATCATCGTGATCGAATGAATCACGGACTTATGGCAGTTGCGGTCTACTAGGACCACATCGCCCGGCGCAACGGTGGAGTGCCAAACAATCTTGTTTGAAGTCGAAGTACCGTTAGTCACAAAGAATAAATGGTCGGCATTGAAGATACGTGCTGCATTACGCTCACTCGCTAAGACTGGCCCAGTGTGATCAAGCAACTGACCTAGCTCTTCAACCGCATTGCAAACGTCAGCGCGGAGCATATTCTCACCAAAGAACTGATGGAACATTCTGCCAACAGGACTCTTTAAAAAGGCAACGCCACCTGAGTGCCCTGGGCAATGCCAGGAATACGAGCCTTCTGAGGCGTAATGCGTGAGGGCCTTAAAGAATGGGGGCGACAAGGAATCCAAGTAGACCTTCGCTTCCCGAATGATATGGCGCGCGACAAACTCAGGGGTGTCTTCATTCATATGAATGAAGCCATGCAGCTCACGCAGAATATCGTTAGGCATATGGCGAGAAGTACTGGTCTCACCATAGAGGAAGATGGGAATATCTTCATTGCGCTTACGTACTTCGGCAATAAAGGCGCGCAGATTATTCAGCGCGGGTAAATCATTGTCTTCAGAATCCGATACAAACTCTTCATCATCAATTGATACGATGAAAGTCGATGCACGCGAAGCCTGTTGAGCAAAAGAAGTTAAGTCGCCATAACTGGTTAAACCAATGACTTCCATCCCCTCAGTTTCAATCGCTTCAGCCAAATCGCGGATACCCGAGCCAGAGATATTCTCAGCACGAAAGTCTTCATCGATGATGATGATAGGAAAACGGAATTTCATGAGGACCCTTTAGGTTCGCAAGCGATTAGAGAATGAGGATGGATTAGGTCTTGGGCAGCGTAACGCCGCTTTGACCTTGATATTTACCGCCGCGGTCTTTGTAAGAGGTACCGCAGACTTCATCACTTTCAAAGAATAAAACTTGAGCGCAACCCTCACCAGCATAAATTTTGGCTGGCAATGGGGTGGTGTTAGAAAACTCCAGCGTCACATAACCTTCCCACTCAGGCTCGAATGGCGTTACGTTCACAATAATTCCGCAGCGAGCGTAAGTACTTTTACCAACGCAAATGGTTAGGACATTGCGAGGAATCTTGAAAAACTCTACTGTTCTTGCTAAAGCAAAGGAGTTCGGAGGAATGATACAAACATCACCCTTGAAATCGACAAAGGATTGTTCATCAAAGTTCTTAGGGTCAACGATCGTGCTGTTGATGTTGGTAAAAATCTTGAACTCATTCGCGCAACGAATGTCGTAGCCATAGCTTGAAGTGCCATAACTCACGATTTTTTGGCCGGCAGCATCTTGGCGAACTTGTCCGGGTTCAAATGGGCTGATCATGCCTTGTGCGCCCATGCGGCGGATCCAGTGGTCTGATTTAATAGTCATGGCGGGATTGTAAAACCTTCGTAAGTCATTTCCCACCCTTTTGGGCGGCTTTTGTCCCTGTCTTAGGCGACTTTGCTCAATACCACCCGCTCCGGGGCGTTATAGATCTCAAAGTGCTTGCCAGAACAGCGGCCCAGGAGGGTTAGATTGGTTTTGCGAGCCACCTCTAGCCCCATTAAGGTCATGCCTGAACGGGTCATCAGAAAAGGAATGCCCATCTGCGCACCTTTGATCACCATCTCCGAGGTGAGGCGTCCGGTTGTGAAAAAGATCAGATCTTTGCCAGGCTTGTCCTCAAGCCATAGCAGTCCAGAAATAGAGTCAACGGCGTTATGGCGCCCCACATCCTCAATGAAATGGAGTAAGCGAACCTGATTGGGGCCAGCGCGCTCAAAGACTGCACAGGCGTGGACTGAGCCGGATTGCTTGTAGATCGTATCGTGGTTCCGAATTGTGTCGATGAGGGCCACAATTGCCTCTTGGCTCAAGCTAGGGCCATCGGGTAGTCGGGTTGCTTCAACCTCCTCTACTAGCCCCCCAAACATCGTCCCTTGTCCGCAGCCAGTGGTGACCACCCGTTTACTCGTCAGAGCATCAATATCAACAGAGCACCGGCGGGTTTTGACGGCTGCTGAATCAGTCTCCCAGTCCACCTGAATACTCTCAATATCAGCGATCGACTCCACCAAGCGTTGATTGCGTAGATAGCCCAAAACCAGGGCTTCAGGCGCGCTTCCTAAGGTCATCAGGGTCACGATCTCGCGCTTATCAAGATAGATAGTCAAGGGCCGCTCGCCAGGGATAAAGGTGGTTTTTAGGCGCCCTGCTTCATCCACAATCTGGACCTCGTGCACCAGCGGCACGCAAGCATTGGACATCTGAATAGGGCTTGATTCAGCCATAAAACACCTTCTCTATTGGGTAAACAATCGGGCTTAACTTTAACCGCAGACTAAAATTACTGCAGAACCATCAGCCTAAGCCAGCATAATCGTATATTCATTCTTATTTGATCAAGCCTGTTTTGCATGAGTAGCCTTCCGCGTCGCCTTCTTGTTACCTCAGCCCTGCCATATGCCAATGGTCAGATTCATATTGGCCATTTGGTGGAATACGTTCAAACCGATATCTGGGTCCGCTTCCAGAGAATGCGGGGGCATGAAGTCCATTACGTAGGGGCTGATGATACCCATGGCACTCCCATCATGCTGCGCGCTGAAAAAGAAGGGCTCACCCCCAAAGAATTGATTGCCAATGTTTGGAAAGAGCATAAGCGAGACTTCGATGATTTCTTAATCTCGTTTGATAACTACTACACCACCGATAGTCCTGAGAACGAAAAACTCTCGCAAAGTATTTATCTCAAACTGCGTGATGCCGGTCTGATTGAGAAACGTGCGATCGAGCAAGCTTATGATCCCGTCAAAGAAATGTTTCTGCCTGATCGCTTCATCAAGGGCGAATGTCCCAAGTGTGGCGCTAAAGATCAGTATGGTGATTCTTGCGAAAAGTGTGGCGCAACCTATTCCCCTGTTGATTTAGAAAACCCTTACTCCGTTGTGAGCGGTGCTACACCAATTAAAAAGATTTCTGATCACTACTTCTTCAAACTGTCTGACCCTCGTTGTGAGAATTTCTTGCGCGATTGGACTCAAGTCAAGACCCCGCTACAAAGCGAAGCGCGCAACAAAATGAAAGAGTGGGTTGGCGAAGCGGGCGATAGCAAACTGGGTGACTGGGATATCTCACGCGATGCGCCTTACTTTGGTTTTGAGATTCCGGATGCCCCTGGTAAGTATTTCTATGTCTGGCTTGATGCCCCAATTGGCTATTACGCCAGCTTCCTCAATTACTGTGAACAAAAGGGCCTAAATTTCGAGGAATGGGTTAAGCCCGACACAACTACTGAGCAGTACCATTTCATCGGAAAAGATATTCTGTATTTTCATACTCTCTTTTGGCCAGCCACATTGCACTTTGCTGGCTACCGCACGCCTACGAATGTTTTTGCCCATGGCTTCTTAACTGTCGATGGTGAAAAGATGAGTAAATCCCGTGGCACTCTGATTTCTGCGCACAGCGTCATTGAATCCGGCTTCAATCCCGAATGGTTCCGTTATTACTTTGCGACTAAGCTCAATGACAGCATGGAAGATTTGGATCTGAACTTGCAAGACTTTATTGCTAGAGTGAATAGCGACTTGCTGGGTAAGTACATCAATATTGCAAGTCGTAGCGCAGGCTTCTTGGTGAAACGATTTGCTGGAGTGGTGTCCGATGAGGCGATGAATGACCCTCTGCTCAAGGAGATTAGAGGAGCGAGCGAAAAAATTGCTGCTCTTTATGAAGGTCGTGAATTTGCTAAAGCTTTACGAAGTGTCATGGAGCTAGCGGATAAAGTGAATGCCTTTGTCGATGAGAACAAGCCTTGGGAAATTGCCAAAAATCCAGAACGCGAAGCAGATCTGCAACGCGTCTGTAGCGTGACTTTAGAAGCATTTCGGGCGCTGAGTTTATATCTCAAACCGGTCTTGCCTAAGGTCGCGGAAGGCGTGGAAACTTTTTTATCTCTCAAGCCAATGCATTGGGAGGACATCAATACCCCTTTGAGTAGTCAACACCCAATCCAAGCTTATCAACACCTCATGACTCGGGTCGAGCCCACTCAAATTGATAGCCTCTTGGCAGCAAATCTCTAGAAGTCGGAAATTGGTCGAGAACGACTAAAAATCGTTAATAATGGTGTTTGTGTGGTCAAAAATCTTTGGCCAATAAAAGTTTAAGTTATTGATTTGATTGAGAATTTAGGAATTACTATGGCCCGATACGAGTCTGATTTCACCAAGTTTTTAAATGAAATGAAAACTGAGAAACCCAATCTTGAAGCAGACCAGCAAGAGGGTCGCGCCCTACTATGGGATCAAGAACCCCAGAGCGTGGAAGATATGCGCCGCGCCAAAGCAGCGAAATTGAAACAGCGCGCTTACGTATATTCGAATGACTGAACCTAGCGCAGCACCCCTATCGGAATTACTGGATAGCACCCCTGCGGTGACTGATGGGATGTCAGAGGCGTTTGCCAAGCTGTACGGCGAACCGCTATTCAAACTCCCAACCGATCTTTATATTCCACCGGATGCCTTGGAAGTTTTCTTAGAGGCGTTTGAAGGCCCGCTGGATTTATTGCTCTACTTAATTCGTAAACAGAACTTCAATGTGCTCGATATTCCAATGGCGCAGGTTACGCAACAGTATCTGAGCTACATCGACCAAATTCGCCATCACAATCTTGAGCTCGCTGCTGAGTATTTATTAATGGCAGCCATGTTGATTGAAATTAAATCCCGCATGCTGTTGCCCATGAAGAAGGCTGATAGCGAGGAAGAGGTAGAAGATCCACGCGCAGAGCTTGTGCGTCGCCTGCTTGAATACGAGCGTATGAAGCTTGCTGCTCAAGAGCTCGATCAAATCCCGCAACAGGGTCGTGATTTCCAGATCGCGCATGGCCATGTCGATACTACCGTCGCAGTCACCTGGCCTGAAGTCAACCTAGAAGATCTACAAATGGCTTGGCGCGATGTTCTGCACCGCGCCAAACTCAATCAACATCACACTATTACTCGCGAGGAATTATCCGTGCGTGATTTCATGACGCGGATTTTGCGTCGCCTGCAAAATACCCGTTTTGTAGAATTCAGCGAGCTCTTTGAAGATGCTATTGCATCCGGCAAAGGTGTACCTGTCGTGATCGTGAACTTTATTGCCATGCTTGAACTCTCACGTGAAGCCTTAATTGAGATCACTCAAGCTGAGCCCTACGCCCCTATCTACGTGCGCTTAGCCTATACCCCCAGCGCATGAAAATCATTAGCGATATTGGAGAGCTGCGCGACCACTTGCGCGGTCAGAACCGCGCCTCCTTTGTGCCCACCATGGGCAATCTCCATGAGGGTCATTTATCCCTCATGCGCTTAGCTCGCCAACACGGTGATCCGGTAGTAGCCAGCATCTTTGTGAATCGCCTGCAATTTGGTCCCAATGAGGATTTTGATAGCTACCCAAGGACGATGCAGGCCGATATTGAGAAGTTAGAAAAGGAAGGTGTCTATGTTTTGTTTGCTCCTACTGAAAAAGATCTCTATCCCCAGCCACAAGAGTACCGAGTAGAACCCCCAAATCAACTAGGCAATATTCTCGAAGGAGAATTCAGGCCCGGCTTCTTCCAAGGTGTTTGTACAGTGGTGCTTAAACTTTTTTCTTGCGTCCAACCGAAGGTCGCAGTATTTGGGAAGAAGGACTATCAGCAACTCATGATCATTCGCCAAATGGCAAAACAATTTGCGCTACCAGTAGATATTGTTCCTGCAGAAACTATTCGCGCCGAAGACGGTCTTGCCCTCTCCTCACGCAATACTTATCTATCAATCGATGAGCGTCGTGAAGCGCCTGAGTTACAAAAACTCCTTCAACAAGTACGCGAGCAAGTGATTGGGCTTAAACAACAGAGCCCAGAAGAGCTAAAAAAGATTGAAGCTGGCGCGCTTGAGACCCTTACAAAAAGAGGCTGGCGGCCGGACTACATTGCCATTCGCCTGCAAAGTGACTTAGCCACTCCTAGCAATACTGCGCTTGATGCCAAAGAGTCTTTAGTTATTCTGACTGCGGCCAAGCTTGGCAAAACTCGCCTAATCGATAATCTCGAAATCTAAACCCTTTGAATTACAACTCGAAGAATTGTCCAACTGCAAGATGAAGTTCTTGAGCAAGTTCGGCGCCCGTCACCTTACCTGCAGCGCCCTTTGCTCTGAGCACCTCAATTTGGCCGCCATGGCAAGCTACTGAGAATGAGTTCAAGCTAATCTCAGTGATTTCACCAGGCTTACCTTTGACTGAAGCAAAAGTTGGAGCGATATGTTTATGAGCATCGTAGATCTGCACTTTTTGCTCACCAAACCTTGTCCAGGCTCCCGGCGCAGGATTGCAAGCCCTAATGAGGTTATAGGTTTGATTGATATGGGTTGCCCAATGAATCTTGGCCGCATTTGCGTCAAACCAACCTTCATAGTTAGCCTGGGATTCATCTTGAATAACTTCTTGATGTTTGCCAGCCATAACAAGATCAGCAGCCTCTAGTAATGCGCTAAGGCCTAATGGGAAAAGATGATCAAAGTAGATTTGACCCAAAGTATCGTTTGGTCCAATTGCTACTTCTTTTTGCAAAATGACTGCGCCTTCATCTAAACCATCAGAGGGACGGAAAATGGTTAAGCCCGTTTTCTCTTCGCCCAACGCAATCGCCCAATTGATGGCGCTGGGACCACGGTACTTTGGCAATAAAGATGGGTGATATTGAATCGTGCCGTGCTTCGGAATTTTGACAAGCTCCTGAGGTACAAACTGCAAAACATAGGCCATGACACAGATATCCGCATTGCTATCGATCATGGCTTGAGCGGCCTCTGGGCTTTTCAAAGAAGCAAACTGCAAAGGAGTGAGGCCTCTCGCTAGAGCGGCCTCTTTCAATGCCTCTGGTTTACTCACCTTAGGATTATCTGGTGGACAAAAGACTGCAACCAGCTCATCGCCTCGATCTAAAAAAGCCTCTAATGCAGCCTTACCAAAATCTGCACTTCCAATTAAAGCAACACGCATCAGATAACCTTGTCGTGACGAAGTTCGATTAACTCATCAGTGCTATAGCCAAGCTCACTTAAAATTTCATCGGTATGCTCACCCAATAATGGAGAACGGGTTACTTCAGTTTCGCTATCCGACAACTTAATCGGGTTGCCCACTGTTAAGTACTTGCCACGCACAGGATGATCCACTTCAACTACCGTGCCTGTTTCACGTAAAGAAGGCTCTTCCGCCAACTCTTTCATGGACAGAATCGGGCCGCAAGGAACATCGTATTTATTCAAGATATCCATGGCTTCAAACTTGGTCTTCGTCATGGTCCATTGCTCAATGCCTGCAAAGATATCCATCAGATGGGGCAAACGTGCTGCAGGAGATGCAAATTTGGGATCCGTAATCCAATCCTCACGGCCAATCACTTTGCAAATTGCTTCCCACACAGGAGCTTGAACCACCACATAGATATAAGAGTTCGGATCGGTTTCCCAACCTTTACATTTCAGAATCCAGCCCGGTTGTCCGCCACCAGAAGCGTTACCAGCACGCGGCACAGCGTCGCCAAACTGTCCATTAGGGTATTGTGGGTACTCACGCATTTCACCATTGCGCTCTAAGCGTTGTTGATCACGTAATTTGACGCGGCAGAGATTGAGAACAGCATCTTGCATTGCTGCCAATACTTTTTGACCGCGACCCGTTTGGGTACGTTGATACAAAGCAGTCACAATGCCAAGCGCCAAATGAAGCCCTGTACCACTATCACCAATCTGTGCGCCGGTCACCATAGGAGGGCCATCATCAAATCCAGTTGTGGATGCAGAGCCGCCAGCACATTGCGCTACGTTCTCATAGACTTTGCAGTCTTCATAGGGCCCTGGGCCAAAGCCTTTAACAGATGCCATGATCATGCGTGGATTGAGCTCCTGAATGCGCTCCCAAGAAAAACCCATGCGGTCTAAGGCGCCTGGTGCAAAATTTTCTACCAATACGTCACACTCTTTAATTAAGCGCTCCAGAATTTCTTTGCCCTTTTGGGTTTTGGTATTGACCGTGATCGATCGCTTGTTGTGATTGAGCATCGTGAAATACAAACTGTCCACATCGGGAATGTCGCGTAACTGACCACGGGTCGCATCACCCTCACCCGATTTTTCCACCTTGATCACATCAGCACCAAACCACGCCAACAATTGAGTGCAGGTTGGGCCGGATTGAACGTGCGTAAAGTCGAGGATTTTGACCCCGTCTAATGCTTTTGCCATGATTAAAGTCCTAGGAAGATTGAAATTTTGAATTATTTCAATTTTACCAGTGAGAAATCAGGGTAAAAATAATTGCCTAATTTTTAGGCAGGGAGAACCCTTAGACGTAAAAAAGGCGCCCACTAGGGGCGCCTTCTAAGAGCAGATGACTCTACTTAAACTGCTTTAGCTGCGTGCAGTTTGGCAATATCTTCTGTACCGTAACCCAGATCGGCCAATACCTCGTCGGTATGCTCACCCAATACAGGTGATGGCTTCACCTCAATCTCTAAATCAGAGAACTTGATTGGGCTACCAATCGTCAAATACTTACCGCGTACTTTGTGATCTACTTCAACGATCGAACCACTCTTACGCAAGTCTGGTGAGTTAGCCAACTCTTTCATAGAAAGAACTGGTGCACATGGAATGTCGAACTTACGAAGAATATCCACTGCTTCGTATTTAGTCTTGTCTTTTAACCAGTCTTCAATGGTTGCGAAGATGTCAAAAATCTTATCTTGACGTGCTTCAGCAGTCATGTACGCTGGATCAGTTGCCCACTCTGGTTTACCCAAAGCTTTGGTAATTGGCTCCCAAGCGTGACCTTGAATGGTGAAATAGATGTACGCATTAGGATCAGTCTCCCAACCTTTACACTTTAAGACCCAACCTGGTTGACCGCCACCGCCTGCGTTACCGCCGCGTGGAACAACATCAGAGAATGAACCGTGTGGGTACTGCGGATACTCTTCCAAGTAACCAATCTTGTCCAAACGCTGTTGATCGCGCAACTTCACGCGGCACAGATTTAGAACAGCATCTTGCATTGAGCAAGAAACTTTTTGACCCTTGCCGGTCTTCTGACGCTGCATCAATGCAGTCAAAATACCAATCGCCAAGTGCATACCCGTATTGGAGTCACCCAAAGCAGCAGCAGAAACAGTAGGAGGACCATCCCAGAAACCAGTTGTAGAAGCAGCGCCGCCAGCACATTGCGCAACGTTCTCATAGACCTTCAAGTCCTCGTAAGAGTGACCATCGCTAAAGCCTTTAACAGAAGCCAGAATCATCTTTGGATTCAATTCTTGAATACGCTTCCAAGAGAAACCCATACGATCTAAAGCGCCTGGGCCGAAGTTCTCAACCATGACGTCTGAAGTCTTAATCATCTTCTCTAAAACTTCTTTACCTTCTGGAGTCTTGGTATCCAAAGTTAAAGAACGCTTGTTACCGTTGAGCATGGTGAAATACAAAGCATCGGCACCAGGAATATCGCGTAACTGACTACGGGTTACATCGCCAGATCCTGGACGCTCTACCTTGATCACGTCAGCGCCATAAAAACCTAACAATTGAGTACAGGCAGGACCCGCTTGTACGTGGGTGAAGTCGATAATCCGAATACCGTCTAATGGTTTAGTCATGTTTGTTTCTCCTTAAAGTATTACTTAATGTAGCTAGTCAATATTACTAATCAATTACTGTTGGCTTAGTGCTTAGCAGCCGCAGTAGATGGGTTGAGATTGGTTAAACGTCCGCTTTCAGTGCCAGCAGTTTCATCAATGACGGCATTGATCAAAGCAGGCTTACCATCAGCAATTGCTTTTGTTAACGCAGTCTCTAACTCAGCAGGGGTAGTGACGTAGTAACCCACTCCACCAAACGCTTCAATCATCTTGTCATAACGCGCATCCTTAACAAACACGGTAGGGGCAACATCGGCGCCACCAGTAGGATTCACGTCTGTACCACGATACACACCGTTGTTATTAAATACCACGGTGGTAATCGGCAAGTTGTAACGACAAATGGTCTCTAGCTCCATACCGCTAAATCCAAAAGCGCTATCGCCCTCAATCGCCAGAGTTGGAAGACCGCTAGTCACGGCAGCGCCAATAGCATAGCCCATACCAATACCCATAATGCCCCAGGTACCTGAGTCAAAACGTTTACGTGGCTTGTACATATCAACGATCGCACGGCAATAATCCAAGGTGTTTGCACCTTCATTGACCAAGTTGATATCTGGGTTCTTTTTCACAACATCACGAATCACACGCAATGCGCCATGGAAGTTCATTGGCGTGGCTTCTTTGGCAAGTGTTTCTGCCATCTTCGCCATGTTCTTGTCTTTCTTCTCATTAATGGCATTGATCCACTCAGCGCTTGGCTTAGGAACTGCAGCAATACCCTTCAAGAGTTCGCCAACGCATGAACCAATATCACCGATCAATGGAGCATCAATTTGTACGTTGCTATCGACTTCGTTTGCCTGAATATCGATCTGAATAAATTTCTTAGGCTCTTTACCCCAAGTCTTACCTTTACCGTGTGCGAGTAACCAGTTCAAACGGGCACCAACCAACAACACTGCGTCTGCTTCAGCTAAAACAAAGGAGCGAGCTGCAGATGCTGACTGTGGATGGTTATCAGGCAACAAACCTTTGGCCATCGACATTGGCAAATATGGAATACCAGATTTCTCAATCAAATCACGAACCTGGCTATCCGCTTGTGCGTATGCTGCGCCCTTGCCCAAAAGTATTAATGGACGCTTGGCGCCCTTCAAGACATTGAGCGCGCGCTCAACTGCATCAGCAGCAGGGATTTGGCGAGGAACTGGATCAATCACTTTGAAAATCGTTTTCTTAGCTTCTGCAGCAGGCATCGTTTGGGCCAGCAATTGTGCAGGCAAGTCCAGATACACGCCACCAGGACGGCCGGATACCGCTGCACGAATCGCACGAGCAAAGCCAATGCCGATATCTTCAATGTGATTAATACGATAGGCTGCTTTTGCGTATGGCTTTGCTGCATTGAGCTGATCCATCTCTTCATAGTCGCCCTGCTGCAAGTCAACGATCTCACGCTCACTAGAGCCGCTGATCAAAATCATTGGGAAGCAGTTCACAGTTGCGTTCGCCAAAGCAGTCAAGCCATTCAAGAATCCAGGAGCAGAAACTGTCATACAGATACCCGGCTGTTGAGTCATGTAGCCCGCAATAGCAGCAGCATTACCTGCGTGTTGCTCATGACGGAAGCCGATGAAACGCATTCCTTCAGCTTGAGCTAAACGGCACAAGTCGGTAATTGGAATACCAACCAAACCAAAAATGGTGTTGAGATCGTTTGCCTTGAGGGCATCAATGACTAAATGAAAGCCATCGGTTAACTGGGTGTTTTGAGTATCTGTAGTCATAAATAATTATTCAAGTTATAAACAATGCTAGAGGTAAAAATTTGTCTCCTCCACAGCAGAACTGAATCTTAGGCTTGGGGAGAGGATGGATCATTGACTTGGGTCAATTTCCACTGAAATGCCCAATTTATTGGGCCTGTAGGAGCCTAAACGAAGAGCTCTTTATGCTTGGTTTTGAGGCGACTCAGGGTCTCAGGGGAGAGATTGAGATAAGCGGCCAACTCTTTTTTGGGCAGTAATTCGAATAAATACTGATACTTACGCAAGAAGCGCTCTACCCTGCCAGGCGCATCGAGCATATGCAAAGTAATGGTGTGCGCCATGATCTCGCTCATCAAGCGCATCACCTCAAATTCAAAGCCCTCTTTGAGAGCGGGGTGGGCATTCAAAAATTCCGCCCAAGCCTTGAGAGGCATCCGCGCAACCCTAGCCTTAGTCACTGAAGCAATGCTGTAAGGGGCAGCAGTCTTGAGTCGCCATGCTGCATAACTGGTCTCGATATCTTTTTCGATCGCAAAACGCAGAATCATTTCCTTAGCATCTGCGCTAGAGACGATTCTTTTCAAAATGCCATCCAGGACAAAGTACTGCTCCATTTGGTGGTCGCCCTGATGCAGGAGGATATCGCCTTTTTTGAGATCTGCGATCTCCAGATGGGCTTCTAAATCAGCCATTGCGCTCGAATCAAGGCTTTGTAAAACCGAGTTCTGGCTAAGTTGTAGGCGTATCAGGTTTTTTTCGGGATGCTTATCTAATGCGGTCATGAATTCTTTGTTCCTAAGCCCTCTATTGTAGGCGTTTTAGGTCGTCAAAACCCTCAAATATCTAGTCTAGAAAGCTATTTAAGATAGAATTACTGGGTCGTGGTGCCTTATTGCATTGCAATAGGGTTAAACGGGAAACACTAAACGTGTGCTGCCCCCGCAACGGTAAGTAAATGCACCCCCGATTTCACAATCCGGGGCAAGGAATCTCAAAAGCCACTGTGCACGTCAATTGCATGGGAAGGCAAGATTCTGATGTTTACCAGCCCGGATACCGGCCAAGACAGGTGGAATTTTGCGGACGGGGACCTTCGCGCGCCGATGATTGTCCTCGCCCCAAAAGCCTGGATCTTTATTGACGCCTGATCTCTCGCACGTGAAATTCTGTTCGACCCTGCTAACGGGGAAGTTGGCGCGGGTATTCGAGAACAGAAAGTGCAGCATGAAACGGAATTTCAGTAATAAAAAAATAGCCACCCTATTTTGTGGCCTTGGCTTGCTCGTCAGTCCAACAGTATTCGCGCAAAACTCTAGCACTGTCTCAGTTACGAATTCTCTCACTCCAGAAAATCCCATCATTGTCACGGCAACTCGTACTGCGAAATCTGGAAACGATGTGCTCGCAGACTACACGTACATCAGCCGGGAAGAAATCGAAAACTCCGCACAGTCTAGCCTACCCGATTTATTACAACAACAAAGAGGGGTGCAAATATCGAGCTCTGGTGGATCAGGGAATATCACTAGTGTTTATTTAAGAGGTACAAGTAATGCACAAAGTCTTGTACTTATTGATGGGGTCAAGATTGACTCTGTTGGTGGCGGAGCAGTTTGGAACTCAATTCCACTTGCATTAATCGATCATATAGAAATTATTTATGGTCCTCAAAGCACATTTTATGGTTCTGATGCCATGGGCGGTGTAATCCAAATCTTCACAAAAAAAGGTGGGGGACCAACCCAACTTGAAGCTTCTGCAGGCTATGGAAGCTATAACACCAGCATTACAAGTGCAGTACTAAGTGGATCCCTCGGCAAGGAAAGTGGTACCACATACTCTCTGGGCATAAGCCAAGAAAACTCTGCGGGATTTAATACTGTTGCGAGTAATAATCCAAAGAACCCAAGTATGACTAGCTATGCAACAAGTTATCCAACAACATCAACTGGATATACAAGGCTTGGTGCCAGTGGTTCATTAAGCAATACTTGGTCACAGGGCCAAGAATTCGGCGTGAAAGTATTTACCAGTAAAAATAGTTGGCAATCTCCAAGTAATTATGGCTCCCCTGAAACAGACATTGGGGTAAATCAACTCGCCATCTTCTCTGCTTATTCAAAAAACCAGATTACAGATTTATGGAGCAGCTTTTTTCAAGTATCTAGCTCAACCAATTCCGGGCAAAGTCTAACCTCTCAAAGTAACGATAAGTTGGTTACTCCAGCCTATGATTATCTATGGCAAAACGATTTAAAGCTTGGTACTGATAAGGTTCAAGTATTACTTGAGCGGAATATGCAATATGCCAATATGGATAACTCGGCATTTCAAACAGGCTGCACTTCCAGTGCCTCGGGATGTGCAAATATCAATATTAGCCAACTCAGAACTACCGACTCAATCGCTGGTGCTTATGAATTAAAACGAGGCGATCATTTAGCTACTATAGCTGTCCGTAACGACAATATCTCTTCGTATGGCTCTAAAGCAACATACAGTGCAGCTTACGGCTACTTTCTCACAAAAGAACTGAGAACAAATATCAACTATGGAACCGGCTTTCGTGCTCCAGCTTTTAATGACCTCTACTACCCGGGTTATGGAAACCCTAACCTAAAACCTGAATCCAATCGAAATGTCGAGGGGGGGATTCATTACGAAACCCAGCAATATGGAGTGCATTTAACTGCTTACCAAAATAGAATTGAAAATTTTATCGTTCCAATTAATTGCCCCGACTATACATGTGACAATCCTGCGAATTATTCCGGATCGTACCCAACAAACTTCAGTCTTGTCCAAATCAAGGGGGCTTCATTAGGGGTTGATGGTAGATTTGAAAAACTCACCCTGAAAGCATCTGCAGATGCAATGAGTACTGTTGATCAAAATACTGGACTTGATGTACCAAACCGCGCTAATTGGGTTGGTAATTTGTTGGCAGATTACAAAATCCAAAAATTTAATTTTGGCTCTAATATCACGCTTACTGGGCCCCGCTGGGGAGGTGTAAATTCTGACCAAACTGCTAATACATACAGTATGCCCAGCTACACATTGGTAGGTATTTACGGCAGCTATGAAATTGAAAAGAATTTATCAACTTTTATTCGATGGAACAACGTATTTAATTCTCAATATCAAACTAGCTATGGTTATGCCAATGCAGGTTCAAATGTATTTGTGGGCCTACGTTATTTAGTTAAGTAGGTAAAGATGGCGCTGGCCTTGTTCCTATAAATAGACCCCCCATTCCAGCCAAAAAAAGGGGGTCTTAGGAAGCTTTCCCAGTCCCTTCTCAAAAAGCTACAATGGCAATATGAGTGATCAATACCCCTCCTCTTCCAGCGATCTAGGCAGCTTAGAGGCCTCGATTCAACGCCTTACTGAAAAGCTTGCCCAGGTAGCGGTTGCTGTCCAAAAATTGGCAGCTGACCGCGTTCAGTTGGAAGAAAAAATTGAGGATGCACAAAAACGTATTCAACATATCTTGAGTCGACTACCCGAACAAACTGACGGGCGTCAAATGAATTTACTTGGTGAAAGCAGCACCCCAGAACCTGAGGATGGTAATGAGCCAACAACGCATTGAAGTAGTAATTGCCGGTCAAAAGATTGCGCTAGCAACTAGCACTGAGCATGAACCCCTGTTGCGGGCTGCCTGCACCCTCGTTGACGAACAAATTCAGTTGGCGATTAATGGTGGTAATCGCAGTATTGAGCGTGCCAGCATGATGGCGGCTCTCAAAATTGCTGGCGACTTTATCAAGCTGCAAAATGAACAGCAAAATATGGCCGCACCAAGTAGCCTTCAATCAGAAGATGTATCCCATCTCCAAGCAGAAATTCATGCTTTAGAGAGTCAGGTTGATGCACTGATGCAAACCCTTTCCCTGCCTGGTTCGCCAAGGCCAATAGTTCCTTGAACCGATGCGCAAGCATCCGGAACGATCTTTACCTTGTGGGCGTGAGCGTTTTGATACTTCACAGTGGCAGCCTTGCGCTGTTCACTCCCTGAGGAGCTTAATGCACCCGAAGCAGAGTAGCCGTTCCACCTTGAACCCTAGGGTTCAGGATGACGGCCTAGCGGCTAAGGCGGGGAATCCTCTATGTTCATAAACGATATTGCCATGCTGCTTCTATGTGGAAGCATCTCTGGATTTCTGGCCGGACTTCTGGGCATTGGTGGCGGGATGATCTTGGTGCCCTTCATGATTTTGGTATTCAATCATTTGGGGTTTCCACAGGATTTAGTTGTGCACATGGCGATTGCAAGTGGCATGGCCACCATTTTGTTCACCACTTCATCGGCGATTTGGGCTCACCATAAGCATGGTTCGGTGAACTGGAAATTGATTGGCTTGCTTAGCCCAGGCATGGTATTTGGCGCCCTCATTGGCGGAAGTAAATTATTTGAGGCACTCAAGACCTCATGGCTTTCTTTATTCTTTGGCTGCTTTATTGTTTATAGCGCCATACAAATGCTGCGCAACAAACAACCCAAACCGGGTCGCGAACTGCCTGGCACGGCGGGATTATTTTCATTTGGTACTTTTGTGGGCGCCCTTGCGAGCCTAGTGGGTGCAGGCGGTGCTTTTGTAACAGTGCCATTCATGATCTGGTGCAACGTCAAACCCCACACCGCTATGGCCACCTCTTCTGGGTTGGGCTTGCCGGTAGCACTATCGGCAACCTTGGGCTATATGTATGGCAGTTGGGGCATCCCCAATCTACCAGCAGGCTCAATCGGATATGTTTATACGCCTGCCGTCGCCTGTATTGTGATTGTGAGTGTTTTTACAGCACCTTGGGGCGCAAAGATGGCACGCAAACTGAACGTTGCGCAACTCAAACGGATCTTTGGATTTATTTTGCTCTTGCTTGCGGCCTTCATGTTTAATGAAAGCCGCAAGGCATTTGGTCTCTAAGAGCTCAATTACTTCTGGGTGTACTGCTCACGCAGAACGTTTTTTTGAACTTTACCCATCGCATTGCGAGGTAAATCAGAAACAATCTCTAAGCGTTTTGGTACTTTGAAATTCGCAATCTGTGTCTTCAAGGTGTTGATCATGGCCTGAGCGTCCAATTTGGCACCAGCTTTTGCTACCACCACTGCCATTACCGCCTCCCCAAAATCAGGATGAGGGATCCCAATCACAGCACTCTCATCAACGCCATCCATGTCATCAATGAAGCTCTCGATTTCTTTAGGGTAGACGTTATAGCCACCTGAAATAATCAAATCTTTACTGCGTCCAACAATACACAGATAGTTGTCAGGAGCATTGCCACCATTCGCTGGCCCACCCCAACGACCTACGTCGCCAGTCTTAAACCAACCATCCTTGGTGAACTCTTCTGCAGTCTTCTCTGGCATACGCCAGTAGCCAGCAAAAACATTGGGGCCTTTGACTTGAATACTGCCAATTTCATTAGCAGCGCAAGGCTGATTGTTTTCATCAACAACACGGACTTTGACGCCAGGCAAAGGCATTCCGACCGAGCCGCCCACGCGTTTTCCCTTGTAGGGGTTGGAGACCAACATCACGGTCTCGCTCATACCATAACGCTCCAGAATCGGCTGACCAATCACCTCATGAAAGCTGTTAAATGTCTCAGTCAACAAAGGCGCTGAACCTGAAACAAATAAACGCATATTACGAGCGACATGTTTATCAAAGCCCTTATCAGCCAATAGGCGGACATAGAAAGTAGGCACACCCATCATGACCGTTGCCTGTGGCATGTGATGAATCAATTGCGAAACATCCAAACGGGGCAGCCAAATCATTTTGCTACCGTTGATCAACGCACCATGGGCTGCCACAAATAAACCATGGACATGGAAAATGGGTAGAGCATGCAAGAGGACATCCCCTTTTTTCCAGCCCCAAAACTTTTGCAATACAGCAGCGTTACTGCCTAAGTTCTGATGGGTCAGCATGGCACCTTTACTGCGGCCAGTGGTACCAGAGGTGTACAGAATCGCCGCCAAATCATCATCCTTAGCAGCAACCGTCTTAAATTGATCACTTTGAACAGCAGCTCTTTCGAGCAAACTACCAGTCCGGTTGTCATCCAGGGTTAAGACATGCTTAGTGCCGGCTTTGAAAGCCACCTTGGATACCCAGGCGAAATTCTTGCTGCTACAAACCACCAATGCAGGCTCTGCATTCTCAATGAAGTATTGCATTTCAGCAGCCTGATAAGCCGTGTTCAGAGGTAGATAAACATAACCCGCACGAATCGTTGCCAAATACAGAAAAAGTGCTTCAGGAGATTTTTCAACTTGCACTGCAATCCGCGAACCCTTAGGAAGTTTAAGGTTCTTCAAGAGGTTGGCCATCATGGCTGTAGAACGCTCAAGGTCACCCCATGAGTAATACAGGCCATCGTGCGTTTCAATCGCACAGGCTTTTTTATCTTTCGGAAAGCCTTTTTCTAACAACGAATACAAATTCATGAAAATTCCTTGAGGATTTAAATCGAGATTAAGACAGTGGTGGTCCCATTACCCAATCAGAGAGACCGGTAGCAATTTCTGGGAAGAAGCACAGAAGTACTACAGAGAAAATCATGATGGCTACAAAAGGCATCACACCATAAATAATCTCTCGCAGAGTAATGTCAGGCGCGATGTTCTTGATCACAAAAATATTCAAGCCTACAGGCGGATGAATCAAGCCAGTCTCCATCACGATAGTCATCACCACACCAAACCAAATAAGGTCAAATCCAGCCGCACGCAATGGTGGCAAGAAAATGGGTGAGGTCATCAAAATAATTGAAACGGGTGGCAAGAAGAAACCGAGCACGATCACCATTAACAAAATCGCTGCCAAGAGCAACCAACGGGAAGTGTGGAGGTCGACAATCGCTTGCGCTGCTGACTGACTTAGGTGCAGATAACTCATCACGTTAGCAAAGAGTAAAGACATACCAATAATGAACATCAGCATGGCGGATTCGCGAATGGTGACATCCAGCAGAGGGTATAAATCTTTGAAACGCCACATGCCGTAAATTAAGGCAATCAACACGAAAGCAAACACGGCGCCCAGACCCGCAGTCTCAGCAGGAGTGGCATAACCACCATACAAAGCCACCATCACACCAATCAAGAGCACCAAGAACGGCAGAACGCGTGGTAAGGCGCTGATCTTTTGCTGCATGGTGTAAGTGTGACGATCAAGGATCGGTGAAGTCGCAGCAGGGTTGAGGCTGTAGGCCTCGTACGCTCTTGCGTATTCCTTACGGAAACGCATGATGGTGTAGATCGAAAAGAAGATGACCAACATCACCCCGGGGCCGATCGCGGCTAGGAACAAACGACCAAGCGACTGTTCGGATGCCACGGAATACAAAATCATCGTGATCGATGGTGGCAACAAAATACCCAAGGTACCACCTGCTGCAATAATGCCTGCAGCAAAGCCAGGTGAGTAACCACGCTTACGCATTTCTGGAATGCCGGCGCTTCCGATCGCTGAGCAAGTTGCAGGACTAGAACCCGCCATCGCAGCAAATAAGGCACAAGCAAAGACGTTGGCAACACCCAAACCACCTGGGACCTTACCCATCCAAACATGCAGTGCATCGTATAAATCCTTACCAGCACGAGAGCGTCCAATTGCCGCGCCCTTCAAAATGAAGAGCGGAATCGACATTAAGGTAATACTGGACATTTCTTCATAGACGTTCTGCGCCACCGTATCTAAAGAAGATGCAGGCATGAAAAAGTACATAAAGATGATCGCAACGATTCCCAAAGCAAAAGCAATAGAAATGCCCGAAAACATAATTAATAGAGTGACCAGGCCGAAGATCAAACCGATTGTCAGAATAGACATATTTAGTGACCTCTACTTAAAACATCAGTAGCCACGTGCTTCCTGACAAAGATTTGTAAAAATAGTTGGATGCTGAGTAATACCATTCCGGCAAACATCATTGAGTAAGGGATCCATAGAGAAGGCGCCCAAGTGGAATTAGTAACTTGACCATCCACCCAAGCTTCAACTAATAAATCCCAAGTCTTCATTGAGAAGAAGACAAAAAATAAGCAGGAAATGATGTCAATCACTGTTGCACGAACCTGATTCACTTTATGGGGTAAAAGACCCTCAATCGCAGAGATCCCAATATGGCCACGCTTTTCTTGTACGTAGGAGCTACACATAAATGTGACACCTACTAGACAAAAAAGAGCAGCTTCATCTTGCCAATCATTCGCTGCATGAAAGAGACCCCGAGAGATGACGCTATAACTCAGAATCAGAGCCGCTGCCATTAAGGCAATTGACCCCAACAGGACTAGGCATTTATTGAGGGCTGACATGCCTTTGTCAGCCATTTCGAGGAGCTTGAACATTATCCGCTGATTTTTGCTGCAGAGGCCATCATGGCCGCACAGGTTTCATTACGCTCAGAGAATTCTTTCCAGGCCGAAGGTTTGGCAACGGCTTTCCATTTCTCCACCACCGAATTATCGAGCTCAAACACTTTATTACCCGCCTTAGCAAAAGCAATTGAAGCATCAATATCGTCCAGCCTGGCTTGCTCAGTGCCAAATTTTTCCATATCAGCGCCAACCGACATGATGATTTCACGCTGATTGGCTGGCAATGCATCAAAGACCATCTTAGACATCATGAGTGGCTCCAACATATACCAATAGGATTTGTTCTTGGCGCTCGTAAAGTTCTTGGACAACTCAGCTAACTTAAAGGACATCAAACTAGCAGAAGATGTATAGGCTGCATCCAGTGAACCGGTTTGCATGGCTTGATAGACTTCATTCGAAGGAATCGAGGTCATCACTGATCCACCAGCCGCCTTCAACATCGCATCAAACTCGCGACTACCGCCGCGGCACTTCACGCCTTTGATATCGTCAGGAACAATGATGGGGCCTGAGCGGGTTGCAACGCCACCTGCTTGCCAGACCCAACTCACGATGATGACGCCCTTAGACTCCATCACCTTGTTCAAAATCTTGCCGACTTCGGCATTCTTCCACTTGGCACCCTGCTCGTAGCTGGTCACCAGACCAGGCATTAATCCAATATTGGCTTCGACTACCTCTCCACCAGCATAAGGGAGGGGATAGAAAGTGAAATCTAACGCGCCTTTACGCAGAGCACTAAATTGCGCATTGGTTTTCATCAAAGATGATTGTGGGTAAACATCAAACTTCAAGGCACCCTTGGTTTTTTTGCTCACCTCATCGGCAAACTTTTTGCAGAGACGATCACGGAAATCCGTGCCACTCGGAAATTGATGGGAAATTTTCAGAGTCTGTGACGCACCTTGAGCCCAAGTTGGCAAGTTATATCCTGCCAAAGAAGCTCCAGCAGCACCTAAAAGAATCTGGCGGCGTAACTGACTAATTTCTTTTGAATCTGTCATCTTGTTCTCCTATGGGTCTTTTGCTTATTGAAAATGCCGACCCTGTTTTTTTATCAAATAATCAAACAATATTTACTACTTTTAATAATTCTGTCATTCTAAACTTGATTCCAGGGATCCCATCAATTCAGACCTACAGCAGCCAAAGCAGCCCAAATCGGTCTGAAATCCCTCTTTAAGCCGTCATTAACTTACCTACAGCCCTGCTATAAATTACCTCGCCATTGGCAAAGCGCTCATGATTATCCTCAACGGAAGAAAGGTCATACAGGTAATTGACCATGAGGCCTGCCGATTGACGAAGCCCCTTGCGGGACAAATCCCCTGCCCAGTTAATTTGATGCAGCTTTGCCCCATTACCCAAGTGAAACTTGGCTACAGGATTCCCATCACGCCCCGTTGAAGCGAGACCCAAATAGATACTCGCCAAAGACATCAGGGCTTCATTTTCTTTTTCAGAGGCCTGATCAGGGTGCCAGCCAGCACTTAAGCGTTCTGCCCAAGATTGGCTATCTAACTTCAAGGTCGCCAAAGCTTGATCTCGTGTGGCTTTAATAGCTGGCTTCAAGCGATCTTCAGGAACGCCCTGTCCAAGATTGGCGCCCGCCATAACCCAATCCATGAAGCCTGGAATCGGCGACAAGGTTACGAAGGTTTTTAAACCGGGGAATTCAGCATGCAATTGCTCGGCTACGCGCTTGATTAAAAAGTTACCCATCGACACGCCACGCAATCCAGGTTCGCAGTTGCTAATCGAGTAAAAGGCTGCAACCTTAAATTGCGACACCTGATCATTGGTCTCGGCCTTCTTATCCACCAAGGGTGTAATCACTGCAGGAACCTCCGGGAGTAGAGCAACCTCCACAAAAATGAGGGGCTCATTGGGAAGCTGTGGATGAAAGAATGCAAAACAACGGCGATCAGGCTGTAAACGACGACGCAAATCGTCCCAGCCATCAATCGCATGAACCGCTTCGTGCTGAATGAGCTTCTCTAGGACCTCGGCCGGAGACTTCCAATCCACGCGATGCATCTTCAAAAATCCAGGGTTAAACCAAGAAGATAGCAAGTGCCGCATATCAAAATCGACTGCGGTCAATTCCGGCTTCTTATCCAATACTTGCAAGAGGTCACGGCGCATTTGCACAACTGCAGCAGTGCCTTCGCTCGCACGATTTAAACGACGGAATAATTCTTGGCGAGGAGACTCAACTACGCGTTGCAAACGAATGTAATTTCGGGCATTGGAGTCTGCAGCAAAATTTTGTGCTGCAGTCATTACCAGATCAGTATCGGGATTGAGTTTTTCGAACAGGAAAGTGAAAAAGGTAACGTGCTGATCTTTGGTGAGCTTGCGATAACTATTCACCACATCATCAGCCATACTCAGCGCGTTCGATTCGCCGCGCTCGGAAATCATTCGCTTCACCGCATTATTCGCTCGGGATAAATTACGGGCTTTGGCGATCTTTTCCAGCATGGCAGTCTCTCTAAATCGATAAATAAATGGTTAAACGCGCTTGAAACAATTCAATCCAGAAATTAGCGGCAGTCTCAGCAAAACTTTGAGGTTTTAGCGGCTTTTAGCCAACTTTCTGGGTATTTGGTCTCACTATAAGGTAAAAACCCAAAAAAATCATGGGTAGTGAGAGCCACTGCCCCATCGATAAACCCATTCCCAGCAGGCCCAAAAAGGCATCAGGCTCCCGCGCAAACTCCGCCAAGAAGCGACAGACTCCATATCCCAGTAAAAATAGGCCCGAGACTTGACCCAATGGACGTGGCTTGCTGGAAAAAATCCACAAAATGATTCCTAGCAAAAGTCCCTCACCAAACAACTGATAAATTTGCGAGGGGTGGCGCGGCAGCATATCCACCTGAGGAAAGATCATAGCCCATGGCAGATCTGTCGGCCTACCCCAGAGCTCGCCATTAATAAAGTTACCTAGCCGGCCAAAGGCCAGACCAAAGGGAACGAGTGGTGCAACTAAATCACTCACCATAAAGAAGGTGGTTTTATGGCGATGGGCAAACCAGAGCATAGCCAGAATCACCCCCAAGAGACCGCCGTGGAAAGACATGCCGCCTTCCCATAGCTTAAGAATATTGAAAGGATGTGCGAGATAAAAGCCGGGCTGATAGAACAAGGTGTAGCCCAAACGACCACCTAAAACGACACCGAGCACCCCAGCGAACAGCAAATCCTCTAAGTCTTTGTAAGACCATCCCAATGTTTGATATTGGGGAGAGCGAATTCGCAAACGTCCCAAGAGTAAAAATTGGAAAAAGGCCATGAGATACATCAAGCCATACCAATGAATTGCAAAAGAGCCAATGCGGATGGCAGCTGGGTCAAACTGGGGATGGATCAACATAAAAGAAATTAAGACTTGCTTTCGGGCTTAGATTGGTCAAAGTTGTGCAACTCATGCCCTAGATCCCGATAGGCTTTGTAACGCTCTCGACCAGCTAGCCGCTCTGCTTCATTGACAGTCACTAATTCTACAATGCGAGTAAAGCGCTCAACCATTGCTGCAACATCCTTGGGCATATTCATGCCTAGATGAATCAAGACATCGGCATGCGGAATGTTTGCTAAAGATGGGGAAGCAAAATCTTCTGTCATCACGATCGGAGTTTCTGCAGCGGCTTCGTCGTCGATGAAGCAGTGTGGCAAGAAATCACTTGGACTAAAACTCCACAGTACAGCATCTAGTATTTTCAAATCAGCCGGATTAGCAACCATCACGATATTGCGCACTGGCTCTCCCACAGCACTGCCACTCCAAATTTTGCGCGTCAAGCGGCAAGCATAGTCAAACTTGTCACTCACGTTGAAATGAAAATCAATGCGCGCCATATCAGCTATGCTCTTGCTCGGCTTATTGCTCTAAGAGGTAGTTCACTAAGAGTGGAACTGGTCGACCCGTAGAGCCTTTTGCTGCACCACTCTTCCATGCAGTGCCTGCAATATCTAAATGCGCCCATTTGTATTTCTCGGTAAAACGAGCCAAGAAGCAGGCTGCTGTGACGCTCCCAGCGGGTCTACCGCCAATATTGGCAACATCGGCAAAATTGGATTTGAGCTGCTCTTGATACGCTGCGTCTAAAGGTAAACGCCAAACAGTATCTAAGGAGGCGCAGCCTGCTTTTGTTAAACCATCCACCAAACCTGGATCATCTGAGAAAAGTCCACTGTGAACATGACCTAAGGCAATCACGCACGCTCCAGTTAATGTAGCAACATCAATCACAGCCTTGGGTTTAAAGCGCTCGACATAAGTTAAAGCATCACACAGAATGAGACGACCCTCTGCATCCGTGTTTAAAATTTCGATGGTTTGACCAGACATACTCTTCACGATATCGCCGGGCCTAGAGGCGCGACCGGATGGCATATTCTCGCAAGTCGGAATCACCCCAATGACATTCTTACCCAGCTTCATTAAGGCGCTTGCGTAGAGCGTACCGATGACCGATGCTGCGCCACACATGTCGTACTTCATCTCATCCATCGCTTCACCAGGCTTTAGTGAAATACCGCCGGTATCAAAGGTAATCCCTTTGCCGACCAACACAATTGGCGCCTCATTTGGCTTACCGCCTTGATGGCGCATGATGATGAACTGCGGTGGCGTATCAGAACCTTTTGCAACCGACAGAAAAGAACCCATTCCTAAAGCCTCTAATTGTTTCTGACCTAATGCTTCTACTTTCAGAGAGGTCTTCTTGACTAGACCTTGCGCAGTTTTTGCCAAATAGGTTGGCGTACAAATATTAGGCGGCAGATTTCCTAAATCTTTTGCCAGGTTCATTCCTTCGACCATGGCACTCCCTTCTGCCACTGCCAACTTCAATTCTTTTGCAAAAGCGTTATTACTCGCTATTGTCAAATGGGCAAATGGATCCGCTTTGTCTTTAGCCTTAAATTTCATCGCGGGCTGACGAACTCCAAAACGATAGGCTTGATCGCCTGCTAATTGCATGGTCACGCGTACCTGCTCGCTAAATTGATGATCTTCAACAACCAAGCTGGGCATAAACCAAATGGCATTGGTAATCGGGCCGTTACTCAGCGCCTTCAAAGCTGCTCGAGCAATCTTGGAATAGGCCAGCAAAGTATTGGCTTCTTTTGTAGCAAGCTCACCCAAACCAACCAATAAGACCCGCTTAGCCTTGATGCTCACAGGCCAAGACTTATCTGCACGCAAGAGGCATAAAGCGCTTTGCTTATCTTCCAGATCTCCAGCCTCCTTAGCGAGCTTGATCGCGCCTCCGAGTAGACCGTCCAACTCCTTGAGAAATCCGCTTTTGGCTAAGGTGACCCATTGCGCTTGGGAATACCCCAAAACCAAGCAATCGGTACTTTGAGCCAATAAGGTAGTTAAGCCTGCTTTAAGCAGTTTTGGGCTGGATAAATCCGCTTTGGCAAAAATTTTGCTACTAAATTGAAAGGTCATGATGTCTTACGGTATTTTTTGGTTAAATCGTTAAGATGAATTAGGTGATTTAGCTATTATCCTCCGAGACCAAGGCGAAGGCTTTATCCTAGCGAGAATGCCATATTTACCTGAACAATCTGCATGATATTCAAACAAGCCCTTCGCCGCGAGCTCAGTTTTACTACTGGTGCGGTCTTCTTGGTGCTCGTGACGATCATGATCACGACTCTCGTGATTCGGGTTCTGGGGATGGCCGCCAACGGCAATGTCAATCCAGAAGACGTCTTGGTTCTCATTACGCTTGCTACTCTTAGCTACCTAGCCGTCCTACTAACTGTGTCTTTGTTTGTAGCAGTGCTGATTGTCTTAGTGCGTTGGTACAAAGATTCAGAGATGATTGTGTGGTTCGCCAGCGGCCTAAGCATTACCAATCTGATTAAGCCCATACTGAAGTTTGCTACGCCGCTACTGATCATCATCGCCTTATTGGCACTCTTTGTTTGGCCTTGGGCCAACCGTGAGACCACCCTGATTAGCCAGCGTTTTCAGCAACGGGATGATGTTTCGATGATCGCCGCTGGGCAGTTTAAAGAATCCGCCAGAGCCCAACGAGTCTTCTTTATAGAAGAATTAGATCTCAAGAAGAGTGAAGTCAAGAACGTCTTTGTTGCTGATAACAAAAATGGTCGCTTGAGTGTGGCTGTTGCGGCAACTGGCTATATCCAGAACTCTGAGGGTGGTGAAAAATCCATCGTCCTGAATAACGGTAGGCGCTACGAGGGGACTCCGACTCAGCCTGATTTTCGAATTCTGGAGTTTGATGAGTACAGTACGAAGATTCGCAGCAAAGAGGCAATTGCACCCGCGCCCCGCGATCGAGAAAAAAGCGTCCTTGAGCTCATTACCGATCAAGATCCCAACAGCATTAATGCTAACCGTGCTGAACTCTTATGGCGCATTGGTTTGCCACTAATGGCTTTGGGGCTAGTACTGATTGCAATTCCACTGGCCTATGTCAATCCGCGGCTTGGTAGTTACACAGCGATGTTCTACGCAGTGCTCATCTATCTGATCTACAGCAACCTAGTGAACCTGACGCAAAACTTTGTTTCCTCAGGCAAGATCAATGTGTTCATTGGGGTTTGGCCAATTCATCTTTTGGCCCTCATCATCGCCACTGCATTGATTCGCAATCGTATCAACCCTTCCCTCAAATGGTGGCAACGTCAATTACCAGCCAGCATGGTTAAGTCATGAAACTGCTCTTCCCATACATCTTCGAGCGCTATTTGGCCAAGCAAATTTATGCTGCTTTTGGCTTTATTTTGTTTGCCCTCGTTGCCCTCTTCTTATTCTTCGATATCTTGAGCGAGTTGGGCTCTGTTAATGCGCAATACACTTTGCCAATCGCGTTATTACGGATCTTGCTTAAAGCGCCAGGACGAATTTCGGAGATTATTCCGATTGCCGCACTGATCGGCAGTATTTATGTCTTCGCCATGTTGGCCAGCCAATCCGAGTTCACCATTTTGCGGATTGCAGGTTTAGATATCCGGCGCGGCTTAATTACCTTGGCAAAAATTTCACTACCCTTAATTGTTCTCACCCTGGTCATGAGTGAGTGGTTGGGCCCCTATACCGAAGCAATATCAGAGCAAGTGCGCATGAAGGCGCTGGGAGCATCCTATGGCTCTGAACTCAAAACCGGTGTTTGGATTAAAGACCGCCTCCACGATGAGGATGGCAATGGGCCAATTCGTCCTGGGGTGCGCTATGTCAATGTCGGTACCGTTGATAAAGACAATCAAGCCCATAACATTCGAATGTATGAATTTGATCCTAACTATCGGCTGCTATCGATTCGTAGCGCTGAGTCTGGACACTTCGAGGACCAAGGCATGTGGGCCTTAGAGAATGTCACTGAAACACGCTTTAAAGAAAGCAAGCAATCAGATCCACTCAATCCTGTTTATTCCACTCAAATTCTGAGTCTTCCTCAGCTCACTTTGGAGTCAGAAGTCACGCCACAAATTTTGGGCGTTCTCCTGATTAGCCCAGAAAAAATGTCGATCTTTAGTCTCTCGCAATTTATTTCGCATTTGCGAGAAAACAAACAAGATGCGCAGCGCCACTCAATCGCTTTCTGGAAAAAAGTGATCTACCCTTTCACCATTTTTGTGATGCTCGCCCTCGCTCTTCCATTTGCCTACTTAAGAGCACGCGCAGGAAGCGTTGGCGTAAAAGTGTTCGGCGGCATTATGCTGGGTATGAGCTTTCAGTTATTTAACTCACTCTTTTCAAATGTCGGGCTATTAGGTTCTTGGCCAGCACTCCTGACCGCCCTGATTCCCCCTTTGTTATATCTCCTGCTAGCCTTTGTTGCCCTGCGCTACGTTTCTCGGGCTTAATACCCAAAAATAATTTAGAATTTGATTCCTATATCTCAGTAGATATAAAAGATTGGAATCCCTATGAATCTGCACCAATTTCGTTTTGCACGAGAAGCGGTTAGACAAAATTTCAACCTCACTTCAGCGGCGAAGGCTTTATTTACCTCGCAGCCTGGGGTGTCAAAAGCCATCATTGAGCTAGAAGATGAACTTGGTGTTGAAATCTTTCGTCGCCATGGCAAAAGAATTCGCTCACTCACCGAGCCTGGCAAGAGAATCTTGCAATCGATTGAGCGCATCTTGGATGAAGTAGAAACCCTGAAACGGGTCGGCAAAGAATTCGCCACTCAAGATCAAGGCAATCTAGTCATTGCGACTACCCATACGCAAGCACGCTATGCCTTACCCAAAGTCTTAAGCGAATTTACAAAACGTTTCCCGAAAGTGCGTGTGAGCATTCAGCAGGGTAACCCTGGGCAGATCGCTGAACTATTAACCCAGGACCGCGCAGATATTGCCATTGCTACCGAAGGCATTGCCAACACACCAGGCGTTCTCGCTCTACCCGGTTACCAATGGCAACACGTAGTCATGGTGCCACTCAGTCACCCCCTGTTGAATCAAGCCAGCATCACTCTCGAAGAACTCGCTAAGTACCCCATCATTACTTATGACAAAGCCTTTGCGGGCCGAAGCAAGATTGATGCTGCTTTTGCACAAAGAAATTTAACTCCAGACATCTTGCTCGAAGCCATTGATGCCGACGTGATTAAAACGTATGTTGAGGCTGGCATGGGGGTAGGTATTGTTGCTGGTCTTGCTTACGATCCCGACAGAGATCGCAATCTCAAAGTGTTGCCCGTTGGGCATCTTTTTGGTAACAACGTCACCCACCTTGGCGTTAAGCAAGGCGCTTACCTGCGATCTTTCGTCTACACCTTTATTGAGCTCTTCTCGCCAACACTCACACGCAAGATTGTGGAGCAGGCGATGTCAAGTGAATCCGAGAACTACGAGATTTGAAGCCCTAAGCGTAGTGATATCGGCAAGCAATGATGACTAACTGGTCTTTCTCGACCACGTAGACCAAGCGATTCACATCATCAATGCGTCTAGACCATAAACCCGATAGATTTTCTTTCAAGGCCTCAGGCTTTCCGATGCCTGCTTCTGGATTACGCATCGCGTCTTTGATTAAAAGATTAATGCGCTTCAGTGTTTTCTTATCTTGTCCCTGCCAATATAAATAATCGGACCAAGCAGCTGTGGTCCAAACTAATTTACTTCTCATCTACTAAAGCTTTGGCTTTGGTTTGACCTTTACGATATTGCGCCAATGATTTCTCCAGATGTTTTACGTTAGCAGGAGATTTTAATAAATGGACTGCCTCCATCATGCTGTTATAGGTATCTAAAGACATCACAACAGCATCATCAGCATCTCTGCGAGAAATAATAGTGACATCAGAATCAGCGACAACTTGATCGATCACTTGCTTAAATTGATTTCTAGCATCAGAGAAATTAATGACGCGCATTTTTGAAACTCCTACTTGTTCTATATGTTGTACAAGTATACCTAACAAAAGAACAAAAGAAAAATGCCCCGCAGTCGGCAGGGCATATATGTTTGGTGCCTCGGGGCGGACTCGAACCGCCACGCCTTGCGGCACCGGATTTTGAGTCCGGCACGTCTACCAATTCCATCACCGAGGCAGGTGTGTGCAGTGAACTAACTCTGCAGCAAATGAACTAAGAGGTGAGAGTGTAACAAAAAAGTCATACTTGACCCCTTCTTAGCCCGATTTCATTGGCTTTTGGCTTGCCATTCCTGAATTTGCCTAAAATTAGGGCTTATAGCCAAATTCTTAAAGGACTCACCTCGATGGCCGGCCACTCAAAATGGGCCAATATTCAGCACCGCAAAGGTCGACAAGACGAAAAACGCGGCAAGATTTGGACCAAACTCATTAAAGAAATCACTGTTGCAGCCAAACTGGGTGGCGGTGATATTGCCACTAATCCCCGCTTACGCTTGGCGATTGATAAAGCCAAAGACTCCAATATGCCTAATGACAATGTGCAAAGGGCTATACAGAGAGGCACCGGCTCTTTAGAGGGCGTCAACTATGAAGAGATTCGTTACGAAGGCTACGGCATCAATGGCGCTGCAGTGATTGTGGATTGCATGACTGATAACCGCACTCGTACCGTCGCTGAAGTGCGTCACGCTTTTACCAAGCATGGTGGCAATATGGGCACAGAAGGTTCAGTGGCTTTCTTATTCAAACATTGCGGTCAAATGCTCTTCGCTCCCGGAGTTAATGAAGATCAGCTAATGGAACTTGCGCTCGATGCTGGCGCCGAAGATGTCATTACCCATGAGGATGGCTCCATAGAAGTACTTACTCCTGTGCCGGATTTTTCCAAAGTACAGGATGCGATTGCAAAGGCAGGCCTGAAGGCGGAGTTAGCAACAATTGCGATGCGTCCTGAAACTGAAATTGCCCTCGAGGGAGAGCAAGCGGAGAGCATGCAAAAACTGCTTGATGTTTTAGAGAACCTCGATGATGTTCAAGAAGTCTTTACTAACGCTGCCTTTTAATCTTTCTCACATATGAAAATTCTGCTTATTGGATCTGGTGGACGCGAACATGCGCTAGCTTGGAAGCTAGCTCAATCCGCACAAGTGCAAACTGTCTTTGTGGCGCCAGGTAATGGCGGCACTGCAACAGCCAAACAAACCACTGCCGGAATTGAGAACTTACCAATCTCAGGCTTACAGGAACTGGCGGATTTTGCTAAGCGCGAACAGATTGGTTTAACAGTAGTGGGTCCAGAAGCCCCTTTAGCAGCTGGTGTGGTCGATGTCTTTAGACAGAATGGTTTACGCATCTTTGGGCCAACTCAACTGGCCGCTCAACTAGAGTCCTCTAAAGATTTCTCGAAGGCGTTTATGAAACGCCACGGTATTCCGACTGCAGATTATCAAACCTTCAGTAGTGCACTAGAAGCGCATGCCTATATTGATGCCAAGGGTGCACCCATCGTCATTAAGGCTGATGGTTTAGCTGCCGGCAAGGGTGTAGTCGTTGCCATGGACCTTGCTGAAGCACATGCTGCAGTAGACATGATGCTCGCCGATAACAAGCTCGGTAATGCTGGTGCCCGCGTTGTAATTGAGGAATTTCTGACTGGCGAAGAAGCCAGCTTCATTGTGTTGGTTGATGGTAAGAATGTATTGGCATTAGCTACTAGCCAAGATCACAAGCGCTTATTGGATGGGGATCAAGGACCGAACACTGGCGGTATGGGTGCTTACTCTCCCGCCCCAGTTGTTACCCCAGAAATTCATGCGCGGGCTTTGCGGGAAGTCATCATACCCACTGTCAAAGGAATGCAAGCCGATGGCATCCCCTACACTGGATTTCTATATGCAGGCCTCATGATTACCCCCGATGGCAAGATCAAGACCTTGGAATTCAATTGCCGTATGGGTGACCCTGAAACCCAACCCATCATGGCGCGTTTACGCAGTGATCTGGTGCACACCTTGAATCAAGCGGTAGATGGCAAACTCAATGAAGTAGAACTCGAGTGGGATCGTCGTACGGCATTAGGTGTGGTTCTAGCAGCACACAATTATCCCGATACGCCACGCAAGGGCGATGTCATTAAAGGTATTCCGGAAGATACGGATGATCAGATGAGCTTTCATGCGGGCACTAAATTGCAAGACGGCAAACTAGTGACCTCAGGAGGACGCGTTCTCTGTGTGGTTGGCCTCGCCGATACGGTGCGTGGTGCTCAGCAAAAAGCCTATACAGCAATCGATCAGATTCATTTTGATGGCATGCAATATCGCAAAGATATTGGCTATCGTGCAATCAAATAAACAGAAAGCGAACGCTTGAGCATTACTGAAACCCAAATGGATACTGAGGCCCTCAAAAGTTATTTTTTAGGGCTGCAAGATCGCATTACCAAGACCTTTGGTGAGCTTGATGGCAAAGCCTTCATTACCGATGAGTGGCAAAAACCTGCCGATAGCAAGCTTCAGGGTTACGGGCGAACATGCATCCTCGCAGGAGGCCGTATCTTAGAAAAAGGTGGAGTTGGCTTTTCTCATGTGCATGGCAAGCAAATGCCGCCCTCAGCAACCCATCACCGCCCTGAATTGGCCGGACGAGAATTTGAAGCCATGGGGCTTTCTTTAGTATTTCATCCTCACAATCCTCATGCACCAACTACTCATATGAATGTGCGCTGCTTCATTGCGCGTGCTGAAGGCAAGGAGCCGATTTGGTGGTTTGGTGGCGGCTTTGACCTAACACCCTACTACGGCGTGGATGAGGACTGCAGACACTTTCACCAGACCGCCAAAGACGCGTTGGATCCATTTGGGCAAGCCCTCTATCCCCGTTTTAAGAAATGGTGTGATGAGTATTTTTACCTCAAGCACCGCGAAGAGCCTCGAGGCATTGGCGGCGTCTTCTTTGATGACTTTAATGAACTACCGTTTGAGCAGAGCTTTGCCATGACACGTGCTGTGGGTGACGCCTTCATTGAAGCCTATCTACCCATTCTGAAGCGTCGTTATGAAACGCCCTTCACGCCAGCTGAAAAAACTTTTCAAGAATATCGTCGTGGTCGCTATGTCGAGTACAACCTGATTTACGATCGAGGTACCATCTTTGGACTGCACTCGGGTGGTCGAACAGAATCCATTTTGATGTCTATGCCACCAGTTGTGCAATGGCACTACAACTGGCAACCTGAAGCAGGCTCTCCTGAGGCTGTGCTCTATGAACGCTATCTCAAAGCTCGAGACTGGTTGGCCTAAATGGGTGCTTTGAAAAAGATTGGGGTACTAGGGGGCACTTTTGATCCTCCTCATCTTGGGCATTTAAAGCTCGCCACCCACTTTGCGAAATTATTTAAGCTTGATGCGCTATTGCTAATCCCCAGCGGTCATCCTTGGCAAAAAGAAAACGTCATTACTTCAGCGAGCGTCCGTTTACGTTTAACTGAAGCAGCAGCGATTGATTTGGCCCGCGCTTTTTTATATCTGCAAATCCCAACCCGAGTTGGCATTGATCAAATTGAAGTGGATCGTCCGGGCCCAAGCTATGCCATTGATACTGCCAAAGAACTGCGTCAACGCTTTGGCGCCGAAGCGAATTTGATTTGGTTAATGGGTGCCGATGCATTCACTAATTTACCAACCTGGAAGCATTGGCAAGACTTATTAAGCTTTATGAATTTTGCCGTTGCCAGTCGCCCTGAGCATTCCCTAGAGGCTGAGCTCACCCCTGTCTTAGCAGAGCTTTTAGCGCAGCACCAATGCCAATCTCCCGCCGAGCTCGAGAATCATCCGTGTGGCGAGATTTTTATTGATGACACATTGGCAGTAGATGTCTCCTCAACCGCCTTACGAGAGCAACTCCAGAACCCCTCAACGTATGATCTAGCCACGGCATCTATACCATCACATGCACTTGAAATCATCAGTAATCTAGGCTTATACAAGTAATCAAGCTAAGATTGAACCATTACCAAAGAGAAACTATGGAATTACGTAAATTACAACGTGTCATTATTGATGCTCTAGAAGATGTGAAGGCGCAAGATATTCGCGTCTACGACACTGCTAAGCTGAGTGAGCTATTTGATCGCGTCATCATCGCTACTGGCTCAAGTAACCGGCAGACTCGCTCACTCGCGATGTCGGTCAAAGAAGAGGTGAACGCCAAAGGTGGAGAGGTTATCTCCATTGAGGGTTTGGAGACTGGTGAATGGGTCTTGGTTGATTGTGGCGATATTGTGGTTCACATCTTGCAACCAATGCTGCGCTCTTACTATCAAATCGAAGGTATGTGGGGCGCAAAACCTGTCCGCGTCAAACTCGCTGCTAGCAAAGGCTTAGTGAAGGCTAGCGATGATGACGAAGAGTCTGATTAAAACGCACTCAAGTTGCAACTGATATGCGACTGACGATTGTTTCAGTAGGCCACAAAATGCCGGACTGGGTCAGCACGGCGAGCCATGATTACATCAAACGGATGCCGGCTGATTGCGCGATTGATGTCAAAGAGATTAAACCTGATCTCAGTCCTGCTAAAGAGGCTATCAAGATCTTGGGGGCGATACCAAAGGGTTCGAAAATCATTGCCTTAGATGAGCGCGGCAAAGATCAAACTACCCAACAGTTATCCAAGCAGTTGGCAAGTTGGCGCCAAGATGGTTTAGACATGACTTTTTTGATTGGTGGCGCTGACGGTCTGGACCCTAGCCTCAAAGAAAGCGCGCACGCAATGTGGCGACTATCCAGCCTGACACTGCCACATGCCATGGCCAGACTGATCTTGATTGAACAGCTATACCGCGCCTGGACCATCTTACAAGGACACCCGTATCATCGAGAGTAAGCTCTTTACTTTGCACTCTTAACCCGGTCTGCTATGTTTCCTTATATCTACCTCGCCTCTCAAAGCCCTCGTCGCCAAGAGCTACTCAAGCAAATTGGTGTCAAGTTTGAAATGCTCGCGCCCGAGCCAGGTGAAGATAGTGAAAGCATTGAAGCCAGTCGCCCTCATGAAAAAGCCCGCGACTATGTTGAGCGCGTCACTTTAGCCAAAAGTGCTGCTGCCCTAGAGCGCCACATCGAAAGAGCCCTACCTTGGGCACCCATCTTATGTGCCGACACTACAGTGAGTCTCCCAGGCCATATTGGTGGAGAGATTCTGGGTAAACCCTTTGATGCAGTGGATGCAGAGCGTATCCTCAAACTGCTCAGCGGCAAAACCCATCAAGTCCTTACTGCGATTGCCCTGAGAATCAGCCCGACTAGCGAACCCGTCTCACTGGTTCAAATCTCCGAAGTGACTTTTGCATCATTATCTGAAGATCAAATTAGCAAGTACATTACCTCTGGTGAAGTCTTTGGTAAAGCCGGTGCATATGGGATTCAGGGACTCGGTAGCGCATTCATTGAATCCATTACTGGAAGCTATAGCGGTATCATGGGCCTACCTCTCGCAGAGACATCCCAATTACTGAATCTTGCCCAAGTTGTATGCCCATTGAGCACTACCCATGAATGAAGAAATTCTGATCAACATTACTCCGCAAGAAACGCGGGTTGCCCTCATTCAGCAGGGAGCAGTACAAGAACTACAAATTGAGCGCACCCGTCAACGGGGTATCGTTGGGAATATTTATCTCGCAAAAGTAGCCCGCGTTCTACCTGGCATGCAATCGGCTTTCATTGAAATTGGTTTGGAGCGCACCGCATTTATGCATGTCGCTGATATTCTGCAAAACCATTCTCAAACCCAGATAGAAAAACTCCTCTTTGAAGGCCAAACCCTTTTGGTTCAGGTCCTGAAAGACCCACTGGGCACTAAAGGGGCAAGACTCACTACTCAATTGAGTATTGCAGGTCGCAATCTGGTTTACTTACCCCCGAATAGCAATGACCCCAGTACCGAGAAATACATCGGCATCTCCCAGCGCATTGAAGAGCCTGAGGAGCGTGAGGCCATCAAAAATCGTCTTGCCGGCCTCATGCCTACCGATGAAAAGGGTGGAATTATTGTGCGCACGAGTGCACAAGAGGCTAGCGATAGCGAGCTACAGCACGATATGCATTATCTGCGTACCACCTGGGAGAATATTCTCGAAGCCGCTAAAACCAAATCGGCACCCTCCTTGCTTTATCAAGATCTCAGTCTTGCTGAGCGCGTTCTCAGGGATCTGGCTGGCGAGGAGACTACTCAGATTCGGGTAGATTCAGCAGAAAATTTTGAGAAGCTCAATACGTTTGCAAGCAACTATATGCCAAATGTCTTGGGCAAGCTGACTCTGCATCGTGGCGAGCGCGCCCTCTTTGATCTATTTGATGTCGAAGCTGAGATCAATAAAGCACTAGGTCGAAGAGTAGACCTCAAATCCGGTGGCTATCTGATGATTGACCAAACAGAATCCATGACCACCATCGATGTCAATACGGGTAGCTATGTTGGAGCTCGCAATCTCGATGACACCGTTTTTAAAACCAATCTTGAAGCAGCGCAATCGATTGCGCGTCAATTACGCCTCCGTAACCTTGGCGGTATCATCATCATTGACTTCATTGACATGCTGAACAAAGATCATCAAGAATCTGTTTTGCACGAACTCAAACGCAATTTAGAGCGCGATCATGCTCGAACTTCAGTCAATGATTTTTCTAGTCTCGGACTCGTGGAGATGACCCGTAAGCGGACCCGTGAATCTCTGGCTCATATCACTTGCGAGCCCTGCCCCAGTTGTGCTGGCAAAGGTGAGGTAAAGACACCTCAAACGATTTGCTATGAGATTCTGAGAGAGATTGTGCGCGAGCATCGGCAATTTAATCCCAAAGAGTTCCGCATTGTGGCTGCCCCTGATGTGATCGACCTCTTTCTTGAGGAAGAAAGCCAGTTTCTAGCTAGGCTGGGAGACTTCGTCGCTAAGCCCATCAAACTGCAAGCCGAAGCGAGCTTTCGGCAAGAGCAATACGATATTGTTCTCAGTTAACTGAGAATGGTTTTCAAGCATTTGAGAACTGAATGCGATGCAAATTGGCATATAAACCATCTTGCTGAATCAATTCTTCATGCGAACCATTTTCGACCACTTGGCCTTGATCTAGCACCACAATGCGATCGGCGTGTTCAATCGTTGAGAGACGATGAGCAATCACTAGCGTGGTTCTGCCAGCCATCAATCGCTCTAATGCATCTTGAACTTGGCGCTCAGATTCAGAATCTAATGCCGATGTCGCCTCATCCAAAATTAAAATTGGGGCATTTTTGTAGATCGCCCTGGCAATCGCAAGACGTTGACGCTGACCGCCTGAGAGTCGATTGCCGTTATCGCCAATCATGGTGTCGATGCCTTCTGGCAACTCTTTCATAAGGGCGCCCAGGTTAGCCGCCTCAAGCGCTTCAATGACTCGACCTCGGTCCACTCCTTCGCTGCTAGATGCGCCATAGGCAACGTTTGCGGCAACCGAATCATTAAACAAAATCACATCCTGACTCACAAAGGCGAGCTGCTTACGAAGATCAGCTAAAGCAATATTTTCCAGAGGAATATTGTCTAAGAAAATTTCACCGCTAGTGGGCTTATAGAATCGAGGCAGCAAGCTGACTAAGGTTGACTTACCGCCGCCAGATGGGCCTACGAAAGCCACAATCTCTCCTGGCTGAATCGATAAATTGACATGACGCAAAGCATCTTGGCGCCCGACTTCTTGCTCATAAGAGAAGCCGACATCCTCAAACCGAATCGCGCCTTTGGCTTTATCCAGTGACTGCATGTTGGCTTTGCGGGATTCATCTTCTTCGATGGGCTCATCCATCATGCCAAAAATCATTTCTGCAGCGGTCAAGCCCCGCTGTAAAGGCTGATTGATATCAGCCAAATGCTTCAAGGGGGATATCACCAACATCATGGCCGTAATGAATGCTGCAAATCCACCCACAGTGGTACCTTCGGTAGCGGATTGCATCAAAGCAATCACCAATACGACCGAGAGCGCCATAGAGGCGATCAGTTGCGTAATCGGTTGATTCAGGCCGCCCGCTACGGCAGATTTCAGCGCAAATTGGCGTAAGCGTTCAGCCTTCTCTTTAAAGCGGCGCATCTCATACTCATGCGCACCATGCACCTTGACGATTTTATAACCTGCTGCTGACTCTTCAACGATATAAGCCAAATCGCTGGTTAGACCTTGCTGCTCACGATTGAGTGAACGCAAGCGGCGGTTAATCTTGCTCATGATCAAAGCAATGATTGGGAAAATAATCAACACCACTAATGTCAAACGCCAATTAAGATAAATCAAATAACCCATCAGGCCAATGACGGTCAAAGAGTCTCTCACCAAGCTAATCAACATGCCACCCATGACTGAGAGAACGTTATTGACTTCGAAGACCACCGCGTTAATTAAATTGGAAGCAGAGTTCTTTTGGAAGAAAACCGTGCGCGCATGCAATAAGGTCTCGAACATTTGCTCACGCAATTTCAGTAAGACCGAGTTAATGACACGAGTCAGTAAATAGTTAGAAAGAAACTGCGCCAAACTTCTCACCAAGGCTAGGCCAACTAAGAAGACCGGCACCTGCCAAAGCTTGGAGTTGAGCTGTCCTGTAAATCCCCGATCGAGCAACGGCTTCATCAAAGCAGGGATGGAAGTCTCGGCCCCAGCAACCACAGCCATAGCTACCAAAGAGCCCACTATCAAGCCAATATGTGGTCTGAGATACTGAATTAAGCGGTTTAGGGCGGTACGGTCTTGAGCATTCATATAATGAATTATGCCCACCTTATCTGTCATAGTCATAACCCGCAATGAAGAGGCCAATCTTGGGGATTGTTTAGCCTCCCTAGAAGGCATTGCCCGTGAGATCGTCGTAGTCGATACAGCCAGCCATGACCGCACCCTAGAAATCGCCCGAAACTATGGTGCCATCATTGCCGAGCCCTCAGATTGGCCTGGTTTTGGCCCCCAAAAGAATCGCGCTTTAGACCTCGCTACCGGAGAATGGGTGCTATCCCTCGATGCTGACGAAAGACTGACTCCGGCCCTCAGATCCGAGATCGTGACCGCCATCAATCACTCAGCCCAAGTCAACTGTTTTGCCATTCCCAGGCTGTCTTGGTACTGCGGGAGATTTATTCGCCACTCTGGCTGGAGTCCTGATTATGTTGATCGCTTATTCAAGCGAGGTAGCGCCCGTTTCTCAGATGATTTGGTGCATGAGCGCCTGATCCCAAATGGTCAAGTAGCCCGCCTGAAAAATCCGATGCTGCACTATAGCTTTATGAACTACTCCCAAGTTCTGCAAAAGATTGATCGCTACTCCACTGCCTCTGCGGAACAAGCATTTGCTGCAGGCAAAACTAGCAGCCCTGTGAAAGCGGTTTTGCATGGCGCTTGGTCCTTCTTGCGCACCTATATTCTGCGAGCAGGCTTCTTAGATGGCTCACAAGGATTGGCTTTGGCGATTTCCAATGGGCAAGGCACCTACTATCGTTATATCAAGCTGTGGCAGCTCAACAGCCAGCGTCAGCAGTCTGATCATCAGGATGTTAAAGAATGATCTCGGTATTGCTGGCGACCTATAACTGGCCGCAAGCCTTGAAGCTCTGCCTAGAATCCTTGAATCAACAAACAGACCAGGATTTTGAGGTCATCATTGCCGATGATGGCTCAAAGCAGGAGACTAAGGCGCTGATTGATTCCATAAGCGCTGCTTTTTCAGTACCGATTACCCATCTCTGGCAAGAAGATATAGGCTTTCGTAAGACGCGCATCCTTAATCAAGCGATTGCAGCTGCTAAAGGAGACTATCTGGTTTTTTTAGACGGTGACTGCATCGTGCAAGCCGACTTTGTTGCCAAACACCGTAAGCTTGCACAGCTAGGACATCTGGTGACGGGCAGTCGCGTCATTCTCAATGAGGCTCTCACTAAATCACTTTTGTTTTGGCCCCACTGGGATGCAAGTCGCTTCTTCGCCAGCCTCCTGAGTTATCGCCTGAGCGGGGGGATCAATAAATACCTACCCATCAAGATCAAACTCGGTGATGGTAGCTGGCGTCATTACAAAAAATTTGTTTGGCGTCGCATCAAGGGTTGCAATATGGCATGCTGGAAGACGGATGCGCTAGCAATACATGGTTTTGATGAAAGCATGACAGGCTGGGGCCATGAAGACGCTGACTTTATATTCCGTCTACAACAAAACGGCATCATTCGTAAATCCGGCGCATGGGCGACTGAGGTATTTCATCTCTTTCACCACATTCATGATCAATCTAATGCTGCTGAGAACGCTCGCCGCGTCCGTGAAAAGATTCTCGCAAAGGCTCAATCAGAAGCACCATGACTCACTTTTCGTCCTTTAAACCCAAGAAGGTTTTGTTCATCGCCACGCGGCAAATTGGTGATGTACTAGTGACTACACCTCTCATCTCCAAAGCCCGTGAGTTGTGGCCAGATGCAGAATTCCATTTTCTGGGCTATCGGGGCAAGCTCGACATGCTCAAAGGCAATCCTGATATTGCTGAAATGATTGAAACCTCAGATCGCCCTCGCCTTCCTGAATATCTATCTCTCTTCAATCGTTTTTTTCAGAGATACGATTTGGCCATCGTCACGCAGCCTAGTGATCGCGCCTATCTGTATGGATTATTGGCTGCGTTCAGAAGAGTCGGCGTTCTGGGCGGGCATCCCCAAGGCCAGACTGGCATTGACAATACAGACCGCAAGGCTGAGCGTCAAAATGCGTGGAAGAAAGCGATTTGCATGCACACTGTGAATGTGGATTACTTTAAGCAACATGTCATTGTAGAAAAACTCCGTTTGTTAGAGCCTTTCTACAAAAATCCTCAAGATCTATTTAATAAACCGATTTCGGTAACCCCTCCCAAAGAGGAGGCACTCACCCCAGTCATTGCCAGTCAACTGCAATCCCCTTATGTTGTCGTTCATCCTGGGCCCTTGACTGCATACAAACGCTGGCCGCTATCGTATTGGCAGACTTTAATTACTTGGATAACTTCCCGAGGTTGGCAAGTTGTTCTCAGCGCCTCTCCTGCAAAACAGGATCTGCAACTCAATCAAGATATTCTCTCTTTGTTGGATGAGGGCACGCGACAGAAAGTAATTGATACCGCCGGAAAGCTCTCCATCCCGCAAGGAGCGAGCTTAATGAGAGGCGCACTGCTGTATGTTGGGGTCGATACTTCGGTCACCCATTTGGCAGCAGCTTGCAATACCAAGACCATTACCCTCTTCGGTCCTACGCCACCCACCAATTTTGGACCATGGCCGAATGGCTTTGTCGGCACTGAGCCCTATGTGCTTCGCGCCCGTACTCAAACCACTGACTATGTAACGATTTTGCAAGGTCCTGGAGAATGCGTACCTTGCCGCAAAGCAGGCTGCGATGATCATCCGAATAGCTTGAGTGAATGCTTAGACTTATTAGAACCCGCTCAAGTGATTACTGCAATCGAGCAAGCCTTAATTAAACCCTAAACGAATTTAGTGGTACTGAACTTGTACGGGATTGGCCTGCTTGGAAGCGAGTACTTGGTGCAAACTATGTAAGCAAGCGTCATCTGGATAGACTCGCAAGTCTTCTGGAAACTGAATTAAACAAGCACCACCTGCCGTGGTCACAGCCGCTGTCAGAATTAAACCCTTCACTCCATCATTAGCGCTTGTCGTAGGAGGAGCGCCAAATTTAGGTTCACGGGTCCGATTGGCCATTAAATAAGGTCCGATTTGACTTCGCAGCATCTTTACATCAATCGCCGAATCAATGCAGACATGCACATTGCGAGCAAAGCGCATTCTGGCACCCGTGATATCCATAACGGCTTCGGCAACAACCCGCATTCCACCTGAAAACTTATCTGGCGTGACATTCACCTTAGCAACCAGTAGCTCATCCTCTTTGAGCCACGATCGATTGGGCTCATAGACTTCGCTATAGAGCGTCACCTCAATGGCCGCACTACCATCATCGATCGTCGCAATCATCATGCGACCACGCTGACCAGTGAGCATGCGAGCGGAAGTAATAATGCCGGCAATTAATTGATCTTTACCTTCAGTCACTTTGGCCAAGGGCTGGCGAATAAAATGGCTCGCTTCTTCACGATAGGCATCAAACATATGCCCCGTTAAGCAAAGTCCGAGTGCTGTTTTTTCTTCGGATAGGCGCTTCTTTTCAGGCCAGATGGGTTCGCGTACCAACTCTGGCAGATGGCGATCTTCTTCGCCAGCAACTTCAAATAAGCTGACCTGATTGACTGAGGCTTCTGCTTGCTCTGCCGCTTCAATCGCACGCGCAAGCGAGGCTAGCAAGGTAGAGCGGATATCAAATAAATTGCCGCCCGTTTGGAGCTGATCTCGATATAAGCTGTCAAAAGCTCCTGCCCTGATTAAAGCTTCAATTGCGCGACGATTGACTTGACGACGATCGACTCGCATACAGAAATCAAAAATATCTTTGAAGAGTCCACCCGCTTCGCGTACTTTAACAATGGATTCAATTGCTGCTTCACCCGTTCCGCGCACAGCCCCTAAACCATAACGAATATGACTGAGTGGCGCATCCGGTGCAGCATCGGGACTTCTCAAGGGGGTGAACTCATATACACCAGTATTAATATCTGGAGAAAATACCCGAATTTGATTGGCTAAGCAATCGTCATACAAAATCTTGACCTTATCGGTGTCATCCATGGCGAGTGATAAGTTGGCTGCCATAAATTCTGCGGGGTAATGGGCCTTTAACCAAGCGGTTTGATAGGCCAGCAAAGCATAGGCAGCAGCGTGTGATTTATTAAAGCCATAACCTGCAAAACGCTCCATCAGGTCATAGATTTCATTGGCTTTACCTTCAGTAATGCCGCCTGCTTTTGCTCCATCACTAAAGATCTTGCGATGCTGCGCCATCTCTTCCGGTTTTTTCTTACCCATCGCGCGACGTAATAAATCGGCACCACCGAGTGAGTAGCCTCCAATCGTCTGCGCCATCTGCATCACCTGCTCTTGATAGACCATGATGCCGTAGGTTTCTTTAAGAACCGGTTCGATACGGGGATCCGGATACTCTACTTTTTGTCGACCATGCTTGCGCTCAATAAAGTCTGGAATGAGATCCATTGGGCCCGGACGATATAAAGCGACTAAGGCGATGATGTCCTCAAAGCGGTCAGGCTTGGCTTCACGGAGCATGCCTTGCATGCCGCGACTTTCTAGCTGGAAGACGGCGACGGTATTCGCTTTTTTGAGCACCTCAAATGCCGCAGGATCATCGAGCGCCATATCGCCAATACTCCAGTCCTTGCGATCCGCATGGAGGGTTTTAATCCAGCGCTCAGCTGCTGCCAGAATGGTCAGCGTAGTTAAGCCTAAGAAGTCAAACTTCACTAGACCAATTGCCTCCACATCATCTTTATCAAACTGGCTGATGACTGAACTACTGTCTTGCTCTTTTGTCTCCTGGGTATAGAGGGGGCAAAAATCCGTTAACTTTCCAGGCGCAATCAGTACACCACCAGCATGCATACCCACGTTACGGGTCATGCCTTCTAATTGCTCAGCCAGAGATAAGAGCTGACGGACTTCATCCTCATTCTTCTCGCGCTCGGCTAATTGCTTCTCTTCCTTTTTAGCCATATCAATCGTCATGTATTGGCCTGGCTTATTCGGAACCAGTTTGGCAATACCGTCAACGAAGTTATAGCCTTGCTCAAGCACCCGACCCACATCGCGGATCGCTGCGCGTGCCGCCATGGTACCGAAGGTGGCGATTTGACTGACCGCATCTTTGCCGTACTTGTCTTTAACGTACTGAATCACACGGTCACGACCGTGCTGACAGAAGTCGATATCAAAGTCTGGCATCGAGACGCGCTCAGGATTGAGGAAGCGCTCAAAGAGGAGGTTGTAACGCAAAGGATCAAGATCCGTAATACCCAAGGAGTAAGCCACGAGTGAGCCTGCACCAGATCCGCGCCCAGGGCCTACGGGCACGCCGTTATTCTTGGCCCAGTTAATAAAGTCAGCAACGATCAGGAAGTAGCCAGGGAAACCCATTTGCGAGATCGTCTTGACTTCAAAGACGAGGCGATCGTGATAACGACCCTCTTCTTTAGCGCGCTCCTCTGGATCGGGAAAATTGCGCTCCATATGGCGCTTCAAACCAATCTCGGACTGCTGCAGTAAATAGTCGTCAAGCGTAATGCCAGGCGGTGTCGGGAAATTCGGTAAACGTGGTTGGCCTAAAGTCAGCGAGAGATTGCAACGCTTCGCAATTTCCACTGAGTTCGCCAAAGCAACCGGCAAATCCGCAAAGCGCTGTTCCATTTCTGCTTGACTGAGGAAATACTGCTCTTCATTGAATTTCTTTTGTCGACGGGGGTTGCCGAGTAACTCACCTTCAGCAATACATACCCTAGCCTCATGCGCCGTGAAATCACTTCTTTGCATGAATTGCACTGGATGGGTTGCCACAACAGGCAGGTCTAATTCGCTTGCTAAATGACAGGCGAGTTGCAGATGTTGCTCGTCTTGTGGATGACCGCCACGCTGCACTTCAATGAAGTAACTACTAGGAAATATCTTGCTCCAATGCTTTGCCAGTTCTCTCGCTTGATCAGCTTGACCTCCCAAGAGGGCTGTGCCCACATCGCCAGTTCGGGCCCCTGATAAAGCAATCAGACCATCGGCAAGGGTCTTCTTTGCTTTACGGTCTTCCTCTTTGGCGGCGGGTTCAGTAAACCACTGAGGATGCACTTCTGCTCGTCCACGCGATTGATTATCCAAAGAGGCGCGGCTCAGTAACTGACATAAATTCCGATAGCCCGATTGGTTTTGCACCAAGAGCAATAAACGGTGGGGTTGATCAGGATCTTGAGGGTTGCTAATCCAAACGTCGGCACCGGCAATCGGTTTAAGCCCTTGAGAGCGAGCCCCAGAATAAAAACGCACTAAACCAAATAAATTACTCAAGTCTGTGATGGCTAAGGCGCCCATCTCATCTTTAGCGGCAGCCGCAATCGCATCATCAATTCGCACGATTCCGTCCGTAATCGAAAACTCGGAATGGAGACGAAGATGAACGAAACGAGGTAAAGCCATGAGATGATTTTAGCTGTGTCCGAACTTCAAAATCCCCCTTCCCCAGCCAGAGCCTATCGCGGGCGATTTGCACCTTCCCCGACCGGTCCTCTGCATGCTGGCTCTCTAGTAGCAGCCCTTGGTAGCTGGCTGGACGCACGGGCTCATCAGGGTCAGTGGCTACTTCGGATTGAGGATATCGACACCCCCCGTAGCATTCCTGGAGCGGCCGAGCAAATCCAGGCTCAACTGCTGGCCTGTGGTCTGCAATGGGACGAAGAGCCTGTATGGCAATCCGCACGGCAGGAAACCTACCAAAAGGCCTTCAATCAGCTCATTGACGAGGGTCAGCTCTACCCCTGCAATTGCTCTCGCCAAACGATTGCTAATGCCTTAAAGGCGCTAGGCGTCGAGACCGAGCGCCATCAAGAATTGGTCTACCCAGGAAGCTGTCGATCGCAGCTAGGACTAAAACCGGAAAATACACTCGCTGCCTGGAGAATTGCGCTCCCAGAACACTGCACTATTGCATTTGAGGATCGCGCCTTAGGTCATCAAATCCAGAATCTCAGTCAGGAAGTAGGAGATTTTGTCCTACGAAGAAGTGACGGCTTATTTACGTATCAGTTGGCTGTGGTCGTCGATGATGCTGAACAGGGAATTACGCATGTGGTCCGGGGCGAAGATTTACTCAACAATACGGCAAGGCAAATTTATTTACAGAAAGTGCTTCACTACCCGACACCAGTATATGTACATTTGCCTTTGGTGCTCGATGAATTTGGTGAAAAGCTGAGCAAACAAACTCTCGCCAGCGCCATTGATATCAGCACTCCTGCTCATGCCCTCAAAGCGCTTGAGCTAGCAGCCAATCATTTGGGTTTACAGGAAATCGCTAAGCAAGCACACCAGAGTATTGGTGAGTTTTTGTCAGCAGCGACTGCTGCTTGGAAAAAGAAGTACTGCTGACTAATATATTCGCGCTTTACTTCTTCTTGAAGCCGCCGAGCAAGGCACCTACTGGAGCTTTGGCAGGAACAATGCCCACCTTTTTGACTTCTGGCTGAGCATCCGTATTTTCTGCTTGATTGACTGTCTTCGAAGATTCATAAGGCATGGAAAAGAAAGGATCAGCAGCAGGCGCTGGCGATGACTTTGGTGTTGAATACGATCTCTGAGAAGTCTCACGAGTCGATCGAGGCGACCGATGTCTAGGCTCATAGTCAGATTCCTGACCGCCAGGAATATCGATATTAGGCAATGGAACAATATCTAACTTGCGCTTCATTAACTTCTCGATATCGTCGAGCAAGCGTTTTTCACTATCGTCAACTAAGGCAATCGCATCACCAGTACTGCCCGCACGTCCGGTGCGGCCAATCCGGTGAATAAAGTCTTCGGCATTAAACGGCAACTCATGATTAATCACGCAGGGCATTGCTGGGATATCTAAGCCACGCGCTGCCACGTCGGTTGCAACCAAGGCTTCAATCGCGCCCGACTTAAATGCATCCAAAGTTAGAGTCCGTTCGCCTTGGCTCTTATCACCATGAATCGCACCGGCTTTAATGCCGTCACGTTCTAGAGCCCGCGCCAATCTGCCACAACCCATACGACTATTGGTAAAGATGATGCACTGACGGGATAAACCTTGCTCTGTCCGTGCAGCCAAAATCTTCACAATGGCCTTTTCTTTATCACCCGATCGCACCATATGAATCACTTGGCGTACGGTATCGGCAGCAGCATTTTGTCTAGCAACCTCAACCGTCACAGGATTACGCAAATAGCTCTGCGCCAGTTTTTTAATCTCTGGTGAGAAAGTAGCTGAGAACAATAAAGTTTGACGCTGGGCTGGAATCAAATTGATGATGCGCTGTAGATCGGGTAGGAAGCCCATGTCCAGCATTCGATCTGCCTCATCCAACACTAAGAGTTCTACTTGAGAAAGGTTGGCCACTTTAGAGCCAATGTGATCCAAGAGGCGACCAGGCGTGGCAATCAAAATCTCAATACCGCCTCGCAAGGTGGCTACTTGCTCTTTCATATCCACACCGCCATAGACCACGGCCGAACGTAAATCAGTATAACGAGAATAGTTTGCTGCGTTCTCTGCAACTTGCACTGCTAACTCGCGGGTCGGTGTCAGCACCAAGGCCCGAATGGGATGCCTAGCAGGTGAAGCACTGCTGCTTGCATGGCGCAGAATGCGCTGAATGATAGGCAATACGAATGCGGCCGTCTTGCCAGTACCGGTCTGGGCAGCGCCCATCAAGTCTTGCCCCAATAAAACATGGGGAATGGCTTGCGCTTGAATAGGAGTCGGGCTGGTGTAGCCCTGTTCAGATACCGCTTTTTGAATGAGCGGGTCTAAGCCAAAATCAGCAAAGGTGATTGTTGCTTGGGGAGTAGATTCAGTAGAAATTTCGGTAGGGGTATTAGTCAAGATAACTTAAAGGATGGCAGCGATGCCTGCTTTTGCAGTAGCAGCATCATCGGCCGATTTAACGCCGGAAACGCCGACTGCGCCGATGGTAAAACCATTTACCTCGATATTGACTCCGCCTTCTAACATTCCCATACTGTGCGGAACGGATGCAAAAGCAGTGCGACCATTATTAATAATCTCTTCGTAAACGCGAGTCTCACGTTTACCCATCGCAGCAGTACGCGCTTTCTCTTGAGCAATGTAAGAAGAAATATGTGCGCAGCCATCACGACGAATCAAACCTAAAAGGTGACCACCGTCATCGCAAACTGCAATGGTGACCGCGAAATTGTTTTCTGCTGCGAACTGATTTGCTGCATCTAGAATTTTTTGCGCGTCGGCCTGTGTCAAGTATGGTTTGGTAGCTAACATCGTTCTTCTTTCAAGTTCTATAGATATGTCATTAATAACAAATATTGCTGTAATTATAAGGGCTAGTGGGTTGCGCCGTATAAGACCATCAGGCCCGTTCCCACGAGCAGTGCGGCCGATAAACGGCGCTGGGGCCTAGAAACCATGACCCCGAGGCTAATAATGCATATGAGGATACGCATCCATACCGATACATTCTGGAGCATTCCGACAGGGAGCAAAATTAAGCGAATGGTCAAAGCGGCCACCATTGCATAAGTCACTGCCGCAAGCCAGCGGAAGAATTCGGTATCTTGGTTGATATGCCCTGATAATATTACGCCAATTGCGCGACAGAAGTAGGTCCCTAAACATGCTCCACCTAGAGCAATCGCCAGCTGCCAACCATGAATAATATTTGGCATCATCCGATGACTCCTGGACGTTTACGAATCATCTTGCGATCAATGTAATATGCTAATGTTCCAGCAATAAGGCCAGCAGCTAACAAACTGGAATCACGATCAACAAAATAAAAGATTGGCCCCAGTATGCAGCCCAGCGCAATCGCAATGCGATTCACCCAAGGCTTCACATCCGTAAAAGTCAACAGAAAAAATAGAGGATTAATAAAAATCAGACCCAAAGTAATTGCAGCAGGAACCCAAGCTGCGAGGTAGTAACCTAAGATCGTTCCTGGAATGCTCATCAACCAGCAGACCAAACCAAATCCCAAGAAATAATTGAGTCGATGCTTGCGTTCTATCGAAGGAAACTCGCGCATAGTCATAGACCATACTGTCATCGCAAGCATATGGACTGATGCGTATAAATTACGATTGCGATCTTTTTCATGTAATTGAGGAAAGAGCGTCACCGTCATCGTGATGAAGCGTGTAGAAGTTAGCGTCACTGCTAATGCAATCGCAATGACGGATGATCCTGTCATCACCATTTCCATTAAAACAACTTGCCCAGGTAAGGCAAACATCAACAAGCTGGTCAGCGCGGGAAACCATAAATCAAAGCCATTGGTTTTAGCCATGGCACCGAAACCTACCATGCCAGCAAACAAAACAATAGCAGGAGCGCCCGCAGCATGTTTGATGCCAGACCAAAACGCATCCTGACGACTAGCATAGCGATTCTGACTTGGTCCGTCGAGTCCATGGTCGGCAGAGTCTGAGTGCTGGTGTTGGGTTGATGAGGACATCGGACTATTGTAAGAGGACTTAAAAACCAGCAGCAGATTGCGCGAGAGCCCATTCGATATGCTCCATCACCAATGGAGAAGTATTGGCCGCACTGTCCAAAGCCTCAATTAAGGCTTCCCGAATGTCTTCCTTTTCTGCGGGGGCAATATCTGAGCCGATGGCATTACCGAGTGCCACCGCGAGATTGCGACGCCACTTCGTATAACCAATCCGCCGTATCGCACTGCCCTCATGGCGTTGCTCAAACTGTCCTTCGGTCCAGGACCATAACTCGAGTAATGAGGCACTCCCCAAACCGTGACGCGCAGCAAAATCGGGCAAGGTACTGCGCTGCGCAAATTTATTCCAGGGGCAAATGAGTTGGCAGTCATCGCAGCCATACACGCGATTACCCATCGCTTTGCGAAACTCCACGGGTATGACGTCGGGGTTCTCAATCGTCAAATAAGAGATGCACCTTCTTGCATCTAAGGCATAAGGCGCTGTAATCGCTTGTGTCGGACAGATGTCAATACATGCACTACAACTGCCACAATGTTCTTCAATTGCTGCATCCAGCGGCAGCGGAATATCAACCAAGATCTCACCCAAGAAAAAAGTTGAGCCCGCCTCTCGGTTAAGTAATAAAGTATGTTTACCTCGCCAACCCAATCCTGCTTTGCGAGCCAACTCCACTTCCATGAGCGGCGCAGAGTCAGTAAAAACGCGATACCCAAAAGAACCAATTTTGGCCTCAATGGCTTTTGCAAACTCTTGTAAGCGTTGACGCAAGATCTTGTGATAGTCACGACCGCGTGCATAGATAGAGACCACGGCTTGATCTGACTGAGCAAGACGCTGCCACTCATGATCAAAATTCACTTCGGGTGGCAGATAATTCATGCGCACACAAATCACACGGGTCGTCCCAGGCAAAAGAAGTTGGGGATCTGAACGGAGCGCGGCATGGCGTTGCATATACTCCATGTGGCCATGGCGCCCTGCAGCGAGCCACTCTCTTAACTTCTCAGTAGCAGCTCCCAAATGGGTATCGGTCACACGGACATCATCAAAACCAATAGCCTTAGCTTCGCCATCAAGCCATTGGCGGAGCGACGCTAGCTGATCGCTATCCAAGGCAGAGGGGGAAGATGAAGTTGAACTCATGAATTCAGAATGTATCGCAATAATTGAATAAACTAGGCAAATACCATGACACAGAGCCAAACCCAGATAAAGCATTGTAGGCAAGAAAGCGAGACTGCGACCCTCGCTCAAGGTCTAGGCAAAGCGATCGCCAAGATCTGGGCCGCCAATCCAAGCGCTCATCTCAATCTTGCTTTAGAGGGGGATCTAGGTGCAGGCAAGACCACTTTTGCACGCTTTCTGATTCAAGGGCTAGGACACACAGGCAAGGTGAAGAGCCCCACCTATACCCTTTGCGAACCTTATCTAATCGAGCTTGATCAAAATCCCGTCACTATCCATCACTTTGATCTCTATCGCATGCGCTCTCCACTCGAGTGGCAAGAGGCAGGCTTTGCTGAGTACTTTGATGTGCCAGGATTGTGTTTAATCGAGTGGCCTGAGAAGGCAGAAAACACTCTACCGCCCTTTGATCTCGTAATCAGATTGACTGCGGGTGACATCGAGTCTGAGAGAGTCATTACGCTAAATGCCAATGGTGCTGCTGGCACCCAATTACTAGAGCAAATCTAGCACCCACATGAGACCCTCTAGCCCTGCCAATCTCTCGAGAAGACAGTGCCTCAAGACTTCGGCCAAGCTCTTAGGCTTTGTGCTCCTCTTGGGAGAAATCGAGATTGCTTGGGGCGCCAAGATTCTGGGAGTGCGGATGTGGCCTTCTGAGGATTACACCCGTATCACGCTCGAGTCAGATACTCCGCTACCCATTACGCAGCAAGTGTTAACTAACCCAGATCGATTGGTAGTGGATGTCCAAAACCTGGAACTCAACCCCACCCTCAAAGACATCGTTGCCAAGGTCAAACCCAATGATCCGTATGTTTCACAAATTCGGGTGGGTCAATATCAACCCAATGTGGTGCGCCTGGTCTTTGACCTCAAAGAACCGATTAAGCCCCAACTCTTTACCCTTGACCCCATCGGTGAGTACCAATACCGCATGGTATTTGATCTCTACCCCACTACCCCGCCCGACCCCTTAATGGAGTTAGTCAAGAGCAGTGCTCGCAAAGAGCAGGCCCTGGTTAAATCCAATGAAGAAATTGATCAAATTGCACAATTTGCGAGTAAGCCAGAAAAAGGTCCGCCAGTGGCGCAGGCCATTCCAGATGTGAAGACCCCTAAAGTAACGGCTAAATATAAACGCTTGATCACGATTGCTATCGATGCCGGCCACGGCGGTGAAGATCCGGGCGCAATTGGTGCAGCAGGATCGAGAGAAAAGAACGTAGTGCTCTCGATTGCCAAACGCCTTAATCAAAAGATTGAGGGCGAAGACTATATGCGCCCTTTTTTAACAAGAGACGGTGATTACTTTGTGCCCCTGCATGTCCGAGTGCAAAAAGCCCGCGCAGTCCAAGCGGATTTATTTGTTTCAATCCATGCAGATGCCTTTATTGAAAGAGATGCCAAGGGGGCTTCGGTTTTTGCACTCTCCCAAATGGGAGCGTCTAGCACGACTGCCAGATGGATGGCCAATAAAGAGAATGCTTCAGACCTGATTGGTGGCATCAATATCAAAACCCAAGATCGGCAAGTTGCCAATCTCTTGCTGGATATGTCGACCACGGCGCAAATTAATGACTCACTTCAGGTCGGCAACTCGGTTTTAAGGCAAATCGGTGGTTTTGCAGCCTTACATAAAGGCAAAGTAGAGCAAGCCAGCTTTGCCGTTCTCAAGGCCCCAGATATTCCCTCGATTCTGGTCGAGACCGCATTTATCAGCAACCCCCAAGAAGAGGCCAGACTCAATGATGACGCCTATCAGGACCGAATTGCTGAGGCGATTTTGAGGGGAATTAAAGATTATTTCTCGAAGAATCCACCAGTAGCCAGGCGGGTGAACTCCTAAGCATCGGGCTATACGAGGCAGGAGCAGCAAGAGCTCAGGACGAAGTCGCAAGTCTTGCTATAATTTCCGTTTTACCGGGTCGGTAGCTCAGTCGGTAGAGCAGCGGACTTTTAATCCGTTGGTCGCGAGTTCGAATCTCGCCCGACCCACCAGTTATACAAAGGGATCACAGCAATGTGGTCCCTTTTCTTTTACCTGAATGGAATGTATTGGTAACTTATGGTGGCAATAGACCCTCAAATAAAAAACCACCCGAAGGTGGTTTTAGTATTTCTTGGTTACCTGAGCCCTATCGACACGGGCCTGAGACTATTTGCAAATATTAATTTAACTTGCAGTTTTAAACCTCAAAGTTATCAATGTCGCCTATACGGCGCACTAGTAAACGATTGCCTCTTCTCAAGATGTCTAAATGTAATACGACCTTTACTCAAGTCATAGGGAGAGACCTCTAAAGAAACCTTATCTCCAGCCAATATACGGATGTGATTTTTTTTCATTTTTCCCGCCGTATAGGCAATAAGCTTATGGCCATTGTCTAAAGTTATTCGATAACGAGAATCCGGCAGAATTTCATCAACAAGACCTTCCATTTCAAGCAAGGCTTCTTTTGTCATTTAACATCCTTAATAAAAATAAAAAGCCCAGTCATGCTGGGCTTTGGACCAGGCAAATAATTTCTGCCCGGCATTTGCTTCTGATTTAAACAGGTTGAATATTGGATGCTAACTTGCCTTTAGGGCCAGTAGTAATATCAAAAGTGACCTTTTGGCCTTCAGCTAAAGATTTAAATCCGCTGCTATTAATTGCTGAAAAATGGGCAAATAAATCTTCGCCACCGAGTTCAGGGGTAATAAAGCCGAAGCCTTTAGCGTCGTTAAACCATTTCACAATTCCGTTTGCCATATCTGACTATTCCTTAAAAAAAATATAAAAGGGACAATGCCCCAAATGAGGCGAAAGTCAAGAATGGCGGGGGAGATGCTAAGAAGAACTATCGCAGAACTGCGGTATTAATTACTAGTACAACAACACTATTAGCTTGAAGATCGCTAAATGGATTTTACTCTACTTTCGTCAAAAAAGATTACTTTCCAATAAATCGCCTTTATAACAGCCATAGGTACAGGTAAAAGCGCCTTGGCAGTCCATTAGTCAATAGTTCGAGTCTCGCGCGACCCGTCAGTTATATAAAAGCCACCCGTAGGTGGCTTTATTACTATTTTTTTGACGTTCCTAGTTTTGAGGACATGCATTTGCCAGCGGCTTACCTGCCACCCTATCTTTGACCCAAGCCAAATAAAACGGCTTAGACGATCCAGGAGTGGTGAAGTGGGACTGCTCACCAGGCAATTGCATTCTGCCAACGTTACCGCCTAACTTGCATATTTGATCTTGATACAACTTATGCATCATTGGAGGAACGGCAGTATCTTTTGATCCAAAGTAGATTTGAACAGGTGCAACGGGTTTTACTACCGGAACACCGCCCTTTTGCATTGCTTGCGCCCAGGCCACAGTATTAGCAGGAGTTTGCTTTAATAAAGTTGCGTAGCTGCCACCATAGTTAAAGTTGAATGTATCGCTTGATGCATGCATACATTTATTACTGTAGATCTCATTGGCAACTTTTACACCCTCATCTGTAAAGATGTCAGATAACTTGAGATTAGAGAAGGCAGCTTGGGTTCCCCAGTAATACATCGTTGCATGGGTGAAATTAAAAACATTATCCAAAAACATCTTTTGCGAACCTTGGAAGAATTGATCTGCGGCGGCCTGATCAAGCTTTCCTGCTGGGGCAAGAATAGAAATATCTTGGGGAGCCAAGGCAACAAAACCAATCATGTCCAGATTATCGGCTGCCGTGCCTGTTTGTTTAATGTATTCAGACATGCCTGCTAGGGCGATTACAGCGCCACCCCCTTGGGACCAACCATAAACCAAAGTCTTTTTGTTAGCCCCAGTTTCTTTCATGGAAACTGCAGCACGGGCTGCATTGAGTGCATCCATACCATTGGTTGCTGCAACACTATATTGATGTCTACCCCCACCACCGAGACCTTGATAATCTGTGGCAACCAATACATAACCCTCTTTAATAAACTCTTCTAGAGACGGAATTCCATAGTCGGTCCAGGAATTTCCACCAACCAAGAAATACTCATTCAAAGGAACTGCAGGATCAGTAACTTGAGATGGTCCACAATTTTGTGCTGAACCTGTTGTGCCATGAGCCCAAGTCATGACTGGACGACCCCCTGCAGGAGCCGGCCCTACTGGCGCAATGACCAACCCAGTTGCAATAGTTTTGCGTCCTGAGATATCTGAAGAGATATAGGCAATCCTCCAGGCCTGCGCACCCATGACAGATGTTGCTAGCGCCTCTTGCTTGATCACTTGCCCCAACTTACCTTCGGGGGTCATTTTCATGACAGAGGCATAAAAAGGAGGCACTGGTGGCTCTGCACATACAACACCAGAAAAAATGCTGAGCACCACACCAAATACGAAAAAAGGAAATGGGTTCAGTAATTTCATAGTTTAGATAGTTAAATTGAGTAGGAAAACGTCAGATTCACAGCTATCTTAGCTCATGAAGCGCATTAGTAGCGAGTTCGAAAACGCAGTTTCAGCGCAGCCAATCTTGCCCGGCCTACCAGCCTACGATTACTTTCAAGATATAGACAAAAATTGAGGCAATGTTCACCTAAGATTCAATACACTTTTAGGCTAAATATGTCATACAAAATATTGCTGTGCATTAGTTTTTCCGCCCTCATTGCTGGATGCCAAAGTACACCTGCACAAGTCCCACCGCTAGTGAATCCAGGGGGAGACGTCACTCTCATTTTTAACCGAGAAAATACGTCACTAACCAGCATTGGAAAAGCAAGGGTTTATATCGGCGAAACTGATGTATGTGCTATTCCAAACGGTGATAGCTGTCAGGTCAATATTTCAGCGGGCAGACATGTTCTGAAAGTATTCAGCTTTACGTCTGGCGATTTCGGTACGTTTTCTCATGCTTATCAATTCGAAAGCGGTGAGGCAGCCCTATATCGATGAGAGCGAATTAATGGGTACAGAAGAGCATCGGCAGATCATCATCAACTTGTTTTACAGCCTTTTTGGTAACAAATAATAGCGCTCAATAACAACAGCAATTTAAGAGGTGGCAATACCATTTTATCGGCTTAGCTGACCTACCAGTAATTGAGAGGCGACCTTTGGGCTTTTGCTTTCTTATCTTCAAAATTTATGGGGCAACCCATTGCTTCTGGAGCACTCTTCTCACCATGGGATCAAATGTCAATAAAGGCTCACTTTTGTAGCTAGGATCGAATGAGATTTCATCATACTTGGCGCAAAACTCTACTGTTTGCTCGTATGCCGGATCTGATTTGAACTGATCTCGCGCATTTGGATCTACACCAATCTTGTCACCATAAAAATAGGCTTGAAATAAACCATGCTGAACTAGCATCCAATAATTATTTCTAGAAATAAAAGGATGCAATATGGATGCAATGACTTCACCATGATTAAAGGGCCCTAAGGGCTCAGCAATATCATGAAACAAGGTCACAACAACGTACTCTTCATCTTTGCCATCCCGTAGCGCCCGAGTAGCGGCCTGCAGAGAATGCTCTTTCCGAGTGATGTTGTAGGCTGTATCTTTAGCAAGATTCTCCAAGAGTGCATAGAGCTTGTCTGGCAAAGCTGCCAATGTGCGCTCATGCACCGCTTTCATCACTTCAAAATCAGCCGGAGTCCCTTGGTCCATTCTGGTGAAATGCATTTTTTCCATACAAGGCCTTTAAAAAAACAAGTTTAATGATTAAATAATTTTCATGGGGCAAATATTAACCAGAAGTAAAGCTTCCCAAAAAATACTATCAAAACTAATCTGGGAGGCTGCCATCCCCTAATCAAAGCTTACTGAAGCAATCAGTTTAATAACCCAGTTATCGCTATTAGTGGTCACGCCTTTGCCAACACCCATGTTGAGTGCTGACTTGCCATATTTAGCATCCATAACCAAATAAGCGGTATGAGGCTGTTGATTGACGCTGTAAAGACTTTTATTCGGCAAGTTATCTGAGTAGTACTCCATGCCTACATCAAGCGCATGCGTTAATCCATAAGCCACTTTAGCTGATGGTGAAAATACAGCCGAGATATTGTTATTGAGAGTGACATCCAAGCTGGGGTTAATAGTAAAGCGCCAGTCTTGCAGCTGCAGAGCCAAGATGGGAGTGAATTCATAGAAGGTAGTTTCAGTACCACCCACATCCTTGATGTAATTGATTTCATTTTTGACACCGTAATGCCATAGCCCCTCTTCATCGTGGGTTGGGATATACATATAGCTGATCTTTCCACCATTGACGTAACTGACCCCGTTGTAATTGCTGAGATAGATATTGGCGCCAACTTCACTATCACGAGCAATTCCATACCCATACTCAAGCCGCGTCTGGAATACATCGGTTTTTAGACCCTGCGATGCTGGAGCTTGAAATAAATTTGTCTCGACTTCATAGGCAGAGTCTTGATATTCCGCAATCAGCTCATCATGCACTTTGATTTCAAAAGGTGCAGCCATAGCACTGAAACTTGCCAGAGCCAATAGAAGACTAAAAAGCCAATAATAAGTTGAGTAACATCTAGTAAAAACCATAATCAAATCTTGAAGGCGTAATGTTCATAAGGCTTTTTTCTTGTTTTATTCTTTTGGCTTTAGTTCATCCTCTTTGGATGGTGAGGGGTCGCTATTCTCAGCATTGATTCCAGGTGGCGTGAAGCTTGGTGGAGCCATCTTGCTGCCATTCCAAACTTGGCCACACCAGCACTCACCCTGCTGATTAATGATACAAACGCCTGATCCACAGCATCGATGATCTGGATTACTCATTTCTTATTTACCTTGTGAGCTTGTTGCAAGCCGAAGAGCCATAGGGCCGATAGTCCTAGAGATGGGATGACGAAAGCGAGCAAATAGTTGGTAACTCCCATTAAAGATGGGTCTTAAATAAGGTCGCGAGAATAGCCATACCAGCACAGGTAAGTTCGCTCTTTTGTAAGCCTGCAAGAAGACCTCAACACCATTGATGAGTTTGCCACTCTCGTATTGGGCATACATCGAGGCCAAAGCTATATCGCATGAAACGCCAACTTGACTTGGGTCATACTGTCGTGAATTGATATCTACAAAAGACAATAGGCCTGCTTGATTACGTTTACTTAAAAATAGGATCTCGGCCTGACACAGGGGACAAGTGCCATCATAAAATAAGGTGAGTTTTTCAAGCTGAATCATTTGAGCCTATATTAAGGCTTATTAATAAAGCCTGCTGACCACCCCCATTGCTACCATTAAGGATTCATGCCAATACTCAATCACCCCTTTAACGCGCTGGTCATCGGCTCTTCAGGATCGATTGGTTCTGCATTGATGGATCTATTACAGAATCACCCTCTGTGCGAAAAAGTGATTGGCATCCACCGCCAGTCGCTCCCATCAATCAACTATCAGGATGTAGATTCAATTGCTGATGCCGCAAATGGGCTTGCTTCCCAAGGACCTTTTCAGTTGATTATTAATAGCATCGGTGTTTTACATGGCGAGCACTTTAGCCCAGAAAAACGCTTAGACGATCTCACTGCTGATAGCTTCAGCACCCTTCTCAATACCAATACGGTTGGTCCGGCCCTCACTCTGAAACACTTTGTCAAACTGTTAGATCCGCAGCACAGCGTGATGGCGACACTTTCAGCTAAGGTCGGAAGCATTGAAGACAATCGACTTGGTGGCTGGTACAGCTACCGAGCTTCAAAAGCTGCCCTCAACATGATCATCAAGACAGCAGCGATTGAACTGGCACGTACCAAGCCCAATACCGCCCTAATTGCTTTGCATCCAGGCACAGTGCAGTCCCGACTATCAAAACCTTTTGGTGGCGAAGTAAAGGGAAGACCTGCGCTGGAGGCTGCTAGCGATATGTTGAATGTTCTTTTAGCTCTTGAGAAAAGCGACAGCGGTTCTTTCTTGAGCTATTCAGGTGAAAAGCTTCCCTGGTAGCATTTTCTAGTGACTCACTTTTGCTTGTATTGAGTGGGGCAATATGCTCTTGTAACCAGCTTGCTGCGCAAAGCCTGATGCTTAGTTGCTCGACCCGAAACGCGCTCTCGCCAAATCTTAAATGAAGTCCTTTTCAAAGATTTGCGCATGAGAACAATGACTTGTGACTCGGATAAGCCGAAGGATTGCTCAATCGCAGCAAAAGGAGTTCTATCCTCCCAGGCCATCTCTATTACGCGGGATAGGTCTTCAGGGCTTAAGGCGTGATTGATCGATTTCATGTTTAGCGTAGATTAGAACGAATCAAGCTCAATACATCATCGAAGAACATCTTCAATTTAGAGATCAAGATACCCAATAGATTAAATGTTATTTTCATTGCGTACGTGCCAAGGAAACAATCTGGCGATTCGGGATGGAGCTCAGCTGTTTTTTTAGAATCTTATAGATATCCAAATCAAACTCCGCTTCACCCTCAGTTGCTAACTCGTAGAGCTCAGCCTCATTCATTGCGGAGCCCAAGTAACACCAACGATCTACCACGTGCATTGCCTCTCCCTCCACAATGGCGATTGGGCCAGGATAGGGCCATATCTTCACTTTAAAGGCCTCAAGGGCAGTCATGAGTCGCAGATTATGAAGTTTGACCTCTTCTTGTCCCACACAGACCCCGTTGCATTGCTTTACATGGTATCCAAAGCAAGCTTTTTTAACGGCTGACTTTTCTAGTCCCAGCGTAAGCTCACAGAGCCGATGGCGCTTGGCTAAGGACTGAAGACATTGATGCGCTTCTCTCTTGCTGCAAAAGAGTCCGTATAGATTTTCTTGAACACCTGGTTGTAGATCGCGATGGCTGACCAAGACGGGGGTCATGACCCCATCATGATCCTGCAATTGCCAAGCGCATAAATCCTTAGAGCGCCTTAATTTGATATTTAGAGCAGGAAGTCGCTCCTTAATCAGTTGAGACTCCAGTAGCAAGGCTCCCATTTCTCCGCTAGTTTCAATCCAGTCAATATCTTTCACCTGCAAAGCCAGCTTCATCTCTTTACGATTCGTAAGGTTGCTATGAAAATGACTCAATACCCGAGTACGCATATTGATACTTTTACCAATATATAGAGGGGCTTTATTTTCTGCATAAAAAATATAAACACCCGGCTTATCCGGAATTTGATTAATTAATTCTTTATCAATATGGCTTGGCAAGCTCGCATTTGCGGTCAATACATCAATCGCGCCGAGTAATTTTTCCTTGCCAAATCTAGCTTCACAAACCTGCCAAAACTGATGTAATAGCTCTGCATCACCTAAGGCCCGATGTCGCGAGCTCACTTTGAGGTCATGCACCTGAATGAGCGTATCTAGATTATGTCTTTTTTGCTCAGGAAAGAGATGTCTAGAGAGCTTAACAGTGCAGAGCACCCTGGGCTTGAAATCGATTCCGATTCTTTTGAATGAGGCTTTGATGAAACCATAATCAAAACGGGCATTGTGTGCCACAAAAATCTTATCCTCGAGTTGACTATAGATCTCTTTAGCCAGCTCTGAAAACTCTGGTTGATTCTGAACCATCTGCGGAGAAATCCCCGTGAGCTGCTGGATATTATTCGGTATAAATACTTGTGGATTAAGCAGGCTTTCCCAAACTTCGATGCGATCCTCATAAAGTGTTTTGACGGCAATCTCAGTAATGCGGTCTCGCTCGAAATTGGAGCCCGTAGTTTCAATATCCACAAAGGCTAGCGCTGGATACGATTTACCGCTTCCCATCACGACTCAATGACCATTCAACAGGTATTGACCAAAACTAAAGACAGAGTTCGGGCCCCTGACTTGAGATTCAGGTTGAGTTGCAAATGCAATTCCACTTTCTTGGGCTTTAGGCTGAGATTGGCGTGGTCTACTCTGCTTAGTGACTGCTATCTTCTGTAACTTTGGGGCCTCAGTAATTTCGTTGAAGTCCGGAACCGCTTTCTGAATAGAAGCTTCGAAAGATATTCTGGCCAAACATTCCTGAATATATTTTTCGATACTCACTAAAACGTCATTCGTAAGCTCAGAAATCTTTGACTTCCCATAATTGAGATTTTTCAATCTTTGCATTAAATCATCCATGGGGAGAGTTGCAAGCTTTTCTGGGAGAAGATAACCCCCTCCCCGACCTTTTACGGACAGAACCAAACCAGCAGACTTTAAGTTTGCCAAAAAGACTTCAAGGCGACTTTTAGAAATATGCAGTCTTTTGCCAATTTCACTAGCTTGCACAGGCTGCATGAACGAAGAATGTGCAGCAATGTCGATCAGAGTATCAATTGACTTGCGAATAGTTTTGTTAATTTTTATGATCACAATCTCTAAATTATGAATCTATTCTCTCAATTTTGCTGAGGGCCATCCACCTCAAAGACCATCAAGAAAGAAAGCAATAAAAAACCACCCGAGGGTGGTTTTTTTACAATCTTAGACTAGGTAAGCCTTCCACTTCGATTGGCCAATGTTTTACTTCCTATTGGCACCATAAGTCTTATTAAGATAGTCCACAATGACAGGCACTTCCTCATCAGTAATGGGCGCCTTAAACACATTTTTCATTCTTAAGACCTGAGCATTCCAATATCCCGGCCCTGTGTTGGGTGGCTGGTACTCTGCATAGTGAGCCGAATGACAGGTTGAGCATTTCTGCAAAGTTAACTCATAGCCAGGCAAATCAGATGGTCTCCATAAAACCGTATCGGATGGCAGTTCAATCGTTTTAGCCTGAGCCATTGATGTGATTACGAAGAGGGAGAGAAGCAGAATCATTTTTTTCATCTATTTCTCCTTAAACGGCTGTGACTTTGACAGTCTCAACTACATTTCGCATATATCCAGCAGGCATCCACGAAGCAGTCATCGGTTGGATTTGTCCAGCATGGTTAAATGCCCTCACCCTGAGATTCAGGGTGCCCTTTTGTTTGGGCGTAAATTCAGTGCGCCATTCCCTGAAAGAGAAGCGCCCCAGATCTTGACCCAATCTGGCCTCGGTCCAGCTTTGACCATTGTCCTGCGAGAACAATACTTTCTTAATGCCATAGCCCGCATCAAAAGCAATGCCTCTAGCTTGAATAGGCTTGCCTACTGTGACAATGCTGCTATCAGTAAAGTTGGTTATGAAAGAACGGATTGTGAATTGATTAATGGGAATGGTTTTCGAAGGGGCCGTACCAGGCTCAACACAATTGCAATCATTATCCGGAATCCGATACGCTGGGTTCATCCAGTAACCGTTATAGACATCATCAACCACTTTGATTTCACTAAGATGCTTTACCCAATAAGTGCCATAGTAGCCAGGGACAATTAACTTGATTGGATAGCCATTTAAGAATGGAATATCTGTGCCATTCATTTGATAGGCAACCATCACATTGCCATCCATGGCGTGATCAATATCAAGACCTTTGACAAAATCTGAATCGCTTGGCAAAACTGGTTGGTCTAAGCCATTAAATGTCACCTGCTTAGCACCTCGACCAGGATTGGCAGCTTTGAGGATATCTTTTAAGGAAACGCCAACCCATGCAGCATTACCCATCGCACCATTGCCTAACTGACCTCCATTGACTCTAGGCTCAAATAAACCGCGACTATTACCAGAGCACTGATTTACTGCTACGATTCTTTGTGAGGGGAAATTCTTCTTGAGACTTTCCAGAGAGATCTCTAAGGGCTTCTCAACATTGCCACTGATACTTAATTTATATGTTGCAGGGTCAATCGAGGTTGGAATACCAGCCATGTGATAGCGCACAAAGAATTCATCATTGGGCGTAATCACATGATTGTCGTAATACTGAAATGGAGTCTCTAACTGAGGAGGGCGAGAAGTCAGCACAATCATGGGTTTCTTTTCAGGAAATGCCATCAACTCCCGCTCACCATAGGCGATCGGCAAATTCGTTCTCTCCGCCCCCCAAGCCCAAGATGGCAATAAAGACCCGGCTCCGCCTGCTAGTGCCGCTGTAATCACTTTACGTCGATTGCTAAAGTTTTCTGAATTCATAGATGCCTCCTCCACTCCGATGAATGACTCTCACTAGGATAACTATTTTTTGTGAATGCCCCATAAGGACAAACCCTTCGTAGGCGGCACATATTTAGGTTCAATGACAAATTGATGTCAAGATTGCCGCCCAATCAACTCATCATGCACTTTGATTTCAAAAGCAAGCCCTAGGCTAGCCAGTCAATGCTGAGCGGAAAGGCGTCGAGTTAAAACGAAAGTGGAGCTAGGTCTGCTAAAGCGCAAACATTCACTTACTCAACCCTGGTCTTGATCGAGGCTAAAACCTTGCTTAAGGCCACTGGTGCAATGGCATTCTGCCCCTTAAAGGGCTTATCGGTAATCACAAGCAAGGAAATTAATCCACCGTAGGCGATCGAGAGAATAGTCAGTCCAAAAATATAATGATCAGTGCGTGGGAAAAGTGCATTAAGACAAACCAGCGCCCCCAAACAGAGAAAAATTACCACCCAAAATAGTGGCGGCAGATGTTTTTCAGATCGATCGATTCGTGTCTCTCTACTTTCTGCTACTTCCTCAGACTTTTTAATAATGTCTGCGTAAAGTGCAACTTGTCTTTGCGTTGATGGATCCAGTTTGAAAACATTTTGAGATATGGAGCGCCAAAGCATATGGGTCTCTTTACTGCCCTGCTCTTCAGAGAGTTTTGGCCATTCAACCTGAATAACTGACTCAATGTATGCCCTTAATTGCGCACGTACTTCTAAAGCCTTGTCGCTGCCAAATCGCAACAGGAGTCTGTCGAGATTATTAATTCTTGCGGATTCGGTAGAGACAATGCCTTCAACTTCACGAAAATTGGTCTGAGCTTGGTTTAGCAAAAAACCAATGAGTAAACCGAGACTCGAGGCTATCGGCCCAAATAAAGATAAGCCTGATTTTGTACTCTCGTCTCCGGGTGCTAAAAAAGGAAGTAGTTGAAGTAGCTTAGGAAAGCCATCCATCGCAATCATAATCATGACTATAAAAAACAACATGATTGCAAGGTTTGAGAATCGATAGATAACACTGGGCATATTAGGCCTCACATCATAGGTAATTTAGTTTCTCGATCTTATCTGAAACCATAACTAGTCAGAAAATTTAAGGGGTCTGCCCAAGAAACTAGAGATTAAAACTATCTTGTCGAACCCATTTGCAATACAAAGCCACTCTCAGGTGGTCCTTCTTTTGGCATCAGATTAAAGCTTGAATTTACTTTAATATGCCCTACACTAATTGCATCCCTTCATTAACTAAACCCCCAAGGAAAAATGAGTCTAATTGAGAAATTACAGTGGCGCTATGCCACTAAAAAGATGGATCCTAGCAAAGTGGTTCCAGAAGATAAGCTGAACCAAATCCTGGAAGCTATCCGCCTAACGGCTAGCTCAAGCGGACTTCAGCCCTATGAAGTATTAGTGATCACCAACCCCGAGATTCGCACCGAGATCAGGGCTATTGCCAATGATCAAGCACAGATTACCGATTGCTCCCATTTATTAGTCTTTGCCGCATGGGATAACTACACAGCAGATCGCATCAATCAGGCATTTGATATGACTGAAGAGATTCGCAACCTGAAAACAGAATCTGGTACTGCTTATCGCCAGATGCTCTTGAAGAATTACCCAGCACGAGATCCTGAAGTCAATTTCACACATACTGCTAAGCAAGCCTATATTGGTCTGGGCACCGCCCTCATTGCAGCAGCTTATGAAGCGGTCGACAGCACACCAATGGAAGGCTTCGATCCTAAAGCCCTAGATGAAATTTTGGATCTGAAATCCCAAGGCTTACGCAGTGTTGTGATGCTAACCCTAGGTTATCGTAAGGCCGATGAAGATTGGTTAGTCAATCTCAAGAAGGTTCGTCGCGCTAAGGATCACTTTATCCGCTGGATTAAGTAAAGTAGTGCTGATTCAGCAAATAGCCACCCTCGGGTGGCTATTATTTTGGATCCTGATTCTGGTGTCGCTTGCCATTCCACAAAGTGGCCTTCCCTAAGGCTACATAGTTCAAGGCAATGATGGCAGCAAACCAAAGCACTTCAGATATAAAGAAGGTAGATTGATTACCGCTGCCATTTCGGTTATTGCTATCAACTGCAAATAAGATGACGCCCGCAACAAAAGAGAGCGTGGCAATGATGGTGAAAATATCAAATAGCTTGGCAAAAAATGGTTTCATGGTGTATTAAATCAAGCAATGAATTAACGACGACTAGATACCTCTTAATTGATCAATCTTTTGAAAATATTTCTTAGCAAAATTTAATACTTGACCATCAGTGGGATGATCCACCGTTTCAACACCGACAATTTTCTTGGCAATTGCAGAATCGTGCGCTACGGCATGTTTCTGTAATTCATTCTTGGCTGACCCTGGACCAACAATCAGGATCTCATGCACATCTTTCACAGCACTAATCACTTTATGAAAGAAAGCATGCTCATCGGGCGCATTACCGCTCCCGATTTCATTGGCCTTGTGATGCAGATGGGGATGAGTGCTGTCAGCTTTAATCATCTGATTCAAGCTAGCATCAAAATACAGCACATGGGCTTCTCTGTGATCCACCCAGATAACAACGTGATTTGCTGACATGCTTACCCCTTTAGTTTTGGACTATTAAGCAATTTTAATCGCCACTTCGCGTAATGCAATAGCTCGCAGAATCATGCCCTTTTCTTTTGGCTTAGTGCTCTTTTCCAGTAGGGTTTTTAATTGTGTCAAATTAAGCGGGTAAAGACGTGTTTTCCCAGTCTTCGTAAGCATAGGGTCGTTTTTTCTGTTTCTTTGATTTTGTCCAGCTGCCATGATTTGCCCTTGTGTAATGAAATGAATGAGCCAATCTGTGGATAGCCTCAACCCCAATAGAGGGCACGGAGTAGTGATTCACTTCAGATTAACACCCTTTGTTATAAATAAGTTTTATATTTATTCACTTTAAAAATACTCTTCACAGATAAAGCGATCCATAATGAATTTCATCCTAAACACATGGAGCATGTCATGAGCACAAAAATTGATATTGGTATTGATGAGAAAGATCGCAAAGCAATCGCAGAGGGTCTATCAAAACTTTTAGCTGATAGCTACACCCTCTACCTCATGACACACAACTTTCACTGGAATGTGACAGGCCCCATGTTCAATACCTTGCATTTGATGTTCATGACCCAATACACCGAGCAGTGGGCCGCATTAGATCTCATCGCTGAGCGTATTCGGGCATTGGGTGAACCCGCTCCAGCTACCTATCAGGAATACAGCAAACTCACTTCAATTGATGAGGTATCGGGCGTACCCAAGGCTATGGAAATGGTCAAACTTTTGGTTAAAGCCCAGGAAGCGACGTCTAAAACCGCTCGCAAGCTCTTCCCCTTGGTGGAAAAAGCCGGCGATCAACCCACCGCCGACCTACTAACCCAGCGTCAAAACATCCATGAGAAGACCGCTTGGATGCTCAGAAGCCTGTTGCAAGACTAATTCATCTACTAAAAAGCCCCTTATTTTCAGGGGCTTATCAATTTTGGCTGTGACAATGCTGTCATAATTATAGTTTTTAGCTATCAATATAAATAACTGATAGCTTCCATAAATATTATTCATTGGACGGCATGGCACCCTTCCCGCAGAATGGATCCCGTTGTAACTCATTTGTAAACCCTGAAAGGAACTCTATGTCCATTATTAATACCCAAGTTCAGCCATTTAAGACTGAAGCTTTCCACAACGGTAAGTTCGTTACCGTTTCTGACGAGAGCATCAAAGGCAAGTGGTCTGTATTCATTTTTATGCCAGCTGCTTTTACTTTCAACTGCCCTACTGAAATTGAAGATGCTGCTGATAGCTATGCTGAATTCCAAAAAATGGGTGCCGAAGTTTATATCATTACTACTGATACGCATTTCTCACACAAAGTGTGGCACGAAACTTCACCTGCAGTAGGTAAAGCGAAGTTCCCATTAGTTGGCGATCCAACCCATACTTTGACCAATGCATTTGGCGTGCACATTCCTGAAGCGGGTCTGGCATTGCGTGGCACCTTCATTATCAATCCAGAAGGCATCATCAAGACTGCAGAAATTCACTCTAACGAAATCGCTCGTGATGTTTCCGAGACAGTACGTAAGCTGAAAGCTGCTCAGTACACCGCTGCTCACCCAGGCGAAGTTTGCCCAGCGAAGTGGAAAGAAGGCGCAGCAACCTTGACACCATCTTTGGATCTCGTAGGCAAGATCTAAGTTTTAGTGTGTTGTAGTTAGTTGTTCTTTGTATTACCCAGTCAGACTCTCTTCGGAGAGTCTATTGGAGAGGATCAAAAGTCCTCTCCAATAGACTCACCAGCACCAATACCGTAAGGAAAGCACCATGTTAGATAGCAATATTCAAGCCCAGTTAAAGACCTATTTCGAGAGAATCGTCGATCCCATCGTTTTGACAGCGAGCCTGAATGACGATCCTAAATCTGCTGAAATGATCGAGCTCTTAAATGAAGTTGCGCAGCAGTCAGAAAAAATTACTGTCAATACTGATGGCAATGCTGAGCACAAGCCCAGCTTTACCGTAGCGAAGGCAGGAGATGCGGCACGCATTACCTTTGCCGGCTTGCCCATGGGCCATGAGATGACTTCTTTCATCTTGGCCATCCTGCAAGCAAGCGGCTATCCACCTAAAGTGGAAGAAGAGGTATTAAATAGCATCCGCGGTTTATCAGAGAAGATGCGCTTTCAGACCTTTATCTCCCTGTCTTGCCACAACTGCCCAGACGTAGTGCAGGCCCTCAATTTGATGGCTGCGCTCAATCCAAATATCGAACATGAAATGATCGACGGTGCACTTTATCAAGGCTTGGTGGATCAATACCAAATCATGGCTGTTCCAACCGTAACTCTCAATGGTGAAGTGTATGGCCAGGGTCGTATGACTGTTGAAGAGATCGTCGCCAAACTGGATACCGGCAATGCCAAGGAAGTTGCGAAGAAGTTGAGCGCTAAAGATGCATTTGATGTCTTGATTGTTGGCGGTGGTCCTGCAGGCTCTGCTGCCGCAATCTATTCAGCACGGAAGGGTATTCGGACGGGCATCATTGCTGAGCGCTTCGGTGGCCAGTTGATGGATACCCTCGGCATCGAGAACCTCATCTCGGTTAAAGAAACCGAAGGGCCCAAGCTCACGCAAGCTCTTGAGCAGAACGTCAAAAGCTATGATGTCGACATCATGAACTTACAGCGTGCAAAGGCGCTGCGTAAGACTGATGCAGGATTGGAAGTCGAGCTTGAGAATGGTGCGATCCTCAAAAGCAAATCCATGATCATTAGTACCGGCGCGCGCTGGAGATCGATGAATGTCCCGGGCGAAGATGAGTATCGCAATAAAGGTGTGGCCTACTGCCCTCACTGCGATGGTCCTTTATACAAAGGCAAGCGTGTCGCGGTGATCGGCGGCGGTAACTCAGGCGTAGAAGCTGCGATTGACTTGGCAGGCATTGTTAGCCACGTGACCCTGATTGAGTTTGATAGCAAATTGCGTGCAGATGCCGTACTACAAAATAAGCTTAATAGCTTGCCCAATGTCACAGTCTTGACTAGCGCACTCACCACCGAAGCGTTAGGTGATGGCAAGAAGATCAATGGCTTGCGCTATAAAGATCGCACCAATGAGAGCGAACATGTGATTGAGCTGGAAGGTATCTTTGTTCAGATTGGTTTGCTGCCCAATACCGATTGGCTCAAAGGCACGATTGATTTATCACCACGCGGTGAGATATTGATTAGCGATAAGGGCGAGACCTCAATGGCAGGCGTCTTTGCTGCGGGTGATTGCACTACCGTGCCTTACAAACAAATCATCATCTCGATGGGTGAAGGTGCCAAGGCTTCTTTAGGGGCATTTGATTACCTGATTCGCTCTTCTGTTCCAGAGCCTGAGTTAGCTGTCCACTAAATCTGAGGCTGTAGCCATTAGAAGAAGCCTAGCGATTGCTGGGCTTTTTCTTTTTACACGCCTCAGAGCAATACTTCACCTCCTCCCAATTCTTAGCCCAGGATTTTCTCCAAGTCATTTCTTTCTTGCACACCACGCAGATCTTGCTGGGTAGAAAGGATTTATTACCTTTAAAAGATGTGCTCATCGGATTGTTTATAGATCATCCAAGTGATTAAGAATGTGATCTGCGTGCAAGGTAATTTGTTTTTGATCCTCCGGGCTAATCTTGTTTAGATTAGCAGTCATCAATCGGGTACGCGGATTGCCATCAAATTGCTGGCGATGCTTAATCAAAAAATTCCAGTACAAATTGGTCACGGGGCATGCGGTTTCACCGAAGCGCACATCCGGCTTGTATTTGCAAGAGCCGCAGTAATTGCTCATGCGCTTGATATAAGCGCCACTAGCAATATAGGGCTTACTCGTAAAGCGCCCACCATTGGCAAATAATGCCATGCCAGCGGTGTTGGGCAATTCCACCCACTCGATCGCATCAACATACACCGCTAAGTACCAATCGCATACTGCAGCAGGCAAGATCTCCGCTAAGAGTCCAAAGTTACCGGTAACCATCAGGCGCTGAATATGATGAGCGTAGCCATACTCCATAGTCTGACCAATCGCATCCCTCATACAGTGCATTTGGGTGTCGCCGGTCCAATACCACTTGGGGAGTGAGCGCTGGTGATCATAAAAATTATCTTGGGCCATCTGTGGCATATCAAGGTAATACATACCCCTCACAAATTCACGCCAGCCCAAAATCTGACGAATAAAGCCTTCAATAGTCGAAAGATCCAGAGCGTATTTTTTCCAGGCCTTCAGAACAGCCTCAATAACTTCACGGGGATTAAGCAGCTTCAGATTTAATGCGCTGGATAGCAGGGAGTGCCAACCAAAAGGTGTATCCGTCCACATCGCATCCTGAAAAATACCGAAGTTGCGCAGTCGATACTCAACAAAATAATCGAGCGCTTTTAATGCTTGCTCACGACTCACAGGCCAATGGAATTGCTCCAATGAACCAGGGTGCTCCGGATAAGTTTGATTAACGTATTTGATGACTTCTTGCGTAATCGCATCGGGTTTAAATTCAGCAGGGGCATCAGTAATACCTGGGCCCTTTTTGGGGTAGGGCTTGCGGTTATCCTGATCAAAATTCCACTGCCCACCCTCAGGATTACCATCCGCATCTACCAAGATGGAATACTTTTTACGCATCAAGCGATAGAAGTATTCCAGACGCAATTCTTTTTTATTCGAAACCCACTCACGAAACTCCGCATGAGTACAAAAGAAATGCGTATCCTCTCGGATTTCTAACTGGATCTTGAGTTCCGTTGCCAAATCTTGAATGGCTTCTTTGAGACGCCATTCGCCAGGCTCAACGCATACCAAATGTTGAATCTGGTGTTTGGTCAGATGCTCTCGCAATACCTCTGTGATTGTATGGGGAGATTCTGAATAATATGTAAGGGGGTAATTTTGATCTTTGAGATTTTGCGCAAAGTGCCGCATCGCAGATAAAAATAAAGCGATTTTGGCTTTATGGGACCAAACATAGCTGGCCTCATTCTCTGACTCCACCATGATGATTTGATCATGCTGTGGATCAAATCCTTGTAGGGCTGCTCCGTTTAAATCGAGTTGATCCCCAAGAATGAGAACGAGTTTCTTATTGCTCTTCTTCAACAATAGCCCAGGTACTGTCACCCAACTTTTTGACTGCCATCAAATAAGACCAGTTATCCGGAATACCGCAACTCCAATTATTGGGCGCATTCTGAATCAGCATATTGACTGCGTTACGGCCATCGTAATAAAGGTAGTAGGTTTTGCCATGAATGGGATTAAAACCAAACTTGGCACAGTGAACCATTTCAGTGGCATCTAGCCTAGCTTGCAAGGCTCGCGCCTGCTTCATTAATACCTCTGCCTGCTCCATGATGCGGTCATACTCGAGCTTGGCATTTTGCCGAGCGACATTAACTGCCTTATCTTTCTCCTCAACTACCTTGATCGGAGCAAAGACAGGTGCCCCCACTTCCATGGGGTATTCGATGGCAGCGTGTCTTGCTGGGTCGGTATCTTCTATTCTCATTGGCAGGTCAGCTAGCTTTAATGGCTATTCTTTTTGCATTCTTGCAGCTTATCTGCACTTCTTTGCTGGAAATCGACCATCGAGTGATAGCCCATTTGGTAGCAAGGGCAGTGATGTCCCAAAATCCAGCGCGCTAATTTAATCCGAATTGTCTTAATCATTCCGTCTCTCCTGAAAGCCTCGAGGCTTTATATATCTACCTCAATTATGAAGCGAACCCACAATTCTTGCAGTAATGCCTACTTCAAGCAAATTTAGGCATTTTTTCTTACACTTAGACCATTCCAAACGACCCTTTAATTCACCGAAAGTCCTCATGACCAAAGAAGTTGCCCTCAATGTTCTAGGAGAGCCTCTAGTACCCTGCTCTTTTGACCCCTTAACAGGGTTCTTTCGGGATGGCTGCTGCAAGACCGATGAAAACGATCTTGGTAGACATTTAGTCTGCGCTGTTGTCACCAAAGCATTCTTGCAATTTAGTCTTGAAAAAGGCAATGATCTGATTACCCCAAGACCGGAATATCAGTTTCCTGGTCTAGTTCCAGGTGATCAATGGTGTTTGTGTATTAGTCGTTGGTCGGAGGCTCTAGCAGCCAACTGCGCCCCTCAAATTAAACTCGAGAGCACACATATCAATGCGCTAAAGACTGTGCCTCTAGATACCTTAAAGCAATTTGAAGCAAGTGAGTGAAAGCGCTGGGTAATACTTTCCAATAGAAAAATATGCTCGGCAAGATTCGTAAAAAAATGATCGCAGTTGATCTTGGCCCTATTAAAAAGGTCGAAACCTTCGTTTGCCCTGTTTGTGAAAGAGCAATCCCAAAGACCCAGATGGATGCCCATCACCTCATTCCCAAATCCAAAGGAGGTAAAGCAACTGAGTATCTGCATCGCATCTGCCATCGGCAAATACACGCCCTCTTTAGTGAAACAGAATTGGCTAGAGCGCTTAATACCGCTGAAGCTATCAGAGAACATCCCGATATGCAGAATTTTATTAAGTGGGTTAAGAGTAAGCCAGATGGCTTTTATCAAAGAACCTCAAAAAGCGACCGAATCAGAAAGTTGACCTAATTAACCTAGGCAGGATTTAATTTCTGCGATGATTTGAGGCATCTGATCCTGTCTGACAAACTGTCCTAGTTCAATATTTTGGTTCTCAGAGCTTAGTACAAAGATTTTGGGCTTATCCCTAGGTAGAAATACTTGGGTCCAACGACTATTGAGTTCGTATGTCTTTGTCTTGCTACCAATGAATTTAGTGATCTTCAGAACCGTACCATTGATCTGAATCTCTTCATAGTCGAGGGCATGGCGCGCGTAGATTAAAAAACCCAGTGTCAGTGCACACAACTCAATACAGGTAAAGATCATGATCACCCAGACACCTGCGAGCAAAAATCCTATCCCCACTAGTAGTGAGAAAAATACCAGCACAGCATAAAACTGAAAGAGCTGTTTCGGTGTCAGTGCGCAGTTACGCTGCATTCGCCAGGTTTTCATATTACGATTAGCAACTAGACTTTGAAGTATGCCCCGCAGATGCCATAAGCAGCACCCAACCATAGCCCGGCAATCACCAAGAGCGAAATCAGAAAGCCATAGCCTCGCTTGGCAGGATTCGTTTGATAGGCGATTGCATACCAAATGCGACTCACCAACCAAATCATGCCAGAATCTCCTGCACCCTTATCGCCAATGAAAATGGCGTATAGCCATAGCGCAGGCAAAAACATAAGCACATTTTCAATGGTGTTGAGCTGAATACGGTAGGCTCGCTCAAACATCTCATGACCAGTGGTGGCGGGAGCTTTAATTTGGTATTTACCGCGTGCTCGACCCACATTAAAAGTAACGCCAAACAATAAAGCCACAGTTAAAAGAGTAATGAATGCAGTGTAGAGATAAGCGTGCATAAAGTGCTCCTTAAAAAAGTAATCTTAGTGAAAGAAATAACCGTATACGGAAAGTAAGAGCTCTATAAAGATCAATATCAAAATGTAGATCTCCACCTTATGAGAGCTCGAGTAACGCATCGTCTCTAATAAGGTGGTTGCAGTTCTTCCAATCGTAGATAACTTATGCTCAATCAGTAAAGAACGCTCCGTCAGCTCATATTCATCTTCGAGACGGGCATGCAATAAGACCAGATCTGGATTCGTCAGCAAAGAATTAAAGCGATCGGTAACATCCCCACGATTCGCCATGCGCTGCTCAGCGAGCAACATGGTGCCAACGGTTTTCATGAGATTACGGGTATTGACTGAGAACGCACCGTCATCCACTAAGTCCAAGGCTAGTGGCTCAATCTTATCGAACTCACTACTGAGTCGACTCTCTAAAAAATCAATTTGATTGGATTTGGCTAAGATCTCTGCCACAATTTTGATGCGGTCCAAATCCGGTGTTTTTAAGTAAATATCATCCCCATCGGGACCTTCGGGATGCGCTGGATCAATCAAAATTCTGACAGAGTCTTCTAAGAAGTTGTCCATCATGCCAGAGCAAAATGGGCTTAGAAGTTCAAGCAACCACTCCCGATCACTCTCACTGGCGGCGAATAAGACAACACAGCCAAAGCGAAAAATGACTGCCGCGCCCGCCGAAGGTAGGCGTACCGTCAAGGGCGCCAATGAAATAACTGGTAGAGACTTCAGCTTCTTAGTCTCAATGTGATTGGCAATATTCAAAACCAATGCACTTAACTGCTTAGGCACGTCCAGTATTTGCCCCTGACTATCCGTCGCAGAACCAGCAGGCTGAATCGGTAAATGGAGATTTAAAGGCTTAGGCATGATCTAAATAATAGACCATAAATGAGCAAATGATTTACGGCGCCGCCTCTAAGGCATGCCATCCAAAACTCAGAAGGGGTAACAGATCTGAAGCAAAGCTGGCGACCTCTTTTAAGAGCGCTTTGGAGCAAATACTTGAGCGTGGTAATTGTTTGCGCACAATCCAGCCTTTAAGCTTGACAGCACTTTCCACTTCACTTGGAATATCTTCGATACCCCGAGGAATACGAGCCAGGCTATGGGAATAATCTAAGGCGTAGCCTTTTTTCTTCAAGGTCTTCTCAATTGCTAGCCAAGCCTGCGGATGATTCACAATTCCTAAACGTAATTTTTTGAGCACATGACTTTCAGGCTGTAGATATCCTGCCGCAACTCTGCTACCCAAAGGATCAAGACGAAAATATAAAACGCCTGATGAATGCTTATCACCAGTTCGTGTAAATAAGCCGCTGGCGTGCATATTGTAGGGATGCTTAGCATTGGAGAACCTGGCATCACGGTTAATCCGGTACAAGGATTTTTTGGGGTCTCCCCAGAGTGGAATATCTCTTTTTGCGAGTGCCTCAGAAAGTGCTTCAGTAAATGCTTTCATAGGTTCACGAACATACTGCTCATATTCTTCACGATGCTCAGCGAACCAGACACGATTTTGATTTTCAGTTAGCGCCTCTAAAAGCTGAAGCGCTTCGGGTTTGAAACCCAAAAATTGGGAAGTCATACCCGAGGCCCTGTTTTCATCAATGAATCAAGACTGCTGGCGATGCCGGTATAGCACCAGGCGATTTAGACAAGGTTAAGAACTGTGAAAGTAAGTTAATCACTATCGGTGAGTAGCCGTTAATTGGGTGATGGGGCAGAGCAAGCAACCAAGCAGAGAGCCCCCACTAAAACTAGGAGGCGATACTTAAAGCGAATCAATTTTTGGGAGATGGTTGACATAACAATATATTGACTATTTAAATTACGCTTAAAGGAACGACTCGGTATCGAGACCATACTAACAAATTTATTCGCTTAGAATATTTCTATGAGCGCAAACGACCCATCAAACCCCAGCCCAGAGACGCTTCAGCTTGAAATCCGCAAAATGGAGCCCAAGGATACTGAAGGCCTCGTGCAATGCGTCTATCGCTGCTATGGGTCAAGCTACCCCAACCCAATTCTGTATGACCCCCAAAAAATGGGTACCGCCCTCAATGAAGGACTACTACATTCGGTGATTGCACTTGACCCTAAGGGGGGCGAACTCATCGGTCATTGTGCTTTGAGCTTCGACGAGCCCGGTGACCCCATTCCTGAAGCCGGCAAGCTCTTGGTAGATCCTGGCTATCGCGGACACCACATCTCAGACCGGCTATCCAAAGTCAGACATCAGGAAGCAATCAAACTCGGGATCCCAGGGTATTGGTCTGCTTGTGTAACCAACCACCCCTTTAGTCAGGATGAAATCATTGCGACTGGCGGATATGAGACAGGCTTACTGATTAATGGGCAACCCAGTAGTGTTCATATGGAAGGTTTGAACAATATTGCCGAAGTGAGGCACTCACTCATTCCCTTCTTTATACCCTTGGTCAAAAATAAACCGCTTGAGGTCTTCTTACCCCAACATCATCATGCTTTTTTTGAGTCTCTCAATGCCAATTTGGGATTACCAAGGACAATAGGAGATTCTAGTACCAAGAATGCGCCAAGCAATAAAGGCAGTATCGCGGCATCTAGCACTCGTGCTGGCGCAGTTGAATATCTCCATATTCGGGTTGATGGCTACGATGTCATTGATGATGTTCGGGATCAGATTAAGCAGTCCGAATCGCTTCAAGCGCCTGTAATCTATATTGACATCCCAATTCATCATCCAGACTCAGTGAAGTTGATTGAAGGACTTGAGGACCTCGGGTTCTTCTGGGGAGCGTGGCTGCCCCACTTTGGCGCTGATGGCGATATCCTGCGCTTACAGAAGCTACTCGACTACAGAATGGATACCCAAGATATTGTCTGCGCGAGACCTGCAGGCGAAGCTTGCAAAGCCTATGTGTTAGCCGAGCAAAAGCGAGTGGGCTCAAGCCAAGACAATCCCTAAATAGCTCTAGCTACTGTTGGCAATGTTCATTACACTAATTAAATAGAATACCCGCCCATAAATGAACCTAGATCTCAATCTTCCCTTAAATTTGCCCCTCTTGCGCCTCTTGCTGGGCTTATCCGACCTTGGCCTCAGGCTAGCTTTAGTAGTGCTGGTGCTTTCTGTTTGTTTTGTGTTTTATTACCTATTTCAGGTTATTTTCCAAAGATATTTATTTAATCGGGATCACTCTGCCTACGCTGGCTATATCTATAACGCCATGGGCGTAGTGTTTAGTCTTGTCTTTGCATTCATTACTGTGCTGGTTTGGCAAAACTACAACAGCGTAAATGATGCCGTCACTAAAGAAGCAAGTAATTTAAATAATATTTATCGCCTGTACTCGGCATTTCCGCCTGAGATTGATAAGGCTGGTAAAGCTAATATTCGTGACTACACACACTCAATCATAGAGGAAGATTGGCCCCTCTTAAGCAAAGATCAATTTAGCATTGATAGTTATCAGAAGTTCCTGAAAATTGAGGGCAATATTATTCGCTATCAGCCTAAGACTGCTGGAGAAATTAATGCCCACCAACAGATGCTGCGCTTGATCACCGATTCTGCTGAGTTACGGAGAAGCCGTGTGTACAACGCCAAGTTCGCATTAGATCCTCCAGCATGGGTAGGCTTAGTAAGTAGCGCTCTTGTCTTTCTGTTTTTCTCCTGCTTATTTGAAATGAAGTCTCGAGAAATTCATTCAGTACTCATTCTATTTTTGGGGCTCACGATTGTTGGCGTCTTGTACTTTTTAGTTCTGTACATTCATCCATTCTTAGGGCCAATGGCGATACAGCCAACCCCCTTCCAAAACTTGCTGAACGTGACATGGGCATTTCCCTAGGACCCCTATTTTCTTTGGTAGCTATTCTCTAAGTTGTCCTGAAGAACATAAGCCGTTCCATTAGCCTCGAGATTGAGATCCTCTTTTAGGAATCGGGTTTGATAAGTCCACCCCTTTGGTAGCTTCAACTGCGCCCCCAGAGTGGGAAGATCTTTCATGGTCAACGTAGGATTCACAATTTGAGAATACGACTGCATGACATAGGTTTGACCCTCTGGTGAAACGAGTTCATACACTTCTTTTCCGGCTTGATAGATCCACTTGGTCTCTCGTGAAACAGGTGTTGCTTTGTAATGGCCTGATCTGAAAAGCTGCCAGAGATTAATATCAATGACTGCCCTCAAGTTCATTTCAACGCCACCAAAATTTTCTCGCTTATGATTTATAGTATCGGCACCGGAAGCCATAATGCCGTCGATAGTCCAGTAACGCGGGCCATTGAGTTTCACAAATGACGCTGAATGCCTATCAGTAATCGTTTTTTCTGTCACGCCCTTCCACAAATTCTCCGGACATTCATTGAGACCCTCGGTACTAAATACCTTGATCTTCAGGCTCAGCCAATCTCGGTTGCCATATAGAACTTCACAATAGCGCTCATTACGTAGATGGCTAACACTCACCTCGTACTTTGGAGTTTGTGCAAACGCATTCGTAGCCAATACTAAAAAACTTGTTGCAAGAAGATATGCTGAATTGAGTTTCATGCCGACCTTAAACCTAATGTAATTTGACAATCGAATCAGTACGACGGTGGATCAATCTACTGATCGTATCGAGGGTTACCTTCACCCAACCATGGAGCGCCAGCTGATGTAATTTATAGAGACTTAAATACATGAGTTTGGCAAAAAGGCCCTCTACCATCAAGCTGCCTCCGATCAAGCCTCCCATCATGCTACCCACACTGCTATATTCCCCCAAAGAAACGAGCGAGCCAAAATCACGATAGTGATAGGCTCTCAGCTGCTTACCAGCAATGATGCCTTCCATCTCTTTAAACATATGGGAGGCTTGTTGATGAGCAGCTTGCGCTCTGGGCGGCACGATCGTGCCAAGACCTGTTTTAGCTTCTGGCCAAGGACATGCTGCACAGTCACCCATCGCAAAAATATGGGGATCGCGCGTAGTTTGTAAAGTAGGTAGTACGACGAGTTGATTGCTATTATTAGTTTCAAGCCCACCAAAATCTTTTAAGAATGCGGGCGCCTTGACTCCTGCAGCCCAAACAATTAATTCAGCAGGAATTTCTGTGCCATTGGTAAGACAAATTTTCTGGGGTAGTATTTTTTCAACCTTAGCATTGGTCATTACCTCTACACCAAGATCACTCAATAGATTTTCTGCCGCATGAGAAATACGGTCTGAGAGTGCTGGCAAAATTCTGGGGGCGGCTTCAACCAAAATCACTTTGAGGTCTTTATTGGGATCCACACGATCTAAACCGTACGAGATCACTGCTCTAGTTGTACGATGCAATTCAGCGGCTAACTCCACCCCCGTAGCACCTGCACCAATAATGGCCACATGGAGCTGACCTGGTAGCAAAGGTGTAGTCTGGGTTTGAGCACGCAAGCAGGCATTGATCATCTTTAAATGAAAGCGCTTAGCATCGGTCTGTGACTCCAAACGGATAGTGTATTGCTCAACGCCCGGCGTACCAAAATCATTCGTGAGACTACCAATCGCAATGATGAGGGTGTCGTATGGAATCCATTGCTCCGGAGTAACCAGCTCACCTGACTCATCAATGAATGCCGAAATCTGAATTTTCTGCTGACTACGATCGATATTGACTAGCTCTCCTAGTCGGAATGAAAAATGATGCCAATGGGCTTGGGCAATATAGTCGAGCTCTTGATCACCCAGGTCCATACTGCCTGCAGCAATCTCGTGCAGCTTGGGCTTCCAGATATGCGTACGGTTGCGATCAACCAGGGTCACACTCACTTTTTTGCCGCTGCTATTGCGTGAGGCGTAACGATCACCTAGCTTGGTGGCCAGCTCTAAACCCCCCGCGCCGCCGCCAACGATGACAACCCGATGCATCTCACCCATTCATCAACTCCATTACGTTCTGACACATATTTTCTTGCTACCATTTAACCACTAAATCTCGGTCCAGCTATCCACAGAGTATATTAATAAAATCATTACGCACGAAGAGCCGACCCAAAGATGAATACCACCCCTAAAGTCCTTGCTTTTGATGTTTTCGGAACTGTTGTTGACTGGCATGGCTCAATTGCAGCTGAAGTCAAACGCATTGGTCTTGATGCTGACCCCGATGCTTTCGCTACCGCCTGGAGAGATGGCTACCGCCCTGCTATGGCTAGAGTACGATCAGGTGAGCTGCCCTGGACCAAGATTGATGATTTGCATCGCCTGATCTTGGATGATGTCTTAAAGGAGTTTGAGATCACCCACCTGACTGAAGCAGAAAAGCGACATCTCAATCTGGTTTGGCATCGTCTGATACCCTGGGACGACACCATCGCCGGCCTCTTACGTCTAAAGAATCAATTCACTTTAGTAACCCTCTCCAACGGCAACTTGGGTTTACTGGCCAATATGGCAAAGAATGCAGGACTGCCTTGGGATTTAATCTTGTCTGCTGAGGTTTTCCGCCACTACAAACCCGATCCCGAAACCTATCTTGGTGTCGCTACTATTTTTGATCTTGCTCCAGAAGAAGTCATGTTGGTAGCAGCGCACAAAGATGATTTACTATCTGCCGGCAAATGTGGCTTACAAACCGCTTTTGTTGAAAGACCGCTGGAGTTTGGGAAACAGATGCAACGCGATGATCTCGCTGTAGAGGCCTTTACAACATATCACGCCAAGAACTTCTTAGATCTAGCGGATCAGTTAGGTTGTTAGGTATTGACCAACAAGTCACTTCCTGAAGTGAAGCTCCCAATGGTTTTGGCAGCATTAAAGCCAGACTTGTGCAGAAGATCTAAAACTTCTCTTTCAGCATCTGGCGCACAAGCAATTAATAATCCACCACTCGTCTGAGGATCACTCAAGAGATGACGCTGCCATTGCTCCAGGCCGGCTGATTGCACTTCATTTCCATAGCTAGCCCAGTTGCGAGTCGAAGCTCCGGTAAAGATATCCTGCTGCACCAGCTTAAGCGCTTCGGTAACGATAGGTAGTGAGCTCCAATCGATCCTGGCTCGTAAGTTTGCGCCACGAGCCATTTCTAGTAAGTGGCCAGCTAATCCAAAGCCAGTCACATCGGTTAAAGCATGTATGGTTGGCATTTGTGCCAAAGCCTGCCCAGGACGATTGAGTTGGGTGGTCAGCGAAAGCATCTCTTGGTAGCCCCGCTCTGATAGCAGTTCTTTTTTGAGTGCCGCAGACAAAATTCCGACGCCTAAGGGCTTACTCAAAATAATACTATCGCCAACTTGAGATCCGGTATTGCGCTTGAGATTTTTAGGATCGATGATTCCAATTACTACTAAGCCATAGATCGGCTCAACTGAATCAATCGAGTGGCCACCTGCAACAATAATGCCTGCCTCTGCACAAACCGATTCACCGCCAGCCGTGATTTTTTGAATGACCTCTAAGGGCAGCACATTAATAGGCATGCCTAACAATGCAAGCGCAAAAAGGGGTTGCGCGCCCATTGCATAAATATCTGAAATTGCGTTTGTTGCAGCAATTCGTCCAAACTGAAAAGGGTCATCCACAATCGGCATGAAAAAGTCGGTTGTTGCCACAATCGCTTGATGCTCATTGATTTGATAGACGGCCGCATCTTCATTATTGTCAGATCCGGCTAACAAAGCCGCTGGAATGTTTCGGAGATTAGCCAATGGAGAACTCTTCAGAATCTCACTTAATACGCCGGGCGCAATTTTGCAGCCACAGCCACCACCGTGAGATAAAGAAGTTAGACGTCCGTTATAAGTAGAAGTGGTCATACGGGATCAATGTGCGTCATGACATTGAGTACAGGTAACTTCGCTTTTACCTGATTTGCGGCAGTCAGTGCAATATCGTGACCGACTTGGACAGTTGCATCGGCATCGACTTCAATATGAACATCGACCAAAATCATATCGCCCATCTTGCGGGTTCTTAGGTCATGACAACCCAGCACACCTGGGGTTGCCAGAACAATCCGCTCAATTTGTTGATGCTCTTCTTCAGATACTGCTCGATCCATCAAATCATTCAAGGCATCCCAACTGAAGGACCAGCCCGTCCGCACAATCATTAAGCCCACAATTAATGCGCCTACAGAATCCAGAATGGGGTAACCCAATAGGGCCCCCACGATGCCAACCGAAACAACCAATGACGAAGCAGCGTCAGATCGTGCATGCCAAGCATTCGCCACCAGCATACTGGACCGAACGCGCTCTGCAACGGCGAGCATATATCTAAAGAGGAGCTCTTTGGCCGCAAGTGCACCCAATGCAACATACAAAGCCAAGAGCGAGATTTGACTGACGCCAATGGGATTGACAATCTTATGCCCTGCACTCCAGAGCATCCCTAGACCTACGACTAGTAATGAGACCCCCAAAAACAATGAAGCGGCAGTTTCATAACGCTGATGTCCGTAATGATGGTCTTCATCTGCATCTTTAGCGCTATGATGATTTGCAAAGAGGACCACAAAGTCGGCAACTAAGTCAGTCAGAGAATGAATACCATCCGCGACCAAGCCTTGCGAACCCGAGAGCAGGCCTGCAAAAACTTGGCAGATCGTTAGGGTGAGATTGACTGCTACGCTAACCAGCGTGCTTTTTTTGCCAGCACTTTGTTTTTCGGCTGATGCGTCTTCGGGGTTTTCGATTAAGTCATCCATGAGTGCATCTTAATACCCCAGTGGGAGTATTTTGTGTCAACTAGCCAGAATCAGGAGTTTAAGAGAGCTTACTTCAGGCCCTTGTTCCAGTTACGTTCCTGAAATACCGACTTAGGCTGATAGGCCTCTTCAGCTTCGGTCTCTACAACAGGCGGCTGGGGCGCCTTCTTAGTGGCGGGGGTAGACTTTGTCGCAGGTGCACTAGCAGACTGGATCGTCGACTTCACTGCTTCTAAATCTACAACATTGGAGGTATCGGTTTTTTTAATCACCCTAGTATTTTAGCAATTTTGTTCATTTTTTGCACCCAAATTTGCCTCCAGACCTAGCGAGCGCGAGATATTACTTAAAAGCCTTCGCTAAAGACATCTTTTTTTGCTATGCTGGGTTACGAATTAGCCTCATCCAACAATCTATAAGGGACCCCCCATGACAACCGAGAATCAAAACCCTGGCGATGAAGACTTTGATTATGGCTGCGAATGCGCCATGACTTTACTCAATGAGCCTACTGAAGATTGTCTCAATGATCTGATTGATGAGCTAGATGAAGATGGCATGATTTCTACTGAAGTTGTGTACGGCCTACTGGCTACCATCTTGATGAGCATCACCTCTGAAGATAACGACGAAGAAGAGCACTAAATCTCAGCAGGTTTCTGGATTTGATTGGCAAACGCATCCATTGCTTTTGCCAACTCAATATCTAATGGCGTTATGTCGTTCTTTGAATGCGTCCTTAATTGCACCTTCACCTGATTCCAGCTATTAGACCAATCGGGGTGATGGTCGATTTTTTCTGCATATGCTGCACAGAGTGTCATGAAAGCAAATGCGGCTTCAAAATCCTTAAAAACAAAATTGCGTGACAAGGTTTTGGTAATGAGATCAACCTGCCAATCTGGCAAATCTTTCTTGAAATCAAATTGGGTAAGGTCTAGATTATTTTTCATTCAACGCTCTTTGCAAGTTGCTGTAAATCAGATTCATAGAGCCAACGCCATTGGCCCTCAGCCAAATCTTTTGGCATTGAATACGCGCCAATTTGGGTACGATGTAATTGTGCTACATGATTTCCGACAGCCGCCATCATGCGCTTGACTTGGTGATAACGCCCTTCAACGATGGTCATCGCAAGATGATGCTCATCTATCTGTTCACAGGCCTTGGCAAAGCAAGGCTTTGGATCGTCATCTAACACTACACCCTCGAGCAAATGATCGAGCTGTTTGCTCTGAATCGGCTCTGCTGTAGTGATTTTATAAACCTTACCAATATTCTTCTTTGGCGTCGTCATCTTGTGAATGAATTGACCGTCATCCGAGATCAGCAACAGCCCAGTCGTATCGAAATCTAAACGCCCCACGCATTGGAGGCCACGCTCAACGAAGGGTCTGGGCAGCAAACTATAGACGCTGGGATGATGCGTTGTTTTATGCGAGCACTCATAGTTGGCGGGCTTATGAAATGCAATATAAGCCTTCTCATGAAATTCCCAATCTTGACCCTCTACATTCAGAACAAGATCTTCAGTCGCAATTCGTTCTTCTGGATCCTCGGCCAAGACACCATTGACCTTGACTAGTTCGGCATAAACCAAATCACTGCAGTAACGGCGTGTGCCAAAGCCCTGACTAAACAGAATTTTTTCTAAGCTAAGGGGTTTGGCCATCAATACGATCTTGCTGAAACTTACAGCTTGCCGCGATGAATCTGGAATGCACTGAAGCTTTGCTGAACAGGCATCACTTCAAGCACATTGATATTCATATGCGATGGAAGAGTTGCAGACCAATAAATTGTTTCAGCAATTTCATCAGCGCTTAAAGCATGCACACCCTCATACACATTACCTGCTTTAGCATCGTCACCCTTGAAACGCACATTAGAGAATTCTGTGCCAGAGCACATCCCAGGCTCAATACAGGTGACCCTGATAGGCGTACCAATCAAATCTGCCCGCAAGTTCAAACTAAATTGCTGAACAAAGGCTTTGGTTGCACCATAGGTATTGCCGCCAGGATAAGGATAGTTTGCAGCTACCGAACCTAAATTAATCACATGCCCTAACTTGCGCTCAACCATGCCAGGCAAAAGAGCGCGGGTCATGTGTACCAATCCCTTGATATTCGTATCAATCATCCGATCCCAGTCGGATAAATCAGCCTTGTGCGCAGGCTCAAGTCCAAGCGCTAAGCCAGCGTTATTCACCAAAATACTCACTTGCGCAAAAGGAGCCGGTAAATTCGCTGCTAATTGATCTACTTGATCGCTGTCACAGACATCTAAAACGAGGGTCAGCAATTTGTCTTGCTGCTCGCTTGGTAAGGACTTCTTGAGAGCCGCCAGACGGTCGATTCTCCGACCAGCTGCAATCACTTTATGGCCATGCTTCAAAAAGCGTCTGGCAGTCGCCTCACCAAATCCCGCAGTTGCCCCTGTCACTAGTACGGTATGTTCCATATTCTTCTCTTCGTCATTTACTTCCACTAATATTAAAGCCTTCGGCACTCTTACGCTTAATGATGAAACAGCCCCTGAATACATTACGACTTCTTTTCGCATGGTTTTGCATCGCATGGACTGGCGCCATTTATGCAAGTGATACCAGCTCAAGCGCTACCGTCCCAACCGCTTCTGCTGAGAACAGCACAGATAATCAGCATATTTTAGAGTTTTGGGGCTATCACGCCTATATGGGCACAGAAACCTATTCCGACACCCTGCTATTGCGCTACTACCAGCCTCTGGAGTTTGATCAATGGCGAGGTACTCTCCGGCTAGATACTTCCAATGTGTCGGTTTACTCGCACAGCCCCAGCGAAACCGGAGTCGATCATCATGGTGCTGGAACGACTTTCTTAACTGCCTGGGGAACTATTGCCAACTTTAATGAATCTTGGAGTAGCAGCGCAGGTGGTCGAGTCATTTTGCCTGTTGCCCTAAGCAATCAGTGGGTAGCCGGCCCTCAAGTCGGAGCCTCATATAAACCCACTCTCGGAACGCAATCTTGGTTAGCAGATTTTTCTCCTCTAACTCGATATATGTATGGTTTTGACGTGCAAAACAATACTGGACCAGGCAATCCCAGCCCATCGCCAGCCGTTCGTCGACTTGAGCTATATCCCACTGTTGGTATTCAGTTGGGGCCCAATACCCAAATTCGTTTTTGGGATGAAAACGGCATTAACTACAACGCGGCAGCTGGCGGATGGTTTGTCCCCTTAGATGCCATGGTGACACATCGCTTTGATCGCCATTTTTTATTTGCAGTCGGCGCCAGCAAACAAGTAGTCGAAACCTACCAACAATATAAATGGATGGTCTATAGCAAGCTCTCATTTAATTTCTAACTCATTAACGAGGTTTAAGTTTTGTGAGTTGATTTCTGATCATCGGAATCCGACAGCTCAGCAAAATCAATACTACTCCTGCATAAATCCATACCGTCTGTAAATCATTCTTGCCAGCTTTGTGCCACCAGTAATGCAAGATCACCGTGATCGAAATCACATAAATCAGCTTGTGTAGAACTGCCCAGCGCCGTCCTAACTTTCTTTGCGCCCAATGGCTAGAGGTCAGCGCAAGCGGTATGAGTAAAACTAAACTTAGGAAGCCCATCGTAATAAAGGGGCGCTTCACCACATCTTTGAGCATGGCGACTAAATCAAAGTTTTGATCAAGCCATAACCAGATCATGAAATGTAGGCAGGCATAGAAAAAACAAAAGAGTCCTAACATCCTTCGGCATTGAATCGGCTGACTGGATCCCGTGATCAAGCGCAAGGGCGTCATCGCCAAAGTAACACAAAGTAACACCAGCGCCCAAGTACCGGTAGATCTGGTGATGAACTCAATGGGATTGGCACCCAAGCCATCCGTAAAGCCTAAGTAAATCAGACGATCCAGTGGCAATAAAGCTAAGAGGAAAACGACTAACTTCATTACAGACGATTTAATAAAACTTTTTCAAATCCATGCCGGCATACATGCTGGCAACTTGATCGCTATAGCCATTAAACATTTGCGTCTTGATCTTTGGCGCAAAAATCCCTTTGGGATCCCCAATACGTCTCTCGCTTGCCTGGCTCCAGCGGGGATGATCAACAGCTGGATTTACATTCGAGTAAAAACCATATTCATTCGGTGCATATTTATACCAACTCGTAACTGGCATCTCTTCTGTGAAACGAATTTTGACAATGGACTTGGCACTCTTAAAGCCATACTTCCAAGGCACTACCACCCTAACCGGTGCACCATTCTGCTTAGGTAATATTTCGCCATATAAACCAAAAGTAAGCAGGGTTAAGGGATTCATAGCCTCATCTAGACGTAAACCTTCTCGATAAGGCCAATCCAAAATGGGGCTATTGACGCCAGGCATCTGTTTGCGATCCGCTAAAGAAACAAACTCCACATACTTAGCAGAACCTAAGGGCTCAACCTTATTGAGCAGACTGGAGAGTGGGTAGCCATCCCAAGGGATCACCATCGACCATCCCTCAACACAGCGCAAGCGATACACTCGCTGCTCCATAGGTGCGAGCTTTAAGAGCGCATCAATATCAAAAGTCATGGGTTTTTTAACTAAGCCATCAATCGTAATAGTCCAAGGCCTGGTCTGTAAGCTCCCAGCATTTTCAGCGGGGTCCCTCTTGTCCGTTCCAAACTCATAAAAGTTGTTATAGCCCTTCACATCTTTAAGGGGCGTTAAGCCATCCTTGCCAGCATAGAGTGGATTCGGCGTTGCAGCTAAGCTTTGTGGATTCGCTGCTAAGGCCTCCCTAGAAAACCACGGCGCTAATGCCAAGCCAAAACTACCTGCCGCTGCAGCCTGTATTAATTGGCGACGCTTTTCATAAACGGCTTGGGGTGTGATATCGCTTTGCAGGATCTGCGGATCTTTGTAAGACATGGCTGGCACCTTTTAAAAAGTCTTTGGTCTATTTTGCGCCCATTTTGAATTTTATGAATTGAATGGCTCTCCAATAAAGAAAAAGGCAAACCAGAGGCTTGCCTTTTTCATGTAGGAATCCATCTTCCCTGGAAAACTAAGCCGAAGCCTTATCGATAATGGCATTCAAAGTGGGGCTTGGACGCATCACTGCAGCAAACTTGACTGGATCTGGCTTGTAATAACCGCCAATATCTACCGGCTTACCCTGCACCGCTTTGAGCTCGTCAATGATTTTGCTTTCCTGCTCAGCCAATGCTTTTGCAATCGGAGCAAAGTGCACCTGCAGCTCCTTATCTTCGGTTTGCGCGGCAAGCGCTTCAGCCCAATACATGGCTAAATAGAATTGACTACCGCGATTGTCTAATTCACCAGTGCGAGGAGAAGGTGATTTATTGTTATCGAGTAACTTACCAGTCGCCTCATCAAGAGTCTTGGCCAAGAGTTTTGCTTTCGCATTACCGGTCTTGTCGCTGATATCTTCAAGAGATACCGCTAAGGCCAAAAACTCACCCAGCGAATCCCAGCGCAAATGATTCTCTTCAACAAGCTGCTGAACATGCTTAGGAGCTGAACCACCTGCACCCGTCTCAAATAAGCCACCGCCAGCCATCAAAGGCACGATAGATAACATTTTGGCGCTGGTGCCGAGCTCCATGATGGGGAATAAATCCGTCAAGTAATCACGCAAGATATTGCCAGTGACAGAGATGGTGTCCTTACCGCGAATGACACGCTCTAAGGTGTAGCGCATTGCGCGTGTTTGGGACATGATCTGAATATCTAAACCAGTCAAGTCGTAGTCTTTGAGATAAGTCTTCACCTTCTTAATCAACTCCGCCTCATGGGGGCGGTACTCATCGAGCCAGAAGACGGCAGGAGTATTCGAAAGGCGAGCACGATTAACAGCCAGTTTGACCCAATCCCGAATGGGGGCGTCTTTGACTTGACACATCCGCCAGATATCACCCTCTTCCACATTTTGCTCAAGCAAGACAGTGCCGTCTTCGGTAACGATGCGTGCCAATCCAGCTTCCACAATTTCAAAGGTCTTGTCGTGTGACCCATACTCTTCGGCTTGCTGAGCCATCAAGCCCACATTGGGTACGGTACCCATCGTGGTAGGATCAAAATTGCCATGGGTCTTACAGAAATTAATGATCTCTTGATAAATACGGGCAAAGGTACTTTCTGGAATCACTGCTTTTGTATCATGCAAACGACCATCAGCACCCCACATCTTGCCGCCGACACGAATCATGGCAGGCATCGATGCATCGACGATCACATCGCTTGGTGAATGCAGGTTGGTAATACCCTTGGCGGAGTCAACCATTGCCAGAGCAGGACGGTGCTCATGGCATGCGTGTAAATCTTGAATGATTTCTTCGCGCTTGGATTCAGGAAGGGTCTTGATCTTGTCATACAGACTGCTCATGCCGTTGTTGGCATTCACACCCAATTCTTCAAATAACTTAGCGTGTTTCGCAAAAGCCTCTTTGTAGAAAATCTTAACCGCATGACCAAAGACGATGGGGTGAGACACCTTCATCATGGTAGCCTTCACATGCAAGGAGAGCATCATGCCAGTTTTGTATGCATCTTCGATTTCTTTTTCGTAGAACTCACACAAGGCTTTTTTGCTCATGAACATGCTGTCGATAATTTCACCGGCTTGCAAAGGCATTTTGGACTTCAGCACGATGGTCTTACCACTCTGGGTGACCAAGTCCATTTTGACCTCACATGCCTTGGTCAAAGTCATGGATTTTTCACCAGCGTAGAAATCACCGCCATGCATATGAGAAACGTGTGTGCGGGAGGCTTGACTCCACTCTCCCATGGAATGAGGATGCTTACGAGCAAATTGTTTCACAGCATTCGGTGCGCGACGATCGGAGTTACCCTCACGCAGCACCGGATTCACCGCGCTACCCAGGCATTTTGAATAACGCGCACGAATCGCTTTTTCTGCATCGCTCTGAGGATCCTCTGGGAAATTAGGTAAAGCATAGCCCTTGGATTGCAGCTCTTTAATCGCAGCCAATAGTTGCGGAACGGATGCGCTAATGTTCGGTAATTTAATAATGTTGGTATCTGGCAATAAGGTGAGCTTTCCAAGCTCAGCCAAGTTGTCATTCACTTTCTGCTCTGGCGTTAAGCAGTCAGAAAATTCAGCCAAGATTCTTGCGGCTACCGAGATATCGCTTTCAGCAACCTCAACGCCAGCGGGGGCTGTAAATGCGCGAATGATAGGTAAAAATGAACCGGTGGCTAAAAATGGTGCCTCATCGGTCAGCGTGTAGATAATTTTTGATTTCCCTGCGGCCATTACTGTTTCCTCATTTTGATAATCCGAAGCTATTTTCACGTCTGGTGATGTCGTTCTGATGTCGATTTGATGTCATGAATCAGAAGCATTGATTTTAAATCATTGCCTATTGAAAAATAGGCCGTTTTTGCCCAATAAAGATGCTAAAGCTCCCCTTGTAAGGGATTTCACCGAGAGCAAACAGAGCCAATGTATCCATCTAGAGCCACGCATATACTGTCGTGCTGATCAAGCTAAAAGGAATAGAAAGATGAGCGAACTCCAAAAAATTGATACCGTTCTAGGCGACGGAGTCGAAGCGACTGCTGGCAAACAGGTTGATGTGCATTACACCGGCTGGCTATATGACGAGAAAGCGACAGATCACAAAGGGCAAAAGTTTGATAGCTCGCTGGATCGTGGCCAACTCTTTAGTTTCCCCTTGGGGGCTGGTCATGTAATTAAGGGCTGGGACCAGGGTGTTGCGGGCATGAAAATAGGTGGGAAACGGACCTTAATCATCCCTTCTGAAATGGGTTATGGTGCGCGCGGTGCTGGTGGAGTCATTCCACCCAATGCGACTTTGGTCTTTGAGGTCGAGTTACACGGCGTGCATTAAGCAGGTTTGCTTTAAAAAGACTCAGGCCACTTGTACAGCGATGCAGAAGTGGCCTGAGTCTTTTAATACCGTACGAGAATTATGAGTGCTCTTTTTTTCCGTTCAAGGCGAACTTATTATTCTGGATAGATTTGCACAGCTCAATAATGCGATTACGCTCTGCCATCACTTTATCGGCGTAGCCACCATCATTATCAGCATTACCTGCGCCAACATAGAACTTCAAGCCGTTGCGCAGTGAGCCAGAAGTTGCGATCAAGTACTTCAGAATATACGCACCAATCCGAATATTGACTTCAGGCTTGACTGCGCCAGCAACGCCACCATAAGGCGCATATTTCTCCTTATGCACATTGGTCATCACTTGCATTAAGCCTTCGGCTCCAGCTTCACTCTTAGTCATTGGGTTGAAATTGGATTCAACCGACATCACTGCTAGCAATAAGACTGGATCAATTTTGACTTCGCGCGAGATCAATACTGCATTCGAAACATATTCTTCAATCTTGCCTTTATCTAGGCCATACTTTTTCTCAAAGAACTCTGCAACCGCTCTTTGGTTTTGCACAGGGCCCATTAAGTTGCTATCCAAAGCCTGAGGATCGATTTTTGAGGTCGGGATTTGGTCTGCTAAATGGGAGATCGATTTCACCTGAATCCGGGCAACCTCAGGATTGAGCAGCGCAATTGTTTCCTGCTTGAGCATTGGGAAAGAGGCGCGACCATAAATAATATGGGCGATATCTTGCTCAGATGTTTGAGAATCTAAGGCCGCCAAGCCAGACTGGCTGCCACCAGTTGCGCCCTGCCAAAACATTTGGCGCGCCTCATCGGGCACCAGAATACGGGCTAAATCAAAGGGGCCTGCGTTTGTACCATTGCCAGATAGCCATAGACCCACGATGAGGAATACTCCCACGATCAGCAGACCGTGCACGCCCCGATACACTGGATCCATAAATCGGATCAGAGTCGCCTGGGCTAACCCAATAAAGGATTGCTCAAGCTGTGAAGCATTCGAATTGTTAGTTAAGCATTTACTCATTCAGTTTTTGCATCGCTACAGAACCTAATCAATTGAAGCTCAGGATATGTTGCAGTGCAATATTTGTAGAACATGGGCAATCCTATGAAGGTTCTTATATCAAGTCAAGAATAAGGGTGATCGATTCAATAACTTATAAGTATGACAATACTGTCATATTCACCCTAGGGCTCGCTTTTTGATAAAAATATCATTTAAATCAATGGGTTATAAATGTTAGGGCGCACTAATTTGATTTAATAGAAATTTTCTATCAAACCACTTTTTTTACATTTTGAAATGAAAAAATGTTGGTTTAGACCGTACATTTAGTATTTCAATTGCCTCAAATTCCTACAGATAGTGTCCCCATCTGCGCCGCCGAGGAAGCTGGTAACTCGTATCTGAGGACGCATTGCCCAAGCAAATAATCCTCCAAGTTCCTGGGTAAACCCCAATTCAGTAGGCATCACCCTACACTTACAGCCATGCCATCCTTTGCTCGAGCCTTGATCCTGCTTTGCCTTGCCTACCCGCTCTCGGCATGGGCTATTTTTGATGACTGCGTTGAGTATTTTCCCAGAAGGGAAATTCCGAGTGTGGCGCAGGCTGGCAGGGATCTCTGTTTTGATGGTTTTGCTGTCTATTACTCCCCCAGTGACAAAAAACCGATCTACGTGGTCGAAAAGCTGAATCGGGAAAGGCTCACTAAGCCTAAGCAAGCACGAACCAATCTCTTTTATGAGGAAGCCCGTTTGCCCGCTACTGAGCGAGCCACCCTCTCTGACTACCGAGGGAGCGGGTATGACCGAGGCCATAACGCACCTGCTGGTGATATGGGGGATGAGCGCTCGATGGCTCAATCTTTCTCTTTAGCCAATATGATGCCTCAGGCTCGTCAAAACAATCAGGGGATCTGGGCCAAAGAAATTGAGGGGCCTACTCGTCAGTACGCCAAAAGAATCCGCGGCGATATTTATGTTTATACCGGCTCAGCTGGTAATGCCGGAAGTATTGGCAGCAATCATGTTACGGTGCCCGAATATCTCTTCAAGTTGGTCTACGACCCCTCTCGCAATCTGGCTTGGGCATATTGGATTCAGAATACCGATGATGCACCGATGATGGCGCCGATCTCGTATCAAGATCTTGCTCTGAAAACGGGAATTGACTTTCATTTACCGGCAAATGTAGCAACATCAACCAAGCAGATCCACGCTCGACCTGAGCGCTGGAATCAAACGCGACCATTTCATGGTTTTCGAAATTACTCAGAATAAAATTTCGTGAGTGATTAGTTCTCTGAGTTTCTCAAAGGCACACCGAGTCTTTCTTTAATGGGATTGAGTAGTCCACTTAAGCCGTTATGATCCAAAGTGTGCATCAACTCGAGTAGCTCGCCTATCTCCCCCTTGGGAAATCCTTCACGCGCAAACCACGCCAAGTAATTTCCTGGCAGCTCGGCAATCCGCCGGCCGGCATGTTTACCAAACGGCATCTTCATCGTAACGAGTTTTTCTAAAGATTCGGAATGCATACATTGCATCTTACAAGTTTGTAATTTGTAGCGGTATTTGTATCTATTTTTTACTTTCCAACACTTCATTAAAGGGTATAAGGTCATTTTCTCAAATGAGAATGATTCTTATTTGTTAGTTTATATTGAGAACCTTTCTCAATTAGAAATTTTCAACCAACCCCCCTCAACATCATGAAATCCAATATCAAACGACTCATTGCTTTTTCTCTCGTCATCGCTGCAGCGCTCCACTTCTCTCTTGCCCACGCTGGTGAGGGTGTATTTGGGTGGATCTATACACTCGATCTTCAGCCAAAGGAAAAATGGGAATTTGAACAGCGCTTGCAACTCAATCAACAGCAAGCAGCAGGCACTTTTGAACAATGGACTGCACGCACTGAGCTCGAGTATGGCTTAACGAATGATTTACAAATTGCGGGATACATCAACTCAGGCTACACCAATGCCAATCAAAACTACACCAATCCAGAAGCCTGTGGTGAGAGCCCAACTTGCACTGGTGGCTATGGCGTTCCCTCTAGTCACAATCCGGACTCTGCTTACGTCAAGGGCGGAGTAGAAGGCGCGTCTTTAGAGGCGATTTATCGCATTACGAATCCTGTAACCTCACCCGTGGGCCTTGGCCTGTATTTAGAACCTACCTGGGGTCGGAACAAGGATGAGCTCGAAGCGCGACTGCTCTTGCAATCTAACTTCATTGACGATCGCCTGATCTTGGCAGGTAACGTCGTAGCGGCCAATGAACGACTCAAGTTTATTGAGAACGGTAATGTCCCTGAATCGATGCTCGACTTTTTAGTGGGGGCAAGTTATCGCTTTGCTCCGAAATGGTCTGCTGGTGTTGAGGCACGCCTTCATAATGATTACTCTGAGTTGAACTTACGCAACCAAGTGCAACGCGCTACCTTTCTGGGGCCTAATCTCCATTACGCCACCAAAGATTGGTGGGTTACTGGGGCTTGGCGCTATCAACTCAAGGGTGGCAACTGCATGAACGGTGGCGAGGCAGAATGCTCTAATGCCCGCGTATGGGACAGCCATACCGTGAATGAATACATCGTAAAAGTTGGCTTTCCCCTGAACTAAGTCATGATGTATTGGAAACCCACTTTACTGAGCATCGCTGGACTTGCAATCACTGCTAGCCCAATCCTAGTGCAGGCCAAGATTTATGTTTCGATTGAGCAAGCGCAACAGCTTTTGTTTCCCAATCAGGGTCTCGTCAAACGGCCCATCATCATTAGCAAAGCACTCCAAGAGCGAATGCGACAAGCCTCTAGCATTCGCTATCCTTTTACTGGAGAGCGTATCTGGAAGACGAGTGATGGGAGTTGGCTGATTATTGATGAGGTTGTGGGTAAACATGAAATGATTACTTATGCAGTTGGTATTGCGCCCAATGGCAGCGTCAAAGGCCTTGAAATCCTCGAATACGTCGAGTCCTATGGCTATGAAGTGGCTGATAGCAAATGGCGTCAGCAATTTATTGGCAAAACGGCAAGTGACCCGGTCAAGCTTAATCAGGATATTCAAAATATTAGTGGCGCTACCTTATCTTCAAAGCATCTTACTGATGGCGTAAAACGTGTCTTGGTCTTGCATGAGCTGGCACTCAAGAGTTCTGTAAGCAAATGATCCGCTGCAAACCGATGCTCGGCACCTATGTCGAGATTCAAATTGATGAAGCTCAGGTGGGACTCACCTCAAGGCAAACCCATCTTGCAATAGATGAAGCTTTTGCTTCAATTGCCTTAGTCCAAAGCTTGATGGGTTTTCATGATCGACATAGTGAGCTTTCGATGATTAATAGTTATCGAGCCGATGAGTCACTAGAGATTCATCCTTGGACGGAAAAAGTATTAAAGACTGCACAATTCATTTGTCAGGAGTCGCGTGGTTTATTTGATTGTGGGGTGGGGAGACAGCTCGTCAATAAAAAATTATTACCACTACATCAGATAAACCATGTCCCCTCCAATGAAAGCAGTATTCTCAGTATCCAATTTTTGGGTAATCAAATCATTCGCCTGACCCAAGCGGTTTGCCTTGATCTTGGAGGTATCGCTAAGGGTTTTGCTGTAGATGAGGCAGTGCGAGCGCTCAAGCTTTGCGGCATCCAAAATGGTGTTGTCAATGCAGGTGGCGACCTCAGGGTCTTTGGCAGACAATCTCATACTGTCTTACTGCGCAGCCCCAGACAAGCCAATGAACTGATTCAGATTGGCAGCTTACGGGAGGGGGCGATTGCCACCTCAAGTAATCACACGATCTTCCACCCCCAAAAAGGCAGTACTCCGATTCAAGGTTCGTATTCCATCATCGCTCAAGAATGCATCTATGCCGATGCACTCACTAAAGTACTGGCTTTGTCGCAAGATGCCCACCACCCGATTTTCAAAAACTACCAGGCAGAATCTTTATGGCTTCCCGCTTAGGAAAAATGCCAATATGGCAGAGATACTTTGTGATTGGCAGTATTTTCCTCTGCTCAATTACCGGTTTGATGTATTTACTGGTGAATGATTTCCACTTGACCCCATTGATATTTCGGCCGCACACCATTTTGAGTTGGCACGGCCTTACTGCGATGGCAGCCTCAATGGCTTTGGGGTCCGTTTTGACTGTTCACCTTAAGGCCGGATTGAAGGCAAAACAGCAAATGGTCAGCGGACTTGGGCAACTCGTATGTCTGTTAGCGCTCATCTTGACTGCCGCCCTACTCTATTACGGACCAGCAGAGCTTCGAGAGCACGCCATCACAGCACATTGGGTGATTGGCATTCTTTTCTTAGGCTTTTTCTTGGGTCATATGTTGCATATCAGTTGCAAACAAAAAGCCCTCAGTTGAGGGCTTTGTGCTGAATCAAGAGAGGCAGATTTTCTGACTGAATTAGTGCCCGCTGCCACCGAGATATGCAGCCTTCACAGCAGGATCATCTTTGAGTTTACTAGCAGGTCCATGAGTAGCGATCTTGCCATTCTCAAGCACGTAGCCATAGTCTGCTACGTTCAAAGCGGCGGCGGCGAATTGCTCAACCAATAGCATGGTCACACCTTGTGACTTCAGATTAGAAATAATTCTGAAAACTTCTTCTACCAAAATGGGTGCTAAGCCCATTGAAGGCTCATCCAGCAAGATGATTTCAGGGTTGAGCATGACTGCGCGCGCCATAGCCAACATCTGCTGTTCGCCACCAGATAAAGTACCTGCCAATTGATTGCGGCGCTCTTTGAGGCGGGGGAACATTTCTAAGGCGTGCTCCAGGTCTTTTTGGATATCGCCTTTAGGACGGCTGCCTGTAAAGCGAGGAAAAGCCCCCAAGAGCAAGTTATCAGTAACCGACATCGTCGTGAAGACACGACGGCCTTCAGGACTATGAGCCAAACCGAGGCGGGCGATTTTGTGTGACTCAGAGCCATCGATTCGTTGACCACTCAGAAGCACTTCACCAGCAGTAGGTTTAATCATGCCGGTTATCGCACGCATAGTAGTGGTCTTGCCTGCACCATTAGAGCCGATCAAGGTAATCACTTGCCCTTTTGGTACATCGATGCTGATGCCATGAAGGACTTTAACCTTACCGTAGCCTGCTTCGAGATTCTGAATAGATAACATGGTATTTACCGATTTAATAAATTTTTAATAATGAATGTTGATTAAGCACCTAAGTAAGCGTGGATGACTTTCTCATCGGCCTGTACTTCAGCCGGCTTACCTTCCGCAATCTTCTGACCAAAGTCGAGTACTGAAACCGTATCGCAAACAGACATCACCACATCCATATGGTGCTCAATCAAGATAAAGGTAATGCCGTTATCCCGAATTTTGCGAATGATGCGCAACAACTCTTTAATATCAGGAGCAGTCAATCCAGCGGCTGGCTCATCGAGTAGGAGCAGTTCTGGGTCGAGCGCTAAGGCACGGGCAATCTCGAGCAGGCGCTGTTTACCGTAAGGCAAATTGCGGGCTTCTTCATTAGCCAAATCTTCGAGACCCACAAACTTTAACAAGGCCATCGCACGATTACGGGCATCACGCTCTTCTCTTAAGTAGCGAGGTAAATGCAGAGCGATATCCAACATATTGGATTTGAAGGTGTGGTGCAGACCAACCAAAATATTCTGTAGAGCGGTCATCTCGCCAAAGAGCTGCACGTTTTGGAAAGTTCGAGCAATACCTGAAAGCGCAATCTCGGATGAGGTTTTACCCACTACGCTCTCATCGGCATACAGCACATTACCGGCGGTAGGGATATAAATACCCGTGAGTACGTTCATCATCGTGCTCTTACCAGAGCCGTTAGGTCCAATCAGACCATGAATGGTGCCACGCTTGATGCTGAGATCTACGTTGTTCAGCGCCTTAAGTCCACCAAATTGCATCAAGACAGACTCGACCTTTAATAACTCAGCGCCAGTATTTTTATTACCGACTGCGCTAATGAAGTCGACTGAAGAGTCGGTATTTTCAGCAGTAGCTTCACCAACTGTCGTTTTAGTTTTACCGGTAATCGCTAAGTAGAAGGTCTTAGCAAAACCAACGATACCGTTTTGCAGGTAATACACCACCAACAAAATCATGAAGCCAAAAATACTCAAGCGCCAATCAGCGATGCTGTTAAGCCAGAATGAGAAGGCTGCCAAACCGACTACACCCGCTACAGGGATTGCAACGCGTTTAGGCGTCGTAATCTTTTTAGACAATGCAAGCACTGCACCAAGCGTAACAACAATCGCAATAATCGATGCAACGATGCGGAACAGGTTAATGTCGTCGAGTAATTTTGGTAACAAGACAATGATGGCTGCACCAATCGCTGCGCCAAGACGGGATTTACGTCCGCCCATGATGATGGCCAACAAGAAGAGAACGGCTAATTCATTGTTATAGGTGTTTGGAGAAATATATTGCTCTGAATAGGCATACAAGCAACCTGCCAAGCCAGCAAAGCCAGCACTAATCACAAAGGCGATCACCTTAAAGCGATATACCGAGACACCCATACAGTCACAGGCCACAGGACTATCACGCAAGGCTTCAAAGGCGCGACCCATTTGGGACTTCACAAAACGATCGACCACAATCAAGGCCACGATCATGATTGCTGCGACCATCCAGAAATATTCAGCCGCAGTCATGGGGGCGCCCATCAATTCTGGGAGCGTTAACTTGATACCCAATGGACCTTCTGTTAACCAGCTCATCTCATTAATCAAAATCTGGGCAATTGTGCCAAATGCCAAGGTCACCATCGCCAAATAAGGCCCAATGACTTTGAGCGCTGGCAAGGCCAGAATACCGCCAAAGATCGCGGTCACAATAATCGAAGCGGGAATAGTTGCCAAGACTGGCCAGCCTAGATGAAAGAACAAGATGCCTGCGGTGTATGAACCAATACCGAAGAGACCAGCATGACCCAGGGAAACTTGGCCAACATATCCAACCACGATGTCTAAACCGAATAACAAAATGGTGTAGATCAGGATCGTTTCAGCCAAGTGAATGTAGTACGGATTCTCAACAAATAGCGGCAAACCAATTAAGCCAACTATGGCAGCTAATAGAGGAAGGTGGGACTTCAATTTCATCATTAAACTTTCTTAATCGCAGATTTGCCGAAGAGGCCAGAGGGTTTGTATGCGAGTACCAGCAACAATAAGATTAAGCCTGGTACATCTTTGTAACCCGTCGAGAAATAGAAACCCGTTGCGGTTTCTACGATTCCCAAAATCAAACCACCGACGATAATCCCCATCCCGCTTGAGAGGCCGCCGATGATCGCGACTGCAAAAGCTTTGAGACCCAAGGCACCGCCCATGGTCGCGCCAGTTAAAGTCAAGGGTGCAATCAATACACCTGCAAATGCAGCGGTCAATGATGAGAGTGCATAAGAAAAAGTAATCACCATGCTGGTATTGATGCCCATCAGGCCAGCCGCATCGCGATCATTCGCGGTTGCAACCACCGCTTTACCGTAAATCGTTTTACGGTTGAAAAACTCCACCAACAACATCATCACTAAAGCACCTACCACCACCAAGATTTCCATTGGCAAAATATTCGCGCCCAAGAAGGTCATTGGCTCCATTGGCAAAGGCGGTGGAAATGGCAAAGCATCACGACCCCAAACGTTTTCTGCAACGTTCTTAAAAATAATGCCAAGGGCAATCGTGGACATGATCCAACCAAACTCAGACTTAATCTTGATGGCTGGACGCACACCAATCAATTCCACAAAGCTACCCTGCAACATACCAAATAGACAAACCACCGGAATCATGGCCCAGTAGTTCATGCCTAAGGTGTCTACGCAAGTCAGACCCACTAAGGCACCCAACATTAAGGCCTCACCTTGACCGAAGTTCAAGGTGCCAGAAGTGGCAAAGGTAAGCTGGAAACCGAACGCGATAACCGCGTAAATCATCCCCACTGCTATACCGCTTGAGAGGATTTGAGCAAGCATGTCCATTGTGATTAGCCTAAAAGTACCGAAAAAGGGTTAATTGTCGAATCCGTCATTGTAAGCAAAACGCCGCTGGAGGGCGGCGTTTTGGTCAAGCTCATGGTGCGGCGCAGAAAAAGCGCTGCCCCAGGACTGTCTTACTTCTTCTTGGCTGTAGCGTCATCAGCATTCAAATACTGAACGCGGCCGCTTTCAACCACGCCCATCACGACATCCTTGGCCTTAATAGCCTCGTGATCAGTAGCGCTAAATGGCTTGTTATAGGTCATTACAACGCCCTCAACTGGGGTCTTCAAATCTTGCAGCGCTGCCAAGATCTTTGGCCCTTCTGTGCTGTTAGCCTGCTTGATCGCAGCAGCTAAGACGTAAACGGAGTCGTAACCTTGGGCTGCAGATACTGGAGAAGCGATGATGCCATTTTTAGGTTTGAAATCCTTCAGATAGTTATCCACAAATGCTTTACGTTTTGGCGTATTGGCTGGTTGCTGAATAAAAGTCTCAGGCATCACTGCGCCGTCACCATTCTTGCCTGCGGTATCAATAAAGCTAGCCATCGATAAAGTCCAGCTTCCGATGATAGGCTTCTTCCAGCCCAGCTTAGCCATACCGTTGGCAATTTGCGCCAACTCAGGCCCGATTGCATAAGTCAATACCACTTCAGCGCCTGCATTTTTCGCTTTAAGTAACTGGGAAGTCATATCGACATCGCCCAAGTTAAATTTCTCTTCAGCAACGGGTGTAACGCCGTAAACCTTCAGGGCCTTCTCTAAGTCTTCACGACCCAATTGACCATAGTTGGTGGAGTCAGCCAAAATCGCCACTTTTTTCAAGCCACGCTTCTCAACTGCTTCTTTAGCAATCATTGGAGCCTGGATGTTATCGGGAGCCGCAATACGGAAGACATAGTTCTCAGGTGCATTAGGGAACTGACGAGTAACCAATGATCCAGTGGCAATATTGTCAATCACTGGAATCTTGGCATCTTGGTAAAAACGGGTGGATGCCAAAGCAACGCCAGTGTTAGCGTAACCCAAGGCTACAACCACTTTCTCGTTATTAATCATCTCTTGAGCGATTTGTACACCACGCTCATTTTTCGCTTCATCATCACGCTCAATCAGCACGATCTTGTTGCCATTAATACCGCCAGCGGCATTAATTTCTTTGGCAGCCAAGCGAACCCCATCGCGCATGCTCACGCCCATTGAAGAGGAGCCGCCAGTAAAGGGGCCTTGCACAGCAATTTTGATATCAGCAGCGTGTGCGCCGGCAGATAACATTGCAGCGGTAGTAATTGCAAAAATGTGACGACGAATTTTCATGATGTCTCCGTGAATAAAGCTTTAAATTAAAAAATCTTTTTTAGTGAAACTGAATCGAATATTCATCTTACAGGGTTTGCAAACCCATAAAAAGGGCTTTCTATAGGGGTTTTCATCAGGTTCTGACAAGTATTTAAATCACCCTAGCAAAGCGTTCTTTTAGTCTTGACCAAGACACATTAATCAAAAGCCCCACCATGACCAAGCCAGCGGCAAATAACTTCCAGGCTGGCAGGCCTTCCCCCAAATAGATCGCAGAAGCCCCCATTCCAAAGATGGGTACTAAGAGAGGCATCGGAGCTACAACTGCAGCTGGGTGTTTTGAGAGGAGCCAAGCCCAGGCTGCATAGCCAAATAGAGTGTTTGCCCAGGATTGCCAGAAGACCCCTAACCAGACCCCGAGTGGCGCTTGCTCTAGAACGAGGGTCAAGTGCTCCACTCCACCCTCAAAGACAGCCGATATCAGCAGTAAGGGAGGAACAGAAAATGCGCTGGCCCACACTACATAAGCAAATAATTGAGCTGGATTGCTAATACCTGCGTAGCGACCCACGGTATTGGCCGCACCCCAAGAAAAACCAGCGAATATCATGAGGGCTAAGCCCAGTAAGGTGGTGGTCGCATCGGTATGCAATGCAATCAGCAGTAAGCCAAGAATGGCCAACAATAGTGCGAACATTTGATAGCGACGCAAACGTTCTTTTGTCAGAAGCATCGCAAAGCCGATCGTAAAGAAGACTTGCACCTGAATGACCAGAGATGCTAAGCCTGGCGAGATTTGGCTATTGACTGCGTAATACACCACCCCGAACTGCCCTACTCCAATGAATAATCCATAGAGCGCTAGATTCCAGAGCGGGACTTTAGGCCTGGGAATGAATAAGGCCATCGGCAGGAAAGCAAAGGTGTAGCGCAGCGCAGCAAACAGAAATGGTGGCAAAACTGCCAAGCAATATTTCATGATCACGAAATTGGTACCCCAAATCGCGACGATCGCCAAGGCCACCAATAAGTGGGTAAATGGCAGGGTAGTTGTTTTGGTGTTTGACAAAAGTTTTAAGTAACCGCTCTTAACTTTGCTTACCAGCAATCAACTCGACCGCACGCTGCGCAATCATCATGGTGGGCGCCGCAGTATTTCCAGAGGTAATGGTCGGCATGGCAGAGGCATCAACCACCCGCAAGTGATGAATTCCTCTAACACGCAATTCTGAATCCAAGACTGCCATCGAATCATCAGTGCACCCCATCTTACAAGTGCCCACTGGATGAAAAATCGTCGTACCAATATCTCCTGCGGCTTTCACTAGATCAGCATCAGTTTGATATTGCATACCAGGCTTGTACTCTTCTGGTGAGTAAGGCGCTAAAGCGGGGCTTTGTACAATCTTTCTTGTGAGACGCAAAGACTCTGCTGCAATTTGGCGATCTTCATCAGTCGATAAGTAGTTAGGACTAATCACCGGTGGCGCATTAACGTCTAATGTGTTGATATGCACACTGCCTCGTGAGGTCGGACGTAAATTACAGACACTCGCTGTAAACGCATTAAAGCGATGCAATTGATCGCCAAACTTTTCCAGCGATAAAGGTTGAACGTGATATTCCACATTTGCCCGCTCTTGTGCTGGTGAGCTGTAGGCAAAGGCGCCCAGCTGAGATGGCGCCATTGACATCGGACCTGAACGTTTGAAGAGATACTCTAGACCGATCATGATCTTGCCAAACCAAGAGTGCACTTTGGTATTCAGGGTCGCAATCCCGTTAACTTTGTAGACCATTCTTAACTGCAAGTGATCTTGTAGATTCTCACCGACGCCGGGCAGATCACTCATTACCGGAACGCCCAATGGACTTAAACGCTCAGCGCTGCCAATGCCAGAGCGCTCTAAAATTTGTACGCTACCAATCGCACCGGCAGACAGCAAGACTTCGCCACCCCGCTCTATCGCACAATGGGCCTGTTGAGTATGACCGCCCTGAATATATTCAACACCAAGGCAATTTTTAGTAATGGGGTCAATGATCAGCTTACTGACTATCGCCTCAGTGACGACGGTCAGGTTAGGACGTTGCTGCGCATCTTTTAAAAATGCCTTGGCAGTATTCAGACGCCAACCTTTACGCTGGCTGACATCAAAGTAGCCCACGCCAAAGTTGTCACCCCGATTAAAGTCATCTGATGCCGGAATGCCGGCCTGAACTGCGGCTGCTTTGAAAATATCCATAATGGGCCAACGTAAACGCTGACGCGAAACCGTCCACTCACCACCTTTGCCATGCCATTGATTGGCTGGGCCGTGATAGTCCTCAAAGGATTTATAGCGACGCAGTGCCTCATCCCAAGACCATGATGCATCACCAGTAGCCTCAACCCAAGACTGATAGTCTGCAGCTTGACCACGCATATAGATCATGCCGTTAATGGAAGAGCAACCCCCTAAAACTTTGCCGCGAGGATATAAAAGCGAGCGGCCATTCAACCCTGCTTCCTTGCTAGTACGAAAACGCCAATCAGCCCTGGGGTTATCTATGCAATACAGATATCCCACCGGAATATGAATCCACACATAGTTGTCTTTTTTGCCAGCCTCAATCAAAAGAACCCGCTTTTGGGGCTCTTGGCTCAAGCGATTGGCCAGCATGCAGCCAGCGCTACCGGCGCCGATGATGATGTAGTCGTAGGAATTGGCTTGATTCATAGAAATGATTTTTTATATTTCTCTATTATTCACCATCATGAAAATATGGGTATGACCTGGTATTTTTGTTGATTTGATATACAATCACTAATGATCTAATATAAGATCATGGAAATACATTACAAACGGCCTTTTGCACAATTTATAAAGAAAGCCAGTAAAGCGCTTCAATTGGCCATAGAAGATCAGGTTTATGAAATTTGTAGGGCGCCAGCACTTGGCGTGCAAAAGTCAGGGGATTTAAAAGATTTTTTAATACATAAGTTTTACTTTAATCGTCAGGAATATTTGATAGCCTATCGCCATAGCAGAAAAACAGAAGCCATCGACATAGTTTGGATTGATTTTTATAAGGTGGGAAATCATGAAAATTTTTACATTGAGTTAAAGCGATTTATTCGCAAAGAAAAAGATTCGCATCATTAATACACATATGACAAAAGAGAATGTAAATGAGCATGCTATTAAGCGCTGAGGATATTTTTGACCAAGTGCAGCAAATGCCTACCAAGGAGCGCGTTAAATTTTTTGCACTCATTGCAACCAATGCCTTCCAAAAAGCTGACTTCTCACACGAAGAAGTATTTGGTCACTTAAAAAGCACTTCGTTCACGGCGGATGAAGCAGCGCAATATCTCGAAGTATCAATGCCCACCTTTCGTCGATATGTTCAGTCTGGCAAGCTAAAGCCCAAAAGCACTATTGGACGAAGTCAACTTTTTGCAAGCCCTGATCTGCGTAAGCTGAAAATGAGGCTGAAGTAAGGCTTAAAATACACACATGCACGTTAATGAAAAGAATCGCACCCCCAAACTAGAGGATCCTGACGACGGACCTAGTAAGTCTGAGCTCAAGCGCCAAATGACTGAGCGTCAGAAGCTCGCCGAGGTGTTGGCAGCCCTCAGTAGCGATGCTTTGCAATCGATCCCGATGGATGAGGCTATCAAAGATGCCATTGCCGAGACACCCAAGATCAAGAGCTTTGAAGGGATTCGCCGTCATAAGCAATACCTTGGCAAACTCATGCGCTTTTTGGATGAAGCTGAACTCGAGGCGATTCAAAAACGCTTAGATGCGATTCAAGGAGTCAGTAAAGCCGAGACCGCAAAGCTGCATCTGCTCGAAAACTATCGCGATCGACTTCTCGCTGATGACAATGCGCTCACCAAATTGATTGAGCAGTTTCCAGACATGGATATTCAGAATATGCGCACGCTGATTCGTAATGCCAGAAAAGAGCGTGAATCTAATAAACCCCCGAAATCCTATCGCGAGATCTTTCAGGCTCTCAAAGACTTAGGGCTTTAGTCTTCTAGCTCAGCTTCAAAGTGCGTGATGGTACTTCCACCCAGCGATACAAGTAATTAGCAGCAAGCCAACTCATAAATACCGAAATCAACATGAGGGCGATGGCCATCATTCCATCGTGACGCTGATCCATACCCCAAGCAATATAGAGAGTATTGGCCAATAAGATGAATGAGAAATGCAGCAAGAAGGCACAGTAGGATCGGCGACTACTCCATAAAATCGCATTGACGAGCTTATGGTATTTCATATGCTTGTGATCTTGGTAGGCGCGATCACCCCAAATAATCAAGGCTAAAGACACTACTAAAGCCAGAATATTGCGCATCCAAATTTGCTGAAAACTGGAAAGCACAATCACTGCCGTCACAATGCCTAAAAAGATTCTGGCTAAACGGTTGACCTTGGGATCGGTATCGTTTTTAGATAACTGAGCCAATATGCCTAAACCATACGGGCCCATGAAATAAATAAAGTAGTTCTCATAGGTGCCAAGACGATTGAAGTACAACAGGGATGCAACGCAGAAAATCGCCAGCATCCAAATCAGCGAACGAAAGCCGGGGAACATACCTAACATCAAAGCGAGAATGGCATAAAGCTGCCAATCAATCGCGACATACCAAACCCCAGCAGAAATTGAATCAAGGCCCAGAATGCCTTGCAAGAAGAAAAGGTGCGATAAAAATTGAGCCAGTGTTTCTGACTGACCGACAAACTCATCCTTGACCCAAAAGCGCGCCACCCATGCGCAAGCAATCGTCAGTAATAAAGCAATGACATAAGGTGCAAACAAACGCAGATAGCGATTGATAATGACTTTGAGAACTGCGTGAACAGTGCGCAACTTCTCTTGCTTAAGCAGTGATTGCGCTGCTAGATAGCCACCTATCACCAAAAAGATCTGCACTGCATAACGGCCATAGTTAAAGAGCCATGCCATGAGATTGGGCAAAACAGTGCGCGCATCTTCTGCAATCTGTCCGTAACTAGACAGATGGTGAAGAATGATTGTCAGGGCTGCAAAGGTCTTTAAAAAATCAACCAGCAGAAAGTGGGTTTTAGTCTGCAAGAAAAGTGCCGTCTCATGAATAACTCAGAAGACCGAGATCATAGCCTAGTTAGTAAGGCCCAAGAGGCGAATCCGCACTACTTTGATACAACTACTTTGATTTGGCCTTGCCCAGCAAAGAGCTCAGCAGTGGATTGCTGCTGGCGAGCTCTTTTTTGGTCTTGGCTTTTTCATTTGCTGCAGGTTTGGCAACCTTGCTCGCATTTTTCATGCGATGGGAGACCGCCAAACCAAGATTCTTATATAGATCTGTTTTCTTCATATCGATACTGTAATACTAAGCAAGAAATTCCTCGGCAATACATTAGCTTGCTGTGTGGGACTTGGCTGCAATACCGATAAAGAGTAAGGTCCAGCCCTGCAAGAGCAATTCAATGGCGATCAGCAAACCAGGCAACCAGAAACTCGAAGCGGGGAAGCTATTCATGATCAATACGCCCATCAAGATGGAAATGATGGCAGACAGAACCAACCAGAACCACTGACCAAAAGGACGGTGATGAAAGGCGGCGATCAAGCGTAGAAAACCGGTGATAAAGAAAATCGCTGCTAGCCACAAGGTAATGACTTCAAGCGCTGGGATTGGAAAGAGCCAAGTGTAAAGACCCGCAACGATATACAAAATGGCAAATATGATCTGAATTCCAACGCTTTTCCAACCGCTCGATTGAAATGCATGAATGGCTTGCAAAACGCCGCCAATAATTAAAAAGGCGCCCAATACATTAATCGTGACAAAAGAGAACATCACTTGACCAGCCACACCAATCATGCCCAGCGCAATAAACAAAATGCCTAAGGCAATTAGCATGCCAGGTGCTTTAGCAACAGCGCCTAGGACCTGTGTGCGCATCGCTGCAATCTGATCCATTGATAAACCGGTTGTTGTATTACTCATGCTCAATTCCCCCTTAAAGTTTTAATATGAAGTATTTCCATGCCCAACTGTATCAATAAAAGATGGCATTGCCCTGAAATTGGGTTTGCGCTAGCTATTGACGAGTATTTAAGGCTCTTCCCACTTAGTGTCTAAGAAAAACAGTATGCTTACCGTTCATTGTTGAGAAAGCACTATTGAATATGGATAACACCCTTACCATCGTCTTTGGCATTGTGGCCATTTTGCTACCCATCCTGGCAGGCCGTCTGGTTTGGAAGCGCTTTGATCAGTACTTTGGCGGAAACGATGAAGCTTATATGGATAGTTTGGAATACTTTCTAAAAAAAATTGGGTTGACTGCTTTAGTCGCGCTCATCGTGCTTTGGCTAGGTATGAGCTTGGTATTTAGCAATCAAGCTTAAATAAGAACTAAACGTGAAAGCCGTTCTTCTCAAGTCCAAATTGAACTTTGCGGTGCTAGCCAGCATCCTTTTATTCATCGTGATGGGTAAGAACGCTTACCCCGCTTTTACGCAAAGTGTTTTTATCAACGCCGATCAACTCGTCTCTGATCTGATTTTGGTCTTTGTGGCCATCACGCTTGGGGCCTTTATTGCGAACTTTGCCATTGTGGTTTTGGGCTGCCTTACTGCCTTCGTAGTGGCCAGTATCTTGGTTTACCAAGGGCTGGTTTTTCAATACCTTACTCAGGACTATTTAGTAGCCGTGTTGATTGTGGTCCTAGGCTTTGCAGCGATTGCCAATTTGTATAGGCAATACCAACATGGTCAATAAGTCAAAATACTGACTTGATAGCTTGCAGACGCCAATCACCTCCAGAAGCACTCTAAATTCTAAGTAGCAAATTGGGACATCGATTACCGATCTTTCAAGTCATTTATCACGTGACTAATCTGAGGTAGTTTGCTCTCAAGAAAGGCGTTGATCTGATCATCGCTAGCAGTCAATAGTGTCTTGTCCTCCACAGCACTTTTAGGGACAAAATAGCCAAGTATTACGTTGCGATCAAGTATTGCTATGGGCTGATTGCCTGCCTTAGCTATTAACTTATCAGGCTCTCTTAGCTCTGCGAGAGTGGCGGTTAATTTAGTTGGCAAAAATTCCATGGATCACCCTTTAATTCATTTAATAGCATCAAATTAAGTATGTCGATTCATTAAGCAGCAATTCGAAATACCCGAATTCTGGGTTCTATTTCTTCTTGTAGATTTCTCTTAGCCATTCGCATGTCGTACTCAGACTGCAAGTTCAACCAAAAGCGGGGCTCCATTGAAAAAAATAAGCCTAAGCGCAATGCTGTATCAGCAGTAATGGGGCGAGTGCCATGGATGATTTCGCTAATTCGACTTGGCGAGACATCAATATCGGCCGCTAGCTGACGGGAAGTAATACCCATTGGCTTCATAAAGTCTTCTAGCAAAATTTCGCCAGGATGAATTTCATCAAGTAATTTCGTTGTCATCATATCCTCAGTGGTAATCCACAATCTCTACATTGTGTGCTCCATCTTCCCTCCATACAAAACATATACGCCATTGATGATTAATTCGAATGCTGTACTGCCCCCTTCGATTTCCAATCAACAATTCCAACATATTCCCCGGCGGAGTTCGTAAGTCTGATATGGCTGTAGCAGCATGCAATTGCAATAACTTGCGTCTTGCCGCCCTCTCAATATTTCCGAACTTCTTGCTTGGCTTGCTATCAAATAAGTCCTTTGTTAGGCCGCATAAGAATGAATGGATCATGCGTTATGATATTCTGCATAACAGAATCTGTCAAATAGAACTTTTGTTATTTTTTTACCTTTTAGCGCCAAAAGAAATTTAGCGCCTAAGTCGCTTTATACCAATATAGGTATAACACCTGAATTTATGATTATTTGAAGAAATATCAAAAATCCCTGAAAATCAGTCCCTATGTATAAATACGACTATATCGACCAGACCTTGGTCAATGAGCGGGTTACCCAATTTAAAGACCAAGTACAGCGTCGTATCGATGGCTCTTTGCCCGAAGAAGAGTTTCGGCCGCTACGTCTACAAAACGGTCTGTATCACCAGCGCCATGCCTATATGCTGCGTGTAGCCATCCCTTATGGGCTGTTAAGTAGCGAACAGTTGCGCACCCTCGCCAACATCTCTGAAAAATATGACCGCGGCTATGGGCATTTCACGACCCGCCAGAACATTCAATTTAACTGGATCAAACTAGAAGAGACTCCAGCGATTTTGGCAGACCTAGCCAAAGTACAAATGCACGCGATTCAAACGTCGGGTAACTGTATTCGTAACATTACAAGCGATGCTTTTGCTGGTGTTGCTGCTGATGAATACGTCGATCCTCGCCCCGTTTGTGAATTACTGCGTCAATGGTCAACCCTGCATCCTGAATTTGCTTTTCTGCCGCGCAAGTTTAAGTTTGCTGTTTGTGGTGCCAAAGAGGATCGTACGATCCTCTTGTGTCACGATGTGGGTATTTCTCTCAAGAAAAATACCAACGGCGAACTTATTGCAGACATCTATGCTGGCGGTGGCATGGGTCGCACTCCGATCCTAGGCTCACTCATTAAAGAGAGCTTGCCCTGGAATGTCCTCCCGAGTTATTTAACGGCCCTACTGCGCGTCTATAACCGTTTTGGACGCCGGGACAATATCTACAAAGCCCGTATCAAGATCTTGGTTAAAGCCCTAGGCCCAGAAGAATTTGCTCGCCAAGTTGAAGGTGAATGGGCAAGCATTAAAGACGGGGATGACAATTTCCAGCAATCGGAATGGGATCGGGTTGCTAAGCACTTTACCAAGCCTGCTTACAAAACTGCAGAACAAATTAGTACAGAAGATCTCGTCCAAAGTGCTCTTGAGAATGAAAGAGCCGCTTTTGCAAGATGGTTAGAGCGCAACGTCAAAGCCCATCAGGTGCCGGGTTACGCCAGTGTGATTTTCTCTTTAAAGCCCCATGGCTCTGTAGCACCGGGAGATGCCACCACGGAACAAATGCTCGCGATTGCTGATTTGGCCGATCAATACAGTTTTAGTGAACTGCGCGTCACGCACGAGCAAAACTTGGTGCTCGCTGATGTTGAGCAAGCTAGGCTACTTGAGCTGTGGCACAAGGCTAAAGCACAAAATGTAGTGCTGCCCAATATTGGATTACTGACTGACATCATTGCTTGCCCTGGTGGTGACTTTTGCTCACTAGCCAATGCCAAGTCACTGCCCATTGCTAAGGCGATACAGGAGCGCTTTGATGATCTGGATTATTTGCACGATCTAGGCGAAATCTCACTCAATATCTCGGGTTGTATTAATTCGTGTGGTCACCATCACGTTGGCAATATTGGCGTACTGGGTGTCGATAAAGATGGGCAGGAGTGGTATCAGATTACTTTAGGTGGCGAGCAGGGTAATCATGCTGCTATCGGAAAAGTGATTGGCCCTTCTTTTGGTGCCGAGCAAATCCCTGATGTGATGGCTGACATCATTGATACCTTTGTGAAGCACCGTACTGCCGATGAGCCCTTCATTGAGACCTATCGCCGGCTTGGCGTAACGCCATTTAAAGAAGCGGCTTATTTAAATCGGTCTAAAGAGAGCTCTGCTGCAGGAGCAACGGCATGAGTGAACACGTGAGCCAAACCAATCGTGTGCTGAGCTACCCCAAAGGTGGGAAACCTGCCATCATTACCAATGAATGGCAAGTTTGGCATGGCGATGAAACAGAGCTAAGCAATCTGAATCCAAAGCAAAAAGTTTTAGTGCCTTTTAGCTGGTGGCTAATGCATGGTCAAGCTCAGGTAAAAGATTCCACCTCTGAATTAGCCAAACGGATTCAAGAAAAAACAATTGGGGTATGGTTTGCGGCAGATGACGATATTCTCAAACACCTTGACGTGATTGAAGCTGGAAAATCTATCTGGCCTTTAGTTGGAGCAGACTTTCCGGTCTTTCGGGATGGCAGAAGTTTTAGTACTGCTGCGCTCTTGCGTGAACGTTTTCATTGGACAGGAGAAATCCGCGCGATTGGGGATGTGCTAATTGATCAACTCATTTTAGGCGCACGCTCTGGCTTTGATAGCTTTGCATTGCGCGCCGATCAAAATACCGATGTTGCGCTCAAGCAATTTGATCTCTTTAGCGTAAGGACTCAGAACAGCTGGCGTGACTGTAGGAGTCAACTTAGCAATCAGCTAACTGAGGCTGTTTAAGGATGTCTGCATTGGGAACCGTTTATCTGGTTGGCGCTGGTCCTGGCGCAGCTGATCTGATTACTGTCAGAGGGGCTAAGCTTTTAGCTAAGGCTGATATGGTGTTTCATGATGCGCTCATTGATCCGGCTATGTTAGAACTGTGCCCTCAAGCTATTAAAGTAGCTGTTGGTAAACGCTGCGGTAAATTATCATCCGCTCAAGAATTTATTAACAAGCGCTTAGTGGACGCTGCACAAAAGTATCAAACGATTGTTCGCCTTAAAGGCGGCGACCCCATGCTCTTTGGCAGGGCCGATGAAGAAATCACTGCGCTATCTCATGCGGGCATCCCCTTTGAGATCGTGCCTGGTATTACCGCAGCTCTGGCAGGCGCAGCCAGCCTACAAAAATCGCTCACATTAAGGGGCGTTGCCAGAAGCGTGGCTTTTGTGACTCTGGCACAAGCTAGTGAAGATGGCAAGATCAATCAAGAGCAGCCGATTCAAAATCCAAGCGCTGATACCTTGGTCTATTACATGGGGCGCAAAGATGCCGCCCAAATTGCCCAGCAATTGCTTGAATCGAGCCCTAATCACCAGCGGGATACGCCAGTCCATATTTTGGAAGCAGTATCAACCAGCAAAGAGCGCCATTGGGAAAGTAATCTACTTGCACTAGCCCAAGGAAAAGCCGATCACTGGTTTGATCCCAGCTCGCCGGCACTCATTTTGATTGGCCAAGCGCTGCAGACAAATCAAAATGATCTAAAGAGCCCTAGCTCCAAAGTCGACGATGGCTTGCAAAACAGCCTCATCTTCCCCAACAGCAGGCGTCGCGCTTAAAGATACTTGCGGGTATTGATTGCGACATTCTTCTAGCAAGACTGGAAAGTCATTACGCAGGTGACCACCTTGCCCAAAGAACACTGGCACCACCACAATTTGGGTAGCTCCCCGAGCACTTAATGTTGCAATGGCTTGCGATAAGGATGGCTCCATCATCTCCAAAAATGCGAGCGCTACTGGAGTGGCAGGATGCTGCCCCTTCCATAGGCTAGCTAGGCGATCAAAGGGTTCACGCCACCGAATATCGCGGGCACCGTGGCCAAAGAGGATGATGGCTTTCATATATATTGTATTTTCAAGATAATTCTCTAAAGTGACACAAGCTTAACCCTAAACACTAAAAAGCGCGCACATGGCCAATCTTTTGAGTCAAACCTGGTTCATCCTCTTTCTTGGCATTGCTTTAATTGGCGCAGTACTCGGTGCCGTGCATCATGCCGAGGTAGTGGCTCATAAAACGGGTGAACCCTTTGGCACCTTAATTCTCGCACTCTGTATCACCGTTATTGAGACTTCATTAATTGTTTCTTTAATGATTGCTGGTCACGATGGCTCAGAAGTGATCGCCAGAGATGCAGTGTTTGCTACCATCATGATCATTATGAATGGTGTGATTGGCCTATGTATATTTATCGGAGGCTTAAGCCATTATGAATTGAGCTTTCGCAATGAAGGCACCAACTCTATGCTGGCAGTGCTGACTGCTCTAGCTACTTTTATCTTGGTAATACCCGTAGTCTCTGTCAGTGCGCCAGGCCCCACTTTTACTACCAGCCAATTGGCCTTTGCAGGCATTGCTACGCTAGCGCTGTATACCGCGTTTTTATTTTTCCAAACCGTATCGCACCGTGACTACTATCTGCCAAAGATACCAGATCGAAAAGTCGATCGCAATATTCATGCGCAAAAGCCCGGTAATCTTAAGACTGCGGCCAGCGGGATACTCTTATTTCTCTCACTCATTGCTGTGGTCGCATTAGCCAAATTACTCAGTCCCACTATTGAATCGGCTGTCAGCGCCGCAGGAGCGCCTAAAGCAGTTGTCGGTATCGCGATTGCAATGCTGGTTTTATTGCCAGAGAGTTTTGCGGCTCTGCGCGCAGCCAAAGCCAATCGCTTACAAAGCAGTTTGAATTTGGCGCTAGGGTCAGCGCTAGCCAGTATTGGCTTAACCATTCCGGCGGTAGCGGCTATTGCGATCTTCTTTGATCTGCCCTTAAGTCTGGGGATTAGCGGCCTGAATATGACCTTGATGTACCTGTCCCTCTTTATTGGAGCGCTCACCCTAGCCATTGGCAGAACGACTCTTTTGCAAGGGGTAGTGCACCTGATTATTTTCTGCGAGTACTTGTTTTTAAGTTTAGTGCCTTAATCTGGCGACCCAAAATCAACAAAGTAGCCATAAATTCATAAAACACTACTTTAAAATACTATAATTACCTCATGCTTGGATTAATAGCTGCCTTTCTCACTTCATTTTTTGCAACGCAATTCATTATTCGCTTTAAGCATCTACACCAGCACATTTCTGCTGACTCGAATCTCTCAGGTCCCCAGAAGTTTCATAAAGTAGCAGTACCCAGAATCGGCGGCATTAGTATTGCTTGCGGACTATTTGCCGCAGTCTTTACTAAGACAATCAGTCTTGGCTCTGGTCATCAAGGAATCATCCTCTTGATTTGTGCCATCCCGACTTTTGCCATTGGTTTGACTGAAGATCTGACCAAGAAAATTAGTGTAAGACAGCGCTTATTTTTTACTGCCGCATCTGCTGCCTGCTTTATTTATGCATTAGGCCCACAAATTACTTTATTAGATATTCCATTTTTTGATTTGCTTTTTACAATTCCATTTTTTGGAACGCTGCTGACGATTTTTGCCATCACAGGGCTTGCAAATGCGTACAACATCATTGATGGTTTTAACGGGCTATCGAGCATGGTTGGCATCATCACCCTTCTAGCCCTGGCCTATGTTGCCTATCTCTTAGGTGATATCACTATTATTTTTCTAAGCCTAATCATGGCTGGAGCCATTCTAGGATTTTTTATCTGGAATTATCCACAAGGCCTCATCTTCCTCGGTGATGGTGGCGCCTATTTAATTGGATTTTGGATCGGAGCGCTCAGTATTTGGCTATGCTTTGCACATCCAGAAGTATCGCCCTGGTTTGCTTTGCTCATTAATGGCTATCCCATCATGGAGACTCTCTTTACGATCTACCGAAGAAGAATTCATCAAAATTCAAATCCAGGAGAGCCCGATGGGATTCACTTTCACACCCTGATCTTCCGCAGAATTTTGCAAGCCCGGTATTTTGATAGCGCCCTCTCAGCCAATGCCAGAACCGCGCCTTATTTATGGATTCTGGCTGGGCTCTCCATTGCACCAGCATTATTGTGGTGGCAATCTACCCCAATCTTGATAGGAGCGTGTGCGTTTTTTGCCATTGGCTATGTTTGGCTCTATTCCAAAATTGTGCGATTTAAGACCCCAAGCTGGATGCATCTGTAAGCTGAAATTGGTGCTCGATAGTTACGCATAGCGGGCCTAAATAAGTTTCTTAACTATTCTTTCTTACCACCAGTAAAGGTAGAGTTGGATACAACTGTATTCCCACCTCTTCCTAATGGACCACCATCACCCCCACTAACGCGAATGCCATGTCCTGTACCAGCTTCAACCTGAGCATTATGAATATACAAGTCGCCTCCGTTGTTATCGCCAGCCTTAAAATGCAAATGAGATTTTTGCTCGTATATAGGTGTTAGTGCACTGATGATCTCATCGGGAGATGCATTAAAAGGAAGATGTCGAATGACTTCCTGCACCTCAGGACTCTCAAATTCTACTTGATTTGTAAGGAAGTAATCTCTCACCTTAATTCCTAAATCAGTTAAATCTAAGGCTAACTTTAGACCCTCTATAACTTGCAACCAATCCATAATTTTCTTTCAAAGTTATCAATAAAAACATGAGTGCAAATTACTAAGCCATTTCAGAAGAAATTAGCCTAAAGTCGCAATCATCTCTATTTTTGGCGCAACTGTTCTTACCAGTTTCTCAACTCCATGCCCGGGATTCGATCTCTTTTGCGAAACAAGCAATCCCAATTTCTCCAAGAGTCCAATGTCCTTAGTAATGGCAGAGCGTTCACGATGCAACTTGACCGTTAGTTGGGTAATCGTTTTAGGCTCATCCATCACCTCTAACATCAGGCGCCTACGCGCTTCTGAGAGGACCATGAACATCTCTTGAGGATCTTCAAATGAGAAAGTGGCTGACTTCTTAAATGATTCACCACGATCTGCTTTTTGCGCAGCTTTGCGCGCGCGATCGAAAAAGCTCTCAATCTTATCAGTGCGAATAATTACTTTAGTCATTTTTTCACCTTTTTTAATCCTTTAACGATGTGCTGCCACTCTTCTTGAAACTGTTCTAGAGTTTGCTCATAACTTTCAAATTCAACAGGGGCTACTTTGCCCATATAGTGCCTGTGGTGATAATCATGTGCATTATCAAATCCCAACACCCGCCCGTTATCTTTCTGACAAATCAGTGGATTGATATAAGCCAGGTTGTATCTTGTTACTATCGTCTTACCATCTTGAACATACCCCCAAACTTCGAAGCTTAAAATTCCGCCGCCCTTATTTGCCTTTAACTTAAACGTCTCCCTCTCCAACTGGGATTCGATCTTGGGCTTGGATTTTTTAATCATTACGAACAGTTTATCAGATATGTCCTGAAATTGCATACCTGAATTTTTAAAGGGTGATACATTGAGTTAGCGAGCTTAAGTCTATTAGGTCAACGGTTCCAATTGGCTGTAGCTGCCCTATTCATTTGTATCGAGTCAATGGCTGCTAACCTTGCAACCTGAACGGATAGTCTAAGCCGGTTTTTACCACTTCTTGTTTTATATTTTTAAGCTATTGCTTGAGTGCCTGGAATTTTTGGATGCACTCCATGATGTGATGCATTAAGTAAGTTCACTCATCTATAAACTTCACGACGATTTCCAATCTCGATCACTAAGACCATCATCTGTCCGTCTACGATATTGCAGATCACTCTAATATCGCCCACTCTGTACCGCCAATATTCACCTATCTTGGGGCCTTTTAAATTTTTACCCAAAGAACGTGGGTCATTCAATACCGCAACGCGCTCATCCATGTAATCTAGTACGCGTAATGCAGTTTGCTTATCTAATTTTTTGAGCTGCTTACTTGAAGACTCTGTGTACTTAATGATCCAGGCCAAGATCTTTCCTTACCTGGGTAGCATCTAATAGTTTTTCGCTGCCTCTGCGCACCCGCTCCATTACCGCATCTGCCAAATAGAAATCTTCAAGGTCATCCAACCCACCCTCGATCAACTCACGCAAATAATACGATTTAGCCCTACCAGTTTGTGCAGCTAGTTGATCTAATCTTTGCTCAATCTCTGGATCAAGCCGAATTGAAACAGCCATGATTTTTCTCCTAAAGTACCAATTCTGTCATTGTATCACATGTCATACAAAAAATACATGTATTTATTTAAGTTATAGACATGGCATTAGCGGGCTCTTTTCCTGCCAGGACATCAAAAAGCTGGGTAGTTCGTTTTGCAAAATGGGTGTTTAGTCAGCATCAACCAAACACCCATCCTGACTGATTTACTACTACTTGCTACTGACTTCTCTTTACCTCCATTGACTTCTGCCCAGAATCAGTCTTTTGAGGCACGCGCTCTTGAGGGACCACCTCCAATACAGGATTAGCAGCACTTTCTAACTGGGCTGCTATCTGCTGTTGATTTTTCATCAGCAGCTCATGTTGATCTAACGCCGCCAATGCAGAAAACCCCTTGAGCATCCGATTTTGCAGGTTGGTCGCATAACGCTGCGACTTATCCATATCAATCGCTTGCTCCATTTGCTCTACCCGTAGCCCATCAATAATTGTCTGATAGCGAGCAGGTGCTTGGGCCCAAATAAAATGAAACTCCCAGTTTTCTTTGAGCTCATTGAGAAGCGTAGCGAGGTTCAGCGTTACTGCCGACTGTTTATAGCGCTGGCCCAAAGTCATTAAAAATGAGGCGCCCTCTTTTTGGCCTTGCATGACATATCCAAATAATGCTGGATAGGTGTCCTTCACCCTGGCCGCCAGCTGATCAGAAAAGCGTGCTTTAAAGTCGGCTGTCTCATCATAAATGCGAGCCACTTTTACTGCACGCTGCTTTTCTGACTCACCGTCTTCCAGGAAAAACCAATCGGGTAGTGCGTGCGCGATTTTTTCAGAAAGGCCAGCGCGCTCACAAAATTCGTATGCAATCGTCGTCGATTGCATGAGGCCTTCGATTTTCTTGCGCTCAATGAACATCATGCGCTCCATACCGAGTTGACATTGCTCAATGCTACGCAAGAGCATCTGGCGACTGGGGTCTTTTGCGCCCCACTGCTTGGCCATGGCCCCAAACTGCTGCTGCTTTTCATCGATATTTTCCCAGTGTAAATAGCCTTGGACAAAGATCGAATCCTTGCGCGCATTTTGTGAAGATACTGCCTTACCATCCACTGTTTTAGGTCCTGTGGCTTGACCTTTTATATGATCACTCATATCTAATCTCCTATTTAAGAAGTTAATTGGAGATTAGATAATCGAGCCTATATAGAGCGCCATACCCCCCGGCATAGAGCATGTTTTGGAATTATTTTGAAATAACCTACTACTTTTTTACTTCACCCTCATTTACATCAAAATACGCCAGGCTTTTAGCCCGAAAAGACTGGAACTCTTCGAGGTGATCTTCAATTTTTCCAATGCCCAATAAATAAAAAATCTGCTCAGCAAACGCCACAAACTTGGTTGCAGGATAATCCTTGTTATTAATAGCTGGCACTTCTTCAAAAGCTAAATGCCAAGAGCGAAATAACTCCGCAATTAAAAGATTGCGGAGCATGGTTTCGTCGCGCTGACCTTTAGGCAAATCTGTACCAAAACCATCGCGTGTGGGGCGTGAACCTTTATGCAAAAAATAGGGGCGCTTTAGATTTTCTTCAATTTGCTGAAATGCTGCTGACAAGATTGTCTCAATCTTGGCGGTATTTTGAGGAAACCTGGCACCAGCAACAGCCTTACTTAACTGCGTGTAAGTTTGGGCTGTGGGGGATTTCATGGCGAAGGGTTTTTAAGTCGTACCCCAGGGCGATCATCGGGGGTGCCAACGAATTCGATGCCGGATTGCTCAAAGGTTTTTTGTACAGCTTCAAATGTTTTGATATTTCCGCTTGGAATGCCATCGGAAGCCTCTAGTCTCATTAACGCAGAAATTCCAACACCGGAACGATCAGAAAGAACCTGACGCGACCAATCCAGCAAGGCTCTTGCACCGCGGATTTGAGCACTTGTAATCAAATTAATTATATCCTATAATGAATTATATTAGTTCTTTATAGAACTAATTATTTATAATATTGAACAAAAGAGGTTCAAAATATGCTTATCAACCAAGATTTTGCACAATCCGAGCCCAAAAGTCCAGTCAAAAGAAGGTTGGAACTGGTAGGCAATTTCAACCAAGTCTCGGGAAAAGAGATCGCAGTCTCAGACTTAGATCGAGCGACCAAGCTTCTTCAAGAAACCATCATAAAAATTGAGGGCGCCTATGCACCGGCTACGATTCGCGCTTATCGCGCTGACTTTAATGATTTCATTCGCTTTTGTGATACCAGACATGCAAACGCTTTACCTGCAGAGCCCAATTTAGTCGTGCAATATATAAGTCAATTAACTGGAAGCAGCAGATCTTCAGCGAGTATTCGTAGGGCATTGTGTGGGCTATCTGCCATACATAAACTCAATCGTTTTGATGATCCCACCAAAGATCCAGATGTGGCTTTAGAGATGCGCAGGATGCATCGCAAGTTGGGGCGCTCCTCTAGCCAGGCGGGCAGCATCAATGCAAACACCTTGGAAAAATTATTATTAGCTACCGATGATTCTATTAGAGGTATTCGAGATCGCACCTTATTGCTAGTAGCCTATGACACCTTATGCAGACGTAGTGAATTAGTCTCGCTGCAAGTCAAGGATGTCAAATTCAACATTAAGAATGGTATTGAAACATCATCCATTCTCCTGAGAAAAAGCAAGACTGATCAAGACTCTACTGGGAAGTGGCTACACCTAAGTCAAAGAGCCCATCTAGCATTGGTGGAGTGGGTGAAAGAGCTTCCTGAAGGACAGGAAATGTTATTTTGCGGACTAAACCGAGCGCTAGATTTCAGTGCCAATATTGGAGCTGGTCAGATTAATCGAATCTATAAGAGAATTGCAAGAAAAGCTGGATTAAGTGAGTTGGAGATTAAGGGGATAAGTGGTCACTCGATGCGAGTAGGCGCAGCTCAAGATTTACTCAATTCTGGAGCAAGCATGCCAATCATCATGCAGCGCGGGAGATGGTCAAAGACTGATACGGTTATGAGATACGTGGAGAATGGAAATCCCATGGCATAAGCCTATCTGCATAAAAATTAAATAGAACTAATTTATAAAATCACTATTCAGAATAAAAAACCTGTTCGTTTTTATGGTCTTCAATAAACTCGAAGCGAACCGTCTTTTCAATTGCATCCATCAAAGGAACGGGCGGAATGAAACCAGTTGACTCTATAGCGGACTCATATACTGAATTTGCGCAAAACTTTTTAACTCTAATTGCGCTAATAGGAAATTTTTTACCAGTAATTTTTGCTACCACATCAAAACTGGATCCAATTAAAAGACCAAAAGAGAATGGAAGTCTTAATTTAATAGCAGCGGGCCTACCTAATAATTTATTTACATGGGCAACAAGCGTATTCATAGTGAAATCAGGCTTATCAATATAGTTATAGATGTGTACGCCTGGTTTGAAGTCCAATGAATACTCCAAGAATGCCGCAACATTCTCAACGTAGGCCATTGACTTTCGGTTTAAGCCATCACCAACCATTACAAATTTACCGGAAGCAATTTGTCTGAGTAAGTTAAAGACATTACCCCTATTTCTTTCGCCGAATACAACCGTTGGCCGAATGATGATTAATGCACGCTCATTGGGAAGCTCAGCTTGCCAAGCTTTAAAAACAAGCTCTGCTTCATATTTAGTTCTACCATATTCATTAAAAGGTGCCACCGCGCCAGACTCATCGATGCCAATAGGAGCAAAGCCATAAACCGCAACCGAACTAGTAAATATGATTGTATTTATCCCTTTTTCCTTTGCTACCGTACAAATATTTTTTGCGCCACCGACATTAACGTCTTCATAAAGTTTTAACTCGCTAACATCATCTCGATGTTCAGCGGCCAAGTGCACAATTACAGAATTTTTTGACATACATTGACGCAGCTGATCAAGGGATCTTATGTCAGCAAGGGAGGCTATATCTGGAAAAGATTTACTAGGGGCCTTGTCAATGATTTTTACATCAAATTTAGGGCGAGATTTCAACCTTTTAACAAATCGGGTCCCAATAAACCCACTTCCGCCAATTAAGTCAACTAACATATACTGCCCTCTAATAACTTATCTCTAGAATAATTCGCCCAATACTACTAACTGCGTAAATTTTCGCCATAATGTAAATGCCGAACAATACGGGCTGTCACTTTGTCGTTGAAGACCAGCTCTGTACGCCAACAGGCGTAAAGTTAAAATTAATGACCTGGCCAGAATTGTTTGACAACCTACGTATTAGCGCCAATCGCTTATACGGCGGCACAAAAAACATAAAGAATCCTCCTCCACCAGCTCCAGAAATTTTACCCGCAAGCGCTCCAGCCTCAATAGCGCCCTCATAAATAAGATCTAGCCCCTCATTACTAACGGAAGGAGCCAACTGCTTCTTAGCCTCCCAAGACTTGCGCATAATCTGAGCATATCCATACAAATCACCGCGTAGTATCGCCTCTTTCATTAGCAGTGCATCCTTCTTAAGGGAAAACATTGCGGCTAGCGATGATGAAGATTTTTCCTTAGAGCTATCAATTTGCTGCTCTATGATTTTTGCAGATTCACGAGACTGTCCGGTGTAAAAAAGTACTGTGGAAGCCTCAAGTTCATTACAAACCCAATCTTTGATACGCAAGGGATTAACTAGGACCCTGTCTGAGCCCGGGCCAAACTCAATAAAGTTAAAACCACCAAAAGCAGCTGCATATTGATCCTGCTTGCCACCGGACAAAGAGAGTTCCTCGCGCTCAATTTTAAAAGCTAGATGCGCGATATCGTATTCACCGAGGCCCAGTCCCAACCACTCAGAAAAGACTTGCACTATGCAAACCACCATAGTAGATGAAGTTCCTAAACCCGACCCTGCCGGCGCATCAGCAAATGTGGTTAATTTAAATGAAAGTGGTTTTCCACCGTTGAATTCGCGAATAATATGATTGTAAATTCCTCGATGTAATCGCAGAGGTTCTGCATCTGGTATGGCTGAAATCAGACTAAACTCCAAATATTCTTCTCTATCCTCTGCTGCAAATATTATTTTGCCGTCAGAGCAAGGCTCTAGCATTGCATGAGCATAAAGATTAATTGTCGCATTTAGAACGAAGCCGCCTTCGGAATCGCTAAATGGACTAACATCAGTACCCCCTCCAGCCAGGCCAAGTCTTAGGGGCGCTCTAGCACGATAGATCACACTCATTATTTATCCAAGTCAATTAATTTATAGCAATCAAACTCTATCGGATTTTGTATTCCACCCCAGATATCGCTTGAGATCCATTCCTCTCTGTTTTTAGTTTATATAGTTTTGATAGAGATTTTTAAAAAGATAATAATCATCCGGTACGCCAATGTCGATAAATGGTCCAGCTAGCTGACGAGCTTGCAAATTACAGGTCAATACCAACCGCGACATCACAGCAGTTTCTAACGAAAATACGTCGCTCGGCTGATCGGCAAATGCTTGATTACTAATTCGGTATAAACCCGCATTAATTTGTCCAGGACCAGTCTGGCCTCTGTCCAAGAAATTAACCACATGATTTTCTTGATCAAGCTCAATGCCGCCAAAGCGATTGCGATTTTGTACTAATACACTAGCAATACGCATTAATTCACCACCCCGAAGATCCAAAGGCACAAACATAGAATCAAGAGGGCCGCCTAAAAACGTATCTCCATTCGCAACTAAAGCCTCACTTAAGCCAGCTTCCAACATCACAAATTGTGTTGCGCCACCAGTGCCCAGACTTTGATTTTCTACCACGTATTCGATATTTAACTTCTTAGCCCAAGAGGATCTTATAGCGTCCAAAATTTGCTCAGAGCCATAACCCAACGAAAGGATAAAGTTCTCTATACCTCGTTGGGCTAGAGACTCTAACTGCCAACGCATGAATGGCTTGCCCGCAATTGGCGCCAAACATTTTGGCACTGAAGGGACCGCACTACGTAACCGCGTACCAAGCCCTCCCGCTAAAACTATGCATGTTTTAGATAACATTTCCACTCGGTGTTAAGTGGCCAAAAATTTTTTGCTCAACTGCTTCGCATATAATATGGCCAATTAAGATGTGGCACTCTTGAATTCTTGGAGTATCTTTACTGGGTACTCTCAGAAGGTATTCTGCCCGCCCCTCAAGGTCGCCATTTAACCCACATAAAACTGCCGAGCTTACCCCCAACTCTTTGCAAGCATCTAATGCCAAAATTACATTTGGCGACCGACCAGATGTGGTGATACCGACAAAAAAATCGCCTGGCCTTGATTGTGCCTGCAATTGGCGCAAAAACAAACGCTCAAAACCATAATCATTTCCGATAGCGGTAATCATTGAAGTATCAGTTGCAAGGGAAATTGCAGGCAGACCTGGGCGATCGAATTTGAATCTACTGACAAATTCGGCCGCTAAATGTTGTGCATCGGCAGCACTACCTCCATTCCCAGCAATTATTAGCTTATTGCCTCGATTATAAGTATTGATGATTCCATCAATAACTAAATCTACTGTTGATAATAGCTCTAAATTATTGAGTACCTCTTGTTTAACTCGAATGGAGTCTTGAATAGCAAATTTAATATTCGCTACGCTATCATGTAATAAAAATTTCTTCATTATTAAATTACTTGGTTAATGTGAACTTTAATTTCTTTAATGTACGCCAACCAAGAAAAATGATTTTTAGCATAATTGCGCCCCATCTGCCTGTTGATGTCGTATGAATTTTTATTACTGGCAATTTCAGTTATTCTTTGCACCCATTCGTCCGGAGTGTCACACAAAAAAAGACCTGTCTTTTGAAAATCAACCAAAGGACTTGCAGCTTTTGTTGATACTACACCTAGAGCACCAACGGCCAAAGTCTCTATTACCTTATTTTGAATACCCCCTCCCATTTGGATGGGACACAAACTGGCTATTGCCCCACGAATTGAGGGATATGGATCCTCAACAAACCCCGTCACAATGACTCTCGAGCTATAAGATGCGATGTTAATAATACGTTTATCTGGGTTGGCGCCTACGATATACATTTTAATTTCTGGCGGCAGCCTAACTAATACATTTTTGATAAACCATAGTGCCGCGTCAACATTAGGCTCATAATCCATTTTTCCAAAGAAAACTATTCCATCTCCGTAATCAGGACTAATTTCATTAACCTGAAATAACCGGGGATTGACTCCATGGGGAACTACACAAATATTACTTTTATTATAAAAAGAGGCTTCTAAATTATTAAATAAAAAAACTTTCTTAGATTTTTCAACAACCTCTCTTTCGTACTTTTTCATTCGCCTGCCTTCTTCCCTATAAACAAGTCTTTTTAGGCCAGAAAATCTATCGGCATCGTTTAGATATACTTGGCCTAGACTATCTGCAAGATCGCAGACTAAGGGGGTAGAATTTTTCAATAAATATTGAGCCCCTCGGATTACAGAGCAAACCGCCACAGAAGCAGTTTTTAAATCTTCAGAAATTGATTTTTTGGCTTTAAAAGAAAAAAATAATCCCATTTGAATAGGCAAATCATCCAGAGCACTGAAAAGCAGACCGAAAAAATAATCAAATAAATTGGGGGAGTGAAGCTCGACAACTTTGCAATATTTTCGGACACCCAAATATTCTTCATTCGATATCGACTTCCTTTGAATCACATGTAAGTGAATGTCAAATTCATCTGACAGGCCTTTTATCAACCAATAATTTTTGTTAGCAAACCCCCCCGTTAAGGGCAGGGGAAATGTGGTGGTAACTAAAACAAGTTTTTTAGGCATTGGTATCAAATGATGAACTATTTTCAATGATTCCCTTTACGTCACTTAAACTTTGAATTGTCAAATAATCAGCCACCAAATATTCATTAAAAAAATTTTCAATTCCGCCTGCATAATGAACGTATTTAATTTTACTATTTATAGAAAATAATAAATCCGAAAGCATATCTCCAATGTACAGAGTTTCATTACTATTTAAATTGGAGGCACTCGCCAAAAGTTCAAAGCTATCACTGTATGGTTTTCCTCGCTTTACATCATCACCACAAATAATAACATTAATTGGAAGTTTAAAATATTCAATAATTTCAATCGTATTTTTTCTAGGCTTAGATGTTATTAAAGAATAATCTATTTTTTTCTCTTCTAAATATTCTAAAAGATCTAAGGCATTAGGGTTAATTTTTATCAGATTTATATTTTCTGAATTGGATTTGAAATAAAGGTTGGATAATTCTTCGTATACTTTACTCAAGCCTAGTTTATCTGCTATCTTGCCAAATGGTAGTCCTACGTATTTTTTATATTCTTTAAACTCACAATTAATTCCCAGCTGATTGGTTGCCCTATTCCAGCTGTACTCCATCAACCCCTCTGAATCAATTAATGTGCCATCCAAATCAAAACTAATATGTTTAATTAACATAGGCTATCGCATATTGTCTATATAAATCATCATTTCTCATAGCTCTGATAGCCCTCTCATAATCGTCCTTGATGTCAACTGAAAAGGTTTCATTCTCAACCTCAAATGTGCCAATTGACATACCAGCCTCCAATCCTCTTAGCAACTCGATGCTTTCAATTTTCTCTAAATCTCCCTTGGGTAATTTTGAATACTTCTCAAGCGCTTTATAGGTAAAAGCGATAATGCTCAAATGCTTCTTTAAAAAAGTGCTTGTTGTAAACGGGTATGGAATATCTGAGCGACTCATATATAAAATTTTTCCCTTTGACTCAGATATTTTTACTATATTTTTATTCCCCACATCGCCAAATCTTAAATAAGGCAGCATAATTTCATAATTATTTTTTTGAAACTTGTCTACCAATAAATCAATTGATTCCGGCCTAATTAACGGTTCATCTCCTTGAATATCTACTATTACATCGCCCTCAGTCAGCCTAAGTATCTTTGCCGCTTCAGCAATTCTCTCAGTACCGTTGGCATGAAATGCGCCAGTTAAACAACATTTAATATGATGCTCAAAACATACCCTAGCTATCTCAATGGAGTCCGTACAAACAATTACTTCATCAAGTTTTTTTGACATTCTTGCCCTCATTGCCACATGGATAACCATGGGCATCTCAAGAATTGGTAACAATGGCTTATTTGGCAATCTACTGCTTTCCAATCTAGCTGGGATTAATCCAATCACCCCGGTCATATAAACTTTCTTAAAAAGATTGCCAAATCTTCTGGGGTTCCTAGACCAAACATACCTTGACCCAAACTACCGATATTGAAGTATTTAATGCGCCCTCCACCTTCAATCATCTCATTGTACGCCGGTGCTACATAGAACTCAGTGTTCACTCTTAGATTTTTTGCGATCATATTTTCAGCGGCCTCGACGAAGCCTGAGCCATGCTGATAGTTGTAAATGCCAACAGTTGCCTCATCAGACACCACTTTTTTTTCAACAACTAAAGTAATTTCCCCTCTCTCGTTTAGTTTGATAAATGACCACTTATCATCATAAGCTTTCATTGTCATGATTAAACCATCAACAGAGGCATCGTCTAATACCGCAATATATTCATCGATATTCACATCAATATATTGGTCGCAATTAGCAATCATGAGCTGATCTGCATTATTAATCAATTCTTTAGCCAAAAGCACTGTGCAAGCTGCGCCTTCCGTAACTTGGCTAACCTCAATAATCTTACATCCTGGCGCCTTTTCTTCTAACAGCGATCTAAGTGGGTAATTTCTTATATGCTCAGATTGGCAAATAAAAATAAAACGATGTTCTTTGGAAGGCCTTAAGTTATCAATCACTAACTCGATCATAGCTCTACCATTAACTGGAATCAATGGCTTAGGATCTTTATACCCCGCTTTCGAAAAACGACTGCCGTGACCAGCCATGGGTATTACTATATTAATCATTCCGGACTTCCTAAATACTTATCATCATTAGCACCAGGATATTTGACAACCGTCGTTGTCACATCGGTTAACGCCAAAAAATCTGTTGCCTGATTAGGTTCAATCACAATAATTGCACCAGATGAATAAATCACGCCATTCATTTTGACCTGACCATCTGTAATAACTGTAATCTCAGTAGCTACCTTATGGTAGTGTGAAAACTCATAGTCGCCAGCTTTGTATTTCTTTACTGCCACCTCAACGTCATTCGTAGATAAGACTGTTGGATTGAAATTGCCGACAAACCAACCCTTGATCATGTCACTTAGTTGAAATACTTTCACCTAGACACCTCGACCACATTGAGATTCAAACTCTTCAATCTTTTGTGGACTATAGAAAGTATGGTACCTCTCATTAGATATTTCAAAATGACCTACTTTTTTATTTGCCAACACAAATTCATTAAAGACTGGGGATATAAAGTATTTACCATCGACACTAGACCCATGCTTAATAGAGTCCATACCATACCTCACGAAGTCTGAACCTTTTTTATACATATAAAGTCCAGCAACTGCATGTTTGCTAATTGGCCGTTTCTCAGCAGTCTCAACTACCCGACTCTGGTGATCTACACGAACATATGACCAACGAGGGTGAACTGAACTAAATGTCAAACATGCTGCATCTAGATTGCTACTTGTAAATTTTTTCAGCCACTCCGAAATACCACCATCAAATATCTGATCAGCATTAGCAATTACAAGTAGCTCGGCATCATTCATATGCTCAACAGCCAATAGAACGCTACACAAGGCGCCTTCTGTATCTGCGCGCAACTTAATAAGCTGTGGCTTAATTGGGCTCAATAAAGTGAGCGTATTATCCAAATGATATTTGTCGCATTCATCTTGCCTAACAATGAAGATGATTTTCTCAAATAGCGTGTCGTGAGTTAGGTTTTCAACTACATGCTGGATCATGGGCTTACCCATAATTTCAATCAATGGCTTTGGGTAACCATATTCTTCAATACTAAAGAATTTAGAGTTAGAGGCAATTGGAATGACTAGGTTCATGCTTGCCCCTCAATTTCTGCAATCCTATTAGTGATATTTTCCAAATTAACATCATTGACATCACCAACAACCAATAGATGCGCCTCTGATGCTTTAGCAGCTTTAATGCCATTCTCATTGTCCTCAAGAATTAAACACTCTTCAGGCCTAAATCCTAAACGATTAATAGCCGTCACATACATCTCAGGATTGGGTTTAGCCTCTTTGACATCTTCATTGGAGATATAAAAATCAAAGTAATCTGTAATAGCAGCTCTTTCAATAAGAACCTCCATTGTTTTACGAATTGAGTTTGAACATATAGCCATCTTATAACCGCGAGCTTTCAAATTAGATAAAGCATACTGATGGTTAAAAGTAGGTTTACATTTAGCATACCCCAGTTGAAATGTGAACTCTTGCTTCATATCGTTAATAAAGTTATGAAGTGCTCTTGGCAGACCACGCTCAAGAGTCAACATTTCTAGCTTCTTCTTAGTTGGCAAACCATCGTAAGTAACTAGATGATCATAACGGCTAATTTCCATGCCGAATAAAGATAAGGCTTGATTAAGTGCTTCATAGTGCCAATCTTTGGCATCAATCAAAACACCATCCATATCAAATAAGACCGCTTTAATTTTAGGCATTGAAATATTCCTTAGCCTCTAGTGGAAAGTCTGTGCACAATGAAACCAGATCGTTTTGATGAAAGTTGTTCTCTTTTAAAAAGTGCCACAATTTCAAATGAGACCTATAATGAAGCTCTGGAGAAACAATGGCTACCTCCTTATGACTATCCAATAAATTTCTTATAACAGTTGCGTCATACCACTCTGATTCAAAAGCATCTATCCAAATACCTCGACTTTGGTCAAGAAAAGCTGGTGCAGCTTCATACTCACTTAAACGTGTAAATACTGGTATTTTTTCAGCCAGATAACCTGTTGTATCAGGCACAGACATATCAAACACAAAACAATTAGTCATGCCTGACTCAGTAATTAACCTTTTCACTAAAGAGTAAAGACCATCAGATTTAATATTAAGTGCCATAGGGGCTAGAACTGGGGTTCTTTTATAAAGATCAATAAATTCAGCAACCTTCATTGCACCATCAACGGGCACATCATGAGAAACCACTAACGAGCCATTCAAATCACGAAAATCCGTCTCAATGCCAAAACCATGCTCAAGAGCTCGGCTAAAAGCTATCAAAGTATTTTTCTCCGACTCTTCCAGCCAATAACCTCTATGAGCAATTATTTTCATTTTTTATAACGATAAATGAATAATTTTTTGGAAAGAATCTGTTAAAAAGAATAAAATCATAATATTTATATGTTTCATGCTTACTTGATAATATAAAATTATGGAAATAATCCGCATTTATAAGCTGATAGTCCACTATTTCATCATTAAAGTTTGGTGGTAAGATCTTGTTGCGACTTCCCCCTGCCAACACCCTAAATGCAGAATTTATCTGGCACATTCTTTTGTAGAAGAAGGAATCAATACTCTGAAATAGGCTTGCCCTGTAATGCGGATTTGGCTCATGCAGCGCAATGTATATACCGCCTGGCGTTAACTTATCTAAAATTTTATCTTTAAATTTAGATATATCGAATAAATGATGAATAAATGAAAAAGAAAAAATTAAATCATATTTCTTATTATTCTTTTCCATAAATTCATCAAAATCAACACATTCAAAATTGAAATTTTTTAGCCCATACCCTTCTTTCTTTTCCAAACATCTATTGATCATTTCCTGGGAAATATCTATTCCAGTAAACTGATCAAAATTCTTTTTAATGTAATCATGAAAGATGCAGGTGCCCACTGCCAATTCCAAAACTTTTTTGGGCTTAATATCTGAATATTTATTTATAGCATTAGTAAGCAATCTCTCATAGTATTTTTTGTTCGCACCAAATCTACTATAAGAGACCAAATTGTCATGGTACTGAGCCCAGTAATCATGGGCTTTAATATTCTCTCTCTTAACATCATCTTTCGATACTTGCATTTTTTACCCTAATATTTTTTTTAGCTGATCCACTACGTAATAAATATCCCCATCATCTAACTCCGGATGCAATGGTAGCGTCAACAACTTTGGATACAAGAGTTCAGTAACTGGCAATGGATAATTACTTTTATAGTAGCTTAAAGTGTGGTTGGGCTGATAATGTACGCCTGTTTGTACGCCAGCCTCCAATAATTTTTCTTGAATGGCTCTCCTATCAAATTTACCATTTAGCAATATGGGATATATGTGAGGAACTATTTCATCATAATTTTTTTTAAATATAGTGACTGCTTTTTCACCCCTTAAAGCATCATCATATTTTTTAGCAATACCCTGCCTACTTGATGATAGTTCGCCTGATCTAGCTAATTGAACGATGCCAATAGCAGCCATAATATTACTCATATGATATCGCCACCCTTGATTCTGCACATCAAACTCCCAACTTCTAGTACCCAAATATCTTTTTTCCGTATCCCTTTTAACCCCAAGCAATCTTGCATCATTAACATAATCAATAACCTTCGGATCATCTGATACCACACAGCCACCCTCACCAGAAGTGATATTTTTAATTCCATCAAAACTAAAACAACTAATATCCCCAAATGAACCTATAAGCCGCCCTGAACACCTACTACCAAAAGCATGAGCAGCATCTTCGACTATCCTCAATGAAAATTTGTTAGCGAAATCTAGAACTTCCATAGCAATATCAGCATTACCCCCATAAAACATAGGCACTATGGCTTTTGTCTTGTTTGTAATTTTAAATTTCGCATCATTCAAATTAACAAGTAGATTGCTGGGATCAACGTCGCATGGAACCGGCTGTGCCCCTGTAGCCGAAATTGCCTGAAAAGTTGCAACATAAGTAAGGCTAGGCACCAAAACTTCATCACCCATACCAATTCCTAAAGCTTCAAGTGCAAGCTGTATTGCAGCTGTTCCCGTTGATACGCAGGAAACTGGTCTAGAAAAATAGGTTTCTAATTTGGACTCAAAGAGCTGCACATAGGACCCCATGCCCAAATGTTCATCATCCAAGACCCGCAAGACAGCCTCTTTCTCTGCGGGCCCGATACATGACTTAGATAAACGAATTAATTTATTTTTCAAGTCCAAATTTTCCACTGGGCTTTTCCAGACCCCCAACAATCCTCCAGATAATCTCTATCTCTTTTGGTATCCATGCACTGCCAAAATCCCGTATGTGGAAAGGCCATTAACTGTCGATTTTGGGCAACAGCCTCAAGAGGATCTCTCTCTAAAACTGTTTTATCACCATCGATAAAGTCAAGGAAAGCTGGCTCAATAACAAAATATCCACCATTAATCCATCCCTCGCCTACCTGAGGCTTCTCTTGAAAGGAAGTTACCTGACCAAATTTGGAAATACCTAACTCTCCAAACCTTGCAGCAGGCCTCACTGCGGTAACAGTAACCAACTTTCCATGGCTTTTATGGAAACTTATTAACGAATTAATATCGACATCAGCAACACCGTCTCCATAGGTTAATAAAAAAGGTTCGTTGCCAATAAAGTTTCTCATCCTTTTTAATCTGCCACCAGTCATAGTGTCCAAACCAGTATCAACAAGAGTGATTTTCCAATCCTCATCAACTCTATTATGAGTTTCAATTTTCTGAGATTTGGTGTGAATACTAAAATCTGAATTTAAAATGGAGTAGTTTAAAAAATAATTTTTGATTACCTCAGCCTTATACCCCAATGCGATATTAAAGTCACAATGCCCATAATAAGCATAGGTTTTCATAATGTGCCACAAAATAGGCCTATCACCTATATTTACCATCGGCTTCGGAATCATTGTGGTGTACTCTCCCAGTCTAGTTCCAAACCCTCCAGCCAATATTAGAACTTTCATTTTTCAGTCCAATCCACCTTAAACTCATCTATGTCAACACGATCGATTTCCTCTGGATCGTGCGCTATATTGGCCAAATTGAGTAATAAATTTTTACCAGCTTTTAACCCCTTAAAACCAAACCATATGCCGGGCGGAACTGTTAGCAACTTATAATTGCCCTCTCCAATAATTTCCTTTCTAATATATCCATTGGATGGGTCAATAAAAATAAATAAAATATTTCCGACAGGGGCCACCAAATTCAATGTCATCTGCCTGTGTTTTTTCCACGCTTTTATTGAATTAAATTCAATGCTTGAAAAATATGCTTCCCCAAAGCCATGAAAATTTCCACTATCTTTTTTTAAAATATGCTGCACATCCCCACCCTTGACAGAAATAGTACTTAAGGGGGTTACTTTTATTTTATCCACCAAAACTACAGAGCCCATTTAACGTTTCTCTCCTTAGCGTCTGAAATATATTTTGAAATTTGCTGCAAGCTAAAGCTAAGTATGTCAACGTCTTTGTTGCGATAATTTCTGTACCAGCTTGCCGTTTCGTCAACTGTGGTATCAAAATTCCATACTGATTCCCATTTCAGCAAATTTAAAGCTTTATCACAATTTAAATTTAAGAGCCCGCTTTCATGCGGTCCACCATAATTTTCGGATATGTCAGCCCAAGAAAATCCAGCTAGAGAATTGGTAAATTTGTTAACAATGTCTTTCACTGGCTTATTTTGACCGGAAGATGGCCCAAAATTAAATGCCTGTCCATGTAAGCCCCCGTCTTGATGTAATTCTGCAGCCAATTGCAAATAGCCAGATAGCGGCTCCAAAACATGCTGCCAAGGTCTTGTTGCGGCTGGGTTACGTATTTCTACTGGAACCCCTGATTCCCAAGATCTTATACAGTCTGGAACAATACGGTCTAATGCCCAATCCCCCCCACCAATAACATTCCCTGCTCGCGCAGTTGCAACCCTTATTCCCCCTGATGGGGATAAAATTGATCTGACGTAAGATTGAATGGCCAACTCTGCGCTTCCTTTAGAGGCGCTGTAGGGGTCGGCCCCGCCAATTTGGTCGCTCTCCCTATACCCCCAAATCCACTCCTTATTATCGTATACCTTGTCGCTGGTTATAAAAATACAACTGCACGAATGTTTAAGGCTATTAATGGAGTCCAAAAGATTAACGCTACCCATAACATTGGTTAGCCATGTATACCTGGGATCACGATAGGACTCTTTAACCAAAGGTTGTGCTGCTAAATGAAAAATAAAATCTGGCTTTATATCCGAAATAAATTGATTTAAATATGAGAAATGAGAAATATCACCCCTATGGTCAACGATTTGCTCGCCAAAATCAAGCTCTGAAAAATGTGAGGGCATTGTGGGAACGTCAACGGAGTACCCATAAACTTTTGCACCAAGGCTGCTAAGCCATAAAGAGAGCCACGAACCCTTAAAACCCGTGTGGCCAGTAATTAAAACCTTAGAAGAGGAAAAATATTTATTTAACATACAGCATTCTAAAATAATTAATTAAAAATAATATAAAGCCTTTTAAATCAGATAAAGAACCAAATTTGAAATAATATTTATTAAATAATTTCATCATGATTTTTCTATATTTAAATTGAAGAGGGTGCAGACAAACAATATTCCATGGACGGCCAATAAAAGAATTAAAGTGAACAATCGTAGGATTAATAAAAGGGTGAATTTTCAAAAGCATGCTGAAGTATAGCCATCCATAGACGTTAAAATTTGATGGCAGAACTTTGACATCACAATTGTAAGTGTATAAGAAGCCATTCAAGCCGCACTGGTCATGAAAGACTATGAGTGATTTATTAGCACTCATCCAATCGAACATATTATAAAAACAGTTTGATCTTTTCCATAGGCTATTATTAAATAATAGTACTCCACTGTTTAGATATAGTGGATTATTGAAATATTTAATCAGTGGCAAGTTTTTAATATTATAAAACTCAGGCACGCCACCAATAAGGTAATCATGCATACCAAAAGGAGGTAAGGCTAATTCATCAATTATAAGTGTATCTGAATCTAAATATAAGGAAAAATCATATTTATCTGAAATTATGCTTGGGATGTAATATCTTAGGTACCCTGTTAAGGATATTTTTTCATCCACTAACAAAGAATAATTTGAAAAAATTCCTTTATCTAAAATTGTAGTTTCAACCCCTAAGAGATTTAATTTATCAACGTATATATCATCAAGATGATGTAATGAGTAAACGTGCACATTACCACTATAGCCATTATTTCTTAAGCTATAAATTGAAATAATTGCTTGAGAAATTAAATTATTATCAACGCAATAATAAATACAATAATTAATTTTAATTCTTTCTAATTATAAAAATTGCTTCGAATCCCCAAAATTTCCATGTAATACCCGGGATTACTTTTTTTAATGCTAGTGATATAAATTCAAATGGAATTCCGAATACAATATAAAAAAAGTTTCTATATCTCTTATTAAATAGAATAATTTCATAATCGCTGGTTATAAGTCTTTTGAGATTATTTAAGCTAATTAAATTGATATGTGTGGGATCTTGACTGAAATTTAAAACACCATCTCGCGTTGGATAATTAATCGATAAATATGATGGTGTTGCAACATACATAATACCATTAGACTGCAATTTATCCAGCATTGATAAGAATACACCATATGGGTCATAACAATGCTCTAAATTATGAGATGAGACAATTAAATCATATTTTGAATTTAAATTATTAATTGCATTAGAAAAATTATTCTTGTCTCCAACTAATATTTCAAAATTGGGATCATCTGATTGATGATTAATAATATCAATACCAGTATAAAATATATATTTATTAATTAAACTAGTAATTTTAACTGAATTATTTCCACATCCAACATCAAGAATGCGCCCCCCTTTAGGAACATTTATGATAAACCTTTCCTTAGATATTGGAAATAAAAAGGATTTAAGGACATAGTAAAAATTAATATCTGTAATTTTCATACGCAAAATTTATAAAATCATAATTGAGAGTCATTGTATTATGAGCCAAGCTTCTATAGTAAGGCTCGGTAATAGTCCTATTGTAGTAGTCTGCATTTTTCTCAAAGTGCATTGGATAATGATTGACTAAAGTTATTAAGCGCTTTGGCATACATAATCCAATCGTCAATTCATCAGAAATAATATGATTTTTTACCATATATTGAAGGAAATCACTCGGTAGATAATTCAAGAAATCAACACCCGAAAGATTGTACATTAATCGAGTTTCAACAGATCCAATATTTGGCCAATCTCTAATTCTGAAAAATTTGAATAAATGATTGTACCATTTTGACCTGTATTCTATAATTTTTATTTTTTTTGAAATATGAAACATCCTCAATAAATCATCAATAGGGCCAGCCAGAAAATGATCGTTAATATGTCCAGGTCTATAGATAGGCAAATTTAAGGAAATTACCTTGTGATAACCAAATTCATTCCAAAGTCCATTTAAATGTGAAATGAAATGCTTATTTAAAACAATTTCATCACTACGAATTTTTATTACATGAGTTAATCCTAAGTCTTTCAGATATAACAAACCATTGAAAGTACTTACAATTTGTCTATTTAAATTTAAAAATCCAGGATCAATTGGCTGCTCATTTTCAATCACGTGAATATTTTCGAGTGAATCAAAAATGCCATTATCTATAGAATTCCTCCAAGTTGAAAAGACAATTGGGATGCAAACTCCATTTAATTTTTTAAGAAAAGTTAATGTTGTAGCTGAAATTGGACCCTGAACTACTATACCCAATTTTTCTTGGCCAATGGGTTCAAATTTTTCAAATGGAGATTCATCATCAATCCAAGAAATCCTGATACCTGAGGCATATAATAAAAAAAAGCCATTGCCAAGATATTTTCTTAAACTATCCGCAACCATCCAAGAAATCCTGCTAATATTATCTTGCAGAATGGCCAGTATCAAATATAAGAAATATTCAAAGCCAATCTTATCCTTCAGGTCTAAAATTCTACGTAGACTTATCATATATGTAATTATTATTAACTTTATTTATTATATTTTCATCATGAGTAATTACTAATATATTCATATTAACCGAAAAAATAAAATCAAAAAATCTATCAATAATAGATTTTTGAATTCCAACAAAAGACTCATCTAAAATATAGTTATCATATTTTTTATAAAAAGCTCTTAATAAAAATATTCTGCGTTTCTCCCCTCCACTAAGTGTTACATAACTATCGGTATTGTTGATTTTAAAATTACTGTAATCAATGTAACTATCACATTCAAGAATTTCAAACAGCAACTTAAAGTAGTCAAATAAAGGCATTGTTCTATTTAACGTTACATTTTTAATAATGCTTGTATGAAAATATACAGGATCTTGAGGCAGCATATAAAATTTAGAAGGATTGCTATTAGCCACCCTCCGACAATAGGTTGACTTACCAGAACCTGAGGTACCAGATAATGTTGCGACGCCCCTGAACATGTTAGATTTCATTTATTTGCTTCAACGTTGGTATACCAGACATTACTCTATTAATATTTGCAAATATTTTTATAGCAATAGGTAGCAGTCGAAAAAGAATCACCCCAAAAGCTGCCAAACTCTTCATGCTATCACCGCCCGCTATAATATATGCCAATAGAAAGAAAGCACAAATAAGCTCTAAATAGCTCTTAAATGATTCCATCAATGAAAATTGAAGTATTTGATATTTATTAGAATATTTAAATGTTTTATCTATTTCATATCTAACAAACTTTTTTTCATCTAAAATATTAACTTTATTTTTTATAAAATCCGCTAAATCCTTTATTTTATCGCTATAAATATTCAATCCATAATTCAAACTTTTACTTGCATAAATTAAAGTTTTGATGGGGTAAATCAAAAGTACCAATAAAATAATTATTGATGAAAAGACCATCAATAAAAAACTTAAGTTGAAATGTAATTTAATTGATTGTGTAGAAACGTATACTAAACCAATAGCATAGAATAATATGAAAAAAATATCATTTACTAAAGCTATTGACCCAGAACCAAATGCATGAAAAACTGCATTCATATTAGTTGTTAAAATTTTTACAATATTGCCTTGAGTAATGTTATTTTTAGTTCTCGTAAGGCGAATGACTAATAATTGTAAAAATTTTTCTTCAAATTTAAATAATAGAATATTTTGAGAAATAATTACTAAAATAGATATGATCGTTTTTATTATAAATATATAAACCAAATTTAGATATTCATCACTATTATTTAAATTTACAAATATATAAATTTCTAGTAGGGACAATGCACCTGATAACATACTAAGCGCTATTATAGCTATAAAGCTTTTATTTATTTTTTGCATGATAATAAAACATTAAAAAATAAATACATACTATAGCTTTTGGCTCATCTATTGGTGAGCCAATTAATGTCAATATACTTATCATAATAAAAAAATATTTATTTTCTTTTAGCAATTCATATAGAGCATAGTAATACAACCAAACACCCAGTAAGCCATGCATTAATAGCAAATTAAATGCTGTTATTTCAACCCTATGAGAATTAAGACCCAAGGTACCGGGACTATCTTTTGGAATTATATATTCGATCAAATTATAACTTGTTAACTGGCTCCTTCTCTCAATAAATGAACTACTTTCAAAGAAATTAAACAACGCATTTGCCTGGGCCATGAGTTTATTATCGCCAACATAGGCAAGTATGATCAAAAAAATTAAAATTGATGACAAAAATGCCACAATGAGTCTAAAGTTATATTTTAAAAAAAATAAGTTAATTAATGCTAGCTTACTCAAAGTTAACGCATTTCCAATTAATATCCCCAGAGAGGCAAGGTAACCTATTGGAAGGATTAATAAAAATAGAGTGTAGAACAGAATATTGCTATGTAAATACTTAAATACTCCAGATGCTCTTCCATACAACTCATCTTGAGAGTAGAGTTCGGATATAGAGCTAATATCATAGAATTGCAGTATTGATATGATCAAATTAAATATCAACAAAAAATATGGAAGATTAAATCTTTTAACATTTATTCTATTCCTTAAGTTATTTAATAGAATAAATATTAGAAGTCCACGAGCCAACTCTTTGAGAATTTCAAAAAAATCTACAATATTCGAATAATTAATTAGGGTCAGGAGTATTGTATTAGAAATCCATAAACTTATCCATGTTACGTATTTTAATCTTATAAAATTTAAGCGATGAATTTGGACGAATAAAAAAAAAGAAAAAATTAAATACTCTAGATTCAATCCAAATAAATTTTTTGGGGAAATTAGATATAAAAAAGCACTATACATAGAAAGTATTTTTTAACACTGTCATCAATATAATCATACTTTTGCATAATCCAATATTGAAAATATTACGGATAACCGTTTTAACCAATACCAAATTCAATGAATATCTTTCATTGAAACCCAATTTATTTACTTTTGAGATATGCAATAATTCTTCAGCATATTTATTAATATTATTTAGCAAATTACTTGATGCACTAATATTAAACCTTATATATCCTTCGTTAATGTAAATACCCTGTCCATAACTTAGAATACTTAAAATTATATCGGTATCTTCACAGATGGATAAATCTTCATTAAATCTTATTTTATTATCATTAAATATTTTTGATGAAAATATTGCTGATGAGAAACAAATATCATATCGTTTAATTGCATCTTTCTTTGTTATTTTTTTATCAGAATATTTGGAAAATTTTCCAATCTCCTTTCCATCTTTATATATGATAGCATTTGAGTATATAAATACTACATCATTAATCATAAAAAGATCGACAATATTCTTTATATAATTATTTTCTATAATGCTATCATCGGCATCTAAAAATCCGAAATAATCATAATTATTTACATGATTTAATGCTAAATTCCTTGCGGCACCCAAGGTAATTTTATTATTTATCCTTGTATAATTGATTTCATTTTTAATATATCTCTTAACTATTACATCAGTTCCGTCTGAAGATGCATTATCTATGATCAATAGGTCTGTAGGGTGACTCTGATTTAAAACTGATTCAATGGCATTCTCTATATAATTTGCACCATTGTGTACATTAATAATTATTAAAACCTTATTCATTGGTATATTTTTTGCCTGATTTGTTTTTTTATTTTCATATCTGAAGCATCAAAAGCAAATTCACCTGGATATTTTGCCCACCCAATTCCTAAGGGCTCAATTGGTACTATTACTATTTTATTAGTAGTACTAGTCCTTACTCTATCAAAAATATAATTTTCCACTGAGAAATTCCTGCTAACCGATTCATATTTTTTTTCGCATATTTCGTTTATTTGCTCTTGTTTAAAAATAAAACTCTTTCCATATAGCTCTTGTAATATTTGTTTCGTAGTATATATATATTGATCTCTTAGCTCGTCTTCTCTTTCAGCGCTTGATGGTCCTACTATAATTTCGCAATTCGCTTTAAAATACGCTGAAATGACCTGCAAACAATATATTGACGTTGGATAATGATCGGTTCTTACTTTAAGTACATATTTATTTCTCACATGAGCCAAACCATTCATCACGCCTGTAATTTGATTATTTATATTTTGTGGTCCTGGTTTTTCTGGCTTTTTTTTAATCAGTATAACTGCTCGCTTTCCAACCAATATTTTAAGAATCAGTCCATAAAAATTATCCCAAGTAGAAATAATGCATTGAACTCTATTTTTCTTACATAAATCAATCCAACTCAGACAGCACTTTAATTCGGTGAGTCCTAATATTGGCCCTTGTATTAATACATCCATTTTTACTGTATTTGAAAGATATTCTTTGTTGCATTTGTATGCCCCACTTACTTTTCCTACAAATATCAATCTATTTTTATTCAATAGATTTTGGTATATGAATTTACTAAATAAATTATTTTTTTTACAAATAAAAAAAATGATAAATCTAACTAATGAATGATTTTTTAGGTAATTCCAATACTTATTCAATCCACTCATCCCGCAGCTTAACTTCATCTTTAGTAAAAACATGTTCGACATACTTTTGGGCCAGGGAATAGTAGATGAACACCTTGGGCTCTTTTTGTTTATATTGTTCGGTTGCGTGATAAGCGTTATGTTGATTTACAAACATAACAGCAACTCCTTTCATTTGCTGCACTCTTTTGAATATCTCGTAGTCACCATTTTGCAATATCCGAGGATATTTATCTCGCTCAGCAGTCTTGCATAGCAACAAATTTTGATTTTCTGACCCCCCCAAGTAAATTAGACCCACAATTAATTTATTTCTATTGTCTTGGTGTGGCGGTACGTAATAACCTGAAAGTGCATATCCTATATTTATTGTTATCTCGTACTTAGGCTTAAATAGCCTCATTGGAATTTCTAGTGAAATGCCTTTTCTTCGCATCTTACCGTTCAGTCTGATTAACAAAGATTGATAGTTTCTCCTTAACCTAATGGAAGCTTGCTCAAGTGGAAAGTGGTCCGAAATATCAGTTGAATCTACATTCAGTTTCTCGGCCGATTTATTCCAGTATTCAGCCTTCGATAGCTCGCTTTGAATCCTTTTTAAAAGTAAACTTTTCTGATAAACCCTCTTATACATTTCTGATCCATACGGAATATCTACACGCCCACCTGAATATGATTCATCTTTGCTGTATATAATTTCAGCATTAATTATCTCAATCAATGCATTAATTTCAGCCGTACTAGCGCTCAACATGCCATTAACCACTGGGAATGGCAAATCAGAATTTAAAGCATTAAATTTAATCAATTCCTCATGCGGCATAATATTTGTTCCCATAAATATCTTTTTCTATTGAATCGATTTTTAGCAGATTAACTTTATAGTCGTTCATTTTTAGGTCCAAAAGCATGGTTGAGGAAAGGCCAACATACCTATATTCTTTTAATAAATCCTTCAATACGGAAACTTCTAATCCCATATTTTTTATGATACTTACTATTTTTAGTATTTTTTTAGGGGGTAAATTTGGATGCGGCTTCAGAAGAATAGATTTTACTAAATTTTTATAAATTAATGCATCAATACTTATTGCATTAATATAGTTGCAGCTAGATAAAATTAGTACTATATTTCTTTCATTTTGAATTTCATAATATTCAATTTTATCTTTTATTTGATTTCTAAAAAATGCATCGTGTAAATCAACTGAATTTGATTTATTTTCACCATTCAGGTTCAAAATACCATTTTGGTCAATCCCAAGATCCATAACATTTCCTAGGGCCTTGAGTCCCTGATTTAGATTATGTGGCGTAACCCCTCTTCTGACCTTAATTTTCGATTTCTTATCACAAACCTTAATTAGCAGGTTTTCATGTGGCATGCCCTCATAATCCATCACTATTACTTTTCCATTAATGTGATTTTGCGCTATTTTCCAATAAAACAAGTGATGGCGATTCGCAATGTCTGTAATCGCATTTATTTTAACTTTCAATGGATAACTTTTGCATTGAAAAATTGCCCTTATTGAATAAAAATACTCAGCTATTTGGTCTTTGATCAGCTTTATCAATCTACTGAAGGAGGTTTTAATAATTGTTTTTTTATCACTTATCAAATGTGGCAAAAATATATTCTGAACACCTGCATCACCCTTATCATTTATATAAATTTTGTTTGTTTTTAAGCTAATTCCCTGATTTAGTATACTCAAAAACATTAAATATAAAAATAATTTTGTATTTCTCAATGACCCATACATCATTCTCAAGAAACAATACAAGTATCCATCAAATAGAAGTCGATCAACGTCCTTATTTTTGATCAGTCTTTTGATTCTTGAGTCACACTCTTGATCCCATAAATTACATGGTGAAATTAGATTTGTATTCGCCACTTCTAATGCAGTATCAAAAAGGAGTGGATTTTTCTTGTTATTCATTTCAACTCATGACGACAATGAAAAAATTGCACCTTTAGGAATCCCGCTCATTGCCAGCGATCTTGCGCATCCACCCTTCAGCGACACACTAAAGAATAAATACATAAACAACAGAGCCAAGAAAACAACGCATACTCAAGCCTGCTAATGGCCGATCTCGCACACATATTTGAACTTTGCCCTTCATTACAAGACCCCGCCCGCTTCGCTTTTGATCCTGGTAATCATCTGCCTTGCCAGCGCAATCAGCAAGCCCAAAAAGAGACCGCCAAATAATCCGCCAGCCAAAGCGATGCGTTTTTTGGGTGAGATTGGCAAATCACTCGCATAGATAGGGGCGACTAAATGGGTCGTGCGATTTTGATTGCTAGTTACCACATTTTTTAAGGCGGTTATCTCGTCTAGGAGGTAACGAATCTCATCTCTCGTTGATAGGTAGGCAGTGCTCATAACTGAGCCAAACTTGTCCGCCTTAGCTACCAAATCCTTGGCTTTGGCCAGGCGCAGCTCATCATCAGCCAACTTACTCTTCGCCTCGTCAATATAGGGCGTCAGAATTTGAGACTGGGTTGTTTTAATCAGCTCAAAAATCGCATTGGCGCAGCTTAGAGCAACTTCTTGGGATGGGCCAAAGGTCTTTAGTTCGACCACGTTGGCAACGCCCTTGGCAGGGGTCAGCTTAATGCTTTTGCTTAGGATTGCTCCCGCATTGCCACTATCGTCTACCCCACAAGCAGCAATAGTCTGTGGCGTAAAGCTGGTTGGAATGGACATCCTAGAAACCAGGAGGGCGGGCTCCTCGATATTAGCCCCTAGGGGATTGATATTGGTGTTAGCGGTGCCGATTTGGGCCATCGCGATTTGGGCTGTTGCTTCATATTGCTTAGGGGTGATTGCCAGGTAAGCAATGGAGAGGGCAATTCCGAGGACACCAAAAACGAGGATGACTTTATAGGCGCTCTTTAAAAAGCGCAGGATATCGATCAGGGAGATTTCTGACTCGTCTTGAGCTTGGATTGTTGAAGTTTTTGAGTTTGGTGTCAGACTATCCATATTTCAGATATTTATTATTAATTAAATAATCATTGATAATAACTTAACCTAAAACTTTATTGAGCCTTTAGGGGGCTTATTTCAGGCTACTAGCCACATTTATTTTCCCAGCTCCATAATTTTCGAAGCCCGATGGGCAGCCATTAAAGTCTCGCTAGCTTATAGCACTCATTTTAATAGGGATTTGGGGATTTTTGGCCCTGCTCAGATTGATAATCTAGAGCCTGAATCAGACCAAACCCTACTAGGGTAATACAGAGATATTTATAGATCGTCAACTCTACTTGACCTCGCAAGCAATAAAAGGCGATAAAACCAACTGCTAGCCCTAGGGAGCAATTTTTAGTCAATTGAGCCTGTTGACTTAGCTCAGAGCGGGTAAACGATTTATACAAAGACCAGAGCACGGCTCCAGAAAACAGAAGCTGCGCAAGAACTGCAAATATACCCCCAAAAAAACCAGCTGATAGAAACCAATTATGAGGGCTGCCAAAATTTTGGATCTGAGGGTGGTTCAATTGTAGTTGAGTAAAAGCACGATCCCAGGCCTGCCTTCCAAAGCCGTGCCCAAACCAAGGCACCTGAGTAATGAGATCAATACCGGGCAACCAAGCATTCTGGACACGATCGGAGATTTGCAGGCTGCGATTGAGGGTGCCGTCAAATAAATGTGGGGCTATTACAGAGAACAAAAAACGGAGGGCTATTAGAACGCTAGCGAGTACAAGAACCCAAACGATTGTCTGCCCTATTACAACCCAAACTCTTTTAGGCTCGCCGCTAAGAGTCATGGATCTTTTGCGCAAGATCCAAATGCTGATAAAAAATAGTAGCTCTAAAGCCAAAATTCCATAAGTTGATCTAGCGCCCGTACCCCCGCTCAACATGATCACTATTAATAAAAGTCCAATCATGAGACTCATCAAGAATGGGGATTGTCGATTGATATTTTGATGGTGCAAATGGCCGTTGCTCCCAAATATACGGGCCAACAAAAAAGGAGTAAGAAATAAATAGCCGTCGCCAAACCACCGATGCGTGTAGTCGATGCCAATCGGCTGATTGTTCAGGACTTGGAATCCGTAATACCCTAAGTCGCATGCGGCTAATAGGATAAGTGCCATCATGCAAGCGTTCGCAAAGTATTGGAGACTGCGTTGATTTAGTGGAATGACTAATAAGGTAACTACAGCTAGCCCAATATGAACAGCATACTGGGCACCAAAGGCCACAAAACCCTCTAAGAGCGGAATTTGAGTTGCAGTCCCCAGCAGAAATAAGGCACTCATCATAGCCAAGCTGCCCGTAACTAACTGATTGGCCTTTGAGCTTCTCATTGTTTGCCAAAGTAGTTTGGCATTTTGCAAGGAAATTAGAGGCAGGCCAAAGAGGATCAAAGCCAGTGCCAAAAAGTCTACCGGCCTTTTAATAAACTCATTAAACACTAAACAGATGTAGAGACCAACCATCCAGAGGTAAGATTTTCGGGCAAACACTTCGAATGGATGAGGATTCGTGTTTAAATTCGAAGGATTGCTCGCATTACTTTTTGATGTTGAAGCTGCCATCGGCCGATTTTAGCAAAGTCCTTATTAAATTTATGGAAAATGATGTTAAAAATAGCCCCTACCGGCCACCTTCCAGCCCATGCCTAATCTAGTCTACCGCCTGCTCAGTCTGAGCCTAATCCTGTTATCGGGTCTAGGGAGTCTACATATTCGATTTTTCGATAAGCCATTTCCCAATCAGTTTTATTGGATCGTGATTTTATTTAGCGGCTTTATCTTTATTTTGACTGGGGGCAGAGTTCTATCTAAACCCCTTTTCGATGGCTTTGGGCGCTTAAAACAATTAAGTCGCCAATGGTGGCAAACCTTTGCCTTGGTCCTACTGATTATTTTGCTGACCCAAAGTAGCCTATTGTTTTCTCGAGTGTGGCTTGTGCTTTGGGGATTGCTGACTTGGGTACTCTTAATTTCGCAAGACCTCATTTACAGCCACCTCATTCGGCATAAACTGATTCAATCCTATAAGCAGACCTCAATCGCGATTATTGGCGAAAACGCAGCATCCCAAAGATTAATTGAATACATTGCAGCAGATAACTACTCTGACTACAAAATCCAAACCCATCTTAAAAGAGTAGATAGAGAGCAATTACAAGAATTAAGCCGCCTTCAACTTGATGAAATTTGGGTCTGCCTTACCCTGGATGAAGCCGGTCAATTTAAAGAGATCCTGAAAAACTTATCGAATAGTTCAGCCAAAATTAAATTTAGCCCCGATCTATTTATGCATCGCCTACTCAATCATGGCATTAGTGAGGTAGCGGGTGTCCCTATGATTGATATCTCTAGCTCACCATTTGTGGGTAATCGCTTGTATCTCAAGAATATTGAAGATTTTTTCTTATCTCTTGTTTTTTGTATTTTGTTTTCGCCAGTCTTTATTACTTTGGCGGTACTAGTAAAACTGAATTCTCCTGGTCCGATTTTTTATCGGCAACTACGTGTAGGCCTTAACGGCAAACCTTTTGAAATGCTGAAATTCCGCTCAATGCCAGTAGATATTGAAAAAGCAGGAGTGCAATGGGGTGGGGCCCAGAATAAGGTCGTGGATTCTTTTTCAGCATTTTTACGAAAGTACAACCTGGATGAACTACCCCAATTTTTTAATGTACTCCGCGGCCAAATGTCGATCGTCGGCCCCCGCCCTGAACGCATAGAATTTATCGAGCAATTTGCTAATGAGATTCCCAACTATGCCAAAAAACATTTAGTCAAAGCGGGCATTACGGGATGGGCACAGATTCATGGACTGCGGGGTGATACCGATTTAAACCAACGCATTGAGTATGACCTGTTCTATATTGAAAACTGGTCTTTAGCTCTAGATCTTAAAATCATCCTGCTAACTGCGATTGAGCCTTTTTCCAGAAATCGACGTCATGTCTAGCGGGACTGACTCTGGAGACTTTTGACCAGGTCTGTAAATTTCAACTTGAACTGCATTTTTGAAAATTTCTCAGTTGAGGTTTTAATAATCTCTGGGATAAATTGATCTGCTGTGTTTTCATACTGATCGATAGCTGCATTTAAAGAGGCTACCGTTTGATCTGCAAAGAAAATTCCGGTTTCACCATCCATTACTGTATCTAGCACCCCGCCCTGCCCATAGGCAATCACAGGCCTACCTGAGGACATGACTTCAACAGGAATAATGCCGAAATCTTCTAGGCCGGGAAATATAAGGGCCTTGCATTGGGAAACCAACTTTTGGATCTGGGAGTCTTCCAATCGTCCCATAAATTGAATATTTGATTTGGCAATTTTCTTTAAATCTTTGAGCATATTGCCCTGCCCCACCACAATCAGCTTTCTTCCTGAAGCATTGAATGCCTCAATTGCCAAATCAGGTCGCTTGTATTGAATGACTTGACCAAATAATAAGTAGTAATCATCCGCCTTGGAGGAGATCTGAAAGGCCTCTAAATCCACCGGTGGATGAATAACAATCGATTCGCGACCATAACAATTTTGGATTCTGCGCTGCACCGTGGTGGAATTTGCCACAAATTGGTCTACTCTTTGGGCCGTCCAGCGATCCCAAATTCGTAAGGGCTTCATGCAAATCAACATCATCATTTTTTTGAAGAGTCCAACGGATCTAAAGTACTCGTCAAACAGGTCCCAGACATAGCGCATAGGCGAATGACAGTAGCAAATGAAAAGTGCATTTTTACTTAACCGCACGCCTTTAGAAGGCCCTGATTCCGCACTGATCACTAAATCATATTGCTTGAGATTTAAGAAACGCAATGCTAAAGGCATCAAGGGTAAGTAATTTTGGTACCAGGCAACAGCGTTCGGCAGCCTTTGTATGAAACTCGTTTTGATCCGATGACGCTTAATCGTTTCTGAAATGGCACTTGAATCATAAACATGAGTATAAATATCGGCATCGGGATAGAGTTCGCAAAGCGCTTCGAGCACTTTTTCCCCGCCACGCATGTTTACTAACCAGTAATGAACGATCGCAACCTTCAAATCAACTCTCTAATAGATTGCATGACAGAATCGACGCTAATCGATTTCATACAAACAGCATCATGACAATCTGCATAGTTTTTTCCATCGTAACAAGGTGAGCAGGCAACTTGATTGCCCAACTGAATCCCAACGGTTCTAGTTCTACCTAAAGGTAATATGGCATTCATTGGCGTAGGGCCAAATAAAGCAATCATAGGCGCTTGAGTTAAACATGCTAGATGCATAGGTCCTGTGTCATGCACTACCGTCAATTTAGAGTCATTTAATAAATGAATAAGCTCTAAGAGGGATGTTTTACCAACTAAGTCAACGACGGGTAAACCCATAAAATCATCTCTAACCCACTGGTCTTCTGGACCGCCAGCGATAAGCACTGTCTCGTTCTGCTCAATTAATTTTTTAGCCAGTTCTACATAATGAGAAATTGGCCATCTTCGCAAGCCATCATCTCGAAGTATATTTTTTGCCCCCCCTGGGACCAAAACAACATAAGTATTTTTCTCAAGTCCAGATAAATTCTGTAGAGGTTCATATTCTGATATGAATGAATGCCCAAAATCTAGTGTAGCTTTTGCAACATTCAAATCCGTCTCAGGATATGCATTAGATGAATGTAAAAGCCGCCAGTATTCATAAATGCGATTTCTCGATTGCAGCATGGGGTTAAATTGTTTTTGTGGAAAGTCAATACTTGGAATCCAAAACATGCATGCCGTAAGCAAGCGATATCGCCAATCAACATAAGCTGTAACAATTTTTTGATTACTATAAGAAAGTTTAGTAATTTTCAATGCAGCCAAAAATAAATGGATTACCCTATTCAGGGGATTGCCAAAAAATATTTTTTTGTCGTCAATGGCAATAACTTGATCAGCAATTCCAAAAGCTTCAATCAGCGCTGCATTTGACTGACTAGTGATCCAACTTACCTTGACAGCCGGAAACTTTTTCTTAAAAGCAAAGAGGGCAATGGCAAGCTGAACGATATCGCCAATTCCACCGAGCTTTACAAGCGTGATCTTCATGATAAATTCAGTCCATTATTCAAAAAGCCGTAAAACTAGCCAAATCAAATTACCCTTAAAGCCCTATTTTATCTTGCAATACTTTAATAATGATTATTAATCAGTATAGTGATTTAAAGGGCCCAATCACATTGACTTCACGTAAAATGAATTTGTACAGCTTATCCAACTCAATCCGGAACCATTGAATGCTGGTCTCTGTTTTAATTAATAACTATAACTATGAACGCTTTCTTGCAGAGTGCATTCAAAGCGCCATTTCCCAATCCTACCCTGATGTCGAGATTATTTTGGTTGATGATGGCTCAATAGACCAATCAATCAAACTAGCCGAGTCTTTTAAGGGCCAAATTCGGGTTATCTCTCAAGCCAATGGAGGACAAGGCAGCGCCTACAATACCGGCTTTAAGGAGGCTCGTGGAGAAATCCTTATTTTTCTGGATTCCGATGATCTTTTGCTGCCCAATACAATCAAAGAGATTGTGGACGTTTTCAAAGATCGAGCAATTACTAAAGTGCAATGGCGGCTTGCCTTAATAGATGATGACAGCAATCAGATTGGCAGCCTCTTTCCTGAAACGCTCCATGACGGTGATGTGCGACCCATCATCAAAAAATTTGGTAATTACGCTAGCCCTCCTGGAAGCGGAAATGCTTATAGAAGATCAGCGTTAATCAATTTTTTTCCAATAGCCAAACATGACTGGAAAATAGGCGCAGATACATTGCCCGCTTTGGTAGCTCCTTTCAGCGGAAAAGTTCATAGCCTAAAGCGTTACGGTGGGTTTTATCGAATTCATCACAAAACCCAACCTGTGAATACCTTTGTTATGAACAATAGCCCTTCCATTCCATCAAAGGCGGTTGAACTGGCTGTAAAGACGCGCAATTTAGTATACGAAGCGCTATCCAAAGTAGCTCTCGTTTCTGAGCCTTTTCAGTATGCAATGCCTGCTCAAATCAAACTGCGGTTAATCTCATTACGAGTCGCGCCACAGGATCATCCGATTCCAAAAGACTCTAGGATTCAATGCTTAAAAGATGGCTTGAGTTCAATCCTTTGCTGGCCAGGCTTCTCGCCAAGAAAACGTTTTCTATATATAGCTTGGATGACTGCAGTAGCTCTTTTACCTTCCGCTCTTGCAAAACAAGTCATCATTGCCGGCATGAATAGAATTCGTAACTAAAATGTCTAAAGCATTACTTCATGGCGCCTCCGCTAATCTCTTAGCCAGAGTAAGCGGACTTGCTGCTAGCTTTCTCAATATTTTCTTACTTGGGCGCCTTCTCAATATTGCAGACTTTGGATTGTGGGCATGGCTCTTTGCAATCTACTCGCTGATTACCAGCCAAGATTTTGGATACATTAGTGCAATGCGAGTTCGAATTGGAAGACATATTCAAACTGAAAAGTCACAACAACAAAGACTACTCTATACAGCCGCTTTACTGATGACAATTTTTGTTCTCGTCGTAGTTATATTTGGCATATTTGGATACAGCTTTATTTTTGGAAATTCAACAGAAGAAGAGCGACTTCGTAATCTCGCAATTTTTTGCTCCTCTGCCACAATCTTGGGGACCGTTTCAGCTCAGGCTTTACTTGCGCACCTTCATACTGCGATCGTTGGTCTGGTTGAGACTTTACGTTCGATCATACAAATTATTATTTACGCCCTGGCGTATTTTTTTAATTGGAGCTTGACAAGCCTCGTATTTTGTTTTTTTATCACGTGCTTGATCTACATCCCACTGGTTACAAAACTATATCTATCCACTACCAGATGGCAGTTTTCAGAAATTTACTTCACGGCAAAAAATCATTGGGCTCAACTCAAATCAATTGGGCTTACCCTGTGTAAGGAAGGCTGGATTTTATGGGTTGTTCAAATCGGCATGACCATGCTGATTGGCTCGGATGTTTATCTGTCTGGTTTTTTTCTTGAGCCCCAAGATGTCGCAAAAGTAAATATTATTTCCCGCTTTCAACTCTTGGGGGTGGGCCTACTGGCCGCAGCTCTGACCCCTGTAATCGCTGGCTTTGTTGTACAGGTCGAGAGTGTTGATAAAAGACTTGCCACTAAAAAAATAAACGCTGCCTATCTCATTTTTTTAGGAGTTGGGTTTCTATACTCCGCCGTCTTTTTTAGCTGGGGTCAATCTTTGTCAATGCTATGGGGGCATATTGAGATAGATTATCCAATAGTCTTTGTACTATCTGGCCTGTTACTTTTCTTAACGCTATCGACGACATTGATGCAGATCTTTTTGCAATTTCCAATGGTCTCTGTGAGATTGGGCCCTTGGTTAATCAGTATTATTGTTTTGAAAATTTTCTTATCTGGGTGGCTCACCGCTTTATATGGCTATATAGGTATATTTATGGCTAGCATCGTTGCAGTCAGTATTTTTTTGATACTGTCCCACTCCCTCATTCTAAAACAGGGCATTTATGAGCGACTCCACACAGCACCATAGCGCAACAAGTGATGTCACAATAGTCTATCCCTCGATTGGATATACAGGTGGGGTTGAGCGCGTTATGGCTGAGGTATTGAAGTTTCTCTTCAACAATAATTACCAGATTCAGGTCATCTGCTCAGAGATGGATGATTCACTTCGCCCACTATGTAGCAAAGTGCATACCATTCGAATCCAGAAATCCAATCACCTGCTCTGGGATATGTTTCATACGGCTCACTGGATGCTGCAAGCAGGACGGCAGGCCAAGCTAGCAAATAAGTTAAAAAGTCGCATTATCAGTGCGCCCTGCGCGCTGTTTACCGCAGATTTGGTGATGGCGGGTAGCTGTCATATAGCAGCCCAATTTGAACGATTGAAACGAGGGTCTTTTAAATGGTTACTCAATCCTAGGCACTGGTTTTATATCTTTTGTGAAGCAAGTATTTTTTTGAGGAATCAATCACAGATCTTGGTGCCATCGAAGAGGACAAAATCAGAGATTGATTGTTTTTATCCTCCAGCAAAGAATCGAATTCATGTTGTACCGCATGGCGTTGATTCTTCCATCTTTTATCCAGCGGATGGCTCCAAAACAGAAATTCGTACTTCAATCGGCCTTCCTGAAGATGCCGTCATCTTTCTCACGGTGACGAATGAAATTAAGCGCAAAGGCTGTCTTATTGTTCTGGAAGCACTCAAGTTGATTGAGCAAAACGGGGTTAAATTTCATTATCTTGTAGTCGGTCGCGATGACTCCTCAGAGCTTTTATCCAAAGCAAGGGATCTGGGTTTAGAGTCTGTTGTTTCAGCCATGCCAGGTGTCCATGGAGCAGAACTAGTAAGACTTTTTCAAGCTTCCGACCTATTTGTTTTACCTACTGAATATGAATCTTTTGGTCTGGTAGGTATCGAGGCACTCGCATGCGGCCTCCCCGTTCTGTGCACCAAAGTAGGTGGGTTAGAAGACTATGTCACTAATGGTCAAGATGGCATTTTTGTAGAAAGAACAAGTGCTGATATTGCACGAGGTCTGAAATACTTCTTTTCGCTTGCGCCCGATGCAAAAAGAGATATGCGGGATCTTGCAATCGAAAAATCCAGAGTCTACCAATGGTCAGAGGTATTGCAACCAATTCTGAGTATTCTAAATAAATAGCACTGACTTAGTTTTTACTACTAGCTAACTCTTCTGTTTATGAAAATTCCAGCCGCTCTTGCACATTACCTGTAAATCACGTTTAGCTTGCCAGCCCAAGAGATTTTTGGCCTTATCTGCTTTAGCGTAATAGATGGCTAAATCGCCGCTACGGCGCGGCTGTACTTTCCTAACAATCATGGAGTTAGCCGCTTGTTCAAAGGCGCCAATTAGGTCGTAGACACTATACGAAACACCAGTCCCCAAATTGATTGCATGAAAACCAGGATGCTGATTGACAAAATTGAGCGCTGCTACATGGCCTTCTGCGAGATCCATCACATGAATATAGTCACGCTCACCAGTGCCGTCTTTAGTTTCATAGTCATCGCCAAAGATATTAAGATGAGGCAATTTTCCGCTGGCAACCTGACAAATATAGGGCATCAAATTATTAGGAACCCCCTTTGGAGACTCGCCAATGAGTCCAGATTCATGGGCTCCTACCGGATTAAAGTAGCGCAAGGCAACTACTGACCAACTCGGATCAGACTTCACCAAGTCTTGTAGTATTTCCTCAACTTGTAACTTGGTTTTTCCATAAGTATTAATAGGCTCTAAAGGGTGATCTTCGTCATAAGGCAAATACTGTGGCACACCATAGACGGTGGCGCTAGAACTAAAAATGAATTTATTGATTTTCTCAGCTTGCATCGCCTCAATTAAATTGATCGTTCCGCAGACATTATTGTCGTAATACTTCAAGGGGTCCTGGGCGGACTCAGCAACTGACTTTAGACCAGCAAAATGCATCACAGCCTCAATCTGATTATCCGAAAGGATTTTCCTAAGCGCCAGCCCTTCCCGGATGTCGGCCTCGTAGAAGCGCAATTTTTTACCTGTAATTGACTCAAGATTAGCTAAAACTTCCATTTGGCTATTACAGAGGTTATCTAGTATGACTACTTGATGCCCCTGCTGAGCAAGTACAACAGCAGTGTGGCTGCCAATAAATCCTAAACCCCCAGTAAGCAAAATATTCATAGTCTTTATAGATACAGTTTTTTAGTAAGATTGCGCAGTTTTCTTTTAAAGCGATAGCCTTGAATTGCCAGTCGATCCATAGCACTGAGACTCAGATCTATTTTGGGGCCCGTTAAAAAGACTTCTTTGAATTTCTTCATTACAGGTTCTGGTAAAAAATGTTCACTATAAGCATCCCAGTTACGCTCATGCTGCACATTTTGATTAAATGCTAATAGCATCATCTCTAGGTCTTTTGGACCTTTGTAGAGCAGGGCTTTATCTCCCAAGATCTCAATATGACTTCGCTGAGGAGATAAGGCGTAGGTCATCACGGGTTTATTCTTGATAGAAAACTCTCCGCATGCCAAGCCAAAGCTCTCGCCTATTCCTCGCCCATGGATCATGCCATCAGCCGTATTGATGAAACGCATCTTGTAATCCATTTGGGTACAGCCCGGCAAAAAGCGCAGTCTTTCATGTTCCGCAAATGGCGTGATGTTCATAAATAGAAAAAATAGATCTTTTCTTTTTTCTACTACTTTAACGATTGCCTCTTGCACAAAGCGTAAGTTAAAACTATCTTGACCGCCATAGCAAGCCAGAACAGTAGCTTCTTTTGGAATATTCAACTCTTGCCGTAGATCGCCTTCTATATCGGGTAAATCAATCATATGCGGCACAAAAGGAAGTTGTGAATTGGAATACTCTTTGGCGAGCCACTCGGAGACAAAACCTAACTTATCGCCATGGAACTGTTCTGGCTTGGTTGGAAATACAACATGAATCGCACAAGGTACGCTAGTAATGATATCGCCATCGCGCTCCCCCGACTTAATGAAATACATTAGATCGATTTTTTCTTGTTCTGCCAGTTTCGATAGCTGATCGATGCTCTCGTAAGGAATAAGCTTGAAATGTTTTTTAAACTTATCGACAACCTCAGACTCACTGTGACTGCTTGCTTTATAAAAAATAATCGAGTCATTATTTAGTAGTGCTTGATTATGGAAGGCGTAATCAAAAACGGCAATCTCAGTACCCCGAAACGATAAGCTATTAGTATGAAATCCTATTTTCAAGGGATTCTCTAGGCTGTGTTTTTTAGAAAATCGGCATAAGCTTTTTCTAAACCAGCACTCAAACCAATCGTGGCTTTCCATCCCAAGCGGTTTAAGCGTGATGAGTCCATCCACTTTCTTGGGGCGCCATCAGGCTTAGAGGAATCAAAACCAATTCTCCCAGAATAGCTCGTGGCTTTTGCAACTGCAGTTGCCAATTCAGAAATCGTGACATCCGATCCAAAGCCTACATTGATATGACTTTGCATCGGCGACGTATGTTGATCATAGATCTCTTTAGTCAGATCCATCACAAATACTGAAGCAGCAGCCATGTCATCTACATACAGAAACTCTCGCCTAGGATTTCCTGTTCCCCAGATTAATACTTCTGGTGCATTTGTAACCTTTGCCTCATGAAATCGTCTAATTAATGCAGGGATGACATGGCTATTTTCTGGATGATAGCTATCGCCTGGGCCATATAAATTGGTTGGCATTACGCTACGGTAATCAATGCCATGAGACTGGCCATATTGCCGGTTATAGCTTTCACATAACTTGATGCCGGCAATTTTTGCAATTGCATAAGGCTCATTCGTAGCCTCAAGCAATCCTGTAAGCAAGGCACCTTCTGCCATCGGCTGTGGAGCCAACTTGGGGTAAATGCAGCTTGACCCCAAAAATAGTAATTTCTTTACACCAGCCTCAAAGGCCTGGTGAATCACATTGACTTCTATCATGAGGTTTTGGTAAATGAACTCCGCTGGAAATGCGTTGTTCGCATAAATGCCGCCAACTTTAGCTGCAGCTAGATAGACCTGGTCAGGCTTTTCTTGAGCAAAGAAAGCCTGAACCGCCGCTTGATTACTTAAATCTAGCTCATCACGGCTGCGAGTAACAATATTGGTAAATCCCTTTTGTTGAAGTTGGCGAACAATGGCAGAACCCACCATGCCACGATGCCCTGCAACATAAATCTTTTGATTGAGATCTTGGTTCACGTATTTACTTTTTTATCTTTTTTACTTTTAGTTCTCTTTGCCAACCGATACAGAGTAGCCATGCTTACTCAATAAAGCATGTTGTTTTGCTTGATCTAGGTCGTTTGCAACCATCTCCACAATCATCTGATCGATGGTAATTTCGGGAACCCAACCTAATTTGGCTTTGGCTTTGGCCGGATCACCTAAAAGGGTCTCGACTTCAGTAGGACGGTAGTAGCGTGGATCAATCTTTACAATGACATCACCCACCTTGAGGGCGGGGGCTTTATCTCCCTCGATGGCTGCCACAATGCCCTCTTCTTTCTCAGCCTTACCTTCAAACTTGAGGGTGATGCCCAATTGCTTGGCGCTACGGACAATAAATTCACGGACAGTAAATTGCACTCCAGTCGCAATCACAAAATCTTCTGGTTGTTCTTGTTGCAACATCAACCATTGCATACGCACATAGTCTTTGGCATGGCCCCAGTCGCGTAGCGCATCCATATTGCCCATGTATAAGCATTGCTCTAGACCTTGGGCAATATTGGATAAACCCCGGGTAATCTTGCGGGTCACAAAGGTCTCGCCACGACGCTTAGACTCATGATTAAAAAGAATCCCGTTGCAGGCATACATGCCATAGGCTTCACGATAGTTCACTGTAATCCAATAAGCATAGAGCTTGGCTACCGCATAGGGGCTGCGTGGATAAAAGGGTGTGGTTTCTTTTTGAGGAATCTCTTGTACTAGGCCATAGAGCTCCGAAGTGGAGGCTTGATAAAAACGGGTCTTCTTCTCCAGACCCAAAATCCGAATCGCCTCCAAGATTCGCAAAGGACCCATCGCATCAACATTGGCAGTGTACTCAGGCGATTCAAAAGAAACGGCCACATGAGATTGCGCGCCCAAATTATAAATTTCATCTGGCTGAGTTTGCTGAATGATGCGGGTTAAATTACTTGAATCGGTCAAATCACCATAATGCAATACAAAGTGACGATGATTGATATGTGGGTCTTGATAAAGATGATCGACGCGCTCGGTATTGAACGAAGAGGCGCGGCGCTTAATACCGTGGACCATGTAGCCTTTTTCCAATAAGAACTCAGCCAAATAGGATCCGTCTTGTCCGGTAATACCGGTGATTAGGGCAACTTTTTGTTTCGCAGTTTTATCGTTCGTCATATGAATTTCTCTTGCTTGTAATCTTGTATTTACTAACTACGTCCGTAGGTATCTTCAAAACGCACAATGTCGTCTTCGCCTAAATAACTACCCGACTGCACTTCGATAATTTCTAAAGGCTCTTTGCCAGGGTTGGCCAAGCGATGGGTCTGCCCTTGGGGAATAAACGTACTTTGATTTTCTTGTAGGGTGATCACCTGATCGCCATTGGTAATCTGCGCAATGCCTTTAACCACAATCCAATGCTCAGCGCGATGATGATGCATTTGCAAGGACAGGCTGGCGCCCGGCTTTACCTGAATACGTTTCACTTTAAAGCGCTCGCCCTCGTCCACACTGTCATACCAACCCCAAGGCCGAGCGACCTTACGATGGAGATTTTTCTCTTCCCGCTTTTGCGCATCTAATTGAGAGACGATGTGTTTCACATCCTGGCTGTTGGCTCTATCGGCTACTAATACGGCATCCGCTGTTTCAATAATCACTAAATTATCAATACCCACGGTACTCACTAAACGGGTACTGGCGTGGACTAAAGAGTTCTTGGTATTGGAGAGTAAGGTGTCGCCACTCGTGACGTTGCCATTGCTATCTTGACTACCCACTTGCCAAACGGCATCCCAAGCACCCAAGTCATTCCAACCGGCATTGAGCTCTACCATCTTGACACTAAAACTGGTGCCCGGGCATTTTTCAATGACGGCGTAGTCAATCGATTCACTAGGAATGCTGGTAAATAAATCTTTATCGGGCCTAACAAAACTGACCTCGCCCGATTGATCCATGCTTTTGCCTTGCCACGCGGTTTCACTCGCGCCAAAAATATCGGATCTGAATTCTTTTAAAGCTGCCAACCAAGTACTCGCGCGCAGGACAAACATCCCACTATTCCACAGATAGTTTCCATCAGCCAAATAACTCTGCGCAGTTTTGCTATCTGGCTTTTCCACAAACTTGGCAACGGTGTATTCATGATGAGCGCCCTGCTCTTGCATACGCTCAATATAGCCATAGCCCGTCTCAGGCGCTGTGGGTGTGATCCCTAAAATGGCAATGGTCTTTTTACTTTGATCTGCATTAACTACTGCAATGCACTCTTGCAAAGCTTTAACAAATGCAGCCGTGTTTTGTACAGTTTGATCCGCAGGGGTAATCACCAAAATTGGATCAAGCTCAGTATTGGGTCCGCCATCGCGCGCCTGAAAGGCTGCTAGAGTTAAGGCCGGTGCAGTATTGCGACCGATAGGCTCTAGTAATAGCGTGGCTTTGATACTGGGCAATTCACGCAATTGATCTAAAGCCAAAAAGCGATGCTCTTCATTAGTCACAATTAAGGTTGGACCTAAATCAATATCTTGATTGGTAATTGCATTAATGCGCTCAATCGCTTCTTGAAACAAACTGAGTTTTGAGTCGCCGCCAGATAGAACTAAAAATTGCTTAGGAAAGCCCGAGCGTGATAAAGGCCAAAGACGCGTGCCGGAACCACCACAAAGGATAACGGGGGTAACGCTTGTCATGAGGCTGATTAATCCTAATTTTCTGAACAGATCGATTTTATAGGCTTTTAAACCCAATTCTCTAAAGCAAGGTTAGGCACCCTTTTGAACTCTTTTAAATTGTTACTGACCAGAATTAGGCCCTGGCTAATCGCATGGGCAGCAATATGGATGTCATTCTCTCCGATAAGTTCCCCGCGCTTTTCTAGACCAGCTTTAATTTGCCCATACTGCTGGGATGCTTTAGCGTCATAGGACAGAACATCAAGGTGACTAACAAAATCCTCAACAGCCTCAAGATTTTTATCGACATTTGCGCTCTTTTCAGCGCCATAGATGAGCTCTGAGAGAGTGATACTTGAAATTGCCATACGATTGGCGTTTTTATTAAAGGCTTCTAAGGCCTCAATGGGCCTGCGCTTGAGAACATAAATCACGATATTGGTATCAAGCAAATACTTGATCATCAGAAAGACTCTCGAACTGCAGGTTTTTGCTCTCCACGCTCGCTCATAAAGTCGTCAGTCACCAGTGGGCCACTAAGAAAAAAATAGTCCCAAGTATTTTCAATAGGGGTGATGATTCTCTCGTGGCCACGGGTGCGCACAATGACCTTTTTCACCGCATCGGGTAAACGAGCCTCAGTGGGTAGACGCACGGCTTGAGAGCGATTGTTCGTAAAAACTGTGGAAGTAGTAATAGCCATGAACACCTCCTTGGTATATAGCAACAGTATATAGCATGATTTTGATGGGGTCAATCCCGTTTTAGGGCAAACTGATTTAGGAAAAGGTATTTCAATTTTGTAGGCTGTTGATAAAAAATAGAGGAGATTTTCATGAGCACAGGCAATATCCCCAAAATCAATTTACGCAATTCGGTCTCAGAATGCGGTCAATCGGTTCGTCAAGAGAACTTTGGCAAATTTCAGAACTACAGCATTAAAGACTGCAAAGCCTCAATCGCTGCTGGCAAAGTCCAATAGGATTGTATTGCCCTATTCCTAAACCCTTATTTAGGGTGGTTGGGGTAAGGTTTGCCCGTCAGATTGCTATAGAGCGCTCCAGCCAGGATGAGTAGGATCGAGTCCACCATCACCGGGAAAAACGCATAGCGGTAGTGCAGAACGTGCCCCAGCACTGCAATAAGGGCTACTGCTGCAGCTGGTGGGTGCAGGCAGCGCAGGATAAACATCCCTAAAATCGACAGCGAAGCGGCTAGCGCCAAAGTCACTGAAATGGGTAAATCCGTAAAGTGGGCGCAGGTGATGCCCACTAAAGCTGAGAGCGTATTGCCGGCAATGACCGCCCAAGGCTGTGCTAGAGGACTTTGCGGAAGAGCAAAAACCAGCAATGCACTCGCTCCTAAAGAGGCCATCAACCATTCATCGATACCCGCTGTCTCACCAAGGTATTTTGCGATAGTGAGCACTAACGTTATGCCAATAAACGCCCCTAAAACTGTCCTGGCGCGCTCTTGCCAACCCACTGGAGGCTGGTCTCCACCAAGGTAAAAGGAATAGTGCTTGATTGCTTCTTTAAAAGTACGCATAGCCATGTTTTTAGCAGGTTTTGTATCTACCAAAGAAAAAGCCACCCTGGGGTGGCTTTTTCAATCATCACCAACAAAGGCAATAAGTTAATTGCTCTAGGGTCTAACTTAAGCCTTTTTAGCGTAAGCGGAGCACCAGCCAGCACCTGCAACTTGCTTACCGGCAAACAGGGCGCAGCCACCAGCAGCAGAACCTGCAGCACCTTGATACAGTGCGCAGTTACCGCAATGGGAGCCAGCAACAAATTTAGCGTACTTTGCTTTGTCTACCTTTGAGGCATCGGCTACATAACCCAATGCAACAGCCTGAGGATCAGTAGGGGCAACCATTGCTTGCGCTTGTACTTTGCTATTCAAAGCTAAAGTTGCAGCACCAGCAGCAGAAAGAATCATGAATTGGCGACGACTAGTTTGCATATGATCTCCAGAAAAAATAAGTGGTAACAAAATACTGGATGAATCATAAAACAGAAGCTAAAATAACTAACTGGCCTACTTAAGATATTGATTTCATTGAAAATTTACTTGAGAATTGTTCTCAAAAGCAGATCAGATGATTGCTTAAAGGTATTAATGCCAGCCTTTGAGGTTCATACATGAGATACGTTGTTTTACTTCCACCCCAGCAAGACCAGTTGGGTAAACCTCAATGCAATCATTTAAATCTTGATTGAAGGTCTTGGGATTATTTTTGGCTGGATCGCTATTGGTCTTAGGAAACTGCGGGCCTGAACAGGCAAGCAGCCCAAATAAAAGCAAGCTACTGATGATGGAGAGTAAGTTGCGCATCAGCTCAATATTGATCAGTAACTATTTTTCAATTAGCGCTTATCAATTAAGGAGAGAAATTCTCGGCGCAGATTGGGATCTTTTAAGAAAGAACCGCGCATGACGCTATTAACCATCTTCGAATCTCGGTCTTTGACACCCCGCCATTGCATACAAAAGTGATCGGCCTCCATTACGACTGCAACACCAATCGGTTTAATCTTTTTCTCGAGCATGTCAGCTAACTCCACCACCGCTTCTTCCTGAATTTGCGGACGACACATCACCCACTCAGTTAAACGGGAGTACTTTGATAAACCAATCAAGGCTGAGGTCTTGCTTGGCAAGACACCAATCCAGATGCGGCCCATGATGGGGCACAGATGATGCGAGCAAGCACTTCGTACTGTGATGGGCCCAATGATCATGAGCTCATTGAGGTGGCTCACATTAGGAAACTTGGTTAAGCTAGGCTGCTCAACATAACGTCCATTAAATACTTCCTGCACGAACATCTTGGCAACTCGCTCACTCGTTTTTTGAGTGTTGTGATCATTCTTGGTATCAATTACCAAGCTTTCTAAAACGGCTTGCATCTTTTGCGCTACTTCATCAACTAAACCCTCTAGCTCACCCGGCTCAATGAAAGCAGCAATATTGTCATTGGCATGAAAGCGCGCTTTTTGGGCTTCAATACGGCGGCGAATAATGACTGATAAAGGTGTACCTGCTTCACGCTTACTTGCGGCGCCAGCAGGATTCTTAGCCGTGGCTTTCTTAGCTACGGTCTTTTTAACAATGGGTTTAGTTGGCATAAAGATGAGGTGATAAATAAATTAGATTTGACAAAAGATCGCGACTATACAGGCAATACCGCAGGCCCACACAATGGATCTTGCAGTAGGCCAATTTCCAACATAACAAATAAGATAAATAATGCGGGTAGCCACAAAGGCTAAGGCCAGAAGATCTAAGTAGGCTTGCGGTGCATGCGCAATGGATGCAATGATGACTGCTGCAAAAAAGAGGGGAAGCGATTCAAACAAATTGGCCTGCGCAGCATTCGCTCTGGCCCGAAAGCCCTCTTGTTTTGAGAGCCACTCGCGAGGACGACTATTGTCGTAGTTCTGAAAACCTTTTTTAGCAATTCCAGCAGCGACATAAGGCAACAAACCCATGAAGAGGATGCAAGCGTAGGCGATGGTCATGTGTTTTCTTTCTTAGGTTTTCTTTGAACCAATCCGCGTTTCGGATCCATCCAATAATTTGACGATGTTATTGCGATGGCGCCAGAGCATCAATACACACATGACTGTCAAAGTCAGGCCCATCGGCTCAACACCAAATAAAAAGACGCAATACACCGGAGCAAAGATGGCAGCGCAGATCGCCGCCAAAGATGAGTATCGGGTAAAAAAAGCCACAATCAACCAAGTGCTTAATGTGGCTAAGCCCAATATCCAGTTGATCCCAAACAAAATACCGCAGGCGGTAGCAACCCCTTTGCCTCCTCTGAATCCATGAAAGACTGGAAAGAGGTGTCCTAAAAATACCGCCAAGACAACGCCACAGAGGACCCAAGAGTTCAAGGTCCCAACCAAAGTGTCATCACCTAAGAGCCAGCGAGCCAGTACTAGCGCAATAAAGCCTTTCGCACCATCGCCAATCAGGGTGAGTACAGCCGCTTTTTTATTACCGGTGCGCAGTACATTAGTGGCGCCCGGATTACCGGAACCATAGGTATAAGGATCGGGCAAGTTCATGCACTTGCTCACCATCACGGCAAAAGAAATTGAACCAATCAAATAAGCAATGGGAATAAGTAAGTAGACTAAAGGATCCATAACCCTATCTTAACCACTTATGGTCATGCACCTCGCGGATGGTGTTGCTGATGAATCGATTTCAGGCGTTCACGCGCTACATGGGTATAGATCTGGGTCGTCGAAATATCAGCATGTCCCAATAAGAGTTGTACGACCCGCAAATCCGCACCATGATTGAGTAAATGCGTTGCAAATGCGTGTCTTAAGGTGTGCGGTGATAAAGCCACAGGAATATTGGCTTGTAATGCATAGCGTTTAATTAAGGCCCAAAAGGCTTGGCGTGTCAGCGCCCCGCCCGTATGACGCCCAATAAAAACGGCATCACTGGTTTTACCTTCCAGAATCGAAGTTCTGGCATCGGCCAAATATCGACACAACCACTGCCCTGCTTCTGCTCCAAAAGGCACAAGACGTTCTTTACCGCCCTTACCGTTTACCACCCTCACAACGCCTTCATTCAAGCCTATGGCAATCGTTTTTAAGGAAACGATTTCAGAAACACGCAGGCCACTGGCATACATGAGCTCTAACATCGTGCGATCCCGCAGTCCCAAAGGCGTATCAATATCTGGGGCATTGAGTAAATCAGTGACTTGCGCCTCGGAGAGTGTCTTCGGAAAACGCAAGGCTTGCTTAGCAGCACGCAATCCCAAACAAGGATCTGCCTTCACTAAATTCATGCGCAGCGCATGACGGTAAAACCTTTTAAAGACGGTTAAGCGTCGATTAGCCGTAGTCGCCTTGTCACTGCGCTTAGAAGCAATATAGGCAGTGAGTTCTTTTTCACCTACGCCGTATAAATCGATTTTGCTATTTTGCAAATAGAGCCACTGCGCAAAGAGCAGTACGTCACGTCGATAGGCCGCTAGGCTGTTTTGGGAAAGGCCATCTTCTAACCAACAAGCATCGCAAAATTGGTCGATGGCTTGTTGGCTTGATTGATTAATCAAGGTATTCAACCTTAAAAAGCGGATTAATAACCTTCCTTATTTGGTTGCCTCTTCTAGTTTTTCAGCTAGCCAGATTTTCATAAGCGACTGATAAGGCACATCCATTTTATTTGCTTGTGATTTAATCCCCTCTAGAAAACTTTGAGATAAACGCAAAGAAATTGAGGCTGTCGTTGGCTTTAGATTGGGCATGACCACACGTACCGCTTTGGATAAATCAAAATATTCCGAAGCATCATTCTTTTCCCAGAATGCGCGCTCCTCTTTCTCGCTCTTAAATTGTGGAATTACTTTATTGGACTTTTTCATAAAATTCCCTCTCTTTCTTGCTCATCGGCCTTGCTGAAACCACACGGATCAAGCTGCTTTGAACCCTCAAGGTAAAAATTACCGATAACTGTTTACCATCTGCAGTGATACCCAGAGCAAGAAATCGACTTTCCCCAATACTGTGTTTAGCATCATCCTGAATCAATAGCGGCTGATTAAAAAAGATCTCTTCAGCCTCCACCTGCGATACACCATGCTTATCCTTATTTTTATAAGCATTTCCTGCGTCCCACTGGAACCCTAATATTAGCTCAAAATCAATCATTTATGTATATTACTATAATATACATAACCCACCAAGTAAAGTGGTCAAACCTCCAATGCCTTAGTCACGGAAATTATTAAAACCCAGTGGCGCCTCAGTAACTTCTTTACGCAACATAGTCATCACTTCTTGTAGATCATCGCGCTTACCACCAGTGACGCGCACAGCGTCACCTTGAATACTGGCTTGCACTTTGATCTTGCTATCTTTAATGATGCGAACGACTTTTTTAGACAACTCTGAGGTAATGCCTTTTTGGATCTTCATGGTTTGCTTGCGCTTATCGCCACCAATCGTCTCGGTCTTATCGTCTTTCAGATAACGCACATCGACGTTGCGCTTGGCCATCTTACCAACCAGCACATCTCTGACCTGACCCAATTTAAAGTCATCATCGCCATACAAAATGAGGGCTTCATCTTTTTGCTCGACTCGGCTATCCGAACCTTTGAAGTCAAAGCGATTGGCGATTTCTTTATTGGACTGCTCAATGGCATTTTTAAGTTCAACCATATCGGGTTCACAAACCACATCAAATGAGGGCATTTTTCACTCCTGTATGAATACTTTAACTTTGCACTTTTTTAGCATTTTCTGGGATTTTTTTCCCAAAACGCCGAAGACGAATAAGATTGTGGCATGAACTTGCCCTCATCAAGCACAACCCTTGCCAACTGCACGCCAAAGCTTGGGCTCTTGCAGCGCAATACCTTAGGAATCGAGTCCTACGCTGAGCAAGCGATTGTGATTTCCAAATCCGAGCAAATTCCTTTGCTTTTACAAGACATCAAAGCTCATGGCCTGCCTTGGCAAGTCTTAGGGGGAGGCAGTAATGTGGTTCTTCCAAGCGTATTGCCTGGGATCACCCTTTTAATCGATATTGCTGGCAAAGAAGTTCTTTCTAGCGATGGAACAGAGACATTGATTCGAGTAGGTGCTGGTGAACATTGGCACGATTTTGTACAGTGGACTCTTGCGCAAGATTTTCCTGGAATGGAAAACCTTGCCCTTATTCCAGGAACCGTAGGCGCCTCTCCAATTCAAAATATTGGTGCTTATAGTTCGGAAGTCGCCAACTTTATTGAGTGTGTTGAGGCATTTGATACTCAGGCGGAAAAGTTTGTAACTTTCAGCAATGATCAATGTACCTTTGCTTATCGGGATAGTTACTTCAAACAGAATCCTAATCGTTTCATCATCGCCCATGTCACTTTTAAACTTCCAAAAGCCTGGGTCCCAAAATTGACTTACGCTGAACTAGCAAAGCAATTTTCCAATCGGAGCCCCACCCCACAGGAAATTTTCAATGCCGTTTGTGCCATACGCGCGAGCAAATTGCCCGATCCTAAAGTCCTGGGTAATGCAGGTAGTTTTTTTCAGAATCCGATTGTCAGTGATGCGCAATGCACCGAGCTAGCGAAGCAATATCCCGCAATCGTGTCTTTTCCAGATGCAGCAGGTCGGCGTAAGCTTGCTGCAGGCTGGCTGATTGATCAATGCGGCTTCAAAGGCAAACGTATAGGACCTGTAGGGGTCTATGACAAGCAGGCTCTAGTCTTAGTGAACTATGGTGGCGGTAGCGCTCAAGATATTCTTGGTCTAGCAAAACAGATTCAAGATAAAGTGCACGAAACCTTTGGAGTGCAGTTGCAGATAGAGCCGAATATTTTTTAAATTAATCCGGTCAATAGAAATTACGCATTACTGATCTTTAATAGTTCTGGATATTGTTTTAAGAGCGCCAACTTACCCTGATTGAGTCTTTTTTTCCATCCTGGTCCACGTTCTTCAGCGTTACGCCAAGCTCTCCTAATTAACTCTATTTGCCCATTATCAGACAGCACTTGAAAAATAGCAGCGGCCTGCATGAGATCTTTATTTGCTTTTACACGATCGCTATTCGGCCTCTCCCCGTAAACAATTAACTTATGCACTGCGTAGCGCTCTGGTGAAGGAATATTCACAATACAAGCACCTTGCTTACTCAGAAGAACTGCCTGAGTTGTATCAACCAAAGAGAACTCCATAAACTTTAAACACTCGAGTGCAAGGCCTAGTTCAGGCAGAACAACTGGGCCTCCGCTACGAGTTTCGGCGGTAACAAAATCCAGACGCAGTTCCGAGTCTAGGGGATTGCGGTACTGAGCCCCAGTTTTGCCAGAGAACTCTGCAATCGGCAGTAAACCCATCTCCAGCGAACTCAGAGCATCATGAACAGAAATCTTCATATTGGCAGCCAAGGCAATCGAAACATTATTACCTGCATGAGCAAAATCGACATCCATTGTTTGCTGTGCAGATGTCCATTGCACCCCCAGCATATTACCCATCGCTAAAAATGCGTGGGTGCCAATTAAAATCCCCCCTGCACTAAAAAATCCATATTGCTCAAGTCGGTTGATGACACGAAAATGTTTTTGAAGCGTACTCATACAACCCAAAGCTTGAGCTGAAGCAGCCAATTTTTGCGTTTGATCCTGAAGAGAGCCCTCTTTTACTTTTTTACGACTCTCTATCAACTCTAAAACACGCTCATTTTCAGGCCCCAAATATGCCATACGCCCACGGCCATCAATGTCGCGATAGCCGTAATAAACGTAAGAACGGCCTTTTTGCAACTGACGGTGAAATGCTCCTGGCAAGGCCCGCAATCTGTCAATTGCCTGAATGCGTAATTGGTCCTGCAGCTCAGCATAAGCCGTTTGAGCGGATAAGGAGAGTGGCTTGTAGAGGATTTTGTTCGTCATCTTGGTTATTATACAAAATAATTACTTGTATAATAACTTAAAGATAGTAGGCACTAAAGGGGATTTAAATCCTTAAATCGAACTTGAGAAGACCCATCTGCTAAGCGTACTTCAAACTGGTTTTGCGTATTTAAGTCTTGGGGCTTGCGGATCGCTTGCATTGCTGGATTCAGAATCACGGCATAGCCCCGCTCTAGGGTGCGCTGCGGGTTGAGCATCTCGAGTTGCAATTGATAGTGATTGTGATTGCGCTTGAAATTATCGATTTGTACTGACCACGCTTGTTGCAAACGGGTCTGCCATGAAGTAATTTGCTCACGCATCCGATCAGGATTAGGCAGCGCATGGGAGAGTCTGAGCGCCAATTGATCTAAGGTTTGGGCTTCACGCTCAACGCGCTGCATTAAGCGCTGATAGAGTGCTTGCTCAATTGCTGCTAACTCTTGCAGCAATTGATCTTTACGAGGTGCTGAGAGCTCTGCTGCCCCGGTTGGGGTTGGCGCCCGCAGATCAGCGACAAAGTCTGCAATGGTCACATCGGTCTCGTGCCCTACGCCACTGACAATCGGTATGGCTGAGCCTGCAATGGCGTAAGCGAGCTGCTCATCATTAAAGGCCCACAGATCTTCAATGCTCCCGCCTCCCCGAACCAACAAGATCACATCAACTACTGCTTCTTGATTGGCGTTTTGAATAGCAGAAATAATTCCAGCAGGCGCATCAGGGCCTTGCACGAGCGTGGGATAAATCACTATCGGGATATGTGGACTTCTTCTTTGGAGGGTGCTGAGCACATCTTTGAGTGCAGCTGCTTGTGGTGAGGTGATGATGCCAATCGCACGAGGGTGTGTCGGAATATTACGTTTGCGCTCTGGATCAAATAAACCTGCTTTAGTAAGTTTGGCTTTGAGTTTCAGAAAAGCTTCATAGAGCCCGCCCATGCCCGCTTTCCGTAAACCTTGAATGGTGAGCTGCACATCACCACGAGGTACGTACATTCCTAAACTGGCACTGACTTCAACCAAATCCCCTGATTGGGGCATAAAGCCCACTTGACCATTGCGACCTCGGAACATTACGCAGCGAATCTGTCCTTCTTCATCTTTTAGTGAGAAATACCAGTGCCCGCTGTCATATGCTTTGAAGTTGGAAATCTCCCCGCTAACCAAGACGGTATCGAACTGAGCCTCTAGCGAGCTCGCAATGGCGCGGTTTAGATCGCCAACCGATAGGACTTCCCTTGATATTTCCGACATTTTTTCTCGCTATTTCTCAAACCATGAGGCTTTACAGGCCATAAACTATCCACAGCACAATACTAGAGCCAATAGGCAAAGTCCGATGTAAGTAATCGCTGACCCAGAGCGTCTCATTATTCCAACAGTTAATCTTTAAGTAATTGATTTATATAATCTTTTTATTCTGGCAACAATCGGGCTCTCGTCCGTAAAAACCCCGAAGCCAAGACTGGCTCTTGATCTAGATCAAGGCTCTAGAAAAGTTTTGCACAGAGTTATCCACAGGACAGCTTTCAGAAAGGGGCAAAGCAATTGGGCTAAAGTACCAGTCTATGTACACCATCTTACTTACGGCTGGCTGGCCGATCTGGCCTCTACTCATCATCTCCATTATCGGGCTTGCCATTGTCATTGAGCGCACCTGGTATTTGCGCAAAATCCAAGTTTTCCCCTCAGGATCGCTTGAAATCGCCTTTACGCTTGCAAGCCAGCTAGAAAGCGGCAAAACCGTCCCCACCTCCGAAATTGATCGCCTGGCTCGGCTTTCACCAGCAATGCCACTTTTAGCAGGGGTTTTACAAGAGAAAATCGCTGGGGCATCCAATGAGGCAGCCTTAGAAGAATTGCAAGCTATTGCGCAATCGACCTGGCACAAGCTTGAGCGTTATCTTGGGGCCTTGGCTACCATTGCGACCGTTGCACCGCTCTTAGGGCTCTTTGGCACTGTGGTTGGCATGATTGAGATCTTTGGCAGCCAAGGTGCAATCAATGGCGGCGCGGCGAGCCCTCAACAGCTTGCACACGGCATCTCAGTAGCGCTCTACAACACGGCATTTGGACTACTGATTGCGATTCCTGCACTCGCTGCCTGGCGCGGTCTGCGAGCAATGGCAAATCAACGTCAACGCGAGTGCGAAGAATTTACCCGCCAGTTATTTAAAAAACTGTTTCCAGCTTAAGACTACATGGGTTGGCTCTCAAACCCTTCTTCTCAGCAACGGGGATTTTCCTTAGGGGGGAGCAAGCCAAGTCCCGAGCCTGAGATCAATCTCATTCCTTTTATTGATGTGCTCTTGGTAGTGCTGATTTTTTTGATGATCTCAACTACCTTTACGCACTATCAGGAACTGGCCATCACCCTACCTACTGCGAGCGGTAGCGATAATGCACCTGAGGTGAAGCAAATTCATGTGGCGGTGAGTAGCGACGGACGATTTGCCATTAATGGCCGAGTGACTGAGCGTAGTCAGCTAGCCAGCGCTCTCAATCAGAACAGTCCCAATAAAGAGGTGCAAGTCAGCATCGACGCAGATGCTAGAGCTCCTCATCAAGCCGTCATGAGTGCACTCGAAGCGGCAAGAGATGCTAATCTGTCGAATATTATCTTTAGCACTCAAACTAAAAAGTAAATCGATTGCGCATGCCTAAATTATTCAGCAAGGCTCCGACCTTCTGGGAGCGTCGCGGCCCGACCAGTCTCTTGCTCTGGCCTTTATCTTTGGTATTTGGCCAGCTCTTGCGAGCTCGCAAGCTACTCAATGAACTCGACCTGAGTAGTAAAAAAACAGCTCGTGTGCCCATCATCATTGTGGGCAATATTCGGGTTGGCGGCACTGGTAAAACTCCCATCGTCATCTCACTGGCTGAGCGCTTAGCAGCCCTTGGTTGGCACCCCGGCATCATAAGCCGTGGTTATGGTGCAAAAACACAAGCTGCCCCTCTACTCGTGACCAGCGATTCGGATCCAAGCGTCGTGGGCGATGAACCTGTCTTGATTGCACAGCGAACCAAGAACCAATTTCCGCTCTATGTTTTTCCTAAGCGCAAGCAAAGTATTTCTGTATTGCTGCAAGAACACCCTGAAGTGGATGTGATCATCAGCGATGATGGTCTGCAGCACACGGGCTTAGTGCGCTGGCCCTCTCGTGAAGGCGGTCGTGACGTTGAGTTTGTAGTGCGTGATCAACGCGGTGAAGGGAATGGCTTCTTGTTGCCCGCAGGACCTTTGCGCGAACCTGTTACACGCGAGCGTGATGCCACCCTCATGATGGGTAGTCCATCAGCGCTCAGCGCTAAAGCCGATGAATATTTCTTGGGCCGCCGCGCCTTTACCCTGCGGCCGCACTTTGGCAGACCCTATCAACTCAATCATCCAGAGGCCTATAAAACCTTGGATGACATCGGTCTTGCTTACTCTAAACAAGGTCGCACACGCATTACTGCAGTTGCAGCCATTGGCAATCCAAAGCGCTTCTTTAGTGATCTGGAAAAGCATGGCCTCAAGGTCAAAGGCATTGGCTTACCAGACCACAGCAGCTTCACCCCAGAGTTCTTTCAAGGGATCGATGCGGACTGCATTCTGATTACCGAAAAAGACGCCGTAAAATGTAAAGATATTAATGATGCTCGGATTTGGGTAATCCCCATGCATCTCAATATTCCCGATGGTTTGCTGGAGTGGTTGCAAACCATTTTGCATAGACCTGATCCTAACCGCTACACTTTGTAATTTGCCTATTCACTCAAGATCGCCATGGATAAACGTCTGCTCGAAATTTTGGTTTGCCCTCTCTGCAAAAGTACGCTTACCCTTAACTCTGAAAAGCGTGAGCTCATCTGTAAAGCGGATCGCCTGGCTTATCCGATTCGAGAAGATATTCCGGTCATGATCATTGATGAGGCCCGCACTCTCGCGGCCGATGAAGTGATCTAAATCCTCACACTCGAATCTATTACTTTGACCTCCGCAAGCGCCCCTGAATTTTTGGTTGTCATTCCGGCAAGGTTGGGATCCACTCGCTTACCTCGTAAGCCTTTAGCAGACATTGGTGGTAAGCCGATGGTGGTGCGCGTTGCCGAGCGTGCTAAACAGTCCCTAGCCAAGCAAGTGGTTGTGGCTACTGACTCTGCAGAAATTCTTGCGGCATGTCAGGCCCACCAGATTGAATGCATTTTGACGCGGGATGATCACGCTACGGGCACTGATCGCATTGCGGAAGTAGCCCATCTACTCAAACTACCAGAACAGACCTTGGTCGTTAACGTACAAGGTGATGAACCTGCAATTCCAGCAGAGTTGATTAATCAAGTAGCACTCGCCCTTGCCAGCAATCCAGATTGCGCCATCTCTACAGTTGCAGTAGCGATCAGCGATCCTAAAGAAATCGCCAACCCCAATGTAGTGAAGGTGGTTCTCAATCGCGCTAATCACGCCCTGTACTTCTCCAGAGCGGCGATTCCGTTTGTACGTGATCCTGATGCAAGCTCGCAAGAGGGTAGCGGGTATCTTCGTCATATTGGCATTTATGCCTATCGTGCAGCGTTTTTGCATGCTTATGCCCGACTCAAGCCTGCCCCAGCCGAGCAAGCTGAGGCACTAGAGCAACTGCGCGCCCTTTGGTATGGCTATCAGATCGCCGTGCATATCGCTCCAGAGACCCCGCCGGCAGGGGTGGACACCCCTGAGGACCTAGAGCGAATCCGCCAAACCTTTTAAACGGCTAATTCCCATTTTTTTCGGGGATAATCCTAATCAGAAGTGATCAATGATCCCGAAAAAATACGGGACAATGCAAATCAAATAAGGGGAAAACACAATGCGCTTAATTCTGCTCGGAGCACCAGGTGCTGGCAAAGGAACACAAGCACAATTTATTTGCAAGCAATTTGGGATTCCACAAATCTCAACTGGGGATATGCTGCGCGCAGCCGTTAAAGCGGGTACCGAGCTAGGCATTGCCGCTAAGAAAATTATGGATGCCGGTGGCCTGGTATCCGACGACATCATTATTGGCTTGGTCAAAGATCGTCTGACCCAACCCGATTGCGCTAAGGGTTATCTGTTTGATGGCTTTCCCAGAACAATTCCACAAGCTCAAGCGATGAAAGACGCAGGTGTTCCCATTGATTTCGTCTTAGAGATCGATGTTCCGTTTGACGCTATCATCGATCGCATGAGCGGTCGTCGCGTTCATCCTGCTTCAGGCAGAACCTATCACATCAAATTTAACCCACCCAAAGTGGCAGGCATTGATGATGTCACTGGTGAGCCTTTGATTCAGCGCGATGATGACAAAGAAGAAACGGTACGCAAACGTTTACAGGTTTATAACGACCAGACCCGTCCTTTAGTCGAGTACTACTCTACTTGGGCTCAACAAAGCCATGCCAGCGATAAAGTGAAGGCGCCCGCCTATCGCAAGGTCAATGGTACCGGTGATGTTGAGGCGATTACTGCCTCCATTTTTGCCGAGTTGAAATAAATATAATCTGCCCAGCTTTTTAGCTTATTCATCAAAGACCTGTCTATGCAGGTCTTTTTTATTGCTGCGCATGATTAGTCAGGAATACATCTTCTAAGGTTATGATCCAATTAATACCGTTCAGGAAAGAGACGCGCAAATGACATCTACCAAACTTACGAACTATATTTTGGTCGCCATGCTCTTAGGCATTCTGGCGGGCTACCTAGTGAATAGTCACGGAGCAGATTCGGGCTTTTCTGTGCAGTATGTGACTTACATTTCAATCTTGACAGACATCTTTTTGCGCCTCATCAAGATGATCATCGCACCTTTAGTCTTTGCAACTATGGCGGTAGGTATTGCGCGTATGGGTGATGCTTCAACTATTGGACGTGTAGGCTTAAAAACTTTTGCCTGGTTTATTTCCATGTCATTAGTTTCTTTATTGCTCGGCTTAGTGATGGTCAACTTACTACATCCTGGAGTAGGTCTCGATCTAGCGCTACCCGACGTGGCAGCTAACACCGCAATTAGCAAGGGCGGTCTTAATCTGCCCGACTTTGTAAAGCATATTTTTCCCACCAGCATCTTGGATGCAATGGCGAAAAATGAAATCTTGCAAATCGTTGTCTTCTCAGTCTTTTTTGGAGTCGCAGCTGCAGGCTTCGGCGAGCGCGCTGCAGAATTTATTCGCAACCTGGATATGCTCTCGCACATCATGCTCAAAATCACTACAGCCGTCATGAAATTTGCTCCAGTTGCCGTATTTGCAGCGGTGTCATCAGTCGTTGCAGAAAATGGTTTATCGATCTTGCTGACCTATGGCAAATTCATGTTCAGTTTTTATGCTGCGATTGTCGTGCTCTGGATAGTGATCATCTTCATCAGCTCCATCTTTCTCAAAAGACGCGCACTCAAATTAGCCTGGATGTTACGTGAGCCTGCTCTCCTCGCCTTTACAACAGCTAGCTCAGAAGCTGCCTATCCACTAACGTTAGAGCAACTTGAGCGCTTTGGTTGCAAAAATAAAATTGCCTCTTTTGTATTGCCAGTGGGCTACTCCTTCAATCTCGATGGCTCGATGATGTATTGCACCTTTGCGGCAATCTTCATTGCTCAGGTTTATGGTGTTGAAATGTCCCTTGGGCAACAACTGTTGATGCTCCTGGTTTTGATGGTCACTTCCAAGGGCATCGCTGGGGTACCCAGAGCGTCCTTAGTGGTGATTGCAGCAACCCTCTCCCAATTTCATCTGCCCGAAGCAGGAATCTTATTGATTCTTGGAGTGGATCACTTCTTAGACATGGCGCGCTCAGCCACCAATGTACTAGGCAATGGCATGGCTACCGCAGTAGTCTCTAAATGGGAAGGTGAGCTATCGCAGTAAAACGAGGCAGCTTATTACGCTCTATTTGAGCTCTTTGAGTGCGCTCTCAAAAGACTCAATATCCGCAAAGCTGCGATAGACTGAAGCAAAGCGGATGTAAGCCACTTTGTCTAAGCGCTTCAGCTCGCGCATGACCAACTCTCCCACCCGCTCGCTGGGGATTTCTTTTTCACCAAGGCTCAGCAGCTTTTCTTCGATACGGGTAATGGCTTCTTCAACCGAATCAGAAGAAACTGGGCGCTTGCGCAGTGCTAGCTTAATCGAACTCACTAATTTGTCGTGGTTGTAATCGACTCGGCTACCGTTTTTCTTGACAATGGCTGGCAGTGCTAATTCCACGCGCTCATAGGTTGTAAAGCGCTTATCGCACTTAGCGCAGCGACGGCGACGGCGATTGGTGTCGCCCTCATCCGATACCCGGGTATCCATCACCTGGGTATCGTCGTTATGGCAAAAAGGGCAGCGCAAGAATGTTCTCTGTTGACTGGGTTGTCTTAACTTGCGCTATAGACCGGAAAGCGCTTGGTCAACTCAGTGACCTTAGCGCGCACCTGCGCAATATTGTCCGCATCGTGCGGATTGTCCAGAACATCAGCGATGAGATACCCCACTTGCTTGGCTTCAGCTTCTTTAAAGCCGCGTGTTGTCATCGCAGGTGAACCCAAACGAATACCGCTGGTCACCATTGGCTTTTCAGGATCGTTCGGAATCCCATTCTTATTACAAGTGATGTGGGCTTCACCTAAGATGCGCTCGGCTTCTTTACCCGTCATCTTCTTAGCCCGCAGATCCACCAACATCACATGCGACTCTGTCCGGCCAGAGACAATGCGCAGTCCGCGCTCAATCAAGGCTTCAGCCATCGCTTGGGCATTGGCAATCACTTGCTGCTGATAGTCCTTAAAGCTGGGCTCTAAAGCCTCTTTGAAAGCAGTGGCCTTACCGGCAATCACATGCATTAAAGGGCCACCTTGCAAGCCTGGGAAGACTGCGGAATTAATCGCCTTCTCGTGCTCAGCCTTCATCAAAATGATGCCGCCACGAGGACCACGCAAACCCTTGTGAGTCGTTGAAGTCACGATATCGGCATGGGGTATGGGGTTGGGATATACGCCAGCAGCAATGAGGCCAGCGTAGTGCGCCATATCGACCATAAAGATTGCGCCTACTTCTTTAGCAATTTTGGCAAAGCGCTCAAAATCAATCTTGAGAGAATAAGCAGAAGCGCCTGCAATAATGAGTTTGGGTTTGTGCTCGCGCGCCAAATGCTCCATTTTCTCGTAGTCAATCACTTCGTTTTTATCTAGACCGTAAGCAATGGGATTGAACCATTTACCACTCATATTCAAAGGCATACCGTGGGTCAGGTGCCCGCCTTCGGCCAAACTCATTCCCATGAAAGTATCGCCGGGCTTTAAAAAGGCCAAAAAGACTGCTTGATTTGCCGAGGCGCCACAATGGGGTTGCACGTTTGCCGCTTCCGCGCCAAATAACTTTTTGACACGATCAATCGCTAACAGCTCCGCTACGTCAACAAATTCACAACCGCCGTAATAACGCTTGCCGGGATAGCCTTCAGCATACTTATTGGTTAATTGGGAGCCTTGAGCCTGCATGACCGCTGGAGAGGTATAGTTCTCAGAAGCAATGAGCTCAATATGGTCTTCTTGACGGCGATTCTCATCGGTAATGGCGGCCCATAATTCGGGGTCGGTCTTCGCTAAGGTGTTTTGACGGTCAAACATGTTGATAATCCTGATGTAATTGGACTGCTTAAGTAAAATCTACCCCTACATCATACAAAATCCCCCATGAACCCTACTCAAGACCTCTCCTTTTTATCCCTCGTCCTCGATGCCAGCACCCTAGTGCAGCTCGTCATGCTCTTATTGCTTGGCATGTCAATCGCCTCTTGGACCATTATTTTCAAAAAAGGAGCCATTTTGGGTGGCGTCAGACGCGATACCGAGCGCTTTGAGCGTGACTTCTGGTCTGGCGGCGATCTCAATACCCTATTGGAAGCGGCTCAGCGTAATACGCGCAGTGATGCCGTCCTTGAGCATATTTTTGAAGCAGGCATGCAGGAGTTTCTCAAGTTCAAAGAGATCGATGCTGCGCGTCGCGCCATGAAGGCAACTTATCAGCGTGAGATGGATATGCTTGAAGCGAACCTTCCCTTCTTGGCATCCGTAGGTTCAGTGTCCCCTTACATTGGTTTGTTTGGCACCGTGTGGGGCATCATGCATGCGTTTCGTGGTTTAGCGAATGTGCAAAATGCAACCCTCTCTGCAGTTGCTCCCGGTATTGCTGAAGCTTTGGTAGCGACCGCGATTGGTTTATTTGCAGCGATTCCGGCAGTGATTGCCTACAACCGTTACGCCACTGATGTAGACCGCTTAGCGATTCGTTTTGAAACCTTCATTGAAGAGTTCACTAACATTTTGCAACGCCAAGTAGCTAGTCGCTAATTTCCATTCATGGCTAAATCTTCTTTTCGTACTAGTAAACGTCGGGCCATGTCCGACATCAATGTGGTTCCCTATATTGATGTGATGCTGGTCCTGCTCGTGATCTTTATGGTCACGGCACCCATGGTCAACCCTGGTATTGTGAATTTACCGACCGTCGGTGGCGCCAAGGTGCAAGCACTGCCTCCAGTTTTCCTCACGATTGACGCTGATGAAAATATCATCGTGCGCAAAGATGGTGAGTCGACCCAGACGCTGAACAAAATGGAGTTAGGCAGCTTTGCTCGCAATCAAGCAGAACGCTCACCCGATCAACCCCTGGTTTTAGCGGCAGATAAATCCATCAAATATGAAGTAGTGATGGATGTGATGTCGAAGCTCAAAGAAAATGGTGTTAAACGGGTTGGTCTAGCAGTCAAGAGTCAATAAGCTTCGCCCTTCATCATGAATAGCGCGCCACTTTCAAGCCAATCGTTTTCTCGCTATCGCTTTGGTAAAACTGAAAGCACTAAGCGGGCACTCACGTTTTCGCTGATTGCACACTTGGGCTTGCTCGCCTTTCTGATGATTGGCATTCAGTGGCGTAGCTCGACTCCTGCGGGTGTCGAGGTCGAACTGTGGGACTCTGTGCCCCAAGTCGTTACACCGCCTACGCCGGAGATCAAAACCGAAGCCAAAGAAGAAGCGGCAGATATTGCGATCAAGAAAAAGAAGCTTGAAAAAGAGCCCCCTAAAAAAGAAGCTGTGAAGGAAGTGGTCAAACCGAAACCCACCCCTCCTCCAGAAAAACCGGTAGTGAAAAAAACTGAGCCTCCTAAAGCGACTACCCTTTCTCCAGCGGAGGTCAAAGCCAATGCAGCAGCTGAAAAAGTGCGCGCCGATCAACTCGCCCGCTTACGTGCAGCTGCGGGTGCGGAGGGTGGTAGCGGTGGTAGCTCTGGCAGCGGTGTTGGCGGTGGTGGCAACGCTCCTCCAGGCTGGACAGACAAAGTCATTAAGAAAGTAAAACCGTTGATTGTGTTTAATGCGGAGTCTGTTAGTGGCAATCCGGCGGCCGTGATCAAGGTTGATTTGGCACCCGATGGCGCTATTCTGAGCATCAGTATCATCACCTCTAGTGGTAACGATGCTTGGGATCGTGCTGTGCTCTTGGCACTCTCGCGCGCCCAAAGCCTGCCGAAAGATGACAGTGGCAAAATTCCGCAACGCCAAGTGAAGTTGACATTTAAACCCAAGGATTAACACATGCTGCAGTTTGTCAAAAAATGGATCTCCTTATTGAGCATTGCCATCGTCAGTCTCGGTGTCTCTGCCAGCGCATTCGCTCAAATGAATATCGAGATCACCGGTGTTGGTCAATCCTTGTATCCCATCGCAGTAATGCGCTTTCAGGATGAAAATAAATTACCCACTAGCGTTACTGAAATCGTTCGCCAGGATTTACTCCGCAGTGGTTACTTTAAAAATACCGAGAACGGTAATGCCACCGAGAATCCCTCCGGGACACCGAACTACAAATCTTGGGCAGCGCGTGGCGCTGATGCATTAGTCCTGGGCTCGGTTGTGCAAACTGGCCCAACTCAGTTTGAGATTCATTACAAATTATTTGATATTCGTAAGAGCCAAGCTTTGGGCGGCTTAGATATCAACTCCAGCGCAGATAATCTGCGTGCTGCCGCTCACAAAATTGCCGATGACATTGTTTACAAGCTACTGGGTGAACGTGGCGTCTTCTCAACTCGACTGTCCTATGTCATCAAAGACGGCAAGCGCTATCGCTTGGTGATCTCGGATGCGGATGGTCAAAATATTCGCAATGCACTTAATAGTGCTGACCCTATTATTTCTCCATCCTGGTCACCTGATGGCAAGAAAGTGGCCTACGTGTCTTTTGAAGATCGCAAACCGGTGATTTATGTTCATGAACTTGCGACTGGTAAACGGATCATGCTCTCCAATCAAAAAGGGAATAACAGCGCCCCTGCATGGACACCTGATGGGAAGCAGTTAGCCATCTCACTCTCCAAAGACGGTAATACCCAAATCTATGGCATCAATAGTGATGGGGCAGGTTTGCATCGTCTGAGTCGCGGTTACACAATTGATACCGAGCCGCAGTATTCGCCGGACGGGCGTTATATTTATTTCACGAGTGATCGAGGCGGCAGTCCTCAGATCTATCGGATGAGTGCTGAAGGCGAACAAGTTGAAGGCGCTAAACGCATTAGCTATAAACAGGGCTTTGTGACCTCGCCTCGCATTTCTCCAGACGGAAAATATTTAGCCTATATCGCCAACATTGGTGGGGCATATCGACTCTATATCGTCAATTTGGCAACGGGAGATAGTCAAGCGCTGACTGACGGCACAAGCGATGAGTCTCCCTCCTTCGCAGCCAATGGCCGCTACATCATTTACTCCACCAAGGTGAATGGCAAACGGGTCTTGGCTGCAGTGTCAGTGGACGGCAACTCTAAGCAAGTTCTCACTATTCCAGGATCGGATGTCCGTCAGCCGTCCTGGGGTCCATTTATGGACTAGCCCCAGAACTTTCGGGGGGTATTGGGGTCTGCAATTCCCCTTTTTAGGCGCATAATATGGGGTATTCGCTCATTTGTAGGAAAAGGAAATCCCCATGACAATCTCAATCACACGCCGTTTTACAACTTCACTGCTTTTGGGTTTAGCTGTGCTATCAGCCACTTTTTTAGTGGGTTGCTCCAGCGTTAAGCTCGATGATGTTGACGGCAGCTCCTCCGGCAATGGAAACTTTAGTTCACAGCCTTGGAATGATCCTAAGAGTCCATTATTTGAGAAAAGTGTTTACTTTGGCTTTGACGAATATACCGTCCAGACTAAATACCAAAATATGCTCTCTGCTCACGCTGGCTATCTCAAAGCCCACCCACAACAGAAAATTATTATTCAAGGCAATACCGATGATCGCGGTACTGCAGAGTACAACTTGGCTCTAGGTCAACGTCGTTCTGATGCCGTTCGTAAAGCCTTAGCGCTCATGGGTGTTCCTGATGCCCAGATGGAAGCGGTAAGTTTTGGTAAAGAGAAACCCAAAGCTGAAGGCGATACTGAAGCAGCTTGGGCTGAAAACCGCCGCGCTGACATTGTTTACATCAGCAACTAATGATGAACTTGCATAAGCCCTTCAAACAAACGCTCTTACGAGCGTTTTGTTTAAGTAGTGCCGTCATTTGTTTGACTGCCTCTTCTAGTGCTTGGGCACTCTTCTCCGATGATGAAGCGCGTAAGGCGATTTTGGATTTACGTAAATCACTCGCAACTACACAACTCGATTTACAAGAGCAAATTGAAAAACTCAAAGCCGATAACGCTGAGCTGCGCGGCAAAGTGGAAGAGCTTGAGAAGCAGGCTGAAGATATCGGCAATAGTCAGAAGACCTATTACCAAGATTTAGATAATCGCCTTGGTAATTTTGAGCCCCGCTCAACCACCATTGAGGGCGTTACAGGTACCGTTCAACCAGGTGAGAAAAAAGCTTACGACGAGTCTCTCAAAGCCTTTCAGGCGGGCAACCTCAAAAAGGCAGATGATGGTTTTTCAGCCTTTATTCGCAAATATCCTAGCAGCCCCTATTTGCCACTAGCACTCTATTGGGGTGCAAATAGCAAATACGCTAACAAGGATTACGCTGGTGCAATTGCTCAACTCCAAACCTTGATTAAAAAATATCCCAAGCACCCTCGTATCCCAGTAGCGATGCTGACCTTAGGCAACTGTCAGCTTGAGAGTGGCAATAAAGCAGCTGCCAAGAAAACCTTCAACGATATCGTTGCTACGTATCCCGATACGGATGCAGCGAAAGATGCGCAACAGCTATTAAGCGCCACCAAATAATTTCTGAACAGCATTTATGTCTAGTCTTTCTGCTGCATTTCAACCCTTCGCACCGCGCACCCCAAATGCACCAGCAGTCATTCTATTTTCAGGTGGACTCGACTCTACAACGATCCTTGCCCTTGCCAAAGACCTTGGCTATGCGCCTTATGTTTTATCGGTAAGTTATGGACAACGTCATTCTTCTGAAGTAGCCGCAGCCAGGAATATTGCTCAGCAGATGGGTGTCATTGCACATGAAGTAGTACAGCTTGATCTCACCCGCTTTGGTGGATCTGCTTTAACTGATGCTTCTATTGCCCTACCAACCATTCCCAGTAAGGCCAATGAAATCCCCGTTACCTATGTGCCTGCTCGCAACACGATCTTGCTCTCCCTTGCGCTGAGCTGGGCAGAGGCTTTAGGTGGCTTAGATATTTTTTATGGCGCCAATGCAGTCGACTACTCCGGCTATCCAGATTGTCGTCCGGAGTATGTTGCTGCTTTTGAAAGCATGGCTAACCTTGCCACTAAAGCAGGGGTTGAGGCACTGAACCATGCCAATCGCTTTCGGGTTCACGCGCCGATTATTCAAATGAGTAAAGCAGAAATTATTCGCTTAGGATCTACGCTAGGAGTTGATTACTCGCAAACCGTCTCTTGTTATCAAGCTGATGATGCAGGTCATGCCTGCGGTGTCTGTGAATCTTGCCGTTTAAGACAAGCAGGCTTTGTACAAGCGCAGCTAGCTGATCCCACGCGCTATCAACAGAAGTAACCTAGAGCGCTTTTACCTCTAACATGCGTGCAAGATAGCGCGCAATCAAATCCACCTCTAGATTTACTTCTCTGCCCACTTGAAGGCCTCCGAGGGTGGTGTGCTGCAAGGTATGGGGAATAATATTGATCGAGGCAATGCAGACATCCGACTGATCCTCTACGAGATTCACTGTCAAAGACACACCATTGACCACAATCGATCCTTTGTAGGCCAAGCATGGGGCTAGCTCAAGGGGCGCAGCAATCTTTAATAACCAAGAACCATCAGCATCACTTGCAAGCGCAGCAAAATGGGTCACCTTCCCAACGCCGTCAACGTGCCCACTCACAAGATGACCACCCAAACGATCATTAAAGCGCAGTGCCTTTTCAAGATTGACTGAGCCCATTTGATCTAAGCCCACCGTTTTGTTGAGTGACTCTCGAGAGACATCAAAGCTAAAAGAATGTTTCGTTTTCTCTGTAACCGTCATGCAAGCACCTTGCAATGCAATACTGTCGCCCAGTACAACATCATCTAAATAGTGAGCCTCTGTAGCAGGGAGTTCCACTTTTAAATGCAAGCCATCGCCTTTCGGTGTGATGTCTTTAATCTGACCCACTGCAGTGATGATTCCGGTAAACATATTTGTTTTTTCTCTTTCGAGTAATTGGCTTCAGGTTTTTTGGTAACGCAAACGGATATCAGGATCAAAAGTAGCTTGGTCTATCAGATCCCATGTCTGTCGATCTTGCAATGCTTTCAGGGCAGATAGGCTAGTCATTCCCAAACCCTCTCCCATGAAAAATGGGGCGTAATAGAGCAAGAGTTCATCAACGCAATCTTCACGTAGCAAGGATCCATTTAATTTGGCGCCCGCTTCCACATGGATTTCATTCATATGGCGCTCTTGGGCAAGATAAGCAAATAGCTTAGCGAGATCGACTTTGCCATGTGCATTGGGGATCTCGATCACTTCTACTCCGCGCTCACGAAACACTTTTGCATTCGCCAGCTGCTCGGGTGATTGCAAGTGAGCACAAACAATCATCACTCCCGACTGATCCATTCCATCAAATAGCTTGGCATCAAGCGGAGTTTCGAGCTTGGAGTCCACAATCACTTTCCAGGGCTGTCTTTGGGTACTCACATCACGCACATTTAAACTAGGATTGTCTTCTTTGACAGTACCACCGCCCGTGAGCACAGCACAAGCTTGCGCACGCCAATGATGTCCATCAGCACGGGCTAGAGGCCCCGTAATCCATTGACTCGTTCCAATGGGTAAAGCAGTTTTGCCATCAAGCGTTGCGGCAATCTTTAAGCGCACCCAAGGCAAACCACGCGTCATCCGAGAAATAAATCCTCGATTCAGTGCAGCAACTTCTGCTCCAAGTAAACCAATTTCTACTACGATGCCTGCCGCTTGCAAACGCTCTAGTCCCTTGCCCGCTACTAAAGGGTTCGGGTCAATCATCGCTACAAGGACTTTGCGAGGCTTGGCAGCAATCAGGGCGTCTACACAAGGCGGGGTTCTTCCGGTGTGATTGCAGGGCTCTAAGGTGACGTAGATGACGGAATCTGTCGGATCGAAGCCCTTGCTCCGTGCATCGGCTAATGCCTGGACTTCAGCGTGAGGGCCTCCTGCTGCTTGCGTGTGCCCGCGTCCAATCTCTTGTCCGTTTTTGACGATGAGGCAACCCACTCGGGGGTTGGGATTGGCCAGGTAGAGGGCCTTGTGAGCCTCAGCCAAAGCCTCGCTCATCCAATGCTGGTCTGTTTGGAGATTCCCTGGGTTCATGGCTCTATTAAAACCGATTTAGCGACAAGCCTTCGAATCAGTCCGCGGGTCACAAATCCGCCAGCGTCCGCCACTCCCCAAAATCAGGTGTCGCTCAAGGTCTGTAAGGCGTCTATGCCCCAAGATCAGGCGATTAGCCACAAAGCCCCCATGCGCGGTCTTTGCTGCGCCAGCAGAATTAAAAAGTATCCCTTTTTGAGAAGCATTGGGATCACTAAATTGCTTGCCACCCTGCTTGAAGTAAATGGGCTCAATTGAGTCCTGCATAAACCAAGCCTTTTTTGAAACACCGGATTGGATGACCCAACCACTATTCCAGTCATTCTCTATTCTGGGTACGATCTGAACCGACTCTCCTAAGAACAAAGCCTGTTGCCGCGCAAAGTGCGCCTGCTCAATAAAGCTGCGTGCGACCCACTCGAGTTGGCGCGTGGCTAGCGATTCCTGAATCAAAGGAATACTGATGCTCGACATGATGGCAATGATGAGGGTGACCACCATCAGCTCTAACAGGGTACTTCCCCTCTCTGCATTCCTGAGAGAGCGTATCGGCTTAATCAAAAACCTGTCGCCAGTTCAGTCGCTTGACCATGCCAAGTTCTGAATCAAAAAAGACCAAAACTTCGATCTGGGGTTTATTCAGATTGGAAATCAGCCAATAATTATTTTCAAGGAAATAAAAGTCACAATCAGGATGATCTAAATGAGTACCTAATAAAAGATCAAATTGGCAAGCGAGAACAATTTTCTCTGCTTGAATAAAGTGCTCTTGAGTCTGGGCTTGAGTATTTAGATGAATGAGCTCAAGGGCATTCATTCGCTCTAAATAGAAAATGAGTCCCGAGAAAGAAAAGATGATCGATAGGATCCAGGCAATGATCATGGGTGGTTACGAGTAGAAAAATAGCGCTCGAATACAAGATGCAGCGTCTGGCCATCGGTCATCTCTAACTGGACTTTAAATAAGCGCGGCCCGCTGGGGCTTGGTTTAGAAGCTTTATCCAATCCCTGCTCCTCAATGTTGAAATAGTTCACACCATTCATCAGGGTGGTATTTTGAACACGTGCGTGACGATCTAAGGATTGGCAGATCAGTGAGCCACCATTGACTTTGATGCCCTTTGGAATATTCGCCTGTCGCTCTAACAGGAAACCTTGTAATGCCAAATTATTTTTTGTACGGTCCTGACTCAAAGCATTACCTAGGCAATCAAAGTCAATTCCTGAAGATGGTGCATGGGCGATCCCATGACGAACGATGATGGCATCAGAGCGGTTATAGCCCCGCCCTTTCTGAATTTCAATCCATTCAGAATCTATTTTTCGCTTCGCTTTATGCTGCGCTAATTCCAGGTTTTGATAACCGGCCATCCGAATGGCTCTACCGATTAACTCAAACGCACGGTCGGCTTCACTACTGAAGTTTTTGGTCTTTTGATATTGCACCTGTTTTGCCACCATCACACTACTACTTTGAATGACTGGAGTAATTAAGATCAGTGAGATTGCTAAGCCGATAAGGCATTCCAGCAAATTCATTTGGGTTTTACTTGGGCGATCTCAAACTGATTCATTTGCTCTTGAATTTGTATACGCCTTTCTTGCGACTGAACAAAGCGCATCGCCATCACCTGATATTGATTGGCTAGACCCATCCAAGCACCGGCAATGAGACTCATGGCGATTAATACCTCTAATAAAATGAAGCCATTGGCCTTGGAAACATTCGGTTTGGAAATCATGGCCCATTCTGTCAAGGACAGCATCACCTCGCCACCCTAATTGGAGGCCCTACTTGTCAGAAAGCTTGGATATTTCTGCGGGACAAAGCAATCCAGGGTCCCTGAGCTTAAAATAGCAGGCTATGTCTATAAAGCTTGCCCCTACAAACGAAATCGTTGCCGACCTACGGGTTGGCAAGATGGTGATCTTGGTCGATGAAGAAGACCGAGAGAATGAAGGCGATCTCGTGCTCGCCGCTGACCATGTGAGCGCTGAAGCTGTTAATTTCATGGCTAAGTATGGGCGGGGCCTGATTTGCTTAACCTTGACGCGCGAACATTGCCAACAACTGAATCTGCCTTTGATGGTGCGCGATAACGGCACCTCTATGGGAACGAACTTTACTGTCTCGATTGAGGCCGCCTCTGGTGTCACCACCGGGATTTCTGCAGCTGATCGTGCCCACACCATCAAAACCGCAGTGGCTAAAAATGCCAAGCCGAATGATCTGGTTCAGCCTGGGCATATTTTTCCATTAATGGCTCAGCCTGGCGGAGTATTAATTCGTTCAGGCCATACCGAGGCAGGTTGCGATCTTGCTGCTATGGCAGGCTGCTCGCCAAGTGCAGTCATTTGCGAGATCATGAAAGATGATGGCAGCATGGCACGCTTACCAGATCTGCTCGAGTTTGCCAAAGAACATCAACTCAAAATTGGCAGCATTGCCGATTTGATTCAATACCGCAGTCAACATGAGAGCATTGTTAAGCGCCAAGGTGAGCGTGAGTTTGTGACACCATGGGGCACATTTACTGGAATCATTTATCAAGATACGCCAAGCGCTTCAATGCATATTGCTTTAGTGAAGGGCAAGCCCTCTGAATCGGTCGAGACCCTAGTGCGGGTTCATGAGCCAGTGACGGTATTGGATTTCTTGGATGGAAATCATAGTAATCACTCCTGGCCACTCGGCAAGGCCCTCGAGGCCTTGGCTCAAGCTCCTGCTGGCGTAGCTGTTTTACTCAATGCTGCTGGCATCGCTGCACCTGGAGATGCAGACTGGCTCTCACAATTTACCAAGCTCAATCAAACTGCAAATACCCCAGCCAATCCAGCGCTCACTCGTAAGACCGATTTCCGAAGCTATGGCATCGGCGCCCAAATTCTGAAAGATCTCGGTGTAGGAAAAATGCGTTTACTCGCCAAGCCAAACCCAGTCCCCAGCATGTCTGGCTATAAACTAGAGGTTACGGGCTACCTTCCTTTTAGCCCTGATCAACAAGCGTAATCACAATGAACTCATCTACCACCCAATCTGGCGTTCAGGTCTTAGCCGCAGACCTTAACGGTCAAGATCTCCGCATTGCTATTGTGCAGGCCCGCTTTAATGAAGATCATTGCGAATCCCTGACTAAAGCCTGCGTAGAAGAACTCATTGCGCTTGGTATTGAGCAATCAGACATTAAGTTGGTGACTGTTCCTGGCGCGCTCGAAATTCCCTTTGCCCTGCAAAAACTTGCTGAGACTGGAGAGTTCGATGGCTTAGTCGCTTTAGGTGCAGTGATTCGCGGCGAGACCTACCATTTTGAACTGGTCTCTAATGAATCTGCCGCAGGCATTACGCGTGTTGGCTTAGAGTCTGGCTTACCGATTGCCAACGGCATTCTGACTTGCGATAACGATGAGCAGGCGCAAGTTCGCGTCAATATCAAAGGGGCAGATTGTGCAAAGGCAGTCGTTGAAATGGCCAATCTCGCATTAGCACTCACACCAGATTTAGATATTGATTTTCAAGCTGGTGAGGAAGAATAATGTCTAAGACAATTGCTAGCGCAAAACTACCTGGCTCAGATAAAGAGAACAAGTCGACCACGCCGAAGCGCTCCCTCACACCACGTCGCCGTGCCCGCGAATACGCCCTTCAAGGGGTTTATCAAAGCCTCGTGATGCGCCGTGCAGGCAGTCTACCGAACTCCGTAACCATTACTAAACAACTCTCGGAAGATCCTGCCTTCCGTCGCTGTCAGCTGGAATTGTTTCAGGGTATTTTTGAGGGCGTTCTCGAGCGCACCGATGAACTCGAAGCCATCATCACTCCCGCTTTAGATCGACCCATCAATGAACTCTCTCCAGTAGAGCATGCTGCCCTGCTGATTGGTGTCTATGAACTCGCCATCGATCTGTCTGTGCCTTATAAAGTAGCAATCAATGAAGCAGTCGAGCTTGCCAAGACTTTTGGTGGAACCGATGGTCATAAGTATGTCAATGGCGTCTTAGACCTTTTAGCCCAAAAACTCCGTAGCGCTGAAATCTCCGCTGCTTAATTTATTCGGCCATGTCAGCCCAAGATATTCGTAAGCTCTTAAAGGATCCTAGCCTCGTTCGAGAGGACGCCTTTATCAATGGTCAATGGGTCAAGTCTTTAGCAAAGCAAACTTTTTCAGTCAATAATCCTGCAACATCTGAGCTGATTGCACATGTCGCTAATCTTGGTCCTGCGGATGCTGAGTTAGCAATTACTGCAGCTAATACAGCCCTCCCCTTATGGCGGAGCAAGACCGGTAAAGAGCGTGCCAATGTGATGCGCAAGTGGTTTGATCTGATCATTGCGAATACTGAAGATCTAGCCTTACTCATGACCTTGGAGCAGGGCAAGCCTTTGCTAGAGTCCCGCGGCGAAGTGGCCTACGGGGCCTCATTTGTGGAATGGTTTGCTGAAGAAGCCAAACGGGTTGCAGGAACCATTCCTTCAAGCACTTGGGGTGACAAGCGTCTCATGGTCCTCAAACAGCCGATTGGAGTTTGTGCAGCCATAACGCCTTGGAATTTCCCGATCGCCATGATTACCCGCAAGATTGCGCCCGCTATGGCCGCAGGTTGCAGTATTGTGATTAAGCCCGCTGAGCAAACACCCTTGTCTGCCCTAGCGCTAGCTGAACTTGCCAGCCGTGCCGGAATTCCGCATGGGGTCATTAACGTGATTACGGCTGATGCAGACCAGTCCATAGCAATTGGTAAGACTTTATGCGCTTCGACTATTGTGCGGCACCTCTCGTTTACAGGCTCCACTGAAGTGGGTCGCATTCTGATGGCGCAATCCGCCCCAACAGTAAAAAAATTAGCCTTAGAACTGGGTGGCCATGCGCCCTTCATTGTGTTTGAAGATGCGGATATTGATGCTGCCGTCAGTGGCGCGATTGCTTCAAAGTACCGCAACTCTGGTCAAACCTGCGTCTGCGCCAACAGAATTTATGTTCACAAAAAGGTTCACGATCTTTTTGTGGAGAAGTTTGCTAAAGCAATTCAAGCAATCAAGGTGGGCAATGGTCTTGACGAAGGCGTGCTTCAGGGTCCCTTGATTGATCAAGCAGCCCTTACCAAGGTAGAACGTCATGTTGCCGATGCTCTGAGCAAAGGGGCCAAATTAGTGGCAGGTGGCAAGCCTTCTTCTTTGGGTGGAACCTATTACGAACCCACCATTTTGGATAATGTGAGCGGCGATATGCTGATTACTACAGAGGAAACCTTTGGCCCAGTGGCTCCGATCATCACCTTTGAGCATGATGAAGAAGTCGTAAGACTTGCAAACCAAAGCCAGTATGGTTTGGCGTCGTATTTCTACAGTCGAGATATCGGACGGATCTGGAAAGTTGCTGAAGCTTTGGAATACGGCATCGTCGGCGTGAATAGCGGCATCATCTCCAATGAAGTAGCACCTTTTGGCGGGGTCAAGCAATCTGGCTTGGGTCGTGAAGGCAGTACCTTCGGGATGGATGAATACCTAGAACTGAAATATCTTTGTATTGGGCTATAAAAACGGTTTATCTTTTTTTATAAACCAAGTCCCATACGCCGTGCCCCAGCTTTAAGCCCCGCTTCTCGAATTTGGTAATCGGCCGATAACTGGGGCGGTCAACATAGGCTAAATGCTGATTCTGTAATTGCGCTAAGCTGGGTTTAAATTCATTTCCAACCTCACCATCTTTAGCAACATCTTCAAGCGTGAAGGTTTTCACTGAGACTTTTTCTTGAGAAGTATTCACCAATGATGGTTCGGCATTGAGCACCAAAAACATTTGCTCAGCATAGTTATGCCAGTCGGTTGCTAAATGAAGGTAGCCTTCCAGCTTTAAACGAGACGCTAATAATTTAACAAACGCTCCCTGGACCAAACGACGCTTATGATGACGCTTCTTATGCCAAGGGTCTGCAAAGTAAATATGAATGCCGTCCAAACTCTCGGGCAAGATCATATTTTCTAGCACCTCTACCGCATCATGCTGAATTAATCGTAAATTGGTGAGACCCATTTCACCAATTTGCTTGAGTAAGGCGCCAATCCCTGGAGGATGGACTTCAATAGCCAGGAAATCATCCTGACTGCGAAGTTGAGCGATTGCAGCGGTAGTCTCGCCCATGCCAAAACCAATTTCTAAAATTTTGGGATTGGTAGATCCATTAAAGGCTTCAATCAGATCAAGAGTCTGGTCTTGATAGGGGATGCGGTATTTAGGGCCAAGCTCATCGATTGCACGTTGCTGGGCTGTCGTAGTTCTGCCAGTGCGAAGTACAAAAGAGCGAATGCGCTCAATACGATCCAACTTACCCTCTGGCTGCGAATTCAAATTAAGCCAAGACCTTCTTAAAGTACGCAATGGTCTCTTTGAGGCCGTCTTCTAGATTGACCTTGGGCTGCCAGCCTAACTTGGATTTGGCTAACTCGATATTGGGCTGACGCTGCTTTGGATCATCCGATGGCAAAGGCTCATGAACGATCTTGGATTGACTACCTGAGAGCTTGAGAACGGTCTCAGCCAATTGCAGCATGGTGAATTCACAGGGATTGCCAATATTGACTGGGCCGGGAAAGCCCGCTTCTGAGTTCATCATTTTGACCATGGCATCAATCAGATCATCGACATAGCAAAAGCTACGGGTTTGCTGACCATCGCCATAAATCGTAATGTCTTTACCTTGCAAGGCTTGCACAATAAAGTTGCTGACCACACGGCCGTCATTGGGATGCATCCGTGGGCCATAGGTATTAAAGATACGCACCACTTTGATATCCAACTGATGCTGGCGGTAGTAATCAAAAAAGAGGGTCTCAGCACAGCGTTTACCCTCGTCATAGCATGAACGAATGCCAATCGGATTGACCCTACCCCAGTATTCTTCTGGTTGAGGATGCACTTCTGGATCACCATAGACTTCGCTAGTTGAGGCTTGCAAAATACGAGCACGGGTTCTTTTAGCAAGACCGAGCATATTGATTGCACCATGCACACTGGTCTTGGTCGTTTGCACTGGATCATATTGATAGTGCACCGGTGAAGCCGGACAAGCTAAGTTGTAGATCTGATTGGTTTCTACATACAGTGGAAAGGTCACATCATGGCGCATCACTTCCAACTTAGGATCGGATAACAAATGGGCTAAGTTTTGCTTAGTACCCGTAAAGAAGTTATCTACTACTAAAACTTCATTACCTTCTTTAAGGAGTTTCTCAGTTAAGTGAGAGCCTAAGAAGCCGGCGCCGCCAGTGATGAGGATTTTGTTCATAGATTGATCTTGAAATAATTTTATTTAGTGAGAACGCGGTTTTCCCAACCAGCAGATAGATAGCCATAGACCACCTCGCCCAACATGATCACCATCGAGGTCATAAATGAGGCCATCCCGAATACAAAGCTCCACATCACATAGCCCGTTTTGGGTGTATTGAGGGCCCCAGCCTGAAAGAAGAAGAGCTCTAAAACCGTTAAAGAAATGAGTACGCCACTTAGCACATCAAAAAATATTGCGATGGTGCAAAGACGACCCCGAAACTTGGATTCATCAGCCTCTTTGAGCATGAGTTGATACAGGCCATCTTCAGAAATATTGTCATCTCGCAACTCTTGATGAATGGCTCGCATCCGATCGACTGTTCTTGCCAAACGCGTGGAAATCGCATTGAATAAAGTAGCAACTGCAGTGAGCAGAAAAACGGGTGCTAGCGCCAGCTGAATATTATTCGTGATGACATCAATTGAGTTATCCATACTTACATCCCATCTTTTAATGTGACCAGGCTACAAGGCCAGTGTAGGCGCTAATCAGAACAACCAAACCAAACACAATGCGGTACCACGCAAAAGGAATGAAGTTATGTCCAGCAACATAATGAATTAACCAGCGGACGCAGGCAAATGCTGAAATAAAGGCAGCCACAAAACCCACTATGATCGCTAATGTAAAGTCTCCCGTGCTGCTACCGTCGACGCTTAAAGAGACTGGGGACTTCCACAATTTGAGAAGTTCATAAGCCGTTGCTCCGCCAATGACAGGAATGGCCAAGAAGAAAGAGAACTCAGTAGCTACTGCGCGCGGCAATCCGAATAGCATACCCCCAATAATCGTGGCCCCTGAGCGGGAGGTGCCCGGTATCAAAGCGGCACATTGAGCAAGACCGACCTTTAGGGCATCTAAATGGGAGAGCTCATCAACCGAATGCAAGGGGGACACAATGGTTTGGATCGGTCTTTTGGCCTGCAAGCGTTCAGCCCAGAAAATAATCAACGCTCCGACAATGAACGCAGTGGCAACCGGAATAGGGGCAAATAAAACTGCCTTAATGTGCTTGCCAAATACTAAGCCTAAGCTCATCGCCGGAAAAGAAGCGATCAGGAGGTTGAGTACAAAACGACGTGAGAGCGAACTGCTGCCAAGGGTGGAAACCACTCTCCAGAGCTTGGCCCTGAACTCCCAGCATACCGCAAGGATGGCACCAAACTGAATAATCACCTCAAATGCCTTGCCGCGCTCATCATTGAAGTTGAGAAGGTCTCCAACCAAAATCAGGTGGCCCGTACTGGAGATCGGTAAAAACTCGGTTAGGCCTTCAACCACCCCCAAAATGAGTGCTTTAGTCAGTAAAATGAGATCCATAGTCGAGATATTAAGCCATTACCCTAGGGCCTCTCTGTTTAGCCACTAGATTGAGAGAAAATACTTGCTTTATCGTGTTTAGGCTTAAACTTCAGCCCATATTTACGCTTTGGAAAAAGATGACTGGTTTTACCTTCGATCACATCGGATTGCGTAAGCTACTAATCCGATTTGCTCATATTGCTTTGTTTGCTGGGTCTACCCTGGGGTCTTTACACGCCTTGGGACAAACCTCAGTCACGGTAACTCAGGCCGCCCCAAGTCTGACTGCTCCCAAGAACGCCTTACCGATGCCAGTGAGCACTCAGAGTCTTACTGGACTCGATTTGCCACCCAATATGGTGATTGCCAAACCAGCTATTCCTCAGGCGCCGGTGTTGTCGAATATTGCCGGGGCAAAAGATGCCAATGTTACGGGGCAAGCAATGGACTTGATCACCCTGTACCAGGAGGCTGCGTTCAGTGACCCCGTCATGACGAGTGCTCGCTTTCAGTATGTTGCAAACCAAGAACAATATTGGCAAGGTTTATCACTCTTGCTACCCCAAGTAAATGCTGCCCCAGGTTGGACACGTTACTACCAACATGCTGCGAATAATTCTTCTCTCCAGACCTATCCCGGAAATGCCCGCGTCTTCGGTCAAAAGAATTACACCGTCAGCTTGACTCAGCCTTTGATCAATGTGGCCTCTTTAGAGCTATATAAGATTGGTGACCTTACAACTAAAATTGCTGATCTTCAGTTTTATCAAGCTCAACAAGATCTCATTATTCGGGTTTCTCAGGCCTATTTTGATGTCCTGACCAGTCAAGATAACGTTGTGCTCTATCAAGAAAAAATGAGCCTCATCAAGCGGCAGCTTGATCAAGCTCAGGCTAAATTTGATGCTGGTCTCGCTACCATTGTGGATGTCAATACTGCGCAAGCCAATTACGACTTAGCCAATTCTCAAGAAATTATTTCTCAAGCAGATTTAATCGTAAAGCGTGGTGTCTTAGAGCAACTCGTAGGCCACCCTGTCCCTGCTGTTAAGCCCTTAGCTAAAAATGCTCAGCTTGAGGGAGTAGCCAAAGATCCTCGTACTACCTTAAAGAATCCTGTACCGAGCCCAGCTATCGCCGATAGCGTCAATCCAAAGTTACCTGCTGGTCAAACCCTAGATGACTGGATTCATCAAGCAGAGAATGCGAACTTCAATGTTCTCGCAGGCAAACTCAATGTGAATGTAGCAGAAGCAACCTATCGAGGTTCACTTGCAGCAAACTATCCAACCCTCAATTTTGGGGCTACTGCGGGCTACAACACGAATAATGGCTCAACCTATAGTACACAACCGTCCCAAACCAACATCTATAACAATACCCTTGGGCTTACTCTAAATATTCCGATCTACTCAGGCGGCTATAACAGCTCAGTAATTCGACAAAATGCGGCTTTATTAGATAAGGCCAAATCGGACTACGACAATTTACGCCGCACTACCGCCCAAAATGTACGACAAGCATTTACAGGATTTTATGGCGGGTTGGCAAGCGTAAAAGCCTATGAGGCTGCAGAGAAGTCAGGCACTTCTGCTCTGCAATCGAGTCAACTCGGATTTGAAGTGGGCACTTTAATTAACTTGGATGTATTGGTAGCCCTTGATTCCTTAATCACCACTCGTGCGCAGCTGACCCAAGCGCGCTATTCCACACTCTTAAATGCCATCAAGCTCAAGTCGACTGCAGGCACACTTTCAGATGAAGATCTGATGGCAGTGAACGCACTGCTACGTTAATACACTAGCGCTTCAGTAGCTCAAAACTTGCAGACAATACCTCTTGAATACTTGGGGGTGATTGAATATCACCCACGTTCCGAATCTGTTTTGACCAGTACCCCTCAGTCTTCCAACGAGGGGAGTCGCAGTAGATTTCAACAGTAGGTCTATCTAAAACTGCTGCTAGATGGGTTAAGCCTGTGTCAACGCCAATCGTCAGGCTTGCGCCTTTGATCAAGGAAAATGCCTCATTAATTGAGAATGCTGGAGGAACAAGAGAGTGACTCACTTGCATCGCCAGTGTCTCGCTAATAGTTCGCTCCTCCGCATTACCCCAAGGAAAGACAATCTGATAGCCCTCTGCAGCCAAAGATTTTCCTAGTGCAACCCAATCCTCTTTAGGCCAGCGTTTCGCTGCCCTAGCCGTCGAATGAAAACACAAGATATATGGTCGATGTAAACCGAAGATTGAGCTATTCGGAATCTGCTCAACAAAGCTAGTGGGATAAAACTGGGGGCTAATCTCACTGACTACTAAGGGTATATTCATTGCAGAGCACATGACCCAACGCGAGCGATCCACCGCATGGCATTGGGTTGGCACCTGAACTGACTGGTTATAGAAAGTTCTTGCAATGGGCTCATACCCAGAAAATTCGGTAGCGTTTGCTAAGCCAGTAACTACGACGTGAGAACTTTTATTCGCTAGAGCACACACCAGGGCTGACTTCAGCAAGCCCTGAGTCTCAATCACGATATCGTAGGTCTGTGCTTGTAAATCTTTTTTAAAGAGAGAGAAAGCTTGCCAAGTTTTCAGTGAAAAGAGCGATTTTTTCCAGCCTCGCAAGCCAAAGGGAATGATTCGGTCAATGCCTCGAAAGTGCTGATTTGAAAGAAGAGGGTTAAGCAGGTTGACATAACCCTCCTCAACGACCCAATCAATCTGTGCATCGGGAAAGCGAGCGCGCAAATCCCAAACGATCGGTAAGTTGTGGAGTACGTCCCCAAGTGAAGATAACTTCACGAGTAAGATTTTTGGATTGCCCATCGGAGCATTATCCAATGGTTTTGGCTCAGCTTAAAACTTGGGGGCTACTTCCCAAGCTAAACCAGCGCTATCTTTGGCATTCATATTGGGTGAAACACCCTGTGGCAGAGGCCACTCAATGGCAATCTCAGGATCATTCCAGGCCAAACAGGCTTCGCTTTGTGGGTGGTAATAATCTGTCGTTTTATACAAAAACTCAGCAGTTTCAGAAAGTACCAAAAAGCCATGGGCTAAGCCAGCAGGAATCCACAGTTGCTTATGGTTTTCAGCACTCAGATCAAGCCCGACCCACTTGCCATAGGTAGGTGAATCTTTACGAATATCCACCACCACATCAAATACGCTACCTGCAACCACTCTGACCAATTTACCCTGAGTCTTCTCGAGTTGGTAGTGAAGACCGCGCAAGGTCCACTGCCGAGAGAATGAATGATTGTCTTGAACAAAATTGAGATTGAGGCCGGTAGCTTGGGCAAAGTCCTCTGCATTAAAGGACTCAGTAAACCAGCCACGTTCATCACCAAATATTTTGGGCTCTATCACCAATACATCATGAATTGCCGTTGGCGTTACTTGAAGTTTTCCACTGCCAGCCATTAGAGCCCTTTCTTATTCGACAAGCTCATCGGCTGAGATGAGGTATTGAGTTCATTCAGAATCTTGCTCAGGTATTGCCCATAGCTATTTTTACTGAGTTGCGCCGCCACCTTTTCAACAGCTTCTGCGGAAACCCATCCTTGTCGATAGGCAATTTCTTCAGGACAAGCCACCATCAGACCCTGACGCTTTTGCAAGGTCGCAATAAAGCCGGCTGCATCCAACAAAGAATCATGCGTCCCGGTATCCAACCAAGCAAAACCCCGCCCCATGATTTCGACACTTAATTCTTGCTTCTCTAAATAGACGCGATTGACATCGGTGATTTCTAATTCGCCGCGGGCGCTAGGCTTAATGGATGCAGCAATATCACAGACTTGATTGTCGTAAAAATAGAGTCCGGTAACTGCATAACTACTTCTGGGTTTCAAAGGCTTTTCTTCAATCGAGAGAGCCTTGTAGGTCCGATCAAACTCCACTACACCATAACGCTCAGGGTCATTGACGTGATAGGCAAATACGGTTGCACCACTATTACGCTCATCTGCACTGTCCAGCTGATCTACTAATTCATGACCATAGAAAATATTGTCGCCCAACACTAAAGCACTGGGATGTCCATTAATGAAATTCTTACCCAAGGTAAATGCTTGCGCCAATCCATCGGGTGAAGGTTGAACACAATACTCAATGTTTAAGCCCCACTGCGAGCCATCGCCTAATAGCTCAGTAAAACGGGGCGTATCGTGCGGTGTTGAAATCAATAAGATATCTCGAATCCCAGCCAACATCAGGGTGCTGAGTGGGTAATAGACCATGGGCTTGTCATACACGGGCATAAGCTGTTTAGATACCGCTTGAGTTACTGGATACAAACGCGTACCAGAACCGCCAGCCAAAATAATGCCTTTACGATTTAAGCTCATTACCTATCCTTCACAAATCCATTGAATTACTTCGCACTTAAATCCTTGACGTACTTTTTTACCATCTTGCGCCAATCGGGAAAAGCGCTAATTTGAGCTGTTTCATTATAAGAGCTTGAATCATTGGGCTTTTTATCAGCCAGGACGATGCGCAATTTTTGGGTTCCCATCCTCGAATTTTGAGGTCTTGGAGCGGGCAGTGGGTACTCAATCGCGGGAATCGGTTTGACCGCTTCTGGTTTCAGCTTCAGAATCATGCCAGCCTCGATCGCGCTATGAAGGACTTGGGTTGCCAAACCATACCAAGTTGCTTCACCTGCAGGAACCGCATGGTAAATACCCGACGGAAAGGTCTTGATCTGTGAATGCGCATCTAAAACAAGCTCTAAGCTAATACAGGCTAACCAAGCGGCGCTAGTGGGTACACCATATTGATCATTGATCACTTTGAGCTCTTCGCGCTCTTTAGCTAAGCGCAAAATCGTGCGGATGAAATTACCACCATCACCATATACCCAGCTGGTTCGCAAAATAGCGTACTGTCCTGCTGGGCTACTCTCAAATACTTTTTGAATCGCTACTTCACCGGCCCGCTTACTCTTACCGTAGACCCCCAGAGGATTGCAGACATCATCTTCGAGATAAAAGCCTAACTTACTGCCATCAAATACATAATCAGTTGAGTAATGCAGAAAGGTCGCCTTATGTTTAGCGGCATACTGAGCCATCACTTCAGGAGCGTGGGCATTGACCGCATATGCTGACTCAGTATCAGTCTCAGCCTGATCCACTGCTGTGTAAGCCGCGGCATTAATGATGAGCTGCGCTTGCGATTGCTCTAATACCTGCGTCATTGCCAATGGATCAGTCAGATCGCATTCAGCGCGACCTACACACTTCACGTCCAAGTCTTTACGTGCGCTCAGTAAGGCATGAAAAGCTTTACCCAACTGGCCGCCCGCTCCGAATACGAGAACTTTCATTCGATTATTGATATTGTTTTTGCAACCAGTCACGGTAAGAACCACTCACGACTCCTTCAACCCATACTGGATTGTTCAAATACCATTGAACTGTTTTCCGAATGCCGGTATCAAAGGTTTCCGCTGGACGCCAGCCTAGCTCACGCTCTACTTTGCTAGCATCAATGGCATAGCGACGATCATGGCCTGGACGGTCTTTGACGAAAGTAATTTGCTCAGCATAAGACTTACCATCGGCGCGAGGCTTCAGCTCATCCAGAATTTGACAGATCGTCTTCACCACTTCGATATTGGGTTTTTCGTTCCAGCCACCGATGTTATAGGTCTCACCCAACTTACCTTTAGCTAAAACCTCGCGGATTGCTGAACAATGATCTCCGACATACAACCAGTCGCGAATTTGTTGACCATCACCGTAGATAGGCAAAGGCTTACCAGCTAAGGCATTAAGAATGACCAATGGAATTAATTTTTCAGGAAAATGATAAGGGCCGTAATTATTCGAGCAATTGGTTGTCACCACCGGGAATCCGTAGGTATGAAACCATGCTCTTACTAAATGGTCTGATGCCGCTTTTGATGCTGAGTAAGGACTATTTGGCTCGTAGGGATTGGTTTCAGTAAATGCAGGATCTGTCAGTGAAAGCGAACCATAGACCTCATCGGTTGAGACATGATGAAAACGAAATTGTTCTTGAGCTTGTTCCTCTAACTTGCTCCAATATTCACGGGCACATTCCAGCAAATTAAAGGTACCCAGAATATTGGTCTGAATGAACTCCGCTGGACCATGAATCGAGCGATCAACGTGGCTCTCTGCCGCAAAATTGACAATCGCTCGAGGCTGATGCTGATTGAGTAAATGAGTGACCAACGCTTTATCACCAATATCTCCATGAATGAAAATATGACGAGGATCTTCTTTAAGAGAATCAAGAGTTGCTAAATTGCCTGCATAGGTCAATTTATCTAAATTGATAATGCTTTCAGCGCTTGGATTAGACAGCCAGTCTAAGACAAAATTACCACCAATAAAGCCCGCACCACCAGTTACTAAAATCATATAAAGCCTTAAAATACATTTATGCAATCATTATCAACGTCGAGCAACCGACCTTGCTATAAAATCTATAACCAACTGATTTAAAAGAAAAATCCTATCAATGCGCAAAATTGTTCTGTTTCGAATCAGCAGTAAAGGATACCCCAAAGTCAAGGTTGAAGGAATTAATAAGTTTGATTCTCTAGATAATCTCAGGCGCGTTTTTAAGGACTGGGAATTCATTTGCGTAGCTGACAATTGCGATGAAGCGCTCCTCGCCCGCCTAAAGCAAGATTATCAGTTTGATCAGCTCATCGAAACCCAATTAGGCAATCCAGGGTCCTTTTGGAAGTTATATGAAATCGGGCTTTCAATTGCTAAAGATGATGATATTTTGTATTTTGCGGAAGATGATTATTTACATCTCCCTGAGGCACCCCAAGCAATTGAAGAGGGATTGGCCTATTTTGATTATGTGACCCTCTACGATCACTCAGATAAATATAAGCTATCAGGAGGACCCCTGAATCCTTATGCCAAAGCAAACCGCTTTTCTGAATCTACCGAGATCGTCAAAGGACCAAGCCAAATCTGGAGAACGTCGAACTCCACCACCATGACATTTGCCGTCACAGGCAAAACCTTAAGGGCTGATAGTGATATCTGGTCTATTACCAAAACCGCAAAAAAAGATTTTGACTTCGATAACTTCTGCGTACTGACCAAACAAGCCTTGCTTCCAAAATCGCGCTTCCTTAAACAAATCCCAAGAAGACTACAGTTTCTATCAAAACCCAAACGCTACTTAGGCATTTGCATACCGGGTCTTTCACTACATCTAGAGCAAAGCTACCTTAATCCTACCGATCCCGCGCGCTTTCTTTCTGAGTTTCAATAATGGCACACAGTAATCACCACTCTGTGAAGCCTTTACTCCTCGATGCTTTCTTGTTTTATAACGAGATCGATCTTCTGAAAGCACGTTTAGAGTACTTAGGGCCATCTGTCGATTACTTCATTATTTCAGAGGCCAATATCGATTTTGCCGGAAGAAAAAAACCATTTCTACTAAGTAAAGAATTGATTGCAAGCTTCCCTTTTTCTGAAAAAATCATCTATCATCAAGAGTACATTCATCTGAACTCCTTACCCTGGCTGATTAAGAAATTACGCTATCGCAATCGTAAAAATCGACTGCTCTGGAAAATTCAAGATGCTCAACGCAATTCTACGCTGAAGCCACTTGCCTGCTTCAAATCAAGCGATATCGTAATCTTTAGCGATCTAGATGAATTTCCCAGCCCATTCGCCCTGCAAGAAGCTCGAGATTTATTAAGTCAGCCAAACGCCAGTAAAGACCTGATCGCCTACAGCTGTGATCAAACTTTTTACTATTACAACCTACATAACGCAGCTCCCCAGGATCAGTTTTATGGCTCCATTTTTGCTAATCTAGGAACTTTTAGAAAGCGGCTTCCCCATAAGCTTCGGAGCTCAAAAGATGAGCTCTTACATATTGACCATGGCGGATGGCACTTCTCTTACTTTATGGATGAAGAGAAGATACTCAATAAGATTAAAGCAGTCAGCGACGTCGAAAACTTAAGCGCTTATAAAAATCTCTCCACTGCAGAAATTAGAAATAAGATCGCTAGCAAACAGGATCTCTATGATCGCGAGAGAATTCTGAGCGATCAAGAACAGTATCAAATACCTCAAGAAGTTCTATCCGCCATTAAAAAGTATCTGCCGTATTGCGGCTAGATATTAAGTAAAGATATTTTTGATTTGCTGGCGCAGGAGCCGATTGAACATCTTGTATTGACTAGGCAAATCTAATCGTTTCTGCCAGTATTTTCCAAGCGCATCATACTCATTAAAAAATTCAACCACGCTGGGATAGCGAGGAATGTCATATTTCTGACAAAACCAACTAAAAGCTTGTGAAATTGCCTTCTCTCTTCGCGACACATCATCCTGAGAATAGATTTTTCTGCTGTCATTGTTTTGGTGTGCTCGCCAACCAATCCCTAGGCTGGGTAAATAAATCTTTCGAGCCCCCAGGATGGATGCCGCATAGATCATTAAATTGTCAGCCCAGAATGCCTTCTCTTGATAGTGCGGATAAGGGAAGATCTTTTTAAATAATTCTGATGACAGCGAAATACAGGAAGTTGGGTTACCAATCCAGCACTCCCTACTCCTTACTAAGGCAGAAGTACTGGCGAAAAAATAGACCGGCTCGTGATTGATGATTGCAGACTGTGGGGTATCAGACGATTCAGTAAATCTTTGTTGTTCACAAAAAGCGAAATCCCACTGATCCCTCCCAATAGCCTTCAGGCTAGCTTCCAAGTAGTCGTGAGGGTAAATATCATCTCCATCCAATAAAAATATCTGGGCATTGTCCGTTAGAACTGAAGCGGCCGTATTAAAGGTGGAAAATTGGCCTTCATTTTTTTTGCTAATCAAGCGCAAATTGGAATGATGTTGACCATAACTTTGAATGATCTCCAAAGAACGATCAGCTGATCCGTCATCTATCACTAGCACGTGATCAAAGGGGGTAGATTGCTGGAATACCGAGCTTAGGCAGGCATCAATAAATTTTTCATTATTGAAATTATTAATAAAACATATATTTTTTCTGGCTTGATTCACTTTGTATCAATGCTTATTGGTACGAGATGCCGCAATTGACTCAAGCTTGATAAATTCTTTAAGAATTTTTCTTAAATTTTTAGGCTTTAAAAATACTTTAGTTGGCCAAGGACGCAATAGTTTTTGAACCGGCATTGTTTTAATAATTTTCTGGCCATCCACTGGTTGAGCATAGTTATTCGGCAAGTGATGAATAAAACAACGGCCATCTATTTGATAGCTACTGAGATCATAAGGAATGACATTCCTGGTAGTAAATCCTTTGGGCACATTTAAAAAGGTGACTCCTTGTGCGGCCTTTTCTTGAATACCCCAACGACCGAAATTCGGGTTATAGGATTGACCATGTAAATGCTCAAGCATTAATTCTCTATCTAGCAAATACATGCCCTGATACAACTCTGGAAAATTGATAAAGCCGAGACGATTACTGACTTTCACCCTAGGCAATCCATATACAAAAAATGGATGTGGGCAGTCTGAGCTATACCAAGCGGAATCATGGGCTTTATTTTCAACCCGCAAGAAAGAGGGAATGAGGCCATATGGTTTCAAGCTCTCCCTTGCCTCCATCCAGTAGCCCAGATTGATGGGAGTGATGAGGGTATCGTCTTCTAGATACATAAAGTGACTAAAGGACTCGTCCGCCAACAACTCTTTAAAAACAGGAAAATGAGCCCAAGTTAGGAGCAGTGGATGCCCTAAAGTATCCGGGGTGAAGAAGCGATACTCGAATCCTTTATTACGCAACACTGCGTCGAACTGACTTAAGTCTCCTGGCTGATTGGTGTTACTAACAACAATCACGAGCACTTCAGATGCAAGTCCAGCAAATTGAATACTCATCTTTTCTAAATACTGAAGACGTTCTTCCTTGAAGTGACAGCAAATTGAAATGGCCAGCTTAGATGGGAGCACTTTATCTTCTCTGTATTCAGTAATTTATTAATGAGGTCGACTAAAGACTACGATAGTTCCACACATGCCTAAGAAAAAAATCATGGATTCAAAATACTGCTTATAGCTCATCTCAGAGGTTAGACAAAATGGTAGCAACATCACACAAATCGTCGCTGCAATCAGATTTAAGCGAGTAGGCCTCATAAGCGATAAGACAATAATTGAAAAAATGGCAAGAAAGATCAAAAACAGGCCTGGCAAGCCAAATCCTAAACCAAAATCAATCCAGCCGCTATGGGTCTGTCCTGTGTGCTCATGATAAATATTCAGGTAGTTTTGCAATCCATTGAAAGATTGGTTTACCGAACCATATCCCAATGGGTATTGGGATATTAAACGGACTCCAACAGTTGCCCAGGCAACTCTAGAGTAAGTATTGACTGCAGGCGGAAGTCCGGCAGAATTGAGTGGCAAGGGGCGGGATCCTTCCGCAAATTGCCATTGAGTATTTTTATCAATATCCATTGCAAGTTGGGTGTCTTGGAATACCGTATTCCAGCCTCGCGTTGCTAACTGCTTTTGGGCGTGCCAGACAAATCCCGATGAGATTAAGATAAACACCACAATCACTATGCCAAGAATTTTGGTATTTTTGCCCTTGGTGTAAAAAAAGGAATGAAAAAATATCACTACTACCAATAGTATGCACAGAAGCATAGCAATCAGCACGCCATTCTTGGTATTTGATAAAGTGGCAGAAAGCAACACCAGCAATAGTCCCAATGCATATACAAAAATTTGCTGATATCTTTTTGCTTCATTAGCATGAATAACAAAGTAAATAATACTAGCTACTGCGACCGATGCGGCAACTCCGCCAAAATAGGCAGTCTCAATCTTCGCAAAGAAAAAACGTACAAATTGTTCGGGGCCAATAAAAGCACCTACTGAATAGCAATCGTATAAATACGCAATCAGATTAATCGCAGGAACAGAAAAAATTCCCAGATAGAAATACTTACGGAGACTCTCAAATTGGCTTAAGGTAATGCCAAAACCGATCGCCATAATGAATCCGGCCACGGTCCGCATCCAAAGGCCTTTAATTTCACTCAGTTCAAGGCTGGGATTTAAGGAAACGAAACAGTAGTGCACCAAGACCCAAATAAATAAGCCCAAAATGGCATACAGCGGAATGAGTCGAGGATTGAGTCGATTGAATATCGGCCAATGCCCTTGAATTAAAAATAAGCCTGCAATAGCGCCTACCCCAAGCAGGGCATGTCTCAAGGCAATCGTATTCGGCAATACCCAAATAAACATTAAAGCAAATACGCTCAAGGCCGACAGACTAGCCCAATTTCTTTGAGTCAAATAGATCTTCTGCATATTTTTATCCTAATGGGTCAGCATCCTAAACTTGGCTTTGAAAAAACATTTTCTCATTTTCCACCGGAAAGGAATATTTTCGATGATTTGCTTTGCAAGCATCATTCGATTTTGTTCAAGGAGATATGTAACTAGATCATATGTATCCAAGCCTCCTAGGTAGGAAGTCGGGAGCATTGCTAAGAATTGTTTCAGAGACACATCATCCAGTACGCGCGCAAAGTTAAAGAAGCCATGAAAACCAAAAGCCTCATGCCAGTGGGTCCGCTCTACTGCAAACTGTTCTGCAATCTCTTTAGGAGCAATTTGGATTCCATGCCTTTTGAGAAATTCTTGGTTATCGGCGGCGATGCAATAGTCTTCTGGATGTTTAGGAACAAAGCCTGGGAGTTTTATTGCTTGCAGTAACCTCTTTGATCTCAATGAAAATCCGCCATTACCTACCGGGGTCTGTGGATGATGGGGCCACACTGGTCCAATGTAGTCATATTGCAGAAACTCCTCCCGCCACAGATCTGGGTGAATAATAAAACTATCCCACTGAATCACTAAAGCGTGACTGGTCTGTACATGAGGTTCAATTCCCTGTAGCAGAAAAAGAGAATAGTCTTTCGTATTGTTAATCACTGGAGCCTGAACATACTCAATGCCAGGCTGCCTAGTGTCAATGCGCTCAAGATCGGTAAATAAAATAACTTTAGCAAATTGAACACCTTGCAAGCAGCGCTCTATTGCCCACTCTGCAAGCTTGGGGTCTCGGGTTTCAACGCAAAGCAGAGTGACAGAGGATAAATTGAGCATTACCAGCTTTTCTACTGGACTATCAAACCAGACAGAAGCTTTATCTTGAACCAAGCTTTTTTAATAAGCCGTTTGATTGAGCGCCAGAGTCTTGATGGAACACTTTTATTAGAAGGACCAAAGTCTCCCCAGCTCTCCCAATTGGATTGGTAAACCACACCCAAATAATCATAGGCTAATACTTTTTCTTTGTACCCTAAGATCTGATCCGCCCACAATTGATGCTCATAGTGATAATGCTTGAACAGCTGCTCACGAGGAAAAATGGGGATTGCCCTATAGTGAATTAAGGATTCACCGTACCAAGTAAATTCTGAGCCACAGAGCAAGACGGCATCTAAGAAATTCATACCATTTGGTGTCAAATAATTGATATCAAGAGATTCCCAAACCTTTCTGCTCCATAAAAAGGGGGCATATCCAAAGTCATATGTGACGCCAGTGCGGCCCAGCGCCTGCTTAATTGGCTCACGATCAGCTAAGAAGTGTTGACGAATTTTCTTGGGGCCAAAGCGCTCAGCAGCCTGAAGAACATCACGTCCTTCATGAATCACAGAATAAGGTGTATTACCAAGCGCAATAAAATCGATTTCGTCAAAGTCTCTAATAAAAATACAGTCTGAGTCTAAGACCAAATAATTCTCTGAAATTCCCAAACGCCAAAACTCAGACTTAATGACTTGCTGACGCAATCCACCTCGAATGGAATATAGCTTTTGAGCATCCAGTTTAGGGTTTGCCTTAAAGATATCTTTTTCATCAAAAATGAGAACATTGAATCCAGCTAAATGGGTCTTAAATAGATCGACATCTTCAGCAGGCACTGAAATATAAAAAGGGATGTGCGCTTTATTGTGCTTACGAACACTTTCGGCCAGCTTGACTGTTCTTTTTAAATCTTTGCGGAAGGTGCAGCAGTAGAGAACAAGATTGAACATGGTCAGCAGCTTATTTTTGATGATTCAGTATTCTAACAACTGCCTGATCAACACCGATCGGCTGCCACTGTGGCTCTATTAAAGCCTGATTTTTCCAGTCTAGCCAGATTTTCTCTAAAGTTGCTGCAATTCCCGAATCATCTCCCACTTGGCTGATATAGGCGCCACGTTCATTAAGCATAGTATCAAGCTGAGGATTGTGATGGGTAATACCCCAAATCGGCCTTCCTGTCCAAAGATACTCATAGAACTTCGAGGGAATGTATTCTGCGCACCATTCATCATTTCCATGCAAAAGAATCAGAACATCTGCTTCCTGCATTTGTTCAACTACGCGCTCACGCCCAGACTTACCGGTTTGAGGATCTCTCTCAAGGCGGCCATGAGCAATCAGAATATCTTGATAGCTTCCTTTCTGAATCGCCTCCTGGCTGAGTGAATCTAGAGCTGCTCCGTAGGCATGAATGCGAATATCATTGCGCGCCTCAGGATATTTTTTCAACAAAGTATCCAAGGCCGTCAAGATGATAGATAGTGAACGATCGCTTGCCAAAGATCCAGAGTGGGACAGATTGAGTTTATTGGAATAAACGTGCGGCTTTGTGGCACTTAAACCCCCGGGTGGCTCGGCTCCAGGCAAGACTACAAAACCATGCGCATGTCCTGCTGTATTCAAGGCGGGATTGCGCTGCTTAGCGAAATGTAAAGCGCCTTCAGTAAACCACCAAACCTCATCTGCATATCCAATAATCTGCTGCTCTAGATATTGCCTAAATCGTGCATCCCGATTCTTGGGTATCGCAGTGCCAATATCTTCAGGACTGCTGCGAATAACCATCGGATCATGAATCTCTGCCAACCATTTCACCCCAGTTGCTTTCTTAAGCCATAAGGCAGCAAGGTGTGCAGACCATGCGCCGCCGGTGCTGTAGACCAAATCGATCTGGCCTGCTCTGATGAATTTGAGTCCATGTAAAAAAGCGGGCATCGCCCATGACCACTGGCTCGAGTAACCCAAGAACAATTTTTCTAAGGCAATCAAGGGCGACAGGCAGATGGAGATCGCGCCGGTAATCACTTTATATGCAATACCTCGCCCATATTGATTTGCAAACCAATGGCGGAAGTCAAAGCGAAAAGCAGATGGTCCCCAAGCCAGAAATTGTCGATGCGGAAAGCGTTGATCCTGAATACCAGTAATTGCACTGAAAACGATTGGCTGGATACCCGCCTCTAAAAGATAAGGCATTTTGTCAGTAATGGTTTGACTCGCAGCGCGGCCATCCATATTGAAGCCATGCGACAAAATGAGCCAGCGCTGATCTGCAGACATGATTAGGCTAGCTTTACTAAATACAGGTTTAGTTACCAGCCACAATCGACATCACTGCCATCCGCACTGCGATGCCAAAAGTAACTTGATTCAGAATCACCGATTGAGGTCCATCAGCAACGGCAGAATCAATCTCCACCCCACGATTCATGGGGCCAGGATGCATCACAATCGCATCCGGTTTTGCAAGGGCTAATCTAGTAGGCGTTAAACCATACTGCTTAAAGAAGGCATCGCCCTCAGGCACTTGGCCTACTTCCATGCGCTCCTTCTGGATGCGCAAAGTCATTACAACATCAACACCCTTCAAACCCTCTTCCATATTGTGGAAAACTTTCACACCCAACATATCCAAATCTTTTGGCAACAGACTTTCAGGGCCGATCACGTGGATATCTTCACAACCCAATGTTCTTAAAGCAAAGATATTGGATTTAGCCACACGGCTATGCACGATGTCTCCAATGATGGCAACCTTCAAGCCTTTAAATTCTTTCTTAAAGTGGCGCATCGTATACATGTCCAACAAACCCTGAGTAGGATGTTGATGGCTGCCATCACCCGCATTGACTACATGCACATGATCTGGCACATGTTGAGCGATCTCAATTGGGGCTTTAGAAACACTATGGCGCACTACAAATATATCAGCCTGCATTGCGACCAAGTTATCAATCGTATCCAATAGACTCTCACCCTTTGCAGTTGATGAGGTCGAGATATCGAGATTGATGACATCTGCGGATAAACGGTTGGCAGCAATCTCAAAAGTGGTGCGAGTGCGAGTCGAGTTTTCAAAGAAGAGATTAAATACACTCTTACCACGCAGCAAAGGAACCTTCTTGACTTCTCTAGCTGGATCAGTAACGCTCACAAATTGTTTTGCGGTATCCAGGATGTAAATAATCTGCTCTTTTGGCATTCCCTCAAGAGTTAAGAGATGTCTTAAATTGCCTTCGGCATTCAATTGATTCACGGTTTTACTTGCTTCGCTCATCAAGCACGCTCCTCAATTTGAAAACGAAATTGTCCTGATGGATTTTTATCTAAGACCAAAATTTGGTGATCCGGAATACTCACTGCTTCGCCAACAAAATCTGCCATCACTGGTAGCTCACGCTTACCTCGATCAGCTAAAACCATCAGCTCAACACTAGCAGGTCGGCCAAAATCAAATAATTCGTTGAGCGCAGCACGCACGGTTCTACCAGTCAACAAGACATCATCTAGCAAAATAATATGGGCGCCCGCTACTTCAAATGGCAGATCAGTAGGCATTGTGCTGGCAGTGCGTAATGCAGTCATCCCCTTCTCTGCGTAGTCATCGCGATGAAAGGCGACATTAATCACGCCGTAGTGTGGCAAAGCCAAATCCCGTGCTAAGCGCTCTGCGATCCAAGCGCCACCCATGGCTAATCCGGCTAGTTCATAGGGGGCTTTACGCTCACGCAAATGCTTGAGTAGCTTGGCATATAAGTCTTCAGCATTCGTCATATTCAATTTCCGTTTAAGGGGTGCTCTGCAAAATACTGCTCCAGGAGCAATGCTGCAGAGTGCGCATCCAAATTGTCCCGCATCTGGGAATCGCCCTCTAAAACTACCGAGCTATAGCGCTCATCGACCCATTCCACAGGCAATTTGAACCGGCCGGCAAGCTGATTGCCAAAACGCTGGGCTTTACTCGTCATTTCATGTGCGGCTCCATCGGGGTGGGTTGGTAGCCCGACCACCAAGAGATTGGGAGTCCATTCTTTTAATAAAGCATCAATGGCGGCAAAACGCGCATCATCACGATCTTTGGCAATAACCGCCAATGCTTGCGTAGTGCAACTCAATGTATTTCCGATCGCAACCCCAATTCTGCGGGTGCCATAGTCAAATCCCATTACAGTAAGGGGACTAGGCATGACCAGCCTCACCTGAGAGATGTGAGATATCAAAACCCAGATGCCCCATGGTTCTCTCGTAGCGCTGACTCGATGGCGTGTCAAAAATGATGTCGCTGATTTGAGCTTGAGATACGGGGACATTCATCCAGCCATTCAAAGTGATCTCTTCTTCAAGTTGACCTGCGCTCCAGCCAGCATAACCTAAGGTCATCAAGAATCGCTTAGGCCCATTACCGATTGCAACATCTTCTAAAACATCTTTAGAGGTAGTCATGGTCAAGCCGCCCGGCACCACCAAAGAAGAACGGTAAGCTGATTCAGGCACAGTTTCATGCAATACAAAGCCTCGCTCGACCTGAACCGGCCCACCAAAGTAAACAGGCTGCTCTAGCAGGGGGGTAATTTCAAGTTTGAGCTCTATTCTGTCAAACAGACTGGCTAAATCAACTTCAGTGGGTCGATTAATCACCAAACCCATCGCGCCCCGTTCGGTGTGGTCAAAAAGATAAATGACGGAACCAGCAAAATTGGCATCCAGCATGCCCGGCATTGCGATTAAGAACTGATTCGCTAAGTGGTCTGCAGAATAGGAAATCGGAGACGCTGGGTCTGAAGCTGGGGTAGCTTTATTGGCCGAAGTCATATGGGGCCATTTTACAGAATATCAGCCCTGTTTCAGCGCTTTTTACCAATAAGCCCTAAGATACTCCCTATGCAAAAAGCTCTTGTATGGCTCCGCCGCGACCTTCGCCTGTATGACAATGCAGCCCTCCATCACGCCCTGAAGAACAGCCAACAGGTTTGGGTAGCTTTTATCTTTGATCAGACCATTCTTTCCCCGCTCCTAAAGCAGGGCTTAAATGAGCAAGGCCTCAAAGCAGACCGTCGGGTGGATTTCATATGGCACGGTATAGAGCAACTGGATCAAGAACTGCGCAAACAAGGCGGTGGACTCATCGTTCAATTTAATAAGCCTAGTGAAAGCATTCCCGAAATTGCCAAAGCGCTTGGGGTTGAAACCGTTTTTACTAACCATGATTACGAGCCAACGGCCATTGCGCGCGATGAACAAATTCAATCCTCTCTCACAAAATCAGGTATTGCCTTTGAGAGCTTCAAAGATCAGGTGATCTTTGAGAAAAAAGAAATCCTCACCAATTCCAATACGGTTTTTTCAGTCTTTACTCCATACAAAAATAACTGGCTGAAAACTTTGCAAGCAAAAGATCTGGCGCCCTATGACTGCGTTGCTAAGAAAGGTCAGTTTGCTTCAATCCCCGCCAAGCTTGACCGAGGGATTCCTTCTTTGAAGTCGATGGGCTTTACTCAAACCGGAATCGAGACATACTTACCCCCCGGAGCAGTAGGTGGGGAACATTTTTTAAAAGATTTTTTACATCGCATTGATCAATATCAGATGGGTCGAGATTTTCCAGCGATCAAAGGTGTCAGCTATCTCTCAACACATCTTCGCTTTGGCATGCTCTCGATTCGGGGCTTGGTTAGAGAAGCCCATCGTCGTATGTTGGCAGGGAGCATGGGTGCAACCATTTGGTTAAGTGAGCTTATCTGGCGTGATTTTTATTTCATGATTTTGGCTAATCACCCTCGTCTTGCGAGTGGAGAAGCTTTCAAGCCCGACTATGACAAGATTGATTGGGAAAGTGGTGCTACTGCTAAGAAACTCTTTACGGCTTGGTGCGAGGGTAAAACAGGCTATCCCTTAGTGGACGCAGCAATGCATCAACTCAATCAAAGTGGCTACATGCATAATCGTCTGCGCATGGTTGTAGCAAGTTTTCTGACTAAGGATCTTGGCATTGACTGGCGCTGGGGCGAAGCTTATTTTGCTGAGCACCTTAATGACTTTGAGTTTTCGTCCAACAATGGTGGCTGGCAGTGGGCCTCCTCTTCAGGTTGTGATGCGCAGCCCTACTTCAGAATCTTCAACCCGATTACGCAATCTGAGAAGTTTGATGCCGAGGGTAAATTCATTCGACGCTATCTGCCTCAGCTCGAGAAACTCTCCAATAAATCGATTCATGCTCCCTGGCTAGCAGGTCATATTGAACTTGAGGCTGCGGGACTGCTGTTAGGGCGTGACTACCCCATGCCGATTGTCGATCATGATGAGGCTCGTAAAAAGACTCTGGTTCGCTATAACGTTGTTAAAAAGGCGGCATAGTGCCTGATGATTTTTTGATTCCGCTTTAGAATTTGGCATGAGCAAAATCTTTGCGGTGGGCGACGTCCAGGGATGCACCCCTTCTCTCAAAAAGTTGGTTAGCAAGCTGCCTGAAAAATCAAAAATGATTTTCTTAGGAGACTTGGTAAATCGTGGTCCCGATTCTTTGGGAAGCTTGCGTCTGCTTAAACGGCTTCAAGAGAAGGGTCGGGTCGAATGCATTCTCGGCAATCATGATCTTCATCTCTTGGCAATTGATGCTGGACTTCGCAAACCCCGTGGTCTAGATACCGTAGACAAAATTCTCACGGCGCCTGATCGTAAAGAATTGATTCATTGGTTACGAAATCGCCCCTTAGCGCTCAATAAAGGCAAGTTCTTAGCAGTACACGCTGGTGTGCTGCCTCAATGGACCATCGATCAGACGATTGAATATGCCCAAGAAGTAGAAAAAGCGCTGCGCAAAAAAACGTATAAAGATTTCTTGGCCAATATGTATGGCAACACTCCTACAAAGTGGAGCAATTCACTCAGTGGGTATGAGCGCCTGCGTGTCATCACGAACGCCTTAACTCGCTTACGCTTCTGTACCTCAACAGGTCGCATGGAATTTGTCAGCAAAGAAGGCTTAAAGGCTGGCCCTAAAGGCTATATGCCTTGGTTTATGGTCCCCAATCGAAAAACCAAGGATGCCTTAATCTACTTTGGGCATTGGTCCACACTCGGACTGCTCAAGCGTGGCAATGTCATTGGTTTGGATACGGGCTGTGTGTGGGGTGGAAAACTCAGCGCTCTAGAAATTCCGGAATCTGGCACAAGTTCACGAAAACTCCAACTCGTTCAAGTGGCTGGCTACGATCACCCACTAAGGATGTAAACATCGCAGCATTGCTACTTACTGAATCTTCTGAAAAGATTTTTCTGCCGCTTGAATAATTTGATCCACAACCGCATTGTCGTGCGTAATCGAAGTAAAACCTGCCTCATAGGCTGAAGGCGCCAAGTACACACCTTCATCGAGCATCGCATGAAAAAATAGCTTGAATGCTTCAATATTTGATTGAGTGACTTCAGCAAATGAAGTTGGTACTGTTGGTGTGAAGTAAAAACCAAACATACCGCCTACGCTATCGACTGCAAAAGGGACTCCTGCTTGATCAGCGGCCTTCTTTAATCCCAACATCAGTTTTTCTGTCTGCCCAGCAAGGCACCCATAAAAGCCCTCTCTTGCCACAATCTCTAAGGTTTTTAATCCTGCTGCCACTGCAACTGGATTACCAGACAATGTGCCGGCTTGGTATACAGTCCCGAGTGGCGCAAGCTTTGACATGATCTCCTGCTTGCCACCAAAGGCCGCCATCGGCATGCCACCACCCATCACCTTACCCAAGCAGGTGAGGTCAGGAGTGATGCCTTGTAGTGACTGGGCTCCGCCTAATGCCACACGAAATCCGGTCATCACTTCATCGTAAATCAGCACAGCGCCATGCTTGGTGGTGAGATTTCTGATCGCAGCTAAAAACTCTGGTTTAGCTTTAATCAAATTCATATTGCCGGCAATGGGCTCCAGAATCACTGCAGCAATTTGATCACCCTGCTTCTGAAAGACGGCCTCTATGGCAGACGTATCGTTATAAGGCAGGACTAATGTGTGTTTGACGACATCTTGTGGGACACCTCCTGAAGAGGGGGCATTTTGAGTAGAGTCAGCAAATGTAAGTAAACCAGAACCTGCTTTAACCAATAAGCTATCGGCATGGCCGTGATAACAACCCTCAAACTTCACAATCAAATCCCGTCCGGTATATCCGCGCGCCAATCGCAAGGCACTCATCGTTGCTTCGGTGCCGCTTGATACCATGCGGATCTGCTCGATACTGGGCATCAAGCTGCAGATGCGTTCGGCTAATTCAATCTCGCCTTCCGTAGGAGCACCAAAGCTAAAACTGCTGGTTGCTGCTTTTTGAACTGCCTCCACAATTTCAGGATGGGCATGTCCTGCAATCATCGGGCCCCAGGACATAATGAGATCGATATAGCGTTTGTTGTCTACATCCCAAAAATAAGGGCCATTGGCCTTACTAACAAAACGCGGCACTCCACCTACCTGTCGAAATGCCCTTACAGGCGAGTTGACGCCTCCTGGAATGACTTTTTGCGCACGCTCAAATAAAACCTCGTTTTGTCCCACGATCTATTCCTGTCGCAGACTTAAATAGCCATCATTTCAAAATCTTCTTTACGCGCTCCGCACTCAGGGCAAGTCCAGTTCATTGGCACATCTTTCCATAGCGTGCCAGGGGCAATACCTTCTTCTGGACATCCCACTGCTTCGTCATAAACCCAGCCGCAAATAAGGCACATATAGGTCTTAAATTCCATTACTCACTCCATTTTTTATTTGATTTAGCTTAATTATTCACTATTGCCAACAAATCGGCTCACTACGCAACTGAGTCTCTTTTAGCGTGCATCTCAAATTTAAAGAGACGGCATTCTAGAGGACCATTAAATAAGGGGGTGCGCTTAGACTCTTTGATTCTGAGTTGGCCTGGTAAAGCCATATCGGCTGTGAGAACAAAAACGCTCCAACCTCCAAAAGCATCCTTTAAATGCTGACCAAATTGGCGCAAGAACTCCACAAACTGAGGATCCCGCTCCTCTTCCGCTTGTAAACGTTTTAAGGATTCACGACTTGAGCGCTTAGCGATTTGTCGACCCGTTTCTAAATTCTGACTGAAGCGATCCTCTGGCTCTGCTGATTGCTCGTCTGCAGCAGATCGTCCCCTACCACCTTTAATCACCAGACGCTCGCCATAGGGTGGGTTCAGCAACATGATGGGGTTTTGAGCAGCTGCAGGCGGCTTGCTCGCCATCGCATCAATTTGACGAACAACGGGCATATCTGGCAGTTGAGCCCGTTGCCAATTACCTTTAAACATCGCGACCAGTTTTTCATTAATATCGCTACCACTGATTTGCAAAGACTCTGCAGTAGGAAATTGTTTGCGCTTCACCAGCATTTCAGCTTTCGACGACTCTTTGAGTGCAGTCCACTTCTTGACTTCAGCATCCACTTGAAATGGCTTGAGGCGCTCAAAACCAAAGCCATGCTCTGAAGTGACCAGCGGTCGATAAGCCAGCTTGCTGGGTTTGGCGCCCTCTCCATATAAACCAGCCCGAATGCCTCCGGGAGGAATGGCTAAGGCCATTTGCGCAGCTTCAATCAGGAAAGTACCACTGCCGCACATCGGATCAAATAAAGTTTGTGAGGGCTGCCATCCCGTAATGGACAAAATACCTGCCGCTAAATTCTCCTTCAGCGGTGCATCACCTTTTTCATCACGCCAGCCTCTCTTAAACAAGGCTTCACCAGAAGTATCAAGGTAAATTGTCATCTGGTTTGCAGTCAAATGAACCTGCACGCGCACATCTGGAAAGGCAGTATCAATACTAGGACGATCACCTGATACCTCGCGCAATCGATCAACAATCGCATCTTTCACTTTGAGTGTCGCAAAATTGAGACTCTTGAGCGGTGAACGATGGGCAGTCACATCAACCCGCAAGGTTTGCTGTGGCGTAAACCAATCTTCCCAAGCCAAGCCATGCGTAAGGCGGTATAAGTCCTCTTCCAGCCGATAAGGAGCCTCAGCAAGCTGTAGAAGCACCCGACTGGCAATTCGAGAGTGGAGATTTAAAGCCATTGCGGCAGAGATCGGGCCTGCCAAACCCACTCCGCCCGTTGGGCTGGTGGGTGTTGGATCAATGACCCAACTGCCTAACGCTTTTGCATCTGGGCGCGCGGCAATCGCTGCCAACTCTTGCGCAAGTGGGGCTTCTAAGCCTCCAGGACAAACAACAAAAAATCTCATGAGGCTGGCGATCTATAAAGTGATTACGGTTTGATCACTGCCAATGCAGTGATGATAAGCAGGAGAAGGACTGGCACTTCATTAAACCAGCGATACCAAATGCCTGAGCGAGCGTTACGTCCCTGACGAAATTTTTGCAATAGACTCCAGCAAGCATGGTGGTAGCCAATCACCAGAATCACAAAGAATAATTTGGCATGCAACCAGGCATCGCCTATCCCAATTCCAAAATATAACCATAGCAATAAACCGCATAAAAGTGCCGGAATCGCCAGGATAGTCATAAAACGAAACAGGCGCTCTGCCATCCCTAAAAGACGTGCATAGGCTTCAGTATTTTTTTCTTCAGCCAAGTTGACATAAATACGAGGCAAATAAAACAGCCCAGCAAACCAGGAAGCAATCAAAACGATATGGATCGTCTTAGTCCAGAGATACCCGTTACCCATGCTTAACCTTTAATCTTAAGTGCGAATTTCACCGTGACCCATCACGATGTACTTCAATGAAGTTAAGCCCTCTAAGCCAACTGGGCCGCGGGCATGCAACTTATCGTTTGATATTCCGATTTCAGCACCTAGACCATATTCAAAGCCATCGGCAAAACGAGTACTGGCATTGACCATCACGCTTGCACTATCCACTTCCCGCAAGAAGCGATTGGCATGAGCTTGATTATTTGTAATGATGGCATCAGTATGCTTGCTGCCATAACGCTCGATATGACTCATAGCCTCATCAAGATTTGCGACCGTTTTAATCGATAAGATAGGCGCCAGATACTCCGTTGACCAATCTTCCTCTTGAGCATCTACCAAGCCTTTAAAGCCTGCAGACTCCAGCGTCTTACGGGTAGTGGCATCTACACGCAACTCTATGCCCTTATCTTGGTAAATCTTGCAAAGGGTGGGCAAAACTTGGGAAGCAACACTCTGATTAACCAATAAAGTTTCCATGGCATTACATGGCGCATAGCGCTGCGTTTTAGCGTTATCGCAAACCTTCACAGCCATTGCTAAATCAGCGTCAGCATCAATATAGGTATGACAAATACCATCCAAGTGCTTAATCATGGGCACTCGCGCTTCTGACATTAAACGCGCAATCAAACTCTTACCACCCCGAGGTACGATGACATCGATATATGCAGTCATGGTGATCATTTCACCAACCGCAGCTCGGTCTACCGTCTCGACCACCTGCACAGCATCTTGAGGCAAACCAGCGGCACTTAAGCCGGTTTGGATCATTTTTGCCAAAAGGGTATTCGAGTGAAGTGCCTCGGAACCGCCACGTAATATCACCGCATTACCAGATTTGAGACAAAGAGCGGCAGCATCAATTGTGACATTTGGACGCGATTCATAGATGATGCCAATCACTCCTAATGGCACGCGCATTTGTGAGATCTCGATTCCAGAGGACTGCTTTTTTGCTGCGCTCAACTGACCAATCGGATCTGCAAGCGAAACAATTTGTTCTAACCCTAAAGCCATACTTTCAATCGTTTTGGACGTCATAGTTAAACGATCGATAAAGGCGGCATCCTGACCATTTTCTTTTGCTTGTTCAACGTCAAGCAAATTGACGCGCATAATTTCAGCAGCGTTCTCGCGTATGACCTTAGCAATCTGAGTAAGGGCTTGGTTTTTTTGTTCGCTTGATGCACGCGCCATTGCTCTCGATGCTACTCGAGCTCTTTGACCCATTTCTTGCATCATCTGCTTAATAGAAGTACTCATATATTTTCTTAACGCAATAAATTACCGACTAAACGCAAACCATCCCAAGGATCCCCCGGAAGTTCGGCAGCATGCAATCCCTTTGACTGACGATCTAAGCCAGCCGCGACCTGAATAGCCTGACGTATTCGGGAAGCCTGAACCCGCTTTAATGCGGCAAGATAGAGTCTTTCTTTATTGCCCCAAACCCGATTAGCCCGCAATAATTGCTGAACAGACTCACCAGCATCACTTGCTGCCTTTAGCTTAGATATTAGCCGAAGCTCTTCGGTTACGCTCCAGAGAATCAGCACTAAAGGCTCACCCTCACCCTTGAGACCGTCCAGCATCCGATTGATCCGGGGCAGATCTCCCGCCAGCATCGCCTCGCTGAGCTCAAATACGTTGTATCGAGCGACCTTCAAAATCGCTGAACGAATTTGCTCCTCTAATAGCTGGCCTGCAGGATACAGAAGCCCTAGTTTCTGAATTTCTTGATGGGCAGCAATCAAGTTACCTTCAACCTGCTCCGCAATAAATTCCAGGGCGCGCTGACCTTCAGGCCCGCTTTGAACGGTTTGTCCCTGTTTTTGCAGGCGTCCTGCAATCCAATGGGGTAAGTGACTACGATCTAGAGAGTCGATTTGAATCGCCATACCTGCTTCGTCGAGACTACCGAACCATGGTGAAGATTTAGTCTTCATATCCAGTCTAGGCAAAACAATACACACAATTGTCTCTGGACCGTCTGGATTCGTTTGAGAGGCGACTTGTGCAGCAAATTGTTTCAGTGCGTCTGCGCCATCCCGACCAGGCTTGCCTGTCGGCATCCGCAATTCGATCCAGCGCCGATCACCAAATAAGGACATTGTTTGCCCTGCATTGAGTAGTGCACTCCAATCAAAACCACGCTCTTGTAACATCACCTCACGCTCGGTATACCCTAGCTGTCTTGCCTTGGAGCGCAATTGATCCATTGCTTCCATCATCAATAAGGGCTCATCGCCACTAAAAACATATAGCGGAGAAAAATGACTAGCTGCAGTTAATGACTTGAGATGAGCCTGAAAGGCATCCGTTTTAACCATGCGAGATATTCGTATGCTCTAGAAGCTTTTAGCTTGTGGGGCTTTAGCTGATGCAGCAACGCGACGCAAAATTTGAATTGCTAAATCAGACCGCATGACACCGAGAAATTGCTGCTTTTGAGCGTCCACCGCCAAAACGGTTGACACCGAGAAGTCCAAGTCTCGTGTCACATAAATTTCTGAATCGGGAACGATTTCACCACCGGCTGTATCGTAGGCCCTAAAGCCTGCTCGAATATTCAGGCGATAGGCGGAAACTTGGCCGTTCGAGTTGTAAGCCAAAATTTCTTCACCTGAAGTATCGTTAATAATCTCCAGAATCAGATCGGCATCCTTAGGGTTGATCGCCACCTTGGCATCCGTTCCCGTCAGAATCACTCTTTGCAAATCTGCACGCAATGGTGGGGATGGATTACCAGTAATAGCAATAACCTTATATGGGATTGCGACCATCCCCCGCATGCGATAACCACAGCCTGCAAGAGAAAGGATTGGCCAGGCTCCAAACAAAGCAAGTAAAGACCTTCTTTGGGGACTAAGCAATGCGATTTCAAGTTGTGGCTTGCTGGTTCTCTTCATTTGCCCGGTATTTCAATTTAATAAGTTTGTTAAGCCACAATATTAACGAGGCGGCCAGGAACCACAATCACTTTTTTAGGAATTGCCCCATCCAGTGCTTTAATGGCTGGTGTGCTCTGCAAAGCTAGAGACTCGATTTGCTCTTTAGTGGCCTCTGCTGGCACCCGAATCTCGCCCCTGAGCTTGCCGTTGATTTGCAGCATGAGATTGATTTCTGTCTGAATGAGGGCGCTCTCATCTACCACTGGCCATGGTGCATCCAATAGGGGCCCAAAAGCAGGGGTATATCCCAAGTCCTGCCATAGAACATGAGTCATATGAGGTACAACGGGATAAAGAATGCGCAACAAGATACTGATGCATTCAGCCAATACAGGGGTACCGATGGTGCATGCCTCGTTCAGCTTAAATGGCTCAAGCAAGTTCAGCATTTTCATGGCCGCAGAAACCACCGTATTGTATTGGCGACGTTGATAGTCGAAATTTGCTTGCTTCAAAATGTGATGTACCTCACGGCGCAATTCTTTTTCTGCATCCGTGAGCTTAGCGGGGACGGCTAGATCTGTCTTACTCAATGCGCTAATGATCGGCGCTTGACTGCTTGCATAAAGCCAAACACGCCGTAAGAAACGCGATGCGCCATCAACACCCGCAGCGGACCATTCCAATTGCTGCTCAGGAGGCGCAGCGAACATCGTAAATAAACGAGCGGTATCCGCACCATATTCATCAATCAGTGACTGTGGATCAACGCCATTATTTTTACTCTTCGACATCTTCTCAACACCGCCAATCATGACTTGTGTTGAAGGATCTCCTTTTAACTTGGCACCCAGCGGACGACCCTTGTCATCCAGCTCTAACTCGACATCTAAAGGATTGAGCCAAGTCTTCTTGCCTGATGCGTCTTCAGAGTAATAGGTTTCATTCAGAACCATACCCTGCGTTAATAAATTTTGAAAAGGTTCTTTAAAAGAAATGAGGCCTAAGTCAAACATGACCTTAGTCCAAAAACGCGCATACAGTAAATGCAAAATAGCGTGCTCAATACCACCGATGTATTGATCCATCGGCATCCAGTATTCATTTCGGGCGTCGACCATGGAATCTGCGTCCGGGTTCGCATAGCGCATGAAATACCAAGACGAATCAACGAAGGTATCCATAGTGTCAGTTTCCCGCTTGGCAGGCTTACCGCATTTGGGACACTTCACATTGATGAAGTCAGCACGCTTATTGAGTGGATTGCCGCTACCGTCTGGAACGCAGTCCTCTGGCAATACTACCGGCAGATCTGCTTCAGGCACTGGAACCGCACCGCAACCAGGGTGCTGCTCATCACCACAGTGAATAATCGGAATGGGCGTGCCCCAATAACGCTGTCGAGAGATACCCCAATCGCGCAAACGATAAGTCGTTTTAATTTCTCCAACGCCGAGCTGAGCTAAATCATCAGCAACCGCCTTGAAGGCCTCATCATGAGACATCCCATCGTAGCGACCGCTATTAAGGCATTCAACTGAGTCCTTCTGTGCATACCAGTCCTGCCAATGCGTAGCATTAAACATGGATGAAGCACCCTTTTGGGCGATCACTTGCTTGATTGGCAACTCGTATTTCAGAGCAAAAGCAAAGTCACGCTCATCATGTGCCGGCACACCCATCACGGCACCATCGCCATAGGACATCAAAACATAATTACCCACCCAAACAGGAATAGGCTCATGTGTGAAAGGATGTGTCACAAATAGGCCCGTAAACATCCCTTCTTTTTCTTGGGTGGCGAGATCAGCTTCAATCACGCTACCCTTCTTGCATTTCTCAATAAAACTGGTCAGCTCTGGATTACTTATGGCAGCCTTAGTTGCCAATGGATGCTCGGCAGCTACTGCACAGAAAGTGACGCCCATAATCGTATCTGGGCGAGTAGTGAAAACATACAAGCGACCATCCTGAATGAACTGGCCATCATGTCCTTTGATCTCATGCTTAAAGGAGAAGCGAACGCCTTTGCTTTTACCAATCCAATTTTGCTGCATGGTCTTGACGCGCTCCGGCCAACCTAAATCTTCCAGGCCATCCAAGAGAGATTCTGCATAAGCAGTAATGTTGAAGTAGTAGCCAGGGATTTCGCGTTTCTCGACTAAAGCACCAGAACGCCAGCCGCGCCCATCGATCACTTGTTCATTGGCTAAGACCGTTTGATCAATTGGATCCCAGTTCACTACTTGAGTTTTGCGATAAGCGATCCCTTTTTCTAACATCTTTAAAAAGAGCCACTGATTCCAGCGGTAGTAATCGGGACTGCAGGTAGCTACCTCTCTAGACCAGTCAATTGCAAGACCCATTGCAGCCATTTGCTTCTTCATATAAGCAATGTTGTCGTAGGTCCATTTTGCAGGAGGCACTTTATTCTGAATCGCTGCATTCTCGGCAGGCATACCAAATGCATCCCAGCCCATGGGCATCAAAACGTTATAGCCCTGCATTCGCAGCTGACGTGCCATCACATCATTGATGGTGTAGTTGCGCACGTGACCCATATGCAACTTGCCCGAAGGATAGGGCAACATGGAACAAGCGTAGTACTTCGGCTTTAGATTTCCTGTTGAGTCTTTGGCATCTTCAGTGACGCGATAAACCTGTGCTGACTCCCAGTCAGCTCGTGCTGCCGCTTCTATTTTGCGGTAGTCATAATCCTTACTCATTCAGTACAACTCTTTTCTTCTAGTTTTAATTACGCAAGCCCAATACATCCTGCATATCGAATAAGCCGGTTTGTTGTTTTTGCAGAAAACGTGCAGCCCGCAAAGAGCCTTGAGCGTAAGACTGACGACTGGACGATTTGTGACTAATCTCAATTCGCTCACCTTCGCCTGCGAATAAGACCGTGTGATCCCCCACAATATCGCCACCCCGAATAGTCGCAAAGCCAATACTGCCCTGCTTGCGCTCACCAGTGTGACCTTCACGAGCATAGACCGCAACATCATCAAGCCTCTCTCCTAGAGCCTTAGCAATCACCTCGCCCATGCGCAAAGCGGTACCGGACGGAGCATCCACTTTATGGCGATGATGCGCTTCGATAACTTCAATGTCATAGCCCTCGCTCAACATTTTTGCTGCGACTTCCAATAACTTAAATGTGACATTCACGCCCACACTCATATTGGGCGCAAACACGATTGCTAAATTTTTAGAAGCGATCTTGAGGGAATCGAGCTGCTCAATATTCAAGCCGGTAGTGCCAATAATCATTTTGCTACCGGTCTTTTGCGCAACTGCCAAATGCGCCATCGTTCCTTCAGGGCGGGTGAAATCAATCAAGTATTCCGCATCGCTCAGCGCAGCAGCGATGTCTGCGGTGATCGTGACTCCTGTTTTCTTACCTAAAAATGCACCGGCATCCTCGCCGACCTGGGTAGAGCCAGTATGCTCAAGGGCTCCAACCAGTTGCGCGTCAGGCGTGTTGAGCACTGCCTCGATGAGCATCTTTCCCATCCGACCAGTAGCGCCGGCAATTGCAATTTTCATCGTCATCTCTTTGTCTACTACTTAGTGGTAGTTGTATTGTTATCGCTCGTTGTTGTAGCGCTAGCAGGAGCGGCTGAGCTTGTCGACACGGCTTCTGTTTTGCTAGGAACTAATAATTCAGGCTGTTGCAAAGGAGGGGTCACTGGACCTTTGCCAGTACCTGTAATTCTTTGCCAAAAGCTGCGTTTGACTTTAGAGTAACCATCAATCTCAGCCACCAATTCCACCTCAGTTGGCAGTGCGTCGCCATCAAATTTCACGACCTTGTTTCCATCAAAAAATATCGTGACACGACGATCTTTTGCGATCTTCTGACCATCACGCTTAAATTCAAACACGTAGTCCCAACGGTTGGCGTGAAAGTAGTCTGCAAGCAAAGGGGTTCCCATGATTTGGCGAACCTGTTCACGGGACATCCCTAATTCCAACTTGGAGTACTGTTCGCTGGATATAAAGTTTCCCTGAACCACGTCAGGAACATAGGGTTGAAAAATCTTATTAGCCCAAACACGCTGAGTGTCATCTACCGCGGTAGAGCAAGCACTCATGCCAAGCACTCCCAGCAAAAGCCCAAGAAAGCCAATTAGACGTAAAGGTGCATAAAAACCTTCGGCAGAGGGTTTTAAAAAACGACTAAAAAGTTGAGAGCAATTTTGCATAGCTGGCCGTATCATTAAGACATTGATTTTAGCTCCCAAAGCCATGGCCACGAACCAAAACCCTACTACTGCAGATTTACGCGATATTGGCCTCAAAGCCACTGGTCCAAGAATGAAAATCTTGGATTTTTTCCATCAAAATGCGGGCACCCACTTCAGTGCTGAGGATGTCCACGTTGCCTTGGCAAAAGATGACCATGAAATTGGTTTAGCCACCGTTTATCGGGTACTGACCCAGTTTGAGCAAGCTGGGTTGCTCCTGAGGAGCCATTTTGAGTCCAGCAAAGGTGATGGTAGGGCAATTTATGAGCTCAATGAAGGACAGCACCATGATCACCTGGTTTGCCTTGACTGCGGCCACGTAGAAGAATTCGTCGATGAGGCGATTGAAAAAAGACAAAAGGATATTGCCAAAAATCTGGGCTTCACGCTTCAGGAGCACGCTCTAGCAATGTATGGGCACTGCCTCAAAAGAAACTGTAGAAATAAGCAGAAACAATAAAAAAGGCCTCAATTTGAGGTCTTTTTCACATAAAACAGGCACTTTTTAGCCTTTTTAAGCCATGGAACTCATTTGACTGCCATCAAGGCTTCGGCGGCGTTGAGCATCTGTACTGAATAACCCCATTCATTGTCGTACCAAGCCAAGACTTTCACTAACTTACCGTCAGCAGAAACTCGGGTCTGTGAAGCGTCATAAATGCTGGGACGGGGGTCATGATTGAAGTCGATCGATACCAAAGGCAAGGTATTGAATCCCAAAATGCCTTTTAATTCGCCCTCACTCGCAGCCTTCAAGATCGTATTCACTTCATCCACACTGGTTGCACGACTCGCTGCAAAAGTGAGATCGACCACTGACACATTGATCACTGGGACACGCATCGCAAATCCATCAAAACGTCCAGCCAATGCAGGCAGTACCAAACCTACTGCTTTGGCAGCGCCGGTCTTGGTTGGAATCATGCTACTGACTGCAGAGCGTGCTCGACGCATATCCTTGTGATACACATCGGTGAGCACTTGATCATTCGTAAAGGCATGAATCGTGGTCATCAAACCAGATTCAATACCAATTTTTTCGAGCAAAGGTTTGACTAATGGCGCCAAGCAATTTGTAGTGCAACTCGCATTTGAAACAACAATATCACTTGGCTTCAATACATTTTGATTCACGCCATAGACAATCGTCGCATCAACATCCTTTTCGCCTGGAGCAGAAATCAACACCTTCTTAGCGCCCTGCTGAATATGTACCATCGCTTTTTCTTTGGAGGTGAACTTGCCAGAGCATTCCAACACCAAATCAACGCCCAACTCGCCCCAAGGGGTTTCCAATGGGTTGCGGGTCGAAAACATCTTGATGCGATCACCATTCACCACCATGCAATCGCCGTCTACTTTCACCTCACCAGGAAAGCGTCCATGGGCAGAATCATATTGCGTGAGATGGGCATTGATATCAATATCGCCCATCGCATTGATCGCTACAATTTTGATATCACGCCTTGGCTTACCGTTGGCTTGATCCTCATAAAGGGCACGTAAAACCATGCGCCCAATTCTTCCATAACCATTAATTGCAACACGAATCGTCATCTTCTTTTCCTTGCTAATCTTAAATCTATTCGTTAATCAGAACTTATTGCTGACTAATGACTTGTCGAACTGTTTTTGAAATCTGGTCGACAGTTAAACCAAAGTATTCATACAGTTGTGTAGCAGGTGCAGACTCACCAAAGGTATCCACACCATGGACTGCTGCGCAAGCATACTTCCACCAAAAATCACTGACGCCTGCCTCAACTGCAATGCGAGGTATACCAGCCGGTAAGACGCTCGCTTTGTATGCAGGATCTTGCTGATCAAATACGGTAGTAGATGGTATCGAGACAACCCGAATCGCAATACCCTCTTCCTCTAAACGTTCTGCAGTTTGTAATGCCAATCCCACTTCAGAGCCCGTCGCCATGATCACCGCAGCCGGTGTAGATTTGGAATCACGCAAGACGTAGCCGCCCCGCGCAATATCTTTAATTTGCTGCGCACTGCGAGCTACGAAGGGGCAGTTTTGCCGACTGAAAATTAAGGCACTTGGCCCATGCTTACGCTCTACTGCAGAGGCCCAAGCCACGGCTGTTTCAGAGGTATCGCAAGGACGCCAAACCATGAGATTCGGAATTAAACGCAAGCTGGCAACATGCTCAACGGATTGATGTGTCGGACCGTCTTCTCCCAAGCCAATAGAGTCATGGGTGAAAACAAAGATACTCCGCAACTTCATCAACGCTGCCATTCGGATGGCGTTACGACTGTAGTCTGAGAAAGTTAAAAAGGTACCACCAAAAGGGATGTAGCCACCATGCAGAGCAATGCCATTCATGATGGCGCTCATACCGAATTCGCGAACACCGTAATTAATGTGATTACCCCATTGATTCGCTCGAACGGGTTTACAAGCGCTCCAATTGGTTAAGTTGGATCCAGTGAGATCAGCAGAGCCGCCCATGAATTCTGGAAGTGCGGGAGCTAAAGCCTCGATCGCATTTTGACTTGCCTTACGAGTCGCAATTGTTTCTGCCTTGCTTTGGCAACGCTCTAAATATTCTTTAACTGTCTTACTAAAATCTTTTGATAAATCCCCCTGCATACGACGCTGCAATTCAGAAGCAAGCTCAGGATATTTTATTTTGTAGGACTGAAAATCTTTATTCCATTCATGCTCTACCGCTTGACCACGCTTTTTAAAATCCCAGGCTTGATAAATATCTTGCGGAATTTCAAAGGGCGCATAAGGCCAGTTGAGAGCCACACGGGTAGCGGCAATTTCGTCTGCGCCCAATGGGGAGCCATGCACCTTATCGCTGCCAGCCATATTAGGCGCACCCTGACCAATCGCAGTCTTACAGCATATTAAGGAGGGTTTGTCGCTCTTCTTCGCCTGTGCAATTGCCGCAGATACTGCTTCAGCATCATGACCATTCACATTGCGAATCACATTCCAGCCGTAGGCTTCAAAACGCTTAGGCGTATCTTCATTGAACCAAGACACGACCTTGCCATCAATTGAGATACCGTTGTCATCCCATAAGGCAATGAGTTTATTTAACTTGAGAGTACCTGCCAATGAACAGACTTCATGACTAATACCTTCCATCAAACAACCATCACCTAAAAATACGTAGGTGAAGTGATTGACGATTTCGTGACCAGGGCGATTAAATTCTTCTGCTAATAATTTTTCAGCAAGCGCCATGCCAACCGCATTAGAGATGCCTTGACCCAATGGACCTGTCGTGGTCTCCACCCCGGGGGTGATTCCATACTCAGGATGTCCGGGAGTTTTGCTATGCAATTGACGGAAATTTTTTAGCTCGCCAATTGGTAAGTCGTAGCCGGTGAGATGCAACAAAGAGTAGAGCAGCATCGAACCATGGCCATTGGATAAAACAAAGCGATCGCGATTCATCCAATGTGGATCAGTTGGATTGTGTTGCAAATGATCGTTCCATAAGGCAACAGCAATATCTGCCATGCCCATCGGCATACCTGGATGCCCCGAGTTTGCTTGTTGAACTGCATCCATTGAAAGAGCGCGAATGGCATTAGCCATTCGAATTTGAAGGTTTGACATCGTAAAAGGCTCTCTTGGAAAATAAATTGGCTATATTTCAGTAATGCCTCAATTTTATCTTCCCGGGCCATGGGAAACCCAAAAGCCGACTACCCTTAATCCGGAGGTGGCTCATCATCTCCGCGTCAGGCGCATTGAGCCTGGAGAGACCTTTCCCGTCTTTGATGGACAAGGCCAGGTAGCCAGCGCCAAATTGCTCTCTTTGGGCAAAAAAACGGGCGAAGTTGAATTAAGCGCTATTCGGACCGACATCCATCGAGAAACCCCTTACGCCATTACTTTGGCTCAAGCACTGGCTGGCGGCGACAAAATGGATTGGATCGTTGAAAAAGTGGTTGAAACTGGTGCCCAGAAAATCATTCCCTTGCAATGTGAGCGTTCAGTCATCAAATTAAATCGTCCGAGCGATGCGGAGCGGGCCCAGAAAAGGCTGACACATTGGCAAGGAATCATTCAAGCGGCTTGCGAACAATGCGATCGAACCGTCCTAGCTGCTTTGGAGCATATCCAAAACTTTGAGGAATTTTTGCAGAGCCCTGCTACCTCCTTAAAACTGCTTCTGAGTCCAGACGCTACCGTTAGCATAGTCTCGGTGCTGAGAAAAATGCCGCCACAAGATGTCATTTTGTTAATTGGTCCAGAGGGAGGGCATTCACCTGAAGAAGAAGCGCTAGCGCAGGCTGCGGGCTATCAAAAGGTTTCTTTGGGAGAGCGGGTTCTGAGAACAGAAACGGCCGGAATCGTTGCGATTACGGCCGTCAATACTGTCTGGAGCCTAGGCTCCTAAAGGCTTAAGCGAAAGAGTAGAACACTCGATATGGGATGCGACGCTCTGACCAGAAGTCAACAGCATCACGGAATACATCAAGCAAAGTCTCGCGGGCTTCTTTGTCAAATTTCTGAGTACAAGGCAAGCCTTCCAATACTACTACGAAACCAGGCTGAGGACCCGCCTTATCGACCATCGTTGTCAAAGAATCTAACAATGGATCGAAATTTTTAGCCTGTTGTTTAGTAAACATATACGCATTAGCAATGGCTTCTAAAACCTCGCCCTTAGTCATCGCGTTTGCGCAATTTGCATAAATGAAATGTTGACCAAGTTCACTAGCGGCCTCAGCCAAATCTGGCGTACGGAACGCGCGGATGGACTGAACAATATTAGTGCGCACGCTACGTAACATTGCAGGCGGTCCAGCATCGCGGACTGCTAAAGCAGCACGCCACGAAGCGGTCACTTTTTTTCCGGTAGCTTGGTTAGCTGCAAAATTTTGCAAACGGGATAAACCGCCTTGGGCATAAACGTTGGCTGCTGAAGATTCGGTCTCAAGACGATCTGAGCTATCCCAACTTTCAGCCCGACTATGTTCATCCCAGACTGCTGAGCTGGTGTTTTCAGGTTGATTATTCATGATGGATGCTAGGTTACCCCGATCACGTCATCAAATCAAGCCCGAATTATGTGCTTATTATATAAGTCATTGATTTATATAATATTAATATATGTAAGTAAATACTAACTTACATATATTAATCCCGTTTAGGAAAGCCCGCGTGCGTTGCTAGCAGCCTCTACAACAGTCAAAGCGGTCACATTCACAATCCTGCGGACTGTGGCAGCCGGGGTCAAGATATGAATCGGCTTAGCCACCCCTAAAAGCAGAGGTCCAATGGAAACACCATTACCAGCCGCAGTCTTTAACAAGTTGTATGAAATGTTGGCAGCATCAATATTGGGAAGGACCAATAGATTCGCGTCACCTTTGAGCGGTGATGAGGTTACCGCACTAGAACGAATGGACTCATCTAAAGCGCTATCCCCATGCATCTCTCCATCCACTTCAAGAGTAGGATCAGACTTCTGAATTAAGGCCAAGACTTCACGCATCTTGACTGCTGAAGGCGCATTACTAGAGCCAAAGTTCGAATGCGACAACAGGGCAACTTTAGGCGCAATTCCAAGCTTGCGCATTTCACTTGCAGCCATCAAGGTAATTTCAGCCAACTCTGCGGCACTCGGATCAAGATTAATGTGGGTATCGACCAAGAAGACTTGGCGACCAGGCAAAACCAATCCAGACATTGCGCCATAGACAGTCGCACCAGCTTCGTGACCAATTACTTCATCGATGTACTTGAGGTGCGTTGCCGAATTACCAACCGTGCCACAAATCATCCCATCAGCCATACCTTTACTGATCAGGATCGAGCCAATTAATGTATGACGGCGACGCATCTCGAGCTTGGCAAAGGTTTGTGTGACACCTTTGCGTTCGGTAAGCGCAAGATAGGTCTGCCAGAAATCTCTAAAGCGAGCATCACTTTCAGGATTCACAATCTCAAAGTCAACGCCCGGTTTCATGCGCAGGCCAAATTTATCAATCCGATACTCAATCACCTCAGGGCGACCAATCAAAATTGGTACTGCTAAATTCTCATCCAGCGCAATTTGAACTGCGCGTAACACACGCTCATCCTCACCTTCGGCATAGACAATGCGTTTTTGATTTGCAGGAACCCGTTTAGCAATATTGAATAAGGGTTTCATCAAAGTACCAGAGTGGTACACAAATTGCTGCAACTGATTGCGATAAGCGTCGAAGTCTTTAATTGGACGAAGTGCAACGCCATCATCCATAGCCGCTTTAGCTACTGCTGGTGCAATTGCCGTAATTAAGCGGGGATCGAATGGCTTCGGAATCAAATAATCAGGGCCAAAGGATAAGTTGTCATTACCGTAAACCGATGTGACTACTTCGCTCTGCTCTGCCTGTGCCAACTCAGCGACAGCCTTGACTGCAGCCACTTCCATGCCGCGGGTAATCGTCGTGGCGCCAACGTCTAGAGCCCCACGGAAAATAAATGGGAAACACAGAACGTTGTTTACTTGATTGGGATAATCGGTACGTCCTGTTGCCATGACAGCATCTGGACGGACTGCCTTGACTTCCTCAGGTAAGATTTCTGGAGTGGGGTTAGCAAGCGCATAAATTAATGGCTTATCAGCCATTTTCTTGACCATGTCTTGCTTTAGTACGCCGCCAGCAGATAAGCCCAAGAAAATATCCGCACCCTCGATCACTTCCGCCAATGTTCTTAATTTAGTGTCTTGGCAGAATGGCTCTTTCTCGGGATCCATTAACTCCTTGCGGCCTTTGTAAGCCACACCCGCTAAATCGGTTACCCATATATTTTCACGAGCAATTCCTAAATCTACCAGCAAGTCTAAACAAGCCAAAGCTGCCGCTCCAGCTCCAGAAGTTACCAGCTTGACCTTACCAAGCTCTTTGCCGACTACCTTAAGGCCATTAATAATCGCCGCAGCGACCACAATTGCAGTGCCATGCTGGTCATCATGAAAGACGGGGATCTTCATGCGCGCCTGAAGTTTGCGTTCAACCACGAAACAATCAGGCGCCTTGATATCCTCAAGATTAATGCCGCCGAAGGTAGGCTCGAGTGCTGCAATGATCTCCACTAATTTATCGGGATCGTTTTCATTAACTTCGATATCGAAAACATCAATGCCTGCAAATTTTTTAAAGAGGACAGACTTCCCTTCCATTACCGGTTTACTTGCAAGCGGTCCAATATTGCCTAATCCTAAGACTGCGGTGCCGTTGGTGATGACGCCTACCAAGTTACCGCGAGCGGTATAACGAAATGCATTTGCGGGGTCTTTAGCAATCTCCTCACAGGCAGCGGCAACACCCGGGGTGTAGGCTAGCGCTAGATCGCGTTGATTGGTGAGCTGTTTAGTGGGGGCAATTTCAATCTTGCCGGGCACTGGAAACTCGTGATAGTGAAGGGCTGCTTCTCTTAGGGATGCAATTTGTTGCTCTTTGGTATCGCCAGATGAACTCATGAAATTACTCGTCAATAAAACAGAATGAAGACTGTAATTCTATTCCTCCTAGATGACTTACTTCCAAGCACCCTAAAATGAGGGCATGACTTCTCCTTCCAGTAAGCCAATTTCTGAATTTGAGCTGATTGAGGCATTTTTTAAATCCAAGGCAAAAGCCATGGGTTTTTCAGATGACTCAGGGATTGTGATGGGCATTGGGGATGATTGCGCGTTAGTAGCTACCAAAACCCATGAAGAACTGACAGTGACCAGCGATATGCTAGTTGAAGGTCGGCACTTTTTTAGCGATGCCAACCCCGAATGGCTGGGCTACAAAGCCCTTGCAGTCAACCTCTCAGACCTCGCAGCGATGGGTGCTAAGCCCTTAGGCTTTACGCTTGCGCTGGCCCTCCCTCAAGCCGATAGCCTCTGGCTGGAATCCTTTAGTAATGGCCTATTTCAAGCGGCCAAGGAATTTTCTTGCCCTTTAATTGGTGGAGACACCTGCAAGGGACCACTGAATATTTGTATTAGCGCCCTAGGCACTGTTGCAAAGGGGGCTGCCATTAAACGCTCAGGAGCTAAGCCCGGTGATCAGATTTGGGTCTCAGGCTCCTTAGGTGATGCAAGACTCACACTTGCTGCACTGCGTCATGAAATTGATTTGCCTGCCGATCAACTCAAAATGATTGAGGCTCGTCTACATCAACCCACCCCTAGAGTGGCATTGGGAATCGCGTTACAGAATTTTGCTAGTGCAGCCCTAGACATCTCAGACGGCCTTCTGGGCGACCTACAACACATTCTGGATGCTTCTCATGTGGATGCCAATGTTTTCTTGGAAAACTTACCCAAATCCAGAATACTTCTACAACAGAGTCAAGCATTACAGGATCAATGCGCAGCCAATGGTGGCGATGATTATGAAATCTGCTTTACTGCCGCCGCCGAAAATACCTCAGCAATTGAAGCGCTAAGTAAAGAACTGTCCCTAGCACTAACTCGCATTGGAGAAATCCACACTCCCGCATCTACCGAAGCGAAGATCACCTTGATTGGTCGGGATGGTCAACAATGGAGTGCCGAAGCTGGGGCAAAATTAATGCAATCATTTGATCACTTCGCATGAAGCTCCCCATCAAACTTCCCAGCAACTCACCCTCCTTTAAGTGGGTATTTCAAACTGCGGGTCGCACACTCGCATTTGGTTTTGGCAGCGGTCTCAGCCCCATCGCACCGGGCACCGCAGGCACGCTGTGGGCATGGGGGGCCTTCTACCTTGGGCAATCTATTTTTTCTTCAGAAGATTGGCTTTGGGTCATCGCTTTGAGCTTTGTACTGGGCTGCTCGGTCTGCGGTCAAGTTAGCGAAGAGTTGGGCAAAAAAGATTTCGGCGGTATTGTTTGGGATGAGATTGTGGCCTTCTGGCTAGTGCTAGTCATCATCATGCCAACCGCAATTTGGCTGCAAGCGATTGCATTTATTCTCTTTCGGTTTTTTGATGCCATCAAGCCTGGTCCGATCGGGATGATCGATCGTTACTTCAAAGCTTCTGAAGATGCTCAATCGGCCAGTACCTACTCGCTGAAAGCCAATCTATGGCAGGGCTTTGGCATCATGATTGACGATCTCGCTGCTGCTTTTTTTACGCTTCTCGTGATCGCACTTGGACAATCTTTACTCAAATAATATGAATTCATCATCCAGCTTGGCAAAAGCGTTATCCATCGTCCTGATCCAAAAATCGTGGAAGATTGCGCTTGCAGAATCCTGTACTGGCGGCCTCGTTTGTGCCACGCTAACCGAGCTAGCTGGATCAAGCGATTGGTTTGAGAGAGGCTACATCACCTATAGCAATGTAGCTAAAGCAGAGTGTCTTGGGGTGCCTCCTGAAACGATTGAATCATTTGGGGCAGTGAGTGAGCCAGTGGCTAAAGCGATGGCTGAAGGTGCCCGAAGAAATGCAGCAGTCAATGTGGGCGTTGCCATCACCGGCATCGCGGGTCCTACGGGTGGATCACCACAGAAGCCAGTTGGAACGGTCTGCTTTGCCTGGTCGGTGATGGAGTCGACAGTTTGCAAAACCCAATTATTTACTGGCGATCGACAAGCGATTCGAGAGCAGGCTTGTGCTTACGCTTTAACAGAACTGCTGACGCTGCTGAAATAATTACTTCATCCAACCTTTGTGGTGGAAATACCATAAAGGAATAATGGCTGATACCACCATTAAGCCCAATGCGGCTGGGTATCCCAAAAAGAGATCCAACTCAGGCATGTACTTGTAGTTCATACCCCAAATACTGGCTAACAGGGTTGGCGGCATTAAGGCAACCGATACCACGGAGAAGATCTTAATGATCTTACTTTGGTTCAAGTTAATGAAACCTACCGTCGCATCCATCAAAAAGTTAATCTTATCGAAGAGGAAAGCAGTATGGTTTTCAAGAGAGTCAATGTCACGCAGAATTTGGCGCGCTTCTTCTTGCTGCTCATCTGAGAGTAGTTTGCTGCGCATTAAAAAAGAAAGTGCACGGCGGGTATCCATCACATTGCGACGAATATGGCCGTTGGTATCTTCTTCCTTAGCGATTGTCTCTAACACTTCAGCTGCGGTGGCATCGTTGATGTCATCCGATAACACTTGGTGTCCTGCACGCTCAAGGTTCTCGTAGACTTCTTCCAAAGCATCAGCAGAATACTCAGCATCGGTTGAATATAAATCCAGCAAAACATCTTTGGCGTTACTGACGGATCCCGGACGCAAACGCGCGCGCAAACGGACCAATCTAAAGACCGGCAAATCTTCGTCATGAATCGAAAATAAAACTTGCTTAGTTAGGACAAAAGCGACCCGAATGTTGCGGGAGACTTCTTCTTCATCCAATAAGAAATCAGTACGAATGTGTAGATGACCATCATCCGCCTCAAAATAGCGAGCGGACGCCTCTAAGTCGCCCAAATCATCCAATTCTGGGAGCAAGACACCAAAGGCCTCTTTAATCCAGAGGAGCTCCTCTTCTTCTGGATCAACTACGTCAATCCAAATGGGGTTGGTATATTGCAATAATTCATTGCGATCTTCGACTTGCTCTTGAGAGAGGCGGCCATTTTGCAGGACGAACAAGTTGATCATGGTGAACTCCTAAGGAATGTACGCTAGTTTATCCTATAGCTCATGACAGTTTCGATAAATGAAGGCTGAAGCCGATGAATACCAAGTCCCCTAGCTTTACCCAGCAACTCCAAGCTGCATGGGCTTCTCAAGGCAGCATGCTGTGTGTGGGTTTTGACCCCGACCCCAAAAGAATGCCGGCCTCCTTAGCCGACAAACCTGAGCCTATTTTTGAATTCTGCAAAGCAATTGCCGATATCACTGCAGATCTCGTCTGCGCCTTCAAACCCCAAATTGCCTACTTTGCCTCGCAGGGCGCGGAGGCTCAACTCGAGAAACTCATTGCCCACCTCAAGACGCATTACCCCCATATTCCGGTCATTCTGGATGCCAAGCGGGGAGACATTGGTAGTACCGCAGAACATTACGCTCTTGAGGCATTTGAGCGCTATGGTGCAGATGCAGTGACTGTAAATCCCTATATGGGATTCGATTCAATTGAGCCCTATTTGCGTTACCCTGAGAAGGGCGTAATTGTTCTTTGTCGCACCTCCAATCCAGGGGGGTCTGATTTGCAATTTCTCCAGAATGCATCATCTGGTGAACCGCTCTATATCGAGGTAGCTAAGCTCGCTGCAAGCAAATGGAATACCTCGGGTCAAATTGGATTAGTCGTTGGCGCTACCTTCCCAGAGGAAATTGCTAAGGTCAGAAATCTAGTCGGCGATATGCCACTGCTCATTCCTGGAATTGGGGCGCAAGGTGGCGATATTGAAGCAACCGTTAAAGCCGGAAGCGTTACTCAAAAACCCGGCACTGGCATGATCATTAATTCCTCTCGAGCAATTTTGTATGCAAGTGGTGGTGAAGACTTTGCACAAGCTGCAAGAAAAGTAGCGCTGAGCACAAGGGATGCTCTAAACGCCGCTGTAGCTTGAACTAACGAGAGTGACTTTTTGGGTTTGGTGACAAGGCAACCCGATCCATATTCTCCAGAATAAATTCTTGACGAAGGGGGTAATCAATACTGCCCCTACGACAATATTGGGCCTTATCAAAACACTTTGGTGCCGGTAGCGCCGAGGCTAGGGCTGCAGACTCTTCATGAGATAAGGCTGCTGGACTAATCGCAAAATAATGTTGGCTCGCTGCCCCCACGCCAAAGACGCCCTCACCCCACTCGACGGAGTTGAGATAGATCTCAAATAATCTTTTTTTGGGAAGAATGAGCTCTAAATAAGCAGTAATGAGAAGCTCTTGACCTTTACGCAAGTAATCCTGCTCTGAGGACAGAAATAAGTTTTTAGCAAGCTGCTGGGTAATCGTTGAGCCACCTCGTAAGGCTGTCTTAGATTGTCCTTTTCGCTGCTGATTCTTTTCCCAGGCTTTTTCCATATCTTCTACACGGACACCATGGTGCTGAAAAAAGATATCGTCTTCACTGACCAGCACAGCACGTTTTAAGTTTGAGGAAATCTGCTGGTAGGGAACCCAGTCGGAATGCAATCCGCAAGACCAATGCATGCCACATAAGCGCCAGCGCTCTGCTCTCTCGAAAGCGGTATTGCTAGGATTGAACCAAGACCACAGACTGATCTGCAGAACAAAATAGAGCTGCATGACAATCAAGCCACTGAGCAAGCATTTTGCAAGATAAGCAAACCAACGCATTACTGAATCAAGAACGTAATTGAGCTAAGACTGAACGGGGTTGAATATGGGCACTCACTTCAGGTCCGCGCCAAATCTGGAATGCATCAGCAGCTTGCTCAACCAACATCCCCAAGCCATCACTCACTCGCGCACCCCGCTGCAGGGCCTGCTTCATCAATGGCGTACTCTTGCCGTACACCATGTCATAGGCAAAGCTAGCAGGTGTAAAAATATTAGCTGCAGCCTGATCGCTTAGTGGGGATTCATCTGTTAAACCCGCGGCACTGGCATTGATGACCAGATCAAATGGGGTGTCTGTAATTGCAGCGTTCTCAAGGTTATCTAAAGACCGAACTGATAAAACAACATTCAGCACTTTGGCTGTGCCTGAAAAAAGCTTACTCAAGTCTTGTGCTTTATCAAGCGAGCGATTGGTAATGACTAAAGCTTGTGGCTTTTGATCTAAGAGCGGCCCCAAGACACCGCGTGCAGCACCGCCAGCACCGACTAACAAAATGCGTGCATCCTGCAAACGAATACCCTGAGCCAATAGATCCTTGACCAAACCAGACCCATCGGTATTGTCCCCATGGATTTTCCCAGACTCAATCCACAAAGTATTTACTGCACCTGCTAACTCAGCTCTTGACGTAACAATATCTGCAAATGCTGTTGCATCTAGCTTGAAGGGAACGGTGACGTTCATGCCCTTGCCACCCGCAGCAAAAAATGCGGTTGCGGTTTGCATAAAACCATTTAAGGGCGCTGCAAGATATCCATAGTGCATTGCTTGCTGAGATTGCTGAGCGAATTGCGCATGAATCTGCGGCGACTTGCTATGTGCAATCGGATTTCCGACTACGGCATACACATCTAGGTCTGGAAAGTGACTAGGGTCGGTGTCCAAATGAATGGGGGTGTGGTTCGAGCTCATCTTAACTAGAGGATAAGCGAATTTGCTAATGACGCAACTCTAGGCGGTCAGCGCTATCTCGAGTGAAGTCAAAGGTGGCAATCCAATCCAAGATATCAATTTGTTTTTGCATCGGCTCTGGGAACGCGCCAAACGGAGCCGAGGCTCGCACAATCGCGAGAGCTTGACGATCCAGCTCAGGATTTCCAGAGCTACGGCCAATACTCAGGCCATCCTTTCCTTGGGGGTTATTAATAATTCGCCCCTGAGAATCAACGCTCACGACAATCACGAGGCTGCCATAGAGGGGGTGCCCATTAGCGCGAGGAAAGAAGCTGCTGCCATAGGCCTCTATCTTTTGTCGCATCGCGTCGTAGTAATGGGCAAAGACCACTGACTTAGTACTTGCACTAGTCATGACTTGATGGCGCATCCCTTGCCCCTCAATTTGTAGCCGTTTTGCTAACTCAGCTTCCAAGGAGTTGAACTGGGGAGCAATATGCTGTGCTTCGCCACTTTTTTGACCGCCAGACTTGGATCGTTCGGTCTCTAATTTCGCCAGCATTTGCTTTTGCTGTTTCTCCAATACCTCCAGACGCGCCTCAGCACCCAAGCGCGCTCGATGCAAGGCTGTGGCGTCCCGATCCAAGGTAGAACCGCCGCCCTGTAAATCAACTTGTGCTAATTTGTTTGCCTCTTGAGTTTTCGCATGACTAGTCGCGTTCACTAGAACCACGCTCAATGGGGTATTGAGTCGCCGAGCTTGAATTTCTCCCAAACCCCAGCGAAACGATAAAAAGATCAGATGGATGATCAAAGAAACGCAGATCGCTAATCCCAAAGGATGACGGCGCCAAGCTTGCTCAAATAAGGTCTGGGCTTTGCCCAGATGGAGCCATGTCTGCCTAGGAAGCGCTGGCATCATCCCTACCAATCACTGGTGCAGACTCAATCTGCAATACCCGAGCACTTGCGCTCAGCTGCAGTAAATCGAGATCCGTAATTTCAACCTCAGCTCTTGTCATACGGGGATGGGTCGCTAACTCAGGAATCGCGATATGCAAAGGTACTGCCTCAAGACGCGACATCCCTTCCTTGAGGTGTCGTACAAAAACGGTTTTAGGTAAACCCTGTTGTTGCAACCAGCGTAGACACCAATATTTTTCTAGGCGATCCTGAAACTCACCATAAGCTTGATAGCAGGTCTCAAAATCCGCAGCGATTCCCATCAAGCTGGCATCCTTTGGAGAAAAAGGTGCCACCATTTTGGCGGTAACACCATGCTTAGCCAAGGCAATCAATTGCCATTGATTCACTAAATCGGTATAGCGGCGCAATGGCGACGTAGACCAAGCATAGTAATCCAAACCTAAACCCTCATGAGGGCCTGGCGTCGTTTGCATCCGAGTGCGCAATGGACCCCAACCTTTTTGGGCTCTAAACAAACCGAGTAAGCCGTGCTCTGATAGCAAATGTCCTGCTCTGCTATTACAAAAGATCATCCACTCAGCAACAATCGTATCCAATATTGAACCGCGCTGACGTGGCACAATTTCAACGCACTGTTCACCAGAGCGTTCCTGAATCTCAAAATAGAAATCTCTTGCGAGCGCATTAGGATCGATGAGGCCTAATTGTTCAGCTCGCAGACCGTTTGCCACGCGTCGCTCTTGGCGAGCAGCATGCAAATGTTGGGCGCCCTTCCATAAGATTGCTAACTCCGCTTGAAATGGGAATGCCCCATTTTGCGCAAGCGCTTCTTCGGTCACTAAATGCTCGAGATCCTCAAGGCGTAAGTTAGCAACAATCGGTACACGCTCAACCAGAATCTCGAGAGTGCCCTGCTGGATTACATCATTTTCATCAAGGTCTACATACATTGAGAGTGCGGCACGCTCCCCACCCTCATCAAGCGAAAATTGTGCAATGACGGAATCAGGCAACATCGTCATCTTGTCACCGGGAAAATAGACCGTCGACATCCGATGACGTGCTACCAAATCAACTGGATCATCCTTTGCAATCACTAATCCAGGGGCTGCAATATGGATGCCGATGCGGTGACCACCACCCTCTAGCGGAGTAACAGATAGAGCATCATCAATCTCTGTGGTGCCAGAGTCATCAATAGAAAATGCTTTGACCTGCGCCAGAGGCAACTCAGCAAAAGCAGAGTCACAAAGAGCTTGGTCAATGACGGTTTGCTCATGATGCTCAGCGCCATGCGGGAAATGGGTCTTGAGAAACATTTCCTGATGAAAGGCCAGTGGAGAGTCTATAGCTCCACAACGAATCATCAATTGGACTGCAGACTCACCGGTCTCTACACATGCAGCTTGCAGTGCCTTGTAGGCATTGGTATTTTTATCAGGATTGAATAACAACTGCTTCGCGATAGAACGCAAAGTTTCCGGAAATTGGCCTGCAATCAAATCCTGTTGCCAAACTTGTTGCTGCTCTAATTCTTTTTTCTTACGCTCAATCGCTGCCAAACCTGCCTGCAATTGTTCTAAAGGGGCTCGCTGAAAACGTCCGCGCCCCTTGCGCCGAAAAAATACGGGGGCACCTTGCAATGCGAGACCGAGAGCCAGTTGTTGCGCAATACTAGCTTGATTACCAAAATACTCTTGCGCAACATCAACTAAACCAAATTCCTCATCAGGAGCACAGTCCCACAATAATTGCAAATCAATACTGGCCGACAAATCATTGGCCTCACTCATGACAGTATGCGCATCCGCATTTTCAAAGCGCAACCAAACCTCTTTTGCCTTGAGTTTGATTTTTTTACCTGAGAGCGTTGTAGCTTGCCACGATTCTGCATCTCCTGAACCGCTGGCAGATTGAGTGGTAGCAATCTTGAGATCGCCACCCTCTTCGAATAAAAGATGCATGTTTAAAGGGAGATTCCGCCGCTGGCTTCGAGTGCAACGCCATTGACATAACTTGCTTCATCACTAGCTAAGAATAAATACACATTCGCCATTTCTTCTGGAGTACCCAAACGACCAAGCCAACTCCGTTTTTCAATATCTTGGAGAACATTTTCTGGCATTGCTTTCACCATCTCCGTCGAAATAAAACCAGGGCAGATAGCATTTACTCGTACGCCCTTGGCCCCGAGTTCGCGAGCCCAAGTCTTAGTGAATCCAATGACGCCGAACTTCGTCGCCGAATAATTGGTTTGTCCAAAATTTCCGTAGATGCCAACCACACTCGATGCATTGACAACAGCACCTTTACCTTTTTCTAACATGTGCGGCACGACGAGTTGAGTGCAATTAAAAACACCCTTGAGGTTGACATCAATGACGGCATCAAACTGAGCCTCGGTCATTTTTACGAGTCTGGCGTCCTGTGTAATACCGGCATTATTGATCAAAATATCGATCTTTCCATGACGCTCCAGAATTTGATCTACCGCTGACTGAATACTGGCCCGATCAGTGACATTCACTATATAAGGCTCTGCATTGGGTATCTGGGCAGCCGCAGACTTGACAGCTTCGAGGCTGACATCGGCAATCATTACTTTTGCGCCCTCCTCGGCAAAACGCTTGGCAGTTGCAAAGCCAATACCTTTAGCGGCACCAGTAATGATGGCAACCTTATCTTTCAGTCTTTCGCTCATTTAGATCTTCTTTTCTTTACTTAAGACTTCATTGAACACATTCATAGTGCTTGCAAAATCTTTTGGTGCACGCCGCCAAAGCCACCGTTGCTCATCACCAAAATATGATCCCCTGGCTTTGCTTCTTTGGTGATTGCTTTGACCAAAACATTTAAGTCATCATGCGCCTGAGCCCTAGCCGACTGTTGATTCAAGGGCGACAAGACTGCTGCTAAATCCCAGCCTAAACTCTCTTTACCAGATTTGGCGCCATAGGCAAAAATCAAATCGGCTTTGTCTAAGCTGGCAGGGAGTTGTGCTTTCATCACGCCAAGCTTCATGGTGTTAGAACGAGGTTCAAGTACAGCCAAAATTCTGGCATTACCCACTCTGCGACGCAGACCATCTAGGGTGGTGGCAATGGCTGTGGGATGATGCGCAAAATCGTCATAGACGGTGATCTCATTTGCCATGCCAATCGTTTCTAAACGACGCTTCACATTCCTAAATTCACCCAAGGCGTTTGCAGCGTCCTCAGGACGAATGCCAATATGATTTGCAGCCGCAATCGCTGCTAAGGCATTGAGTTGGTTATGGCGTCCCATTACTCCAGAATCTATTGCCCATCTGACCGTGGCCACCTCTTTACCGGAATGTAAGACAGTGAAATCGTCTCCTGGCAAGGAAATCAGCCCCCACGTATTTTGTGACTCTTGACCAAATGTCTCTACTGGAGCCCAAGCTCCTCGAGTAATGACACGCTCTAATGCAGGCTCTTCGCCATTAACAACGACCAAACCGCTACTAGGCACTGTTCTCACCAAATGATGAAATTGAGTTTCAATTGCTGCCAGATCAGAAAAAATATCGGCGTGATCAAATTCCAAATTATTCAGAATTGCAGTACGGGGTCGATAGTGAACAAACTTACTGCGTTTATCAAAAAAGGCAGTGTCGTATTCATCCGCTTCGATGACAAAAAATGGACTCTCGCCTAAACGTGCTGATACCGTAAAGTTGAGAGGCACCCCACCAATTAAGTAGCCTGGTTTGTAATTGTTGTATTCCAAAATCCATGTGAGCATAGCGGAGGTGGTCGTTTTTCCATGCGTACCCGCAACTGCTAAAACATGACGACCAAATAAAACTTGCTCTCCCAACCACTGTGGGCCTGAGATATAAGGCAGGCCTTGATTGAGGATAGCCTCCATCAACGGATTCCCACGAGAAACCACATTACCAATCACGAATAGATCGGGCATGGTTTCAAACTGAGATAATTGTTCTGGGGAATATCCTTCTATCAATTCAATACCCTGCGCTTCAAGCTGGGTACTCATTGGTGGATAGACGTTTGCATCACACCCCGTTACACGATGGCCTGCCTGCCTGGCGATAGCAGCAATGCCGCCCATGAAGGTGCCGCAAATGCCTAAGATATGAATATGCATGAAGGAATTTTAGCTAAGGACTAGTAATGAATCGCAGACAGTGGCTCACTATCATCGCAATTGGTTTTTTTGCCCTCCTCGCTGGAGTATTCAGCTCGCACTGGATCAACCAACCCCAGCTAGCCAGTGAGGTCGCTATTGAGCATTTTTTGGGACATGATTGGCAAGATCCTGATGGCAAGCCAGCCAACAGTGCCAATTGGCAAGGCAAGCTCTTGGTAGTCAACTTTTGGGCTTCCTGGTGTCCACCCTGTGTTGAAGAAATGCCGGCTTTGAGCCGCCTTCAAACCGAGTTTAAGCAACAAAATGTCCTATTTGTCGGTATCGGTATCGATTCACCCTCTAATATTCGCGAATTCCTTAAAAAGACTCCAGTTACTTACCCGATAGTGATTGGCGGAATGGATGGCAGCAATATCAGCAAAGAGATGGGGAATACTCAAGGAGCCCTTCCCTTTACGGTTGTCATTAACTCTCAAGGGAAAGCCGTTAGTAGTAAATTAGGAAAAATAAGCGAAGATGAGCTAAAAAGCATCATAAAAGCTAATTTATAGAAGATCTTAGACAAATTTACTGTGATTCATTCATCAGATATTGATGGCATTTTGCCTACTTTTTAAGCAAAATTCCTTTCATATTAGGGTGATTCATAGTTAAAAGGTTGGTTTTTAAACCTCCTGAAAGGGTATACTGAGCTGGAACTGGACGGCCTCAAAAACCCCTTAAATCAGCCTTTTTAGCTAAAAGCCAAATTAATCAACTGATCTCAAAAGCGCTTAAAAACACTTATCTATGTCAAAAAATCCTTCAATTCTGGTAGTTCAAGGACCTAATCTCAATCTACTAGGTAGTCGCGAGCCCGAGGTTTATGGCAAAACCACCCTGGAAGATATCCACCGAAAGTTGGAGCAATTGGCTAAAAGCCACGCTGTGAGTCTAGATACCTTTCAAAGTAACCATGAAGGCGAGCTAATTGATCGCATTCAGAAAGCCAAACAGGATGGGGTGGATTTCATCATCATTAACCCAGGTGCTTTTACTCATACGAGCGTTGCCCTTAGGGACGTCCTGGCAGGCGTAGCTATTCCCTTCATTGAAGTTCATCTCTCAAATATTCACCAGCGAGAAGAATTCCGGAAACATTCTTATTTATCCGACATTGCTATCGGAGTGATTTGCGGTCTTGGCGCACTTGGTTACGAATTAGCAATGACAGCGGCAATTACCCGCATACAAAAATAACTGTTCATAGAAAAAGGGTTAAACCATGGATCTTAGAAAACTCAAAACCTTAATCGATCTCGTTGCTGAATCCGGCATCTCAGAATTAGAAGTGAACGAAGGCGAAGATCGCGTTCGCATTGTGAACGCCGGAACATCAAATACTGGCGGTGGGCAAGTGGTTTATGCAAACCCCACACCGATGCAAGCGATGCAGTCTGTCCCTGCTCCCCTTGCCTCCTCAGCTAGCGCACCAGCAGCCGCTGAAAGTCCTGCCGTGGAGACTGGATTCACAGTGCACTCGCCGATGGTCGGCACTTTCTATAGAGCACCCAATCCCGAGTCTCCAGATTTTGTAAAAGTAGGCGATACCGTCGCGGTAGGCCAAACACTGTGCATCATCGAAGCCATGAAATTACTCAATGAGATTGAGGCTGAAAAAGCGGGCGTCATTAAACAAATTCTGTGTGAAAACGGTCAGGGTGTTGAATTCGATCAACCGCTCTTCGTCATCGCTTAACTTTAGGTCTCCATGTTCGATAAGATTCTGATTGCTAATCGGGGCGAAATCGCTCTGCGGATTCAACGCGCTTGCCGAGAATTGGGTATCAAAACAGTTGTGGTCTATTCCACTGCCGACAAAGAGGCAAAGTACGTCAAGCTGGCCGATGAAGCGGTTTGCATCGGCCCGCCACCGTCCCCCTTAAGTTACCTCAATATGCCGGCAATTATTTCTGCTGCAGAAGTCACTGATGCTGAGGCGATTCATCCTGGATACGGTTTTCTTTCCGAGAATGCTGACTTTGCAGAGCGTGTTGAGAAATCTGGTTTTGCTTTTATCGGACCCAAAGCGGAGTCCATTCGCCTCATGGGCGATAAAGTCTCTGCCAAACGGGCCATGATCAAAGCGGGCGTTCCCTGCGTACCTGGTTCAGAAGGTGCCCTACCTGATGATCCTAAAGAAATTATTGCAACAGCAAAACGGGTTGGTTACCCAGTGATTATTAAAGCAGCTGGCGGTGGTGGTGGACGCGGCATGCGAGTGGTACATACTGAAGCGGCCCTGATTAATGCCGTCAATATGACGCGTGAAGAAGCGGGCAGGGCCTTTGGCAATCCAGAGGTTTACATGGAAAAGTTTTTAGAGAAGCCACGCCATGTTGAGATTCAGATACTCGCTGATACCCATGGCAATGCCATCTGGTTAGGCGAACGCGATTGCTCGATGCAACGCCGTCACCAAAAAGTGATTGAGGAAGCACCAGCTCCTGGAATTGATCGTCGCTTGATTGCCAAGATCGGCGAGCGTTGTGCCGAGGCCTGCAGAAAAATTGGCTATCGTGGTGCTGGCACATTTGAGTTTCTGTATGAAGATGGCGAATTTTTCTTCATTGAAATGAACACCCGTGTACAGGTTGAGCATCCTGTTACCGAAATGATTACGGGTGTAGATATTGTGCAAGAGCAAATTCGGATTGCAGCCGGTCTGAAGTTAGCCTACCGTCAAAAAGATATTGTCTTTCGTGGACATGCTATCGAGTGCCGCCTCAATGCCGAAGACCCCTTCAAGTTCACACCCAGCCCTGGCCGAATTCAGTCTTGGCATATGCCAGGAGGTCCTGGTATTCGGGTTGACTCTCATGCTTACAGCGGCTATGTAGTGCCATCAAACTATGACTCGATGATCGGCAAACTGATTTCCTACGGCAATACTCGCGAGCAAGCAATTCGTCGCATGCAAATCGCTCTCTCAGAAATGGTGATCGATGGCATCACAACCAATGTCCCGCTGCATCGGGAGTTGATGCTTGATCCGAACTTCATCGAGGGTGGAACCAGTATTCATTACCTAGAGCACCGCCTAGAAGAGCAAGCAGCTAGTCGCGGTAAAGCCTAAAGATGGCCTATCGTGAACTCATTTTTACGGTCGTTGCTGAAATTGCAGAACCCTTGGGGGATGCACTGCTCGAACTCGGAGCCCTCTCTGTCACCGTAGAAGATGACGCAGCAGGTGGCTATGATGAAAACCCGCTGTATGGTGAGCCTGGTTTATCTCCCGAAGTTCAAGCTTGGGATCGCTCATCCGTCACAGCGCTCTTCAATCCCGAAATGGATCAATCCGATGCGCCGGATTTCATCAACAACTTGTTGGCTGCTCTAAAGGATCTGGGTTTTGAGATTCAAGCTCCCGAGGAAAAGCGTGTTGAAGAACAAGATTGGGTGCGGCTGACACAAAGTCAATTTGCACCAATTCAGATCGGTAAACGCATCTGGGTAGTTCCCTCTTGGCATGAGACGCCGTCGAACGATCCTCAAGCGATTTGTCTTGCAGTAGACCCGGGGTTAGCGTTTGGCACTGGCAGTCACCCCACCACCCACCTCTGTTTGCTCTGGCTAGAGCAACATACTCAATTGCTTAATCAAACCTTGCTCGATTACGGATGTGGCTCAGGCATATTGGCAATCGCGGCTGCAAAACTTGGATGCACTGCCGTCGTTGGAACTGATATTGATCCGCAAGCGATCGTCGCCGCTCGAAGTAATGCCCAGATCAATCAGGTCGATATTCAATTTGTTCTTCCGAATGAGGGAGCGCTTGAACTTGCACCTGAGGTCAAATACGACATTGTGATGGCGAACATCCTTGCCAACCCTCTTCAAGTTCTAGCGCCAGCTTTGGTCAACAAAATCCGTCCCGGCGGCCAAATTGTGTTGTCTGGGGTCTTGGCGCGCCAAGCAGATGAGGTCGTAGCGACCTATCGCCAATGGCTAGAGCTATCGATCTGGAAAGAAAGTGATGGATGGGTTTGTTTGCAGGGAACTCTACCAAGCAAATCTCAGGGTCATTTTTTAGTCGGGCTCAAAAAAAAAGTTAGGCCAGTCTTGTTAGTCTTGTTTTTGATTCTGACTCTCTTGTTTGGCGAGCATATGTTTAGACAAACCCTACTCCCAGCATTAGCACCAATCTCAGATAACAATGCAAATACGTTTTCACACCGTGCTTTTTTTGTGCTGCAACAAATTGATCGCAAATTATGTAGCGCCTTAGGCTGCATAGATCGCCCTGTAAGCGATTTTTCAGCATGGAAGATCAACTCTGCCAGTCTTGCACTCGATCACGCTCAAGAGGGGCTTATAAATCCTTCTAAGCAATCTATTTTGAGAGTTGACATCAACAATCGCATTGGAATTGCTGTTTTATGGCCCAATTTAGAAATTTCTTTGACAGATCCCGAGGAAACCGTAATTCAAACGATTGAATTTTCTCCCTCCGAATGGATCCCTGCTCAGTTTCAAGAACTTCATCCCAACTTTTTGCGCACTGGCGCACCTGCTTTAGAAAATATTCATACTGAACTAGTAATTACCCTGCCCAATCAAGTGGCGGGCTACCGTGTTCGACTGTTTTATCCTTCTCACTAATTTTTTCTCTTAAACGGAATCTTTTTATGGCCAGCTTAATTTGCGGTTCAGTCGCTTACGACACCATCATGAACTTTGAAGGCAAATTTGCTGATCAAATTCTTCCTGAGCAAATTCATATTCTCAATGTGGCCTTTCTAGTACCCACTATGCGTCGAGAATTCGGGGGCTGTGCAGGCAATATTGCCTATAACTTGCATCTCCTCGGCGGGGATCCCATCATCATGGCAACAGTCGGTGGTGATGCTGATCCTTACCTACATCATTTCCAAGCACTCGAGATTGATGCCACCCATATTCGCCAGATCAAAGATGCTTTTACAGCGCAAGCAATGATCACGACCGATCAATCCAACAATCAAATTACGGCCTTTCATCCTGGCGCCATGAATGAATCGCACCTCAATTTAGTCTCTAGCGTAGTTGACGAACGCACCCAAAGCAAAAAGGGACAAGCCAAAATCGGTATTGTGGCCCCAGATGGTCGTCAAGGGATGTGGGAACACTGTCATCAATTGGCTAACGCAGAAATCCCATTCATCTTTGATCCGGGACAGGGTTTGCCCATGTTTAATGGCCCTGAATTATTAGAATTGATCGATTTGGCTAGCTACCTTGCAGTCAATGACTACGAAGGTGAAATGCTTGCCAAAAGAACCGGGATGAGTCTAGACAAAATTGCTGAGCGGGTGAAGGCGCTGATTGTGACCAAGGGTGCCGAAGGTGCTGAAGTTTATTCAGGCGGCAAAAAGATTGCTATTCCCCCAGTACCCGCCGCCAAAGTTGTTGATCCTACCGGCTGTGGCGACGCATTCAGAGGTGGTCTCCTCTATGGCCTCGAAAATGGCATGGACTGGGAAACCACTGGCCGACTGGCTAGCCTAATGGGCTCCATCAAAATTACCCACCAAGGGCCGCAAAACCACAAACCCTCCAAAGATGAGATTAGCGCCCAGTTCAAAACTGCTTTTGGCTTTCACTTCTAATGCGTTTGGGCAATAAAAAAGGGGCCTCATAAGAGACCCCTTGGAACTTCACACACCTACAAGCCGAAGCTTATGGACGTGTGCCAGTTGGGAAGGGCCAAGCAGCAGCAGGATTCAACGGAGTTGAAGCTGCAGCTTTTTTGGCAGCAGGCTTTTTAACAGAGCCCGCTTTTTTCTTCGCAGCAGGCTTACTTACTTTTTTTTTGCAGCTGGTTTACGCTTCTTAGCAGCTACTTTCTTAGCAGCAGGCTTCTTAGCAGCAACCTTCTTCTTAGCAGCTGGACGCTTCTTAGCAGCTACTTTCTTAGCAGCAGGCTTCTTAGCAGCAACCTTCTTCTTAGCAGCTGGACGCTTCTTAGCAGCTACTTTTTTAGCTGCTGGACGCTTCTTAGCAGCTGGACGCTTCTTAGCTGCAACTTTCTTAGCAGCTGGTTTCTTTGCAGCGGTTTTTTTCTTGGCGATTGCCATAATATTGCTCCTTCACGTGAGGATTAGTACAAACTACCGTTTAAGAAGACCCGACCACTCCATTCCATAAGGCCTTGCGGCATTAAAGAGTTGGCGAGCGAGCCATTCATCGGCGCGCGGCTTGATGCTTTGTACTGCACGCTAATGAATCTTGGAAAAAAAGCCGCGGCCCCAAAGGGCAACGGCTTTTTAAATGTGGTGAAAAAAATAGGGAGAGTAGCCCAGACACCCTTGAGCAAGGGTTTTCGGAATTTCGCCTGGTTTAACTGACTCTGAATACTATCCAACCGTCTAATCTCCTATTTAGCCGGATGTGCACTATTACTGACTGACTACTCCCAACTTAGCGCACCACCGGTTTGATACTCAATAACGCGTGTCTCAAAAAAGTTTCGTTCTTTCTTCAGATCTATCATTTCTGACATCCATGGGAATGGATTCTCTTCATTTGGGAACATTGCGTCAAGTCCTATTTGCAAACATCTGCGATTACAGATGTATCTTAGGTAACCTTTGAACATTGGCGCGTTCAATCCGAGCACTCCGCGAGGCATCGTATCCTCTGCATATCGATACTCTAATTCGACTGCTTTTTCAAAGATGGATTTGATCTCGTCTTTGAATGCAGAAGTCCATAACTGCGGGTTCTCCAGCTTGATTTGGTTAATTAAATCAATCCCAAAATTGCAGTGCATCGACTCATCGCGCAAGATGTATTGATACTGCTCAGCAGCACCCGTCATTTTGTTTTGGCGACCCATTGCAAGTATTTGCGTAAAACCAACATAAAAGAACAAACCTTCCATTACGCAAGCAAAAACAATCAGCGAACGAAGTAGTTTCTGATCATTTTCTAATGTGCCAGTCTGAAAATTCGGGTCAGTTAAGACATCAATAAATGGAATTAAGAATTGATCTTTAGCGCGAATAGATTCAATTTCGTTGTACGCATTGAAGATTTCAGCCTGATCTAGACCCAAAGATTCCACAATATATTGGTACGCATGGGTATGAATTGCCTCTTCAAAAGCTTGGCGCAAGAGGTACTGGCGGCATTCTGGAGCCGTAATGTGGCGATAAGTACCCAAAACAATGTTGTTCGCAGCCAAAGAGTCGGCCGTTGTAAAAAAACCGAGATTGCGTTTAATAATGCGACGCTCATCTTCTGTCAGGCCATTAGGATCTTTCCAAAGCGCAATGTCGCGGTTCATATTGATCTCTTGTGGCATCCAGTGGTTTGCACAACCCGCCAAATACTTTTCCCAAGCCCACTTATATTTAAATGGAACCAACTGATTAACGTCAGTCTTGGCATTAATCACGCGCTTATCGGCAGCATTGACGCGCAATGCTGCGCCGCCTGCCGCAGGGGCAGATTGCACTGGTGCAGCTTGCTGCGGTGCGATAGCAACTTGGTCTGGCTGTGGGCGCTGTACTTCAGCAACTACAGGCTGCGGTGCAAGACCGGTTCTTGCCAGGGCTGGCGCAACTTCTTCTTCCCAATTCAACATCATGCTCTCCTTAATTCTTTCTTGTCAGTCAATCAGCAAATGGCTTATTGACATGCTTCACATTCTTCGAAACCAGCGTCGCCTGGACGCATTGTGCAAACTGGACCGTCCGCCTCTACTGCACCAGCAGCACTTGCTGCAGCTGCATCGGTACCATTTACGCCACCACCACTAGAAACTGAGTTGAGTTGGCCACTAGCAACAGTGGATTTCTCAACGTGGGTTGCAGCCATCGTGCGAAGGTAATAGGTTGTCTTCAAACCGCGTAACCATGCCAACTTGTAAGTGTCGTCTAATTTCTTACCGGATGCACCGGCCATGTAAATATTCAAAGACTGGGCTTGGTCAATCCATTTCTGACGGCGGGAAGCGGCCTCAACCAACCAGCTTGGCTCCACTTCAAAAGCAGTTGCATACAAATCACGTAAATCTTGTGGAATACGATCGATTTTGGACAAGGTGCCATCGAAATACTTCAGATCGGCAATCATGACCTCATCCCATAGTCCGCGATCTTTCAAATCACGCACTAAGTACTCATTTACAACCGTAAATTCACCAGAAAGATTCGATTTAACAAATAGATTCTGGAAAGTAGGCTCGATACAAGCAGAAACGCCGATGATATTTGAGATCGTTGCGGTTGGGGCAATCGCCACACAGTTGGAGTTACGCATGCCATGCTGCTTGATCCGGCTACGCAAGCTATCCCAATTCATCTGGGAGGAAGCATCAACCTCAAGATAACCACCACGTTCTTGCGCCAACAAAGCTACCGAGTCCTGCGGGAGGATGCCGCGATCCCACAAAGAGCCTTTATAGGTGCTGTAGGTACCGCGCTCTTCAGCCAACTCGCTAGACGCTAAATAGGCGTAATAGCAAATTGCTTCCATTGAAGAATCTGCAAACTTCACCGCTTCATCGCTAGCGTAAGGAATGCGCAGCATATGCAAGCAATCCTGGAAGCCCATGATGCCCAAACCCACTGGACGATGCTTGAGATTAGAATTGCGTGCTTTAGCTACTGCGTAATAGTTGATATCGATCACGTTATCCAACATGCGCATTGCAGTGCGGATCGTCTTGTGCAACTTCTCGTGATCCAAAATCATCTTGCCTGATGCATCTGTGGTCATGTGCGCAGTTAAGTTCACTGAGCCTAAGTTACAAACCGCGATTTCAGACTCATTGGTATTGAGAGTGATCTCAGTACATAGATTAGATGAGTGCACCACACCAATATGCTGCTGTGGGCTACGGATGTTACAAGGATCTTTGAAAGTAATCCAAGGATGGCCGGTCTCAAACAACATACCGAGCATCTTGCGCCATAACTGCTGCGCCGGAATTCTGCGGAAAGGTTTGATCTCGCCAGCATCGGCTTTCTTTTCATAGGCAACATATGCCTCTTCAAACGCTTTGCCATACTTGTCGTGCAAATCTGGCGTGTTGGATGGGGAGAACAAAGTCCAGTCACCATTTTCCATAACGCGCTTCATGAACAAATCTGGAATCCAGTTTGAGGTATTCATATCATGAGTACGACGACGATCATCGCCAGTGTTCTTACGCAACTCTAAGAACTCTTCAATATCCAAGTGCCATGTTTCGAGGTAGGCACACACCGCGCCCTTACGCTTGCCGCCTTGGTTAACCGCAACTGCGGTGTCGTTCACCACTTTCAAGAATGGCACAACACCTTGTGACTTACCGTTAGTACCTTTAATGTGACTACCGAGCGCACGCACGTTAGTCCAGTCATTGCCAAGACCACCAGCAAACTTAGACAGCAAAGCGTTCTCTTTCAAAGCTTCATAGATGCCATCCAAATCATCATCAACTGTTGTCAGATAACAGCTTGAGAGCTGAGGACGAGTGGTAGCTGAGTTGAACAAAGTTGGTGTGCTGGACATGAAATCAAATGTAGACAAGATTTCATAGAACTCAATTGCACGACGCTCACGGTCCATTTCATTCAAAGCCAGGCCCATAGCAACCCGCATGAAGAAGGCTTGTGGCATTTCAATGCGACGATCTTCGATATGTAAGAAGTAGCGGTCATACAAGGTTTGCAAGCCAAGGTAGTTAAATTGCAAATCGCGATTTGCATTCAAAGCTGCAGCCAGTCTTGGTAAATCGTATTCACGCATGCGCGGATCTAACAATTCAGCAGCAATACCTTCGTTGATGTACTTAGCGAAGTAAGTGCTGTATTCAGCCTGCATATCACCTTGCAATACTTCACGACCCAAAATTTCTTTACGAATCACGTGCATCAGAATGCGTGCTGTCACTTGACTATAGGCTGGATCTTTTTCGATCAAAGTGCGTGAAGCCAAGATCGCAGAGTCATACACCTGCGCCATTGGCACACCGTCATACAGATTTTTGATGGTTTCAGTAATGATGGGTGTGGCATCGATGTGATTGCCAAGGCCTTCGCAAGCAGCTTCAATGACGGTGCGCAAAGCAGCCATATCCAACCACTTCTCTTGGCCGTTATCGGTCACCTTAATACCTGACTCAGCTGCCTGGGTAGCTGCCTGGGCTTCTTGTGAAACGCCTTGTTGGGCTGCGCGCTCTTGATTGCGCTTTTCACGGTAAAGCACATAAGCGCGGGCCACATTGTGCTCGCCACTGCGCATCAATGCCAATTCCACTTGATCTTGGATATCTTCAATGTGGAAAGTGCCACCATTTGGACGGCTACGCAATAAAGCGCGGACAACTGCGTGGGTTAATTGCTCAACTTGTTCACGCACACGAGCAGAAGCAGCGCCTTGACCACCATTGACCGCCAAGAAGGCTTTGGTAACGGCAATGGCAATCTTTGATGGCTCGAAAGCCACTACAGAACCGTTACGACGAATGATTTTGTAGTCCGAAAGCTGGGTTGCTTGGGTCCCACCTACCCCGCCGGCCACAAAGCCAGCGGAAGGCGTCTGACTTACTGAACTACCAGGGTTCGAGCCCTGATTGGCTACCCCAGCTTGTTGGTCAGCGGTTTGTGGATTGGCGTATGTCATGTTTTTCCTACTTATATATAGTGATCGGGTAAAAAGTCTTTAAATACAAAGGGCTATTGTCTACAGAAAACACTACATCTAGTGTTTTTTTATTCATTTGATACTAAGTATAGGGAAATATTTCCAGTTTAGTAAGACTTTTATTACAAATTTGCGTAAGTATTTTCACTAGTCTTCAGCACCAATTTGAGTCATTTTTAAACTGAAATATTTGAGCCCTTTTCAATGGGGCTAGAGAAGTGAGTAGATCCTCACATCAAAATTTTTGACTAGCGAGAATCCAGTCCAAATGGGAAATTTTTCTCAGGAATGAGTGTTGTTTTCTGCAACTTAGCCCAGTCGAAATATTTTCCAGGGTCTGTTTTTCGTTGAGGTGCGATATCACTATGTCCTGCAAATTGGAGTTGGGGAAATGCTTTCTCCAAATATTGAAGCAATGAGCCGAGCTCTTGATACTGAATTTCTTCAAATGGAGAATCGCCGTCCCCCTCCATTTCGATCCCGATCGAGAAATCATTACAGCGCTCTCTACCCAAAAACTCAGAGACCCCCGCATGCCAGGCCCTTTGCTTGGCAGAGACCAATTGAAAGACTTGACCCTGGCGAGAAATTAAAAAGTGACTAGATACTTTTTGGCCGTCAATTTCTTCAAAGTAAGGGTGAGCAGTCGGATCAAGCTTGTTTTGAAAAAAATCAATGATGTATTGAGTACTCGCGCGCCTCTGAAACTCGCTGGGCGGCAAGCTAATGTGATGCATCACCACCAAGTCCGGAATACAGCCCTCTGGACGGGAATCATGGTTTGGGGAAGGTCGCCACAGGGCTGCCCCAAGCCAACCGGAATGATCTAGAGCGGACAGATGCTGAGCTGAACAATAAAAACGGTCTTCTTGTTTAATCGCCTCAGATTTTGGAAGGTGTACATGGCAAAGCTGACACTGCACCATTGGCTGCGGCGTGGCGCCTTTCCTTTGGGCCTCAAGCTGAGCTTGAGCGTGTCTTGCTTGTGCAACCCGCTCCTTACCTTTAAACCAATAGTAGAAGTAAGCAGCGCCCAGCACTAAAAGTAGCCACTTAATCAAGTTCAGACCTTATGGAGGATGACTTCCAAAACAAATCGGCTCCCTACGTATGCCAACAACAATGCGCTATAGGCACTTAACACCCAACGCACTGCCGCTCTGCCGCGTAACCCAACTCGCCAGCGCGCTGCTAACAGGGCGCCAAATAAAACCCAAGAGATCAGGGCAAAAACGGTTTTGTGATCAAACACCAAAGGTCTGCCAAACAGGGTTTGGGAAAAAAATAAGCCTGAAAACACTGTCAAACTCAAGAGCGCAAAGCCAACATAGAGAAGGCTAAACAATAGGTTTTCCATGGTGAGCAAGGGCGGCAGATCTTCTAGCCAATGCGCCAAAAATCCATTAGGCCGAATACTGAGCTGTCTATGCAAGGCCCGATCCTGAATACTCATCAACATAGCGTGCATTGCTGCCAGACTCAACAGGCCCACTGATAGCGTGGCAACAATAAAGTGCCCCTTGAACCAAGGATCAGAGACCGCAGCCGGGGACAGGAGAGTGCCTGGAAAAAGGCCTGGTAGCGCGGAGCAAACCATCGCAAAGATTAAGGCCATCCAACGCAAACTGACGATGGGCAAAAACCAAGACTGGAACCAATAAAAGACCAGGCCCGCCCACGCAATCAGGGAGAGATCTTGAGCAAAGCCAAAAACAAAGCCTTGAGCCGTAAAAACCGATTCATGCAACTGGATACCGTGAACGATCAGGATAAAAAAGATGCTGATGCGAACCAACCCAATAAAGAATGGGGATTGCGCCAAAGCCTGTGCACTTAAGGTCAAAAAGACTAAAAGCAGAAGATAAAGGGCTGGTGTGAGCCAACTGCAGCTGAGGTAACCTAAAATGTCCATCTAGAAAGTCTAATCCATAAATGCTAGAGAACCTGACCGATCGCCTATCTCGTGTTGTGAAAACCATGCGGGGACAAGCCCGCCTGACCGAAAGCAACACTACAGAAATGCTTCGGGAAATCCGCTTAGCCCTATTAGAGGCTGACGTAGCCCTTCCAGTCGTTAAAACGCTTCTTGAGCAAATTAAATTTAAAGCCCTTGGTGAAGAGGTGGTTGGAAGTCTGAGTCCTGGGCAGGCCTTAGTCGGGTTAGTCCAACGAGAACTCGCTCAGGTAATGTCTGGTGATGGGTTAAAGAGCGGTGAAATCAATTTAGCAACCCAACCTCCAGCAGTCATTCTGATGGCTGGCCTGCAAGGTGCTGGTAAAACCACTTCGGTAGGCAAACTGGCTAAATGGCTGCAAGAAAAAAAGAAAAAGAAAGTGCTCACCGTCTCATGTGACGTGTACCGCCCGGCTGCTATAGAACAGCTCGCTACCGTTAGCAAACAAGTTGGTGCCGAGTGCTTTCCGAGTAGCGTCGATCAAAAGCCCGCTGCTATTGCGCTTGCAGCCTTAGATTGGGCACGTCGTCATTACTTTGATGTCCTGCTGGTAGACACTGCTGGCCGACTGGGTATCGACGAGGTACTCATGCAAGAGATTGAAGATCTGCATGACAAACTCAACCCGATTGAGACCCTATTTGTCGTCGATGCCATGCTTGGTCAAGATGCGGTCAACACCGCCAAAGCTTTTCATGATGCGTTGCCACTGACGGGCGTCATTCTCACCAAACTGGATGGTGATTCACGTGGAGGTGCTGCGCTCTCAGTTCGCCAAGTAACGGGCGTACCCCTCAAGTTCATTGGCACTGCTGAAAAAATGGATGGGCTCGAAGCATTCGATGCCGAGCGTATGGCGAACCGTATTTTGGGCATGGGCGATATTTTGGCTCTGGTAGAACAGGCCCAACAAAGTGTGGATGTTGCTAAAGCAGAAAAGCTAGCAACAAAAATTTCTAAGGGAGGGTTTGATCTGGGAGACTTCCGAGATCAAATTTCTCAAATGCAGCAAATGGGTGGTATGGCCAGCCTAATGGATAAGCTCCCAAGTCATATGGCTCAGGCAGCTAGTAAAGCCAATATGGGTCAAGCTGACAAACAAATTGTACGGATGCGCGGCATCATTGATAGCATGACGCCAAAGGAACGCAGCAAACCTGAACTTCTGAAAGCCAGTCGTAAACGTCGTATTGCTGCAGGGGCTGGCGTTGAAGTTCAAGAGGTCAATCGCTTGCTCGCACAGTTTGAGCAAATGCAAACCATGATGAAGCAATTCAAGGGCGGTAAGATGGCACGCGCCATGGCGGGCATGGCCGCTAAAGGAGCCGCCAAGGGTATCGGCGGCTTATTTAAAAAGTAATTAAGCGACGAGTTGCTTTGCTGTATTCACAGCAGCAATTACTTTATCTTTGATTTCTGCAATCGGAATATTTTGGGACTCTGCATCAGTACGTCCTTTAAATTCCACCAGCGAATCTGCTAAGCCACGATCGCCAATCACTACCCGGAATGGTGCACCAATCAACTCCCAGTCTGCAAACATCGCGCCCGGACGCTCACCACGATCATCAAGGATCACGTCAATACCTGCCGCGATTAACTGTTCATGCAATTCGTCAGCAGCGGTCTTAACCTGCTCAGACTTGTCGTAATTCATCGGACAGATCACGACTTCAAATGGCGCCATCGAAATCGGCCAAACAATACCGCGCTCATCATGACCTTGCTCGATAGCAGCCCCGAGAAGACGCGTGACGCCAATACCATAGCAACCCATGACCATTGGCTGAGATTTACCTTGCTGATCAAGATAGGTACAGCCCATTGCCTCTGAATAACGTGTTCCCAATTGAAAAACGTGGCCGACTTCAATCCCTCGACAGATATCCACAACGCCTTTACCGTCTGGCGATGGATCGCCAATGACCGCATTGCGCAAATCCATCACCAAAGGCTCAGGTAGGTCGCGCACCCAATTCACACCGGTCAAGTGATGACCTGCTAGATTGGCGCCACAAACAAAGTCGGACATATTGGCGACAGTACGATCTGCCACAACTGTGACATCGGCACCAACACCAACAGGACCTAGGTAACCCGCTGGAGCATTACAGGCTTTTGAAATTTCGGCCTCTGTTGCAAATCGAGAATCCGCCATGCCAGGAATCTTGCTCGCTTTCACTTCATTGAGCTCGTGATCACCACGCAATAGCAACATAAATAATTTAGCCGGGCCTTTTTCTTGATCGACAGCAAATAAGAGAGACCTCACTGTTGTCTCAAGTGGGATATTTAAAAGAGCCGCCACTTCTGCACAATTCGTCTTATCTGGAGTCGCCACCTTTTGCATTGCCTGTTTTGCATCTGCTCTGCTGGCAATCAAGGCTAAAGATTCAGCGGCCTCTAGATTTGCTGCGTAATCCGAACTTGGACAATAGACGATCGCATCCTCGCCCGTATCTGCAATCACATGGAATTCTTGGCTACCAGAGCCACCGATCGCCCCGTTGTCTGCAGTTACAGCACGGAACTTGAGACCCATTCTTTGAAAAATGCGCGTGTAGGCATCGAACATCATTTGATAGGATTTCTTTAGGCCTTCTACATCACGGTCGAAAGAATAGGCATCCTTCATGCTGAACTCGCGCCCACGCATGATTCCAAAACGGGGGCGACGCTCATCCCGAAACTTTGTTTGAATCTGATAGAAATTGATGGGCAGTTGCTTGTAACTCTTGATCTCATTTCGTGCCAAATCAGTGATCACCTCCTCTGATGTAGGCTGAATTAAAAAATCACGCTCATGGCGATCTTTAATGCGGAGTAACTCTGGGCCCATTTTTTCCCAACGGCCAGTTTCTTGCCAAAGCTCGGCAGGTTGAATCATGGGCATTAATAATTCAATTGCACCTGCGCGATTCATTTCCTCGCGAATGATGTTTTCTACCTTACGAATCACCTTTAACCCCAAAGGGAGGTAGTTATAAATACCAGCGCTTAATTTTCGAATAAGCCCTGCGCGCACCATAAGCTTGTGCGAGACCACCTCCGCATCCGAGGGGGCTTCTTTTAGCGTCGCGAGAAATGATTGTGAAGCTTTCATGTATGGATATAATCAAATCGTTGATTTTAAAGGATTTGGGGCACGATCATGCTTGACCGTGAAGGATATAGAGCCAATGTTGGCATTGTCCTCCTCAATGGCCACAACGAGGTTTTCTGGGGAAAACGTGTTGGGCAGCATTCGTGGCAGTTTCCGCAGGGCGGAATTCAGCATGGCGAGAGTCCAGAAGAGGCCATGTATCGCGAATTGCATGAGGAGGTAGGCTTACTGCCTGAGCACGTCCAAATTATTGGGCGAACCCGGGATTGGCTTCGCTATGACGTCCCTGAAGAGTACTTGCGGCGACAACACCCTACCCGCGTTCATCGACCCGCCTATCGTGGTCAAAAGCAAATCTGGTTTCTATTGCGTTTAGTCGGGCTAGATAGTGATATTCATTTAAGAGCATCTGAGCACCCAGAATTTGATGCTTGGCGCTGGGTTCCATTCTGGATTGAGCTCAATTCCGTTATTGAATTCAAACGTGAGGTTTATCAGCTCGCTCTTTCTGAACTGGCTCGATATCTGAGTCGGAGTAGCAAAATGCAAGAATTGGTCTGGGGATCTCCTCTTGAACTCATGCAATCTTTTTATCCCAAAGAGGGCTCTGTCAAAGACGCAAAAGAGGGCAAATACTCGAATGATTAAATCCTTTCCAAAAAACCGCTTATGCATGCTGAGCACTTTCGCTTGTTTGATTTTGACTGCGTGCAGTGGTGACCCAATGGTGAGCGGAGTAGACCCTTTTGCACCAACCGTGTTTAAAGAGGGTAAAACTACTATGCCCTTAAATCCCCCAAACCCTGAAAAGCTTCAGTCTTTTTACGTTTCTAGAGAAACTGTTTTCAAGTTTTCAATTGATACGAGTGCCATCTTGATTGGAGCTGATGGTGTGACTCGGTATATCGTAGTCATGACTAATCCTAGCGGCCAACAACAAGCGCAATACGAAGGAATTCGCTGCGATAGCTATCAATGGCGACTATATGGAACTTTTGAACAGGGGGCCTGGAAACCAAACCCATTAAGCGAGTGGAAAGACATAAAGCTCCATACCCCAAACCGCTATCAAGCAGCACTAGCTCAGGGCGCCTTATGCAGCTTTAATAGTCAAGAGACCCATCTGCCGGCAGTTTTGCGTGCTCTTAACCCTGAGAAATTTACTGGTGGGACACAACCCTCTAATTCATTTGGTGTAATCGGCAACTAAATATTAATTAGCACTTAAGAGAGTGCCAATACTTTCGCCTACTAGTAGGCGAGTCAGGATATCCGCCTCCTTGCCAGAGGCAATCACTGTAGAGGCTCCAGTTTGAGCCGCCACTTTCGCAGCCAATACTTTAGTCAACATTCCACCCTTACTCAGATGACTGCCTGCACCACCCGCCATTTTTTCTAAGGCTGGATCACCAGCCATACCTTGACTGACTATATGGGCAGATACATCATGGCGTGGATCAGCAGTATATAAACCGCCCTGATCCGTCAGAATAATCAGAAGATCCGCCTCAATTAAATTACTTACTAATGCAGCTAAGTTATCGTTATCTCCGAATTTAATTTCATCGGTCACCACAGTATCGTTTTCATTAATGATGGGTATCACACCCAGCTTTAATAGCGTTTCTAGAGTCGCCTTGGCATTAGCATTGCGCTCATCATTTGCTAGATCTGCGTTCGTTAATAGAATTTGCGCACTCCGTAAATTGAAATGTGCAAAACAGCTTTCGTACACCTGAACCAAGCCCATTTGCCCAACCGCTGCTGCTGCTTGCAGCTGATGAATTTCTTGTGGTCTAGTAGTCCAACCTAAGCGCTGCATGCCTTCAGCAATTGCACCTGAGCTCACCATCAGCACCTGGTGCCCTGCTTTTAACAGTGCAGCAATTTGCTCTGCCCACTTCGCAATCGCCGCACGGTCTAAGCCCTCACCATTATTGGTAACAAGACTAGATCCAACTTTGACAACGACACGTTTTGATTGTCTGCTATTCATATGCGTGAATACTTTAATCTGGATTCTTATCTTCTACTTGATAGCGTGGGTCCTCAGCACGTTCATCTGCCTCGTCACGATCACGGCGAACGGAATCTAAATAATCTTGTAAGGCATAACAGAGCTTATCGCAACCCAAGCCTGTTAATGCAGAGATTTCAAAAACAGGGCCTTGCCACTTAAATTTCTTCACAAAATTAGCGACCGCTTTAGCCCGATCTTCCTCGGGAATCATATCAACCTTATTGAGCACCAACCAACGTGGTTTTTCAACCAAAGCCTCATCGTACTTACGCAACTCGTTCACAATTGCCTTGGCATCTGCAACAGGATCGATATTTTCATCAAAGGGCGCAAGATCTACGAGATGCAATAAGACACCGGTACGCTGAAGGTGACGTAAAAAGCGATGACCTAAGCCGGCACCTTCTGCGGCACCCTCGATCAGACCAGGAATATCGGCAATCACAAAGCTTCGCTCACTGCCTACACGCACCACACCCAAATTCGGGTGCAAGGTTGTAAATGGGTAATCTGCAATTTTAGGGCGCGCATTAGAAACGGCGGTAATCAGGGTTGATTTACCAGCGTTTGGCATACCCAACAAACCTACATCAGCCAACACCTTGAGCTCGAGCTTCAGTTTGCGGCGTTCACCTGGCTTACCATTTGTTTTTTGTCGAGGAGCACGATTAGTACTGCTCTTAAAGTGAATATTACCCCAACCACCTACTCCGCCTTGAGCTAAGCACAAACGCTCCCCATGCGTCGTAAGGTCAGCAATTGGTTCACCTGTTTCGTAATCGGCAATGATTGTTCCAACCGGCATACGCAATTCAATATCATCACCTGCGCGACCATAACAATCAGCGCCACGCCCTGGCTCCCCATTTTTTGCCGTATGGGTTTTGGCATAACGGTAATCAATCAAGGTATTGATATTGCGATCGGCAATAGCCCAGACGCTTCCACCTTTACCACCGTCACCACCATCAGGGCCGCCAAATTCAATAAATTTTTCACGGCGCATAGAAGCACTTCCAGCGCCACCCTGGCCAGCGATTACTTCGATACGTGCTTCGTCTATAAATTTCATGAATAAAAAAGGCCTCGCTTAGCGAGGCCTGTTCCTAAGAGTTAAATTCGGAATCAATCTGAATTAAAACGTGTCTCAGTCAGGCGCCTTACGAACGAGGCAAGACTGAAACTTGGGCCTTCTTCAAAGCACCCTTCACGCCAAACTCAACCTGTCCGTCAATCAAGGCGAACAAAGTGTGATCTTTACCAATACCAACGTTAGCACCTGGATGAACACGTGTGCCACGTTGACGAATAATGATGCTGCCAGCATTAATATGCTCGCCGCCAAATACCTTAACGCCTAAGCGTTTCGATTCTGAGTCACGGCCGTTTCGTGTCGAGCCGCCACCTTTTTTCTGTGCCATATCTTTCTCCTGCTATTCCCGCCTAATTAGGCTTTGATCGTGTTAATCAGAATCTCAGTGAAATTCTGACGATGGCCTTGGTGCTTTTGATAATGCTTGCGACGGCGCATCTTAAAGATTGTCACTTTATCGTGACGTCCCTGGGAGACGACAGTGGCCATCACAGCTGCACCATTAACCAATGGATCACCTAATTTCAGTGATGCACCTTCGCCTACGGCGAGGACTTGGTCAAGAGTGATTTCGCTGCCGATTTCCGCTGGTATCTGTTCTATTTTCAATTTTTCGCCAGCAGCAACTTTATACTGTTTGCCACCGGTTTTTATGACCGCGTACATGGTTTGAAACCTCAATTTAAGCCTACATTTTGGGCTAATCCACCCTGGATTAGCCAAGCCCATTATTATATCTTGCATGACCACCTCTGTCAAAAACAATGAGCTAAACCAGATTCTGGGGCCTATTTCCTTAGATTTCAAGGCCTTAGATGACCTCATTCGGCTGCGTTTAGCCTCAAAAGTGGCCTTAATTGACCAAATCTCCACCTATATCATCCAGGCTGGCGGCAAGCGTGTCCGCCCCGCCCTGCTGATGCTAGTTGCCAAGGCTCTATCCAAGGGCAAAGAAATCCCTCATGCTCTAGAGCTCGCTGCCGTAGTTGAATTCATTCATACGGCGACTTTGCTGCACGATGATGTGGTTGATGAATCTACGCTTCGTAGAGGGCGCGAAACCGCCAATGCTGCTTTTGGTAATGCCGCCAGCGTTTTGGTGGGTGATTTCCTCTACTCAAGAGCCTTTCAAATGATGGTCGGCCCTAATGATCTTAGAGTCATGGAGATCCTGTCAGATGCAACCAATACGATTGCCGAAGGCGAAGTTTTACAGCTACTCAATATGAATGACCCTGAAGTCGATGAAGAAAGCTACCTCCGAGTCATTCGCTATAAAACCGCCAAATTGTTTGAAGCATCTACCGAACTAGGCGCAATCATTGCTGGAGCAGGTGAAGCCGAGAGAGAAACCGCTGCTGCTTTTGGTCGCCATATTGGCACTGCCTTCCAACTCATGGATGACTTGCTGGATTACACGGCAGATGCCGAACAAATGGGAAAGCATGCCGGCGATGATTTACGCGAAGGTAAGCCAACTCTACCGCTCATTTATCTCCTCGAAAAAGGAAGTCATGAGGAACAGCTTTTAGTGCGGGCGGCAATTGAACAAAACCAAGATCTACCTCAAGATGTCTTCGCACAAATTCTGAAGGCAGTTCAAGACTCTGGTGCACTGGATTACACCCAGGCAGCCGCTCAGAAAGAGGCGCATTTAGCGAAAGAGTGCCTAGCATCCTTTCCCAAAAATGAGGCTACTGATGCCTTGTTTGCTTTATGCCAATACTCACTTGCTAGACAATCCTAATTATTGCTAAAGTATTTCTAACGGAATGTAGCGCAGCCTGGTAGCGCACCTCGTTCGGGACGAGGGGGTCGGAGGTTCGAATCCTCTCATTCCGACCAGCGCTTGCCCTGTAAGATAATCATATTGATCTCTTTCATCGAGGAACACTATGGCGCAATGGCTCAGATTTACTCATCACAATAAACCGGGCTTCGGTCAACTATTAGGAGAACAGATCCAAGCTCACTCTGGAAACATGTTTGCCAATCCGCAGCCCACAGGGGAGTTGATTCCACTTGCGGAGGTAGAAATTGATATCCCCTGCGCGCCCTCCAAGATGATTGCGATGGTAGATAACTTTTATGCATTAGTTAGCAAGCTAGAGCACACAATTCCCACTGAACCTTTGTATTTTCTGAAGGGCAATAATTCCTTCCTAGCTAATGGCAAAGTGATTCGTACTCCAAAATCCTATTCCGGCAAAGTAGTCTACGAGGGAGAACTCGGTATTGTGATTGGTAAACACTGCTATGAAGCATCTGAGTCTGAGGCACAAAACTCCATCTTTGGTTACACCTGCATCAATGACGTCACTGCGATAGAGATTCTCAATCGTGATCCTGGTTATGCGCAGTGGACGCGCTCAAAGAGCTTTAACACCTTTGGTGTATTCGGCCCATACATTACCAGCGGTGTTGACCCCATGTCACTCCACATCAAAACCATTTTGAATGAGCAAGAGCGCCAAAACTACCCTGTTAGCGATATGATTTTTCCACCCGCAAAGCTTGTCAGTCTCATCTCACAGGATGTTCCACTTGAACCGGGCGACATTATTGCCTGCGGAACTTCAGTTGGCGTTGGCTCCATGAAACCAGGCAGTCAAGTGAGTATTGTGATCGATGGTGTAGGTCGACTCGACAATACATTTGAGTAAGGCCTGAGGAAGTCTTAAGTGAGTATTGAGTGGGCCTTACAACTCACTCAATGCCCCCAATATCAATATCCCGATACGGATGGAAGCGATAGACTACCTTTGGATGCCTGTACGTTCTCGTCAAGATACTTAGTCAAAGCAAAGACTGTATTCAAGCAAGGAGTTGGAGTCTCAGTAATCTTTCCTAATTCAATTACCGACCCTAACAAAGCATCCACCTCCAAACTGCGGCCTGCCTCTAAATCTTGCAGCATTGAGGTTTTGTGTTTACCCACTTTTTCTGCGCCAGCAATACGACGCTCAATATCGACACGAAAAGTGACGCCTAATTTCTCAGCAATCGTTTGCGCTTCCGCCATCATGCTCCGGGCTAGCTCCCTAGTCAGAGGGTACTGACAAATTCCTTCAAGGGTTCCATGCGTCAAAGAGCTAATTGGATTAAAGGTCATATTGCCCCAGAGCTTCAACCAAATTTCAGAACGAATATCCTCTAAGACAGGTGACTTAAATCCGGCAGCAACCATGACTTCAGACACTGCTTGAATTCGCTCTGTAACTTGACCATTGAGTTCGCCAATCGGAAAGCGATTACCTTCAACATGACGAATCACTCCAGGCGCCTGGGTAAAGGTGGCGGGGTAAACAACGCAGCCAATAATGTTTTCGGGGTTAATCGCTTTTTTAGCCTTACCACCCGCATCGACCGTCTCAACGGAATGATCCTGAAATGGTCCTGCCAGTTTTTGGAAGTACCACCAAGGAATGCCATTTTGCATTGGAATCAAAATGGTTTTGGGGCCCATAATGTTTGCTAAATCATCAACGATGGGTTCTACTTGATGAGCCTTCACCGCCAAAATCACGAGATCAGGATTTTTGACATCGGTAATTTTTTCTACCGCTTTGACTTGGGCTATTAATGGCTCTGGCTGATCATCCATGATCAAAGCCAAACCGCGCTCTTGAATGGCAGCCAAGGTTGCACCACGTGCCACAACAGTAACCTCATTTCCAGCTCGGGCTAGCATGACGGCTAAATATCCGCCGATCGCACCCCCTCCACCGATGACACAAATTTTCATGACTGCCTTGCAAAATAATATTGAATTACTGTCATATTAGATGAGAATATTTTGCAGTGCAATATCAAAAATGACTCAATTTTTAGGTAATAGCAATCTTTACACTGCTTTTAAGAGTGCTCTTGGGGTAAACCCTCCTGCAATCATCCCAAAAATACTTGCTAATAAACCAGCAAGCTGGGGCGGCATCACAGCATCTGGAGCCAACATTTCACAACTGATCCAAATAGTGAGCCCAAACACAATTGCCAACAAACCGCCCAAGGAATTGGCCTTCGACCAATACACCCCGAAAGCCAGTGGTACAAAAGCTGCCACCAGCGTGATCTTATAAGCGCTCTCAACCATCTTAAAAATAGAGAGCTGTGAATTGACTGCAAAGAAAGTAACCACCACAGCAAAACAAATCACGGTGATGCGCATGATCTTGAGCAACTGTTGATCGGAAAGATGTCTAAAAAAACCTTTGACGATATTTTCTGCAAAAGTGACAGAGGGCGCTAACAAAGTTGCACTAGCGCAACTCTTGATTGCGGAGAGCAAGGCACCAAAAAACATGATCTGCGCAATCATTGGGGCATGATTTAAGACTAACTTAGGCAAGATCATTTGCGGATCAGTATCGAGATATTCATTAACCAAGTCAGGACTAATGAGTGTTGCAGAGTAGGCCAGATAGAGCGGCACAAAGGCAAAAATGAAATAAAGAACTCCGCCCAAGATTGCAGCCTGAACCGCAATATTGACATTTTTAGATGAGGTAATCCGTTGGAACACATCTTGCTGAGGTATTGAACCTAGCATCATGGTGAATAGAGCAGCAATAAAACCCAATACTGCAGCCAGATTCATATCGGGCCAGAAATTAAATTTACCTGCAGCGGCTGCATGTTGAATCACAGGCATTACTCCGCCCGTTTGCGTGGACATTTCGCCGCCGATGTACAGCATGCCAATCACGATGATGATCATCTGAATGAAGTCCGTAATCGCCACTGACCACATTCCTCCAAACAAGGTATAGATCAAGACACTGCAGGCGCCGATGAGCATGCCGCCCGTCTGAGAAATACTTCCTTCAGAAACAACGTTGAACACCAAGCCTAAGGCCTTCACTTGTGCGGCAACCCAACCAAGATAAGACACAACAATACAGAGAGTGACTAAAACTTCGACTGTACGGCCATACTTTTCTCGAAAGAAATCGCCAATAGTGAGCATTTTTCGGTTGTAGAGATGGCGAGCAAAAAAGAGGCCCACCAGAATGAGGCAGAGTGAAGAACCAAATGGGTCTGCGACGATTCCGCCCATTCCCTCTTTTAAGAAGGTTGCCGGAATGCCGAGTACGGTTTCTGAACCAAACCAGGTGGCAAATACAGTGGCGGTAACAATCGGGAGTGGCAGGCTGTGACCTGCAGCAGCAAAGTCTGCTGTATCTTTCACGCGCAAGGCAGCCCAGAGGCCAATCCCCACCGATATAACCCAATAAATGATCACAAACCAAATCAGCACAATCTAGTTCCTTTATGAATTTGCCAAATTATAAGATCTTGTTACTTATGGCAAAGGAAGGTTTTGAACCAACTTGAGGCAAGCCCTTCTGACATAATTCAAGCGTGAACACTTCCTCGGCAAACCCGCAAGCCGACCTGGCCTATCAAAAATCGATTCTGGGCTCGGTTTCGAGAACCTTTGCCCTCACGATCCCATTACTGCCAGCGTCTTTGGAAAAAGTTGTCGGCAATGCCTATCTACTCTGTCGCATTGTCGATACGATCGAGGATGCATTTGACCTAGAGCCATCCACGAAACAAGCGCTATCCCAACTATTTTTAGACAGCGTGGTGGGTAAAGTGACCCCCCAGGCTTTTGTAGAGCCCTGCTTGGCAGCACTCAAAAACCATGCCAATCTGAGTGAGCTTGATCTGATTGAGCATATTCCTGCGGTCTTGAGAATTTTGCACACCTGCACTACCCAAGATCAAGAGGCCGTTACCAAATGTGTTTCTATTATGTCTTTAGGCATGTCTCGTTTTCACACCAGGCAATCGACAGCCGGATTAAGCGATTTAAAAGAATTTGAAGAGTACTGTTATGTCGTTGCGGGTGTTGTGGGGGAGTTACTCACTAATCTCTTTAGCAATCATTCCGCTCACTTTGCTCAAAGTATGCAGGGCAATGAATCCTTGAGTATCGGTTTTGGGCAAGCTCTACAGATGACCAACATCTTGAAAGACTCTTCAGAAGATCGTGCCCGCGGAGTTTCTTGGAGGCCCTCCAAAATGAGTCAAAGTGATCTACTCACGATTGCCTACAACAAACTCTTAGAAGCCCGTAATTACATTTTACTGGTCCCAAAACAAGAAGTGGGCATTCGCCGCTTTTGCTTTTTAGCCTTTGGATTAGCTGTCTTAACCTTAAATGCCATTGCCCGCAAAGACTCAGCCAAGGTCATTTCCGAGCAAAAGCTCACACGTAGAGTAGTGTGGATAGTTTATGGCTTCACAAAACTGGCAGCGCAAAGCAACCTTCTGATTAAACTTTTTTTCTATCTCAGCAGTCAAGATCTCAGAAAGTTGCTGAAATAAAGAGTGCTTACAAAACACCTTCGTGACGTAACAGCCAAATTTTGATCGCGCGGTAGAAACCAGGCGAGTCCTCTTTCATATAGCCACCAAGTCCTTGGGCACTCACCACCCGATGGCAAGGCGTAATGAGCGGAAAAGGATTGGCGCCACAAGCATTTCCAACCGCCCTTGGTCCACTTTTTATTTTGTTCGCAATCTCGCCATAGGTTGCAGTTTGGCCAAGTGAAATCTGTTGGGCATTACGCCACACCTTTTCTTGATGTGCTGTACCGATGGGCTTTAATGGGATATCAAACTCAAAGTGAGGATCCTTAAAGTAGGCTAGACACTGTCTTTGAACCTCCTTTGCCAACAAATTTCTTGGGGGAATCAGTTTTGATTGAATTGGCAGGTAATCGATCTTTGCCAGCATCAAGCTACCATCAACCACCTCAGTCCAGATTCCGAGGCGGCCAAAGGGCGCCTGAATCACGCAGTAATGTGAAGCTTCTGTGTCGGCAGTGGACTTAGAGGTAACCATTCAGAATATTCTGACATAGGTTTACGAAAGCTGCAGTAGTCGAAGGCTTCGAGTTGATAGCTCTATAGCTACTACTTTGCTATATTGATTGCCATGACATTAAAAGATGGATTCAATGGATAATTTTTTTCACGACTGGCCTTTTTATGCTCAAGTCGCTCTAGTAATATTCTTACTTGCTCTATCGGGATTTTTCTCGATGGCTGAGACCAGCATGATCTCTGCCAATCGCCACCGCTTGCGAGCCATGGCCAAATCCGGCAATACCGGAGCAGCTCTAGCAGAAAAACTCCTCAAGAGAATTGATTCCCTACTTTCAGTCCTGTTGATTTCGAATAACTTAATTAATACGGTTTTATCGATCTTGGTAACGGGGATCGCCTTGCACTTCTTTGGCGACACTGGTTATGTTCTCTCAATTGCGACCCTGGTAGCAGCATTTTTGATCATTGTTTTTAGTGAAATCACCCCCAAAGTGATTGGTGCAGCGTTTCCAGAGCGGATTTCTTCCAGCGTCGGCTGGCTCATCCTCCCATTAATCTTTGCTCTCAAGCCCTTGCTTTGGTTTATTAATTATTTTGTATCCAGCTTAATGAGTCTATTTAGACTGCAAGCCTCTAATGAACATAAAGCACTGAGCAAAGAAGAGCTGCGTAGTTTGGTTTTGGAATCCAGTCGCTTCTCTTCTAATCATCACCGCAATATTTTGCTCAATCTTTTTAATCTCGAAAATATTTTGGTCGATGATGTCATGACACCGAGATCCAAAATTGAAATGCTAGATATCTCGAGACCTATTCGGGATGTGATTGAGGACCTAGAAACCTGCTATCACAATAAATTACCTGTATGCGATGGTGACTCAGAAAAAATTATTGGTATTTTGTCTGTAAAAAAAGCGCTCAGTCTGCTGGGTCATCAAGAACTTGAGCATGAAGACTTTAGGGCTTTATTGAATGAGCCCTATTTCATTCCTAGCGGAACACCAGTCTTACAACAAATGCAATTTTTTCAAGATAATCAGCAGCGCCTTAGCTTGGTAGTGAATGAATATGGGGAGGTCTTAGGCCTTGTTACTTTTGAAGATATTGTTGAAGAGCTCATTGGCGAATTTACCACTTCATTCTCCAATCTTTCTAATGAGGCTCGCTGGCTTCAAGACGGCACTTATCTAGCTAGTGGCGGCGCCTCTTTGAGAGATCTCAACAGACTCCTTAATTTGGAACTTCCTCTTGATGGACCAAGAACGCTCAACGGACTTATCCTAGAAAAGCTGGAAGCTATTCCAGACCATGATGTCAGCATTCGAATTGCGGGCATCGTCATGGAAATTGTCCAGTTTGATGATCAGGGAATTAAAACTGTCAAACTCCATCAACCCCATCATCCCATCGGTGGGGCTTGAGTCAGCTTGAAGACGACAGCCTCATTATCCGAGCCTGGCATGAGATTACAGTTAATGCGCTGCAATCTAGGGCTACGGATATTCATATTGAAGCTGGCCTTCAAGAGACAGTAGTTCGTCTCAGAATAGATGGCGCACTACAACTTTTAGCGCGTTATCCAAACTTGCTGCATGAACGCTTAATCACGCGCATCAAAATATTAGCGCGTCTTGATATTGCTGAAAAGCGTCTTCCTCAAGATGGCCGACTATGCATCGGTAGCGACTTTAGTAAGCCGGATATTGATTGTCGTGTCTCAACCATGCCTACTCTATATGGAGAAAAAGCAGTAGTCCGAATTCTTCCAAGTCTAATCGGCGACCTTGCATTGGAGCGTGTGGGTTTGATACCAGAGCAACTCAGTATTTTTCGCTCAGCAATTCAGCAGCCTCATGGTTTGATATTAGTTACTGGGCCAACTGGGTCTGGAAAAACCCGCACACTGTATAGCTGCCTAAGAGAGCTGAATCAGCCCGAGAAAAATCTATGCTCTATTGAAGACCCTATTGAGATTCGTCTACCTGGAGTCAATCAAGTTGCATTCCACGAAAAAGCAGGTCTGGATTTTGCAACGATTATTCGAGCACTTTTACGTCAAGATCCCGATATACTCATGATTGGCGAAATCAGAGACTCAGCTTCTGCTCGAGTAGTTATTGAAGCAGCCCAAACGGGGCATCTTGTTCTCAGCACGCTCCATACTCGTAATGCACGGGGCGCTATCGCCCGGCTTAAAACTTTAGGAATTGAACGTGAGCATATCGAATCATGTCTTCATTGCGTTAGCTCCCAGCGCCTAGTCAGAACCTACTGTCAGACCTGCAAAGGGGTAGCTCTTGATTCGGCTTGCTCAAAATGCAAAGGTTCTGGCTACTTCGGCAGAGTTGGCATTCATGAAGTATTGAATCGTCGCATGATTTTTGATCAGAATGAACCGTCAATTGATCTGCATTTAGCGGGTATGCGCTATGTTCGTCAAGGTCTAATTAATCCAGATATGCTTGCCCATGAAATTGGGTCAGCTTGCCTGTGATGCGCTCTATGCTCCGCCGTCATTTAGGAATCAAAGGCCAACTGCAGTTTGCAGAGCAACTGCTGAGCCTTCTAGAATCTGGCCTACCACTGCTGAATGCGATTGAACTGCTACAACAAGTAAACGGGTCTGACTATAGCCACTTTCTGCCTAAGCTGTATACCAAACTGAAGCAAGGCAATAGCCTAACTCAGAGCTTATTACTTCAAGGGGAACTATTCTCACCAGAATTCATGAATTTGATTCGGGTTAGTGAACGCACTGGCGATCTAGAATTGGCTTTAAGAACGATTACCCGCCAACTGAGTGCAAAAATCGAACTCAGCAACCAGATTCGGCAAGCGCTAACCTATCCCATCATCACTTTATTGAGCTCTATTTTTTTACTTCTGGTAATGATGATTTGGGTAATTCCTGTTTTCAAGGAGGTATTTGCTAATTTTCGGGCGGAGCTACCACCGGCTACTGCGATGTTGATTGCGACTTCGGATTTAATCCAGGAATTCTTTCTACTAATCCTTCTACTAGGCCTTTGTGGAGTTGGCATCTTTATATTTTTTTGGGTTCGGTCAATCCGACTGCAGAAATTATGCGATCTAGTCAGCTTTCAGATACCCCTTTTTGGCAATCTACTGCGCTTAGCAACGCTGAGTAATTGGTGTCGCACCCTGGGTCATCTCCTGCATTCTGGATTAGCATTACCTGATGCCATTCGTATCACGGCCCAATCGTCTAATCATTGGTTGAGTCACGATCTCAGCGCTGAATTATTTAAACATCTAACCCGTGGCTGGCCATTGCGAGAATCTCTCAATAGATCTGATCCACATCACTATTTATTTGATCAGGAAACACTGCAGCTGTTATCGATTGGGGCAGAAAGCGCTTCCTTAGCCAAGATGCTCAATAAACGTGCAGAAGTTTTGCAAACTCGCCTGAGCAGTCAACTCAATACACTTGGTCAAACCATAGAGCCCTTGCTAATGATTGGCATTGGCCTCATTATTGGGGCCTTAGTGGTCATTCTGTATCTGCCAATATTTAACTTGGGACAAGTCGTCTGATGAAATCACCCAATCTCATTATCTTGGTTCAAATGACACTCGTTCTAGCGCTCATTTATTTAGCCTACATCGACCTCACTAGCTTTCGACTTCCCAATGCCCTGACAATTCCATTGATTTTTTTGGGGCTAATGTTTAATTTTCTAACACCACTGCACTTTACCAATTCTACGAATGCCCTCCTCGGATGCATCTTGGGATATGGTTTTGTATGGTTGATGAACTTCATTTATCGTGCCCTGAAAAAACAGAGCGGGATTGGCATGGGGGACGCCAAGCTCCTAGCTGCCTTGGGTGCTTGGCTCGGTGCCGATGCCTTACCAGAGATCCTGCTAATTGCCTCTTTGAGCGGTCTTGTCGGGGGACTCCTTTGGCTCAAGTGGCAGAAATCTCAGATCAATCATCCTTTTCCTTTTGGGCCCTTTTTGGCCTTTGCTGGCATCATAGAACTCTTATGGCCTCAGGCAATTCAAACCTCTCTACTCATTCAGTGAATTTAAGCACCCTCAAGGGGGTCGCAATATTAGTCGGCCTAACTGGAGGCATTGGATCAGGAAAATCTGCCATTGCAGAGAGGCTAGCAAGTTATGGGGCTGCCATCATCGACTCGGACGTCATTGCACACCAAGTGACTAGCACCGGCGGGTCTGCAATTGAGCCTATTCGGGAGCAATTTGGTACTGAATTTATTCAGCCCGATGGCGCTTTAGACAGGAAAAAAATGCGGGTTTTAGTCTTCGCAGATCCACAGTCTAGAAAGACCTTAGAAGCGATTACCCACCCCCTGATTCGAGCTAAAGCAATTGAAGAGGCTAGCCTAGCTATCCAAAATCGGGTGCCGTATATCGTTTTTGTTGTTCCCCTGCTCTTAGAGTCTTCTGAGTGGTTTCAGCATATTGACCATATCGTGGTGGTAGATTGCCCTGAAGTGCTTCAGATCAAGCGGGTCATGGAGCGAAATGGCCTCACCAAAGCAGAGGTCGAAAGCATCCTCCAAGCTCAGGCAAGTCGAGCTGAGCGCTTAGCGCAAGCTGATACGGTCATCGAAAACATGGGTAGCCTAGAAGACCTTGAGCCTCAAGTCCAACTTTTGCATCAAAAAATCCTACAGATTCGTAAGCGCTAGCCCAGTTCGTCATAGAATATGGTCTTGTGATTGTCTACGAATACCCCTTCAACGAATTAGTCCGGAGCATGCTTCGGCTAGAGTATTTGTTCGCCCGTTTTAACCATTTTTTACGATCAGATGATCCCGAACTTCATCACAACGCCATCTCCATTTTGTTTGACTTGGGTGATATCGGCGCCCGTGGAGATATTAAGTCTCTTTTATTAAAAGAATTTGAGCGTCAAAAATATTCGCTCAATGGCTTGAAGTCCTCGCAAAAAGTAGATCAAGAAGCTCTTGTACAAACAATTACTGAAATTGATGCTGCTGCATCCAAAATTAATCGTTCACTGGGCAAGCCAAATGCGATCATTACAGAAAGTGAATGGCTTAATGCAATTCGTACTCGCCTAAATATTCCAGGTGGCACCAGCCCGATTGATTTACCAAGCTACCATGCTTGGAAAAATAGTCCTGTCGATGAACGACGCGCCTTACTAGAAAATTACATTACTCCTTTATTGCCCTGGTATGAAGCGGGACAATTATTCTTGCGTCTATTGCGTCAGTCTGGAGAAGCGAAAGATGTGATTGGCCATAACGGCTCCTTTCAGCAAGCACCTTCAGGCAAGGTCTATCAATTGATGAGAATTGCCCTTGAGGACGACAGCCTTTATTCAGAGATTAGTGCAAATAAATATTTGTTATCGATTCGTTTTCTGAAAGCCGATCGAGATAAAAAAGCGCAACTCATGAACGATGATGTGCCCTTTAGGCTGACACTCTGTCAGTTCTAACTCAGACTCAATTTCAGTTTTTCTAGCATCGGCCAAGCGGCTGGCAATAAAGGTTCAACACTGGGTTTCTCAGCAAGCAGATCTTGCCAAGAGAGTTGCTGCCCCTCGCAGCCTATCGGCTCTCCTTGCCAACCCCTAATGATATTAACGTGAAGTCTGACATAAGCATGTGGATAATCATATTCAAGAACCATGAATTCTTCGCAAGAATCAATATGAATTCCAAGCTCTTCCTGAAGCTCTCGTCCGAGAGCTTCAAACACAGTTTCACCAGCCTCTATTTTTCCGCCCGGAACCTCCCAATAGCCAGCATAAGGCTTGCCATCTGGACGTTGACCTAATAGATATTTACCATCCTGATTAATCAAGATTCCGGCAGCAACCTCAGTTACTGGACGATTGATTTCAGTCATTCATTGAATACTTATGCGTGCGAACCAGCCCAGTGTTTCGCAAATTGCCACGCAACACGACCAGAGCGTGAGCCCCGCTCTAGGGCCCAGACCAGGGCTTCAGCTCGGGCTGCTTCAATTTGCTGAGCATTAAGTCCAAAATGTTGGAGCCAATGTGCCACGATGGCGAGATATTCATCTTGCTTTGGCGGATAAAAAGAGAGCCACAAACCAAAACGTTCTGAAAGAGAGATTTTTTCTTCAACCACTTCACCAGGATGAAGTTCACCATCATCAGTGTGCGAGTAACTTTCATTGTCTTTCATGTACTCAGGCAATAAATGGCGACGATTAGAGGTCGCATATATCAAAATGTTATCGACCTGAGCAGATACCGATCCGTCGAGGGCGGATTTCATGGCCTTATATCCTGACTCACCATCTTCGAAAGAAAGATCATCACAAAAAATGATGAAACGCTCAGGGCGATCTGCTAAGAGATCTGTAATATCGGCCAAGTCTGCTAAATGCTCTTTTTCGACTTCCACTAAGCGCAAGCCTTGCGCAGCAAACTCATGCAAGCTTGCCTTAATCAATGAGGATTTGCCGGTACCTCGTGCGCCTGTCAACAAAATATTATTGGCTGGCTTTTTTTGGATAAAGTTTTTAGTGTTGTCGCGAATAGCATCACGTTGGCGATCAATATTTTGGAGATCTTCGAAAGTGATATCTGAGACATGCTTGACTGGCTGTAAAAAACCAATACTTCCAAAAATACTATCCCTCCGACGCCATCTAAACGCAGTAGTCGATTTCCATTGCTCATCAGAAAGTGGCTTCGGTAAAAAAGTTTCTAAATGGCTCAGTAGCCTATCAAGTTTATCGTTCATATCAGCTTATGAGCGGTAGTCCGCATTAATTGAGACGTAGTCATGAGATAGATCGCATGTCCACATCGTTTGCGCAGCGGAACCACGCCCAAGATCAATTTTGACCGTGATCTCAGACTCCTTCATGACCCGTTGTCCATCAGCCTCTTGATAAGCAGGATTTCTTCCACCATCCTTTGCAACCCAAACATCTCCAAGCCACATCTGCACTCGGCCAACATCTAAGTCGGTAATGCCAGCATAACCAATTGCTGCCAAGATACGGCCTAAATTGGGGTCACTCGCAAAGAAAGCTGTCTTCACCAAAGGAGAGTGGGCAACAGCCTCAGCCACCATTTTGCATTCTTGCTCAGTCTTGCCGCCCAATACTTCAATCGTAATAAATTTAGTAGCGCCCTCACCATCGCGCACAATCATTTGCGCCAATTGCCTAGCTAAGGCGATTAACCCATCCTTTAGCAAGCCGTAGTTAGGGTCTTGTGCCGATGCAATCTGAATCCCTGATTGCCCAGTGGCCATGATGATGAATGAATCATTGGTTGAGGTATCGCCATCAATCGTAATAGCATTAAACGAATGATCAGCCACTTCTTTAGTGAGCGTGGTCAACAAACCTGGAGCAAATCCAGCATCAGTCGCAATAAATCCTAGCATCGTTGCCATATTAGGATGAATCATCCCGGCACCCTTACAAATACCCGTAAGCGTGGCACTTCCAGCAGATGTTGTTAAGGTAAGTGAGGCAGCCTTGGGCTGAGTATCTGTAGTCATGATCGCTTCTGCGGCATCAAACCAGTGATCCTCACCTAAGTTGGAAATTGCCTTAGGCAAGGCGGAGATGATTTTTTCAATCGGCAGAGGCTCCAAAATGACACCTGTCGAGAAAGGCAGTATTTGTTCGGGCTTTAATTGCAAGTCTTTTGCTAAAGCGACGCAAGTTTCCTGAGCATGCTTCATGCCACTCTCGCCCGTACCAGCATTGGCATTACCTGTGTTCACTACCAAGGCACGAATATCTCCAGCACCTCCATGACGAGCCAGATGCTCTCGACAAATTTGTACAGGTGCTGCACAGAAGCGGTTCAAGGTAAACACCCCTGCAACCTGAGAGCCAGGCGTCAAGGTCATGACAAGCAAATCTTTACGATTTGCCCTCTTGATGCCTGCTTCTGCAATGCCCATCTGAAAGCCTTTGACTGGCTGCAGTTCACTTCTGAGAGGTAGCGGTAGGTTTACGGTCATAGTTTGATTATTGTAGATGAGGCTTAAAAAGGAAGCGCGCCACTCAAGGCGCGCTCGTTCACTCTAAACAGAATGTTTTAGACTTTAATCGGTAACTCCCGAATGCGCTTACCAGTTGCCGCCGCAATCGCATTGACCAAAGCTGGTGCAACCAGGGGTACCCCAACCTCGCCAAGACCACCCGGCGTTTCCTGGCTTGGAACCAGATAGACCTCAACGATCGGGGCTTGGTTGATTCGGATGCTTGGGTAGTTATTAAAGTTACTCTGCTGAACTCGGCCTTGCTCGATGGTGATTTCATCATAGAGAGCGGCACCCAATCCATACAAAATACCCCCTGTGAGCTGAGCTCTCGCCTGATCAGGATGAATGGCAATTCCGCAATCAGAGACAAAGGTAATTTTTTTCACTGAAGTACTTGCAGCATAGGGATCTAATTCAACTACACAAGCAGAATAAGTTCCATAGCACTCCATCTGGGCTACACCAAAACGCTTGCTACCAGCTTGATAACCCGATTTTTGTGCGGCTAACTTTAAGACTGCGGCAGCCCTGGGTTGCTTTGATAAAGCGCTCAGTCTAAATGCTACTGGGTCCTTGCCAGCTGCTTTAGCAGCTTCATCCATAAAGCTCTCAACAGCAAAGGCATTAAGAGTATTACTCACAGAGCGCCAGTAACCCACCCGAATTCCAGATTCTTCAATCACATTACGAACTTCCAAGTTCGGAATGTCGTAAGTCAGATTTGCGGAACCCTCCACCATGAAAGGATCGTTACCATCTTTTACAAAAGCTGGAAATGCTCTCGCTGTTACTGATTGAGAAACCATTTTAGTTTTCAATGCAGAAATCTTGCCATCCGTACTTAAGGTTGCATCCATTTGATGAACGCTCATTGGACGGTAAAAATCATGTGTAATATCGTCTTCTTTAGTCCAAAGCATCTTCACCGGCATACCTGATACTTTGGCGATCTCAGCAGCTTGACGAATAAAATCTAGCTCGAGCTTACGCCCGAAACCACCGCCAAGGAAAGTAGTCTCTACCGTGACATCCTCGGGCTTCAGGCCAGTCGCGGCGGCTGCCACTGCTTGAGCTCCTTGTTGAAACTGAATCGGACCAATAATTGTGCACTTACCATCTGCAAGCACTGCGGAGCAGTTCACAGGCTCCATGGTGGAGTGCGCCAGGTAGGGCATAAAGTACTGGGCACTCAATTGCTTGCCATTGCCCAATGCAGCAGTCGCATCACCTTTCGCCTGAATCACAGCCCCAGGTTTTGCAAGTCCAGACTCAAGCTGCTTACGCATACCCGCATTACTAATGGTAGACCCAAGTCCTTCGTTCCAGGTGATCTTTAAAGCATCTCTACCTTTGCGAGCGGCATAGAAGTTTTTAGCTAAGACCGCTACACCATCAGAGATTTGGACTACCTTAATCACTCCTGAGACTTTCATGGCTTCGGCACTATCTACGCTAGTTGGAGTGCCTCCAATCACCGGACACTGAGCAAGTGACGCAATCGCCATCCCCGGAATCTTCACGTCAATACCAAAAACTGCAGTGCCAGCAACTTTTGCTGGCGTATCCAAACGCCGCATACTCTCTTTGCCAATCACCATAAAGTTTGCTGGCGATTTAAGGACTGGTTTCTCAGGAAGCGGCAATGTTGCTGCTTCAGCTGCCAGCGCTCCATAAGTGGCTGATTTACCGCCAGCGTGAGTCACTTTACCGTTCATTGCCTTACATTCAGATACAGGAACACTCCAGCGATTAGCAGCCGCCTGTACTAATACACTTCGAGTTGCGGCACCAGCTGTGCGCAATTTATCAAAGGCCTCGCGAACGGATGAAGATCCACCGGTAATTTGGCCGCCCAACAGGGCATTGATATAGACCGGCGCGACTCCAGCAATTTGTACCTTGACCATGGATAAAGGAATATTTAATTCTTCAGCAAGCAAAGCAGGCATGGAGGTATACACGTCTTGACCCATTTCAGAGCGAGCACAAATGAGTGTGATCTGATTATCAGGCGTTATTTGCACCCAAGCATTTACTACGGTAGGACTTGCGGGATTGGTTGCGGCATCGCTTGTCAGAGGCAAGTACATGCCCAATACAAAGGCGCCTGTTGTAGCTGCACTCTGCTGAATAAATTGACGACGTGAAGGGCTTTTTACCGAATTCGTTTTCATATTTTTTCCTTAAGCCAATTTATCAGCAGCACGTTTAACTGCTTTTTCAATTCGCGCATAAGTACCGCAACGACAAATATTGCCACTGAGGGCATTTTTGATATCACCAGAACTGGGATGTTTATTTCGAGTCAGCAAATCTGCGGCCGACATCATTTGTCCTGTTTGGCAATATCCACACTGGGGTACATCAAACTCAACCCATGCCTCATGTATGGCGCTACCCATTTTGGGCGCAAGGCCTTCTAGAGTAGTGATATTTTTTCCAGCTGCCGCAGAAACGGGCATAGAACAAGAGCGAATCGCGCTGCCATCTAAATGCACCGTACAAGCCCCACATAAAGCTGCACCACAGCCAAATTTGGGGCTAGTCACATCCAAATGATCTCTTAAGACCCACAAAATTGGAGTTTCAGGATCACCCTCAAAATTGACTGATTTGCCGTTGAGATTAAAAGTAGTGCCCATTGTTATTCCTCGATGAATATTGAATTTATATTACAAATAGCATTGTTATCAGATCAAATCATGCCATAGTCGCCAAAGGACTCGACTAGGGATTTCACCAAGAAAAAAGCCCAGACTCAGTCTAGGCTTTCAATATGACACAGATTAACTGGGATTAACTTAAGGCGCCGTGGCAATTCTTATATTTCTTACCACTGCCGCAACTGCAGGGGTCATTACGGCCGATCTTGGGTCCAGTTCTCACTGGGGCAGGAATGATTTCAATTGCAGCTCCCCGATCGCCAGTTGAACCTGCTACCTCCAGATCGGGATCAGCATGCTGATACTGCAAATCAGAAAGCTTGGCCAAATCATCATTCATGGATTCAGAGGCTTTATCTAACTCGCTAGCGCTTCGTATTTCCACCGTCATAATATTTTTGACGACGTCACCCTTAATCACGTTAAGCAACTCGCCATAGAGCTCAAAGGCTTCGCGACGATATTCTTGTTTAGGATCTTTTTGAGCATATCCGCGTAGATTAATTCCTTGACGCAAATGATCCAATGCGGCGAGATGTTCACGCCAGTGCGTATCTAAACTGTAGAGCAATACTGAGCGCTCAAAACCTGCAAAAGAAGGGCGGCCAGATAAGGTAACCTTAGCGTCGTAGGCTTCTTGAGCAGCTAGTAGCACCCGCTCAACAATTTCTTCCTCTTCAACCGTCTCGGCCGCTTCAACCCATTTTTGTAAATCGAGACTTAAACCCCATTCACTTGCTAAAACATTCTCAAGGGCAGGCAAATCCCACTGCTCTTCCATCGATTGTGGTGGGACATAGGTGGCACAGATCTCACGAACCACATCTTCACGTAAATTAGCAATGAGCTCACCAATATCACCACTCTCAAGTACTTCATTGCGCAGACGGTAAGTTTCTTTACGCTGATCATTTGCCACATCATCATATTCAAGCAATTGCTTGCGAATATCAAAGTTTCGACCCTCTACCTTACGCTGAGCAGATTCAATCGAACGCGTGACCATGCCAGCCTCAATCGGTTCGCCATCAGGCATCTTAAGACGCTCCATCACTGCACGAAGACGGTCACCTGCAAAAATACGGAGCAATGGATCATCTAAAGATAGATAAAAACGGGATGAACCTGGATCACCCTGACGTCCTGAACGTCCACGCAGTTGATTATCAATGCGGCGACTTTCATGACGCTCTGTACCAATGATGTGCAAGCCACCGGCATTCAGGACTAAGTCGTGCAGACTTTGCCACTCGTCTTGGAGCTTCTGAATCTTGCTCGCTTTTTCTTGGGCAGATAGTGAGGTGTCTTCATTGATGAGAGCAGATTGTTTCTCGACATTGCCACCCAAGACGATGTCGGTACCTCGACCAGCCATATTGGTCGCAATCGTAATCATCTTTGGTCTACCAGCTTGGGCAATAATTTCAGCTTCTCGAGCGTGTTGCTTCGCATTCAAGACTTGATGCGGTAACTTCTTCTGAGTCAGCAATTGCGCAATGAGTTCAGAGTTCTCAATTGAGGTAGTACCAACTAATACCGGCTGTTGACGCTCATAGCAATCCAGAATGTCTTTAACCACGGCATCGTAGCGCTCGCGTGAAGATTTAAAGATCTGATCTTGACGATCTTTACGTTGACTAATCCGATTGGGCGGAATCACAACGGTTTCCAAGTTGTAGATTTCTTTGAACTCGTAGGCTTCAGTGTCAGCGGTTCCTGTCATACCTGCTAACTTGCCGTACATTCGGAAATAATTTTGGAAAGTAATGGTAGCTAGAGTTTGATTCTCATTCTGAATCTGAACGCCTTCTTTAGCCTCAACTGCTTGATGCAAGCCCTCACCCCAACGTCGACCCTGCATGAGTCGACCCGTAAATTCATCAACGATGATGACTTCATTATTTTGGACAACGTACTGTTGATCTCGATGATAAAGAGAGTGCGCCCGTAATGCCGCATAGACGTGATGCATCAAGCTAATATTTTGTGGCGCATATAAGGAGTCACCGTCTGTGAGCGCTCCTAGCTCGACCAAGATAACTTCAGCTTTATCGTGACCCTGCTCAGTGAGATATACCTGGTGCGACTTTTCATCAACCCAGTAATCGCCGGGTACTTCCACACCAGTACCGTCTGCCTTTTCTTCACCAATCTGGCGCTCTAAGCGGGCTGGCAGGGCATTGATCTTGATATATAAATCAGTATGGTCTTCCGCCTGCCCAGAAATGATCAAAGGCGTTCTGGCCTCATCAATTAAGATCGAATCAACCTCGTCCACGATCGCATAAGCTAAGCCACGTTGCACTTTTTGATCCAGGTCCTGAACCATGTTGTCGCGCAGATAGTCAAAACCAAACTCATTATTTGTGCCGTAGGTAATGTCGGATGCATACGCTTTTTTCTTAGACTCATGATCCATCTGAGATAAGTTCACGCCAACGGTCATGCCCAGGAAGCTGTAAAGCTTCGACATCCACTCAGCATCACGTTGTGCCAAGTAATCATTCACGGTCACGACATGTACGCCCTTACCCGTTAATGCATTGAGATAGACTGGCAGAGTTGCAGTGAGAGTCTTACCCTCACCCGTTCCCATCTCCGCGATCTTGCCTTGATGCAAAGCAAGGCCACCCATCAATTGAGAATCAAAGTGACGCATTTTCATAATGCGTGCGCTGGCTTCGCGAACGACTGCAAAAGCCTCTGCTGCGATATCGTCAATTGACTCGCCAGCACTTAAGCGTGCTTTGAATTCAGCAGTTTTAGCCTGAAGCGTAGCATCATCCAAAGACTGCATCGCTGGCTCAAATGCACCAACCTTAGCAACGACTTTGCGGTACTGTTTTAAGAGGCGGTCGTTACGACTGCCGACCAGGGTTTTAAGAAGACCGATTACCATGGGATATTGAAGAAAATTAAGCTCTTGAGTTTATCACCCGAATACACTGATTTCATGAACCAGCCCCCTAAATCCCACTCGAAGAAGCAGGCTCTTGAGTGGCAGGACTATCTAAAAGACTCCCACGGTCTTGGAGGCATCTTGGCCAAAACCGAAGATATGGTCAAACTCAAATCGGCATTAGGGCAGTGCTTAGCAGAGGCAGATTTATCTAACTTAAGCTCAAAAATAGAGGCTGGCTGGCGCTCTGGGGGTCAAAATGAGCTTTTTTTACTAGTTGGTAGTGCGAGTATTGCTAGTCGTTTGCAGCAGATTTTACCGAGCCTAATCAATGGCTTAGCTAAAAGAGGTTACCCCTGCACCAGTATTAAAGTTCGACTGAAACCTGCCACAAGCGGCTGGGAGGTGAAACCTCGGGAAGCTCAACCCACTCGTGCTCGAGGCTTTAATCCGGTCGCCAGAGCATCTTGGCAGAATCTACTAGAAAAATTGCCTTTGGATTCAGAGTTGCGTAAGGCGGTTGAGCATTTACTGAGCGGAAAATAATTCCGCCGGATCAGAAAAAGAGAGGCTGATTTTCTTGGGAATAGGCTGCAGGAGCGTTATTTTCTGCAAAAGAGCGAATTTCGAAGGCACTTGGATCCTCCAGCAATTTTCGTAAGAGCGCGTTATTGAGTGCATGGCCCGATTTCTGAGCGAGATAAGCTCCCACAATTGGGTGACCAATTAAGTAGAGATCACCAATCGCATCCAAAATCTTATGGCGCACGAACTCATCGTCGTAGCGTAATTCTTCATTATTTAAGATGCGATGCTCATCCAACACAATCGCATTATCTAAACTACCACCACGCGCTAAGCCCATCTCTCTTAAAGCTTCCACTTCGTGGGCAAATCCAAAAGTTCGTGCACGCCCTATTTCACTTCGATAAGCATGCTCAGCAAAATCAACCACAAATCGCTGACCTGTTTTATCGACTGCAGGATGCTTAAAGTCTATTGTGAAATCTAACTTAAAACCAAAGAAAGGCTCAAGGCGTGCCAGTTTGTCACCCTCCCGAACTTCAATGATTTTTTTGATTACCAAGAATTGCCGGGGGGCTTCTTGCTCAGCAATACCAGCGGACTCAATCAAGAATAAAAAAGAGGCAGCGCTACCATCCATGATGGGCACTTCTTCACCATCAATTTCAATCAATAAATTATCTAATCCCAAACCAGCGCATGCAGAAAGTAAATGCTCAACTGTGGAAACTTTGACGCCATCCTTTTGAATAACTGAAGCAAGCCTGGTATCACATACTGCCAGAGCAGTTGCTGGCACAAGCGCTTGCTCTGGAGTATCGATACGAACAAACTGAATACCCGTATTTACCGGCGCAGGCTTAATGGTCAGGGTTGCTTTACGCCCCGAGTGCAAACCAATTCCAACGGTTTTTACTGGGGAGGCAATCGTACGCTGCTTCAACATTATTTGATTGGGATTAGATTTGAATTACAGCTGTTTCAAGACAGAGGCAGCATCACTCACCACAAACTTACCTGGAGCTTCTAGATCTAATGTTTTGACTACGCCATTGTCCACAATCATGGCATAACGTTGAGAACGTACTCCCAAACCACGTGAGATTAAATCAAATTCCATACCTAACTTTTTGGTGAACTCAGCACTACCATCACCAAACATCCGAATTTTTTTACCTACTTTTAGATCGCGGCCCCAAGCACCCATCACAAATGGATCATTGACCGAAACACACCAAATTTCATCCACGCCCTTGGCCTTGATAGCATCGTAGTGCTCCAAATATCCCGGCACATGCTGAGCAGAACAGGTGGGAGTAAATGCACCCGGTAAGGCAAAGATCACAATCTTCTTGCCAGCGGTAAGCTTTTCAACTTCGAAAGCATTTGGACCCAAAGCACAGCCTTCGGTAGCCTCTTCAATGAACTCATAGAGAGTGGCGTTTGGTAATTTTTGTCCGACTGCAATCATGAGATCTCCAAATCAATAGAAGTAGTGGTAAATGAGTATGCCAGCGCTAGCGCGGGATTCGTCGTCCGGAGGGGCGCCGCGCTGGCATTGCGCACTATCTATTGTATTGAGCAGTCAATTAGTCTGCTTGTTTACGTAAAAAGGCTGGAATCTCATAGTAATCCGTGCCTTTATCCAACATGGTTTTTGCTTGAGGTGAGCTATCAGCACCCAAAGTCGGTGCTGGAGCAGTCTCACGCGAATTTCTGAAAACCCGTGGCAGATCATATTGACTGTAATCAACCCCTGCAGAAGCAGGCTGAATTGCAGGCGCAGACCCAGTCATTGGCATCGATGCTGAGACATTCATAGCGGAATCTAAACCTACCTTACTCATTGCCGCAGAAGGACTGGCAGGAGCAAAACTATTTAAATCGGCCATAGTTGGCATAGCATCATGCGTACCCGTAGCTTGTCTCCAAACGACTTCAGGCTGGCTATTTTGACGTGCTAGGGGATTATTCAAACCAGTCGCAACCACAGTTACACGAAGAGCATCGCCCAAGCTATCGTCATATACGGTACCGAAAATCACGGTAGCATCGTCTGCAGCGTAGCCACGAATTGCAGCCATCACTTCGCGTGTCTCTGACAACTTTAAGGAACGGCTAGCAGTAATGTTGACCAAGACGCCACGGGCACCAGATAAATCAACACCCTCAAGTAATGGTGAGGCAACTGCCGCTTCAGCAGCTAAACGTGCACGATCCATTCCAGAAACAGTTGCAGTTCCCATCATGGCCTTGCCTTGCTCGCCCATCACGGTCTTTACGTCCTCAAAGTCAACGTTAATTAAACCTTGAACATTGATGATCTCGGCAATACCAGACACCGCGTTATGCAATACATCGTCCGCACAAGCAAAAGCTTTATCAAACTCTGCATCTTCACCCATCACTTCAAATAGCTTTTCATTCAGAACCACAATGAGTGAGTCCACATGATTCTCTAGTTCGCTTGCACCGTTCTCAGCAACCTTCAAGCGCTTAACACCCTCAAAATCGAATGGCTTACTAATGACACCAACTGTCAAAATACCCATCTCTTTTGCAACTTGGGCAACCACAGGAGCAGCGCCAGTCCCGGTACCACCACCCATACCCGCGGTGATGAATACCATGTGGGCACCTTGTAATACATCAGCAATGCGAGCACGGGCTTCTTCAGCGGAGGCTGCACCAATTTCTGGTTTTGCCCCAGCTCCCAGACCGCTAGAGCCTAGTTGCAAATTCACAGATGCCTCAGAACGCTGTAACGCGCCAGCATCGGTGTTCATGCAAATAAACTCTACGCCATCTACACCGCGACGAATCATATGCTGGACAGCATTGCCACCAGCGCCACCGACTCCAACTACCTTAATAATAGTTTTACCGGCTGTTTCTTGATCTAACATTTCAAATTCCATATACCCTCCTAGGTAAAAAACTTACTACATTGACGACGACGAAAAACAACTTAAAAATTTCCTGCAAACCATTCCTTCATGCGCGACACCACACTCTGTAATGCTCCAGATTGCGAGACGCGACGACCACGTAATAACTGAGCCTGACCTTCCATCAGCAAACCAATGCTGGTAGCAAAACGAGGGCTTCTCAAAACTTCATGAAGATGGCCACGATATTCAGGAGTCCCCACTCGAGTAGGACGTAAAAATACTTGCTCTGCAAGCTCAACCATGCCTGGCATCAAAGCTGTGCCACCGGTCAAAACAATTCCAGAAGAAACCATATCTTCATAGCCAGATTCGCGAACGACACCACGGACTAATGTGAACAACTCCTCAACCCGAGGCTCAATAACTGCTGCTAATGCCTGCTTAGACATCGGGCGTGGCTCTCTATCACCAACACCGGGTACATCAATCATTGCCGCTGGATCGGCCATATCTTGACGCGCAATACCGTATTGAATCTTCAAGTCTTCAGCATCGATGGTTGGCGTGCGAAGTGCCATCGCAATGTCATTGGTAATTTGGTCACCGGCGATAGGAATCACTGCAGTGTGGCGAATGGAACCTTGGCAATAGATTGCAATATCCGTAGTGCCGCCACCAATATCTACCAAAACAACACCTAACTCTTTTTCGTCTTCAGTGAGTACCGCCAAACTAGAAGCCAAAGGTTGCAAAATTAAATCATTTACCTCTAAACCGCAGCGACGTACACACTTCACAATATTCTGAGCAGCACTCACAGCGCCAGTAACAATGTGGACTTTGACTTCGAGACGCAGACCACTCATACCAATCGGTTCACGCACATCCTCTTGACCATCGATGATGAATTCCTGAACTAGGATGTGCAGAATTTGTTGATCTGTCGGAATATTGATCGCCTTAGCAGTTTCGAGAACCCGCTCTACATCACCTTCGCTCACCTCTTTATCACGAATAGCTACCATGCCACTCGAATTAAAGCTAATGATGTGATTTCCAGCGATGCCAGTGAAGACTTGTGCAATTTGACGATCAGCCATGACCTCGGCTTCTTCCAGCGCCTTCTGAATCGACTGCACGGTTGCCTCAATATTCACCACAACGCCTTTTTTCAAACCTTTTGAAACGGTTTGACCAACTCCGACTACATTGAACTGGCCATCAGGCGCTAACTCAGCAACCAAGGCAACTACCTTGGAGGTGCCAATATCTAACCCGACCAATAAATCGCGATTGTCCTTACTCATTCCAATTCCTCATGAATATATTCATTGCTTAAGCTCACTTTTTTCCATTTAGATCATTCGTTTTGATACTGACAGAAGCTAAGTGAACTGCAAAACCATTGGCGTAACGTAGGTCGATTGCATCTACTCGATTAGCCCACTTATCTTGGACCTGAGGCCAATATTTAAAGAGTCGCGCAACTCGTTCCTCCGTTAAGTTTTTGTCTGAACTTTCTTCGTCGCGCCCAAATTCCACTCTCATCCCGTTGGATAGCTTGACATGCCATGCATATCGATCCGATAAGGTTAGCGAGCTAATTTCTGCATTCCAAGGCTTAAACCAAGCGTTGGCTTTCTCATATAAACGCATCACCTCTTGGCCAGCATCGCTCGGCCCACGAAAATCAATCAACTGGGTATCTTCTGGAAGCTCTGAAGTACGTCCGCTAAAGATTTCTCCATGAGTATTGATTAGCTGATGACTATCGGCTCCACCCCATGTACCAAAGGCTTTCTGTTCTTCAATACTGACTACTAGGCCATTAGGCCAAATACGACGTACATTGGCGTGGCGAACCCATGGCATAGACTCAAAGCCCTTCTTCACATCTTCAAGTTTGACGCTGAAGAAATTTCCTTGAACGGTCTCAAGCACTTCTTGCTTCACAATCGCTTTATTAATGTGTTGCAAGGTTTGACCTGCCACAGGCTCAATTTGAACTTGTTTAAGCACAAAAACTGGACGCTGACTTAGCCAAACCAAAATACCAATCACTAGCATCACTACAAAACAACGAGTCAAGAGACGGCTTAACTTTTGCATTCTCTCTGGGTGATTCCAGATCGGAGACATTGCAAAAGCAAAGAAATTGCCAAACTGTTGTAGGAAGCGACTCATGCTTTTGTAACCCCCTCTTGTTTTAGAGTCTGGCTCAATATCCAAAGCACTAAATCTGCATACTCGATACCAGCAGCTTTGGCAGCCATCGGGACCAATGAATGGGAGGTCATCCCGGGGGAGGTATTCATTTCCAGCAAGTAGGGCTTGCCAGTCTTCTGATCGATCATCACATCTGCCCGACCCCAAGTCCGGCAACCGAGGGCTTTATAAGCAGCAAGAGCCAAATTCTGCACAGCAAGATTGATCTCTTCGGGCAGGCCTGTTGGGCATAAATATTTTGTTTCGTCCGAAAAGTACTTATGATGAAAATCATAGTTAGCATCCGGCGGGACAATTTTGATTACAGGCAGAGCTTCAGTACTAGCGCCCTCTCCCACTAATGGACAGGTTAGCTCATCTCCGATGATGCAAGTTTCGGCAATGATCTTAGTATCAATCTTTGCTGCTAACTCGTAAGCTGCCGGTAAATCACTGACCTTCCTCACCTTTGTTAAACCTAAAGATGAGCCCTCATGTGCAGGCTTCACAATCAGAGGTAAGCCTAATTTTTCTGCTACCGAATCCCAATTACTATTAGCGGTTAACTCAACAAACGCTGGTGTCGCTAATCCATTACTGAGCCACACTTGTTTAGTCACGATTTTGTCAATTGATAATGCTGAGGCAAGGACGCCGCTTCCCGTATAAGGGATATTTAAGAGCTCAAGTAAGCCTTGAATAGTTCCATCTTCGCCATATCGTCCATGTAACGAGATAAAGACGCGTTCAAATTTTTCTTGCACTAGTTCGGAGGGGGATCGAAGTCCAGGATCAAAAGGATGTGCATCTACTCCTTTTAAATGCAGGGCTTCTAAAACACCATTACCTGACATCAATGAAATTTCTCGCTCGCCAGAACGCCCGCCAAGCAATACACCAACTCGACCTAAAGATTGGATATCGAGCGTGGCTAGCTCACGATGAACGCGTTGACCCCATTGACTATGCATGCTTAGCCTCCGCTAGCACATGCGACAAATTGGAAATGGAGCCTGCCCCCATCGTAATTAAGACATCACCATCACGCAGAAGACCAGTAATTTTTTCTGGCATCTCAAGAATGGTGCTCGCAAAAGCCGTCTGTTTAGGATCTAAATCAGCATTTTGAGTACCCGCTTCTGTTACTACTGCTTTTAATAGGCTCTTACCATCTGCCCCAGGAATCTTAGCCTCTCCTGCAGGATAGACTTCAGTCAATACGAGTGCATCAAAATTTTTCAGGACTTGGACAAACTCACCAAAGCAATCACGGGTTCTGGTGAATCGATGTGGCTGGAAAGCCAGTACTAAACGACGATCAGGATAAGCCCCTCTTGCTGCCGATAAAGTGGCAGCCATTTCAACGGGGTGATGACCATAGTCATCAATCAAGGTAAAGCTACCTCCACTGGCAAGCGGGATTTCGCCATAGCGTTGGAAGCGACGGCCTACGCCACTAAATTCGGATAGGGCTTTGACAATGGCTTGGTCACTTACGCCAAGTTCAGTTGCAATACCAATCGCTGCCAAGGCATTTCTGACATTGTGTAGACCCGGTAGATTTAAAGAAATCTGGAGTGGGCCCGGCTTATTGCCGTGTCTTCTGACTGTCCGGCGCTCCACTGTAAAGCGCATTGATGTTCCTTCTGCACGCACATCAGTTGCACGAATATCCGCATCATCAGATAAGCCATATCGTAAAACTGGCTGAGAAACAAATGGAATGATGTCACGAACATTGGCATCATCAATACAGAGTACCGCTACTCCATAGAATGGCATGCGCTGAATAAATTGCACAAATGCCTGTTTCAGGCGAGCCATATCATGTTGGTAGGTATCCATGTGGTCAGCATCGATATTCGTCACCACTTCCATTGCGGGGAAGAGCTGCAAGAAAGAAGCATCAGACTCATCTGCTTCAACCACAATAAAGTCACCCTGTCCTAAGCGCGCATTTGCACCAGCAGAATTTAATTTCCCACCAATCACAAAAGTCGGATCTAAGCCACCCTCTGCTAGAACGGAGGCCACCAAACTGGTGGTAGTTGTTTTACCGTGCGTTCCAGCGATCGCAATACCCTGCTTGAGACGCATTAATTCACCTAGCATCACTGCGCGCTGAATCACTGGAATTTTGGCTGCACGTGCTGCAAGCACTTCGGGGTTATTACCAGCAACTGCAGTTGAAATCACAACTGCTTCTGCTGTACCAATATTTTTTGGATCATGTCCAATGTGAATGACTGCGCCCAATGCCTTCAAGCGCCGAGTAGATACACTCTCCGCTAAGTCAGAACCTGATACTTGATAACCTAAATTGAGAAGTACCTCAGCAATACCACTCATACCAGCGCCGCCGATACCAATGAAATGAATTTGTTGAACGATATGCTTCATAGCACCACCCCCGCAGCTTCTGCACATACTTGAGCAACCCGAACTGTAGCTTGTGGTTTAGCTAAGGCATGAGCGTGCTCCGCCATCTTTAGTAAAGCATCGCGGCTCACTCCCTGAATCATTTGAGCCAAGTCATCTGGATTTAGTTGGGTTTGTGGCAACAAGATTGCTGCATGAGCATCTGCTAAGAAACGGGCATTAGCAGTTTGATGATCATCAATGGCAAATGGAAACGGAACCAAACAAGAGGCTACCCCTGCTGCTGCCAATTCTGAAATTGTCATTGCACCTGAGCGACAGATCACAAGATCTGCATTCGCATAAGCAGTAGGCATGTCGTCAATAAAACTGCGGATATCTGCCTGCACTCCCAGGCTTGAATATAAATACTCAAGATCTTGAAGATGCTTCTCACCCGCCTGATGAATTACCTTTGGTCGAGAGCTTGCGGGTATTAAAGCCAGGGCTGCTGGCACTGCTTGATTTAGAGCTGCAGCACCCAAGCTGCCGCCTACTACCAAAATAGATAAGGGGCCTTGCCGTACGCTGTAGCGTTCTACAGGAGAAGCTAGCCGATCAAAATCTTGACGTATGGGATTTCCTACCCACTCAGCATCTGACATCGTATTTGGAAAACCGGTCAAGGTTTTTCTCGCGATCTTTGCGAGGGCACGATTAGCGCTGCCAGGGATGGAGTTGGATTCATGCAAGACTAATGGTCGTCTCAAGAGTACCGAAACTAAACCGCCTGGGAAAGTAATATAGCCGCCCATACCCAAGACCACGCTTGGTTTGAGACGACGCATAATCTGGAAACTCTGCAAACTTGCTCGCACCAAATTAATCGGCAACATCAATTTAGCTTTTAGTCCCTTACCGCGCAAGCCACCAAAATCTACTGACTCGAAAGATATCTTTGCAGCATTCACAAGGCGGTATTCCATGCCGTTTTGGTTACCTAACCAAGAAACTTGCCAACCATGGGCTCTCAGGTATTGAGCAACCGCTAGGCCAGGGAAGATATGTCCTCCCGTACCACCAGCCATCACCAAGATCGAGGGTTGGGTCACAGCTTTCCTCCCCGCATCAGGACTCGATTTTCATAATCGATGCGTAACAGCATAGCGATCGCAATGGCATTCATCAATATTCCTGAGCCACCATAGCTCACTAAAGGGAGAGTCAAACCTTTAGTTGGAAGGAGTCCTAAATTCACGCCCATATTGATGAAGGCTTGCCAACCAATCCAAATGCCTACTCCCTTCGCAGCTAAACCTGCAAAGCTTCGATCCAATTGCAGTGCGGTACGGCCGATCATGAACGAGCGGCGCACTATCCAGTAAAACAAGAAGATCATCACGAGTACACCAACAAACCCGAGCTCCTCGCCAATGACTGCCAAAATAAAATCGGTGTGCGCTTCAGGAAGGTAATGGAGTTTTTCGACGCTGCCACCCAAACCAGTACCAAACCATTCGCCACGTCCGAAAGCCATCAAAGAGTGAGTGAGCTGGTAGCCCTTATTAGCGGCGTTATCTACCTGCCATGGATCCATAAAAGCCAGAATGCGTCCACGTCGGAATGGAGATAATGCAATGATGGTGGAGGCACTCGTAATCCCAACTAAGACTAAGCCTCCAAATAATTTGGCATTGATTCCACCGAGGAAGAGAATGCCGAAAGCAATCAGGGCAACCACAATAAACGCGCCCATATCGGGCTCAAGCATTAACAGTGCGCCAACTAGAGCCACTGCAATACCCATCGGTAACATGCCCTTGATAAATGTATGCAAATGCTCCTGGCGTTGAACGGTATAGGTTGCCGCAAAGATTACCGTAGCAAACTTCATGAGTTCAGACGGCTGGAAGTTCATTAATCCTAGTGGAATCCAGCGCTTTGCTCCATTCACACCCTTACCAAGCCCGGGAATCAGAACTGCTACTAATAACAGCAGCGTTACACCAAAAATAATCGGTGAGTAACGATCCCAAACCTTGCTTGGAATCTTAAATGCCCAGATACCAACACCAAGAGCAATTGCCAAAGAAATTAAATGCCGGATCAAAAAGTGATTACTGCTATAGCTTGAGTATTTTGGCCCATCAGCTAAAGTGATCGATGCCGAGTAAACCATCACCAAACCAATCAGCGTGAGCGATAGTACTGCCCAAACTAATAATTGGTCATACTCCATCATACGAGAGCGGGTCTGCTCAACCCCTGAGACAGCGTCTCTTAAGCCGCTCCGGAAATTATTAATTCCACCGCGAGAAAAACTCCAGAAGCGATCGAGCCCTAAACGATTATCAGGAAATAACTTATCTTTTAAGCTCATACATGAACTCCATCGATCTGCATACCTAATTCAGCCACTTCGGATACAAAAGCATCTGCACGCGCGATGTAATCTTTGAACTGATCAAAGCTGGCACAGGCGGGAGATAACAAAACAATATCGCCAGATTGGGCTTGATGAGCCGCTTGATGAACTGCATTAGCTAGTGTCTCACTGATAGTGCAAGAAACCTCATTACCGAGCGCATCTGCAATGAGGTTTGCATCTTTGCCAATTAAAAAAGCGCCTTTGATAAAACGCAGTGCAGGTTCGCGAAGTGGCGAAAAATCTTGGCCTTTACCATCCCCACCGGCAATCAACCAGATTCTTTTTCTAGACTCGTTATTCGCTAGGCCATTTAATGCTGCCACTGTGGCACCAACATTGGTGCCTTTGCTGTCATCAACATACTCAACATCAGCAACGATGCCAATACTTTGTACACGATGAGGCTCGCCCTCGTAATCTCGTAAACCATGCAACAGCAGACTCATTGGTAAACCTGCGGAACGGGCTAGAGCCAGTGCAGCTAAAGCATTGAGAGCATTATGACGTCCCCGAATTTTCAGCGCATCGGCTGGTATTAAACGCTTGAGTCGCAATTCTTCTTCATCATCTGGAGTGACCGATTTACGACGGCGCTTGGGTTTTGGCTCTTGATTCTCATCGACCTCAGCCCACACTAACCAATCAATCCCGCCAGCACGCAAATCTCGCTCAATACCAAATGCACCCTGCTCATCTGGACGTCCAGAACCAAAGGTTATAACCGATCTATTGAGCTTCTCTTCTTCAGAGAGCAAATCGAGCACAAGAGAATCATCACGATTCAAGATACAAATAGAGTCAGACCCAAAAATTCGTGCTTTTGCATGAGCATATGACTGCATATCACCATGCCAATCCAAATGATCCTGAGTGATATTGAGAACAGTCGCCGCAGTCGCATTCAAACTAGATGTGAATAACAACTGAAAGCTCGACAATTCCAATACCCATACATCAGGCATATCGCTGAACTGATCTGCCTCGTTTAGACATAGCTGAAGCTTATCAAGAGCAGCAGGGCTGATGTTGCCAGCGACCGCTACCTTCTTACCGGCCCGCTCACAGAGTTGACCTGTTAATGCAGTAGTTGTGGTTTTGCCATTCGTCCCTGTAATAGCCAGTACCTTTGGAATATAGGCAGGCAGACCATCTTCTTGGATTAGAGCCATCGCTGCAATCGCGCGGGCAAAAAACTCTATCTCACTCCACACTTCAACATTACTTTGCTGCGCTGTTGCTAAGAAAGATTGAATAGGCTCTTGAATTGGTGATAAACCAGGGCTGATGCCAATAACATCAACTTCTTTTAGCAAGTCATTAGCCAAAGGACCGTATTGGACATCCTGCAAACCTGCCTGCTCAAGCTCGGCTAACCACGCTTTTTGCTGCTCTGAAAATTTCTCAGGATTACGTGTGTCTGCTAAACAAACCTTTGCGCCATTACGCAAGCACCATTTCGCCATTGCTACGCCAGACTCACCTAAGCCTAAAATTAAAAAATGACTTGGGGTCTTTGTGACCGAATCTTCAGTCACTTTAGGGTTGGCAAAAGGGTTTTGAATATTCAACATAGGATTCTCGGCTTACCGTAATTTCAGGCTTGATAAGCCAACTAACACCAACAGGATGGTGATAATCCAAAAACGCACTACCACTTGCGTTTCTTTCCAGCCGCCCAACTCAAAGTGATGATGTAGTGGCGCCATCCGAAAAATACGCCGACCTTCACCATATCTTTTTTTGGTGTACTTGAACCAAAATACTTGGAGCATCACTGAGAATGTTTCTGCAACAAAAATTCCGCCCATGACGAAAAGAACAATCTCCTGACGGACAATTACAGCAATAGTTCCTAGAGCACCGCCCAGGGCAAGCGCACCAACATCTCCCATGAAGACTTGTGCAGGATGAGTGTTGTACCAAAGGAATGCCAATCCCGCGCCACCCATTGCGCCACAAAAGATCATTAACTCGCCAGCGCCAGGTATGTATGGAAAAAGCAAATATTTTGCATAGATTGCATTACCCATGACATAGGCAAATGCGCCCAGGGCAGCACCAACTAAGATCACCGGCATGATCACTAACCCATCGAGACCATCCGTGAGATTGACGGCATTACTGCTACCTACGATCACAAAATAACTCAAGATAATGAAGCCCATCATGCCCAAGGGATAGCTCACCTCTTTCATGAATGGCAATAACAAGTTTGTCTTCGCTGGAAGATCTAGCGCAAACCCGCTACGGAGCCAGTCTAGAAACAATTGCAGGACTTTGAGATTGTTGATTTCTGAAACTGAGAATGCCAGATAGATTGCTGCAAATAATCCAATCAGGGTCTGCCAAAAGAATTTTTCTCTTGAACTCATTCCCTTGGGATCTTTACGTGCAACCTTACGGTAATCATCAACCCAGCCCACTACACCAAATCCAAAAGTCACAATCATCACGATCCAGATAAAGCGGTTCGTTAAATCTGCCCACAAAATACAGGAGATAAAAATTCCCAACAAAATGAGGACTCCACCCATCGTGGGTGTCCCGGTCTTCACCAAGTGGCTTTGTGGTCCGTCGCTTCGAACAGATTGACCCATTTTTAACGCTGTTAATTTGCGAATCACCCAAGGGCCCGAAATCAAACCAATTAATAGGGCTGTTAACGTAGCCATCACAGCGCGGAAAGTAATGTAGTTAAAGACCCGCAAGAAACCCAGATCGTCTTGTAACCATTGCGCCAAGATTAAGAACATGTATTGGCCTCCTCTTGCAAGGCTTTTACGACTCGCTCCATACGCATAAACCGGGAACCTTTAACCAAAATATGAATTTTTTCTGCAGTCTCAGTGCATTTTGTTTTTAATGCGAGAGTCAGATCTGCTTGTAAATTGTCTAACTCTGCAAAGTGCTTAGCACGCGAATCCAGCTGGTGCTTTTGTTTACTCTCATTGAAACCCTGAACTGCTAATTGAGACTGCTCTCCAATCGCAAATAATTGATCAATGCCTTGCTGTGCAGCGTAGACCCCTACCTCATGATGAAATGCAGGGCCTTGCTCTCCCACTTCACCCATATCGCCCAACACTAGCCAACTAGCTCCGCTCGTTTGCTTTAAAGCATCGATGGCTGCACGAACAGAATCTGGATTCGCGTTATAACTATCGTCAATTAAGGTGAACTGTGCATTCAATTGACTGGACTGCATCCGACCACTCACTGGGGAGAAGGCTTCTAAACCGTTTTGAATATTTTCTAGACTGAGATTGGCTGCTAAAGCTACTGCTGCTGCAGCAAGGGCATTGCTAGCATTGTGTAGACCCAGAGTTTTCAATTGAACTTCAATGGATCCATTGTCTGTGTTGATTTGTAAATGCCCATTGCCCAACAAAACTCCCGAAACTGCAGCTGGAGCAGAAAGTGCAAAATCAATCACCTTGCGGGCACCTGCTACTTTTTTCCATAAGGAACTGAATTCAGAATCGGCTGGAAAGACCGCTACACCATTCAATGGCAATGCTTTTAATACGTCAGAGTGCTCTTGAGCTACGGCGGCAACACTGGCCATAAACTCTTGGTGCTCTCGTTGTGCATTATTAATCAGTGCAATATTTGCTTGGGCAATCGCTGCTAACTCAGCAGTTTCACCAGGATGATTCATGCCCAACTCAATCACCGCCAGATGATCAGATGAACGCAGGCGTAGTAGGGTTAATGGCAATCCAATGTCATTATTGAGATTACCTTGGGTTACTAAGGTTGCGGGCTCACCCACAGCACTTCTAAATATTGCAGCAATCATTTCTTTAACGGTGGTCTTACCATTACTGCCAGCAACTAGTGCAAGAGGAATGGGATGCTTTGCTCTCCATGCTTTAGCCAGTTGACCAAGACCTTCTCGAGTGTCTGTGACACATACCGCCGCTAAATTCTCTGGGCACTGACTTGGATTGCTAATCATGGCAGCACTGGCAGCAGATTTTGCAATCTCTCCTAAAAACTGATGTGCATCAAAATGCTCACCACTTAAGGCAATAAAAAATTCGCCTGGCTGTATTTTTCTGGTATCACTACTGATCCCAGAAACACTGACTTCATGAGATTTCTCAAGAGTAATATTCAGTAATTCGCTACCGGGTAGCATTTGATGAATTTCTGCAAGATTGGTCATCGCGTGCATCAGATCACCCCTCCTGCCGCTAAAAGAATGTGCTCTTGATCAGAGAAGTCAAATTTCTTACCGTTAATTTCCTGGGTCGACTCATGCCCCTTACCCGCCACTAGCACAACATCCGCTTCTTTTGCATGACGCACAGCCGACATAATGGCAGCAGCCCGATCGATAATAATTTGCGCTTTACTTACTGACGCTCCCATTCCAGAGCGAATCATGTCAATAATTGCATGAGGATCTTCTGATCTGGGGTTATCGCTGGTGATGATTACTTCATCAGAAAATTGCTCTACCACTCGTCCCATCTGTGGACGCTTGTTGATATCACGATCGCCGCCACAACCAAAGACGCACCAGAGCTTACCCTGACGTTGATCCGCAATGGGGCGCAAGGTATTGAGCACTTTTTCTAAGGCATCTGGGGTATGAGCGTAATCAACGATCACCAATGGCCCAGCTTTATTGAGCTGAACTAACTCCATACGACCTATGACGGGTTTTAATTTACTAATTCGCTTGCTAGCTTCTGCAATACCCAAACCTTGGCTGAGTAAAACAGCAAAGACTGCCAAACAATTGCTGACATTAAATTCTCCGATCACAGGAATATGGAGCGCTTGTGAGCCATGACCTTCATAAACAAATACGGCGTCATAGCCATTGCTATTCATGACCAAGTCTTTAGCGTGTACCCGCTGCAAACGGTCGCCAAATTTTTCAAAACCCTGAAAGGTGCTTTGATCTAATCCGTAGCCCCAAACATTAACGGTATTCCTAGTGAGTGCTTGCATTGCAAGCTCTCTTCCAAAAGGATCATCCATGTTCAGAACAACATTTTTTAAGCCGGGCTGCGTAAATAATTTGGCTTTTGCCTGGGCATACTCTCCCATATTGGCGTGATAGTCCAAATGATCTTGACTCAAATTGCTAAATACTGCGCAATTTATATTGAGTCCGGCAATACGCTCTTGATCTAAAGCATGAGAAGAGACTTCAATGGCCAATTGTTTGGCACCTTGATCACGCAAGCTACTTAACTGCGTCTGCAATGTTGGCGCATCTGGGGTCGTATACCCCGTCTGAATTAAGGAACCCGACAGCCCCGCTCCTAGTGTGCCAATCACAGCTGCACGCTGAGTGGGAGTATCTAGAGCCTGAGCAATCCACTGGGTAATACTCGTCTTCCCATTGGTGCCAGTAACCCCAACTACATTGAGATCGAGACTGGGGTTGCCATACCACTGCGCACTGACAACTCCTGCATATTTTGCTAGATTCTGAACTGCAAAGCATTGTGGGTAATCTTCAAACTGATCATCCATGTCAGTCGGGTCATAAACCACTGCTTTAGCACCACCCTCAAGAGCCGCAGCGATATATAGTCGACCATCACGAAGTGCCTTGCCATGACCAACGGGATAGGCAAAAAAGATATCGCCTAATTTGATTTGTCGACTATCGCTTTTAATCTTGGCGGCGGGAGCTACCATTTTTTGTAAATGCTCAATCAAGTGATTGGGTTCAATATGCACTGCCACCCTCATCTTTTCAAAACCACTTGTTGAGCTTTTAGTCCTGTTGCCTGATTCTCAACAGGAGGCTTTACATCATCAGATACCATTTGCTTAATATTGGCATCGGGTAAGACATTCAAGGTTCTCAAAGTCTCACTCACAATGGTTGAGAACACAGGGGCCGCAACATCACCACCATAGTGACTACCGCCAGTGGGCTCATCAACCATCACGGCCACGACAATTCGTGGCGAACTGATCGGTGCAATGCCGGCAAAATAAGCACGATAAGAATTACCATAACCTTTACCAACCAACTTATGTGCTGTACCAGTTTTGCCACCAACCCGATAACCATCTGCTTGAGCTTTGACGGCTGTACCACCTGGTTCAGTTACTGTCTCGAGCATGCTGCGCATCTCAATCGCAGTTTTGGCAGAAATCACTCTTACACCTGGCTTAACTTCTGAGCTGCGCTGTATCGTCAAAGGAACTAGCTCTCCGTCACGCGCAAAAATGGTGTAAGCGCGTGCAACCTGAAATAGCGATGCAGAGATTCCATAACCAAATGCAATGCGCGCCTGATCGGATGGAACCCATTTTTGATAGGGATGCAATGTTCCAGATACGGAACCAGGAAAACCAATCTTGGGGGCCTGGCCAAAACCAACGGCTGTATACATATTCCACATCTCTTCAGGCGAGAGATTATTCATCGCAATTTTGGCCGTTCCAATATTGCTTGATTTTTGGATCACTTGTGAGACCGTTAGATTTCCATAGGGATGGGTATCCGTAATCGGTTTAGGGCCAATCAAATAACTCGCACCGATAACCATATTGGTATTGGGAGTGATAGCACCCTTCTCTAATGCCGTTGAAATTGTGAAAGGTTTTATCGTTGAGCCAGGCTCAAAAGTATCGGTGAGCACGCGATTGCGAAGTTGCTCGCCTGTCAAATTACGACGATCATTCGGGTTATAGCTTGGGTAATTCGCTAAAGCCAAGATCTCCCCAGTTTGAGTATCTAAAACGACTGCCCCACCTGCTTTAGCATGATGCTGCTCAACCGCACTCTTGACGGCGTTATAGGCAAGATATTGAATCTTGCTATCAATGGACAACTGTAAATCTTTTCCATTTTGTGGTTCTTGCTCAATAGCAACATCCTCAACAACTCGACCTAAACGATCGACCACAACGCGCCGTTGCCCAGGACGAGCAGCCAGCTCTTTTTCATGTGAGAGCTCCATGCCTTCTTGGCCGCGGTCTTCCACATTGGTGAAGCCTACAACGTGAGCCATCGCTTCACCCTCTGGGTAAAAGCGACGGTACTCATTGTTTAGCCCAATACCCGGTATTTCTAATTGTTTAATTTGCTGAGCTACTGCAGGATCAACCTGTCGCTTCAAGAAAACTTGCTTGCGCTCTTCTCTGAGTTTTTTACGCAAATCTGATTCATTCATTTGCAAGAGGTTTGCCAGCTGACGAATCTTTTCTGACGATAAATCATCAGGCACGGTATCGTTATAAGCAATCACGGATTTCGCCTCAAGACTGGTTGCGATGACATTGCCATTGCGATCCAAAATCTTGCCGCGACTTGCTGGTAATTCAAGCTCGCGCTGAGTTCCTCGTACTGCTTTTGCTTCATAAAAAGCATTGCCCGGACCTTGAATCCAGAATGCTCTTAATAAAAGTAGCATGAAAACAAAGAACAACATGAATAACATCAAGCGCGACCGCCACATTGGCAGACGCAACACTAAATTCGGGGTAGTCGAAAAACCAACTGGTCTCATTTGCTCTCCTTAATGTACAAAGTACGTTCAGGAGAGATGGGTGACATGTGCAATTGATTGCGAGCAGTGTCACGAATACGTGAAGATTTTGAAAGGTTACGCTGCTCATATTCCAAGCGTAGCCAATCTTGATTTAATCGACGCTCTTCGTTTTGCACTTGCTCAATGGCAACAAATAATTTACGCGCCCGCTGTTGTGCAGCTACGAGCGACAAAGCACAAATCAATAGCAGAGCGAGCAAAGTAAAGGTTGCGCGGTTCATGCTAACGCTCCCATTCTTTTTTCTGCCACTCGCATAATGGCCGAGCGTGCACGAGGGTTTTCTTTAAGCTCTTCCTCGCTTGGACGAATTCGAGCGATGATTTCAAGAGCGCTTTGTGGCAAATCTTTTTCCCGCACAGGTAAACCGCGAGGCACTTCCACTTTAGCATGCGCTTGCAAGAATTGTTTGACGATGCGATCTTCAAGAGAATGAAAACTAATGACGGCTAAGCGTGCGCCTGGCTTAAGCAAACTTAAGGCAGCTTTAAGACCCAACTCAAGGTCTTCTAATTCCCGATTAATAAAAATCCTCAATGCCTGAAAAGTACGTGTAGCAGGATCTTGACCTGGCTCGCGAGTGCGAACCACGCTAGCCACCAAATTTGCTAACTGTAAGGTCGTTTTAGGAGACAAGCCTTCCTCACGCTTAGCAACAATAGCTTTGGCAATTTGTGATGCGAAGCGCTCTTCTCCGTAGGTCTTAATCACTTTACTGATTTCCTCCTGAGGCGCCTGCTCTAACCACTCCGCTGCTGTGATTCCATGATCCGTATTCATTCGCATATCGAGCGGTCCATCCCGTCGAAATGAAAATCCACGATGCGCTTCGTCTACTTGAGGTGAGCTGATTCCAAGATCCAACAAAATTCCATCGATCGATGCTGGTTCGGCGTACTGATCCATCTGTGCAAAGCTGCTGTGAATGATGGAAAACCGTGGATCCTTGATTGCTTTTGCTACTGCAATGGCATCCAAGTCTTTGTCGAATGCCATCAAACGTGCATTTGTATTCAACTTGCTCAGTAACCGCTGTGAATGCCCGCCTCGCCCAAACGTCCCATCGATGATGACAATCTTTTTGGTTTGATCTTGAAGCAGTGGCCCATCGATTAAAGCGGTCACCGCCTCGGCCAGAAGTACTGGGCGATGTGTATGGTTCATGGCACTCAATCATTAAAAATTAAATTGCTTGAGTGCCTCAGGCATGCCTTGTGCAATGGCAGCCTGCTCTTTTGCGGCATAGCTTGCCGCATCCCACAATTCGAGGTGGCTTCCCATTCCGAGAAGCATCACTTCTTTTTCAATGCCTGCAGCTGAACGCAACTCTGGACTGACCAAAATTCTGCCTGCACTGTCTAACTCAACATCTGCAGCACTCCCTAAAAATATTCTGCGCCACCAATGCGCATCCATCGGCAACTGAGCAACGCGGGTACGAAAGGTTTCCCACTCAGGCCTGGGGAATAACAGCAAGCAGCCATCGGGGTGTTTAGTTAGGGTCACTCTACCTTCGCCCTGAACCAACAAGGCGTCACGATGCTTGGCCGGCACAGACATGCGACCTTTTGCATCTAAATTGAGAGCTGAAGCACCTTGAAACACGATTTACCCCACTTTTTCACACTTCCTCCCACTTTAGAGGATCAAATACCGAGGGTCAAGTGTTTTAAGGGGTTTTTTTAGGAAATTCTCTAGTGTTTACAAACACTTAGCGTTGTCTGTTCATAAAATACTGAGAATAAAATCTCTCTTTTAAACAATAACTTGGCTAATATACTTAATAGTAGGTCTTAGCTATAGAGCTAAATATGACACAAATACACTGTTTTTAATCACAGTATATTTACTTTTCGATATTCAAAAAACGTGTGATTTAGATTTTGTAAGCACTGCTCGTCATCAGCTTAGAACTTGCTTCCATTAGCTTCTGAACTGTCGGGGGCAAAACCACTCCACCAGCCTCCATCGCCTCTTTGCCGTGCTCGATTTCATCAAGGCGCATTTGCTCGACAATCGCACGAGACTGCTGATCATTTTCAGGCAAAGTTGCTAAGTGACTTTGAAGGTGATTCTCAACCTGTTTTTCGGTTTCAGCAACAAAACCTAAACTCCATTGATCACCCGCTAAGCCAGCTAGCAAGCCAATTGCAAAGGATCCAGCATACCAAAATGGATTGAGATAGCTTGTATGTGAGCCCAACTCTTTTAACCGTGTTTCACACCAAGCAAGATGATCCATCTCCTCTTCTGCAGAGTGCTTGAGCATCTCTTGAATTTGAGGGTCTCGTGCTAATAATTTTTGTGATTGGTAGAGTGCCTGGGCACAAACTTCACCCACGTGATTGACGCGCATTAAACCTGCAGCATGTGCACGCTCTGTTTCACTTAAAGGGGTTTTTCCCTCAACTTCATTTTTCGGAATCGAGCGTCGAGAATGGGCTCCGCCTGAAATCGATTTCAGGGCAGTATCAAACTCAATAATCAGGCGATCTGACAAAAACATGGGTACAAATCCTAGACCTGAACCTCGGCTTTGCAGCTCGACTTGGTCTTGAGACCCAACTCTTTCAAAAGAGCGAGGTCTTGTTCCGCCTCAGGATTAGCGGTAGTGAGTAGTTGCTCACCATAGAAAATCGAGTTTGCTCCAGCCTGAAAACACATTGCCTGAACGGCTCTACCCAGCTCCTGGCGACCCGCGGATAAACGCACTCTGGCACGAGGCATTGTGATGCGAGCCACTGCGATCGTGCGAACAAACTCCAGAGGATCTAAAGGTTCTTGGTCGGCCAAAGGTGTGCCTGCAACAGGCACCAAATGGTTAATCGGCACAGACTCTGGGTAAGGCTTCAGGTTGGCCAGGCGGGCAATAAAAGCGGCCCTTTGCTGGCGTGACTCACCCATGCCCACAATGCCACCACAACAGACTGACATCCCAGCTGCGCGCACATGATCTAGCGTATCGAGGCGGTCTTGGTAGTCTCTAGTGGTGATGACAGAGCGATAAAAATCTTCGCTGGTATCCAGATTGTGGTTATAAAAATCAAGGCCCGCTTCCTGCAAAGCCTTAGCCTGATTGGCTTCTAGCATACCCAGGGTTGCACAGGTCTCTAAACCAAGCGCCTTCACGCCCTTGATCATGGCAGTCACTTTTTCTATATCTCGGTCCTTGGGTTCACGCCAGGCTGCGCCCATACAAAAGCGATTGGAGCCTGCCGCTTTTGCTGCTTTAGCTGCTTCTAAGACTTCGTCCAAGTCCATTAGCTTATTGGCTTTGATATCGGTGTGGTAGCGCGCAGCTTGAGGGCAATAGCCACAATCCTCAGGACAACCACCAGTCTTAATTGACAGGAGGGTAGCTAATTCCACATCACCCTCTGGGAAGTTGCTGCGGTGCGTCTCCTGTGCCTTAAACATCAACTCATTAAATGGGAGGGCAAAAAGTGCCTCAATTTGGGCAACGGTCCAGGTCGCCCCAACATCCAACTCCTTGATGCGCTGATCTGGCGATTTGATGTAATTCAGCGGCTTTTCAATCGTTTGCGAGTCCAGCATGGTGAATTTCCAGGAAATGACCTATTCAAACCTCAAACATAACAGATAGAGACCTAAATTGGGGAAAACTAGTGGTCAAATATCAATCATGAATACGCATTTGATTGACGAGCAGAATTTGCCAGACTCAAAAAACTGGGTTAACCGAAGTTTGGCAGCAGTTTGGCACCCCTGCACCCAGATGAAACATCATGAGTCTTTTCCACTCATTGCCATTACTCGTGGTGAGGGTGCTTGGCTATTTGACGACAAAGGCAATCCATTTTTAGATAGCATCAGCTCCTGGTGGACCAATCTGTTTGGCCATGCTAATTCTCGCATTAACCAAGCCATTACAAGTCAGCTAGAAAAAATTGAGCATGTGATGCTGGCTGGGTTTACCCATGCACCAGTGGTTGAGCTTTCAGAAAAACTCAGCGCTTTAACCCAAGGTCATCTGGGTCATGTGTTTTATGCATCTGATGGCGCTTCTGCAGTGGAGATTGCCTTAAAGATGAGTCATCACTACTGGCAGCTTCAAGGGAAGACTGAAAAGAAAAAATTTGTTTGCCTCGAGAATAGCTACCACGGAGAAACTCTGGGTGCATTAGCAGTAACTGATGTAGCTCTCTTTCGTGAGGCCTATGGCTCACTCTTGCAATCAGTTTTTATTGCGCCCTCACCAGATAGTCGAAAAACAAAATCGGGAGAGTCCAGTGCAGATGTTGCAATTCGAGCTGCAGATGCTCTAGAAGCCATTCTTGCTAAAGAACATCACAATATTGCAGCCTTGATCATAGAGCCATTAGTGCAATGTGCAGGACAAATGGCAATGCACTCTCCAGAGTATCTGCTTCGAGTGAAGGCTTTATGTGATCAATATGAGATTCATCTGATTGCCGATGAAATTGCAGTGGGGTGTGGGCGGACTGGTAAATTTTTTGCTTGTGAGCATGCTGGTATTTGGCCTGACTTTTTAACATTGTCTAAAGGTATTAGTGGGGGTTACTTACCGCTTTCACTTTCTATGACAACAGAGAAAATTTACCGCGCCTTTTACCAAGATCAAACTGCTCAGGGATTTTTGCATTCCCACTCATATACCGGCAACCCCCTAGCTTGCGCTGCTGCATTGGCTACCCTTGCGATCTTTGAATCAGACCAGGTCTTGGAAAAAAATATTGGGCGAGCACAAGATCTAAAAAATACTTTTAGTTGGGCCAAAGTAGATCCACGTTTAGAACATTGGCGCCAACAAGGCATGATTCTGGCCTTTGACGTTAAACCTTCGGCCCTGAAGAATCCCAATAGCTTCGCTCGAGAGATGTTTGCAGCAAGCCTTCAAGAGGGAGTATTAATTAGGCCGATCGGCAACACAATCTATGTCATGCCTCCGTATATTTTGACTCAATCTGAAACTCAAAATATGAGTCAAGCAGTACAGCGCGCCCTGAACCAGGTTATGCAATGAGCAATTCGTTTAAGGCACTGACACTCGTCAATCAAGCCATTACTCGACTGGAAGAGGGGCTCCTAAAACGTAGCCTTCGCATTAATGAAAAAGCCTGCGATGTAGATGCTGTTGTGGGAGGCCGAGCGCTAAAAACGTTTTGTAGTAATGATTACTTAGGGCTTGCCAATCATCCCGCACTGGTAACAGCATTATCTGATGGCGCCCAAAAATATGGGGTTGGTAGCGGTGCATCGCATCTCATTAGTGGCCATAGTCGCGCACATGAATTACTGGAAAATCAATTAGCTCGATTTCAGGGTGCGCATATTCCAAATGCACGCGCCCTCTTTTTTAGTGCTGGCTACATGGCAAATCTGACAGCCATTACCGGACTCATTGGATTAGCAAAAAAGGGTGAAGCTCATATCTATTCTGCAGCGCTCAATCACGCATCTTTAATCGATGGCGTTCGCTTAGCCAGCTCTCAACACCAAGCTCTTGTCACCATCTTTGATCATATTAATCTTGCTTCGCTTGAGAGTGACTTAAGTAAAGATACTGCCTCTTTAAAGCTGATCGTGATCGATGGCGTCTTCAGCATGGATGGTGATCTCGCACCACTTCACTTATTACTGCAGCTAGCAAAAAAACATGATGCATTGCTCATGGTCGACGATGCGCACGGCTTTGGTGTACTCGGCGAAAATGGTCATGGCATCTTAGAGCACTTTGATCTTCGCTCTGAACGATTGATTTATGTCGGCACCCTTGGCAAAGCAGCTGGTGTCAGCGGCGCATTTATTTGTGCTGCTGATTCTTTCATTGAATGGCTGATTCAAAAAGGACGGCCATACATCTACACCACTGCAACATCTCCAGCAATTGCGCATGCTGTTTCCAAAAGTCTTGATCTGATTGAAGGAATTGAGGGTAAGACAAGGCGCAAACATTTAGATGAATTAATCAAGCTCTGGAATGAGGAAATGGTGTTCTCAAACTGGCAGAAGGAATGTTCATCGAGCGCTATTCAACCCGTCATCATCGGGAGTAATGCGCATGCTCTACAAGCAGCCAAATTGCTGGATACAGCGGGATATTGGATACCAGCCATTAGGCCCCCAACCGTCCCTGAGGGTAAGGCCCGTTTGCGAATTACTTTTTCTGCAAATCATACGGTGGATGATGTGAAAGAACTCATTCAAACCTTACAAAAGATCGAGTCCAGCATGTTTGTAGAGGGTGTTTAACCATGAATCTTGCAAAGGGCTATTTCGTTACAGGCACCGATACTGAAGTTGGTAAAACGCTTGTGAGCGCAGCATTGCTGTGGAAACTCAATGCCATGGGTATTAATTCCGTTGGATTCAAGCCAGTTGTTGCTGGTACCTATTTATCAGAAAATGGGTCCCGTCTCAATGAAGACTTGGAAAGCTTAAGAATTGCATCTGGAATTAAAACTCAGCGCCAACTGTCTGCAAATGATCTCTGTCCTTATATTTTAGATGCGCCAATTGCACCGCACCTTGGCGCATCTGCACAAAATATCGTGATTGATCCAAAAGTCATTGTGAGTACTTTTAAACAATTACAAAATATATTCTCAACTGTTGTTGTCGAAGGTGTTGGTGGGTTTTTAGTACCCATCAATGCTGTAGAAAATATGGGCGATCTGGCTGTCAACTTTGATTTGCCTGTGATCTTGGTTGTTGGGATGCGCTTAGGCTGCATTAATCATGCCCTCCTAAGTTGCGAAGCAATTGCAAATCGCAAACTCAAGCTTGCAGGATGGGTTGCCAATACATTGAATACGCCAATGAGCATGCTGGAAGAAAATGTCTCAACCCTAAAAACCCGCATTCCCGCACCCTTTTTAGGGCTTATTCCTCGCCTCAGCAATCACTTAGTAAAACCCCAAAATGCGCCCTATTCGATAGAAGCGCTCGATTTTGCTGCTCAGCACCTGAATTTAGAGCTCCTTTAAGAGACTTTCCATCACTTTCGGCTAAGATGAAGGGATGCGTTTACTCCCTGAGATCATTGATTCCTCAAGCGCAATTCAAGAAATTCGGCGCAATATCCATGCCCACCCTGAATTACGCTTTGAAGAGAATCGCACTTCACAACTCGTAGCTGAAGCACTCTCGAGCTGGGGGATTGAAGTCTTCCGTGGCCTCGGAAAAACTGGGGTGGTCGGTCGTATTAATGGAGAGCTAGGCCCAGGAAAAATGATTGGCATGCGCGCCGATATGGATGCTCTGCCCTTGCAAGAGCACAACACTTTTTCACATTCATCTCAATACGCTGGAAAAATGCATGCGTGTGGCCATGATGGTCATACCGCCATGTTGCTCGGAGCTGCTGAATATTTATCCAATCATCGAGATTTCAAAGGAAGTGTGATCTTTATTTTTCAGCCTGCCGAAGAGGGTGGTGCTGGCGCTCGCGAAATGATCAACGATGGTTTATTCAAACAGTTTCCTTGTGATGCTGTGTTTGGCCTTCACAATTGGCCAGGCTTAGCTGAAGGCAATTTTGGTATTACTTCTGGCCCCATGATGGCCTCTAGTAATACTTTTGAAATTACGATCAAAGGCAAAGGTGGTCATGCCGCACTTCCACACAATAGTGCAGATCCCGTGCTCACCGGAGTACAAGTAGTTCAAGCCTTACAAAGCATTATTACTCGCAATAAACGTCCAGTTGATGCCGCCGTTTTATCTGTGACCCAGTTTCATGCTGGTGAGACCAGCAATGTAATACCAGATAGCGCCTTTATTGGTGGCACTATTCGGACCTTTACCTTAGAGGTCTTAGATTTGATAGAGCAAAGACTGCGAGAGATTGCAGAGCATGTGGCCAATGCTTTTGACTGTCATGCCGAAATTGTCTTTTCACGCAACTACCCTCCACTCATTAATCATGCAAAAGAAGTTCATTTTGCTGGCGAAGTGATGAAAGAACTCGTAGGCGAAGATCGGGTGAATATGCATATTGATCCCACTATGGGTGCTGAAGACTTTGCTTTTATGCTGCTAGAGAAGCCGGGATGCTACGTCTTCTTAGGTAATGGCGACGGGGACCATCGCTCGGTAGGTCATGGCATGGGACCATGTCACTTACACAACCCGTCTTATGACTTCAATGATGCGCTCATTCCGGTTGGAGTGAGTTACTGGGTCAAACTTGCACAGCGCTATCTAGCTTAAGAGTTTGTAAATTTCGCTGGGCGTTTTTCAATAAAGGCTGCCATGCCTTCTTTTTGATCATGGGTAGCAAAGCAACTGTGGAATAAACGGCGCTCCAAATGAATTCCTTCAGAGAGCGTCGTTTCATAAGCAGTATTAATGCTTTCCTTAGCCATCATGATGGTCAATAAAGGCATCGATGCAATCTCCTGCGCAACTGCCATCACTTGTTTCAAGAAATCCGCTTGTGGAAAAATTCGGGAGACTAGACCTGCTCGCTCAGCTTCAATAGCATCCATCATGCGGCCTGTTAATACGAGATCCATTGCTTTCGATTTTGAAACAGCGCGAGGCAAGCGTTGCGTACCGCCAGCTCCTGGAATAATTCCTAACTTAATTTCAGGCTGGGAGAATTTAGCAGTTTCCGAGGCCATGATCATGTCGCACATCATGGCTAGCTCACAGCCACCGCCAAGCGCATAACCGGATACTGCAGCAATGATCGGTTTACGAATTGTTCTAATCTGATCCCAATTGCGCGTGATGAATTCTTGGCGATAGGCTTCGTTAAAGCTCAGGCTTGCCATCTTAGAAACATCCGCTCCTGCGGCAAACGCTTTTTCGCTTCCTGTCACGATCATGCAGGCAATCTGATCATCGGCGTCGAATTTTTGCAAAGCAGAAACAAGCTCATCCATCAAGTCGTTATCAATCGCATTGAGGACCTGAGGTCGATTCAGGGTGACGATGGCAACCTTACCATCCACCTCAGTCAATATATTTTGATTACTCATGATTTCCTTCCAGCAAGAAGATTGTCTTAACGAGGCAATAGTAACCACATCTTGCCATTTTGCTTCATATGGCCCGCCAGCTCTGCGGCTGCATCACCAGATCCCCAGAAAAAGTCAGCCCTGACGCCGCCCACAATAGCATTTCCAGTATCTTGCGCCATGACCAACTTTTGAATCAAATCGCCATTCGATAGTTTGCTGGTTGCCAAAAATACTGGCGCGCCAATAGGAATTGATCTCAGATCAACTGCAATACTTCTTTCGGGAGTCAGTGGCACCCCTAAGGCTCCAACTGGACCCACATCAGCACCGCCATCGCTCGGTAACTCTTTAAAGAAAACAAAGCGCGGATTGGCATTCAGCATTTCATCTACTTGGCCTGGGTTGCGCTTAGCCCATTCAGAGATACCCTGCATCGAGGCCTGGCTCTTGGAAAGCGCATTGCGATTAATTAACCACTGAGCAAAAGATTGAAAAGGCTGGTCATTTGTTCCAGCAAAACCTAGACGCAAAATACGGCCATCTTGCAGACGAATTTTTCCTGAACCCTGAACCTGCATAAACGCTGCTGCAACCGGATCTTGGACCCAAGCGATTTCAGAGCCATTTAAAACCCCTGAACTCAGCAGCTGCGCCCGCGTTGGCGCAGGCATCGGCTTGGATTTCTTCCAGGCACTCGGGTAGGCATATAAAGGAACGGTAAATGTACTTGTTCTCGTTAGCGAACCATTCATGAGGGGTTCGTAATAGCCCGTAATGAGGCCGGTATCGCTACCGTTATTGCTATTACGCACTTCGTAGACCTGGAAACGACTTTCAAAGTATTGACGAATGCCTTGGGTATCACGCGCTGAAATGGTATTTGCTTGGGAGCAAACTCCGCGCCAATTGATCTCGCCGCTTTTTTTCCGAAGGACTTCGCAGCTCCTCAGCCATGCAGGCCAAGCCTTGCTGAGATCATCTTCGCGCCATCCTGGTAGAGCCTGCCATGAGACTGCAGAAAAAGTAGCTATCTGGGAGCCGTATGAACTTGGAGCCCCTCCACCGCTGGAGTAACTTCCCGGGCCACGTGTGGGAGGCACAGAGCAGCCCACAACTAAACCCAGAATAGCCGCTAGGAATACACTACTTAGGTAGCGCCGACGCACACAACCCAATAATTGATGAAATTTAGAAGCCATGATTGCCAATTTACTCGATGAATACCCAATGCTTCTTTTTGTCCTTGAGGCAGCCATTGCGCTGGGATTGTTATTGTTTATTGTCCTTTGGACCGGAAAAGGGAAAAAATAGCTAGTTGCTAGTGCAAAGTTCTAGGCATCACTAGGGCAAACTCAGGAATGGGCGCCTGAAAGAACTGAGCTTCCTCAGTAATGCAGAAATATTCCCCTCTCATGGTGCCGGCCGGAGTGGGCAAAGTCGCCCAGCTGGTGTACTCAAATTGCTCGTTTGGCCTTAAAAGCGGTTGCTGACCAACTACTCCCAAGCCACGCACCTCCTGGACACCTCCGTCTCCATCCGTAATGAACCAATGGCGGGCGATCAACTGAACGTTCACCGCCCCAGAATTCCGAATGGTCACGGTATAGGCGAAGGCGAATTGTTGGTTATCGGGGTCAGATTGCTCCGGAAGGTACTGGGAGTGCACAGTAATGCTGATCTCTATGGAATTCATGCCGCAATTCTGCTCCATCCAAAGTACAACTGCAAGCTAGAATCTAGGGATGGATAAGCCAAATTTGCACCTCAATTCGCCTTTTGTCATAGCGCCCTCGATCTTGTCGGCTGACTTTGCCTGTCTGGGCAAAGAAGTGACAGAGGTTCTCGCTGCTGGGGCAGACTGGATTCACTTTGACGTGATGGATAACCACTACGTCCCTAACCTCACCATTGGACCATTGGTCTGTGAAGCTATTCGACCACACGCCATCAAAGATGGTAAGCCAGCAATCATCGATGTACATCTGATGATTGAACCTGTTGATCGAATTGTTCCTGACTTTGCCAAGGCAGGAGCCAACCTTATCAGCTTTCACCCCGAGGCAAGCCCTCATGTGAATCGCACGCTGAATCTGATACGCGATCACGGCTGTCAAGCAGGTTTAGTTTTTAATCCTGCAACCCCCTTAGATCATCTCGATCACATTCTGGATTTAGTTGATCTGGTTTTACTCATGTCAGTCAATCCTGGATTTGGTGGGCAGTCATTTATTCCGAGCACGCTCAGCAAGATAGCTCAAGTCAGGACTCGCTTAGACCGTCATCAACAGGAAAGTGGCAGAAAGATACGGCTTGAAGTCGATGGTGGTATCAAAATCGATAATATCGCGGCGGTTGCAAAGGCCGGTGCTGATACTTTTGTGGCTGGCTCAGCGATTTTTGGCAAACCCAATTACGCAAATATTATTCAAGAGATGCGCTCAGAATTGGCGAAGTCAGGACAAGCGTAATGCAGCTCGATGAATTTAATGCTTTAGCAAAGCAAGGCTTTAATCGCATTCCTTTGGTAAAAGAAGTATTGGCTGATCTTGAGACACCGCTGTCACTGTATGTGAAGCTCACCCAAGCCTTTGGTAAGAAAAATACCTATTTGCTTGAATCTGTTTTGGGCGGTGAGCGCTTTGGTCGTTTTTCATTCATTGGCCTGCCAGCCAAAACCATCTTAAGAACTACTGGTACACCTACTGCCCCTCTGACTGAAATTGTCACTGATGGCAAGGTTGTAGAAACTAATCAAGATAATCCGCTCGACTTTATTGATGCTTACTTCAAACGCTTCAAGGTTGCCTTACAAGCCGGCCTACCCCGCTTCTGTGGTGGCTTAGCAGGTTACTTTGCTTACGACACCGTACGCTACATCGAAGCAAAACTCGCTAAACATTATCTTCCAGACGAGCTAGGTGCGCCTGATATTCAACTCATGCTCACAGAAGAATTAGCAGTAGTTGATAACGTTGCTGGCAAAATTTATTTTATTGTCTATGCCGATCCTTCTCAGAGCGATAGCTTTTCAAAAGCACAAGCGCGTTTGAAGGAATTACTCGCATGTTTAAGCAAACCTTTCAGCATGCCTGCCTCTCGACCAAGTAGCAAAACTGAATTGGTGCGTAACTTTAAGGCGGCAGATTTTGAGAGCGCCGTTCTCAAAACTAAAGAATACATTTTGGCTGGCGATTGCATGCAAGTGGTTATTGGCCAACGCATTAGTAAACCGTTTACTGATTCTCCTTTGGCACTTTATAGGGCTTTACGATCCCTGAATCCATCACCTTATATGTACTTCTATGACTTTGGGGATCTTCAGGTAGTTGGCTCCTCGCCAGAAATTTTGGTTAGACAAGAGCTTCGTGAGGGAAACAAGATGGTGACGATTCGTCCGCTTGCTGGTACACGTCCTCGTGGTAGCACTCCAGAAGAGGACGAACGTCTAGCAAAAGAACTGTTGGCGGATCCCAAAGAAATTGCTGAGCATGTGATGTTGATTGATCTGGCTCGTAACGATGTGGGTCGGATTGCTAAGACAGGCTCTGTCAAGGTCACTGACTCTATGTCGATTGAAAAATATTCTCATGTACAACATATTGTGAGCTCAGTAGAGGGTCAATTGCTCGACAATATGAGCAATATGGATGTTCTGCGCGCTACTTTCCCAGCAGGTACTTTATCGGGTGCTCCCAAGATTCGGGCAATGGAGATTATTGATGAGATGGAAGTCGTTAAACGGGGTGTCTATGGCGGCGCTGTGGGCTACCTCTCTTTCTCGGGTGATATGGATGTTGCGATTGCAATTCGTACAGGAGTTATTCGGAATGGGGTTTTACATTCTCAAGCCGGAGCTGGTGTAGTGGCTGACTCAGATCCAGCCGCCGAATGGAGAGAGACAGAGGCGAAAGCCCGTGCAGTTTTAATGGCAGCAGATTTAGTACAAGGAGGACTCGATGCTCCTCATGATTGATAACTATGATTCTTTTACGTACAACTTGGTTCAATACTTTGCTGAACTGGGTGAAGAAGTGAAAGTTGTTCGTAACGACGAAATTGCAGTTGAAGAGATTGCTGCTCTTAAGCCGAGTCGTATTTGTATCTCTCCAGGACCTTGCAGCCCAGCAGAAGCCGGCATCTCGGTAGAGACTATCAAGCGCTATGCAGGACAAATTCCGATTTTGGGCGTTTGTTTAGGGCATCAAGCCATTGGCGAAGCCTTCGGCGGACAGATTGTGCGCGCCCAAAAAGTAATGCATGGCAAAACAGATCAAATTCATCACACGGGATTGGGCGTTTTTAAGAACTTGCCCGATCCATTTACAGTGACCCGTTACCACTCTTTGGCAATTGAAAGAAGCTCTTTACCCGCCGTTTTAGAGATCACCGCAAGCTCACCCGATGGAGAAATCATGGGTGTGCGTCATCGCGAACTTGCTGTGCAGGGAGTGCAGTTTCATCCTGAGTCAATTCTGTCCGAACATGGACATGCTCTCTTAAAGAATTTCCTCCAGGCCTCATCATGAGCGTCATGCCCATTACTCCTCAAGCAGCCCTCCAGCGCTGCATCGAACACCGCGAGTTATTTCCTGATGAGATGACTTATCTCATGCGCATGATGATGAATGGTGAAATGCCGCCTGCCTTGATTGCAGGGTTATTAGTCGCCTTGCGCACTAAGAAAGAGACCGTTGGTGAAATTGCCGCTGCCGCTAAGGTGATGCGTGAGTTTGCCACTCCTGTTCATATTGACGACAAAGCACACTTAGTGGATGTGGTCGGCACTGGCGGTGATGGTGCCCATACTTTCAATATCTCCACTGCAGCCATGTTCGTTGCAGCAGCAGCCGGTGCAAAAATTGCTAAGCATGGCAACCGCAGCGTGAGCAGTAAATCCGGCAGTGCAGATGTTCTTGAGACTCTTGGGGTCAACTTGAACCTGAATTCCGCAGAAGTCTCTCAATGTATTTCTGAGATTGGCGCGGGCTTTATGTTTGCCCCCAATCATCACCCCGCTATGAAAAATGTTGCCCCAGTTCGCAAAGAGCTGGGTGTGCGAACCATCTTCAACATTCTTGGACCATTAACGAATCCTGCAGATGCTCAGCATATTTTGATGGGCGTTTTTCATGCTGACCTAGTGGGGATTCAGGCGCGGGTTCTACAAGCGCTAAATATGAAACACGCACTAGTGGTCTATGGTCGCGACGGCCTTGATGAAATTTCTCTTGAGGGCGCCACTTTGGTGGGTGAACTTAAAGATGGCACAGTCCGCGAATATGAAATTCACCCCAGCGATTTTGGCCTAAACATCGCCCCCACTGCTAACTTCAAAGTTACAAATGCTACGGAGTCTAAGCAGATCATTCTGGATATCCTGAATGGTGCAGCAGGTCCAGCCAAAGATATTGTTTGCCTAAATGCTGGAGCCACGCTCTATGTTGCTGATATGGCCAAAGATATTGCTAGTGGCATTGCAATGGCAAAGCAAGCAATTGAATCTGGTGCCGCGCTACAAAAACTCAATGCATTCATTGCAGCGAGCCATAACATGCAATCCTAACCACCAGAGATATATGAGCGATATTCTCGACCGAATTGTGGGGACCAAGCGGCTTGAAGTAGCCAGAGATCAGCAAAAGATCTCTCTTGCCCAACAACGCAGCAAAGCAGAGTCCAATAATCAAAACGGGCCACTCAAACCTCGTGGGTTTGTAGCGGCGATTGAAAACAAAATTGCCAGCGGCAAACCTGCCGTCATCAGCGAGATTAAAAAAGCAAGTCCCAGCAAAGGCATTTTGCGCGAGCATTTTCACCCTGCTGAAATTGCTCAAAGCTATGCCGACAACGGCGCAGCCTGTCTCTCCGTTTTAACCGATGCCGACTATTTCCAAGGATCGAATGCTTACTTGGAGGCTGCTCGTGCTGCCTGCAATATTCCCGTACTCAGAAAAGATTTCACGATTGATCCCTATCAAGTCTATGAGGCCCGCGCTATTGGTGCTGATGCTATTCTGTTGATCGCTGCAGCTCTCGATATCAATCAAATGAAAGAGCTTGAACTGTGCGCTAGCGAACTAAACTTAGATGTATTAGTGGAAGTTCATAACGCTGAAGAATTAGAGGCTGCGCTCCAACTAAAAACACCATTGCTCGGAATTAATAATCGCAATCTCAAAACATTTGAGGTGAGTTTACAAACCACCATCTCCTTGCTCCCCCATATACCAAAAGGGAAGATCGTCATTACGGAGTCTGGAATATTAAATATCGAGAACGTCCATTTAATGCAGGATCATGATGTTCATGGTTTTTTAGTTGGCGAAACTTTTATGCGCGCGTCCAATCCAGGTGAAGCGCTTAATGCACTTTTCAAGTGCAAGGACTGAAATACATTTGTATTGAATTGGGCATATAATCAGCTCTTGAGCGAATACCGAACGATACGTTCACTGCCCTAGTCCAAAATGTCAAACACCAACTCTTCCGCCTACTTGCGATTTTTAAATCTCATTGATGCAATCGACAGAATTGCGCCAGGCAAAAAGCTAGATCACACAGAAGAAAGTCTGCTCAATACAATTGTGCTGAGCTTTCAGGCGAAAAAATCAGTGCTAGTCGGTGATTTAATTTCACTTTCAGCATTAGGTTCGCAAGCTACACTGCATGGTCGTCTTAAGACCTTGAGTGCCATGGGATATATCAAGATGGCAGCAAATGAAGATGGTCGCAAGAAGGAAGTTATTCCCACCAAGCTTGCTCTTAAGCGCTACGAAGAGCTTTCGAAGTGTCTTGAAAAGGCCGTTAAAGCAGCTGGCTGATCAAGTCTTCTTTGGTGTCAAATAAAAAGCCCGCTACTTGGCGGGCTTTGTTGTTTTAGTTGAGTAATTTAGACATTGAATAAGAAATTCAATACATCTCCGTCTTTGACTACGTATTCTTTGCCCTCAGCACGCATCTTGCCAGCTTCTTTGGCACCCGATTCACCCTTGTATTGAATGAAATCAGCGTAAGCAATGGTCTGGGCACGAATAAAGCCACGCTCAAAGTCTGTATGAATCACTCCAGCCGCTTGTGGCGCGGTATCCCCTTGATGAATCGTCCAGGCTCGCACTTCTTTTACGCCTGCTGTGAAATAAGTATGTAGGCCTAGCAATGCATACCCGGCCCGAATTACACGATCTAAGCCAGGCTCATCCATGCCCAGATCCGCCAAGAAGGCAGACTTATCGGCATCATCCAAATCGGCAATTTCGGCCTCAATTGCGGCGCAGACTGCTACAACGGGTGCACCCTCTTTTGCCGCATGCTGCTGAACAGCTTCTAGATGGGGATTATTGGTAAAACCGTCCTCTTTCACATTCGCCACATACATGGCAGGCTTGGCGGTGATTAAACATAGTGGCTTAATCAGTAATTTCTCTTCATCAGTCAGTTTTAAACTTCTAACTGGCAGAGCAGAATCTAAATGAGTCTGAACTTTGGTCAGAATCGCCACCAATGCAGCTGCTTCTTTGTCATTTCCTGACTTTGCGGCTTTAGAAGACCGATTTAAGGTCTTTTCAACCGTTGCCAAATCGGATAAAGCGAGCTCAGTATCAATCACACCAATATCGGCAATTGGGTCAATTTTGCCAGCCACGTGAATTACATTGGGATCCTCGAAGCACCGCACCACATGCGTAATCGCATCGGTCTCGCGAATATTGGCTAAAAATTGATTGCCCAGACCCTCACCTTTGGAGGCGCCTGCGACCAAACCGGCAATATCCACAAATTCCACCGCGGCAGGAAGGATTCTCTCCGGAGAAACAATCTCAGCCAGAGCCGCTAATCGGGGGTCAGGAACCTCGACCACACCCACATTAGGCTCGATTGTGCAAAATGGATAGTTCTCAGCCGCAATACCAGCTTTGGTAAGCGCATTAAACAGAGTAGATTTGCCGACATTAGGCAGGCCGACGATGCCACATTTCAAAGACATGTTTACATTGTAAAGGGGCTGGTTTCGATATCATCGAGTTATGTCAGAAGTTCATCAAAATCAGGCCCTCGCAAGCGCTACCAAACCCCCAGGTTCTAGGTCGATTGATGTGGCTGTCATTGGCGGCGGCATCGTTGGCAAAGCAGTAGCGCTGGGTCTGGCGCAGCTAGGACTCCAAACCTTAGAGGTCGCTCCCGGACTGGATCACACCATTCCCAACCCTTCTGGATCCGAGTGGGGGCAGCGAATTTATGCCTTTTCACCAGGAACCGTTTCTCTTCTAAAGCATCTACAAGTCTGGGATGCTGTTGATCATTCTCGCCTTCAGGTTGTGAAAGATATGCGTATTTATGGCGATCGGGGCGAGCGGGCAGACCAACTCCATTTATCGGCTTTCGAGGCAGGCGTTTCCGAATTAGCCTGGATTGGTGAATCCGGTGTGATTGAACACACCCTAGATACTGCATCACGCTTTCAAAATAAATTAGAGCGTTTGAGCGCCAGTATTTCTGAAATCCATGTTGACGAAGGCGGTGTTCAATTACAACTTGAAAATGGAAAATCCATTTTTGCCCAGCTCGTGATTGCTGCTGATGGTGCCAATTCTTTTATTCGCTCGGCTATCGGAATTGAAACCACAGAAGAAAGTTACGAGCAGAATGCTGTCGTAGCCAATTGGCAGTGCACCCAATCGCATTTACAAACTGCCTACCAATGGTTTCTGCCAGGCGGTGACATTATTGCGATGCTGCCCTTACCCAATCAACAAGTTTCGATGGTCTGGTCTACATCAAATAGTCACGCCGCACATTTACTTGAGCTAAGCCAGTCTGAGTGGGGTAGGCAGTTTTCGGAAATCGCAAATGGGGCAATTCTTCAACAGCTCGGTGCGTTAACCTTGCACTCTCAGCCTACCAGCTTTCCCTTAAGAAAAATGCGTGCGGAACGATTAATTGGCCCCCCAGATGATCCTAAAGTAGTTCTTCTTGGGGACGCGGCACACGTCATACATCCCTTAGCCGGCCAAGGACTCAATTTGGGACTGCGCGATGTTGCTGCGCTCCTGAATGTTTTAGGGAAACGCGAAAGCTTTCGCTCGATTAATGATTTCAATTTACTGAGACGCTACGAGCGTGAACGTCAAGGCGATACGAGTGCCTTACTTTGGGTTACCGATAAATTAAAAAAATTATTTTCTGGTTCAAGCAATACAGAACGTTTCGCCCGCAACTTTGGTCTAGGACTAGTGAACAAAAGTCATTTTTTGAAGCAGCGCCTGATTCAACAGGCTCTTGGAGATAGCAATCTTGAATAAATTATTACCGTTTCTTTTATGTCTTGCTTTGAGCCTCAGTTTTGCAAATCTTTCCCATGCTCAGTCTGAGCAAAAAATCAAAACTGAGCTGCAAGGCAAATTGGGTGGTAATTCGAAGATTAAATCTGTTACTGCCTCTCCAATTGCAGGAATTTATGAAGTTCAAGTAGGTAATGATGTGTTCTATACCGATGTCAATAGTAAATATCTTCTTCAAGGAGAAATTATTGAAGTTGCTACTGGTAAAAATATCACCGAGCAACGTCAAAGTGATCTGAATCGAATTAAATGGTCTGATTTACCAAGCGCCAATGCCATCAAAGTAGTACACGGCAATGGCAGTCGCCAGCTGGCCATCTTTGCTGATCCCAATTGTGGTTATTGCAAGCGCTTAGAAAAATCCTTACAACAACTTGATAACGTCACCATCTATAACTACCTTATTCCGATCCTGTCAGCTGACTCAGTACAAAAAGCCAAACAAATTTGGTGCGCCGCTGATCCCAGTAAAACTTATGTGGATTGGATGATCAATGGCACACCTATCACTGGTAAAGGCGATTGCAATACTGGAGCAATCGAGAAAAATCTTGGTCTAGCAAAGACTTTAGGGATTACTGGCACTCCTACTATCTTCTTTATTGATGGGAGTCGCTTCCCTGGCGCAGCGCAGTTGACTGACATCGAGAAAAAGTTGGCTAGTCTCAAATAGCTAGCTGCTAATGAATAAGAACCGAACATGAACCCAGCCATTACTCAAGATTACCCTGCAATTGAATACACGATCTGGCCAGCAGATCTGCATGGACACCGCTTTCACGTCAAACTTCGAATTGAGAATCCCGACCCTGCTGGACAAGTCTTGCAAATGGCCAGCTGGATTCCAGGCAGTTATTTGATTCGAGACTTTAGCAAGCATATTGAGACAATTGCGGCCTATTCTAGCCACAAGCCTCAGCAACCAATCGCACTAGAGCGCATTAACAATGACCAATGGCGCTTGCCCCGTGTTACTGGCCCAGTTGAAATCCTTACAACCATTTATGCCTTTGACTCATCGGTCCGCGCCGCTTATCTGGATACTGAACGTGCATTTTTTAATGCAACCAGTTTGTGTTTAATAGTTCAAGGGCAGGAAAATATTCCATGCGCTTTGGTGCTTGTTCCGCCAAAGACTGCAGATGCTGAATTTTGGTCCGTTCAAACTACGCTGCGCTCCGTCAAAATAGATCAGCAAGGTTTTGGTTTTTATCTCGCTGAAAATGTTGATGACTTGATTGATCATCCAATTGCGATGGGACAGTTTCAGGTGGTTGAATGGAAATCTCAGGGTATTTCACACAGCATGGCGATTCAGGGGTGTATTCATCCAATACAACATAAAAGGCTGGCAGAAGATCTGGAAGCGATTTGCTCATCGACCATTGCGCTCTTTGAACCCAAAAGTAAACGGGCTCCATTTAATCGCTATTTATTTTTAGTCAATGCAGTGATTAGCGGTTATGGCGGCCTGGAGCATCGTAATAGCACCGCCCTACTCTGCCGTCGTGACCAAATCCCCCAGACAGAAATTGCTTTAGATGAAAAAGCCTATCAAGAATTTTTAGGGCTCTGCAGTCATGAATATTTTCATGCCTGGCTAGTCAAACGGATCCAACCCAAAGCATTCCAACCCTATCGTTTAGACCGCAGAAATCATACACACTTACTTTGGTTATTCGAGGGCTTTACTAGTTACTACGATGATCTACAGCTCTTGCGCAGCAAGCGAATCGATTTAAAAACCTACTTGGGTATTGTTGCTGACAACTGGAATGCAATCTTACGCAGCCCAGGAAGAAATAAACAAAGCCTCGCTGACAGCTCTTTTGATGCTTGGACTAAGTATTACCAAGCCGATGAAAATACCCCCAACAGTGTTGTCAGTTACTACGGCAAAGGAGCCCTGTTAGCATTGGGCCTGGATCTTCAAATTCGAAATTTCACAAAAGGTCGCAAGTCACTTGATGATCTGATGCGCTTAATTTGGCAAGAGCACGGTTTAACCATGGACGGCATTGAAGAACATGGTCTCGATTTCCTCATCTCTGATTTATTGGGAACTGGCTTTCAAAAAATTTGGTCTGAATTTAAGATACGGTACATCTTTGGTACAGCAGATCTTCCCTTAGAAAAATGGTTTAACCCGCGCTTTATTAAGGTGGGCTCTAAATTACTCACCAAGATTGAGATGGTAAAGCTAGCCTTCGGTGTTCGATATTCAGAAGAGAAGGGCTGGCTCAAATTAACCCATGTACTTGATGGTGGACTCGCCCAAGCAGCTGGACTAGCGCCCGGCGATCTGATTGCCAGCATCAATGGTCAGCGAGTCACGAGCTCACGCTGGGATAAAGTCCTAGATAGCCTGACAATGAATCAAGATCTCATCATCTGTTTTTATCGTCAAGATCTTGAGCATGAGCGCATGGCACATCTCAACCTTCATCAAACTCCAAAGCAATATCAACTTTCAACCGTGTAATCCAGTCTGATGCTGATTTCACCAGAAGATATTCCGAAGGATTGGCGGGCATTACTTGGGGACTATTTCAGTTCGCCAGAATGGTTTGACTTGCAAGCTCGTCTGCAATCTGAACTTGAAGCGCATCCAGAATTGATCCGGCCTGAAGCCAAGAATTTTTTCAATGCATTGCGTTTGACACCAGTCGATCAAGTCAAGGTCATCATTCTGGGGCAAGATCCCTATCACTCCCCAGGCCTCGCTCAAGGTTTAGCTTTTTCTATTCCGGCAGATATTCCTACAAACTCTAGAGAGTTTCCAAGCTCACTACGCAATATTCGTAAAGCCCTGATTCTCGAAGGCTTTGGAGATTTACCTCACGGCGATTTGCATCATTGGGCCTCGCAAGGTGTTCTCTTACTCAATACGGCACTCAGTGTAAGACTGGGCGAAGCCGGAAGCCATACCAATTTAGGCTGGAGCTCTCTGATAAATGCATTAATTCACTCTTTAGCCATCCAGAGGGCTGGTCTAGTTTGGATGCTTTGGGGTGGTCATGCGCAATCGAAATTGAGCCTGATTGAACCAAGCAGAGATCAATTGGTCTTGTGTGCTTCCCACCCTTCTGGACTTGGGGTATATAAAACCGATCGTCCTTTTTTAAAACTCGGCGGGCAAGAAAGCTGTGGGCATTTCACAAAAGCCAATCAGTGGCTCGACAGCCATCAGCAATCTTCGATTGTTTGGGTTAAGGCAGATCAGAAACCAACTGGCACACAGGGAGGTTTATTTGAATAAGGCTGCCCAGACTGCCCCTGCGATAGCAGAAGTAACAATAGCGCTAAACCACTCCAGCATCTGGCCAGGTTGGTAAAAATGTCCTATTTGACCGATATAGGAACTTCCCAAAGCCACTAGAAAACCCAGCAAAATGGCGCCTAGCAGGCGATAAATTGGGGTTGGACGCAAGGATCGCCGGGGGTAGAAAACCCAACTAGCAAAGCTAGAACCGCCCCCGATCACCAGAAAAGCCAAAAACCCCATTGCAACCCCCATGATTAGCGTCTTCAAATCTATAATTACCATTATGAAGTTGTTGACACTCGGCATCAATCATCACACAGCGCCGGTCGCCATTCGGGAAAAAGTTGCCTTTGACCCTGAATTTCTTCAAGAAGCGTTGCATAACCTTCGCCAACATCTCGTTGGCGCGAATCAGGCCGGGCTGCCAGAAGCAACCATTCTGTCAACCTGCAATCGCACTGAAGTCTATTGTGCCGCTAATGATTCTGATGCTGCCAACGTCTTACATGAGGCCACTTTTGACTGGTTAGCGAAAACCCAAGGCCTAGCCCCCAGTAGCTTGCAACCCCATATTTATTCATTGCCACAATCTGAAGCAGTCAGACACGCTTTTAGAGTAGCCTGTGGACTCGACTCCATGGTGATTGGTGAAACCCAAATCCTTGGGCAAATGAAGGATGCCGTTCGCACCGCAAATGATGCTGGCGTATTAGGCACCTATCTCAATCAACTCTTTCAGAAAACTTTTGCAGTCGCTAAAGAAGTCCGTGGCACTACTGAAATTGGTGCACACTCGATTTCTATGGCAGCTGCAGCAGTACGTTTGTCAGAGCGAATTTTTGAAACCATACAAGATCAGCGCGTGCTATTTATTGGTGCTGGTGAAATGATCAATTTATGTGCCACGCACTTTGTTGCACAGAAGCCGAAAAGTGTTGCCATTGCAAATCGGACTATTGAGCGTGGCCAAGAACTGGCTGACTCGATTGCCAATCAAGATATTGAAGCGGAATCTTTTAAGCTTTCTGAGCTATCCCATCGTCTGCATGAGTTTGACATCGTCGTCTCCAGCACCGCTTCCTCCCTACCGATTATTGGTTTAGGCCTAGTAGAGAGCGCTCTTAAGCATCGCCGTCATAAGCCAATGGTCATGATTGACTTAGCGGTGCCACGAGATTTTGAACCTGAAATTGCTCGCCTAAATGATGTGTATCTTTATACCGTTGATGACTTAGGCGTCATGATTCAGACAGGCGCCTCTTTGCGTCAAGCGGCAGTAAGTCAGGCAGAAGCGATTATTGAAGATCGCGTGGGCAACTTTATGCATTGGATGCAAGGTCGCAATGCTGTCCCGCTGATTCAAGATATTCAGCAACAAGGTGAGCAACTGCGTCAACTGGAATTAGAGCGCGCGATGAAGCGCCTCATGCGCGGTGATGATCCTCAAGAAGTCCTACAAGCCATGGCACAAGGTCTTACAAATAAGTTTTTACATGGCTCTCTACATGCTTTACAACATTCCAATGGGGCTGAGCGTGATGTCCTGATTAAGCTCCTTCCTAAATTATTTGCCTCACAGACTAAGCCAGAAGATCATTAAATGAAGCCCAGCATGCGGGCTAAGCTAGACCATCTCGATACACGCTTAGCTGAACTCAATTCCCTCTTAACCACTGAAGAGTCCACGAAAGACATGGACATCTATCGCAAGCTCACTCGTGAGCATGCAGATATTGCCTCAGTCGTTGAGCAATTTGGTCTTTATAAACAAGCTGAAGCGGATTCTGAGGCGGCAGAAGAAATGCGTAAAGATCCTGAAATGAAAGACTTTGCAGATGAAGAGCAAAAAAGAGCTTTAGCAACGATGGCAGAGCTGGAGGCTGTCTTACAAAAACTCTTGTTGCCTAAAGATGAAAATGATGAGCGTAATGTCTTCTTAGAAATTAGAGCGGGTACTGGTGGTGACGAAAGCGCCCTCTTTGCAGGAGACCTACTCAGAATGTACACGCGCTTCGCAGAAAGACAGGGCTGGAAAGTCGAGGTAGTCAGTTCAGCTGAGTCAGACTTGGGTGGCTACAAAGAAGTCGTGCTCCGCCTGGTTGGACAGTCAGTCTACTCAAGGCTGAAGTTTGAATCCGGCGGTCATCGTGTTCAGCGAGTTCCCCAAACCGAAACGCAGGGACGCATTCATACGTCAGCCTGCACTGTAGCTGTGATGCCGGAGGCAGATGAATTGGAAGCCGTCAAAATCAATCCCGCTGAACTGCGTATTGATACTTTCAGAGCATCTGGTGCAGGCGGTCAGCATATTAATAAGACCGACTCGGCAGTCCGGATTACCCACTTACCAACTGGGACAGTAGTTGAATGCCAGGATGATCGCAGTCAGCATCGCAATAGAGAGCAGGCCATGAAGGTCTTGGTATCCCGCATTATGGATGCGCGGCAACGCGAGAAGCATCAGCTTGAAGCACAAACGCGTAAGTCTCTGATTGGCTCGGGTGATCGCAGTGATCGTATTCGGACCTACAACTTCCCGCAAGGTCGGATTACCGACCACCGCATCAATCTCACGCTCTATAAAATTGATGCCATGATGGATGGTGATCTAGATGATCTGTGTAATGCTCTGGCATCTGAACACCAAGCCGAACTCTTAGCAGCCTTAGGCGATAACTAATTACTGATGAGCGCAGAATACTCAATTCGCGCTTTACTTGGCTCGAGCCTACTGCCTGCTAATGAAGCTCGTATTTTGTTGGCTGATGTGATTAATAAGCACTATCAACTCCCTCGTAGTGCTCTGCTCTCTCAAGATGATTTAGCGCTCAGCCCAATTGCCTTGAGTGATTGGAAAACCTTAGAGTCGAAAAGATTGGCGGGAGAGCCGATTGCTTATCTCATCGGTAAAAAAGGGTTTCATGAGATTGAGCTGACTGTTGCGCCAGGGGTTTTGATTCCAAGGCCAGAAACTGAACTGTTAGTTGATCTCGCCTTAGATGCAATCAAACAAGTTGCAGGAACCGTAACAGTTCTCGATCTAGGAACTGGTTCAGGCGCTATTGCATTGGCAATCGCCCACTCGGCAAATAATGCCGTGGTCACTGCGACCGACCAATCCATAGCAGCCTTACAGATTGCCCAGCAAAATGCCCGAAATCTCAAATTAGATAAAAGAGTCAATTTCAAGCAAGGGTCTTGGTATCAAGCACTTGAAGGCAATGATCAATTTGACGTCATCGTCAGCAACCCCCCATATATCGCTAAAGGGGATATTCATCTGGGCCAAGGAGACTTGCGCTTTGAGCCTCAGTCCGCCCTAAGCGATCACTTTGACGGCTTAAACTGCTTAAAGGCCATTATTTTTGGCGCCCCCGCTCATCTTAGACCTGAAGGGCTACTTGCGGTTGAACATGGCTTTGATCAGAGCGCTGCCGTAATGGAGATCATGGCTGAAGCTGGATTGAGGAGTATTCAGAACCATGTCGATTTAGCTGGCAATCCCAGGGTCTGCACTGCCAGAAAATAAGGTTTTTACTTAAACTGCTTTGGCGCCCTTTTTCGATAAAGCTTTAAAATCAACTCATCCTAATAGATTCAAGAAAGACCATCATGGACACCCAAGCAAAGATTAAAGAAATTGTTAGCTCACACCCAGTCGTTCTTTTTATGAAGGGCACTGCCCAATTTCCTCAATGCGGCTTCTCCGGAAATGCCATCAATATTTTGAAGGCAGCCGGGGTTGAGAATCTGCACACAGTAAACGTATTTGATGATGAAAATATTCGTCAAGGGATTAAGCAATATGCTAATTGGCCGACGATTCCCCAACTCTATATCCATGGTGAATTCATTGGCGGCTCTGACATCCTGACAGAAATGTTCCAAAGCGGCGAACTTCAAAAGCTCGTTAAAGCCTAATTGACTCTAACTTGAATTTGAGCTTAGATACTCTTCTTTTATTAGGCCTAGCCTTTGGAATTTGTGTAGGCCTATTGGTCTACATATTTAGTCTACGCGCCGCACTTCAACAATTTACCGGCGTTCAGCAAGAACGGGATCAGGCCATTCAAAAAGCCATTCGGCTCGAGGCTGAACTCGATTCAGAGCGTAAACAGAGCCAAGGACGAATTGAATCTCTCAATGAAGCCAAAGAGGCTCTGACCAGTCAGTTCAAGAATTTAGCTAATGAGATTCTGGAAGATAAATCCAAGCGATTTACCGAACAGAATGCAGCTAGCTTAGATGCCCTCCTGAAGCCATTACAAACCAAACTCACTGAATTTAAAGAACAGGTCAACACTTCTTATGGCAATGAAGCACGCGAGCGCTTTGCCTTAAAGAGTGAGATAGAACGTCTTGCTAATCTGAATCTCAAAATGTCCGATGAGACTCGCTCCCTCACGCAAGCACTCAAGGGTGACTCTAAAGTTCAAGGTAACTGGGGTGAGCTCGTTCTAGAGTCGATCTTAGAATCTTCTGGCCTGCGTAAAGGCGAAGAGTATTTAGTGCAAGATAGCCATACCCTTACCGATGGTTCACGCCTTCAACCTGACGTTGTAGTGAAATTACCAGAAGGTCGCAGCCTTGTCGTGGATAGCAAGGTCTCCATTACTGCTTATGCCCGCCATGCTGAAAGTACTGACCCCGTCATTGCTGAGCAAGAACTCGCGGCCCATATTCAGTCCTTGCGTCAACATATTCAGGGACTTTCTGCAAAGAACTATAGCTCCCTGTATGGCATTGGTTCTGTCGATTTTGTGCTGATGTTTGTGCCCGTCGAACCTGCTTTCTTATTGGCCCTGAAGACAGCACCAAACCTCTACCAAGAGGCGCTTGCTAAGAATATTGTGCTGGTCTGCCCAAGCACGCTCATGGCCACACTGAGAACTGTTGCCCATCTATGGAGGCAAGATCATCAGAATCGTAACGCCCTGGAGATCGCTAAGCAATGCGGCAATCTATACGATAAGTTTGTGAACTTTGTAGATGATCTTGAAAAACTCGGTCAACGTTTGGACCAAGCACAAACAAGCTATCACGATGCCTTCAATAAGCTGAAGTCTGGCAAAGGGAATTTAATCCGCTCCGCTGAAAAGGTGCGTGAACTGGGTGTAAAGCCTAGCAAAAATCTTGCTTCGCCTCTGCTTGAATCAGCTGATGACGCTGAATAAGCAAATAAAAAGCCCGCCATATTGCTACAGCGGGCTTTCTTGAAACTCAATACTAGTTATTGCTTTAGCAATTAAGCAGCTTTGCGTGCACGTGTTGCAGGAGCAGCTTTTTTCACTTGAGTGATCTGACCTTGAACAGCATCGATTGCTTGCTCAGCAGTTTTTTCTGCAGTTGCAAAAGCTTCTTTGCTTGCAGAGCGGAACTGTTCAAAACCTTGCAATGCGCTGCCGTATACAGTCTTGAATGTTGACAAGAATGCATCAGAACCTGCAGGAGCATTAGCGGAAACAGTGTTAACCCACTCTTGGAAACCATTTTGCAATTGATCAATATTGGCTTCGATTACGCTTGCGAGTTCTTTATTGCTATCACGCAATACTTTAGTCACTTTACGCTGGTAAGCAACAGCTTGTGTACCAGCAGCTTGCAATGCATCAGCACTGATAATCTCAGTAACTTGCTTTGGATCTTTAGCATTCAAAACTTGCTGAATACCGTCTTGTGCATTCACTAATGCATCTTTAGATGCTGCATAGTTCAACTCAGCCAATTTTTGAGCATTCTCAAGAGCAGCTTCGCTCAAAGAAAATGTAGCCTCGAGGCCTTTGCTGTTAATTTGGGACAATTGAGCTGCGATTTGTTCTTGGTTCATTTATTTCTCCAGTAATTAAGTGGTGCAACTAATCTATTAAGTGCATTTAATGCGCTTGAAAACTTTAAATATTGCACTGCACCATAGAACTATATCTAAACAATAATGACAAATCAAGAACTTTTTGCTGCTTTGCAACAAATATAGATTAAATTAAGAAAAATTGAATATAAACAACAACTTATATATAGATAAGAAGCCACAAAGTTACCTTAAAACCGTTCTTGCGGCTTGTTTTGGGACTTTTTTGGAGTGGTACGACTTTTTAACCTTTGGTGCCCTAGCCGTGACTTTTGGGCCTCTTTTCTTCCCCTCGAATGACCCCTCCGCCAGTCTTTTACCCAGTCTTGCAACCTTTGGGGTGGGAATGATAGTCAGACCGATTGGAGCAGCATTCTTTGGCTCTTTGGGTGACCGGATTGGTCGTAAGCCGGTATTCATGATCACCATCTCGATCATGGGTCTAGCGACGCTTTTAGTTGGCTTTTTACCGATTTACTCTGAAATTGGCATCTGGGCCCCCATTCTTTTGGTCAGCCTTCGAATTTTGCAGGGATTTTCTGCTGGCGGAGAAATTGGTGGGGGAGCAATCTTTCTGGCTGAGCATGCTGGAGAAAAAAATCGGGGTTTCAAAACGAGCTTTTTACAACTCATGGGGCCATTTGGCATCCTTGCCTCGACTTTACAAATCACATTTCTTCAGCAATGGCTGTCCCCAGAAGAATTTCAGGCCTGGGGATGGCGTATTCCATTTTTCATATCCTTCTTATTGCTCTTGCTCGCAATCTATTTCCGGAAGACTTTGGAAGAGACTCCAATCTTTGAGGAATTAAAAACAAAAGATTTAAAAACGGAGGGGCAACTACTCAATAATTTCAAAGATTCAGAAATTCGCAAGAGAATGTTTTTGCTTTTTTTCTGCGTTTCTGGGGCTGGGGCAATACTTTTTTTCTGCGCACAAATTTATTTACCCATTTTCCTCAAAACAACTGTCAGACTTTCAGCAGAACTCGTTGATCAATTAAGCGTCCTATCAACTCTTTTCTTAGTGCTATCCATTATTTTTGCTGGATGGCTATCAGACCAGGTTGGGAGAAAACCAATAATTACTTGTGGCCTCGCTTTAGGGGCCCTGCTAATTCTTCCGGCGTTTTGGATGATAGAAACGATTGGATCTCATCTACCTTTAACTCAGCAAGATATCAACATAATTGGTTGCATTATGTTGGGCTTGTCTTTAATTTTAGGCCTCCTCGGAGGACCTCAAGCAGCCATCTTGACTGAATTATTTCCAGCGAAGTCCAGAAGCAGTGCCGCAACATTTCCGCATAACTTAGCTGCAGGTTGGATAGGAGGAATGCTCCCCTTTATTGTGGCTTGGATAAATCACAGACTCACTAGCCAGGTTGGTGGACTTTATTATCCGGCTATCTTATTGTTACTTGCCTGCGTAATCGCTTTTTTTTGGCTTCCTGAGACCAATAAAGAAAAATTAGAAAAGTAAACTTCTAAAAAATGAGGGATTAAAATTTTCATTTTTGTTCTTAAAATTTATTAGTGCCGGATTAATAAAAAGCTTTCCGCCAATTGCTCGGATCCCCCGATGGAAATGAACATGCTCACAAACCTGCATCCTACTGATCAACACTTTTTTATCGGCCGACATTAAAACTTTTACTTTTGATCCGAGGTATGGGTTTGGATTATTTAACACATAAGAAAGCTTATAAATGCCAATTCCCCCAAAAGCAGAATCTACTTCAACGAAATCCCTATTTTTGTCAAAAGATAAAATTCGCTTCCGGAACGTTTTTTGGTAGGCCTCCACATCCGATAACTTGAACTTATCAACAAAATCAAGGGCCTCTTCCCATATATCGCCGGGACATAGCTCTTTATGTCTGAGCGCCCACATATCGTAATAAATACCCTCTTGGTTCGCAAAGACCGCAGCTCTATCTGCAGCCGCATCAAGAAATTGGACTGACTCTATAAATCTATCAATGTTTAAACCTTCAGTGTTGACGTCATCCATATCAAGCGTTAGTAAGTAATCGAAATTGCTGATTACATCATTTTTCTTAATAAATTCAATATAAGTATTTCGTAAATATTCCAGCCTAAGGGTGCGAATCGGCAACTGCCCAAGCCCATCCATGTTCAACAATGTAAAGTTATTCTTGCTCTGGCCCCAATCATTTAAGATTTTCTTAGTTAAGTCTTGTGAGTCATTTTCAAGAAAAATAAATGCTGAATCTATAAAAATCTCTGAGAGGGAACTTATTTCCTCGAGCACATTAGGAAGAAATTTTTCGCAGTCTCTGGCGATACCAGCAAAAATTACGCGTTTCTGATGAGTTATTGAGTTAGGATCCATATGTTTTTTAGATACTAAAATAGCTTAATAAACTGATTATCGGATATTATATTGAATAACCTTGAAATACACTTCTTCACCATAGTCATCAATGGTCAACCATTTATTGAGAAGCATATTGATACTTTTATAAGTCTTCCAATGAAATGGCATTGGCATATCGTAGAGGGAATTGCGGAGCTGAAACATGATACCGCCTGGTCATTGGCTGCCGGGGGTAAGATTCCTGAATTACTTCATCAAGATGGGCGCAGTATCGATGGAACCAGTGAATATATTGACCAACTAAAGACCCTTTATCCAAAGCAAATTTCTGTTTATAGAAAACCAGCGGGTAAGTTCTGGGATGGCAAGCTAGAAATGGTAAACGCGCCATTGAAATCAATCAAAAAAGAGTGCATCTTATGGCAAATTGATGTTGATGAATTCTGGTCTGTGAATCAAATTATCGCCGCACACCAGATGTTTCAAGATCAACCTAAAAAATTTGCCGCATTCTATTGGTGTCATTACTTTGTTGGACCCAATTTACTGATATTAACTAGATATGGCTATGCAAATAATCCAAACTTTGAATGGCAAAGAACTTGGCGCTTTAAGCCGCATTTCTTTTGGGCAGCCCACGAGCCTCCGACTCTCGTAGAGCGAGATTTCAGCGGGAAAGTAAAACCAGTAATGAATCGCGGAGTATTTAGCCACGAGGAAACGGAAGCCAAAGGTCTTGTATTCCAACATTTTGCTTATGTCACCCCAAGTCAACTCACATTCAAAGAAAGTTACTACGGATATAAAGGGGCTTTGGCTAATTGGGAGAGATTGCAAGGCAATACCAATTTCCCAATACGCTTGGCGGATTACTTTAATTGGGTAATGGACGAAACATTAGTCGGAACTCTAGATATCACCGGGGTTAAACCATTTGAGAAATTTTAATTCTTAATTAAGATATAAGTGAATACTGGTGCTTAAAATTAATATCTGAAAGTAATGCCATGCCTAAAATATCGGCTGCGATTGTTGATACATATCCTAATAAAAAATTTGCCTCTACTGCTATCAAAATAGTGCAGTCTCTGCCATTTATTAACGAAATTTTTACCTTCTCGGATAAGCCATTTACAGAGTGCCCTAATGTTAACTATATAGAAATTGAGCCTATAAAATCCAATAATGAATACAGTCAGATCATCCTCCAAAATCTCCCGCCTATTATTAAAGACAGTCATGTATTAGTATTTCAGTGGGATGGATTTCCTATAAATATCAACTCTTGGTTGCCCAATTTTTTAGATTATGACTATATTGGCGCCCCCTGTGACGAAGTGGGGTGGGTTGGGAACGGGGGGTTTAGTCTCCGCTCCAGAAAATTACTTGAAAAAATTAGTGAATTAAAAATTTCTGTCGACTTAAAAAACCCATTCGATCAACCTGAGGATGTCCTCTTGTGCTGCCACAAAAAAACCTTACTTGAAGAGCATGGTGTACTTTTTGCGCCTAAAGAACTTGCTACTAAATTTTCACACGAAGCGGGACCGGTAAATAAGAAAGCATTTGGATTTCACCGTGCAGACAATTTTCCATTTTTTATTAGAGAAACTGAGCTCATCAGATTCGCAAATGACATAGTTCCTAGGATCGGATCTCCGTGGACAATGTGCGCATATCTTGAAAATTGCTCCAAAGAGAATATGAAAGGTCTTTTAGCTGCGACTCTGAAGGACTATAAAGAAAAACCAAATCTGTGCAGAGCTTTTCAGTATTTGAATGCAAAAATTCCTGATAGCCCATTGCTAAAACTTTTTGAGACTTATCCAACTAAATAAGTGGTGCCCCTTGTCCGACTCGAACAGACCACCTACTGATTACAAATCAGTTGCTCTACCAGATGAGCTAAAGGGGCGTTAATTTAAATTATTTTAGCATCTAAACTAAATGGCTAACTTGAATAAATAATCCCAATCAGATAGGCGATCAAGATACTGATAGCCGTTTGACTCTAAATACGCCTTCAACTTATCAAAACTTCTGCTCTCTATGACCATGTAGCGAAATTTGAATTTGTCATGATTAATCCCCTTAAGAACCTCAATCTCTGCCCCCTCAACATCCAAGGAAAGCAAATCTATTGAATAGGGAGAGCCTGCCTCTATTAGCAAGTCATTCAATGGTCTGGCAATAGCTCCAAAAGTTACATTTTCCTCAAATTGCCCTAAAAACCTCTTACCTTCTGCTGCATGCTCTTTTGGGCATGCAATATCAGATTCCAGACCTACCGAAATTGTCATTAAATTTGAGTAAATAATTTCGACAAATTTATCCTTATAGTCAAAAGATACGCATGCGTTGCAAAACAAGTGAGTTTGTCTACTCCGATTCTGTCGGCACGCCAAATAGTTGTGCAGTGTGGGCTCTACCAATAGACCCTTCCAATTTCTATACCTTTCGAAATATAGCGTATTTGACTGGTGGATGCCATTATTGGCGCCAAGCTCAACAAAGTAGCCTCCATCGAAATCACAATACTTTTCTATCTTTTCATCTAGATTATTGAGACCAAAATATCTCTTAACATCTTGGATATACAAACCCATTATTTACCTTTTTAGTAAGCTATTTCACAATCTTTAAACTTGGGCGTTTGGGCTTAGGAGGCTCATGACTATCCACCTGCTCGCTGGGTCTGTTTTGGGTTTTTGACTGACTGGGATCAAATGGGAAAGACATTCCCTGGCCATTTTCCCGTGCATAGATAGCTAGAACATGGCTTATTGGCACCAAAATCTTCTTGGGCACTCCACCAAACCTTGCCTGAAAGCTGATCCAGTCGTTCTCAATCTGTAGGTTATGACAGGCATCCACAGAGAGATTGAGGACAATCTCGTCCTTCTTCACGAACTCCATTGGTACTTCTACGTTTTGATCCACAAAAACCGCTATAAAAGGGGTAAAACCAAAATCCGCACACCACTGATGTAGTGCACGGATTAAGTAGGGCTTATTACTTGGAATGTCAGACATATTGATCTGCTCTGACAAATGAACCGCTTAGCGGCGCATAACCTTCTCTGAAGGCGTTAAGGCCTCGATGTAAGCAGGTCTACTAAAGATACGCTCAGCATATTTCAAGAGGGGTGCAGCATTTCTGGAGAGATCAATGCCGTAGTGCTCAAGACGCCATAGCAATGGCGCAATCGCTACGTCGAGCATGGAAAACTCTTCGCCCAGCATATATTTATTCTTAACAAAAATGGGGGCTAGCTGAGTCAAGCGATCACGAATAGCCAGACGGGCTTTCTCGTGAATCTTTTCAGCAGCCTTGCCTTTTTCATTTTCCAAAGCGGCAACGTGTACAAACAACTCTTTCTCAAAATTAAAGAGGAAGAGACGGGCACGAGCACGGGCTACAGGATCAGGCGGCATCAATTGTGGATGAGGAAAGCGCTCGTCAATATATTCATTGATGATGTTCGATTCATACAAAATCAGATCACGCTCAACCAAGATAGGAACTTGGCCATAGGGGTTCATAACCGAGATATCTTCTGGCTTATTAAATAAGTCAACATCACGGATTTCAAAGTCCATGCCTTTTTCAAAAAGCACTAGACGGCAGCGTTGCGAGAATGGGCAATTAGTACCCGAGTACAACACCATCATAAATATATTTCCTTAATCAACACTTCACAGTACCACTTTAAATTAGGTTCGCAGCTTAGTGGATATCTTTCCAATAAGCCTTATTCAAGCGCCAAGCAAACAAGGTAAAGATCGCCAAGAATAATAGAACGATTACTCCTAGACGCTTACGCTCTAACTGCACAGGTTCTGCCATCCAAGACATGAATGATACTAAGTCTGCGATGTTGTCATCGTATTCTGCAGTCGTCATTGTTCCAGGCGTCAACTGATCAAAGCCAACAAATACTTTTTCAGTTCTTGACTCATCATGGGGATCTTTATGCTCTTCAAACTTTGCAGCACGTTGACCCTGAAGTTGCCATAAAACATGGGGCATACCAACGTTTGGATAAACCAAATTATTCCAGCCAGTAGGACGCTCGTCATCTTTGTAGAAAGTGCGCAAGTAGGTATAAAGCCAATCAGTACCACGCGCTCTAGCTTCTACAGAAAGATCAGGTGGAACTTTGCCGAACCACACTTTGGCTTCTTTTGGTGACATCGCAATTGTCATCAAATCGCCAACTTTGGCATCAGTCAAAATCAAGTTATCTTTAATTTGCTGATCGGCTAAACCAATATCACGCATCCGGTTGTAACGAACACTAGTTGCAGAGTGGCAACCAAAGCAATAGTTCACAAAAAGTTTTGCGCCATTTTGCAGGGAAGCATTATTGCTTACGCGATTTGGAGCAGCATCTAATGGAAAACCACCTTCGTTTGCATTTGCATTAACGCTCACTCCCAAAGCTGCCACTAGCAGACTAACTTGGCAGAGGCTTTTCAAGGTTTGCAGAATCTGTTTCATACTCGTTCCTAATATCTCTCTGGTATCTGAATTAATGCGCTTCAAAAGTTACGCGTGATGGAACCGGCTTAAATTTGCCAAGCTTGCTCCAGAACGGCATTCCCAAGAAAAAGCCCAGATAGTAAATCGTGCAGACCTGAGAAATCTTTTCAAATGTTGGCGATGGTGGCTGAATACCCAAATAACCCAAAATCACAAAGCTCACAACGAAAATTCCATAAATGTATTTGTGGAATTGTGGGCGATAACGAATTGACTTCACGGGGGAGTGATCAAGCCATGGCAAGAAGAACATGATCACTACTGAACCACCCATAATCACCACACCCCAGAACTTCGCGTCTAAGAATTTAAAGCCAACCGCCAATACAACCAAGATCAACAGACAAATTCCTTTGGTCTTCCAGGCCTTAGCCATCTTTGCAAACATCAGCAAGATCACTGCCAAGAAAATCCACAATGGCAACAGGAAGTTACTGGTAGTTGCACGTAACATTGAGTAGAACGGTGTGAAATACCAAACTGGTGCAATGTGTGGAGGTGTTTGTAATGGATTTGCAGGAATGAAATTATTGGCTTCTAAGAAGTAGCCTCCCATCTCAGGAGCAAAGAATACGATCAGGGCAAAGATCATCAAAAAACCACCCAAGTACATCACATCATGTACTGAGTAGAAGGGATGGAAAGGAATTCCATCAACAGGATGGCCTTGTGCATCGAGCGTATTTTTAATTTCTACGCCATCAGGATTGTTAGAGCCAACTTCATGTAAAGCAATGATGTGTGCCGCAACCAAACCAATAAGTACCAATGGAATCGCAACTACGTGGAATGCAAAGAAGCGGTTCAAGGTGGCATCACCCACTACGTAATCACCACGAAGCCACAAAGACAGGTCTGGGCCAATTAATGGGATAGCGGAGAACAAGTTCACAATCACTTGAGCGCCCCAATAAGACATTTGCCCCCATGGCAGCAAGTATCCAAAGAAGGCCTCGCCCATTAAGCACAAGAAAATAGCGCAACCAAAGATCCAAATCAATTCACGGGGCTTGCGATAGGAGCCATAGATCAAGCCACGGAACATGTGCATGTAAACCACGACGAAGAACATCGACGCGCCAGTGGAGTGCATGTAACGAATGACCCAGCCCCATGGCACTTCGCGCATGATGTATTCAACAGACTCAAACGCTTTAGCAGCGTCTGGTTTGTAGTTCATCACCAAGAAAATACCGGTTGTAATCTGAATCGCTAAAACAACAATAGCGAGCGCGCCAAAGATGTAAAAGAAATTGAGATTCTTAGGAGCGTAGTACTCGCTCATATGCTTCTTAAAGGTCTCCGTCAATGGAAAACGAGAGTCAACCCATGCTAGTACTTTTTCACCAGCAGATGCGTTAGCAGGAACTTCTTTTTCGTGGAATGCCATTTATCTCTCCTTAGGCCTTCTTATCATCGCCAATCAGAATCTTGGTATCGCTCAAATACATATGGGGCGGTACTTCAAGATTATCTGGGGCTGGTTTATTTTTGTAGACACGGCCTGCCATATCAAAGGTGGAGCCATGACATGGGCAAAGGAAGCCCCCTGGCCAATTATTTGGGAGGGATGGCTGTGGGCCAGAGTCAAACTTTGCAGAGGGTGAGCAGCCCAAATGGGTGCAAATACCCACCACAACGAGGTATTCAGGCTTAATCGAGCGCCATTCGTTACGCGCATAAGGCGGGGTCAAAGCATCTTGATTCCGCTTAGACTCAGGATCTGCCAGGTTTGAATCATTTTGAGGTAACTCAGCTAGCTGAGCCTCAGTACGACGAATAACCCAAACTGGCTTTCCGCGCCACTCAATGGTTCTCATCTCATCTGGTTTCATACCAGTAATATCAATTTCAACCGCAGCGCCAGCGGCCTTAGCGCGCTCAGAGGGCTCAAAACTGTCAATAAAGGGGTAAAGGGCTGCAGCGGCACCAACGCCTCCTACTGCTGAAGTAGCGATCAGCCAATTGCGGCGATCCTTATCCATACTGGGCTTGTCAATCATTTACAAAAATCCTCAAAAGACGCGTTTAATAGTGAAAATTGCTTAAAGGTAGGATTTTAAAGTAAAAAGTGGGGTAACGAAGAAAGATCTGGGGTTAATCTTCAGCAAAGCAATATCAGACGAAAAAGTGAGGGAATTATGGGCGTTTTAAAGGAATTTAAGGACTTTGCCGTCAAGGGCAGCGTGGTCGATTTGGCCGTCGGCGTCATTATTGGCGGGGCCTTTGGAAAAATTGTGGATTCTTTGGTGAATGACATCGTCATGCCCATCATTTCGACCCTACTTGGGGGCCATATCGACTTTACCAACCTATTTATTCTCCTCGGTACGGCTCCTGAAGGCATTCCCCATACTTACGATGCCCTAAAAAAGGCTGGGGTTCCCATGTTTGCTTATGGAAACTTCATCACCATCTCGATTAACTTTGTTCTACTCGCGTTTGTGATCTTCCAAATGGTCAAAGTCGTGAATAAGATTCGCGCTAATGATGCACCCACACCTCCGCCTACTCCAGAAGATGTTGTCTTGCTGAGAGAAATTAGAGACAGTCTTAAAAAATAAACCGAGGTAATTTAAAGCAGATGCTCAATCGACTTTGGCTTCTTTTTGCCCAGGCTATCACCATACTTCTGGCGGCATGGTTCATTCTCATCACACTGAGACCGGATTGGTTGGCGCAAACCAATATCACCACCATTGTCGATAGCGTTACCCTCAAAGAAAATGAAGATGGCTCCAACCTAAGCCCGGGTTCATATCATGAGGCAGTAAAAAAATCGATGCCCGCAGTCGTCAATATTTTTACTAGCAAAAACTCAAATAAACCAGCTGGCTCAAAAGATAAGAATAAAAAATCAGATCGCTTCAATCAATTTTTCTTTGGTGACAACGCTGACAGCGATCCCGTATCCAGCCTAGGATCAGGGGTCTTAGTGAGTCCAGAGGGTGTGATTATCACCAATCACCATGTTATTAGCGACGCAGATGAAATTGAAGTCGCTCTTTCTGATAACCGAAAATTTAAGGCAAAAGTAGTTGGCAGTGATCCCGAGACTGATCTTGCCGTTTTAAAGATAGATGCTAAACAACTACCAAGCCCAATCACTCTTGGAAAAATCGATTCGGTCCATGTTGGTGACGTTGTGATGGCGATTGGCAATCCGTTCGGGGTTGGAGAAACAGTAACCTCTGGAATTGTGTCTGCAATGGGAAGAGATCACGTTGGTATTAATACTTTTGAAAATTTTATTCAAACTGATGCCGCGATTAACCCTGGAAATTCCGGTGGCGCTTTAATTGATACTCGCGGCAATCTCATTGGCATCAATACTGCCATCTACTCAAATAATGGCGGCTCAATGGGCATCGGGTTTGCGATTCCCATTAACTTAGTCAAACAAGTAATGGAATCGATTGTTAAGAGCGGTAGTGTTACGAGGGGATGGATTGGCGTTGAACCACAGAATGTCTCTCCTGAGCACTCTTCTTCATTCGGCCTTGCTAATAAACACGGCATTCTCATTACGGGCGTTCTTGAAGGCGGCCCAGCAGATCGAGCAGGAATGAAGCCGGGAGACGTTTTAATAGGCATCAACAACGAGCCCATTAAAGATGTCAGAGATTTGTTAAATAAAATTGCTCAGACTGAACCAGGTCACATGCTCAAACTCGAGGTCGTACGCAAATCTAAAGAGCTTGATATGCAATTACAGGTTGGGAAAAGGCCCACTCCCAAGCCAGTCAGATAAAAAACGTAAATATACAAGTTATCTGCGGCTACTTTTTCTCTACTAAATCGCCTTCAAAAGCTTCAAAAGAAAAAACCCGCCGTGTTACCACAGCGGGTTAATTTGATGCTTAACTAATTCTAACTAGCTTACGCTAGCGTCAAATTAGAAAGTGTGACGCAAGCCCAAAGCATATGAATTAGCATTGTAGCTAGTTGGGTTAGCATTCAAAGTGTAGTTTTGGTTGGATGTGTGTGTCTGACCAAAAATTGCGTACAAGTTTGTGCGCTTGCTCAACCAGTAGTTTGAACCCAATTGGAAACCGCCGAAGTTACCGGAGTTGCTACCAATTGTAGATGCGCCGCCTACGAATGAGTTAGAGTTTGAGCTAGCAGTTGCAACTGTCAACTTACCTGTACCAGCACTTGCCCAAGCTTCAATTGTTGGAGTAATGTAAGAACGAACACCAATCTGTTGCGCTGTACGTGCCAGAGAGTTGTTAGGATTATTAACATCCATTGTCTTACGGTTAATGTACTGTACGTATGCCTTCAAAATGCCGAAGTCATAAGTAGCAGCGTAGTACTGTTGGTTATCACGATCATTTATGCCAACTAAATCAGCACCGCCGTATCCGCCAATTGCTGGAGCGCCAGCTGTGTAAAGACCAGTGCTACTTACAGTGTAAGCAGCTTTATCAGTCATATTCTGATAGTTGGCAGTTACAAACAACTTTTGCCATGTGTAGTTAACACCAAGACCCCAAGCGGTGTGGTTGGTTGTACCGCCACCATAACCTGAACCTGAACTTGCCGCTACGGTAGTACCGTTAGTATTTTGATTGTTCAAAACATACATTGCGTTACCCTGGAAACCAGCAAAGGTCTCAGACTGTACAGACAACATGTTGTTTGCACGAACAACGAAAGAGGTATTGTTTTGGTTGCCGTTAAACGAGTTAGTACTTGGGTTTGAGTAACCAGTTGCAGCAGCGAAGGCAGGAGCGATGCCCTGACCTTTGTCATAGATTACGTTACCCATCATGTTGTTTGTGTTACCTGGATCAGACGCAGCTACTGCGTTGAAAATCGTGGTGTACTGAGTACCAAACGCAAACTGTCCGAGACCACTTTTCTTCAGGCCAGCGAAAGTTTGACGGTTTACGCCAGTAGCAGCAGTATTTGCTGAGTTAGGTGTAATTTCTTGTTCGATAGTGAAGAAAGCAGATAAACCGCCGCCTAAATCTTCATTACCCTTGAAGCCCAAACGGTTGGCAGATTCAGCACCGTTAGCAAATGCGCTGTAGGTGGTGTTGTTAACTACACCTGATGTGCTGCTTGTGCCAGTTGTGACTGGAGCATTAGCTTGCTTATTGTTACCGCCAATATAACCAAGGTCCATGATGCCGTATACGGTCACGCTGGATTGAGCTTGCGCTGTACCTGCGATCGCGCCAACAGCTGCGAGTGCGAATAGCGATTTTTTCATTCTTTAAATCTCCATAAATTGAAAGTAATGCCCGATAAGACTGGGACCTATGAATTTTGCGGGTTTTGAACTTCAAGATTGGGGGTTAGAGCAAATACAGACTCTTTTTGCTTGTCAAAAGGGAGTTTTTTGGCTTGCTTCGTTGTATCTCGACAACAAGGGCCCTGTTTTCTATCTTTTTGCTGCTTTGAATGACAAAATTGTCACATGGCAAGCCGTGAATTCTTAAAAATCCTCAGTTCTGCGCGACTAGGTGATGTATCTGCGCAACAAAATCTGGCTTCAGCCTATCTCAACGGCTCTTTCAAAACCCCCATTCAGCCTACAAATGCCTTGATTTGGCTGGAGAAGTCCTATTTTTCCATTACAAATCAGTCACTTGAGATTAGTTCCTCAAATTTCAGTCAACTTTCATCACTTTATGAATTGATTGCCCAAATTCCCCTGATTGATGTCTTCAAATCTCCTTCGTTTGGCTTCGCATGGGATCTTTTTTGGAAACTCGCTGACGAAAATTCAATACCCGCAAAGTGGCAACTCGCTAATTTACTCGTTAACCCCGCTCATGCAGAACTGCAAGCAGAGCTTAAGCAGTGGTTTAAAAATGAAAAGTCTTCATCTACCCTTGAAACACTATCGAAGCTCAACTTTGAGGGAGTGCAGGAGTTAGCCAAACAATACCTTCAAGAGCTTGGAGCTTCTGAATCAGCCTACCAACATTTAGCCAAAGAATTATTACTTCAACTTCAGCCCAAGAATCAGGCCCTGTCATCCCTGTGGGATGCTTGGGTAAATGATGGTAGCGAAGAAGCGCTATATCGTTGCGCTGAGCTAGGCCTTACTAAAGCCAAGCTTGCTCTGGGTTTGCGACTCGCGCGCATTGATCAGAAGGAAGAGTTAGAAAAATCACCCGCTACTAAATCAAATGCTTCATTAAAAAAAGCAGCGCATTGGCTAGAGCTGGCTGCTAAAGATAGTGATCGAGATGCCTGGTTTGCTTTAGGTGAAATTTATCGGCGCCCTCAATTTTCTGGTTATAGCGCCGCAGAGAGTGATCGTTGCTTTGATCGTGCCGCTGATCTGGGACACCCTGTAGCTCAGTTTCGGAAAGGTGCCAACTTGTGGCGCAAGCGAGAAAAATTAGAAGAGCCGGTTCGCGGTTTGCAAGCATCCTATTGGGTATGGCAAGCGCATCAGCAAGGTGTTAGTGAAGCAAGCGAATTGCTACAGAAAATTCTGGAGAGCGTTCCCACCCCCAAACAGAATGATTGGCACGAACTTGCCACCTTGGCAGAGCATGCGCTGAACCACCATGCTGAACACAAGTTAGATGAAGAATGGATCTTGATGTGTCATCGCCTGGTCATTGCCAATCAATTTCAATTGAGTAAAGCTGAGTTACTCCTCTGTGAAGTCAGTCAGCTGCAACATGAGCATTGTGTAGTGGTGGATATTCGTTGGGAATTGCCAAAAATATTACCTCGACTCATTCAGATTGAGACAGTAAGTCAACGTCGCAGTTTGCTGGCCGCAGGGAAGGCATTTGCAGGCATCGCTCCTGATCAAGAAGGCAAGCTCAGACAAAGACGCTACCGATTTGATCGCGTGACGGACTGGCTGAAGACTCGAATCAATAAACGCCAGCCGGATGAATCAGATATAGAGCTCGCTTAATTCTCGTTATCTTTTGGAACATACAGACGCGCAGCTAAAAGACCGATTTCGTAAAGCACAATCATGGGTAAAGCAAGCAATAGCTGAGACAGTACATCTGGCGGCGTGACTACCGCTGCAATAATGAAGGCCCCCACAATCACGTAAGGGCGAATCTCTTTCAACTTCGCCAGGGTAACCATTCCCATGCGGACCAAGACTACGACTACCACTGGCACCTCAAACGTAATGCCAAATGCCAAGAAGCTGGTCATGGCAAAACTTAGATAGTTATCAATGTCAGTCGACATTTCAGCGCCCAGTGGGGCGTTGTAACTCGCCATAAATTTAAAAACCGTTGGAAAAACCAAGAAATAAGCAAAAGCCATCCCGACAATAAACAAGGTGTAGCTACTAATGACTAAGGGGACAATTAATTTACGTTCATGCAAATAGAGGCCAGGGGCAATAAACGCCCACAGCTGATACATCACGACCGGCAATGCGATCATAAAAGCAGCCAACATGGTGACCTTCATGGGCACAAAGAAAGAACCCGTCACATCAGTCACAATCATTTTGCCGCCAGCAGGCAATGCATTGAGTAAGGGTTGAGCAAAAAGATGAAAGATATCTGGCGCCCAATACACCAAGCCAGCAAACACAATCACAATGGCTAGGCCCGCTTTGATAATTCGATCCCGCAGTTCAAATAAATGCGATAAAAAGGATTCTTGCAATCCAGATTCTTCAGTGGAGTGGTTTTCGGTCATGTAGAGCTAAAAATGGGTTTACTTGATGGCGCTATGGTGAAAGCGCTTCATTCTAGCTGCGCCAGATTGCACGCGTGCCCGAATTCCAGCAGACCGTTTAAACCACAAAGGTCTTGCTGCTCTTTTATTTGCCCAACTATTTCTACCTTGACGTTGCGTTCTCCGAATCACATCTTGCTCGCTAGGAATAGCCTCGGAGAAGTTCGTTGAGCTTGCCAAGCCAATATCGGCTTGATCACTTAAATGCGTCGTCACCTCTTGTGCAGTGGAATGAATACTATTCTCAACCTCTTTAAGGGCTGCCACACTGTCTTCCCGCAATTTTCTGAACTCTTCCATCTCCATTTGACGGTTGACTTCTGATTTAACCTCAGACATGTAACGCTGAGCGCGTCCAAATAAGTTCCCTGCGACGCGCGCCACTTTAGGTAAGCGCTCTGGGCCGACCACAATTAAAGCAACGACCGCAATCAGCGCAAGTTTGGAAACCCCAAGATCAATCATGTGAACTCATTAATGCTAATAAGGTCACTTATTCAGATCTTTAGCTTGCACATCAACCGTTTTATCTGTAGCTGTGCCACTTTGAGGGATTTGTTCTTTAGTTGTATCGGCACTATTCATGCCGTCTTTGAAACCTTTGACTGCGCCGCCAAGATCTTGACCAATATTGCGTAATTTTTTGGTACCAAAAACCAACATCACAATCACCAAAACAATTAACCAATGCCAAATACTGAATGAACCCATCATTTTCTCCTTGGATTATTTTTTCCAGGGGCGTGGACCGCCCAAAACATGTAAATGCAGGTGATAGACCTCTTGTCCACCATCTGCGCCATTATTGACCATCACCCTAAAGCCGCCTTCTTTTCCAGGACGACAACCCTGCTCTTTAGCAAGACGAGGTGCTAATTCCATCATTCTACCGAGCAAAGGCACATCTTGACTCTGTGCAGCCTCCAACATCGGAATATGTTTCTTCGGAATCATTAAGAAATGGATTGGGGCACCTGGATTAATGTCCTTAAAGGCAAAGATTTCCTCGTCTTCATAGACCTTTTGCGAAGGAATCAGACCTTGGGCAATCTTACAAAATAGGCAATTAGGATCGTGGCTCATCTGCTTTACTCTTGACCTATCGCTTTGCGAGCAGCCTTTTCTTCAATGCCTGATGTTCCTAGGCGACGCTCTAGCTCAGCAATCACATCCTCTGGTCGTAAATTAAATTGGGATAAAGCAACCAAACAATGAAACCAGAGATCTGCCATTTCACCAACTAAGCGTTTTTGCTGCTCTGGGGCAAGCTGAGACTGACGAGCATCTTTAGCCGCCATGACCGCCTCGGTTGCCTCTTCACCGATTTTCTTCAAGATTCCATCATCGCCCTTTGAGAAGAGCAAAGCGGTATAGGAAGTCTTGGGGTCAATCTGGCCACCCTTGAATGCATCTCGACGCTGATCCACGACATCAGCCAAATGGGCTAAGGCCGTGTCCAGGTTTGATCCCGATTTTGCTGAATTATTCATGCCTCAATTTTATGTCTTTTGTCAGGCTAGGGCTTACTTGCCAGCTTTTGATTCATCTACCCAAGCCGATTTAGCACTATTCCAATTGAGGAAGAAACAGCTGTGCTCACCCGTATGGCAAGCAATTCCGTCTTTTTGCTCTACTAGAAGCAAAATCGTATCGCCGTCACAATCCAAACGAATTTCTCTGACTTTTTGAGTATGGCCAGATTCCTCCCCCTTGTGCCACAGTTTTTGCCTTGAGCGGCTCCAATAGACAGCCTCACCTAAACGCAATGTTTCAAGCAAGGCGTCTCGATTCATCCAGGCCATCATTAAGACATCTTTACTGCCCACTTCTTGGGCAATGACTGGCACGAGGCTTTGTTCATTCCAGGAAATGGCATCCAGCCAGCCATCCGCCTGCAAGGATTGATTAGGGGTAAATGTGCTCATAGTCTTACTTTACTGCTAAATGCGCACTGGGATTCCTTGACTGGCCATATATTCTTTTGCTTGCCCAACTGTGAATTCCCCATAATGAAAAATACTTGCAGCGAGGACTGCATCGGCGTGGCCTTTGGTGATGCCATCCACCAAATGCTGAAGATTGCCAACACCGCCAGAAGCGATTACGGGCACACTCACGGCTTTGCTAACTGCGGCAGTTAGCTCAAGATCAAAACCATCTTTACTGCCATCGCGATTCATGCTGGTTAATAAAATTTCCCCAGCACCACGCTCGGTCACTTCTTTGGCCCAAGCAACGACATCAATACCCGTAGCAGTTCTGCCACCATGGGTAAATACTTCCCAAGTACCACCTGCTGTTTGCTTAGCATCGATTGCCACCACAATGCATTGAGAACCATAATGAGCAGCAGCATCTGAAACTAAATCGGGATTGGCCACTGCGGAGGAATTCATGCTCACTTTATCTGCACCGGCATTCAGTAAGCGGCGTACATCAGCTACCGCTCTCACACCACCACCAACCGTCAGCGGAATGAAAACCTGGGAAGCAACATCTTCAATGATGTGCAGAATCAGATCGCGCCCATCGGATGTCGCAGTGATGTCTAAGAAAGTGAGCTCATCTGCGCCTTGCGTATCGTAACGTCGAGCAATCTCAACGGGATCACCAGCATCACGCAGGCCAACAAAGTTCACGCCCTTAACAACGCGGCCTGCAGTCACATCTAGGCAAGGAATAATTCTTTTAGTGAGCACTGTTACTAGCTAATTTTCTTAGCGTATTTGAGTGTCATCTCATCTGCATATTTTTGTGCAGCGGTGAGATCAAGATCGCCAGCATAAATCGAGCGTCCTGCAATCACACCCATCACGCCCTCTTCTTCTACTGCGCAGAGCGCTTCAATATCTTTGTTATTAGATAAGCCACCACTCGCAATCACCGGTATACGAACAGCTTGCGCCAGCTTCACTGTTGCCTCGAGGTTCACGCCCTTGAGCATGCCATCACGACCAATGTCAGTATAGATAATGGCTTCAGCGCCGTAGTCCTCAAATTTTTTACCGAGATCAATGACTTCGTGACCAGTGATCTTGCTCCAGCCGTCGGTTGCCACCTTACCATCACGTGCATCCAAGCCAACCATGATGTGTCCTGGAAAAGCGGTGCAAGCATCCTGCAAGAAACCAGGATTTTTTACGGCAGCGGTACCGATAATGACTGTGCTGATGCCATCATCCAATAATCGCTCAATGGTTTCTAAATCACGAATGCCGCCACCGAGTTGTACCGGAATCTCATCACCGACAGCTTTAAGAATAGCCTTAATCGCTGCTTCATTTTTTAGCTTGCCAGCAAAGGCGCCATTTAGATCTACCAAATGCAGACGACGTGCGCCTTTAGCAATCCAATGCTTAGCCATCGCACCTGGATCTTCAGAAAAAACCGTAGCCTTATCCATGTCGCCCTGCTCCAATCGAACGCAGTGGCCATCTTTTAAGTCAATTGCAGGAATCAGCAGCATGTCAAAGTTTTAAGGTTGCCAAGAAACAAAGTTTTTATACAGTCGCAGCCCATATTCTGCACTCTTTTCTGGATGAAACTGCGTAGCGAAAATATTATCTCGCGTTACTACAGAAGTAAACCAGTTCCCATACTCGGTTGAACCGGCAATATTTTTCACCTCTTTTGGCACCACATAGTAGCTATGCACAAAATAGAAACTCGTCAAATCCGGAATACCTGCCCAAAGCGGGTGGGCGATATCCTGACGGACTTGATTCCAGCCCATGTGGGGGACTTTGTAATCAGAGCCATCAGCTTGTTTTTGTCCTTGCAATTCGAAACGACGCACCTCTCCTGGAATTAAACCCAAGCAAGTCGTGAACGGAGAACCAGGGCGAACCTCAGCGCTTTGATCAAAAAGCATTTGTTCGCCAACACAAACACCCAGTAAAGGCTTATTTTTGGCGGCCTCCAAAACCGCCTCCAACAAGCCGGAGTCTGTTAGTTGCTTCATGCAATCCGGCATGGCGCCCTGACCAGGCAGAACCACCCTCTGGGCCCGAGCAATTTCCTCAGGTCGCTGAATCAACACAATATTGGCATCAGGGGCAACGTGATGAAAAGCTTGATACACAGAACGAAGATTGCCCATTCCGTAATCGACGATCGCAATGGTTTGCGCCAACTTTTAACCTATTTTCCGTTTAGTCTTCTGTCCAGCAAGTTCTGGATTAGAGGCTGCCTTTGGTTGAGGGAACAGCGCCCGAAGCACGGGGGTCAATCGCCAAAGCCATTCTTAATGCACGACCAAAGGCCTTGAAGACTGTCTCAATCTGGTGATGGGCGTTAATGCCCCGAATATTGTCGATGTGTAAAGTTACCCCGGCGTGATTCACGAAGCCACGGAAAAACTCAATACTCAGATCCACATCAAAATCACCCACTCGGGCACGTGTAAAGGGTACGTTAAATTCCAAGCCGGGACGGCCAGAAAAATCAATCACGACTCTGGATAAGGTTTCATCCAAAGGGACATAAGAGTGACCATAACGCGTAATACCCGCTTTATCGCCAACCGCTTTTGCAAAAGCCTGACCCAAAGTAATGCCGACATCCTCAACGGTATGGTGGTCATCAATATGGGTATCACCCTTTGCAAGCACTTTAAGATCAATCATTCCATGGCGTGCAATTTGATCAAGCATGTGATCCAAAAAAGGGACGCCTGAGGCTAATTCAGCCTTACCAGTTCCATCCAAGTTAATGGAAATATCAATTTTGGTTTCCGAAGTGTTTCGGGTAACGTCAGCTTGCCGCATACTTCATGGCGCCGTGAGGCGAAGTGTTGAATGAAGCCTCATAATATCATTCCTACTAGATATAGAAATAGCGTAATTCACTGGTTTAACCCTGAATTTAATTTTAATCATTGACTTGAGTACCCCATGAGCCGTTTTTGGAGCCCCGTTGTAGAAACCCTCACGCCCTATGTTCCGGGGGAGCAGCCGCAAATGCAGCGCTTGGTTAAGCTCAATACCAATGAGAGCCCCTATGGTCCCTCTCCTAAAGCATTGACCGCGATTCAAAGTCAGACTACTGATGATCTTCGACTGTATCCTGATCCTGAGAGCAAAGCCCTCAAGGCTGCGATTGCAAAGCTACATGGGCTAGAAGCAAATCAAGTATTTGTTGGCAATGGCTCTGACGAAGTTCTGGCACATCTATTTTTAGCACTATTCAAGCAAAAGCAGCCCATCTTATTTCCAGATATCACCTATAGCTTTTACCCCGTTTATTGCAAACTCTATGAGATTGAATATCAAACGATTCCATTGGGCCCAGAATTCCAGATCAATATCACTGACTACGAAGTGCCTAATGGCGGAGTTATTTTTCCTAATCCCAATGCGCCTACTGGTCGATCTATTCCGCGTACGGAGATTGCAGCCCTACTAAAAAGAAATTCAGGCTCTATTTTAGTCATCGATGAAGCCTACGTGGATTACGGAACCGAATCTTCCATTCCACTTTTGCGTGGACCCAACTGCCCAGAAAATTTACTCGTGGTGCACACCCTATCGAAATCACGGGCTTTAGCAGGTCTGCGGGTTGGCTTTGCAGTGGGACATCCCGATTTGATCGCCGGACTAGAAAGAGTCAAAGATAGTTTTAACTCCTACCCATTGGGCAGGCTCGCTCAGGCTGGGGCAGTTGCCGCGATCGAAGATCAAGCCTATCTTGAGCGCACCTGTTCAAAAGTGATGCAAACACGTGAGCAATTAATTGAAGCGCTTAGCGCTTTAGGTTTTGACACTTTACCTTCAAGCGCCAACTTTATTCTAACTAAGCATCCAAAACATGCTGGCGAAAAACTCTATCAAGCGCTTCGTGAACGCGGCATTATCGTGCGCCACTTTAAGACTCCACGTATTGCGGATTTCTTGAGAATCACCATTGGTACGGATGAGCAAATCCAAGAATTACTCTCAGCACTGCAAGAAATCTTGAATTAGTGTTTGCTTACTTCTTGAGCCGCATCTCTGCCGCACGCGCATGTGCCTGCAGACCCTCACCATGAGCCAGAGTACTGGCTACTTGACCTAAAGTCTGTGCGCCTGCTTCACTGACCTCAATCATGCTTGAGCGCTTGAGGAAATCGTAAACGCCCAAGGGGGAAGAAAAGCGTGCTGTACGAGCGGTTGGCAATACGTGATTCGGACCAGCACAATAATCACCTAGCGATTCACTCGTATAGTTACCCATAAAGATAGCGCCAGCGTGGCGAATCTTCTCAGCCCATGTGCGAGGCTCAGCCGCACAAATCTCTAAGTGCTCAGCTGCAATAGCATTGGCAATCTCGCAAGCCTCATTCATATCTTTGACTTGAATCAGTAAAGCGCGGTTCTTCAATGAAGTCTCGATGACTTGCTTTCTGGGCATCTCAGGCAATAACCGATCAATACTGGTTTGTACTTTTTCAATAAATGCTGCATCTGGACATAGCAAAATTGACTGAGCCAATTCATCATGCTCAGCTTGTGAGAATAAATCCATCGCAATCCAATCAGGATCAATCGAGCCATCACACAGAATCAAAATTTCCGATGGGCCTGCAATCATATCGATGCCAACCGTACCAAATACGCGGCGCTTAGCTGCAGCGACATACGCATTGCCAGGACCAACAATCTTATCCACTGAAGGAATCGTTTTAGTACCATAAGCCAAAGCCGCAACTGCTTGCGCGCCACCAATCGTAAAGACCCGATCAACTCCAGAGATCCATGCAGCCGCTAATACTAGAGAGTTGCGGGCTCCATCAGGAGTGGGCACCACCATTATGACTTCTTGAACACCAGCAACTTTTGCAGGTATCGCATTCATTAATACCGATGAGGGGTATGCGGCTTTACCACCTGGCACATAAATGCCCACCCGATCCAGAGGTGTCACTTTTTGCCCTAAGCGAGTACCGTCTTTCTCGGTGTATTCCCAAGAATGGCAACCCGCTTCTTTTCTCTGTTGCTCGTGATAAATCCGCACTCTCTGCGCTGCAATATCTAAGGCATTTTTTTGCTCTGATGACAATTGCAGATAGGCGGCCTCAAGATCTTTCTTAGGAATCTCTAAGTCAGCGACACTGTTGACATTGAGGCGATCAAATTGTTTTGTAAAACCCAAGACAGCAGTGTCACCGTCAGACTTCACTTGATTGAGAATATTGACTACAGCCGAATCAATCGCTGCATCATCAGCCATTGGCAAAGACAGGCTGCCCAATAATTTTTCTTTAAAGTTCGCATCTAGACTATTGAGGCGCTGAATTGGAATTGCTACAGTCATTGTTTTACTTCAGTTGCTCAAAAAAGGGCTGCAGTTGATCGCGCTTCCGTTTATAGGAGGCTTGATTGACAATTAAACGTGCACTGATATCGGCGATCGGTTCGACTTCTACCAAACCGTTTGCACGCAAGGTATTTCCAGTAGAAACCAAGTCTACGATCGCATCGGCTAAACCAACCAAGGGTGCCAGCTCCATCGAACCGTAAAGCTGAATCGTATCGATATGAACACCTTTATTGGCAAAGTGTTCACGTGCGCAATTGACATACTTTGTGGCCACTCGTAAACGAGACCCTTGCTTGACTGCAACAGCATAGTCAAATCCCTCGCGCACTGCTACAGACATTCGACACTTGGCAATATTGAGATCAAATGGCACATATAGCCCATCGACGCCTTTTTCCATCAAAATATCGAGGCCAGCCACTCCAAAGTCAGCGCCACCAAATTGCACATAGGTTGGCACATCTGAGGCGCGCACAATAATCAAGCGCACGTCAGGATTAGAGGTTTCAATAATGAGTTTGCGTGACTTCTCAGGATCCTCCAGCGGCCGAATGCCGACCTTGGACAAGATCTCAGCGGTTTCTTCGAAAATGCGCCCCTTTGAGAGGGCTAGAGTCAACTTCATGGACTAATTATCCATCAGCCTTACTTAACGCGCTGAATGTTAGCCCCCAGGAGGGTCAGCTTTTGCTCCATGCGGTCATAACCCCTATCCAGGTGATAGATTCGGTCAACCTGGGTTTCCCCTTGAGCAGCCAAGCCAGCAATCACCAAACTTGCCGAAGCCCGCAAGTCCGTGGCCATGACGATAGCTCCTGAAAGCTGTTCAACTCCCTGCGCTATCGCAGTGTTGCCCTCAATCGCAATATCTGCCCCCAAGCGGTTGAGCTCTTGAACGTGCATGAAGCGATTCTCAAAAATGGTTTCGGTAATACTGGCGCTTCCTGAAGCAAGTGCATTAACCGCCATCAGCTGTGCCTGCATATCCGTTGGAAAGGCTGGGTATTCGGAAGTTCTAAAGCTCACCGCCTTTGGACGAGAATGCATCGAAGCCTTCATCCAATCGGCACCCACTTCTATTTTGAGGCCCGCTTCTTTGAGTTTGACGATTACCGCATCCAATGTATCTGGACGGCAGTGCTTCAAAGTAATTTCTCCACCAGCTGCTGCTACTGCACACAGAAAGGTACCCGCTTCAATCCGATCGGGAATTACAGAATGTTCGGCTCCATGCAGACTTTCAACACCTTCAATGATCAGGCGATCAGTTCCAATTCCAGAGATCTTTGCTCCCATTTTGACGAGCAGCTCAGCAAGATCGCTCACCTCTGGCTCGCGAGCAGCATTTTCTAAAACGGTAGTGCCTGAGGCCAAAGTAGCAGCCATCAACAGATTTTCGGTACCAGTAACGGTAATCATGTCGGTCACTATCGATGCACCCAATAAACGATTCAGTGGCGGCTGAGTTTCTGCCTGAATATAGCCGCTCTCAATCTTGATCCTTGCGCCCATCGCCTTCAAACCCTTGATGTGCTGATCTACTGGACGCGCACCAATCGCACAGCCTCCAGGCAAAGAGACTTTAGCGCTATGCATGCGGGCAAGCAATGGACCCAGCACCAAGATCGAAGCGCGCATGGTTTTCACCATTTCATAAGTTGCTTCGGAGCTTTTGATATTGGCGGCATTGAGTTTGAGATGCGTGCGATCATTGTGATCTGGATACTCAACAGTTACACCAATTTCTTGCAACAGTTTTAGCATCGTTCTGACATCTTGCAATTCAGGAACGTTATGCAAGGTAATGGCTTGATCTGTTAGCAAGCAGGCACACAAAATCGGGAGAGCTGCATTTTTTGCCCCCGCTATCACAACCTCTCCCTTGAGTGGGGTGCCGCCCACCATACGCAATTTATCCATGATTCTGCTCAAACTCTTCGGGAGTAAATGCTTTTATCGAAAGCGCATGTACTTCTGCTTTCATGCGATCGCCCATTGCGGCATAGACTAATTGATGACGCTGCACCAGACGCTTGCCGACAAAATCAGGGCTCACGATGGTTGCAAAGAAGTGTTGGCCATCGCCCTCAACCTGAATATGCGTGCAAGCAATACCTTGCTGAATATAGCTTTCAATTTGCTCGGGGGTGGGCAACATCACAATCTCCTAAAACTGATTAATGCTTTAACTTATAGCCTGTTTGCAGCATTCGCAATGCAATAGCAGATACGCAAATGAGGAAGCTGCCAATGATAGTCAAACTGGTCCAGGGAGACACATCTGATACCCCGAAGAATCCATAACGAAATCCATCAATCATGTAGAAGAATGGATTAAAGCGTGAGATAGCCTGCCAAATTGGGGGGAGCGAGTGAATTGAATAGAAGACTCCAGATAGCATCGTCGCAGGCATGATGAAGAAGTTCTGAAAAGCTGCAAGCTGGTCAAATTTATCAGCCCAAATTCCAGCAATGAGTCCAAGACTTCCCAGTACTGCAGCGCCCAGAAAGGCAAAAATCATAATCCAGAGGGGATATTCCAGCGCAGGTAAGCCATACCAGGCGGTAATCAAAAATACGCCAAAGCCTACTACGACTCCACGAAAAACCGCAGCCAATACATATGCTGAAAAGAACTCAAAATGACTCAGTGGGGTAAGCAGGATAAACACCAGATTGCCAGTAAGCTTAGATTGAATCAAAGAGGAGGAGGTATTTGCAAAGGCATTTTGCAAGAGGCTCATCATGACTAAGCCCGGGATTAAAAAAGCGGTGTAACTAATGTGGCCGTAGACCTCTTTCCCCTCCAAGACATGACCAAAAATCATCAAGTAGAGAATAGCGGTTAAAACGGGGGCGGCTACCGTCTGAAAGGCAACCTTATAAAAGCGTTTAATCTCTTTACGCAAGAGAGTTGGGAAGCCGCTCCCATACTTCAAAGTGTTTTTCTCCATCACGCTACTCATGAAGCATTTCCTGACATGATGTTCATAAACACTTCTTCTAAATCGGTTTTGCCTTCACCATCTTTTTTCACTGATCCATACCGACTCAATAAATTCGATGTCGTATCTAAGGCGACAATATTGCCTTGCTTGAGCATGGCGATGCGCTGGCAAAGTGCCTCTGCCTCTTCAAGATAGTGAGTGGTCAACACAATGGTATGTCCATCTTGATTTAAGCGACTAATAAATTGCCAAAGTGATTGACGCAATTCCACGTCAACACCTGCGGTTGGTTCATCCAAAATAATCACGGGAGGTCTGTGCACTAGAGCCTGTGCAACTAAGACGCGACGCTTCATACCGCCTGATAAAGACCGCATATTACTATCAGCTTTACCAGTGAGATCCAAATTGGCCATGATCTCATCTATCCATGCGCCATTATTACGAATCCCAAAATATCCAGACTGGAACTGCAAAGTTTCTCTAACGGTAAAGAAGGGATCAAAAACTAATTCTTGGGGAACGACTCCGAGCATACGGCGCGCTTGACGAAAATCTTTTTGCACATCGGCACCCATAATGGCTGCATGACCATGATCGGCTTTAACCAAGCCAGCCAAGATTGAAATCAGGGTTGTTTTACCCGCGCCGTTTGGGCCCAACAAACCAAAAAACTCGCCTTGTTCTATCTTGAGCGAAACCCGATCCAATGCCTGCAACGCACCATAGTTTTTTGAAATAGCCTGAATCGAAATTGCAGCGCTCATTAGTTCAGACCCAATAGTGCAGATACGCCATAGACATTAGCTAATACTTTTAATTTCTCAGGAGCTTGAAGAATGGCAATGGATTGATCTTTTTCCTGTAATTTTTTTTGCCATGCTAACAACACCGTTAAGACAGTGGAATCAAAATCGACTAATTGTGAACAGTCGATCGATTGAAGGCTTGCGATATTGAGTAAGCCTTCATTTTCAAGAGCAACTACGTTTGCTTGTGTAACTTTGCTAGGCAAGGAAAATGGCATCGAAATCGACTTATGAATTCGCAGGTTTAGCGGAAGCCAATTGCTTATTGCGGTCTTGTAAAAACTTCACCAAGCCATCAATACCATTTTGGCTAATTTGATTTGAGAACTGATTACGGTAAGCCTCAACCAACCATACACCCATGATGTTCATATCGTAGACTTTCCAGCCATTTGACGTTTTTTCTAAACGGTAATCTAATGGCACTGGATCGCCGTGACCCAATACGACGGTTTTCACAGTAACTTCTTGATCATCGGGTGCTGCTCTCAATTGCTTAAATTGCACAGTCTGATCTCTCAGCTGACTTAAAGCGCCAGAATAAGTACGAATCAGCAAATTCTTGAATTCAGCAATCAATTGAGCCTGTTGTTCAGGAGTCGCTTTTTTCCAGTTAGGGCCCATTGCCATTTCGGTAGTGCGGCGCATATCGGTATAAGGAACAATCTTTTTTTCTACCAGATCGACGATCTTAGGGATATTTCCTTTTTGAATTTCTGGATCAGACTTTACCGAGCTCATCACATCCGACACCACGCTTTTGATTAAGCCATCTGGAGTCGACTGATCAGGGGCTTGTGCATATGCATTCACGCTCAGCACGAGAGCACAAAACAGGAACGTAAACCACTGTCGAATTGTGAAAGGGTATTTCATAGATTCCTAGATTTGAATAAAGCAGAGTAAGCCCTTATTTTAGCTCTCGAATAGGGAATATCGTTATTCGTAGGGATTTTCGTAGACAGGCATCTGAGGTTCCTCATCGTCCCGACCTTCATTAATTTGATACTTGCGTCGCTGAATATAAGCATCACGTAAAAAGCTGTATTTATCAATTGCAGCGCCATCCAATAAATCACCTGCCTCATAGTAGGTATTACGGGCATTGACCACGCGCAAGCCCGTTAAGCTATTACGCAATCCCACATTGGGAATATATTTAAAGAGGTAGTCCGTTTCCAAATCAGCCACCGTACCGAAGGTATCGCGGACAGAACTGGGTCCAAAGAAGGGCAGAACTACGTAAGGGCCCGCAGGAACTCCCCAAACCCCGAAGGTTTGTCCAAAATCTTCTTTGTGTTTTTCTAAACCGCCAGGGGTAGCAAGGTCAATCAGGCCGCCAAGACCCATCGTCGTATTCACGACAACGCGCATCAAATCGTTAAATGCATCGTCGGGTTTGCCTTGCAATAAATTATTCAGTGCAGTGTAGATATCGTTGTAGTTGCTGAAGAAGTTATAAATACCTTCGCGAACAAATTCAGGCAAGACAAAACGATAGCCAGCTACGACGGGCTTCAAAACATATGCATCTAAGCCTTCGTTGAACTCAAAGACGGAACGATTAAATGGCTCCCATGGATCATCAGGAGAAGGCGGAACGCCAGCCGGAATTGATGCACAGCCCAACATCGAAGCCAATAGACTAAGCACAATCAGACGTTTAAAGCTTAGCCATACGCTCATTACTTAGCAGCACCTTTATCTTGACCGCTATCGGCAGCTTTGTTGTATAAGAATTGACTAATCAAGTTTTCTAAAACAATGGCTGATTGAGTCTGAGTAATTTTTCCATTATCTGCCAACATCTCGTCTGAGCCACCAGCCTCAAGGCCAATATATTGTTCGCCCAATAAGCCTGAAGTCAAAATCTTGGCTGATGAGTCTTTAGGAAATTGATAAGTCTGATCAATCGTCATCACGACTGTTGCTTGATAGGTTTTATCGTCAAAAGAAATATTGGCAATTCGGCCGACAACCACGCCGGCACTTTTGACTGGCGCACGCGGTTTCAAGCCACCAATATTGTCAAAACGTGCAGATACTTTATAAGTTGGCTGGAATGACACAGCATTCATATTGCCCACTTTCAAAGCAAGAAAGAGTGCCGCCAATAAACCCATGGCAACAAAAATTCCCACCCAAATATCAATTGCACTTTTTCTCATATGAGCCTTAGTTTATCTTTCTAATTTGAAAACATCATGGCGGTCAATAAAAAATCCAGCGCCAAGACTGACAAGGAAGAAACGACTACCGTTCGAGTGGTTGCTTGCGATACGCCCTCGGGGGTAGGCTTTGCCTCATAACCCTGATAAAGCGCTATAAAAGTCACTGCAACACCAAAAACAAGACTTTTGATCAAACCATTGCCAATATCCGAGAATAGGTCTACCCCGCCCTGCATTTGTGACCAGAAAGCGCCCGAGTCCACGCCAATGAGCGGGACGCCTACAAAATAACCGCCCATCACGCCAACCGCAGTGAAGATTGTTGCCAAAATTGGCATCGCAATAATGCCGGCCCAAAGACGAGGGGAAATGACTCGGGCTAATGGGTCTACAGCCATCATTTCCATAGCGCTTAATTGTTCTCCAGCTTTCATCAGCCCAATTTCAGCGGTAAGTGAGGTACCTGCGCGCCCCGCAAACAGTAAGGCGGTAATCACCGGCCCCAACTCTCTAGTTAATGAGAGTGCAACCAATAAACCCAAAGCCTGTTCTGAGCCGTAGCGGTTCAGTGTGTAGTAACCCTGCAATCCCAGAACAAATCCAACAAATAATCCTGAAACTGCAATGATCACAAACGAATGATTGCCTACAAATAAAATTTGATCAATCACTAAACGTGGCCTTTTTAGTAGGAAGGCAGAGCGAGAGATTGCAGCTGCAAACATTCTTGCTGCCAAACCTAAGCTCGTCAGATTCCGACGAACAAAAAAACCAAGACTCCCAAATAGATCGAGAACTTTATGCAAAATCATCATGTGTTTCTCAATCCAAAATCCTGGGCCAAACTTGGGCCAGGATAGTTAAAAGGTACTGGGCCATCTGGTGAGGCATCTAGAAATTGACGCACAAAAGGATCCGTTGAACGGCTTAGTTCTTCGGGCGTACCTTCTGCACCAATTCGACCATTGGCAATGAAGTAAACATAGTCTGCAATTGCAAAAGTTTCTTCAACGTCATGCGTTACTAGCAAACTAGTAGCACCAAGTGCATTATTTAAATCCCGGATCAATCGCGCTGTAATGCCCAAAGAAATCGGATCAAGGCCTGCAAAGGGCTCGTCGTACATGATCAGCGGTGGATCTAGAGCAATAGCACGGGCCAGTGCAACACGCCGAGCCATTCCGCCAGAAATTTGAGCGGGCATTAAATCATGCGCTCCACGCAAGCCGACTGCATTGAGCTTCATCAATACCAAGGAACGCAATAACTCTTCAGTTAAATCCGTATGCTCGCGCAATGGAAATGCAACGTTCTCATACACACTTAAATCTGTAAAGAGGGCACCGAACTGAAAAAGCATGCCCATACGACGGCGTGCATTCATCAACTGCGAAGAATTCATTCTGCCGATATCTTGGCCTTCAAATAAGACCTGACCTGATTGCGCAGCATATTGTCCGCCAATAAGTCTGAGAATAGTAGTCTTACCGCAACCAGACCCACCCATGACGGCGACTACTTGTCCTCGCTTAAACTCCATATTGAGCCCAGAGAGAATCTGCCGCTCTTCAGGCGCATAAGCAAAGTTCACATCCCGAACCGAGACAACAACATCACCCGAAAAGGATTCAGGTTTCCCTTGGCTACTTTGCAAAGTGGAGCAGTTGTCGTCAGTCATGCCGCATATTATCGCGGTAAGACTGATGACCCCATTAAATATTCATCAACCGCTTGCGCGCACTGGCGACCTTCACGAATTGCCCAAACTACTAAAGACTGACCACGACGCATATCACCCGCAGCAAATACCTTAGAAACATTCGTTTGATAAGCTTTTTGGCCGTCTACAGTTGCTTTCGCATTGCCACGCGCATCTTTTTCAACACCAAAAGCACTCAATACTTGTTGCGCTGGAGACACAAAGCCCATGGCTAACAGCACCAAATCGGCTTTAATCTCGAACTCTGAGTTTGGCATTTCTGACATTTTGCCGTCCTTCCACTCCAGACGAACACCAATCAGCTTCTCCACTTTGCCATTTTTACCTTCAAAGCGTTTTGTTGCTACAGACCAATCGCGCTCACAACCTTCTTCATGCGAGGAGGATGTGCGCAATTTCGTTGGCCAGTAGGGCCATACCAAAGACTTGTTTTCTTCCTCTGGAGGCTGAGGCAACAACTCAAACTGAGTCACCTTACTTGCACCATGGCGGTTTGAGGTACCCACACAATCAGAACCCGTATCGCCGCCACCAATCACGACAACATGCTTATCAGTAGCACGAATCTCGTTCTTTAAATCACCAGCATTTTCTTTGTTCTGAGGAATCAAAAACTCTAAGGCGTAATGCACACCAGCTAACTCACGACCAGGCACTGGCAAGTCACGGGGTTGTTCTGCACCACCGGTAATAACAACCGCATCAAAATCTTTCATCAGCTGATCTGGTGAGACGGTTTTGGTGGCGTAGTTTTTTACCTCAGCACCAATGGCCTCTTTTCCAATAAAGACGCTGGTTTCAAACTTCACGCCTTCAGCTTGCATTTGCTCAACACGACGATCAATCAGCCACTTTTCCATTTTGAAATCAGGAATGCCATAACGCAACAATCCGCCAACTCGATCATTTTTTTCAAACACGGTGACATCATGGCCAACACGCGCTAACTGTTGGGCTGCAGCCATACCAGCAGGTCCACCACCAACGATAGCTACTTTTTTACCAGTCTTGATTTTTGATGGCTGCGGTTTAACCCAACCGTTTTCCCAGCCTTTATCAATAATGGCGTGTTCAATCGATTTAATTCCAACTGGTGCCTTATTAATTCCCAAGGTACAAGCAGCTTCACATGGTGCTGGGCAAATCCGCCCTGTGAACTCTGGAAAATTATTAGTAGAGTGCAAAACCTCTAAGGCATTTTTCCAATCATTATGGAATACCAAATCATTGAAATCGGGAATGATATTGTTTACGGGGCAACCGCTGTTGCAAAATGGAATGCCGCAATCCATACAGCGCGCACCTTGCACCTTTGCCTGCTCATCAGTTAGCGTATGAACAAACTCTTTGTAATGATGCAGGCGCTTTACAGGAGCCTCGTAGGTTTCATCTACCCGCTCAAACTCCATAAATCCAGTGATCTTACCCATATCTAATCCTTAGTATTGATTCTTTGTATTCACATTCGTTAAGCAGCAACAGGAGCATTCTGGGATTTTTCCCACAGCTCGCCCAAGGCCCGCTTATATTCCGTTGGAAGCACCTTCACAAATCGAGTACGAGATTTATCCCAATCAGCCAATAGAGACTTAGCACGCTCTGATCCGGTGTGACGGAAATGACGCTCAATGAGCTCTTTCAGAATCTGCTCATCCGTTAAACGTTCGCCACCATCTTTTACATCGATTGGTGCGTGCCATTGAGACTTAGGCATTTTGGCAATCTGCTCAGCAGATGACAAAACCTTTTCAAGGCTCGCCATACTGGTGTTGCAGCGCTTTTCAAATAAACCATCCTCGTCATAGACATAAGCAATACCACCACTCATCCCTGCAGCAAAGTTACGGCCAGTATTACCCAAGACCACAACTGTTCCGCCTGTCATGTATTCACAGCCATGATCGCCAGTGCCCTCAACGACTGCAGTAGCACCAGAGTTACGGACTGCAAAACGCTCTCCAGCAACACCATTGAAGAAAGCTTCTCCGCCAATAGCGCCATACAGAACGGTGTTACCAACAATAATATTGCGAGCAGTATCACCACGGAACTCATGAGGAGCGCGCACGATGACACGACCGCCGGACAATCCTTTGCCCACATAGTCGTTACCATCGCCGACTAAATCGAGCGTAACCCCCTTTGCTAAGAATGCAGCAAAGCTTTGTCCAGCAGTTCCATTGAGTTGAATATGAATCGTGTCATCTGGTAAGCCAGCGTGACCATAGCGTTGAGCGACTTCACCCGATAACATCGCGCCCACTGTGCGATTAACGTTCTTCACAGGAACAATGAAAGAGACTTTCTCACCACGCTGCAAAGCAGGCTCGCTCTTCTCAATCAAAATATTGTCTAGCGCACTGCCAAGGCCATGCTCCTGTGTAAGCACTTGATAGCGTGGTACATCGGCAGCAACATCGATCTGAGCAAAAATCTTGCTGAAATCCAAGCCATGGACTTTCCAGTTCTCGATGCCCTTGCGGGTATCTAATAAATCTACTCGACCGATTAAATCATCAAACTTACGAATGCCTAATTGCGCCATGATCTCACGCGCCTCTTCAGCAATGAAGAAGAAGAAATTCACCACATGCTCTGGCTTGCCTGAAAACTTTTTACGCAATTCAGGATCTTGAGTAGCCACGCCAACTGGGCATGTATTCAAATGACACTTGCGCATCATGATGCAACCCTCAACAACTAATGGTGCAGTAGCGAAACCAAATTCATCCGCACCCAATAAAGCGCCAATGACCACATCACGCCCAGTCTTCATTTGACCATCAGCCTGAACACGGATACGACTCCGCAAACCATTCAATACTAAAGTTTGTTGAGTCTCAGCTAAACCAAGCTCCCATGGGGAACCAGCATGCTTAATAGAAGAAAGTGGTGAAGCGCCTGTGCCACCATCATGTCCGGCAATCACAACATGATCTGCTTTTGCTTTGGCAACTCCAGCAGCAATCGTACCAACGCCAACTTCAGAAACCAATTTCACAGAAATATCTGCAGCAGGATTCACATTTTTCAAATCATGAATCAGCTGTGCCAAATCCTCGATTGAATAAATGTCATGGTGTGGAGGAGGAGAAATCAAGCCAACGCCCGGTACCGAGAAACGCAACATACCAATATAGTCTGAGACTTTCCCGCCTGGAAGTTGGCCACCTTCACCTGGCTTTGCGCCTTGCGCCATCTTGATCTGGATTTGATCAGCAGAACGCAAATACTCTGTCGTTACCCCAAAGCGCCCGGAAGCTACTTGCTTAATTTTAGAACGCAATGAGTCACCATCTTGCAGGGGAATATTCACCTCAACAACATCGTCACCCAAGATGCTTGCTAAAGTCTCACCCTGCTTAATCGGAATACCTTTTAATTCTTTGACGTAACGATTCGGATCTTCACCGCCTTCGCCGGTATTCGACTTACCACCAATTCGGTTCATTGCAATTGCCAAAGTCGCATGCGCCTCAGTCGAGATGGAACCTAAAGACATTGCACCGGTAGCAAAGCGTTTCACAATTTCTTTAGCTGGCTCCACCTCATCCAGGGGGATTGCTTTAATGGGATCAATCTTGAACTCAAATAAACCACGCAAAGTCATTTGACGCTTGCTTTGGTCATTGATGATGTTGGCGTACTCTTTATAAGTCTGATAGCCCTTCTCAATACCAATGCGAGTGGAGTGCTGCAATTTCGCAATCGTGTCAGGTGTCCACATATGGTTTTCACCACGCACGCGGAAAGCATATTCACCACCGGCATCGAGCATATCTTCTAATACAGGGTCATCGCCAAAAGCGGCTTGATGCATTCTTAAAGCTTCTTCAGCAACATCAAATACTCCAATACCACCGACATTTGAAGGCGTGCCCTTGAAATATTGATTAATCACATCATGGTTGAGGCCAATAGCTTCAAAAATCTGTGAGCCGGTATACGACATGTAAGTTGAAATGCCCATCTTGGACATCACTTTTTGCAAGCCCTTACCGACAGCCTTGACAAAGTTCTTGATGGCCTTCTCAGGCGATAAATCGCCTGTCAGACCTTTGGCCATTTCAGCAAGCGTTTCCATCGCAAGGTAGGGATGAATGGCTTCTGCGCCATAACCAGCTAGAAGCGCAAAATGATGCGTCTCGCGAGCACTGCCGGTTTCAACCACCAAACCGACGCTGGTGCGCAATCCTTTTTCTACTAGATGCTGATGAATTGCTGAGGTAGCCAATAGCGCAGGAATAGCAACGTGTTGCTCATCCACTTGACGATCGCTCACAATCAAAATGTTATAGCCCGAACGGACCGCATCTGCAGCTTCCGCACAAAGCGAAGCTAGTCGCGCCTCGATACCGGCCTTACCCCAAGCTGCTGGATAACAGATATCCAACTCATATGAGCGGAACTTACCATTGGTGTAATGGCCAATATGACGAATCTTGGTGATGTCATCAAAATCCAAAATGGGCTGACTGACTTCTAAACGCATTGGAGGATTGATGTTGTTGGTATCCAATAAGTTGGGCTTAGGGCCAATAAAGGAAACCAAAGACATCACCATGTTTTCACGAATCGGATCAATCGGAGGATTGGTCACCTGTGCAAACAATTGTTTAAAGTAGTTATAGAGGGGTTTGTTCTTGTTAGAGAGCACAGCCAATGGGCTGTCGTTACCCATGGATCCAATTGCCTCTTCTCCGTTTTGCGCCATTGGTGCCATCAGATATTTAATATCTTCTTGGGTGTATCCAAATGCTTGCTGACGGTCTAACAGTTTTGCTGCGGGACGAATCGTCATTTTTTCGTCGATCAAGTCTGCCTGACTTGCATCTACTTCATCAAGCTTAATACGCACTGCATCGATCCAGCTCTTATAGGGCTTAGCTTTCGAGACGGCATTTTTGAGTTCAACGTCATCAATGATGCGTCCTTGCTCCATATCGATGAGGAACATTTTGCCCGGTTGTAAGCGCCACTTTTGGACGATCTTGCTATCGGGAATCGGCAGTACGCCCGCCTCTGATCCCATGACGACTAAATCATCATCGGTGACGTAGTAACGCGCTGGACGCAATCCATTTCTGTCGAGTGTGGCACCAATTTGGCGGCCATCAGTAAAAGCCATCGCTGCAGGACCATCCCATGGCTCCATCATTGACGCGTGATATTCATAGAATGCACGACGGTTATCGTCCATCAAAGTATGTTGTTCCCATGCCTCTGGAATCATCATCATCATGGCCTGCGCCAGTGGATAGCCAGCCATGACCAACAACTCTAAGCAGTTATCAAAGCAAGCGGTATCTGATTGACCTGGATAAATGAGTGGCCATAGTTTTTTCAGGTCGTCGCCCAAGACAGGCGAGCTAATAGCACCTTCACGAGCATTAACCCAATTGACGTTACCCTTAACGGTATTAATTTCTCCGTTGTGGGCAATCATGCGGTAAGGGTGAGCCAATTCCCATGCAGGGAATGTATTGGTTGAGAAACGTTGGTGCACTAAGGCTAGGGCCGAGATAGTGCGCGCATCCTTTAAATCTTCGTAATACGCTCCCACTTGGTTTGCCAGGAGCAAGCCTTTATAAACAATAGTACGAGCCGACATTGAAGCAACAAAATATTCTTTGCCATGCTTCAAATGCAAATCCTGAATGGCGTGACTTGCCGTTTTTCGAATGACGTATAACTTTCGTTCTAATGCGTCAGTTGTCATGATGTCGCGACCACGTCCAATAAATATTTGACGGATAAAAGGCTCAGTCATTCGAACCGTAGGCGACATGGGCAATTGCACATCAATTGGTACATCTCTCCAGCCCAGTACTACCTGACCCTCTAATCGAACAGTACGCTCTAATTCTTGTTCGCATGCGAGACGTGATGCATTTTCTTTTGGCAGAAAAATCATGCCAACACCGTACTCACCTAAGGGCGGCAAAGTGATGCCCTGCTTTGCCATCTCTTCTCGATATAAGGCATCAGGAATCTGGATCAGGATTCCAGCACCGTCACCCATCAACGGATCAGCGCCAACTGCGCCCCGATGATCTAAGTTCTCAAGAATCTTTAATCCTTGAGCAACGATCTCGTGCGATTTCTTGCCCTTAATGTGAGCTACAAATCCTACGCCGCAGGCGTCGTGTTCATTTTGAGGATCGTACAAACCTTGTGCGATTGGACGAATTGGGGTACTGAATGATGTTTTCATGATTCTTCCGTGAGCCTTAATGGCTTTATTACTTTTGGAGGATCAAATATAGGGGAATACCCCTCTCGATGCAATAGAAATTAAATGACTCTGTCCCATTTAAATAAGAGGGCAGCTGTTAATGCTAATTTAATCAGGGACAGAGTCGATAATGTACCAGGAAGCCCTTTTAGTAGCTTCAACCACCGTTTTGTCTTTTTTAGGGCGCCCCCGATGCCGAATTGCCATCTGATCTGGACGGTCCTTAAGTAACTTTAGAGCCAAGGTGTCGCTCAACCAGGGCTTGGAGCGCAATAGGGTCTCGGTAATTTGTCGATCCTCCCAATGTGGCGCGCCCTCCTTAATAAACCCGGCCCAAGTCATTTGACGCTCAAAAGGGGTATTGCCTAGCTTCCAAAAAGATTCATGGTCAACTAGCCAAGGCTCTACTTTTTGACCGACATGCGATCCGTAACTACTCCAAGTCGACTCTTGGGGGCTAGATTCAAAGCCCACGCGCACTGGATTCAATTCGATATAGCGCTGACAACGTAAGAAATAGCTCGGATCAATCAGTGACGAACGAAAACGTCCTTCCCAAATCGTGCCCGAGCGATGATGCTGTTGGTTGAAATACTGCGCATAGCGCCGACCTAGCGACTGCATGGTCTTGGCTAATGAATCTGCTTTCATAGGAGTCAGTAATAGATGCACATGATTAGGCATCAAGACAAAAGCATGCACTAAACAAGAAAATTGTTTTGCGGCTTCTTTTAACCAGTCTAAATAGATTCGCCGATCTTCCGCCGTAAAGAAAAGTGTTTCGCGATTATTGCCCCTGACCATGACATGCATCGCCTGTCCAGGAATCACCATGCGTGCTTGTCGCGCCATCTGCTCAAATATTATTGAAGTTCGCGCACACCGCCATTAGGCGAAAACTCAGGGATAAACCAATCTCCATCGAACTGAGTAACGCCATCAGGCGCCTCGCGAGATTCTTGCGGAACTCCTTTTAAGGCAACCCCCATATAGGAGATCCACATTGGCAATGCAAGTCCGCCGCCTGTTTCTTTATCGCCCAAACTTTCTGGCTTATCAAAACCAATCCAAGCAATCGCAACAATCTTTGGGTTGTACCCTGCAAACCAAGCATCATGAGATTCATTGGTAGTACCCGTTTTTCCTGCAATATCGTTACGGCCAAGCTTAGCGCGTGCGCTAGCAGCTGTTCCGGTTTTGGTGACTTCTTGCAACATACTGTCCATCACAAAAGCTGTGCGCTTATCGAGCACTCGGGTTGCATCTTCACCGGCACGTGTTGGCTTTGCTTCGAATAACACATTACCTTTTGTATCAATCATCCTATCAATCAAGTAGGGCTCTACTTGATAGCCGCCATTTGCAAATACGCTGTAAGCAGACGCCAATTGCAATGGCGTTACTGAGCCCGCGCCTAATGCCATCGTGAGATACGGTGGGTGCTTCTCGGGATCAAAGCCAAAGCGCTTTATATATTCTTGTGCATACGAAGGTCCAATAGCACGTACGATTCTGACCGATACTAAATTCTTTGACTTTGCTAAAGCATTGCGTAAGCGCATCATACCGTCATATTTACCATCATAGTTTTTAGGCTCCCAAGATTGACTGCCGGTCTCTAGGCTACCAATCGACAAAGGTGCATCGTTCACCATGGTGCTAGGTGAGAAGCCTTTTTCCAGAGCAGCGGCATAAATGAATGGTTTAAATGATGAGCCTGGTTGGCGCCATGCTTGTGTCACGTGATTAAACTGGTTGCGCCTAAAATCAAAGCCGCCAACCAAAGATAAAATTGCGCCAGTCTGAGCATTCATAGAAACAAATGCTGCCTCTACTTGAGGTAGCTGCGCCAGTTTCCATACACCATCATCTGCTTGTAATAAGCGCACTACAGATCCAGGACGAAGCTTCTTCTTAGGCTGCGCATTGTCAGTCAAGGAGGCGCTTGCCAATCTCAATGCGTCGCCCTTCAAAGTAATGACATCACCCGTTGAGATGATGACTTGCATCTCCTTGGGTTTTGCATCTAAGACTATCCCGGATTGCAAATCATCTAACTGTGGATAAGCTAATAGAGCATCATCAATTGTGCGCTGGCGTTTTGCAGGATCATCTGGCAAGTCAACAAATCCCTCTGGCCCGCGATATGCATGACGCAAATCGTATTCAAAGATTCCACGGCGCACTGCTTTATATGCAGCATCCTGATCTGCCTTAATTAAGGTGGTGTAGACATCGATACCCTGCGAATAAATGGCCTCGCCATATTGGGCATACAGTAATTGACGGACCATCTCTGCTGGAAAATCTGCCCGCGTACTAAATTCATTACCCAGTCCACGAATATGCAGCTCTTCACCAATTGCCTTTTGATACTCCTCGGGAGTGATGTAACCCAAATCTCGCATACGTCCCAAAATATAGGTCTGACGCATTTTGGCTCGACGGAAATTGGTCACCGGATTGTATGCTGACGGAGCCTTAGGTAGACCTGCCAACATTGCTGCCTCTGCAGTGCTGATGTCCTTCAAGTCTTTTCCAAAATAGATTTGCGCAGCACTGGAAAAACCAAATGCGCGTTGGCCCAAAAAGATCTGGTTCATATAAATCTCCAGAATCTTGTCTTTGCTTAGCTGTGACTCAATTTCCCATGCGAGCAAAATTTCATAAATTTTTCTACTAAAGGTTTTTTCATTACTCAGAAAGAAGTTTCGAGCTACTTGCATCGTAATCGTGGAGGCGCCCTGCGCAAGATGGCCGCGCATATTTGCCACCCCTGCCCGCAAAACGCCGATATAGTCCACGCCGCCATGTGAGTAGAAGCGGTCGTCTTCGGTGGCGATGACAGCATTCCGCATCACCATAGGCATATCAGCCAAGGGGATCACCTTACGACGCTCCTCTCCAAACTCACCAATGAGAACCTTGTCAGCGGTATATACCCGCAGTGGGGTTTTGGGGTTGTAATCTACTAGGGCAGAAATCTTGGGCAAATTTGGCTTGGCAATCAAAAAAGCATACCCCAGTAACAGCACGAACATCAGCCCGACTGCCATCCCCATCACGAATAAAGCCTTAATTAAGGGGCTGCCTGATTTAGCAAATGCAGGGGGATTTGCTCGAAAATCACGTGGACGCCGATTGGGCTGAGGATTGGACCGCTGATTCTGCGGTGGCCGGTCTTTTGGGGGGGGAGCCATAAGAACAAATTATAGGCGCGGCCATCTAAGCTAACCATGTTTTCTGACGTCTATCTCAGCTTAGGCTGATGGTTTTTTCTGGCTACCCGCCCAAGAATATGGCATGCCTACCCGCCATATTTCTTCTCAGTCCTTTGATGACATTTTGAGCGAGCTTGGAGATGATCCAGCCATCCCAGATCCTCAAGCCATTCGCAAACCCCATGCCCCTCACATTGACCCTCAGGTTAGCCGCCCCTCAGCATTTCCGCACCCCAAAAAACCATTTTTTCAAGATAGGCTCCCACCCCATTTAGGCGTCGTTCTGCTTTTATTAGGAGGTCTTTTGCTTTGCGTTTCAGGCGCATTTCTGACCTATTGGTGGCTGAGCCCAATATCAAGCCCAGAAGAAAATCCAGTCCTTTTAAAGCTTGAGAAGGACTTGAAAAACTTGGCTGTAGAGATTGAAGGCATCCGGAAGGATCAGGAAAATGAAATTGATGATCTCTATTTAGCAATAGATGAAATAGAAGTGAGTGTTCACTCATTAAATAAATCAAAGGGCTCAGCCTCAGCTCTACCTAAGGCAAAAATCGCCTCAGATGAACTGCTGCTTCAATCCTGGCGCTTTCTGGGCAGCGCTGAAATCGGCGGCACTCACCAAGCCCTTTTCAATAATGGCAAAACCAATCTTTTCATCAACAAGGGTGATTTCATTTTGGGATCTTGGCGCCTCCAGGATATTAAAAAAGATGAGGCCTTGCTAATGAGCTCTGAAGGCAAAGTAATCACCCTGAAAGCTAAAACCAGTCGATGAAAAAGGTGCTTATGAAGGGGCTGATTTGCCTTAGTTTTCTATGGCTTTGGAATAAGCCCATCTGGGGGAATACCTATCAAGAGAGTTTTTCTCAAACCTTGATTAGTTTGGATTTTCCTCAGATCGAGCTGCGGGATTTATTACAGACCTTGGCGCGCATCGGGAACACCAACTTTTTACTGAGTGAATCGATTCAGGGGGATATTTCGATTGACCTGAAAAATACCCCTTGGCACACTGCCCTGCATTCAATACTCGCTAGCAGGGGTCTACGGCTTTTGCGGCATGGCGATATTTACTGGATTGGGCCTCATTCTGAAATTCAGGCATTTCAGAAATATCGCCGAGAAGATGCTGCCCTTCCTTTTGGAGGTGATCATGTGAATAGTCCAAGACAAATATTGATAGAGGCTCGTATCGTAGAGGCAGACCAGCGATTTGCCAGAGAACTGGGCATGAAGCTAGCCTACCAGGCGAAAAATACCTCACCTCAGGATACAAAAACCTTTTCGGGAAATATCGATTTATCTGGTGCAGGTTTGAATGGCTTTCACCCGGCCTCGCTTGCTGCAACCCTAATTTCTCCTGATGCTAGCCGGCTATTGCAGCTGGAACTCTCCGCATTAGAGTCAGATGGGCAGGGGAAAATTCTCTCCAATCCGCGAATCATGACTGGCGATCAGGTGAAAGCAACCATTGAGCAGGGTACTGAATTACCCTATCAAGTGAGCAGTCAAAGTGGGAGCAAGTTGCAATTTAGAAAGGCGAATCTCCGTTTGGAGGTGATGCCTAAGATTCATCCCGACGGAAAGATTTCTATGCTCGTAGGAATCAATAAAGACACCTTAGGCATGAAAACCGAGCAGGGTTACGCGATCGACACCAAAAACCTCAGTTCTGAGGTTACGGTTGAAAATGGCGGTACAGCCATTATTGGTGGCATCTTTCAAACTACTGAGCGTGAGGATGAGGTCAAAATTCCTGTATTGGGGGATATCCCCTTACTTGGTCATTTATTTCGCCATAAGTCGAAACTGCAAGACAAAACTGAGCTCTTGGTCTTTCTAACTCCTACCGTCCTAGATAAACCCTAATAAAATCAGAGGGTGAACTCTTCAAGCAATAACATCTTTCTGATTGGTCTTATGGGTGCCGGTAAGTCAACCGTCGGAAAACTGTTAGCTAAAAAATTAGGTCGGCAATTTATCGACGTCGACCATGTTATTGAAGAACGTTGTGGCGTCAAGATTCCCCTCATTTTTGAAATGGAAGGTGAAGCTGGATTTCGCAAACGTGAAGCACAAGCACTGGATCATGCAAGCTTGGGCACCGGGATTGTTTTGGCGACTGGTGGTGGCGCAGTTCTGCTCCCTGAGAATCGTCAACTTTTACGCGAACGGGGTACGGTGGTCTACTTACATGCAAACCCCGTTGAACTCTGGCATCGCACCAAAGGGAGTGATGCCCGCCCTTTGTTGAAAAATGGTGACCCTCGAAAGATTCTGGAAGAGCTCTACACCTTTCGGGATCCGCTCTATCGCGAAATCGCCAACCATATTATTGAAACTGGCAAACCTAGCGTGAATCAATTGGTTCATACTTTAATGATGCAACTTGAACTCTCCTAATGAAAACACTAAAAGTTGATCTCGGTCAAAGAACCTATCCGATTTATATTGGCTCTGATTTAATTGATCGCCCAGAATTATTTGAAGCTTGCTCAAAAGCCAGCTCTATTTATATTGTTACCAATACCACTGTGGCGCCGCTCTATGCAGAGCGCCTTAGCAAAACACTAGCCACTTTTGGAAAGTCAGTCAGAACGATTGCGCTCCCTGATGGAGAGTCTTTTAAGGACTGGAAAAATCTTCAAACCATCTTTGATGAACTTCTCAAGCATGGCGCAGATCGACAGACTGTTCTTGTTGCACTGGGTGGCGGAGTCATTGGCGATATGACTGGATTTGCTGCAGCGAGTTTTATGCGAGGCATCCGCTTTATTCAAGTACCGACTACGCTGCTGTCTCAAGTAGATTCTTCGGTTGGCGGAAAAACTGGTATTAATCATCCGCTGGGTAAAAATATGATTGGCGCCTTTCATCAGCCTGTGGCGGTAGTCGCTGATCTAAATACTTTAAAAACTTTACCCCCTCGTGAACTCTCAGCAGGCCTCGCTGAAGTGATCAAGCATGGGGCTATTGCCGATGCTAGCTTCTTAGACTGGATTGAAGCCAATACAAACGCGCTACTAGCCTGTGATATCGAAGCAATGTCGCATGCCGTCTTGCGCTCCTGTGAAATTAAATCAGCCGTCGTGTCTGCGGATGAGAGAGAAGGTGGGGTTCGCGCTACGCTCAATTTTGGCCACACCTTTGGTCATGCAATTGAAGCCGGCATGGGCTATGGAGAATGGCTACATGGTGAAGCCGTTGCCTGTGGCATGGTGATGGGCGCCAAACTTTCCTGCCTTCTACAAAAAATTACCCAAGCTGATGTCGATCGCTTGACCCGCATTATTCATGCAATGCATCTTCCAATCGCAGCTCCAAAGTTTGGCGCTGAGCGCTATATCGAGTTAATGCAGGTAGATAAAAAAGCAGAAGGTGGACAAATTCGTTACGTACTGCTAGAGCAAATTGGTAAAGCATATATCTCGACTGCCCCTCATGAGGCAGTCCTTGAAACTTTGCTTGCGACTGGTGCTGCCTAATCTAGGCTTGTAAAGTAATCTTCACCGGAATGCCAGCCTGAGTACTAGCAAATTCAGATAAATCACCCATCAGCTCTCGACCTGTTTTAGTGTCAAGCCATAAGGGCTTACTAAGTGTTCCTGACCAGCGATAGTGATAACCACCCGACTTTGCAGCAACCCAAATTTCATGCAACGGGGGTTGAGTATTAACAACAATGACGCTGCGATCCCGAAAGCGGATATTGATGACATTGCCACCTTGGCGCTCAATATCTAAATCTAGATCGAGTTCTTCATCGGCAGCTTCCAAAGCAAGTTCGATCGATTGCAAAACTTGTCCTCCGAGCAGGTGAAACTGTTTGTCATCAATCTTTTCTACATTAGGCTGATTTGGCGTCATCGTGGAGTCCTGCATGCTATATTCAATCATTCGTTTTAGAGATATTCATGATAGCGATTCTTATCAGAACCTTACTGATTACCCTCCTAATGTCCCTAGTGGGATGCGGGGTTAGGGGACCACTTTATTTGCCAAATGTGCCACCAGCACCAATACCGCCGAGTGCGCCTGAGCCTCAAGGAGTGCTTTACCCTCCCCCAGCGCCTAGCAATCCCATTCCACCTTCAGCGCCACAATGACTAAAGCAATTCCCCTGCCCCACTTGAATGGATTTACAGAGCGAAATGGCGCTTGGTATGCCGAGGAAATTCCATTGGCAGATCTGGCAAAAGAGTTCGGTACCCCACTCTATGTCTACAGCAAAAAAGCACTGACTGAAGCCTATCAAGCCTATGACCGCGCCTGTATTGATGCAAAGGGCGAGCGGCGCGCTCGGATTCATTACGCCATGAAAGCCAACAGCAACTTAGCAGTAATTGATTGCTTTAAAAATCTCGGCGCTGGTTTTGATTTAGTCAGCGGGGGTGAACTGGCTCGAGCTCTTGCGATTGGTGCGGAACCTACAAGTCTAGTATTTGCAGGCGTCGGCAAATCTGCCGCAGAAATTGCTCAGGCCCTTAAAGCCGGCGTGAAGTGCATTAACGTGGAATCAATCGCAGAACTCCACAAAATTAATCGTGTTGCAAAAGAACTTCATTGCCGCGCCCCGATTTCCTTACGCGTCAATCCAGATGTCGATGCACAAACCCATCCTTATATCTCCACAGGACTTAAGGGAAATAAATTTGGTATTGCCTATTACGAAGTTTTAAAAACCTATCGTGAGGCAGTTCAGCTTTCCCAAATTGATATTGTCGGAATTGATTGCCATATCGGCTCCCAAATTACGACGACCGCCCCATACTTAGATGCACTCGATAAAGTGCTAGATCTAGTTGAGCAACTCAAAAAAGAAGGCATCATCATTCATCATCTGGATTTAGGTGGTGGCCTCGGAATTGCTTACAGCTCAGAAACGCCACCGGATATTACTGAGTTCACCGATGCCTTATTGAACCGTGTTGCCCAGCGGGGCTTTGGCCACCTCGACATCATCCTAGAGCCTGGGCGATCCCTGGTAGGCAACGCCGGAGTTCTGCTCACGCAAGTGGAGTACCTCAAGCCTGGAACAGAAAAAAACTTCTGCATTGTCGATGCAGCAATGACCGAGTTGTTGCGCCCCGCCCTATATGAAGCGCATCATGGCATTGTGCCAATTGAGACAAAGTCAGCCAAGGCTGTTGTCTATGATGTTGTTGGGCCTGTTTGTGAATCTGGTGACTGGCTTGGTAGAGATCGTGCGCTAGCTGTTGAGGAAGGCGATGTATTAGCGATTCTTTCTGCGGGCGCATATGGCTTTGTCATGGCCTCAAACTACAACACACGTCCTATGCCTGCTGAAATCTTAGTGGATGGAAAAAATGTGCATCTGGTTAGAGAGCGTCAAAAAGTTCAGGAACTTTTTGCAAACGAACAAGTTGCACCAAAATAATTCAGGAACTTCTGGACAATAAAAAACCCCGCAACTTCTGCGGGGTTTATTTTTTATGGTCGCCGTAAATTAATGTAAGCCAGCGATGTAATCTGCAACTGCTTTCATTTCTTTTTCAGAGAGCTTGCCAGCAATAGTGTTCATCATCGGTCCATTTAAACGAATTCCATCGTGGAAAGCGGCTAACTGAGCGCTGGTGTAATCAGACCACTGACCGGATAACAATGGATATTGAGCTGGAATTCCAGCGCCATTAGGGCTATGACAAGCAGCACAGGCTGGGACACCCTTGGATGCAATGCCACCACGGTAGATGCTCTGACCAAGCTCAATAGTGTCTTTGTTTTGAGCAACACCCTGGGAAGGCGTCTGCTTAGCGAGGTAAGCGCCAATATTAGCCATATCTTGATCAGTTAAAGGCATTGCCATGCCCATCATGATCGCGTTGGCGCGAGTACCCTCTTTGAAGTTATGTAGCTGTTTAGCAATATAAGCAGCATGCTGACCAGCTAATTTAGGCCATGTCCCAACAGCACTTTGACCTTTTGGGCCATGGCAAGTAATACAGGCCACTACGCCACGAGTGGCATCACCACCGTTATAAAGGGCCTCGCCAGCAGCTGGATCAACGACTGGTTTGCTTGGTGCAGCTTGGGCAGCGGGCGCAGGTTCTTCAGCTTTAGCACCAATCGAAAGGCTCAAGCCTAGAATGAGGGAAATAGCTAAAAACCCAGTTAATTTGGAGATTTGAGAGCTTTGACGCATTATGTTTACCTTGGCAAAAATTCCTAAAAGTGTTTGGGCCCTACATTTACAACTTTTTACCCAACACCATGAGATATTTCATGATTTTGCGTGATTTTACAATAGCTTCTCGACATGTCTAAACTCTTTCAAGCCCGATTCTCGACCACAGTCAATGACACCCATTGCCTACCCAGCACGCCCTTGCGTGAAGTAGCCTTTGCAGGTCGGTCAAATGCAGGTAAATCCAGCGCAATTAACGTTCTTTGTAACCAAAAACGGCTCGCTTTTGCCAGTAAAACCCCCGGTAGAACCCAGCATATCAATTATTTTGGCTTATTTGCCAAAGATGATCTATTGGCCTATTTGGTGGACCTGCCAGGATATGGCTTTGCTGCCGTAAATCATGAAACCAAATATCACTGGAATACGCTTTTGAGCGACTACCTCCAGGAAAGAGAGCAATTGGTTGGGATGGTTCTGATTGTGGATGCTCGGCGAGGAATTACTGAGCTTGATGAGCAGATGATTCAATGGTTTGTTCCTACCGGAAAACCGATTCATATTCTGCTTAGCAAATGCGACAAGCTCAATAACAGCGAATGCAAACATACTTTAGAGGCCGTTAGAAAACAATTGCAGCAATACGACCCAAAACTTCCCGAGGGTACGGGAGAATCCGAGCAACTTACGGCACAATTATTTTCCAGCACCAAACGGATTGGGCTTGAAGAGGCCGATAATCTGATTATTAAATGGCTATTTGAAGCAAAAACTCATGAAGATGAAACTACCAACTAATCCTTTGCTGCATTTTCCAGCGCATCGTCCACGTCGTATGAGACGCGATGATTGGTCTCGTCGCCTGATGCAAGAAAATAGTCTCAGTGCGGATAATTTAATCTACCCGGTTTTTTTACTAGATGGTAAAAATCAATCGGAGGCAGTCGCTTCAATGCCAGGAGTCAATCGACTATCACTTGATTTGCTTCTACCCATTGCGCAAGAGTGTGTTGATCTCGGCATTCCGGTATTAGCACTCTTTCCAGTAATTGATGCGTCCCTCAAAACCCCCGATGGTAAAGAGGCAACGAACCCCAATGGTTTGATTCCAAGAGCAGTAAGGGAGCTAAAAAAACAATTTCCTAATTTAGGAATCATGACTGATGTCGCCTTGGATCCCTATACCAGTCATGGCCAAGACGGTGTATTAGATTCTGCTGCTTACATTCTCAATGATGAGACCACGGCAATCTTGGTGCAGCAAGCGCTCACACAAGCTGAGGCGGGGGTCGATATTGTTGCGCCATCCGACATGATGGATGGACGCATTGGCAAAATTCGTGAAGCACTTGAGCAAAAAGGTTTGATTCATACCATGATCATGGCCTACTCCGCAAAGTATGCCTCCGCTTTCTATGGACCATTTCGTGATGCAGTTGGCTCAGCAAAAAATTTAGGTAAGGCTGATAAAAAAACATACCAGATGGACCCTCGTAATAGCGATGAAGCTCTGCGAGAAATCGCTCTCGATATCAATGAGGGCGCTGATATGGTGATGGTTAAGCCTGGTATGCCTTACTTAGATATTGTGCGTCGAGTAAAAGATGTTTTTGAATATCCCACTTACGCTTATCAAGTGAGCGGTGAATACGCCATGCTCAAAGCTGCCGCACAAAATGGTTGGCTTGATCACGATGCAGTCATGATTGAGTCGCTCTTAGCATTTAGGCGTGCTGGCGCAGATGGTATATTGACCTACTTTGCTCTAGAGGCTGCGCGCTATTTAAAAACTAGGGCTTAATTCGTATTCAGTTGATATATCTCTCTTAGCGTCTTACTAAAAGACTCTGGAGACATGTAGCCAACTACCCTATTCTGCTTAAGCTCGCTCTCATCTTGCTTAAAAAACAAGATGGCAGGAGGGCCAAAAAGACCGAATCGTTTTAGCAGTTCCTTATTCTCAGGTGTATTGCTGGTCACATCCGCTTGCAGCAAAACAAAATTATGCATTTCTTTACCGACTTCAGGATTGCTAAAGGTATTGAGCTCCATCTCCTTGCAGCTGATACACCAGTCGGCATAAAAATCCAGCAGCACGGGGCGCTTAGCTTGTTTTGCTAAAGCCAATTGCTGGTCTAATTCTGATACGGAATCAATCATTCTGAAATGAAGCTCGCCAAGCTGTCGAGTCACCTGCCCATTTTGTTTAGCACTTGAGTCAAGGAATAAGGGGCTTGCAACCCAAATTGCCGTGAATACCAACAAAACACCTAAGGCACGCTGTAGCCACACCATCCAAATGCCAGTAGATGGAATCAAAATCCGCGCTTCTATGGCAATGAAAAATAATGGCAATCCCATGCCCAGCGCCATTACAAACAAAAGCCCAGCCCCTAGAGTCATCGATCCTGTCTGCGCGATAAAACCAAGCACTCCAGCTAAGGGTGCAGTGATACAGGGGCTTGCAACCAAAGTTGAAATTCCGCCCAAGGCGAACGAACCCACAATACTGCCGCCCTTCTGTTTACCAGCAATTCGATCGATTAACTGATGCCAAGAATGCGGTAGTCGCAGTTCATAAAAACCAAATAGGCTTCCCGATAAACCCAAGAGAAGACATGCAAATAAAATCAGTGCCAGCGGGCTTTGAAGAGCCCTTTGAGCGCTACCGCCCAGAGCTGCCATAGCAACACCCGCCAGGGAATAGAGCAAGGCCATGCCCAATATATAGGCAAGCGCCAGAACACTTGCGCGCGATTTAGACACCACCCTTCCTGCTTGTCGCCCAAAAATGACACTCGACATAATTGGCAACATGGGCAATACGCACGGCGTAAAAGCCAAAGTTAAGCCCAGCAGAAAGAATGCCAAGAAGAGATAGCCAACTGAAGTCTGCTCTAAAAAGTCACTAATAGCATGAACGTCTTCTCTGTCATTCCATAGATCAATCAAGTTGGTTGATTTTTTTATCTCTTCCGGACGAGCGCCATTGTCTAATAGAGGCCCTACTCTGACTCCAGGCGCAGTCAGCAAGAAATGCATCGTCATCGGCGGATAGCAAATACCTGCCTCTGCACAACCCTGAAGCTCAACCTCAAGATAGATAGGCTGGTTTTTAGCGTTAGCAACCGGAATAAGGGCTTCAAAAGCTTGCTTATAAATCTGTAATTTTTTATTAAAAGTAGGATCAAACTTTTCAATACCAACAGGTAGATTGGGGGTGACTACTGAAAGTTTTTTCTGATCTCTTCCCGCCTGAAAGCGTAGGGACTCTTTGTAAAGGTAATACCCTTTAACTGGTGCAAACTGAACCTCGATTTGATTGCTATTTGTTGGCCATGAAGCCTCAACCATAAAAGCTTGCTCAGGTGGCAAAAAATCAGGGGCTGCTTTAGCTTGGCTCAAAAACAAGCCCAAGATAAAAATACTACGCAGCAAGGATCTCAAATATTTACTCATTTACTCTCAAGCTCAGCTTCAATCCATTTTCCATATTGCTGCTCATACTCTATTGGTGTAAATGCCATTATTTCAGGTAAGTCATAGGGATGATTATTATGGATAAAGGTGCGAATCTCCTCCCAATTTGCTGCGGTTGTTTTAGCCGATAACAACACTTCATTCTCTTCGCAAATTTTGCCATCCCAGCTATAGATTGAATAAAGCCCCTGCTGGATCTGAACACAGGCTGCCAGGCGATTCTCGACTAACTGTCGAGCGATAGTCTGCGCTTGTTCAAGTGTTTGAAAGCTTGTTGTCACAACGAGCAGTGAAATATTTGAAGTCATAGCCTTGGCACCGATAACAAAATGAAAAAAGCCAGACCGGAGCCTGGCTTTTCAATATACCTGAAGGACTTAAGCCTCTTCAGCTACAACAGTCTCTTCGACTTCTGGACGATCAACCAACTCAACCAAAGCCATTGGTGCATTGTCGCCAACGCGGAAGCCAAACTTCAGAATACGAAGGTAGCCACCTGGACGAGTTGCATAACGTGGTCCAAGTTCAGTAAAGAGCTTGGCAACGATATCGCGATCGCGGGTACGATTAAATGCCAAACGACGATTTGCCAAATTATCTTTTTTACCCAAAGTAATTAAAGGCTCAACGACCATGCGCAATTCTTTTGCTTTTGGCAGAGTCGTTTTAATGACTTCGTGCTCCAAAAGTGAGTTGGACATATTGCGTAGCATCGCTAAGCGGTGCGACGAAGTTCTGTTGAGTTTGCGTAAGCCGTTTCCGTGACGCATGATACTTCCTTTCTAATTATTTCTCGAGACTGGCTGGTGGCCAGGTTTCGATCTTCATGCCCAGACTTAAACCACGAGCCGCTAAAACATCTTTGATTTCATTCAAAGATTTACGACCTAAGTTAGGAGTCTTCAACAATTCATTTTCAGTACGCTGAATCAAATCACCGATGTAGTAAATATTCTCGGCTTTCAAGCAGTTTGCAGAGCGCACTGTGAGTTCGAGGTCATCTACTGGACGCATCAACATTGGATCAACCATGGATGAGCGATTTGGTGCGAGATCACCAGAAACTTCACTGCTTTCAAGGGCAGCAAATACAACTAACTGATCAACCAAAATACTTGCGGCTTGACGAATCGCCTCTTCAGGAGACAAAACACCGTTTGTCTCAATGGTCATTACCAAACGATCTAAGTCAGTACGTTGCTCAACACGAGCGGACTCTACTGCATAGCTCACACGGCTTACCGGGCTGAAAGAAGCATCTAAAACGATACGACCAATAATCTTGGTAGCTTCATCATGGTACTGGCGCATATTACCAGGAACATAACCGCGGCCTTTTTCAACCTTGATCTGCATATCCAACTTACCGCCAGCGGATAAGTGAGCAATCACGTGATCAGGATTAATGATTTCTACATCATGTGGCAAGTCGATATCTTTAGCAGTAACTACGCCTGGGCCTTCTTTGCGTAAGTTAATAGTAACTTCATCGCGGGACTGTAATTTGAATACAATGCCCTTCAGGTTCAATAAAAGATTAACAACATCTTCTTGAACACCGTCCAAGGTGGAATACTCATGAACAACACCAGCGATTGCAACTTCAGTTGGAGCATAGCCAACCATAGAAGACAACAACACACGACGCAATGCATTACCTAGAGTGTGGCCGTAGCCGCGCTCAAATGGCTCCATAACAACCTTTGCTTGGTTGGCAGAAAGCGCTTCAACAGAAATAATTTTTGGCTTGAGCAAATTTGTTTGCATATTTTTTCCTTGAGAGTGCCTAATTAACGTGAATACAATTCGACGATCAAACTTTCATTAATATCACCGCTAATTTCTTCACGGTCTGGCACTTGCTTAAACGTCCCTTCCAGCTTTGCCGCATCAACTGACACCCAGCTGATTGCGGTAGTTTGCTGAACCAAATTCAATGACTCGGTAATACGTATCTGCTTTTTCGCTTTTTCACGAATTGCAACAACATCACCTGGCTTAACCTGAATAGATGGAATATTGACTGGGCTACCATTGAGCAAAACTGCACAATGGGACACCAATTGACGTGCTTCAGCACGTGTTGAGCCAAAGCCCATACGATAAACCACGTTATCAAGACGTGACTCTAATAACTGAAGCAATGTCGCACCAGTATTGCCTTTACGACGCTCAGCTTCAGCGAAATAACGACGGAACTGACGCTCTAAAACTCCGTAAATACGCTTAACCTTTTGCTTTTCACGCAACTGATTACCGTAGTCTGATGTTCTTGAACCAGAGGTGCGGCCATGTTGACCAGGCTTGCTGTCTAGCTTGCACTTGTCTGACAAAGCGCGACGTGCGCTCTTTAAAAATAAGTCGGTACCTTCCCGACGTGCTAATTTGGCCTTAGGCCCTAAATAACGTGCCACGATGCTTTCCTTTCTTTGCCGCAGCCTTACGACCGGCGGTGAGTTCACCTTTTAATTCAGATGAACGGTGGGCTTGATTAAAAAATAAATAAAACTGAACTACCTAAAACAAATTAAATACGGCGGCGCTTTGGAGGGCGGCAGCCATTGTGTGGAACTGGTGTTACGTCTTGAATCTCAGTAATCTTGATACCGAGTGAATTCAATGCGCGAACAGCAGATTCACGACCCGGGCCTGGACCCTTGATCTGCACTTCTAGATTCTTAATGCCACACTCGACTGCAGCTTTACCGGCCACTTCAGCCGCTACCTGAGCAGCAAATGGGGTGGATTTACGTGAACCTTTAAAGCCTTGGCCGCCAGAAGTTGCCCATGAAAGCGCATTACCTTGACGATCAGTGATCGTAATAATGGTGTTATTAAAGGATGCGTGAACGTGTGCAATACCATCAGCAACGTTTTTCTTAACCTTCTTGCGTACACGCTGTGATGCAGCAGATGCGGATTGTTGTTTAGCCATTTCGATAAACTTTCTTGATTATTTCTTCAGTGCAATACCAGACTTACGTGGGCCCTTGCGGGTACGCGCATTTGTCTTAGTACGTTGTCCACGAACAGGCAAGCCTTTACGATGGCGAACTCCACGATAGCAGCCCAAGTCCATCAAACGCTTGATGCTCATCGTTACTTCACGACGCAGGTCACCTTCGGTGATGAACTTACCTACCTCATCACGCAACTTTTCCAAGTCACCATCGGTGAGATCTTTAACTTTTTTATCAATAGCCACGCCAGTAGTTTGGCAAATCTTGCGTGCACGGGTCATACCGATGCCGAAAATTGCTGTCAAACCGATGACAGTGTGTTGATGATTTGGGATGTTTACCCCAGCGATACGTGCCATGAGATTTCCTCTTAATTAACCAGATCAGCCTTGACGCTGCTTATGACGTGCATCTGAAGAGCAGATCACACGCACAACACGCTTGCGCTTAATGATCTTGCAATTTCTGCAAATACACTTAACGGATGCTAAAACTTTCATAACTCACCTCTTAAAAATAGGTACTACTTAATCTTTACTTCGCCCGGAAAATAATTCTGGCCCTAGTTAGGTCGTATGGAGTCATCTCCACCGTCACCTTATCTCCCGGCAAAATTCGGATGTAATGCATCCGCATCTTTCCGGAAATGTGGCCTAAAACTACATGTCCGTTTTCTAGCTTTACGCGAAACATCGCGTTCGGCAAATTCTCAACAATCTCACCCGCCATCTGAATTACATCGTCTTTAGACATCCAGTTAAGCGCCCATCTTAAAGTTAGCTTTCTTCATTAAAGATCCATACTGCTGCTGCATGATGAATGACTGCACTTGAGCCATAAAGTCCATAGCAACAACGACAATAATCAACAATGAAGTACCGCCAAAATAGAACGGCACGTTGTACTTCAGCACCAAGAATTCAGGCAACAAGCAAACCAAAACCATATAAATTGCGCCACCCAAGGTTAAACGCACCAAGATCTTATCGATGTAACGACCAGTCTGATCACCAGGGCGAATGCCAGGAACGAATGCGCCACTCTTCTTCAGGTTATCGGCAGTCTCGCGACTATTAAATACCAAAGCTGTGTAGAAGAAGCAGAAGAAAATGATCGCAGCAGCATACAAAATTGTGTACACAGGCTGGCCTGGGGCAAGGGTTGCAGCCAAATCTTTAATGATGCGACTAAAGACATTCTTTGGCTCGCCTGAAGTAAACCAGCCAGCAATGGTCGCAGGGAACAAAATAATCGATGAAGCAAAAATGGGAGGAATAACACCTGCCATATTCAACTTCAATGGGAAATAAGAAGATTGACCGCCGTAGATCTTGTTGCCAACTTGACGCTTGGCATAGTTCACTAAAATACGACGCTGACCACGCTCTACGAATACAACGAAATAGGTCACCGCTGCGACGATCACAACGATCATCAAAGCAGAAAGAATATTCATTGAGCCAGTGCGGACTAATTCGAGCAAGCTAGCAAGTGCGTTTGGCAGCCCAGAAACAATACCGCCAAAAATAATGATCGAAATACCATTACCTAAACCGCGTTCAGTAATCTGCTCGCCCAACCACATCAAAAAGATGGTGCCAGTTGTTAGTGTCACAACAGTATTGAATTCAAACATCATGCCGGGGTTGATAACTAAGCCAGGCTGAGCTTGAAGAGCAACTGAAATTCCCATTGCCTGAAATACTGCGAGAAATACTGTGCCATAACGGGTGTATTGGGTAATTTTTCTTTGTCCAGCTTGGCCTTCTTTTTTCAAAGACTCTAAAGATGGGACAACGATTGTCATCAACTGCATGATGATCGAAGCAGAAATGTAAGGCATGATGCCCAAAGCAAAAACGGTGAAACGCGATAGAGCACCGCCTGAGAACAAGTTAAACATTCCCAAGATGCCGTCTTTTTGACCAGCAAACAATTGGCCCAACTGATCTGGATCAATGCCTGGCACAGGAATATGGGCACCCAAACGATAGACGACCAAAGCCAAAATCAGGAATACCAAGCGACGACGTAAATCGCCAAACTTGCCTCCGGATTGTGCAGTGTCAGTGCTATTGTTAGATGAGATCGCCATATTCAACTAGATACCGATTAAGCCTGCTCTACCAACTTGCCACCAGCTGCTTCGATAGCTGCTTTAGCACCAGCGGTTGCTGTAATACCTTTCAGAGTCACGGCAATCTTTAATTCACCAGTCTTAATCACTTTGACTGCGTTGATCTGCTCACCAGCAAAACCATGTTGCTTGAGAACCAAGAGGTCTACCTCAGGCAAATTGATACTTGCTAAGTCGTTCAAAGTAATTTGACCAACATGACGACGTGTCAGGGATACAAATCCACGCTTTGGCAAACGACGATACATTGGCATTTGACCGCCTTCGAAGCCAACTTTGTGGAAACCGCCTGAACGCGATTTTTGACCTTTATGACCACGGCCAGCAGTCTTACCAAGACCAGAGCCGATGCCGCGACCTACGCGACGACGATTTTTCTTGGAGCCAGCTGCGGGTTTGAGTGTATTGAGTTCCATATTCTTTGCCTATTTACTTGCTGATCAGTTGCCGAGAACTTTAACCAGGTAAGAAACTTTATTAATCATTCCGCGAACAGCAGGCGTATCTTCCAACTCAGAAACTGAATTGATTCGTCCGAGGCCTAAACCACGAACGGTTGCACGATGGCTTTCGCGTGTACCGATCAAGCTGCGTACTAATTGCAGTTTGACTTTAGAGTTTGATGTTGTCATTTGGAGTTCCTAATCTTTGAGTCTTAGCTCAGAATGTCTTCTACTGACTTGCCGCGCTTAGCAGCGATTTCAGCAGGAGTGCTCATCTTGCTTAAACCGTCAATCGTTGCACGAACCATGTTGTAAGGGTTGGTTGAGCCGAGTGACTTAGCAACCACGTTAGTTACGCCCATTACATCAAAAATCGCGCGCATTGGACCACCAGCAATAACGCCAGTACCGTCTTTTGCAGGAGAAATCAAAACACGTGAAGCACCATGCTGACCAATCACTGAGTGCTGTAAGGTTCCCTTACGCAATGGAACCTTGATCATTTTGCGACGTGCTTCATCCATCGCTTTTTGAACAGCCACTGGAACTTCTTTTGACTTTCCTTTACCCATGCCGATGCGGCCATCGCCATCGCCAACTACAGTGAGTGCGGCGAAGCCAAGAATACGACCACCTTTAACCACTTTAGTTACGCGATTAACAGCGATCATCTTCTCGCGAAGACCATCATCACGCTCTTCGTTTTGCATTTTGGTTTGCATTTTTGCCATGTTTTTTCCTAAACCAATCTATTAGAACTTCAGGCCGGCTTCACGCGCAGCTTCAGCTAAGGCCTTAATACGGCCGTGATAACGGTGACCAGAACGATCAAATGCAACATCTACAACACCCGCCTTAACAGCACGTTCAGCAATTAATTTGCCGATTTGCTGAGCAGCGGCTGCGTTGCCACCATTCTTAATTTCTTGGCGCAGCTCTTTTTCCATCGTTGAAGCAGCAGCAAGTACTTTAGTTCCACATGGGCTGTATACCTGTGCAGAAATATGCGTATTGCTACGAATAACTGTTAAGCGATTGGCCAATGCTTCGGCAATGCGAATACGAGTCTGCCGAGCACGTCTTTGTCTGGATTCGTCTTTATTCATTTTCTAATCTCGCTTACTTCTTCTTGGTTTCTTTGAGATGCACAACTTCATCAACGTAACGAACACCCTTACCTTTGTAAGGCTCTGGCGAACGATATGCGCGAACTTCAGCTGCGACCTGGCCAACTTGTTGCTTGCTGGCACCTTTAATAATGATTTCGGTTTGGGATGGGGTCTCGGCCTTTACACCTTTTGGCAGGTTGTAAATAATGTCGTGTGAGAAACCCAACTGCAACTTCAATGTTTCACCTTGAGCAGCAGCACGGTAACCAACGCCTACTAAGCTGAGCTTGCGCTCAAAGCCAGAAGTAACGCCAACAACCATATTGTTAACCAAAGCACGGGCTGTACCTGACTGTGCACCAGCTTCTGGTGTGTCGTTATTTAAAACCACTGTCAATACGCCGTCTTCTTGTTTCAAACCAACTGAAGGATGCAAGTTATGTGTCAAAGTGCCTAATGGGCCTTTAACAGTAATGTTTGCGCCATTGATGCTGATTTCAGCGCCCTTAGGAACTGTAATTGGTGATTTACCTACGCGGGACATATTTCGCTCCTTAAGCTACGTAGCAAATAACTTCGCCGCCCACGCCAGTTGCACGTGCTTTGCGGTCAGTCATTACGCCTTGAGGGGTTGAAATAATTGCAATGCCCAAACCATTCATTACTTCAGGAATGTCGTGACGGCCCTTGTAGATGCGAAGACTTGGTGTAGAAACACGGTCAATGCGCTCAATAACAGGACGGCCTGCGTAGTATTTGAGGTCAATGTGAAGTACTGGCTTAGCTGCCTCACCTTTGATTTCAAAACTATCGATATAGCCTTCATCCTGCAAAACCTTTGCAATGGCTACTTTAACTTTTGACGACGGCATCAAGACAACGGGCTTCTGCACTGCTTGCGCATTGCGGATCCGGGTCAACATGTCGGCGATTGGATCGCTAATACTCATGAGTTCTCCTAAATTCTTTCGCCGCTTACCAGCTGGCCTTGGTTAAACCAGGGATCTCGCCACGGAAGGCGATTTCACGAATCTTGCTACGGGCCAAACCAAACTTACGGAATGTGCCACGTGGACGACCGGTTAATGAACAACGATTTCTTTGACGAATCGGGCTAGCATTGCGTGGAAGAGCTTGCAACTTCAAGCGAGCTTCATAGCGCTCTTCATCACTTCTTGACTGATCAGCAATGATTGCTTTGAGCTCAGCACGCTTTGCAGCGTACTTCTCTACAGTTTTGGCGCGCTTGTTTTCGCGCTCAATTAGGGATAGTTTTGCCACGTTAGCCTCTTAATTGCGGAAAGGGAATTTGAACGCCGCCAACAAAGCTTTTGCTTCTTCGTCTGATTTAGCGGTTGTCGTAATACTGATATTGAGACCACGGAGTGCGTCAATTTTGTCGTACTCAATTTCAGGGAAAATAATTTGCTCTTTAACGCCGATGTTGTAGTTACCACGACCATCAAACGCCTTGCCTGAGATTCCGCGGAAGTCACGAACTCGTGGCAATGCAACAGTAACGAAGCGATCTAAAAACTCGTACATACGCTGACCGCGCAATGTCACCATCGCACCAATTGGGTAGCCTTGACGAATTTTGAAACCAGCAATCGCTTTTTTAGCCTTAGTTACCACTGGCTTTTGGCCTGCAACTTTAGTTAAATCACCAACTGCATTCTCGATAACTTTTTTGTCGTTCACAGCTTCACCCAAGCCCATATTGAGGGTTACCTTGGTGATGCGTGGAACTTCCATGATCGACTTGTAACCAAACTTGGTCATCAAATCAGCAACAACTTGCTTTTGATAATGCTCTTGAAAACGTGTGCTCATAATTTCTCCGTATCCCTTATGCGCTCAAGCTTACGCCAGTAGTTTTCAGGAAACGCTGTTTCTTGCCATCAACTAATTTGATGCCAACGCGTGATGCTTTGCCATTACCGTCTACCAATGCCACATTCGAAATATGAATGGGCATAGTCTTATCAATCATTCCGCCGGTAACACCCGCAGCAGGATTAGGCTTAACCGCTTTTTTATAAATATTGACGCCCTCGACAACCAATTTGTTCTCGAGTACATCGGTAACTGTTCCTTGCTTGCCTTTATCGCGGCCAGTCAAAACAACTACGGAATCACCTTTACGAATCTTTTTCATATCAGCCTCTTAAATAACTTCGGGCGCGAGAGAAACGATCTTCATGAACTTCTCTGTACGCAGTTCGCGCGTAACAGGTCCAAAGATACGTGTACCAATCGGCTCTAACTTAGCGTTGAGCAATACCGCAGCATTTTCATCAAACTTAATCAATGAACCATCTGGACGACGAACACCCTTAGCGGTTCTCACCACTACGGCGTTATAAATGTCACCTTTTTTTACACGGCCACGTGGAGCAGCGGATTTCACGCTGACTTTGATGACATCACCGATACTGGCGTAACGACGCTTAGAGCCGCCCAATACCTTGATGCACAAAACTTCACTGGCGCCTGTGTTATCGGCAACCTGCAATCTACTTTCAGTTTGTATCATTTCTAATCCCCAACTTATTAGCCAAAGGGCAAACAGTCTTGGTTCCGTTATGGGTTCTAGCGAAAGCTAAGACCCGGAATTAATGAAAAACACTGCTTTTCTTAACGCATTACCGCGAAAAGCCTTCTATCATACTACGTAAATTAGGGTTTTGGCAATGAATTTCGCCAAAATCCCTAATAATTTCTCTTAAATACCCTTTGAGGACTCTACCAAACGGGTTACTACCCAAGATTTGGTACGTGAAATTGGCTTAGATTCGCTAATTTCAACGGTATCACCCATTTTGTATGTGCCAGCCTCGTCATGAGCATGGTATTTCTTGGATTGGCCAACATATTTACCAATGATGGGATGCTTGACCTGGCGCTCAACAAGAACGGTCACGGTTTTTTGCATTTTGTCGCTAACGACACGGCCCACAAGGGTGCGGCGCAAGGGTTTAGATAATTCTGTCATATCCCTTTTTCCTTATTTCTGAGCAGTTTTTTGGGTAATAAAAGTCTTTACGCGAGCGATATCGCGTTTAGTTTTACCCAATTGACTGGTATTGGTGAGTTGCTGAGTGCCTTTTTGCATACGGAGCTTGAAGTTGGTCTTCAAAAGCTCAGTCAATTCTGCATTCAAGGAATTCAGATCTTTAGTAGCTAATTCTTTATTTTTCATAATATCTATCCCGCTCAACCAAGGTGACGAATCACGAATGTGGTTTGTAAAGGTAATTTAGCTGCAGCAAGCTTGAATGCTTCGCGCGCCAAGGTTTCATCTACACCATCCATCTCATAGAGAATCTTGCCTGGTTGAATTTCTGCAACGTAGTACTCTGGATTGCCCTTACCGTTACCCATACGAACTTCGGCAGGTTTTTGTGAAATTGGCTTATCTGGGAAAATGCGAATCCAGATACGACCACCACGTTTAATGTGACGGGTCATAGCGCGACGTGCGGATTCAATTTGGCGAGCAGTCAAACGACCACGACCAACGGCCTTTAAGCCAAAGTCACCAAATGCAACTGAGCTACCGCGTGTTGCCACGCCGGTGTTACGACCTTTTTGTTCTTTACGATACTTGCGACGCTTTGGTTGCAGCATGCTTACTCTCCTGACTTCTGTGCATCAGCAGCAGGTTCAACCGCTTTACGAACGCGCTTGACCGCTGGCTTAGCAGCAACTAATGGCTTGTCTTCACCAGCAGGCTTACGAGCTGCAGTTTTGCTTGGTGCACGACGGGTTTTCTTTTCTTCAGCTGCAGGCTCGGCTGTAGGTGCGGCAACTTGAACGTCTGCACCACGACCTAATGTATCGCCTTTGTAAACCCACACTTTTACACCGATGATGCCGTATGTGGTTTCTGCTTCTGAAGTTGCGTAATCAATATCAGCCTTCAATGTATGAAGTGGAACGCGACCTTCACGGTACCATTCGCGGCGAGCAATCTCAGCACCATTCAGACGTCCGGAGGACATGATCTTGATACCTTGAGCACCCAAGCGCATTGCACTTTGCATGGCACGCTTCATTGCGCGACGGAACATGATGCGTTTCTCAAGTTGCTGAGTAATGGAATCGGCAATTAACTGCGCATCTACTTCAGGCTTACGAATTTCTTCGATATTAACGTGGACTGGAACGCCCATACGCTTTTGTAACTCACGGCGAAGAACTTCAATATCTTCACCTTTCTTACCAATCACAACACCAGGACGTGAGCTATAGATTGTGATGCGTGCGTTCTTTGCAGGGCGCTCAATCACTACTTTGCTTACTGATGCATTTTTCAACTTCTTCTTCAAATAGCTACGGACATCTACGTCCTCTTTCAGCATCTTTGCAAAATCAGTATTGTTTGCGTACCAACGTGATGTCCAATTCTTCGTTACCGAGAGGCGGAATCCGGTGGGGTTTATCTTTTGGCCCATATCTTTCCTTACTTACTCAGGGTCACGCTAATGTGACATGTTTGTTTTTCAATTTGATTGCCACGGCCCTTAGCGCGAGCAGTAAAACGCTTCAAGGATGTTCCCTTGTCAACAATGACTGCTGACACTTTGAGTTCATCAATATCAGCGCCTTTGTTGTGCTCAGCGTTAGCGAGTGCAGACTCAACTACTTTTTTCACAATGAAAGCAGCTTTTTTGGGGCTGAAATTCAAAATGTTCATAGCGCGCGCAATTGGCAAACCACGAATCTGGTCGGCGACCAATCGTGTCTTTTGCGCAGAAATGCGGGCACCGCGGTGAATTGCTTTAACTTCCATCATCATCCCCTTACTTCTTCACAACTTTCTTGTCAGCAGCGTGACCTTTGAAAGTACGGGTCAAGGCAAATTCGCCTAACTTATGACCCACCATGTTTTCTGATACATAAACCGGAACGTGTTGGCGACCGTTATGCACAGCAATTGTCAGACCAATAAAGTCTGGCAGAATTGTTGAACGGCGCGACCAAGTCTTGATCGGCTTCTTGTCTTTGTTAGCCTGTGCAACTTCAACTTTTTTTACTAAGCTGGCGTCGCAGAATGGGCCTTTTTTAGCTGAACGTGTCATATCTATTTATCCTTATCGCTTAACGTTTTTGACGACGTTGAACGATCATCGAAGTTGTGCGCTTATTGCGACGTGTGCGATAACCTTTGGTTGGTGTGCCCCATGGAGAGACAGGTACACGGCCTTCGCCAGTTTTACCTTCACCACCACCATGTGGGTGATCTACTGGGTTCATTGCCACACCGCGAACGGTTGGACGAATACCACGCCAGCGATTTGCACCCGCTTTACCAATTTGACGCAAGCTGTGCTCTTCATTGCCAACTTCGCCGATAGTGGCACGGCACTCAATCAACACACGACGGACTTCACCGGAGCGCAAGCGCACCTGAGCGTAAACACCTTCGCGAGCCAATAGAACTGCAGAACCACCAGCAGAGCGAGCAATCTGCGCGCCTTTACCTGGCAACATTTCTACACAGTGAATGGTGCTACCAACAGGAATATTACGAATTGGTAAATTGTTTCCTGACTTGATTGGCGCTTCAGAACCATTTTGGATCTGTTGACCAACAGTCATTCCCTTAGCGGCCAGAATGTAGCGACGCTCACCATCAGCAAACACGATCAGAGCAATGTTTGCACTGCGGTTTGGATCGTATTCCAAACGCTCAACTTTAGCTGGAATCCCATCCTTGTCATTGCGCTTGAAATCAACCATACGGTAGTGGTGCTTATGACCACCACCCTTATGGCGGGTAGTAATGTGGCCATTATTGTTACGGCCTGCTTTTTGGAACTGTGGCTCTACCAATGCTGCAAAAGGTTTACCTTTATGCAGATCAGGGTTGACCACCTTGACCATTGAGCGACGACCTGGTGAGGTCGGTTTTGTTTTCATCAAAGGCATGATTAGTTCGCCTCCGCTTCAAAGTTAATTTCTTGACCTGGTTTTAAATTCACATAGGCCTTCTTAGTATGGTCGCGACGACCTTCAAAACGGCCATAGCGCTTTGGCTTGCCTTTTTGATTCACGATTTGAACAGAGTCAACTTGCACTTTGAAGAGCAATTCAACTGCTTGCTTCACATCGCTCTTATTTGCGTCGCGAGCTACTTGGAAAACTACTTGCTCGTTTTTCTCTGCAACCATAGTGGCTTTTTCAGAGATAACGGGGCCAAGCAGCACCTTCATTAAATTGTGATCGTTTTTACGGACTTGGCTCATTTCAGCAACTCCTCAATTTTTGCGATCGCAGCTTTACTCACCAATACTTTTTTGTACTGAACTAAAGCTAATGGATCAGCGTGCTGTGGCTCGACAATCGCAACCTTATGCAAGTTGCGTGATGCCAAGTACAAATTCTCGCTAACTTGATCAACGATGATTAACACAGAGTCCAAACCCATTGCTTTGACTTTGTCAGCCAACTCTTTGGTCTTAGGTGCATCAAGGCTAAATTGATCAACCACGTTCAAACGACCTTCGCGGGCTAACTGAGACAAAATCGATCTCATACCAGCGCGATACATTTTCTTGTTTACTTTTTGGCTGAAATTCTCTTCTGGAGAATTTGGGAATATACGACCACCTCCACGCCACAGCGGGGAAGAGCTCATACCAGCACGCGCACGACCAGTGCCTTTTTGACGCCAAGGTTTTTTGGTAGTGTGCTTAACTTGCTCACGGTCTTTTTGTGCGCGGTTACCACTACGAGCATTTGCTTGGTAAGCCACAACAACTTGGTGTACCAATGCTTCGTTATATTCGCGCTCGAATACCTCTGGTGAAGCTTGGATGCCTGCACCTAAAGTTCCGTTATCTTGGAGTAGCTTGAGTTCCATATTCGCTCTCCTTATTTCTTCTTCAACGGTGTTTTCACCGCTGGAGTAACAATGACCTTACCGCCTGGAGCGCCTGGAATAGCGCCTTTAACCATGATGAGATTACGTTCTGCATCAATGCGTGCGATAACTAAATTTTGTACGGTACGGGTGACATCACCGAGATGACCAGTCATGCGCTTACCTGGGAATACACGACCTGGATCTTGCGCCATACCAATGGATCCTGGAACGTTATGTGAACGTGAGTTACCGTGGGAAGCACGACCAGAAGCAAAGTGATAGCGCTTGATCGTACCAGCGTAACCTTTACCGATCGATACGCCCTGCACGTCAACTTTTTGTCCAGCAGAAAATGCAGCTTCCGCAGGAATAACTTGTCCTGGGGTCATTTCTGCAATTTTTGCCGCATCCAATTGAAATTCGTTGAGCCCGTTACCAGCCATGACACCTGCTTTTGCAAAATGTCCTGCCATTGCTTTAGTAACGCGAGTAGCTCTACGTGTGCCATGAGCCAACTGGATAGCATCATAGCCATCAGTTGCCTGGGTTTTGATTTGAGCGATTCTGTTATCGCTCACGTCGATTACGGTTACAGGGATGGAATCCCCTTCGTCCGTAAATAGACGGGTCATGCCGACCTTGCGGCCGATTAAGCCTAAGCTCATATTCATGCTCCACGCCGACTTCGATTGGTCGGCAAAATTTAATTTAGGTGATTTACAAGTAAAAATACTTCTAAATCAGTAACTTACAACAATTTCATGCTGATAAAACCAATAAAATCGCCAAATAATTTAGCGAAGCCTTAGATTCTATCCCGAAAAACTAACCTTGACAAGCTTAAAAGCCAAAATAACTTTTATTGCAGCTTAATTTCGACATCCACACCAGCTGGGAGGTCTAATTTCATCAATGCATCTACCGTTTTTTCGGTTGGATCAACGATATCCATTAAACGCAAATGGGTACGAATCTCCAACTGATCACGTGAAGTCTTGTTCACGTGCGGGGAACGCAAGATGTCAAAACGCTCGATACGAGTAGGCAAAGGTACTGGACCCTTAACAACAGCGCCTGTACGCTTGGCTGTATCGACAATTTCAGCCGCTGACTGATCAATTAAACGATAGTCAAATGCTTTGAGACGAATACGAATTTTTTGGTTTTGCATATTAATTCCAAAGAACAGTGCGGTGCTGCCGCGTTATCAATCTAAAGAGCAGGTGACATCTGCAGCACAGATGTCACCGGTTAGCAAAACGCTAAACCTAATTTAAAACTGACTACTTAAGCCAAAATCTTTGCAACCACTCCGGCGCCAACAGTACGGCCACCTTCACGGATCGCAAAACGTAAACCTTCTTCCATCGCAATTGGCGCGATGAGTTTGACGGTAATGGTGACGTTATCGCCAGGCATGACCATCTCTTTGTCTTTTGGCAACTCGATTGAGCCAGTTACGTCCGTTGTACGGAAGTAAAACTGGGGACGATAGTTGTTAAAGAACGGAGTATGACGACCACCTTCATCTTTACCCAAGATATAAACCTCGGCTGTAAAGTGAGTATGTGGGGTGATTGAACCTGGCTTAGCTAATACTTGGCCACGCTCAACTTCTTCACGCTTTGTACCGCGGAGCAAAATACCGACGTTATCGCCTGCTTGACCTTGGTCGAGCAATTTACGGAACATCTCTACACCAGTACAGGTGGTTTTCAGAGTTGGCTTAATACCAATGATTTCAATCTCTTCACCAACCTTAACAATACCGCGCTCAATACGACCAGTCACCACAGTGCCGCGACCAGAGATGGAGAACACATCTTCTACTGGCATCAAGAACGCACCGTCAACTGCGCGCTCTGGAGTAGGAATATAAGTATCTAAAGCTTCAGCCAATTTCATGATGGCTTCTTTACCCAATGGACCTTCGTCGCCTTCAAGGGCTAACTTAGCAGAACCATGGATGATCGGTGTGTCATCGCCAGGGAAGTTGTACTTAGATAACAGTTCACGCACTTCCATCTCGACGAGCTCTAACAACTCAGCATCATCAACCATGTCGCACTTGTTCAAAAACACGACGATGTAAGGAACGCCAACTTGGCGTGCCAAGAGGATGTGCTCACGGGTTTGTGGCATTGGGCCGTCAGCTGCAGAGCAAACCAAAATTGCGCCGTCCATTTGGGCAGCGCCAGTAATCATGTTCTTAACGTAGTCAGCATGTCCTGGGCAATCAACGTGAGCGTAGTGACGATTTGCAGTCTCATACTCAACGTGCGCAGTATTAATCGTAATACCACGGGCCTTTTCTTCAGGAGCAGCATCGATCTGATCGTATGCTTTTGCTTCGCCACCGAATTGCTTAGAAAGCACGGTTGCAATTGCTGCTGTCAAAGTAGTTTTACCGTGGTCAACGTGACCAATAGTGCCTACGTTTACGTGCGGTTTTGTCCGCTCAAATTTTTCTTTTGCCATTTTTGTCTGCCTTCTTAGCTAGTCAATATTCAAAATTAATGTAGATAAATTACTTCGCTTTAGCAGCCATGACTGCTTCAGCAACGTTCTTAGGTGCTTCGGAATAGTGCTTAAATTCCATGGTGTAAGTAGCGCGACCTTGGGTCAACGAGCGCAAGCCAGTTGAGTAGCCAAACATCTCTGCCAATGGCACTTCAGCGCGAACAATCTTACCGCCGCCTGGAATGTCATCCATACCTTGCAAAATACCGCGACGTGATGAGAGGTCACCCATTACGTTGCCCATGAAATCTTCAGGTGTTTCTACTTCAACAGCCATCATTGGCTCGAGCAAGACTGGGGATGCTTTACGCATGCCATCCTTGAACGCCATTGAGCCGGCCATCTTAAATGCGTTTTCGTTGGAGTCAACATCATGGTATGAACCAAAGAACAATGTTGCTTTGATATCAACTACTGGATAGCCAGCCAAGATACCGGAGTTCAATGTCTCAATGATGCCTTTTTCTACTGCTGGAATGTATTCACGTGGAACTACACCGCCCTTAATAGCATCAACGAATTCAAAACCCTTACCTGGTGCTTGTGGCTCAAGCTTTAATACCACGTGACCATACTGACCACGTCCACCGGACTGCTTAACAAATTTACCTTCGATCTCTTCGCAAACCTTACGGATGGTTTCGCGATAGGCAACTTGTGGCTTACCAACAGTTGCTTCAACACCGAATTCACGCTTCATGCGGTCAACCAAAATTTCTAAGTGGAGCTCGCCCATTCCAGAAATAATCGTTTGGCCTGATTCTTCATCTGTCTTCACGCGGAAAGAAGGATCTTCTTGCGCCAAGCGATTCAAAGCAAGACCCATTTTTTCTTGGTCAGCCTTCGTCTTTGGCTCAACTGCTTGTGAGATTACTGGCTCAGGGAATACCATGCGCTCCAAGATCACAATACTATCTGGATCGCACAATGTTTCACCTGTAGTTGCGTCTTTTAGACCAACTGCTGCAGCAATATCGCCGGCATACACTTCTTTGATTTCTTCACGTTGGTTTGCATGCATCTGCAACAAACGACCAACGCGCTCTTTTTTACCCTTGATTGGGTTATAGATTGTGTCGCCTGACTTCATTACACCTGAATAAACACGGAAGAAGATGAGCTGACCAACGAATGGGTCGGTCATGATCTTAAATGCCAATGCAGAAAACTTTGCGCTATCAGATGCTTCGCGAGTTGCAGGTGTGCCATCTTCCAATTCACATGGAACTGGTGGAACATCTAATGGGGATGGCAGCAATTCAACTACTGCATCCAACATTGCCTGAACGCCTTTGTTCTTAAATGCAGTTCCACACAACATTGGAACGATTTCATTAGCAATAGTACGCTGGCGCAATGCGCCTTTAATTTCTTCTTCGGTCAGACCTTCGCCGCCGAGATATTTTTCCATCAACTCTTCGGAGCTTTCGGCAGCTGCTTCAAGCATCTTCTCACGCCACTCTTCAGCGGAAGCTTGCAATTCTGCAGGGATATCTTCGTATGTGAACTTGGTGCCTTGTGAAGCTTCGTCCCAATAGACAGCTTTCATTTTCACCAAGTCAATCACGCCCTTGAAGTTTTCTTCTGCACCGATAGGAATTTGGATCAAGATTGGATTTGCTTTAAGACGAGCCTTCATTTGGTCGTAGACCTTGAAGAAATTCGCACCAGTACGATCCATCTTGTTTACGAAAGCTAAACGTGGCACTTGATACTTGTTTGCTTGACGCCACACAGTTTCAGATTGAGGCTGCACACCACCCACCGCGCAATACACCATACATGCGCCATCGAGGACACGCATGGAACGCTCTACTTCAATCGTGAAGTCTACGTGCCCTGGGGTATCGATAATGTTGATACGATGCTCAGGCATATTGCCGGCCATACCCTTCCAGAATGTGGTGGTAGCAGCAGAAGTAATGGTGATACCACGCTCTTGCTCTTGCTCCATCCAGTCCATGGTAGCAGCGCCATCATGCACTTCACCAATTTTGTGATTAACACCGGTATAGAACAAAACACGTTCTGTAGTTGTGGTTTTACCTGCGTCAATGTGCGCTGAAATACCAATATTGCGATATCTGTCGATGGGGGTTTTGCGTGCCACTGTTTATGCCTTTTCTTTACTAATGGGTTAGAAGCGGAAATGTGAGAAAGCTTTATTAGCTTCTGCCATACGGTGAACTTCTTCACGCTTCTTCATTGCGCCGCCACGACCTTCAGCAGCTTCTAATAATTCATTAGCCAAACGTTGCGCCATAGATTTTTCACCACGCTTTTTAGCGGCTTCGCGCACCCAGCGCATTGCCAAAGCGGAACGGCGTGATGGGCGAACTTCAACAGGAACTTGATAATTAGCACCGCCAACGCGACGGCTCTTCACCTCAACCATTGGCTTTACATTACCCATGGCTGTTGAAAAAATCTCGAGTGGTTCTTTGTTTGCTTTTTTCTCGATATGATCAAAGGCACCGTAAACGATACGCTCTGCAACCGATTTCTTGCCGTCCAACATCAGGACGTTCATGAATTTAGCGACTTCTACATTGCCGAATTTTGGATCAGGCAAGATTTCCCGTTTGGGAACTTCACGACGACGTGGCATAACAACTCCTTCAGTTCAGTTGGGGGCAACCAAAATTAATTGCCCGCTCCAGTTGCCCTACTATTTAGAAAACTTCAGCTCTAAACGGAGCAACCACTTACTTGTCTTTAAAGTCCGACAAAAAATGACTTACTTCAAACTACAAATTCTGAAACGGCTTATTAAGCCGCTTTCTTGGCGCGCTTAGCACCGTACTTGGAGCGAGATTGCTTGCGGTCTTTAACGCCTTGCAAGTCCAAAGATCCACGAACGATGTGATAACGCACACCTGGTAAGTCCTTCACACGGCCACCGCGGATTAACACTACTGAGTGTTCCTGGAGGTTATGGCCTTCACCACCAATGTATGAAATGACTTCAAAACCATTGGTCAAGCGAACTTTGGCTACTTTACGTAACGCAGAGTTTGGCTTTTTAGGAGTTGTTGTGTATACGCGTGTGCATACACCACGGCGCTGCGGACTGTTTTCCAGTGCAGGGCTCTTACTTTTAACGATTAGCCTTGATCTTGGCTTGCGTATTAATTGATTAATTGTTGGCATAAAATAGCTCGGTTAGTACTTCTTTGTTGCTTTCTTTAAGAAAATCAATGACTTAGATAATTTCTAGGTCAAAAAGACCCTCTTCTGAATCAGTAGAACTCAGCATTCTAGCTTGGCCAGCCTCTCCCGTCAACCAAATAGGAAAGAACTGGCCATTTAATGGCTAAAAAACCAAATTAACTAGGATCGGCCTCCCCAGCGGGAGCAACAACTTCTGCCTCTATTTCTACAGGCATATCAGCCATTGCTTGCTCTTCAGCAGCAATCATCTGAGCACGGTCGCGCTCAAACTGCTCTCTGACCTTGCGGGCGCGGCGATAAGACAAACCGGTACCAGCGGGGATCAAGCGGCCAATAATGACGTTCTCTTTCAGGCCACGGAGTGTATCGGTCTTACCCATAATCGCGGCTTCGGTCAATACACGGGTGGTTTCTTGGAAAGAAGCCGCTGAAATGAAGCTGTCAGTCGACAAGGATGCCTTAGTAATACCAAGCAACACGTTATCGAATAATGCTGGGCGCTTACCTTGAGCAATCACTGCATCGTTTGCATCGTATAGCTTGGAGCGCTCTACCTGCTCCCCAGGAATGAAGGATGTATCGCCTGGATCAGTTACCTGAACACGACGCAACATTTGACGCACGATCACTTCAATGTGTTTGTCATTAATCTTCACGCCTTGGAGACGATAAACGTCCTGCACTTCGTCAACAATGTAGATTGCTAACTCCTCAATACCTTTGAGAGTCAAGATGTCATGAGGATCGGCAGGGCCTTCCACAATCATCTCGCCCTTGTTCACAACTTGACCATCGTGAACAAGCACTTGCTTCTCTTTAGGAATTAAGAATTCGTTCGCTTCGCCGTCCATATCAGTAATGACTAGACGTTGCTTACCTTTGGTTTCTTTGCCGAAGGAAACCGTTCCTGTAACTTTCGCCAAGACTGCTGCATCTTTTGGTGAACGCGCTTCGAATAATTCTGCAACGCGTGGCAAACCACCGGTAATGTCGCGAGTCTTTTGGGATTCGATTGGAATACGTGCCAATACCTCACCAACTTCGACCTTCTGACCATCTTTAACAGTAATCAATGCGCCCACTTGGAGGCCAATATTTACTGGGTGATCAGTACCGGCGATCATGACTTCGCTACCCTTTTCATCAACTAAGTTGATCATTGGGCGAACGCCTTTGCTTGCTGCAGAACGGCGCTTACCATCAATGACCACCAAAGTGGAGAGGCCGGTTACTTCGTCAACCTGCTTAGCAACAGTTACGCCCTCTTCGACGTTGTCAAAGCGAGCGATACCAGCATACTCAGAAATAATCGGACGGGTTAATGGATCCCATGTCGCCAAGCTTGCGCCGGCCTTGACTGCCGCACCTTCTTTTAACAAGAGAGTTGCGCCATAGGGCACTTTATGACGCTCACGCTCACGACCATTGTCATCAACGATCAAGGCTTCGCCAGAGCGTGAAATCACGATCTGCTCACCCTTCGCGTTCTTCACAACACGCATCGTTCCGGAGAATTTCAGAGCACCGTTAGACTTAGCTTCGATATTGCTTGCCACTAAAGCACGTGATGCTGCACCACCAATGTGGAAGGTACGCATTGTCAACTGTGTGCCTGGCTCACCGATAGACTGAGCAGCGATAACACCGACCGCTTCACCCACGTTTACCAATCCACCGCGACCTAGATCACGTCCGTAGCACTTAGCGCACAAGCCAAAGCGAGTTAAGCAAGACAATACTGTGCGAACTTTAACTTCGTCGATACCCAATGCAACGATCTGATCAACATGATCTTCGTCGAGCAATGTGTCGTTAGGTACGATGACCTCTTGTGTATCTGGGTGAACGATGTCACCGATACATACGCGGCCCAGGATACGGTCACGCAATGCTTCGATAATTTCACCACCCTCTACCAAGGCCTTCATTGTTACGCCAGAAGTTGCTCCGCAATCTTCTTCGATCACAACCAGATCTTGAGTTACATCACACAAACGGCGTGTCAAATAACCCGAGTTCGCGGTCTTCAACGCAGTATCAGCCAGACCTTTACGAGCACCATGGGTTGAGATGAAGTATTGCAATACGTTCAAACCTTCACGGAAGTTCGCAGTAATTGGGGTCTCGATGATCGAGCCATCTGGCTTTGCCATCAAACCACGCATACCAGCCAGCTGGCGAATCTGCGCTGCAGATCCACGCGCACCAGAATCAGCCATCATATAAATGGAGTTAAAAGATTCTTGACGCACGGTTTTGCCGTTACGGTCGAGCACATCAACGTGTGATAACTCGTCCATCATCGCTTTGCCAACTTGGTCGCCAGCAGCACCCCAAATATCAACCACATTGTTATAACGCTCTTGATTGGTTACGAGACCTGACATGAATTGCTTGTCATACTCTTTTACCTTGGTAGAAGCTTCGGTGATGATGCGCTCTTTGGAAGTTGGAATCAGCATATCGTCGATCGCAACCGAGATACCGGCGTTAGTCGCCAAGCGGAAACCAGACTGCAAGAGACGGTCAGCAAAAATAACCGTTTCACGTAATCCGCACTTACGGAATGAGGTGTTGATCAAGCGTGAGATTTCTTTTTTCTTCAAAGGCTTGTTGATTTCTTCGAAAGACATACCCTTAGGCAATATCTCTGACAAAATCGCGCGGCCAACTGAGGTTTGATAAATCTTAGTCTTTTCAGCAAAACGGGCATCGCCCTCTGCCTTCTTGTCTACGATCTCATACTCGGTAATACGCACAGCAACACGGGAAGCCAATTCAACTTCACCGGCTTCATAAGCGCGAACTACTTCAGTAATGTTGGCAAAAACCATGCCTTCGCCCTTGCCGTTGATCTTGTCGCGAGTAGCGTAATAGAGACCCAAAACTACGTCCTGTGAAGGAACAATAGATGGCTCACCGTTCGCTGGGAACAAGACATTGTTCGAAGCCAACATCAATGTGCGTGCTTCCATTTGTGCTTCGAGCGACAAAGGCACGTGAACCGCCATTTGGTCACCGTCAAAGTCAGCGTTAAATGCCGCGCAGACTAATGGGTGCAATTGGATTGCCTTACCTTCAATCAGCATTGGCTCGAAAGCCTGAATACCAAGACGGTGCAATGTAGGCGCACGGTTAAGCATGATTGGATGCTCACGAATCACTTCCTCGAGAATATCCCAAACGATTGGCGTCTGACTCTCGACTTCTTTCTTCGCAGCCTTAATCGTGGTTGCAATTCCTAAAGTCTCAAGCTTGTTGAAAATGAATGGCTTGAATAATTCCAAGGCCATTAATTTTGGCAAACCGCACTGGTGTAATTTCAAGGTAGGGCCAACCACAATGACTGAACGTCCAGAGTAGTCAACGCGCTTACCTAATAAGTTTTGACGGAAACGACCGCTCTTACCTTTAATCATCTCAGCCAAGGACTTGAGAGGACGCTTATTAGCGCCAGTCATAGCCTTACCGCGACGACCGTTATCAAGCAATGAGTCAACTGCTTCTTGCAACATCCGTTTTTCGTTACGAACGATGATCTCTGGTGCACGCAACTCTAACAAACGCTTCAAGCGGTTGTTACGGTTAATCACGCGACGATAGAGGTCGTTCAAATCAGAAGTAGCAAAGCGACCGCCATCCAATGGCACCAATGGGCGCAATTCTGGTGGCAATACTGGCAATACTTCCATGATCATCCAGTCAGGCTTGATGCCTGAAGTCTGGAATGCTTCGAGCACTTTAAGGCGCTTAGCGTATTTCTTGATCTTGGCGTCGCTGCCAGTTGCTTTCAATTCAGCACGAATAGTTTCTACTTCACGATCGATATCAATCGAGCGCAAGAGATCACGGATACCTTCAGCGCCCATGATGGCGGTAAATGCACCATCACCGTACTCTTCCGTTTTCGCAATGTATTCATCTTCAGACATAATCTGACCGCGCTTCATCGCGCCTTCAGGAGTCATGCCTGCATCAACAACTACATAGGCTTCGAAGTAAAGAACGCGCTCAATATCCCGCAGGGTCATATCCAAAACCATACCCAAACGGGATGGCAAGGACTTCAAGAACCAGATATGCGCTACAGGCGCTGCCAGTTCAATGTGGCCCATACGCTCACGACGTACTTTTGCAAGGGTAACTTCTACGCCACACTTCTCACAGATAACGCCACGGAACTTTAAGCGCTTGTATTTACCGCATAAGCACTCATAGTCTTTAGTTGGTCCAAAAATCTTGGCGCAGAAAAGGCCATCACGCTCGGGCTTGAAAGTCCGATAGTTGATGGTTTCTGGTTTGCGAACTTCACCAAAAGACCAAGAACGGATTTTTTCTGGAGATGCGAGACCAATTTTGATGACATCAAACTGCTCTTCGCCCTGGGTTTGCTTAAATAAATCGAGCAATGCTTTCATATCAGTTGCGCTCCATGTCAATGTCAATACCCAACGAACGGATTTCTTTTACCAATACGTTGAAGGATTCGGGCATGCCAGCATCAATTGTGTGCTCGCCCTTGACGATGTTTTCGTAAACTTTGGTACGGCCGGTGACGTCATCGGACTTCACGGTCAGCATTTCCTGCAGAACGTATGAAGCGCCGTATGCCTCGAGAGCCCAAACTTCCATCTCACCAAAGCGCTGACCACCAAACTGAGCTTTACCGCCCAATGGTTGCTGTGTAACCAAAGAGTATGGTCCGGTTGAACGGGCATGCATCTTGTCGTCGACCAAATGGTGCAGCTTCAAGACGTGCATCACACCAACCGTTACAGGACGCTCAAACTGATCGCCTGTACGACCGTCACGCAGAATCATTTGCTGACGTGATGGTGTCATTTGTAATGCAGCAGCGACATCTTGCGGATAAGCCAACTCCAACATTCTGGCGATCTCTGCTTCGGTAGCACCGTCAAACACTGGCGTAGCAAATGGAAGGCCTTGGCGCAAGTTCTCTGCCAAAGCAGTAATTTGCTCATCGGTGAAACCATCAATATCTTCGTGACGGCCAGTCTCGTTGTAAAGCTGCTTGAGGAACTTACGTAACTCAGCTTGTTTAGCTTGTTCACGGACCATCTCGTCGATACGCTTACCAATACCCTGGGCTGCCCAACCTAAGTGGGTTTCCAAAATCTGGCCCACGTTCATACGGGAAGGAACGCCCAAAGGATTCAAAACGATATCGACAGGTCGTCCGTCAGCCATAAATGGCATATCTTCGGCAGGGGCGATTTTTGAAACCACACCTTTGTTACCGTGACGGCCGGCCATCTTATCGCCAGGCTGTAGGCGACGCTTAACGGCTAAGTAGACCTTAACCATTTTTGTTACGCCAGGCTGAAGATCATCACCTTGAGTTAACTTGGTGCGCTTCTCTTCAAACGCTTCGTCAAATTGCTTACGTTTAGCTTCGATGGAGGATTTAATTGCCTCAACTTGGCTTGCAAGCTCTTCATCTGCCGGACGAATATCAAACCAATGATATTTATCTAAATCAGCCAAATACGCTTTTTCGATCTTGCTACCTTTAGCCAACTTCTGTGGGCCGCCGTTAGCAACTTTACCAACCAAAAGCTTCTCTAGACGCATGAAGGCATCGCCTTCAACAATTCGCAATTGATCATTTAAGTCCAAGCGATAACGCTGCAACTCTTCCTGAATAATGGATTGTGCTCGTGCATCGCGCTCAATGCCTTCACGGGTGAAGACTTGAACATCAATCACGGTACCAATCATTCCAGACGGGACGCGTAAGGAAGTATCTTTTACATCAGACGCTTTCTCACCAAAGATCGCACGGAGAAGCTTCTCTTCAGGGGTGAGAGTGGTCTCACCCTTTGGAGTGACTTTACCAACCAATACGTCGCCAGCTTCAACTTCGGCACCAATGTAAACAATACCGCTCTCGTCTAAACGGGAGAGTTGTGACTCGGCCAAATTAGAGATATCGCGAGTAATTTCTTCGGAACCTAATTTGGTATCGCGAGCAACAACAGACAGCTCTTCAATATGAATTGAGGTGTAACGGTCATCTGCAACAACCTTCTCAGAAATCAAGATGGAGTCTTCGAAGTTATAACCATTCCATGGCATAAATGCCACAGTCATATTTTGACCCAAAGCCAACTCACCTAAATCGGTAGAGGCGCCGTCAGCAACCACATCGCCGCGCTCAACACGATCGCCTACTTTTACGATTGGGCGCTGATTGATATTGGTGTTTTGATTTGAGCGGGTGTATTTGATGAGGTTATAAATATCCACGCCAACTTCACCGGCTGCAGTTTCGTCATCGTTTACACGAATCACCACACGGTTTGCATCGACGTAGTCAACGATGCCGCCACGATTTGCCAATACAACAGTGCCTGAGTCAACTGCGACGATGCGCTCGAGGCCAGTACCAACTAATGGCTTATCTGGTCGCAAGCAAGGAACTGCTTGACGCTGCATGTTCGCACCCATCAAAGCGCGGTTCGCATCATCGTGCTCGAGGAAGGGAACGAGAGAAGCAGCAGCAGAAACGATCTGGCTTGGAGCAACGTCGATAAAATCGATGCGCTCTGGGCTGACCATCATCGTTTCGCCAGCTTGACGAGCAGAGACCAACTCATCGGCTAACTTACCATTCTTGTCGATCGTCGCGTTTGCCTGAGCAATCACATACTTCGCCTCTTCAATTGCTGATAAATAAACAACTTCATCGCTGACTTTGCTATTAGCAACTTTGCGATATGGCGTTTCCAAGAAACCATGCTCATTCAAACGGGCAAATAGCGCGAGTGAGTTGATCAGACCAATGTTTGGTCCTTCTGGAGTTTCGATTGGGCAAACACGTCCGTAGTGAGTTGGATGCACATCGCGCACTTCGAAACCTGCGCGCTCGCGTGTCAAACCACCAGGTCCCAATGCAGAAATACGACGCTTGTGCGTGATCTCTGAAAGTGGGTTGGTTTGGTCCATAAACTGAGACAACTGTGAAGAACCAAAGAACTCACGTATCGCCGAAGAGATTGGCTTGCTGTTAATCAAATCATGCGGCATCAAGTTTTCTGTCTCGGCCTGACCAAGACGTTCTTTTACTGCACGCTCAACGCGGGATAAACCAGCGCGGAATTGATTCTCAGCCAACTCACCAACACAACGCACACGGCGATTACCTAAGTGATCGATATCGTCCACTTCGCCTTTGCCGTTACGCAAATCTACAAGAGACTTAATGGTGTCGAGGATATCTTCATTAGATAAAACCATTGGACCTTCCATCTCTGGACGATTCAAGCGACTATTGACCTTCATACGACCAACACGAGACAGGTCATAACTGTCTTCGTTATAGAACAAGCGCTGGAACAAGGCCTCAACTGCATCTTCTGTTGGTGGCTCACCAGGACGCATCATGCGATAAATCGCGATACGAGCAGCTGTTTGATCGGCAGTTTCGTCAGTACGCAAGGTCTGGGAAATATATGCGCCGGAATCTAAATCATTGGTATAGATAGTTTCTAATTGCTTGATACCTGCATCCCGCAAGCTTGCCAACAACTCTTCGGTAATTTCATCATTAGCGTAAGCCAAAATTTCACCAGAGTCTGGATCAATAATGTTGCGTGCCACGACACGACCAACTAAATAGTCATCAGGCACTACGATGTTTTTAGTTTTAGCAGCTTCGAGTTCACGAATGTGTTTTGCGTTGATACGCTTATCTTTTTGAATGACAACAACGCCATTCTTATCAAGCACATCGAAGTTGGCTAACTGGCCACGCAAGCGCTCAGGAACAAATTCCATCGAGCCGCCATTTGCACTTAAAGTGAAATGATCAAAGTTGAAGAAGTTCGCGAGGATTTGCTCATTATTTAAGCCAATTGCTTTGAGCAAAATGGTGACAGGCATCTTACGACGGCGGTCAACACGGAAATACAAAATATCTTTTGGATCAAACTCGAAATCGAGCCATGAACCACGATAAGGAATGATGCGTGCTGAGAACAGCAACTTACCCGAGCTATGTGTCTTGCCTTTATCGTGCTCAAAGAACACGCCTGGGGAACGGTGCAACTGAGAAACGATGACGCGCTCAGTACCGTTGATAACAAAGGAGCCATTCTCAGTCATCAAGGGAATCTCGCCCATGTAGACTTCGCTCTCTTTAACTTCTTTTACCTTAGTAGGCGCTTCGCGATCATAAATAATCAAGCGAACTTTAGCGCGCAAGGCGGAGTGATAGGTGTAGCCTCGTTGCTGACATTCTTTGACGTCAAACGGTGGCTGTGACAATTGATATGACACATATTCCATGCGCGCATAACCATTGTTAGAAACAATTGGGAAAGCAGAAGTAAATGCTGCTTGTAGACCTTCAGTAATACGCGAAGTTGGAGGCTTTTCTGCCTGCAAAAATTTAGCGTAGGACTCCAGCTGGGTTGCAATCAGGTATGGAACCTGGTGATTATTTACTCGCTTAGCAAAGCTTTTACGGACTCGCTTGCGTTCGGTGAAGCTATAGTTCATTTCATCTCCGAATTCAGCGACTGTACAAAGATTTGGCGGTTGGCCACTACCAACCACTGGCGGACAACACTAAATCCTCAGATTCAGTGTCCGACCAAACTTGCATTCTGCAGTCGTATCAGAAGGCAAACCCGATTTCAATCAGAAATGAAATCGGGTTTGACCTCTAAAGGTCAAACCCAACATGGCTAACGACTCTTTTTGGGAGGCGCTAGCAAAAGTTGTATTACTTGAGTTCTGCTTTTGCGCCAGCTTCTTCGAGCTTCTTCTTGGCTTCTTCAGCAGTCTTTTTGTCGACAGCTTCTTTGATTGGCTTAGGTGCGCCATCAACCAAGTCTTTTGCTTCCTTGAGGCCAAGACCAGTAATTTCACGAACTGCCTTAATTACTGAAACCTTGTTTGCACCAGCTTCGAGCAAGTTCACGGTGAACTCAGTTTGCTCTTCAGCAGCTGCACCGCCGCCACCAGCACCAGCAGGACCAGCAACAGCCATCGCTGCAGCGGAAACGCCAAACTTCTCTTCGAACGCTTTTACCAAGTCGTTCAAATCCATTACGGACATGCTACCTACTGCATCAATAATTTCTTCTTTAGTAATCGCCATTTTTAGCTCCTAATACTTAAATAGTTAATCTGTCGCTTATTCAGCAGCAGGGGGTTCTTTGGTTTCTGTTCCAGCTTCTGGGGCTGCGGCTGCAGGCTCAGCACTTGCTTCAGGTGCGGCGGCTTCAGCTACTGCTTCTGCTGGGGCTGCTACAACTTCTGCTACGGGTGCTTCAACAGGAGCAGGTGCTCCAGCTGCCTTTTGTGCTGCTACTGCGCCCAATACGCGAGCCATTGCAGATACTGGGGCCAACATGACGCCCAACAACTGCGATAACAACTCATCGCGGCTTGGAATTGTTGCTAGGGCTTTAACACCTGCAACATCTAACAACTTGCCGTTGTATAAGCCAGCAGTAATGACTAGCTTGTCTTGAGTCTTAGCAAAGCCTTGCAGTACTTTTGCCGAAGCAATAGGATCCGCAGAGATGCCATAGATCAAGGGGCCAACCATCGAATCAGCAAGAGGCTCAAACTGTGTACCTTGTGCAGCACGACGTGCCAATGTGTTCTTCAAAACGCGAAGGTATACACCTTGACTACGAGCGCTAGCACGCAGCTTTGTCAATTCCTCAACCGGAATACCACGGTATTCAGCGAGAACGACAGTTTGGGCTCCAGCCAATTGAGCGCCGACATCAGCAACGATTGCTTTTTTGTCTTCTACATTCAAAGGCACGGTTTAACTCCATAAAAACCAACTGTTGCCAGTTGGGGTTACACACCAGCGTCTGATTGTTCAATCACAAGAAACTCTTGCGAAATCTTTTCAGGGTCGCCATCTGCGCTGGCCATTACTTTCGTAACAATTAAGAGTTAACTCTGTACAAGCAACTAACCCGCCAACGGTCTTTGATGTTCGACTCTAGCTACAGAGTCGACCCAAAGTTCTTTTGCTACAAATTACTGTGCTGCTTGTAGCGAAGCCTGGTCTACGCGTACGCCTGCACCCATGGTGCTGCTCACGGCAACCTTCTTCAAATAAATTCCCTTAGATGCTGGTGGCTTTGCTTTATTCAAAGCCTCTAGCAATGCAAGTAAATTGGTCTTCAATGCAGTTGGCTCGAATGAACGACGGCCAATACTTGCGTGCACGATACCGGCTTTGTCCACCCGGAATTGCACTTGACCTGCTTTTGCATTCTTAACCGCAGTTGCAACATCAGGGGTAACGGTTCCTACTTTTGGATTTGGCATCAAACCACGTGGGCCCAATACCTGACCTAAGGTACCAACGATTTTCATGGTGTCTGGGGATGCGATCAAAATATCAAAATCAATTTTGCCGCCTTTAATTTGCTCAGCCAACTCTTCCATGCCTACGATTTCTGCGCCAGCGGCTTTGGCTTGTTCAGCTTTCTCGCCTTGCGCAAAAACTGCAACACGAACATGCTTGCCTGTACCAGCCGGGAGCACCACTGCACCGCGCACCACTTGGTCAGATTTCTTGGCATCAATACCAAGCTGAACTGCAACATCGATAGACTCATCGAACTTGGCAGTTGCACACTCTTTAACGAGGGTCAAGGCTTCTTCCAGTGAGTAAAACTTATTGCGATCAACCTTGGATTGAATCGCTTTTACGCGTTTAGATAATTTAGTCATGATTAGAGACCTTCCACAGTGATGCCCATGGAACGGGCGCTACCAGCGATTGTTCTAACAGCTGCGTCCATATCGGCTGCTGTCAAATCTGGCATTTTTGCTTTAGCAATTTCTTCTGCTTGAGCACGAGTAATTTTTCCAACCTTATCGGTATGGGGGCGTGGTGAACCTTTTTCCAACTTCGCAGCCTTCTTGATCATGATGGTTGCTGGTGGAGTCTTCATGATGAACGTGAAGCTCTTGTCAGCAAATGCTGTGATCACAACTGGAATAGGCAGGCCTGGTTCCATGCTCTGAGTTTGAGCATTGAACGCCTTACAGAATTCCATAATGTTCAGACCGCGTTGACCCAATGCTGGACCGACGGGAGGTGAGGGGTTTGCTTTACCTGCAGGAATCTGCAGTTTAATAAAGCCAATAATCTTCTTTGCCATGTATTGCTCCTAAAAGCGCGCCTGACCTTATAAGGAAAGACCGCCGTTGAGTAAACGCTTTGCTAGTTTTTGGCTTTCTAGCTCCGCTCCTCGGTTAAATACAAAAACTAAATAACCTTCTAAATAAATCTACTGCAGTACAAAACTCGACTAAGTCCTTGTTTTTACATCTTTTCTACTTGGCCGAACTCCAGCTCAACTGGGGTACCGCGGCCAAATATTGTAACAGAAACGCGCAATCTTGACTTCTCGTAATTGACTTCTTCAATATTTCCATTGAAATCGACAAATGGGCCCTCTTTGACCCGCACGATTTCTCCAACCTCAAAAAGAGTCTTAGGCTTAGGTTTATCAACCCCTGCCTGCATTTGATCCATGATTTTCGATACTTCAGCCGTCGAAATCGGGCTTGGGCGGTTTCTAACGCCTCCAACGAAACCAGTTACTTTTGGCGTATTTTTCACCAAATGCCAACTTTCGTCGGTCATTTCCATCTCAATCAGGACATATCCTGGGAAGAAACGGCGCTCTGAAACTGACTTTTGACCGGACTTGATCTCCACTACCTCTTCGGATGGGACCAAAATACGGCCGAATTTTTCAGGCATGCCCGAACGTGCAATACGCTCCTCGAGACCTTTTTTGACACTTTTTTCCATACCCGAATAGGCATGAATAACATACCAGCGCATATTGCCAGTAGCTTGTGGATTTGCGGCCAATTCAGAATCAATCATATTTATTACTCACTTCCAGCCTAAGAAGACTGAAAAAACTAGCCATTCAATCAATTTGTCTGCAACCCATAAAAACAGGGACATGATCAGAACAAAACCAAATACGACCAAAGTCATTTGGGTGGCTTCTTTACGAGTTGGCCAAACAACTTTCTTTACTTCGTACCAAGAATCTTTTGCGTAGGAGAAAAACCTACGCCCTTCTGGTGAAATCGCCACAATCAAAAACGCAATTGCAATGCCGCCAAATAAGACGGCTAATCGCAACAATAAAGATTGGTCAACCAGCACGTAGTACAAAACCAATGCTGCTACGACAATCAAAGCAGCGAGTCCAGAGACCCAGTTGCTTTTATCTTCAGAATGACCTACTGTTTGTTGCGACATATTGCTTTCAGTTCAAATCGTGGCAGGGGCGGAGGGCATCGAACCCCCAACCTTTGGTTTTGGAGACCAACGCTCTGCCAATTGAGCTACACCCCTTTATTTCAAAAAACTACTTAAGCCAAAATCTTTGCAACCACTCCGGCGCCAACAGTACGGCCACCTTCACGGATCGCAAAACGTAAACCTTCTTCCATCGCAATTGGCGCGATGAGTTTGACGGTAATGGTGACGTTATCGCCAGGCATGACCATCTCTTTGTCTTTTGGCAACTCGATTGAGCCAGTTACGTCCGTTGTACGGAAGTAAAACTGGGGACGATAGTTGTTAAAGAACGGAGTATGACGACCACCTTCATCTTTACCCAAGATATAAACCTCGGCTGTAAAGTGAGTATGTGGGGTGATTGAACCTGGCTTAGCTAATACTTGGCCACGCTCAACTTCTTCACGCTTTGTACCGCGGAGCAAAATACCGACGTTATCGCCTGCTTGACCTTGGTCGAGCAATTTACGGAACATCTCTACACCAGTACAGGTGGTTTTCAGAGTTGGCTTAATACCAATGATTTCAATCTCTTCACCAACCTTAACAATACCGCGCTCAATACGACCAGTCACCACAGTGCCGCGACCAGAGATGGAGAACACATCTTCTACTGGCATCAAGAACGCACCGTCAACTGCGCGCTCTGGAGTAGGAATATAAGTATCTAAAGCTTCAGCCAATTTCATGATGGCTTCTTTACCCAATGGACCTTCGTCGCCTTCAAGGGCTAACTTAGCAGAACCATGGATGATCGGTGTGTCATCGCCAGGGAAGTTGTACTTAGATAACAGTTCACGCACTTCCATCTCGACGAGCTCTAACAACTCAGCATCATCAACCATGTCGCACTTGTTCAAAAACACGACGATGTAAGGAACGCCAACTTGGCGTGCCAAGAGGATGTGCTCACGGGTTTGTGGCATTGGGCCGTCAGCTGCAGAGCAAACCAAAATTGCGCCGTCCATTTGGGCAGCGCCAGTAATCATGTTCTTAACGTAGTCAGCATGTCCTGGGCAATCAACGTGAGCGTAGTGACGATTTGCAGTCTCATACTCAACGTGCGCAGTATTAATCGTAATACCACGGGCCTTTTCTTCAGGAGCAGCATCGATCTGATCGTATGCTTTTGCTTCGCCACCGAATTGCTTAGAAAGCACGGTTGCAATTGCTGCTGTCAAAGTAGTTTTACCGTGGTCAACGTGACCAATAGTGCCTACGTTTACGTGCGGTTTTGTCCGCTCAAATTTTTCTTTTGCCATTTTTGTCTGCCTTTAGTTAACTCTTCAAACCTACGAAATCACAATTTATAAACCGAAACATGGTGCCCATGGGCAGGATCGAACTGCCGACCTCTCCCTTACCAAGGGAGTGCTCTACCACTGAGCCACATGGGCCAATCTTATGCTACAAATACTGGAGCGGGATAAGAGAATCGAACTCTTGACCGAAGATTGGAAATCTGCTGTTTTACCATTAAACTAATCCCGCACATCTTGGTGGAGGGGGTAGGATTCGAACCTACGTAGGCATAGCCAACAGATTTACAGTCTGCCTCCTTTAGCCGCTCGGACACCCCTCCGCGAACCCAATATTTTGACTCCTAACGGAGTATCTGTCAATCTCTCAAACGCTTTGCACAAGTAAAAACGCCCAGACCTAAGAGGGTCTGGGCGTCGCTTTGGTGCCCGGCAGTTACCTACTTTCACACGGGTAATCCGCACTATCATCGGCGTAAAGTCGTTTCACTGTCCTGTTCGAGATGGGAAGGAGTGGTTCCAACTTGCTATGGTCACCGGGCGTAGAGGGTTGAACTGTTGATTTATCAACAGTTCGATTTGAGTAAGCATGTAATAAGGATGCAGATTAAATCTGGCAAACATCCAACACAATAGTGCTGGTTATAGGATCAAGCCTAACGGGCAATTAGTATCGGTTAGCTTAACGCATTACTGCGCTTCCACACCCGACCTATCAACGTTGTGGTCTTCAACGACCCTTTATGTAGGTTAAACCTACGGGAGATCTCATCTTCAGGCAAGTTTCCCGCTTAGATGCTTTCAGCGGTTATCTCTTCCATTCATAGCTACCCTGCGATGCTTCTGGCGAAACAACAGGTACACCAGCGGAATGTCCACTCCGGTCCTCTCGTACTAGGAGCAGCCCCCGTCAAATCTCCAACGCCCATGGCAGATAGGGACCAAACTGTCTCACGACGTTTTAAACCCAGCTCACGTACCTCTTTAAATGGCGAACAGCCATACCCTTGGGACCGGCTACAGCCCCAGGATGAGATGAGCCGACATCGAGGTGCCAAACACCGCCGTCGATATGAACTCTTGGGCGGTATCAGCCTGTTATCCCCAGAGTACCTTTTATCCGTTGAGCGATGGCCCTTCCATACAGAACCACCGGATCACTATGACCTGCTTTCGCACCTGCTCGACTTGTCGGTCTCGCAGTTAAGCACGCTTTTGCCATTGCACTTTAGGTACGATGTCCGACCGTACCAAGCGTACCTTCGTACTCCTCCGTTACACTTTGGGAGGAGACCGCCCCAGTCAAACTGCCTACCATGCACTGTTCCCGACCCAGATAATGGGCCAAGGTTAGAACCTCAAATAAATCAGGGTGGTATTTCAAGGTTGGCTCCAGCGAAACTAGCATTCCGCTTTCAACGCCTCCCACCTATCCTACACAGACCGATTCAAAGTCCAATGCAAAGCTACAGTAAAGGTTCATGGGGTCTTTCCGTCTAGCCACGGGTAGATTGCATCATCACAAACATTTCAACTTCGCTGAGTCTCAGGAGGAGACAGTGTGGCCATCGTTACGCCATTCGTGCAGGTCGGAACTTACCCGACAAGGAATTTCGCTACCTTAGGACCGTTATAGTTACGGCCGCCGTTTACTGGGACTTCAATCAAGAGCTTGCACCCCATCATTTAATCTTCCAGCACCGGGCAGGCGTCACACCCTATACGTCCACTTTCGTGTTTGCAGAGTGCTGTGTTTTTATTAAACAGTCGCAGCCACCTTTTTATTGCAACCCTTTCGTCCTCCCGTTGTTCACGGTCAAACTACAAGGGCGCACCTTATCCCGAAGTTACGGTGCAAATTTGCCGAGTTCCTTCTCCTGAGTTCTCTCAAGCGCCTTAGAATACTCATCTCGCCCACCTGTGTCGGTTTGCGGTACGGTCTTGTTAGACTGAAGCTTAGAGGCTTTTCTTGGAACCACTTCCAATTGCTTCGCGAATAAATTCGCTCGTCTCACGCCCTTGAATTACGCTACCGGATTTACCTAATAGCCATCTCCAACGCAAGAACCGGGAATATCCAACACCCGGACAACTTTCCGCGATCCGTCCCCCCATCGCATCTAACAATGGTCAAGGAATATTAACCTTGTTCCCATCAGCTACGCATCTCTGCCTCGCCTTAGGGGCCGACTCACCCTGTTCCGATGAACGTTGAACAGGAAACCTTGGGCTTACGGCGAGGGGGCTTTTCACCCCCTTTATCGCTACTCATGTCAGCATTCGCACTTCTGATACCTCCAGCATCCTTTACAAGACACCTTCACAGGCTTACAGAACGCTCTCCTACCATCACATTACTGTGATCCGCAGCTTCGGTTATATGCTTAGCCCCGTTACATCTTCCGCGCAGGACGACTCGATCAGTGAGCTATTACGCTTTCTTTAAAGGATGGCTGCTTCTAAGCCAACCTCCTGACTGTTTTAGCCTTCCCACTTCGTTTCCCACTTAGCATATATTAGGGACCTTAGCTGGCGGTCTGGGTTGTTTCCCTCTTGACACCGGACGTTAGCACCCGATGTCTGTCTCCCGTGCTTGCACTTGTAGGTATTCGGAGTTTGCTATGGCGCAGTAATCCGCAATGGACCCCACTACCATGACAGTGCTCTACCCCCTACAGTGATACACGAGGCACTACCTAAATAGTTTTCGGAGAGAACCAGCTATTTCCAGTTTTGTTTAGCCTTTCACCCCTATCCACAGCTCATCCCCTAACTTTTCAACGTTAGTGGGTTCGGTCCTCCAGTACGTGTTACCGCACCTTCAACCTGGCCATGGATAGATCAACTGGTTTCGGGTCTACACCCAGCAACTAACGCCCTATTCGGACTCGCTTTCGCTACGCCTTCCCTATTCGGTTAAGCTTGCTACTGAATGTAAGTCGCTGACCCATTATACAAAAGGTACGCAGTCACCCCTTACGAGGCTCCTACTGTTTGTATGCACACAATTTCAGGATCTATTTCACTCCCCTCCCGGGGTTCTTTTCGCCTTTCCCTCACGGTACTTGTTCACTATCGGTCGATTACGAGTATTTAGCCTTGGAGGATGGTCCCCCCATATTCAGACAGGATTTCACGTGTCCCGCCCTACTTGTCTCTAGCCTAGTACCACTCAATAATTTTCACATACGGGACTATCACCCTTTATTGTTGGACTTTCCATTCCATTCTGTTAATTACTGAGATATCACTAGAAGGCTCTTCCCATTTCGCTCGCCACTACTCTGGGAATCTCGGTTGATGTCTTTTCCTCTCGCTACTTAGATGTTTCAGTTCACGAGGTTCGCTTCTCATACCCTATGTATTCAGGTATGGATACCACAAAAGTGGTGGGTTTCCCCATTCAGAAATCCCCGGATCAAAGCTTATTTACCAGCTCCCCGGGGCTTATCGCAGGTTATAACGTCTTTCGTCGCCTGTAATCGCCAAGGCATCCATCATGTGCACTTATTCACTTGATCCTATAACGAGCACCATTGCTAGTACCTGTTACAGGTTTTACTTCTACTTCTGACATGTTTGCCGTAATCCAAACTGTAAGTACTTGTTAAAGAACTTGGTAAAACTCGTTTGTATTACTGATTGATGATTCAATCTTTACCCTTATTACATTGTCAAATGTCCTCTCAAAGAAACATTTGACACTTTGCTTACTCAAATTTTTAAAGAACAGCCATAAATGGCAAAACTAAACAATCGATAAATTGCTTAGTTTTGACATTTAGATGTTGGTGGAGGATGACGGGATCGAACCGACGACCCCCTGCTTGCAAAGCAGGTGCTCTCCCAGCTGAGCTAATCCCCCAACGTCCACTAAGTCCATATCGCTACTGCTGATTGGTGGGTCTGGTAGGACTTGAACCTACGACCCCTGCGTTATCAACACAGTGCTCTAACCAGCTGAGCTACAGACCCGTGGCTTTTATTGTCAACCGATAAGTGTGGGCACTATAGATCCAGCATCTTTCTCTAGAAAGGAGGTGATCCAGCCGCACCTTCCGATACGGCTACCTTGTTACGACTTTACCCCAGTCATGAACCCTGCCGTGGCAGTCGCCCTCCTTGCGGTTAGGCTAACGGCTTCTGGCAAAACCCACTCCCATGGTATGACGGGCGGTGTGTACAAGACCCGGGAACGTATTCACCGCGACATTCTGATCCGCGATTACTAGCGATTCCAGCTTCACGTAGTCGAGTTGCAGACTACGATCCGGACTACGATGCATTTTCTGAGATTAGCTCCCCCTCGCGGGTTGGCAACCCTCTGTATGCACCATTGTATGACGTGTGAAGCCCTACCCATAAGGGCCATGAGGACTTGACGTCATCCCCACCTTCCTCCGGTTTGTCACCGGCAGTCTCTTTAGAGTGCTCTTGCGTAGCAACTAAAGACAAGGGTTGCGCTCGTTGCGGGACTTAACCCAACATCTCACGACACGAGCTGACGACAGCCATGCAGCACCTGTGTTCACTTTCTCTTACGAGCACCTAATGTATCTCTACTTCGTTAGTGACATGTCAAGGGTAGGTAAGGTTTTTCGCGTTGCATCGAATTAATCCACATCATCCACCGCTTGTGCGGGTCCCCGTCAATTCCTTTGAGTTTTAATCTTGCGACCGTACTCCCCAGGCGGCTGACTTCACGCGTTAGCTACGTTACTCAGGATGTAAATCCCGAACAACTAGTCAGCATCGTTTAGGGCGTGGACTACCAGGGTATCTAATCCTGTTTGCTCCCCACGCTTTCGTGCATGAGCGTCAGTGTTATCCCAGGGGGCTGCCTTCGCCATTGGTATTCCTCCACATATCTACGCATTTCACTGCTACACGTGGAATTCTACCCCCCTCTGACACACTCTAGCTATACAGTCACAGGCGCCATTCCCAGGTTAAGCCCGGGGATTTCACGCCTGTCTTGTATAACCGCCTGCGCACGCTTTACGCCCAGTAATTCCGATTAACGCTCGCACCCTACGTATTACCGCGGCTGCTGGCACGTAGTTAGCCGGTGCTTATTCTTCAGGTACCGTCATTCCCGGACTGTGTTAGAGCCGGTGTTTCTTCCCTGACAAAAGAGCTTTACAACCCGAAGGCCTTCTTCACTCACGCGGCATTGCTGGATCAGGGTTGCCCCCATTGTCCAAAATTCCCCACTGCTGCCTCCCGTAGGAGTCTGGGCCGTGTCTCAGTCCCAGTGTGGCTGATCGTCCTCTCAGACCAGCTACTGATCGTCGCCTTGGTGGGCTTTTACCCCACCAACAAGCTAATCAGGCATCGGCCGCTCTAATCGCGCGAGGTCTTTCGATCCCCCGCTTTCCCCCTCAGGGCGTATGCGGTATTAGCACAGCTTTCGCTGCGTTATCCCCCACGATAAGGTACGTTCCGATGTATTACTCACCCGTTCGCCACTCGCCACCAGGTGCAAGCACCCGTGCTGCCGTTCGACTTGCATGTGTAAGGCATGCCGCCAGCGTTCAATCTGAGCCAGGATCAAACTCTTCAGTTCAATTCCTGTGATCCTTACGGATCGTCGCACTCATTCAAGAAATTGACTTGGTAATAAAACCAAATCTTTTTACTGTCTATGAGTACTATTTATTTACATCTGTCCCGAAGGACTGGATGCTTTCACTTAGTACCCACAATTATCGGTTGACTAATTTTTAAAGAGGGCTGGCTTGTTTTGTATTTCAAATAACATCCAGCAGAGAGGTGAGACTATAGCGCACTTATTTTGGGTCGTCAACACCTTTCGTAGTCTTTTTCTTATAAAAACGCTATTTTTTGATAGCCAAATCCAGAAAACGTATCAAAATCAAGGATATAGAAAAAATAAAAAAATTACACTTTTATGAAAAAAATGGGGCTCCTGACAGTAATTTGCAATTTTTTGGTTTTTTTCTTCTGCAATCACCCAATTTTTAGGTTATCAACCGTGAAATAAGTGTTGTTTTTCCTGTCTTATAAGGGAAAACCCTGAAATATTTGGAGAAGCCTGCTAGAGTATTGCTATGTATACAAAAAATGGTGATTTGCCGAGCCCCAGCGGTCTAGCCGTTCCAGTCCGCGAATTAAACGCCGGACACCGTGCTGCCATCCTAGAACATTTTCTTTTACTAGAAGAAGAGGATCGTCGCCTACGCTTTGGTACCCAGACTCCCGATGAAGTCATTGAACACTACGTTGAGAATCTCAATTTTGATCATGATTCTGTCTTCGCAGTATTTGATGCTGATCTCAAGATACTTGGACTCGCACACTTAGCCTACTTACCCGCACAAAAAAATCAGGCTCTTGCTGCAGAGTTTGGAGTATCTGTTCTTGAGCACGCACGGGGTCACGGCGTAGGCACAGCACTGCTTGATAGAGCGGCGACACATTCACGCAACACGCGCGTTGAAACTTTGTACGTGCATTGTTTGGCAAATAACAAATCGATGATGAGCTTGGCACAAAAGGCGGGTATGCGTGTTGAGTTTGCATATGGCGATGCTGATGCCTATCTCAAACTTGATCCAGCCACTTCGGCCACGCTCGTTACAGAAGTTGCTAATGCTCAGTGGGCTAACTTTGATTACGCACTAAAGTCAAACCTCAAAAATACTAACGATATATGGCAGTGGTTCTTAAGTCACGGAGTCGCTAAGGTTTAATTTACCTGGGGGTTGGCGCGCCTTGCAAAATCCAAGCGCTCAATATCGATAGTTCTGCATCACTTAATTTAGTATTCGCAGGCATTGGGACAACACCCCATGCTCCCACACCACCATGACGAATTTTGTTTTTCAAATACACCACCGCATTTGTATTGCCCTGATATTTTTTTGCAACATCTTGATAGCTTGGGCCCACAATTTTTTTATTGACCGCATGACAACCTAGACATGCATTTTGTTTTGCTATTACGTAAGCCTTTTCATTATCTGAGCTTGCATGCACTTGTGGGATGCGCAATGAACAAAAAATAAATGTGAAGAGAATTGCTTTGGCACAGACTCTCACTAATTTCATTAACTAAAAATGAATGCTATTGAAACTTTGCAGGGCTTGTAGGCTGGCTTTCTTCTGCCTTACCTAACTTTTCTAAGCGGACCTTCTCAGCATCAGAGATGATGTCAAAGAATGCAAATACTTCTTTAACTCCGTTAGTATTGCTGGCTACTTTTTTAGCTAGATCTGCCTCGTTTTGAGTGAGGATGCCCATCAAGTAAACGTTGTCACCCTCAACAATGATGTCCATTGAATTTGATGGCAACTTATCTGTAAAGATCATTTGGGTCTTTACTTTGGAGTCTAAATACGAATCGCTTGCGCGAGCAGCATAAGAACTGTTTGGCCCTACGATTAATTGATTGAATACTGAACGAACGTTCTTCAGGCTCTTGACGTACTCAGCAGCTTGATTCTTGATCTCATCATTCTTCACTTCGCCAGTGAGCAATACTTTCTGATTGAAAGAGTTCACGTTGATATGGGCTGAGTTTCCAAAACGTTTTGCAAGTGCACTATCTGCTTCTAACTCCAATCCTTTGTCGGTTGCTTGAACACCAGGACTTCGACGATCAGCCATCACTGAAGCGGTTGCGGCAACTCCACCCACAGCAAAAACTCCGCACCCCGATAAAAATGAAAGCAATGCTCCAACGACAATCAATTTACTGAGGGACTGAGTCTGCATTTATATTTTCTTGAAAATCGTTTAATCAAACATCAAATGGTCAACGCCATCGCAAAGGCTATGCAATAAAACTAAATGCGTTTCTTGAATACGAGCGGTGCGAGTGGAGGGCGCACAAAGATGCACATCATTACTATCTAACAGGCTGGCAATTTTTCCGCCGCCATTGCCAGTTAGCGCAATCACTTTCATGCCGAGTTTTTTTGCAGCCTCGATGGCTTTCACTACATTCTTAGAATTGCCTGAGGTAGAAATGCCTAGCAAGATATCGCCTGGTTTACCGAGCCCCCGTACTTGCTTGCTAAAAACTTCGTCGTAGCTGTAATCATTTCCAACAGCCGTCAGAATCGAGCTATCAGTAGTCAATGCAATTGCGGCAAGCTCTTGACGCTCGCGCTCAAAACGGCCGATTAACTCTGCTGCAAAATGTTGCGCATCAGCGGCCGATCCGCCATTGCCACAAGCCATCACTTTGCCACCGTTGCGCAAACAGTCTGTCATGGCAATAACACCCTGAGCTACTGCAGTTGGCAGAATTTTCTCCGCCTCTTGCTTCACTGCAATGCTGTCTAAAAAGTGTTGCGAGGCTCTTGCACGCAAGCGTTCAATTGTTTTTTGATCCATAGCAATATTATGACCCAATTTGAAGTGAAACACTGTTTCATGGGGCTCTGGATAAAACCCACGTATGCTCTTACTTGTATAAGACTGACTTGCAAACAATATCTATGGAATTTGATCGTTTTGACTTTCTGAAGCAGCAAGATTTGCCAGCCGAGGCGCTGTATCTGGTTGCAACCCCAATCGGCAATCTTGGTGACATTACCTTGCGCGCCCTGCATGTCCTAAACGCAGTTGAAGGAATTGCGTGCGAGGATACCCGTCATAGTGTTGCACTGCTTCAACAATTCGGCATTCATAAAAAATGTTTAGCCCTGCATGAACATAATGAGATGAGTGGTGCCCAAACCGTCATTCAACATCTGGCCAATCATGAAAGATGGGCATACATCTCGGATGCGGGTACGCCCGGGGTATCCGATCCTGGCGCCCGCTTAGTCCAAGCTGTCCATGCAGCAGGCTTTAGAGTAATTCCTATTCCTGGCGCCAGTGCGGTTGCTGCAGCAGTTTCGGTAGGGGGTTCCGTATTAAGCGCATCGGAAGGGCGCTTTCAATTTTTAGGCTTCTGGCCAAATAAAACAAAAGAGCGTGATGCCCTCCTAATGCTCATTCAAAAAAGCTTACAAACCAGCATCTTTTTCGAATCACCCCATCATATTCAAGAAACCTTAATACGAATTTCGCAGACTCTTGAGCCAGAACGTGAACTCATGATTGGGCGAGAATTAACCAAAAAATTTGAGCAAGTTAGTTTCGTTAGGGCTGCCGATATTCCACAGTGGCTAGCACAAGCATCTAGCCTAAAGGGTGAATTTGTCATTATGGTTTCGGGTCGCAAAGTCGGCAAGGATCTAGTTTCAGATGACTTATTGAGCCTCTGGGTTGATACACTCAAGCCTTACCTAGGCAGCAAAGAAATTGCTGCAGTTCTGGCTCAAACTCTCTCAGTGTCAAAAAAAGAGGCTTATCAAGCAGCCATCGATTCCAAAGTGGAGGGTGCAAAAAAATAAAGCTGACCATCTGTCAGCTTTATTAATCTCTTGGCTAGGGCTAGCCGCCAGTCTTGGCTTCAGCCGGAGAATTGGCATCCTGAACATTCAGCTGGCCAACTGGCTTGATAATTTCATCAGCAGACTTACCGCTATCAATACGCTTACCGTTATTGACATAAACCATCAACAATAAAATCACAATCAATGGCACAAAAAAACTTGCAAATACAACGGTGATGAGTTGTTTTGGTGACTTAATTAGGTTGCCGTGCTCATTGCTCATAGGGCTTTTGTAGTTTTATAGGTTGTTGGGTTAATTAGGCTCAATTATAGCGAGTGCTTTTTGCCTAGGGCACTTACAATACGAGTGCAGCCAATGATGGGTTTCAAATGGCGCCCGTAGCTCAGTGGATAGAGTATTGGCCTCCGAAGCCAAGGGTCGCAGGTTCGATTCCTGCCGGGCGCGCCAAAGTAGGGGTATTTTTGACCTAGGTCATGCGCGAAAACTCAAAAACCGCTATGATTTAGCTCTAAATAATTGATTTCTATTGAATATTAACGTGTCTAATCACCTAAATCCATCTCTTTCCGATCAAAACATGGCTCCCTTAGCCCCTAGCGAGCCATTGCCTCATCGCAAAATCATTCGCGGCTGGCTAATTCATATGGCACAAGGCCAAATTGGTCGTGCGCTAGGTCTTTTAGTACTTGATGCTGCTTTATGGCTGGGCTGCATTGCAGGCACTATTTTTATTGAAAATATTGCGGTCAAGATTGCATTAGGCTTAATTGCTGGCTTTGTTACTGGTCGCATTTTCATCTTGGGGCATGATGCCTGTCACCAAAGCTTTACGCCTAATCGTGAACTTAATAAGGTACTTGGCCGAATTGCCTTCTTACCCTCACTCACCCCCTACAGCCTTTGGGATGTTGGCCATAACGTGGTTCACCATGGTCAAACAAATCTAAAGGGATTTGATTTTGTCTGGGCGCCTCTATCAAAGGCTGAATTTGATGCTTTGCCAGCATGGCGTAAAACACTTGAACGTCTTTACAGAAGCGGTTGGGGCCCAGTCTTTTACTACCTCATTGAGATTTGGTGGAGACGTGAGTATTTCCCAAATGCGAAAAATAAGCCGGGTGATCGTCCGATTTTTCTGAAAGACAACCTATTGGTTACGGCTTTTGCGATCGTCTGGATTGCTTGCTTAATCGCTGGAGCATTGGCAACAGGTCAGTCTGTTTGGGTTGGCCTCATTACCGGTTTTGCTCTTCCATTCTTGTTCTGGAATGGAATGATTGGTTTTGTGGTGTATGTTCACCACACCCATCCCTCTGTATCTTGGTATGACAAAAAATCAGAGTGGTTGCGTGCCCAGCCCTTTGTTTCCACCACTGTCCACTTGACTTTTGGCTGGATGTGGGGCGCTCTGATGCACCACATCATGGAACATACCGCCCATCACGTTGATATGAGCATCCCTCTTTACAACTTAAAGGATGCGCAAAATACCCTCGAAACAATGCTTCCAGAGCGGATTTTCATTCAAAAATTCTCTTGGAGCTGGTATTTCGATACTGCCAGCAAATGCAAGCTATATGACTTCGAAAATAAAGCTTGGTTGGATTTTGATGGTAATAAAACGGCCGATTCGGTTCGAGTTCTGCTAAGCCCAGTCCCAGCCGGACAAAACGGGTAAAATAGACCTTCTGTTTTGATTTGTCTTACCCGGATTGCCCATGACTACCTCGACTCCAGCCGCTACCCAAGAAACCTCCCAGAGCCTTAAGTTTTGCTCTTCTTGCAGTCGTGAAAAGCGCCTTGAGGGCGGAACCTGGATTCCGACCAGCAATCGTAAGCAACGTTGGATTTGCGCAAGCTGCCTTTACAACCGCACACATCGTACGGGCTCTGCAAAAACCTAAAACGGGACTAGACACCATCCCCAACATAGGGATTGGTTTTTCTTTCTTGTCCAAAAGTAGACATCGGCCCATGTCCGGGCACAAATTGCACCTCATCGCCTAAGGGCCATAACTTTGTCTTTATGGCATTAATTAAATCGGCGTGATTACCGCGCGGGAAATCGGTTCGACCAATTGATCCCGCAAACAACACGTCGCCAACCAAGGCTAGCTTATCTTCTTTGTCAAAAAATACAACGTGTCCCGGAGTATGTCCTGGGCAGTGGAAAACTTCGAAATCTACATCGCCAACTTGGACATGATCTCCGTCATTAAGCCAGCGATTGGGCTCAAAAACCCTAGCGTGACCAAACCCAAAACGAAGGGTTTGCTCTGGTAATTGATCAATCCAAAAACGTTCCTCAATTTGAGGGCCCTCAATCGGGACGTCCAATTGCTCTGATAGCTCTTGAGCTGCAGCACAATGATCAAGATGTCCGTGCGTAAGCAGAATCTTTTTTACCTTGCCACCCATTTGCTTTACGCCATCCAGGATCTTCTCTATATCGCCGCCTGGATCAACAATAGCTGCATCACCAGTCTTTTGACATACCAAAATTGAACAATTTTGTTCAAAAGGCGTAACTGGAACGATACCTAATTTAATGGGCATATTTTGAGAACTTGTTAAGTGAATCTGTAAGATGCCAGTTTAGAACACAAGTTATAAAATAGGCCAACAAGGTTAATGATGAACACACAAGAAAAATTTAGATTTGCTCAAACTCATGAGTGGGCCGACCCAGAAGATGATGGCTTGGTGTGGGTGGGGATTAGCAATCATGCGCAAGAAGCACTTGGCGATGTCATGTTCTTTCAAGCACCAAAGTTAGGTCTAGCTGTAAGGCAAGGAGAAACCATTGCCGTCATTGAATCAGTGAAAGCGGCAAGCGATATTCATGCCCCCATCAGCGGAGAGATCGTTGCCCTCAATCCTGAAATTGAGAGTCGGCCTGAAATCATTAATGAAAAACCATATTCCGTTTGGCTTTTTAAAATCAAGCCGAACTCTGCTGCTGAATTAAATACAGAGCTTCACAAGCTAATGGATTTAGAAAATTATTCTGCTACTGCAGGAGCTTGATATTCTTCTCGCTGCACTAAATTGCAATTGGGTCGCGCTCAATCAACCAACGAATACGTGTAACCTTGCTAATGCGGCCCTGAGAGTCATGACGTAACAGTCGATCAATTGCTTCGAGCAATTCTTGTAAGTGTTTTCGGCTATTGGATTCAATCAATAACTGCGCACGCTCAGAACCCGCTAGCCGCATGATGGTTTTGGGAACGGGGTCATAAATCTTGACACCTTTATGCACCAACCCCCGCTCTACTAGCTGAGCCTTCAGCTCACTGAGAAACTGAATTGCTTTTGCAATGCTTTTGCCCTCTGCATGGATGAGTCCTTGATAAGAAAATGGTGGAAGTTTTGACTCTTCCCTTTCTTTGGCTGTGAAAGATAAAAAGCCATCAACATCATGTCTTAATAAATACTGAAACACTGCTGCATCAGGATGCTGTGTTTCAATATAAATATCCCCGCTCTCCTGGTGATGCTGTTGAGAGCGGCCTGCCCGTCCTGCCACCTGAATCAGCTGCGCAAACAATCTTTCAGCAGCCCTAAAATCTGGTGAGTACAAGCGGCTATCAGCATCTAACACTGCAACTGTTCCAATGTTTTGATAATCATGGCCCTTTGCAATCATCTGCGTGCCCACAACAATATCAACTCCACCCTCATGAATTTTTTGGAAGAGCTCTTCAGCACCCTTGCTCCTCCTACTTGAGTCGGTATCTATCCTTAAGACTGTGGCTTGAGGCCAAGCATTTTCTATTACGTCTTCAATTTTTTGAGTGCCTTGGCCCACCGGCTTCAGATCTGCATTGCCGCAATCAGGGCAAAAATTAGGCATTGGTTTTACTAAGCCGCAATGATGGCAACTCAATACTGTTTTTTTACTCAAGGCCCCTGCTTTATGCATCACCATACAAGACGAACATTGGGCACACTTTGACATCCAAGAGCAGGCAGGGCAACTAATGACTGGCGAATATCCTCTTCGATTAATCAAGACTAAGCTCTGCTTTTTCTCTCCAATTGATTTGGTGATTGCACCTTCAATGATTTTGGTGAATAACGGCGAATGCTGAGATCGATTTTGAGGATCTTGCGTATTTACCAGATGCACCTTGGGTAGGTTTGCCCCCTGAGCGCGACTGTCTAACCTAATGTATTCATAACGCCCAAGCTGTGCTGCCATCCAAGTTTCTAATGATGGCGTGGCAGAAGCCAATAAGATAGGCAGCCCTTGATCATGTGCGCGCCAGATGGCAAGATCTCTGGCAGAGTAGCGGGTTCCTTCTTGTTGTTTATATGAGGGGTCATGCTCTTCGTCGACCACAATGGCTCGCAGATTTGGCATGGGTGTTAGCACCGCTAAACGAGTGCCCAATATGATTTGCGCTTCTCCAAGCATGGCCTCCTGCCAAGAAATACCGCGCTGTTTCTCGGAGACCCCGCTATGTAATAGGGCAATTTTTTTATCCGGAAAATAGGCTTTGATGCGACGCTCTAATTGAGGGGTTAAATTAATTTCCGGAACCAAGAGTAGCACTTGGGAATTTTTCTCTTCCAAAATGCTGGCCAGCCAGTTTAAAAAAACAGCTGTCTTACCGCTTCCAGTTTGACCTTGCAGCAGGATTGCCCTAAATGCGCCTAAGCTCTCTTTTTGCAAAAGAATATTCAGTGCATTTTTTTGCTCTGGATTCAATTGATCAACGCCAATGAATTTCTCAGAAGCGCTTGCTGTTTCGTTTTTTTTCTTTTTACTCACAGAGGACTGCGCTACTAGCCGCAACTTGTCCCAGCGCTCAGGCTTTCGCCACATTTGCGGGATTGAGGGCACAATCGTTTCACCCAAACTATGGATGTAGTACTGGCTTGCAAAGTTCATCAGGCTCAGTAGCCCGGCATCTATCGGGGGGAGTGGTGCAACATCTATGACGCTCTTTATTTTACTTATCTCTAAATCAGAGTGAGTATTTACTTTTATTATAACCCCTACGGATAATGCACTTCCAAATGGGACCGATACAATCTGACCAACCGCTGGCTCGCATCCAAGCCTCTCCACATCCCAGGCATAGTCAAAGGCTTGCGCCAACGGCTTATCTAAAACAATCTGGACAAATAGAGTGCTAGGCATCATCTTTTATGTCTATTTTCCTGTGGATAAGTCTGTGGATATCATTCCAATATACTGATTTATCAATCAACTTACCAAATAAGTCAGCTTAGATACAAGTTGATGATTTAAATATAATTCTATATAAATCAATAAGTTATAACTACTTCTCGAAGCTCTTGTTGATCTTTATCTCGAATCTATCTGAATTTCAAAAGCGTTACTGTGCTGTGCATAACTTTGGTAAAAGATCGCCGCTAAGTTAGCAATTACTTTGCCCTATCTACTTGCCCTAAGGGCTCGGGATTTCTCAATCACTGCCGAGGCCAAAGCAGACACACTTTCAGGAGGGGTGAACTGGGAAATCCCATGGCCTAAGTTAAAGATATGCCCATCCAGTGGATGTAAGTTGGGTCGCAAGACAGGGGCATCAGCCAAATCCTCAAGTAGGACATTGACCTGATCGGCAATGTGTTTAGAGCCAGAAAATAAAACCAGAGGATCTAAGTTTCCCTGCAAAGCAAGTGGTCTGTTGATTTCTAGTAATTCCTTGCGAGCTCTTGATAGAGACATCGTCCAATCCAAGGCTAGGACATCAGCGCCAATTTGCGCCATATCTTTTAACCAGATTCCACCGCCTTTTGTAAAAATAATGATGGGTATTTTTCGTCCATCGTATTCACGCGGTAATTGCTCAATCACTTTTTGCATCGCTGCTAATGACATGCGTTGATACCATCCATTAGGTAATAAGCCGCCCCAAGTGTCAAAAATCATCAAAGCTTGAGCACCTGCTTTAACTTGCTCAGTTAAGTAGGTCGCAACAGATTGAACATTGATTTCTAATATATGCTCAAGCAAGTCGGGACGGGCAAACATCATCGTCTTGGCGTGACGGAAATCATCCGACCCAGATCCATCGATCATGTAACAAGCAAGAGTCCAGGGGCTTCCGGAAAATCCAATGAGTGGGACGCGTTGTTTTCCATCCTGGATTAAGGCTTTACGAATTTCTGAGACTGCATCAAAGACATATTGCAATTGATGCATATCCGCAGCACGTAATTTTTTGACATCCTCTTCAGTCCGCAATGGGTGTTGAAAACTAGGGCCTTCACCCACTGCAAATTGAAGCCCCAAACCCATCGCATCTGGAATCGTCAAGATGTCTGAGAAAAGAATTGCCGCATCCAATGGATATCGGTCCAGCGGCTGAAGCGTAACCTCAGTTGCATAAGCAGGATTTTTTGCAAGGCCAAGAAAACTGCCAGCCCTGGCTCGGGTAGCATTGTATTCAGGAAGATAACGACCGGCTTGGCGCATGAGCCAAAGCGGGGTTTGGTCCACCGCTTCGCCCAGGCAGGCTTTTAAAAACCGGTCATTTAACAACAAGGATTTGGCCAGTAATTAATTTTTGCGACGGAAGCGCGCAATAGCGGCTAACTGTGCTGCAGCCATGGCAAATTCAGATTGGGCCAGAGCCAAATCGAAGTCTGTACCACGATTTTGCATTGCCTCTTCAGCCCGCTTCTTAGCTTCAATAGCTTTGGCTTCATCCAAATCATGACCACGGATAGCAGTATCTGCCAATACAGTGACATGATCGGGTTGAACCTCTAAATAGCCACCTGCCACGAATACAAACTCTTCATCACCATCCGCTTTTTCAATACGAACTGAGCCGGGACGAATGCGTGTAATCAATGGGGTGTGGCCGCGCAAAATACCGAGCTCACCACTTTCACCAGGAAGCGCTACGAACTTCGCTTCTCCACTAAAAATAGATTGCTCAGCACTTACTACATCGACGCGTATGGTTGACATAATTTCCCTAGATGAGTTCGATTAAAGCTTCTTCGCTTTCTCGATGGCTTCATCAATTGAACCCACCATGTAGAACGCTTGCTCAGGCAAGTGATCCAATTCACCACTACAGATCATTTTGAAACCACGAATAGTTTCTTTTAATGGTACGTATTTGCCTGGTGAACCAGTAAATACCTCTGCAACGTGGAAAGGCTGGGACAAGAAACGTTGAATCTTACGAGCGCGTGATACGGCTAACTTGTCCTCTGGTGACAATTCATCCATACCCAAAATAGCAATAATGTCGCGTAATTCTTTGTAACGCTGCAATGTCATTTGAACATCGCGGGCTACTTCATAGTGCTCTTGGCCAACCACTTGTGGATCAAGCTGACGGCTGGTGGAATCCAATGGGTCAACTGCTGGATAAATACCCAAAGCAGCAATGTCACGAGACAACACTACGGTGGAGTCCAAATGCAAGAAGGTGGTAGCTGGTGACGGATCAGTCAAGTCATCTGCAGGAACGTACACAGCCTGGATAGAAGTCACAGAACCAGTCTTGGTCGAGGTAATACGCTCTTGCAATTTACCCATCTCTTCAGCCAATGTAGGTTGATAACCCACAGCAGAAGGCATACGGCCTAGCAACGCAGATACTTCAGTACCAGCCAATGTGTAGCGATAGATGTTGTCAACGAAGAACAAAATGTCACGGCCTTCGTCACGGAATGCTTCAGCCATTGTCAAACCAGTCAACGCAACGCGCAAACGGTTGCCAGGAGGCTCGTTCATCTGACCAAATACCATGGCTACTTTATCAACAACGTTTGATTCTTTCATCTCGTGGTAGAAGTCATTACCTTCACGAGTACGCTCACCAACACCGGCAAACACAGACAAACCTGAGTGTTGCTTAGCGATGTTGTTAATCAATTCCATCATGTTCACGGTCTTACCAACACCCGCACCGCCGAACAAACCGACCTTACCGCCCTTAGCAAATGGGCAAACCAAGTCGATAACCTTAATACCAGTTTCGAGCAAATCAACAGAAGGTGATAATTCATCAAACTTCGGTGCTGGCTGGTGAATAGCGCGGCGCTCTTCAGTAGCAATTGGACCTGCATCGTCAATTGGGCGACCCAAGACGTCCATGATGCGACCCAAAGTTGCTGGACCAACTGGCACAGAAATTGGCTTGCCGGTAGATTTCACTTCCATGCCACGACGCAAGCCATCGCTTGCACCCATAGCAATCGCGCGAACTACGCCGTCACCGATTTGTTGCTGAACTTCAAAGGTCAAACCTTTTTCAGCAAATGATTTTTCACCACTGTCGATTAATGTCAACGCATCATAGATGTTTGGCATTTTGTCGCGTGGGAACTGAATGTCCACCACTGGACCGATACATTGCACGATATTTCCGTTACTCATCGCATTTCTCCGCTTTTAATTCCTGAATTCTTTCGTACACCTAAATGCTGACCGCTTAAACAGCAGCCGCTCCGCCAACAATTTCTGACAACTCTTTAGTAATAGCAGCTTGTCGTGTTTTGTTGTATTCCAATTGCAATTCGCCAATCACGTTCTTTGCGTTATCTGACGCGGCCTTCATTGAGACCATGCGAGCAGATTGCTCAGAAGCCATATTTTCGGCAACAGCCTGATAAATCATTGCTTCAACATAACGCTTTAGCAAGCCATTCAAAATCGACTCAGCGTCAGGCTCGTAAATGTAATCCCAAGAGTTTCCTGCTTTTTCTTCAGGCGCTAATGCTGATGGCTCCAAAGGCAACAGCTTCTCTAAAACAGGCTCTTGTTTCATGGCATTAACAAAGCGGTTGTAGGCCAAATAAACAGCATCAATCTCGCCTCGCTCAAACGCTTCTAATTGGGCAACAATTGCACCAATCAAAACATCCAAATGCGGTGTATCACCAATTTGAGTGGCTTGAGAAATCAATTTTGCTTTTGAGCGATTCAAAAACTGTAGGCCTTTTGAACCGATTGCAGTGTAGAAAATCTCAATGTTTTTTTCCTGCAAATCACGCACTTGATTAGTAATAAAACGCAGCACGTTGGTATTTAAACCGCCGCACAAGCCCTTATCCGTCGTAACCAAAATGGTGCCAACTTTCTTAATCTCACGAGTAGCCATGTAAGCAGGGCGAAACTCGGGATTTGCTTTAGAAAGATTAGCAACAATCTCACGAATTTTCTCAGCATATGGGCGCGCATTACGCATACGCTCCTGGGCGCGACGCATCTTGGATGCGGCGACCATCTCCATTGCCTTTGTGATCTTGCGCGTGTTTTGCACGCTCTTGATCTTAGATCGTATCTCTTTTGTGCTTGCCATGATTTATACGGGCCCTCTTAGAAAGAGGCTGAACGCTTGTAGTCCTCAATCGCCGCACGCAAAGCAGCTTCATCATCTTTGCTCAGATCTTTAGTCTCTTCAATGCGGCCGACTAAATCAGCGTACTTAGATTTCAAATGATCTTGCAAGCCTTTTTCAAATGCCAATACATGCTTAACTTCAAGATCATCAAAGTAGCCGTTGTTCATTGCATACAGCGAAGCAGCCATTTCCCAAACCTGTAGAGGCTTGTACTGTGCTTGCTTACACAACTCTGTAACACGCTTACCGCGCTCAAGTTGCTTGCGGGTTGCATCATCTAGGTCAGACGCAAACTGCGCAAACGCTGCTAATTCACGATACTGCGCTAAGTCGGTACGAATACCACCGGACAATTTCTTAATCACTTTAGTTTGTGCTGCACCACCAACGCGGGAAACAGAAATACCGGCGTTAATCGCAGGACGCACACCGGCGTTAAACAAGTCAGTTTCCAAGAAGATCTGACCATCAGTAATCGAAATCACGTTGGTTGGAACGAATGCAGAAACGTCACCAGCTTGAGTTTCAATAATTGGCAATGCGGTCAATGAACCAGTCTTTCCTTTTACTGCACCATTGGTGAACTTCTCAACGTAATCAGCATTTACACGAGCAGCACGCTCGAGGAGGCGTGAGTGGAGGTAGAAAACGTCGCCAGGGTAAGCTTCGCGGCCTGGTGGGCGACGGAGCAACAAGGAGATTTGGCGATAAGCAACCGCTTGTTTAGTTAAGTCATCATAAACAATCAAAGCATCTTCACCACGATCGCGGAAATATTCACCCATGGTGCAACCCGCGTAAGCAGAAAGGTACTGCATCGCTGCGGACTCAGAAGCACTCGCCGCAACAACCACGGTGTACTCCATCGCGCCCAATTCTGTGAGCTTACGAACTACGTTAGCAATAGTGGAAGCCTTTTGACCGATCGCCACGTAAACGCAATAAACGCCTTTACCTTTTTGGTTAATGATCGCATCGACTGCAACAGCAGTCTTACCAGTTTGACGATCGCCAATGATCAACTCGCGCTGACCGCGGCCAATAGGAACCATCGCATCAATCGCCTTCAAGCCGGTTTGAACTGGCTGACTAACGGATTGACGTGCAATAACACCGGGAGCAACTTTTTCAATAAAGTCAGTTAACTTAGTGTTAATGGGGCCTTTGCCGTCAATTGGCTGACCCAGCGCATTAACAACGCGGCCGAGCAACTCTGGTCCAACTGGAACTTCCAAAATCCGGCCCGTACATTTAACTGGGTCGCCTTCTTTAATGTGGGTGTATTCACCTAACACTACAGCACCAACAGAATCACGCTCAAGGTTCAAAGCAAGGCCAATTGTGTTGTTAGGAAACTCCAACATTTCGCCCTGCATGACACCAGACAATCCATGTACGCGGCAGATACCGTCAGTTACTGAAATAACAGTGCCTTCATTGCGAGATTTGGCGTCAACGCCTAATTCGCTAATTCGGCTTTTGATCAGCTCGCTGATCTCGGATGGGTTGAGTTGCATTACTTACTCCTGGGTCTTATTTCGTATGTTCTTAATCGGGATAATTTATGCGCCAAGGCTCGTTTGCATCTGAGCCAACCGTGCCTTCACGGAACTATCCATCACCTCGTCGCCAACCTGAATGCGGACACCGCCAATCAAAGCTGGATCAACTTGAATAGTTGGGCGTAAATCTTTACCCCCAAAGCGCTTCTTCAAACTTGACAACAAATCATTTAACGCAGAACCCTCTAAAGGAAATGCGCTGGTAATCACTATTTCTGCCGCACCTTCGCTTTTGTTCTTCATTGCTTCAAATTGATGAGCAATTTCAGGAACTGCAGCCAAACGATGGTTTTGATTTACTAAACTCAAAAAACTTAAGGTCTTGCCGTCTAACTTTGTCTTCACCATGCCAGACAACAGTTTGGTCAGATCATCCGCAGAAACCTTTGGATTATTAGACAGACTTGCAATTTCAGGCAGCACAGCAAGCTGAGCCAGTTCATTTAATTGTTCCATAAATGAAGCAAGTTCAGCAGGCTTGGCGCTTTGAAAAAGCGCTTCGGCGTAAGGGCGAGCAATCGTGGCTAATTCAGCCATATTAAAGCTCTGCCTTTAGTTGGTCTAATAGTGCGCCATGGGTTTTTGCATCGACTTCACGACGCAAAATTTGCTCGGCGCCCTTAACGGCAAGCACAGCCACTTCAGCGCGCAATACTTCACGGGCTCGAGTTACTTGTTGGTCGGCCTCTTCTTTGGCTTGAGAAATAATACGAGCGGCCTCTGCTTGTGCATTTGCACGAATTTCATCCGCTGACATTTGCGCGCGTTTTTCAGCTTCAGCAACACGCTGAACACCTTCTTGACGGGCTTTTGATAATTCATGCTCTGCTTCGTTGCTTGCCAATGCGAGTGCTTCTTTACCTCGCTCAGCGGCAGCCAAGCCATCAGCAATTTTGCTTGAACGCTCATCTAAAGCCTTAACGAGGGGAGGCCACACAAAACGTGCAACTACCCACCATAAGACGAAGAAAACGATCATTTGCGCGAATAGGGTCGCGTTCAGATTCACGATATTCCTTTCAGTATTGTTGAGAACGGTTGGATGACCGCTTGGTCACCCACGCCAAAACAATTACTTAATAACTGCGAGCAGTGGGTTTGCGAAAGCAAACAACATTGCAACACCAACGCCAATCAAAAACGCAGCGTCGATCAAGCCAGCCAAGAGGAACATTTTGGTTTGGAGTGGCTCCATCAATTCTGGTTGACGAGCACATGCTTCAATGTATTTTCCGCCCATCAATGCAATGCCCAAACAGGCGCCGATAGCGCCAAGGCCGATGATGATGCCGATACAGATTGCTGTTGAACCTTGAATAGTTGCGAGAAATGCTTGCATGTTGCTGACTCCTGAAGTTAAAAGAGGTAAGTTAAAAAAATAAAAATTAATGGTGGCTGTGTGCTTGCCCGATGTAAACCAAGGTCAACATCATGAAAATAAAGGCTTGCAACAAAATAACCAAAATATGGAAGATGGCCCAAGCCGATCCTGCAATAACATGGCCCACCAATCCAAACAAAGTTAAATCTAAATTGAAGGTCCAGGCACTTCCGAGCAAGGCAATCAATAAGAAAACTAATTCGCCGGCATACATATTGCCAAAAAGTCGCATACCTAATGACACGCCCTTGGCAAGATATTCAATGATATTGAGAGCTAGGTTAAATGGGGCTAGGTACCACTTTGCGCCAAAGGGGGCAGAAATCAATTCGTGCAAAAAGCCACCAAAACCTTTTACCTTGAAGCTGTAATAAAAAACAAGCAGCAATACAGAAAGCGACATACCCATCGTGGCATTTAAGTCAGTTGTTGCGACCAGTCTTTGATGAGGAACGTGTGTGCCGAAGTTTCCAAGAAAATGGTTCACTCCAAGCACCCAGTCAACTGGTATCAAATCCAAAGTATTGAGAAGAATGATCCAAAAGAATACGAAAAGGGCAAGAGGCGCAATAAAAGTGCGGTCGCCATGGACGATGCTCTTGGCTTGGGTATCCACCATCTCAACCACCATTTCTACCAAACACTGGAAGCGGCCTGGAACTCCTGGAGTTGCACGCCGAGCGGCGATGAGCAAAATAAAGACTGCAATCAGGCCCATCAAAGACGCCCAAAAAACAGTATCAAGGTTGATTACGCTGAAATCAACAACAGATGCCTGGTGAACACCAGTACTAGTGAAATTTTGTAAATGCTCAGAAATGTACGCTGTGGGCGTCATTTGCTCAACTGCCTCATGGGCCTGGATTACTTCACTAGACATCTTTTAATAAGTCCTTTAATCAGCTTCACGATGAGTCAGCGCCAAAAAGTCGCTAACCACGCACTCTTTAAAACTAGGACATAGGTCAACAACAGCGGAACCCACATCGCATCAGGGATATAAACAGCAACCCCTATAAACAGCATTAAAGTCAGCGAGATTTTTATAAACTCGCCTGACACCAATGCCGCTAAAAATCTACCTGGATTTAATCGTTGCGATTTTTTTGCCAGCTCTAGTCTTATCAGAAATAGTGCCGCAGGCAAGACGCAAATCAAACCACCTAAAAAAGCAGACAAAGTATAAAGGCTAAGCCACTTTTCTGCTCCAAAAATTGACCAAACCATCGTGCAAAGTACTGCAGTGGCGATTTGAACCAAAATAATCTTCCAAGGTGACAGTGGCCGATGCTTGCTGAGACTACTTTGTTGCAGCGCAAGCATTTCCTTTTTGCTGAGCACCCGATACACCTCTTCTTCGGGCTCTTCCCAGTCATTTGCCTTAGAAAATTGATTTTTTGTAGGAATCAATCAAGCACCGCAAGTTTAATGTCTAGGACGCCATTCGTCAAAGGATTTGGGGCTGTAAAGTCGGTCAATTTAGGGCTCAATACCCAACTTTTTCAATAGAGAATCTAGCTCATCAAATTGGCTAAATTGGATGCGCAGCTCGCCGCCTTTGCCCTTAAGCCTAAATTCCGCATTCAGGCCAATGAGATCTGAGATTTCTCTGCAAAGCCGCTTCATATCTGGATCGGCGCCCAAGGACTCTGATCCAACTTGCTTTTTAGCCTTTTTATCACCAATTTGACCGCCAGCAAGGGCCAGCGCAGCCGCCATTCTTTCGGCCTCTCGCACAGATAATCCTAAGGCAGCTATTTTTTGAGCCAAAGCCACCTGGCTTGAGCCGGGCAGGGGCAGCAGCGCTCTGGCATGGCCCATATCAATTTCACCAGCAATCAGCATGGCCTGCACAGGCTTAGCCAATTGAATTAAACGTAATAAATTGGAAATTGCGCTACGCGATTTACCAACCGCCTTTGCAGCCTGTTCATGCGTGAAGCCAAATTCCTCAATCAGTCTAGCGAGACCTTGAGCCTCTTCAAGCGCATTGAGGTCCTCGCGCTGCATATTTTCAATCAGAGCCATTGCAGCTGCAGACTCATCATCTGCACTAGAAACCAAAACAGGAACTTCTTTTAGGCCCACCAAAGTAGCGGCTCGATAGCGTCGCTCACCCGCAATAATTTCATACTTACCCGCACTAACCAAACGAACCAATAGCGGCTGCATGATTCCTTGCTCGCGAATGCTTTCTGCTAATTCATTTAAAGCGCCGGACTCCATTTTTTGACGTGGCTGATACTTTCCAGGCTGCAAAGCGGAAAGTGGCAAACGATTAATTTCTGTCGAAACATTTTCTGCGGCAGATTTTTCTCCGAGCAAAGCCTCTAAGCCTCGTCCTAAACCTTTTTTCTTTATAGCAACCATAATCGATTCTTTGTTTCCTTAAATTACATTTGCTTAATTCGCTCAACCATCTCGGCACCAAAATCTAAATACGATTTAGCGCCTCTGGATGATTTGTCAAAAGCCACCCCAGGAAGGCCGTAGGATGGGGCCTCAGCCAATCTGACATTGCGCGGAATAATGGTCTTAAACACTTTATCGCCGAAGTGCTCGATCAATTGGTCCGACACCTGTTGCTGCAAGGTCATACGCGCATCAAACATCACGCGCAATAAGCCAATGATCTGTAGGTCTGGATTAAGATTTGCATGCACGCGTTTAATCGTGTTTACTAAATCGGATAAGCCCTCTAGTGCAAAGTATTCGCACTGCATTGGCACAATTACACCGTTGGCCGCACACAATCCATTTAGCGTCAGCAAAGAAAGCGCGGGGGGACAGTCAATCAGAATAAAGTCGTAGTCATTTGCAACTGTTGCAAGTGCTTCTTTCAAGCGCAGTTCGCGCGCCTCAAGCTCCACTAATTCAATTTCTGCACCAGCTAAATCACGATTGGCTGGTAAGACATCAAAGCCTGAGCTTTCGCAACGTTGTGCGCTTTCTTTAACGGAAGTGAGGCCAATCAAGACTTGATAAACGCTTGCGCTCAAGTCTGCTTTCTCAATACCTGAGCCCATCGTTGCATTGCCTTGTGGGTCCAAATCCACCAACAGCACGCGTTGATGGTGGCCAGCTAGACCAGCAGCCAAATTCACTGCGGTTGTCGTTTTGCCGACGCCGCCTTTTTGATTTGCAATACAAAATATTTTTGCCATGGCTTCTTTTGGTCTTGCCTAAATAAATGATTTTCTCATGGGGGTTAAAACCAAAAGCCGTCTTTCTGCCTCGAGATTAGGTATTTTTAAAGGCTCATCCGCAAGCAGCTCCCACTGGTCCAAGGAGGCCTCATGCAACTCCTGGTCTGCACGCTTAGCCTTCATTGCAAAAACAAGGCCATTGGGCTTTAAGAGGGGGAGAGACAATTCTAAAAAATTCGCTAGGCTAGTAAACGCCCTGGAAATCACCGCATCGAACTCCCCAGGACGCCTTTTTGCAACTGCCTCAACGCGCTCGCTCAAGATCTCAGTATTTTTGAGGCTTAATTTACCTCTAGCATGTTGCAGAAAGGCCGTCTTTTTTCTAACTGCTTCAATGAGGGTTAACTTCCACTCTGGACGCAAAATAGCAATGGGTATCGCAGGCAGTCCCCCGCCTGATCCAAGATCAGCAATTGCAACCGGCTTATTCCCTAAAAATTGATCCATAATTGGTAAAACTGCAATAGAATCAACGAGATGCAATACTACTGAGTCTTTTTGATCCTCGATGGCGGTCAAGTTATGGACCCGATTCCAGCGAGCCATTTCTTGTAAAAACAATTCCAGGCGATCAATATTGGCGCCACTTAAATCAAGCCCGAGCTCTTCAATACCCAGCGACAGCAAACTCTCACTCACGCAGTCTCCTGAGTTCTGCCCAGACCTTTTTTGAGGTGAACCAGCAGCAAGGAAAGGGCGGCAGGGGTTACCCCAGAAATACGTCCGGCCTGTCCAAGAGTTTCAGGCTTGTGCAGGTTTAGTTTTTGCTGAACCTCTTTCGACAAGCCCAAAACCTCGGTGTAATCCAAATTCTCGGGCAATGGGAAGCTTTCATTGTGCTCTTGGCGAGCAATTTCCACTGCTTGACGATCTATATAGCCCTGATACTTAACTGAAATTTCAACCTGATCCGCTATTTGTTCCGCAAGCCCCAAGTCTTCATCCAGCTGGCCGGGCGACCAAACTCCGCCCGATAAATCCATTAGATTCTCATATGTCACGCCTGGGCGCTTCAATATTTCAGCCAAACTGCACTCGTGAGACAAGTCTTGCCCCAGCAAACCTGAGATGGCCAAGGCATTTTCATGTTTGGGGCCGATCCAAATTTCATGGAGGCGGGCTGTTTCACGTGAAACAGCCTCTTGTTTTCTGCTGAAAACAGCCCAACGGTAATCGGTAACCAAGCCAAGCTCGCGCCCAATGGTGGTTAAGCGCAAATCCGCGTTATCTTCTCTCAGACTGAGGCGGTACTCTGCCCGACTGGTAAACATACGATAGGGCTCTTGAACCCCGCGTGTAATGAGGTCGTCCACTAAAACACCTATATAGGATTCGCTTCTTTTGGGAATCCAAGGATCTTTGCCCTTGGAGGCAAGTCCAGCGTTAATGCCTGCAAGCATTCCCTGAGCAGCCGCCTCCTCATAACCCGTGGTGCCATTAATTTGGCCAGCAAAATACAGGCCTGAAATTGCCCTTGTTTCTAGACTATGGCGAAGCTCTCTGGGGTCAAAAAAATCATACTCAATGGCGTAGCCAGGCCGAACGATCTCCGCTGACTCCAGGCCCCGAATGCTTCTCACCAAATCCCACTGCACATCAAAGGGTAGGCTAGTAGAAATGCCGTTTGGATAATACTCATGGGTTGTTAAGCCCTCGGGCTCCAAGAAAATTTGGTGGCTATTTCTGGAGGCAAACCGATGGATTTTGTCCTCAATCGAAGGGCAATAGCGAGGGCCAACCCCTTCAATCACGCCGGTGTACATCGGTGAGCGGTCTAAACCGCCCCGAATAATGTCATGGGTTCGTTCATTCGTATGGGAAATCCAACAAGGAACCTGCCTAGGGTGCTGCTCGGGTCTGCCCAAATAGGAAAAAACGGGGATGGGATCCAGGTCGCCAGGCTGCTCTTGCATTACTGAAAAATCAATCGTACGACCATCTATTCGGGGTGGGGTGCCAGTCTTCAGTCGTCCCTGTGGCAACTTTAATTCTTTTAGCCTGGAAGATAGTGCGGCTGATGCTGGGTCGCCTGCGCGCCCGCCAGCATAATTATTGAGCCCAACATGGATCTTTCCATCCAAGAAGGTACCAGCGGTTAAAACCACCTTGGGGGCCATAAACTCGAGCCCCGTTTGCGTCACAACACCCTGAACCCGATCAGCGTTCACCAACAAATCATCAACTGATGCTTGAAAAAGGCTTAATTTGGGCTGGTTTTCTAAGCGCCGTCTTATGGCTGCTTTATATAGGATTCGATCGCCTTGAGCGCGAGTTGCGCGAACTGCTGGGCCTTTGCTGGAATTGAGTATCCGAAATTGAATGCCCGCTTCATCAGTTGCAGCAGCCATTGCCCCGCCCATTGCATCAATTTCTTTCACTAAATGGCCCTTGCCAATCCCGCCAATGGAGGGATTGCAGCTCATGGCGCCCAGTGTTTCGATGCTGTGGGTAATCAGCAGGGTTTCACAGCCCATCCGAGCAGAGGCCAGGGCGGCTTCCGTCCCAGCATGACCACCGCCGACCACAATGACATCGAAATTTTTGGAATAGCGCATGTTTTACCCTAGCAGGGCGATGATCATAGCATTTTGTAGGTTTCACGTGAAACCAAACCCAATTATTGGGTCCAATAAATTACTTCGAGTACGCCGATGATGGCCTAAGCTACTGATTTAAATGAATAAATTATTAAATGCCTATTTTTTAGCAGCCAGGAACGCTAATGCTTAATTTTGAAGAAAGCGCTAATTTCACCAACCACCCCGCGCCGGAACGCAAGAACGCAAACCACAAAGATAAAGCCAGTGGCAATGGTGCTCCATGAGCCAATATTGGCTAGATAGTTTTGTAGGCTGACCACAACGCCTGCACCAACTACCGGGCCCAAAATCGTACCCATGCCGCCAAGGAGGGTCATCAAAACTACCTCTCCTGACATGTGCCAATGGACGTCAGTCAAGGTTGCCAGCTGAAATACCAAAGATTTTGTTGAGCCTGCTAAACCCGAAAGGGCGGCAGAAATCACAAAGCAAATCAGCTTAAAGCGATCAACGTCGTAGCCCAAAGAAATTGCACGAGGCTCATTCTCTCGAATGGCTTTCAGAATTTGGCCAAAGGGCGAATACACAGTTCGCATAATGAGCGCAAAACCAAAAACGAAGACCGCAAGCACAAAGTAATACATATGCACATCGTTGCTTAGATCAAGCAAACCAAACAACATTCCTCTAGGCACGCCTTGAATGCCATCTTCGCCACCGGTATAGGGAAGTTGCACAGCCAGGAAGTAAACCATCTGTGATAACGCTAAAGTCACCATCGCAAAATAAATGCCTTGACGACGAATGGCTAGAACCCCAATCAACAGACCCAATGCAGCAGAGCCGAATACGCCGAGCAAAATTCCGATCTCTGGGGAAGTGCCCATCTCTTTACAAAAATAGGCAGTGATGTATGCGGCGCTTCCAAAAAACGCAGCATGGCCAAAAGACAAAAGGCCAGTAAAGCCAAGCAACAAATTAAATGCACAAGCAAAAAGTGCGAAACACAGTACCTTCATGGCAAACACCAGATAAATAAAGTCTTGCAATGGGAGCAGTGCTGCGATTAACAACAAGATGGCATAAAGTAATTTTGTGCTCTGATTCATAGCGCGTCCATGCTCATTTTTCTCGCCCAAATAAACCAGCGGGGCGCAATAACAAAACGATCGCCATGATGACAAAAATAACAACGCTAGATGCCTCTGGGTAAAACACTTTTGTTAACCCCTCGATTAAACCCAAACCAAGACCGGTCAAGATGGCACCCATGATCGAGCCCATTCCACCAATAACCACTACAGCAAAAACAATGATGATCAAGTTTGAGCCCATTAAAGGATTTACTTGAAAGATGGGTGCAGCAAGCACACCAGCAAATCCTGCAAGTCCTACGCCATATGCGTAGGCCAAGGAAATCATGAGTGGCACATTGACGCCAAAAGCTTGCAATAGTTTTGGGTTCTCAGTTCCAGCCCGCAGATAGGCACCAAGCTTAGTGCGCTCAATCACATACCAAGTTGAAAAACAAACAATCATTGAAATCACAACAACCCAAATGCGATATTTGGGCAAAATAATTCCAATAGCATCCAGCGGGATGGCTCCTTGAAGTAATTCGGGTGCTGGATAACTCTCACCCGAGATGCCATACCAATCACGAAATAGGCCCTCAATAATTAAAGCCAGACCAAACGTCAGCAGAAGGCCGTAAAGGTGATCGAGGTGATAGAGCCTGCGCAACATGGTGCGCTCAAGAATCAGGCCAAAGCCCGCCATAATTAGTGGCACCAAAATTAAAGCAAACCAATAATTGATGCTTAAGTCTGGAAAACCAAGCCATTGGCCAATTTGGGTTAAGCCTATCCAAGCAACAAATGCGCCCATGGTGTACTGAGCACCATGAGAAAAATTAATGATGTTGAGGAGACCAAAAATAATGGCCAGCCCCAAACTCAAAATAGCATAAAACGAACCGTTAATCAGCCCCACCAAGAGCTGTGCAACTAGCCCTTGTGGAGTGATTCCTAAAAGCTCAAACATGGTTTAACTTAGTTCTTAACCAATTTACATTTAGACATTGCCAGCGGGATAGATGAGTCTGCGGCTGGAATGACATCTCGAATGTAGTAATAGTCCCATGGGCTCTTTGCATCAGCTGGTTTTTTAACTTCCAATAAAAACATTTCATGTGCAAACTTGCCATCCGCGCGAATCTTGCCTTTAAAAAGTCCATCGTCGATTGTGGTCGACTTGAGTTTTTGCATTACTACTGCGGTGTCATCGGTGCCGACTGCTTGCACTGTTTTCAAATAATTCATTACTGATGAGTACACGGCCGCATGAACCATGGTTGGCATCCGCTTATGCTGCTCAAAGAAGCGGCGTGACCATGCGCGGGTTTTTTCATCACGATCCCAATAGAAGCCTTCGGTCATCAACATTCCTTGTGCGGTTGGCAAGCCCAAAGAATGAACGTCTGAAATAAACATCAACAACGGCACAACGGTTTGTTTTTTATTAATTCCAAACTCAGACGCTTGTTTTACTGAATTAATCGTATCTTGTCCTGCATTGGCCAAGGCAACCACATCCGCCCCGCTAGCCTGTGCTTTCAATAAGTAAGATGAGAAGTCATTATTTGGGAAAGGGGCCTTACTAACACCTAACACTTTACCTCCACCCGATGTCACCACATTACTTGCAGCACTTTCAAGTGAGGCGCCAAATGCATAGTCGGCAGTGATGAAGTACCAGTTTTTCTTACCTTGCTTAACTACGGCTTTTGCGGTGCCGTTAGCAAGGCCGTAGGTATCGTAGGCCCAATGCACATTCACCGGCGTACACTTCTCGTTAGTAATTGCAGTGGAGCCCGCACCCGACACCAAAGTGATCTTATTTTTCTGCTCAGCCACCTCCATTACAGCAAGCGCGGTATTGGTTGAGACCAAATCCACAATCACATCAACATTGTCTTTGTCATACCATTCGCGAGCTTTATTGGCAGCGATGTCTGCCTTATTTTGATGATCAGCACTAACGACTTCAATTTTCTTACCAAGCACGGTGCCGTCTTTAGAAAAATCAGCGACTGCCATTTTTGCTGCAATCACCGATCCCGGACCAGCCAAATCTGAATAGGTGCCCGACAAGTCCGTTAATACCCCAATCTTCACAACGTCGCCACTCACCTTTGGCGCGCCTTGAGCGAATATTGGATTTGAGCCGAGCATGGTAACTGCAACCAGCCCAGCTGTGATTTGCTTTAACTTCATTTCCATCTCCTTTAGAAAAGACTAGACACCAAGATACGCATTTAATAAACCTGCCTTATCAGCCAACTCAGAACGATTGACCACTTCAACAACTTTTCCGTGCTCAACAACGTAATGACGATCCGCCAAGGGTGCAGCAAACCGAAAGTTTTGTTCAACCAAAACGATCGTGAACCCTTTATCTCGCAGACTAGCCACAACCTCACCTAATTTTTGTACGATGACCGGAGCAAGGCCCTCGGTGATCTCATCAAGCAATAACAGTTTTGCGCCCGTTCTTAGGATGCGCGCCATTGCCAGCATCTGCTGCTCACCGCCCGATAAGCGCGTGCCCGGGCTATGCCGTCTCTCGTAGAGATTGGGAAACATGGCATAAATGTCATCCAAACTCATTCCGCCAGGGGCAATTTCGGGCAGCAATAATAAATTTTCTTCTGTGCTGAGGCTGGCAAAAATACCTCTCTCCTCTGGACAGTAACCAACACCTAGACGCGCAATTTGATAGCTCGGCAACTGAATGGTGTCCTTGCCAAACACCTTAATTACACCCACTCTCCTGCTTGTTAGACCCAAAATGGTTTTCAAGATTGTGCTTCGCCCAGCCCCATTTCTTCCCAGAAGCGTAACCAGCTCACCCTCTTTAATGGACAAATTCACTCCATGCAAAATATGAGATTCGCCATACCAAGACTCTAAATTTTGAATATCTAAGGCGGTGGCGCTCACAAAGACTCTCCGTGGCTGCCCATGTATGCCTCAACTACTAGCGGATTGCTGGAGACTTCTTGATAAGAACCCTCCGCTAAAACGGAGCCTCGCTGCAAGACGGTGATTCGGTCAGCAATAGAAGACACCACCTTCATGTTGTGCTCAACCATTAAAACCGTTCTTCCTTTGGCAACCCGATCGATTAATTCGGTGACGCGCTCCACATCCTCGTGTCCCATCCCTTGTGTAGGCTCATCAAGCAACATCAACTCTGGATCCATTGCCAATGTGGTGGCAATTTCAAGAGCCCTTTTTTGCCCGTAAGCCAAGCTGATAGCCTCTTCATTAGCAAATTGGTCAAGGCCCACCTCACCCAAAAGCTCGTGAGCCCTCTCGTCCAGGGCGGCTAGTGAATGCTGTGTCTTCCAAAAGCAAAATTCGGTGCCCAGGCTTTGTTGCAGCGCAACACGAACGTTTTCCAGAACGCTTAAATGGGGGAAAACAGCTGAAATTTGAAATGAGCGGATTACTCCGCGACGCGCAATCTGGGCGGGGCGCTCATCGGTGATGTCAAGCCCATTAAATAAGATTTGCCCTGAGGTGGGCTCAAGAAATTTTGTGAGCAAGTTGAAGCAGGTGGTTTTACCAGCTCCGTTAGGCCCAATCAAAGCATGGATGCTGCCATGGGCAACCTCTAGGTTAACGTCACTTACCGCAGCGAAGCCTTTAAAGGACTTTCCTAATCCAATCGTTTTTAGTATGGTCTTTTGCAAAATAAATCCTCTGCCCTGTCTCTAGGCAAGAGTTTGAGAATACCGCAAGATCAATGACGTTTATATAGCAATAACCCTAAACAAAACCTTTGGGGGCCTATGGGTTTTTGGTCGCCTTGAAATAGCCCTGTAAAGCGAGCCGTGCGCCCTCATCCAAAACATCTGTTGGCATTCTTTGAGAGCCCTGCACAATCATTAAGGCATATGGTTTCGCTAAAGCGGTTGCCTCGAGGCAGAGCGCAAGCTCTTCTCCAGCCGCAGGGGATTGGCTACGCCAATAGTTGATTGCCGCCTCCAGCTCCTGAATAGTAATAAACAACATTTGATAAGTGGTTTATTTCTCTTCGATCGCCAACATGGTGCCACGACACTTTTTGGCACCACAACGACACTCGTAATCCTTTTTCATTTTCTTGGTAACGCGGCCCTCAACACCCAAGGAGTAGTCGTAAAAAAGCTCCTCGCCGGGTTTTAGGTCGCGCAAAGCGAAAACAAATACGCGAGGCTCACCATCATAAATTTCTTCTTGCGTTTCGCAACAAGGCTTACAGGAGTGATTAATCCAGCGCGCGGCGTTACCGCCATACTTGGCATCAATAACGCGACCATCCTCAAGAGAGAAGTAGAAGGTGTGATTTGGATCTTTGGGGTCGTGGGGGTGGCGCTTCTCTGCTTTTTTCCAACTGATACGCTCACCTTTGTACTCAATAATGGCTTCGCCTTTTTTTATTGGCTTCACAACGAAAACGCCTTTGCCATGAATCGATGAGGACTGAACAGCAATGCGCGATCTATCCACCTTGGGAGGTGTTAACTTTTTCTTTTTCATATTAGACGTCTAGGTTGCGAGCAATCAGCGCATTCTTTTCAATGAACGCTCTACGGGGTTCGACTTCATCTCCCATTAGGGTGGTGAAAACTTGATCGGCAGCAATCGCATCCTCGATCTTTACCTGCAAGAGTGTGCGCGAGCCGGCGTCCATGGTGGTTTCCCAAAGCTGGGATGGATTCATCTCACCCAGACCCTTGTAGCGCTGACGACTAAGGACTCGCTCGGCCTCGGAAAGCAACCAAGAGAAGGCGGCGCGGAAATTATCAACGGTGTGCTCTTTTTGATTTTTCTCAGGATCGCCGCGACGCACTTTGGTACCAGGCAACACTTTGCCACTTAAAACTGCAGCAGCATTGGCAAGGCTTTGATAATCATCACCATGCACAAAGTCTGAATTAATTGCAGATAATTTGAGATTGCCGTGCACCCTACGAGAAAGTAAAAGTCTGAATCGCTCTGTACGATCTTCTTTTTGGACAATGATTTCTGGTGGCAAGGCAAGTGGATTGCTTGGATCTGCTAAAGCAATTCGCAGACGCTCTGCAGACTCTTGGGCGGCCTTTTCGGTGTCCAGGTTTAATTGAACGCCAGCAGCAACTGCACGGATGGCGTCTTCATCAATCGTTCTTGAGAGTCGATCAACAATCGATTGAATCACTTGGTAGTGTTTTGACAGTTCGGCAAGATCGGCACCCTCAACAAGCTCGCCAGAAGGGGTTTGTAAGGATGCGCCTTCAAGGGCGATCCTCAACAATAGCTGGTTGAGCTCAACATCATCTTTTATATATTGCTCCTGTTTACCAAACTTCACTTTATAAAGTGGTGGTTGGGCAATGTAGATATGGCCGCGCTCAATCAGCTCTGGCATTTGACGATAGAAGAAAGTTAGCAGCAATGTGCGGATGTGGCTACCATCAACGTCCGCATCGGTCATGATGATGATGCGGTGATAACGAAGCTTGTCGGCCTTGTACTCCTCAACTCCAATCCCGGTGCCCAAGACAGTGATTAATGTAACCACCTCTTGGCTGGCCAGCATCTTATCGAAGCGTGCTTTTTCTACGTTTAGGATCTTTCCCTTGAGTGGAAGAATCGCTTGGAAGCGTCTATCGCGACCCTGCTTCGCAGAGCCGCCCGCTGAATCTCCCTCAACAATAAATAACTCAGATTTAGCGGGGTCTTTTTCTTGGCAATCAGCCAGCTTCCCGGGCAGACCCAAACCATCCAGGGCGCCCTTGCGGCGCGTCATGTCGCGCGCCTTGCGTGCAGCCTCGCGGGCACGGGCAGCATCGACAATTTTTCCGCAGACAATTTTTGCATCTGCTGGTCGTTCTTGGAGGAACGCGCTCAAAGCCTCAGCAACAATTTCTTCTACCGGGCCACGAACCTCGCTAGATACAAGCTTGTCTTTGGTTTGGCTTGAAAACTTAGGTTCGGGCACCTTAACCGACAGTACACAAGCCAGGCCTTCGCGCATGTCGTCACCTGAAATTTCGACTTTAGCTTTTTTTGCAATTTCGTTTTCATCAATGTACTTATTGATGACGCGAGTCATGGCCGCGCGCAGGCCGGTTAAGTGAGTGCCGCCATCTCTTTGTGGAATGTTGTTTGTAAAACAAAGCACTTGTTCGCTAAAGCTGTCATTCCACTGCATGGAAACTTCAGCTGTGATCTGTCCACCCAAATCCGAGGGTCTAACACCCTCTGCATAAAACACATTGGGATGTAAAACGCTTTTGTTTTGGTTGATGTATTCAACAAAACCCTTGACGCCGCCCGAGAAAGCAAAATCTTCCTCTTGTCCTGTGCGTTGATCAATTAAGCGAATGTGTACGCCATTATTTAAGAATGAGAGCTCGCGTATTCTTTTTACCAAGATCTCATAGTGAAATTCAACGTGACCGAAAATTTCTTCATCCGCTAAGAAATGAACCTCTGTGCCGGATAGTTCGGTACTACCTGTTACTGAAATTGGAGAAACTGCAACTCCATTTTCTTGTTCGATGTTTCGATTTTTAACGACGCCGCGTTCAAACTCCATGTAATGGGTTTTCCCGTCGCGACGAATGGTCAGCTTTAACCATTTTGAAAGAGCGTTAACGCAACTCACACCAACGCCGTGGAGTCCACCGGATACCTTATAGCTGTTTTGGTCAAACTTCCCGCCAGCATGGAGCTCTGTCATGACAATTTCTGCCGCACTTCGCTTGGGTTCGTGTTTATCGTCGTATTTAATGCCGGTTGGAACACCCCTACCGTTATCAACAATCGAGATAGAGTTGTCAGTCTGAATTACGACTGTAATTTCGGAACAGTAGCCCGCCAAGGCCTCATCAATAGAGTTATCTAGAACCTCGAATACCAAGTGATGAAGACCTGTTCCATCGGAGGTGTCCCCGATATACATACCGGGGCGTTTACGAACCGCCTCGAGACCCTCTAAGATTTGAATCGATGATGCGCCGTATTGCTCTACTACTTTTTTTTCTTCAGTCATTTTCTTCTAAATTAAATACGCATTGGCATCACAACATACTTAAAGTTCTCAGAGCCAGGCAACGTAATTACAGCACTACTATTTGCATCACCCAGGCTGATTTGAACTTTTTCGTTTTTGAGGTTTGATAAAACATCGAGTAAATAACTTACATTAAAACCAATCTCTACTGCATCGCCAACGTATTCGGTTTCAATTTCTTCTTGAGCCTCTTCCTGCTCGGCATTGGTAGATTGGATGGTGATGCGATTGGGGGATAAAGAAAAGCGAACGCCCTTAAATTTATCTGTAGTCAAAATTGCAGCACGTTGTAATGCTGCTTGTAGTACTTCACGTCCAACCACTAAAGAATTTTTTTGCCCCTTTGGAATGACGCGCTGGAAATCTGGGAATTTGCCTTCAACCAGTTTGGAAATAAGCTCGATGTCACCGAAACTAAATTTGACCTGATTGGATGTCAAGCTCATTTCGAGGGGTTCGTCGGATTCCTCTAAAAGGTGCTGACATTCCAAGATGGTCTTGCGAGGAATAATGACTTCTTGTTTTTGACCTGAACCAGACGGTGCCTCACTCAACTCCACTTGTGAGTAAGCCAAACGATGCCCATCGGTTGCGACAGTTATGACCTGTTTTCCCTCAATGACCAATAACATGCCATTAAGGTAATAGCGAATGTCCTGCTGCGCCATTGCAAAATGGACCTGACTAATGAGTTGACGAAAGCTTTTTTGAGACATCTTCCAGTTCGCCGTAATCTCGCCAACACTTTGCATTACTGGAAATTCTGATGCGGAAAGAGTTTGTAGAGAGAAACGGCTTTTGCCACTTTGGACAACCATCTTATTGTCTTTAAGATTAAGTGCAACGGGCCCCTCAGGTAGCGCACGAAGAATATCTAACAGCTTACGTGCCGCAACCGTTGTTGTGACATCCTCGGAACCAACCCCGAAGTTAGCATTAGTTGTAATTTGAATTTCTATATCGGTTGAAACAAAGGAAACCTTCTCACCATTTTTTCTGAAAAGCAGATTTGCCAAAATTGGCAAGGTGTGTCTACGTTCAACAATTCCACTCACCACCTGCAGTGGTTTTAATAAGCTATCGCGCGAAGTGTTAACGAGTTGCATTGCTTTTAAATCCTTGTTTATATATATCTTAGTAGTAATAGTAATAAGGCTTTGTTTTTTAGTGGATAAGTCAAAAATCGCTTTATTAACAACACACTACCATCAAAAAAACCTGTGGAAAACTTTTGTATAAGGGTTGAACAAAAACTGGATAACTTTTGCTCAACACCCTATTTTTGCACGAAGACTAGTCTTTCCACAATTTATCCACCAACTATCCCCAAACTTATTCATTGGGCTATCCACAACCTTATCCACAGGCTATTTTTTAACCTTTGAGTGTCTGTTCTATTACATGAATCTCATGATTTAGTTGGCTATCGTGCGCCCGCTCTTCAGCAACCTTACGAACTGCGTGCAATACCGTTGTGTGATCCCGCCCACCAAACAGCTCCCCAATCTCGGGCAGGCTTTTCTGGGTTAGTTCTTTAGCCATAAACATTGCAATCTGGCGTGGCCGAGCAATATTGGCAGGACGCCTCTTGGAGTACATATCGGCAACTTTAATGCTGTAAAAGTCTGCTACCGCCTTTTGAATATTCTCAACAGAAATCTGCCGGTTTTGGATCGACAAGAGGTCCTTAAGCGCTGTGCGTGCCACCTCGATAGTCACTTCTCGCCCATGAAACCGTACAAAGGCCAAAATTTTACGCAAGGCCCCCTCCAACTCCCTTACATTGGAGCGTAGGTGCTTTGCCACAAAAAAAGCAACATCCTCACTCATGGGGATGCCCTCCTCCGCAGCCTTCTTCATCAAAATGGCCACGCGCATTTCTAGCTCGGGTGGTTCAATTGCCACCGTCAGGCCTGAATCAAAACGGGATATCAATCGGTCATCAATACCAGCCATTTCCTTGGGGTAGGTATCGCTGGTAATAATTACCTGTGCCTTGTTGCTTAATAGGGCCTCGAAGGCGTAAAAGAACTCTTCTTGAGTGCGAGATTTTCCACTAAAGAATTGAATATCATCGATTAATAGCAAATCTAACGAGTGATAGTAGCGCTTGAATCGATCAAACGCCTTTTGTTGATAAGCCCTCACAACATCAGAAACGTATTGCTCTGCGTGGATGTATCGAATTCTGGAGTTTGGCTTTTCTTTAAGAAGGTGGTTGCCAATTGCATGAATGAGGTGGGTTTTACCCAAACCAACACCACCATATAAAAACATGGGGTTATAGGAGCTTCCGGGATTGTGGGCAACCTGAATGGATGCGGCGCGAGCCAGTTGGTTGGCTTTGCCGGTTACAAAGGTTTCAAAAGTGAGGTTGGGGTTTAATTTTGAGTGGTCTTCAATCTCAAAAACTTGCTCCACCAGCACTGGATTATCTTCAGGGTCCGCGGCCTCAATGCTTGACATTGGCGCTACCCCACCTCTCGCCGGAACCACTTCAGGGGCCACCCCCTCAACATCTAAGACAAAGTTCAGGGTCGTAGCTTGGCCAAAATATTGTGTTGCCAATTCTTGAAAGCGGTCAGAAAAAGTCTTTTTGATCCAGTCTAACTTGAACCTGTTTGGGGCTCCTATTGTAAGTGAGTAGTCGCTTACATCATGTGTAAGCAAGCGTAGGGGCTGGATCCATGTTTTGAATTGTTGGGGCGAAAGCTCGCGCGACAATACCCCAAGGGCGTTGTCCCAAAACCCTAATGGGGTTGGAAGATTTAGTGCAGGGGGAATTTGTAAGTTGCTCATATTTTTGGAGGATCCATTGTAGCCATCTCCCAA